>CAZALK010000015.1:0-141227 GCA_964486045.1 uncultured archaeon
CCGTTAAATAAAATATTTTCAAACACATCTAATAATAAATTGTCCGCTAATACGAGAATTTCCCCGGGAAAAGAGTCTACACTAATGTTGATATTTCTATTCGGTAAACTCTGTTGAAGAAATTTTATTGATTCCTTTATATTTATACAAACTTCTACAGGATTTAATGTAATTTTAGATTCATCAATATGAGAAAGTTTTTGAATATTGTTTATTAATTTGCTACCTCGAGTGACTTGTTCATTGATAATAACATTAAATTCTTTAATCGTACTTAATTTCTCTGGCGAGTTAAGGTAAAGAGAACTAAGTTCTGCTGAAGATTTAATATTTTGGAGTATATTATTTATGTCATGAGCAAAAATATCTTTATAAAGATTCGCAAGATTGTATGCTTCTCGGTATTTTTCTTCTGAGACTTTTAACTTCTTAGTTCTATCGCTAATTTTCTGTTCCAATTCTTTATTTAATAATATCAAGTTTTCTTCAGATTTTCTTAATTTTTCCTCCGATTCTATTAATTCTAGTTCTACGAGTCTCCGTTCGGTAATATTTTCGTACATGACTGCGAAACTTTCAACTACTTTATTCTTATCAAATATCGGAAATACAACAGCTTTAAAATAAACAATGTGTGAGTCCCGATCTGGGAATACATTTTTAGTATCATACTCTCCGTTCGGTAGATAAACGGTTTTGCCATTTAAAACATCATTAAAGGCATATATTTGTCCAGTTTCAATTATATTTTGATCTTCAAAGACGCAAAAATCTTTGGGTGGTCTTGCATTCCAAAGGTCTAAAAATGCTTGATTCTCGTATATATGATATCCTTTATTGTTATAAATCTGGATGGCATAGGGATTTAAGTCTAAAAACATTCTTTAATTTAACCCGTTCCTTCTCTAAATCAAACTCCATTTGTTTTCGATTATCGATATTGCGAAAAATAATAAAAATTTGATTGTTTGGTAAAAATGAGATTAGAATCTCATTGAATTTCTGCTCCTTATTTACATTTATATTGAATTCAATAATTTGTGCCTCTCTTTCTGTTAGAATATCTTTTATTTTGTTAATGTTACCTTCACCTAAAGATGGAGCTAAAGTATCAATGAAAGAAATTCCTTTTAAATTAGTATGATCTGATATTTGAGGGAAAAATCCTACACTTACCTCATATTCTAATATTATATCTTCGTTTGAAATTAGAAAAGATGCACTTATTTTATTCAACGAATTATTCTTCTTTGTATCTGCTGTTTCAATCATAATTATACCGAACCTTTACTTTTTTATCTAAAATATTTTTACGTTCAATGTTACTTAAGTTCTCTCCAGTTTTGTTTATATCCTTAAAGATAAAATCATCTCCACTATTAATCGCTTCATAAACTGCAACTCCACTACTCATATTATCGAAAAGTTCTCTAAATACTTGTTCTGACTCAATTAATGAATGATTTTTCATTATTTATTCACTCTTCAAAAAATATTTTTAAATTTCCCCTCATTTGTTTTTTAAATCATTTAATTGAATTAATATAATAAATAATATTTTTGATATTTTTATAATTTACTACATGCAATATTGTAGATTAGTTAATTATCTGCCATAAATTGAGAGTCCGAAAATGAAAAATGAAAATGAGAATAGCTAATATTAGCCACTTCTCTTAAATTTAACTCTTGAAATTAACTTTTAATTATATCAACGATTAAAGGAAAAATTTAAACAAATGTAAAAAAGGATATCAAATTACACCCACGCAAGTGGGGTTGAATCGAGTGAATTTAAAAAAGAAAAGGAAGATGTTCAATTACACCCATGCTTAATTGAATATTAGTAGGGATGTTTTTATCATCTTTAAAATTATATCAAAAATTAAGAATATTAACTTATTTTATAGTAGTATAAAGTTTTTTTAATAGTTAAACAAAAACTTTAAATTTATAAAACTTTGATTCTAATGATTATTTAGATTAAATTTAAGTCATTTCAAAATAAGGTCTATTTACGCGGGTCGAAGAGATTGAGTTACGAATCACCTTTTCTTGCCACACCAAATATAAAACTCTTAGGAGTTTTAACGAGAGATTTAGATAAGTATAAGATTCCTCAAGAAGTGAGGATAAAGATGAATAAACAGGATGAGAAACGTACCAAAGATTTATTAAACGAAGGATTTGTTAAAAAGAATAAAGCTTGGGAGTTAGATCTTAAACTAGCACTTAAACTTAAAATAAAAGCAGAAATACAAGCATTTGCTTCTCATGGATTTAAATTTTTAACCGACACGTACTTACCTGAGAAACTTACTACAGGTGATTGGATATAAAAGTTTTTAGATTGAAAAATGGTGGAGTTGTACAATTAGCTGATAAGGAGAAAATGGAAGAATGGCCAATTGAGCTACCTCTATTGTTTATTGAATATATAAAAAGTAAACAATTGGAGAGTTACGGGAGTGCAAAAAAAGAGGTAGAAAAATATCTCGATGAAATATTAAAAGAAGTAGCAATCCCTAGATTAATTAGTGTTTTAAAAGGGATAAACAATGAAGAAATCATATTAGCTTTGACTCGTATCGAAGAAATTTCAAGAAAAAACGCTGAAATGGCTAAACCAATAAGAAAATATCTTGATGAACTCTTAAAGAGGAATGACAAACAGATAATAAAACTAGCAAAAACCATTTCAGACAATTTTATTAAAGCTGAGAGAAAGAAAGAATTGGCAAAAAAAAGAAAAATAATGCGTGATAAAGAAAAATTATTTTTAGAAGGAAAAATTAAAGGAGAAGAATATGCAAAAGCCAGAAAAGAATATCTAACTTTAAAAGAATAATTTTAATTCTTATTCACTATTTATGAAGAAATTTCTCCAGCTTTTAATAATCTTAAATATTATTTCAAATAATAGCTTCTCAGAAACCGTAAGCCTTCTCTCGTCATCTAAAGATAAGTCTATTTTTGCTAGTTTTAATAGCTTTAACAGTCTGTTATCAACCATGCTTGATGAGTAAGAATTATACCTATCTAAATTAATTTGAGGTTTATTTTTATTTTTAATTTCATTTTTCATAAAAAGCTTAAAATCTTTAATCTTGTTTAAGAAAAATTCATCTTCAGATTGGATCAGTTTCTGATCATCTCTTTCACTTATAGCATACCGCTGCACGTCAACATTATCACATTTTTCAGACTGGCTTATCTCTAAAATTTCATTAATAATGAAGGGAATCGACGAAAATAGTTTAATTTTATATTTCTTTCCCTTCTCAAATGGTCCAAAAGATTCACCTAACAAGGTAAACCCCTCATAACTCTTTACACACTCAGTAGTAATTTTTTCATTTTTAAACATAATGTTTATTCTTTTCAAGGAATTTGTTAACTCTCCTCCTACATCTTTCCCTATTTTTCTCACCAGATTTATTATATTATAAAAACTTTATATATTATACAAACGTATTGAAAGAAAAATAAACTTAATATTAATTTATTAATATCGAATAAAAGTTTGTGAAGATTTTGATTATAGAAATCATCCTCCTAATAATTTTCCTAATATTTTTTGTAATTGGATTCTATATTATTTATCGACAAGTTGCTTTAGTAAAAAAAGGTGAATTCAGTAACAAAGATCGGGTTCAGTGTGTTATTTACGGCTTTATCTTTAGTTTAGCTGTAATGGTCGTTGTCGTTGTAGCATTTATATTTGCTGTAGAAACGTTTACAACACTCCCAGAGGTTAATCCTTTGATTTTGCTTATACCTTTTGTTTTTTGCTTAGTGTATATCTCATTTTATCCTCTAATAGATTTTCTTTTTATTGCATTAAGTAAAGAATCCGATGAGGGATTAACTCCATTTCATAAATTCATTAGTATAAAAATAATAAATAGATTCAAAAAAATACCACTGAAAATATTGATCGCCTTTGCTTTTTATATTTTTGTTTTCTTACTGCCACCTTTTCTCTTGTCTATTATAGGTTTACCTTTTATAATGATTTGGGTGACTTGGGCGTTAGTTTATCCTTTAATGATTTTAACTTTCTATGGCTCAAAAGGATATATTGCAGGAATATCCAATGCTTATTATCACATCCCAAATATAAATAGATCGATATTTATTAATTTTGAAGATCCGAAAAGAGGTGTGAAACAATTTATTACGGATCCAGGACCATATATTATTTTAGGATTAATGATATTTGTGTTTGTATGGGCATGGATATCCCTCTTACAGACAATTGCTTTTTTTTTTACCCAAATAATAGCTATTTCTACAATGTCTTCATATTTTGTATTTGTTACATTAATGTTCGGAATATTGGGATACTTTACTCGTTTCTGGGGAAGAAAAATTAAATATCGTGGGATCGATATCTATTTTGCTGCTTATCTAATGGCAGCTATTGGTATAAATGTATTAGTTAATTTTTTGATAGTTAATTTTGAATTGTTGTCTGCTACCTTTAGCTCATTTAATCTTACAGCTCAAATAAATATCAATAATTATCAAAATTTTGCCTGGGCTGCAGTTACTGAGGAAATAGTGCTAATAGTTTTTACATCCTATTTCATATTTGCAAGAAAAAATAACTTTCTAAAAAATATTAGAAATTCAAAAATCACAGAATGCGGTCAAACCTTTGATCCGATTCCATTGTTTAATCTCATTAAAAATCGAGACCTTGTAATACGGAAACATGCAGAAGATACTTTGTTTTTAATGTTTGAAAGAATTCCTCTAAAATCTGATGTAGATCTTAATAAATGGAAGTATAAAAGTACATTAATAGATGGGTTGTGTGATCAAAATTCCAATTTAAGAAGAATTTGTTATAAGATTTTAGTTCAACTAGAAAAAGACGTCCCAGAAATAACTTTACCTTGGATTGTTGAATCACTTAATTCCCCAAATTATGATAGGAATATCCCTGTCCTAAAATCACTATTAAATATAGAAATCGCTCTTCTTGAGGAATTGCCAAATTTCATATTTATAAATCTATTGAATGATACAGATTGGCGAATAAAATTATTAGGATTGAAATTACTGACTCGCTTATTAAAAAACAATAATGACATAATTTCAAAAATAAATCTTAAAATGTTAGTAAATGATCCCAATAGTAAAATCCAAGTAGAATTTCTCAATATGTTTTCAAAACTTCCTCGTAAGTTGCCAGAAGATGTAGTTATAGAGAAAATGTTTAATAGCAATAAAGAAATAAGTGCTGCTGCTATAAAAAACTTGAAATTTCTGAATTATACTAAGTTCAATAGTACATTTCTATCAAAAATTATTCATTTAATGGAAGATCCATCTAGTTCAGTAAGAGCTTCAATTTTTGAAATTTTGGGAAAGATAGGAAACTTTAAGAAAAATAAAATTCCAATTTTACCTTTCATCGAAGGATTGGTTGATTTTGATGAGAATGTAAGAAAATACTCAGTTTTAACACTAGAAAAATATTTTAATGAGGAACCTAAATTGTTAGATTTAGATGATATTATAAACAAAATCGACTCAAACAATGTTGAGGTATTAAATAGCATTTTATTCTTACTTGGGAGATTATGGGAAAGAGATCCTAAAAAAATCTTAACAACGTTGCTGGTTTTTATAAAATTCGATAGTAATCAATTAAAAGAAAATATTGCGGATATTTTAATAGAAAAATATAAAGAAAATTCAGAATTAATAATTCAAAATTTAATAAGAATTTCTGATGATTCTGGCTATATAACAAAAGGGATTGTTGCTAAAACACTTATCAAAATTGGCAAAAAAGATCCAAAGAATATAATTCAGAAATTAATAGATTTTCTTAAAAATGATAACGATGACATTAAACTAAATGCCATTATTTCTTTGGACGGGTTAGTAGAAGAATTTCAGAATGATCTTAATATTAAACCTATTATTAGTTTAATTCAAAGTTATGAAAACAAACAAATTAAAAAAGAAGCCTCGAAGCTTACTTCAAGAATTGCAAAAGCAGATCCCACATTAATAGAACCTTTAATTCCTGAACTTATTAATTCATTAACTAATCAAGAATCATCTGTAAGAATCGTCCTATTCAAATCAATATTGGAAATTGCAAAATCTTCTCCTGATATAATCCCGATTCAGACAATTTCTAATTTTCTTTCAGATCCTGACTCATTTATACGTGAAACAAGTACTAAAATCCTTGGTATTATAGGATATAAAAATGTTATGGTTGTTACTGATAATTTAATTAATAAATCACTAGTTGATGAGGAATGGATTGTTAGAGAAGCTGCTGTCTCAAGCTTAGGGGCTTTGATTGATCATTTAGAAGATAAGAAAAGAATAATAGAAAAACTTACAACTTTACTCGATGGTGAACAGAGCTGGGTTCGTCGATCAGCCTTAATAATTTTATCAAAAATTGACGAAGTGGATGAAACTTATCTACCTTTCAAAAAACTTCTGAATTGCTTAAAAAATGAAGATTCTAATGTAAGGGAAGCTGCTGTTGGTTTATTAAAGATTTATAGCAACAATTTTGAAAAAATCTTTGATAGCATTGTAGAATTATTCGGTGATAATGAAAAAGAAGTAAGAACAAGTATTATCAATAGTATCGTAGCAATAATTCAAAAAGTGGGACTAAGTATAATTTTATCAAAACTTTTAAAAAATTTAAGCGATACAGGATCTATTGAAATTCAGCGTTCTATATCACTGATTTTGGGTAGAACAGCAAAATATGAAAATGAAAAAATAAAAAAACGTGTTATATCCGTATTGAAAATTAGATGTGAGATGAGCCAAGATCCAATAATATGTAGTACCATGCAACAACTAAAAGAAAATTGAATAAATTAAACATTCATAACTTATATCTCTATTACTAAATCTTTTCTCTCATTAAATTTTTAACCTTGAAGATTTATTCACAGTCTAATAACCTATCCCTTAATATTCATCATTAAAATACCATTAAATAAATAATAAAATATTCGATTTACAAAAATAAGAGTGATTTGATACGACTACCCCACTTTCTAACCCGACAATTCCGATAAACAGAATCCAAAAGTTTGAAGATTTTTATCAGCTCTTTCAAGAAAGACCTGGGGAGTATAAATACCTTGATCAAATTAATGAAATAATCTCAAAAGGAAGAAATACGTTAATATTTTTTTATGAAGATTTATTAGCATTCGATCCTCAGATCGCAGAGAAACTAAAAACTGATCCGGAAACAGTATTAGAAGATGCAACTGAAGCGTTTAAAAATATTATCAAATTCCAGGGTACATTATTGAGTAATCAAAATTACTTTATTCGGGTTACAACTAAGGATAAGAAATGCCCATTGTTTATACCTTTAAGAGGCCTTAGAGCTAAAAATATTGATAGCTTTATTTGGTCAAATGGAATTCTAATTAGATGCTCAACCATCAGACCCAAATTAATAAAAGCTACTTTTGAATGTGTGTTATGTGGGAGTCAATTTGAGGTAATCCAACTAACATCAAGAATTAAATGGCCTAATTTTTGCAGCAATCAACGATGTAAAGCAAAAACACAGTCAGATTTTAGGCTTGTATCAAAAAGCTCAGAATTTATTGATTGGCAGAGTGTTATGATCCAAGAAATTCCTGAAGATTTACCTTCAGGAAGAATTCCTAGATCAATTCAAGCAATTCTAACACATGAATTAGTTGATACGGTTAGGCCTGGGGACAGAATAAAAGTAATGGGTATATTTAAATCTGTCCTAGCTCAATCAACCAAAAATTATAATTCAACATTATTCAAAACTTTTATTGATGTCAATTTTATAGATCCTGAAGACAAGAGTGAATCATTAGTTGATCTTTCAAAAGAGGATAAAATAAAAATAGAAGAATTATCAAGAGAACCTTTGATCCAAAAAAAAATTTCACGATCAATAAGCCCTAGTATATATGGTCGTGATCAATTAAAAATGGCATGTGCTTTAAGTCTTTTTGGAGGGACAAGAAGAAAGAAACCAGGCGGAGGGTATAAACGAGGTGACCTTCACTTTCTTGTCGTAGGAGACCCTGGCACCGGAAAATCAGAAATTCTGAAGGGTACTATTGATGTTTCCCCAAGAGGATTATATACTTCCGGCAAAGGATCGACTGGTGTTGGACTAACTGCTGCTGTAATAAAGGAGGGGGACACAGGGCAGATGAATCTTGAAGCTGGTGTAGTCGTACTAGCTAATGGAGGTATTGCTGCTATTGACGAATTCGACAAAATGGATACAGGTGATCGTTCAGCTTTACACGAGGCAATGGAACAGCAAACTGTAAGTATTGCTAAAGCAGGAATAGTAGCTACATTAAAAGCTCAAACTTCTATTATTGCTGCTGCTAATCCATATTTAGGAAGATATGACAGGTATAAGACACCCACACAAAATATTCGATTGCCACCAGCTTTATTGTCTCGTTTTGATCTAATCTTTGTTGTTGTTGATAGACCAAATGCTTCAGAAGATGCCCAAATGGCAGAATTTATTTTGAAGAATGCAATGATTAAGACAGAAGATATTTTTGATGATAACAATGAAGCGGTGGCTCCAATTCCTAAAGAACTTCTAAAAAAATACGTTAAACATGCCAAAAGAACATGTCATCCCGTTCTCACTGATGAAGCCAAAGAAAGAATAAAAGAATTTTATTTGGGGTTAAGAGATCAATATGAAAGTGAAGATGCAATAATATCTATTTTAGCACGAAATTTGGATGCTCTTGTAAGGCTTTCCGAAGCGTATGCAAAAATGGCACTTAGAAATATGGTAATCAAAGAGGACGTAGAAAATATTATTAAATTATTTAAACGATTTCTTAAAGATACTGGTTATGATGAAACTTCTGGGAAAATTGATATGGATAGAATTTTTGTTGGACAATCAAGAAGTAATCTCAATAGGCTTGAATCTCTAATGAATAGACTTAAAGAAGTATTCGAAGAAAATGGCTGGAGACCTCTAGAGAGAAATAATGTGACCCAAATCTTAGATTTAGAGGAAAAACTGGATAAGAAATTCATTGAAAATGCTCTTGAAGAATTAATAAAAGAAGGGACTCTTTACGAACCCAAAAGTGGTTTTATCAAATTCACAAATAAAGAAGCAGAATAACTACAATTATCTAGCTTTTAACTAATTTTTAAGAGAAATTATATAACTTCTATGATAATCCCCTTATCGCTTGTTTAGCTATCAAATTAAATGCCAATTCAACATTTTTACCTGTTTTTGCTGAAGTAAAAACGATTGAACTAGTATGAATACGCTCCCCCAATGATTCAATTGATTTTTTTTCTATACTTTTTAATAAATCGCTTTTATTAACCAGTAGAATAATTGGTATGAGAGAACAATTTTCAGTTAGATCAGGTACCCAAAATTTTTCAATCTGATCAAATGTATTGCTCCTTGTTTGATCCCCTACAATTATTGCTCCTTTAGCCCCTGAATAATAAGGACGCCTCATATTTATCCATCGCTCTTGTCCAGCAATGTCCCATAATTGAAGAGTGGTTTCAGTTTTTTTTTCCAAAACAATCCTTTTTGTAAAGATATTTGTACCAATACTAGAGCGATAATCTTTAGCAAATTGCCCTGATATAAATCTTTTGACCAAACTAGTCTTACCAACTGCAGGTTCTCCAATTACAATAATTTTCAGACTGATTTTCTTGGTCTTGTTCATTTATAATTATTTTTATGAAGAAAGTTTTTTAAGGTTATATATAAGTTTTAAAATAATTAAATACGAAAACTAGTTAAGGACTTTTAAAATAATAAAAGGATCTAATTTCATGACAACAGGTATAATTTATGATAATATTTACTTAGAACATAACACTGGTACTCATCCAGAAAGCCATTATAGATTAGTAGCAATCATGGAATTTTTAAAAGAAAAATCACTACTTGAAGATCCAAGCTTTAAAGTAATTAAACCGAGAAAGGCAACCCTAGATCAAATTAAATATGTCCATAGGGAAAGGTTAATAAAAGAGATTCAAGAGATTTGCGAAGTAAGTTTAAAAACACATCGGCTTCAAGAAATTGATTGGGATACTGTAGCATCTCCTAAAACATATGAAGCATCCTTATACTCAGTTGGAGGGAATTTACAAGCTATTGATGAAATTCTAAATGATAATATAATGAATGCTTTCGCTTTAGTAAGACCGCCTGGACATCACTCTAACTCACATCGGTTTGCTGGATTTTGTATATTCAATAATGTTGCTGTTGCAGCAGAATATCTTTTTAAGGAAAAAGGAATTAAAAAAATAGTTATAATAGACTGGGATTGTCATCATGGTAATGGTACACAAGATATTTTTTACAAAGGTTCTAAGTCAGAATCAGGTGAATTAATCATGTTTAATTCACACCAATATGGTAATTTTTACCCAGGGACGGGTAACTATGATGAAATTGGTACTGGTAGAGGGGCAGGTAAAGTCATTAATTACCCAATGCCAGCTGGAACTAGTGATGATGCAATTCTGCCTTATTTTGATGAAATAATTGCACCTATATGTGAAGAATTTAAACCAGAATTTATCCTAATTTCTGCTGGCTTTGATACCCATTGGACTGACAAAAATGCAGAATTGAACTGGACATACCAAGCACCAGCAAACTACTTAAAAAAAATTAAAACAATCGCTAAGAAATATGCAAATAATAGAGTTCTCTTAACATTGGAGGGTGGATATGAATTAGATAAACAAGCTCGGGCTGTTTATAATTGTTTAAAAGTTCTTAATGATGAGGAAAATAGTTTAATACAAGAAGAACCAAGAAAATCACGATCCGAATTGCTAAATTATTTTCACAAAAGATTAATCCCCGCCTTAAAGGAAAAATTAAGTCCATACTGGAATTGTTTCTAAACTCTTAGGTATTTAGCAATCTTATTATTATACATTGATTTATAAACTTAAATACTATATTTAAGTTAAATAACCAATTATAATTTCATAAAAATATCTAAGGAGATTATTTTGTCGTATGAATACGAGAGAGAAGATGAAGAAGAAAAAACGAAAAAATCATTAACACCCCCACCGATGCCACCACCTTCAATTACTCCAACAATACCTCCCCCTTTAATGCCACCACCTTCAATTACTCCAACAACACCTCCTCCTTCACCCCCACCTATGACACCACCACCAGTACGACCTTCTCCAGAACAACCTTTAGTGCCACCCCCCTTAGATACTCCACCCCCTCCTCTGAGTATATCCTCATCTCCTCCTGTAATTGAGACTCCTGTAATACCCACCATGGATCTAATCCCCCCCCCGGCTTCCACGCCCATCTCTACTATTTCTACAGGACCTTCACAAGAAGAACATAACTCCTTAATAACCCAACTTGAAGAAAGGGAATCAATAATTAAACAGTTACAGAGTAGTTTAAATGATGTTAATACTCAAAGTTCTACAATAAATGCTCAACTTCTTGAAAAAGATAATCAAATTAACCACTTAAAAGGCCAAATTCAATCTCTTCAAACTTCTGCTGACGCCTACCAAAAACAAGTAAATCAACTTACTGATGAGAACGCTCAATTGCAGGTACATATCCCTGGGCTAGAACAGCAAGTTCAAGACTTACAACAACATAATTCAATTTTGCAACAACAAATCGATCCATTACAAACTCAAGTTACTAAACTGCAAGAAGAGGTAGCTTATAGAGATAGAAGAATTAATGAACTAAAAGAACCTAAAGCAGTAATGTCTTCGAGTTTAGCACAAGGAATTACAGCTCAATCAACACCAGGATACGAGCCCAGTCCATCTTACAGCTCCACACCAGCACCCACTGTAAGCCCGGCGATACCGACTGGAACCGGAAGAAGGTTATGTCCTAATTGCGGCGCTTCAGGGTTTGCAGTTAAAGAAGTTGAAGATAGAAGTCGTATAATAAGCTATATTCCAAAGCCAATTTACGCAAAAAAATATGTTTGTACTAAATGTGGCTTTGAATTTTGAATTAGGGGCTATCTTCTCCGTGTATTACAATCTTAAAATTATCAAATGAATTACGATTCCAAATTTAAATGTTTAGGAAGAGCCGATTTTAGCAGCATTATTAAGACCTAAGACAAAGTTTAAATATAGAATAATTAACCTTTATGACAAAATCTGTCTTTCAATCATCCTCATGTTATTTCTTTTTAAATCTAATTATATTTTAGAAAAGAATTCATATGTTTTTATTATTTTTGGAAAGTTCGAATTATTTGTTTTTTATGTAGAAAATTATTTATATCATAATTTTGATTAATATTCTAAACTTTTTTTCGATTATAATTAGGTTCAATTTACGATAATATGTCAGAATTAAGAGAAGAATTACTCGGTGGTGGTATCAATAGAAAAAAAGCATTAGGAGTGATATTAGTAGCCGTTCTTTTAATTTCTGTATTTGCTCTCTCAACTTTTTTTATTAGTCTCTTATTCGGAAGCCAAAGAACAAATCCCAATAGAGAAAAGGCCAACACTGACTATGAACCTGCCGAATTAATAGCAGCCCCTTATCCTTTTGATGCGGATTTTTGGCAAGATTTATTGGATCAATTAGATCCAGAAGATATCCCAGCAGTTCTCGACATGCTTTCCGATATGTTTGATGGGGATATAGATGATTTAGACTTAGGAAATATGTCCCAAAGTATCCTAGCTCTGTTATATTCTGGAGCGGGAGAAATGGAGGTATTTAGAGTTTATAATTATCTCAATTTTGCAAATATGTCAGATGTCTTATGGAAGTATGAAAGCTTTGATCAATATACTGGAGATGGATGGCAATCAACAGCTGGTTCTGATCTTTATAGCTTTTTTCCATATGGTGAGTATTTTTCTAAATATTCACCCGATCCAGAACTTCTTAAATTAAAGATGCCACTATCCCCGAATACTGGGATAAATTCAATGGTAATACCTTCCCTTTTCCCTACTCCCAACATTATGGAAAATAGTATTTCTGCACCAAATTTGATTCCTGGAACAGAAACCTTATATAAAACAGATTTTAATTCTACTACTCTAGATTTATCTTTTTCTTCCGATGTTGACGTCAATATGACATATGAGATGTTTGGATTCCACCTACCCTCTGATTCAGAAATTAATGACAGTGCAGTTGAAGCTAGTTGGACACCCGCTCCTATACAAGCTAAGTATTTACAATTACCCCCTGATATAGATACATATAAAAGTAACAATCTGTACTTCACCAATCACACCAATATATTGAACGGAACAATAAATGACACCGATAACGCATTTGAAGTTGCTGATAAAATAAGAATTTATTTACAAACCCAATTTTCTTTTCCCCTGGATCCTGATGACTACAACCCTGCACCGGAAGGTAGGGATGTTGTAGATTGGTTTTGTGAGACCCAACAAGGATTATGGTCAGATTTTGCCTCTGGTTATGTTGCATTTACTAGGGCTTTTGGAGTATCAAGTCGATATATTGATGGATTCAATAGCCTGATGGTTGAAGAATTTTTTGATGATGATGAGGGTCTGTGGGGATTTGCTGTTAAATATAAAAATATCTATAGTTGGGCAGAAATATACGTTCCAACAGATATCTCTGGAACTGGGAATTGGGTTCAAATGGATGTTTTTGATAGTTATGCTGGAGGTGGAAACCCTTTATTAGGAGGAAATTATAATATTACTGTTCTACCAGATAAGTTTACAGTCATTAGACCAGATGTAGTAAATATAACAGCTATAATGTCTTCAAATGTCGGTGATCCTGTTGATAACAACGTGCTTACATTTACAGACTTAACTAATGGGCAAGAAATCGGTAGGACTGCCTCAGATTCATTTGGAGTTGCTTCAGTTTTATACAATATTAATAATTCTCATGTTGTTGGGCCTCACATAATTGAAGCCAGGTATGATTTTTTTACAGCGGGGGTAAATTTAACTACGATCCTAGGAAATATCGGTGTTAATCTTACAATTGTTACTCCACAAGTAATTAATCGTTCAGATGCTCTCCCAGATTCTATTAATGTTCAAGGAGTACTCTATGATCCTTTGAATGGAAAGAGAGTCGAAGATGCAAGTATTAATTTGCTTTTATTTCAAGTTGGTACTAGTATTGTAGAATTTGGGGCATTTACTCCCGCATCAACTATGACAGATGCTAACGGTAATTTCAATGATAATTTAATTATAAATCCAATAGTTTCAGCTGGACAATATGAAGTTCGGGCAGATTTCAATGGAACCTGGATTTTATATGGCTTTCCTTTAATTGTACCAATTATAAACGATTCAAGTAGCAGAATACCATTAAATTTAACAACAACCTTAACAACTTGGTTTTACATTGATGGCATCTCAACAGCAAATCCCGATTTACCTTCAGTGTCTAGATTTCAAATACTAAACCTCACAGCAATAGTTATATTGGAAGGTTTTGGACCAATATCTAACGAGGTAGTCAATTTTTTTGATTATACAAGGGGAGGAATTCCAATTGGATCCGATACTTCTGATATAAATGGATTCGCTTCGATCAACTACACAGTTGGATTTAATAGCTTAACAGGACCTAATTTATTGTATTCAATTATAGGTTCACAATTTAATTATTCATATTTTATTTTAAATGAAGAGCCTATAATCAATGCCAATTCAGGTCCTACCCCACGAGTTATCAATCGAACTGGGGGTGGTGCTACACAATTTAATGTTGGTGGAGACATCACTGATGCTACTAATCCGCTAAGTTTCTCTGTAATTACTTTAAAGCTAATGAAAGGTGATACAGATTATTCTTCTTACCTAGTACCCATTGAAGGCTATCCTTATCAGACTGATATAACAGGTACATTTGATCTGAATTTCGGAGTTGCTCCTAATACCCCACCAGGCAATTACTCACTAAGACTAGATTTTAATGGAACGATAGACTTAACGAGTTATCCATACCCATATGTTTTCAACTTATCTTATATAAATACTTCAACATATTATAGTTTTGATCTCAAAATAGATGCAGAATCCACATTAGAATTTTGGATAAATGGTTTCCCCTCAGATGATGCTTACAATCCAATAATTAATAGAGACGGGATTCTAAATCTCACTGTTTATGTTCATCAAGCAGGTGCTCCAGTTGCAGATGGAGAATGGGTTTATTTCCTTGATGAAACTCAGGATAATCTATTCATTGGAGCCGATCAAACAAGTGCGGGATATGCTCAGGTTTTTTATAATACAAATTGGAATACAACAGCGGGACCTCATTTAATTTATGCTACCTGGAATAACAAATTTAATTTCTCATATTTTATCCTTGATGCCCCAATATCCGTAAATCTTGATGTGTCCCCACAACCAAACGAAATAAATCGTAGTGGTGGGATTGGAAGAAATTTTTGGATCCATGGATATTTGAATGATTCTTCAAACGGAAATCCTGTTAAATTCGGCCTAATAGAAGTTCGTCTTAATGATTCTGCTGACGTATCATTTTATTTAAACGAACCAAGATTCACTAACCTTGGTGGGACTGGAGAGATTGATTTGATGTATTCTGTATCAGCCTCAACTCCAGCAAAAAACTATTCACTTCAAGTGCGGTTTGATGGATTTTTTAACTATTTAACACCATTTTATCCTCAATTTTTTAATTTAAATTTTCTAGGTAATAATATGACAGATAGCGCATTTGGATTCTTTGATTTAAAGGTAATCGATCCAACTGATATAGACATAAATTTCTTTATTGATGGAACTCCTACTTTAACGTCATATAGCGATGGGCAACCACCTGAAACCTATAATGGTGGAGAACAGATTAATTTTAGTGTTTACATAACTCAAGGGGGAGCCCCCGTTAATGGAACTGTTTCATTTACTGACGTTTATACCGGTGATCCTTTAGGAACTCAGCCTGTGGTTCTTGGTTATGCTTCAATTTTGGCTAATTCTACCAGTTGGCATGCAGGACTTCATCGAATAAGAGCTCAGTGGTCAGGATCAACTACGTTTAATAGAACATATGTTATAATAAATAAAACGGTCAGTATTTTCAGATCTGTTGACAAAACATCAATTTTAAGGAATATTGATATGTTTTCTGTTTCAGGAACAGTTCAGGAAGGCGGGGAACTTTTAATAGGATTAAATGTTAACCTTATTTTATTAGATAGCGATTTTAATGATGTTTCTGGATTTTTATCATTTCCCCCTCAACAGATAGACACAACAGATATCTTCGGATACTTTCAATTTGATAATTTAGTGGATATCACCTGCCCACAAGGACAATATTATATTAGGATTGATTTCAATGGAACGATAAGCGAACCTGGTATATTTTTGAGTAACTATATGATTTATAGTAATAGCTCATTGATTCCGATTGATATTATTGCAGGGACTTCACTTAGTGGTAATTATGAAACTAAGTACGTCCCAGATTATTGGTATTTTGGTGATGATTGCTATGTATATGGAAACCTCATTTGGGATAACTTAGCCCCAATGGCTGGGATAGAAATTAATGTTACTATTAGAGATGGACTCGGGGCTATTTTAACTAGTCAAACTGGTTTTACAGACGGTGCCGGCTTTTTTAATTTCACATTTACTGTAGGAAATTGGACAGCCGACACAGAAATATGGGTATATTTTTATCCTGAAGATCCAATTAATTTCGGTATTCCTGATGGTTTATATATATTATCAATTCAACAAGAATTTTTACGAGCGCCGTAAATTTAGAGGAATGGAGATTGCGTAGAATGAACCGTCTAAAAATAAAAAAATTCAAAAAAAATCATTTTATCAATAGGAAACTTTCAGCTTTTATCATATTTATATTCCTATCTGTAATTATTTCAAATATTTTTGTCACTAATTATTCATATAATGAAAATCCTGCCCATAGTAATAAGGAAAAACCAAAGATGTCTTGGTTTTGGGCAACCTTAGACCTTACCAATCCTGTTGAAGTAAATAATTCATTGGTCACTCACTTCACATCAATATCTGTTAAAGGACATCTCTATAACAAAATTTTTAGTGAAAATAAGGTAGGGATTAATGTAGCTCTTGAGGTTGATGATGTTGTTGATATGGGCTATACAGATGTAACTGACACAAACGGTCTATTTGATATTAACTACATAATTGATGAATTTCTAGATATATATTCTAGTCATAAAATTGAAGTAATTGTTACCGACTTTGAGCCGGGTGGTCCGGGAAGTGAAATTGAATATTCGCATTTTTATACTATTTATGTAAATGCAACATCGTTTTTTGATATCGATCTTGTTTCTTCTGATGACCCTTCAGTGGCTAAATTAACTGGAGAAGATTTTAATGTTGTTGGAAACTTAAGATATGACAACGCACAAGTTATTCCATTTGTTAATGTAAACTATTATTGGCTCGATGGTGCTACTATTGTCTCTCAAGGATCTTTCTTTACTGATATTTCTGGCTCTCTAATAAGCCTACAAATTCCAAATACATTAGCAAGTTATTTGACCTTGAAATTTAATTACACAAATCCTCCTTTTGTAGGTTACTCTGAAGGTTCGATCTCTAATATAAATGTCTTTTCAGATGTGAATTTTGGTTTAAACATAGATTTTATTACAACTGAAGGGGCCAATTATCTTTTAACTGGAACGTTATCATCCAGTACAAATCCATCTATAAAAATTGGATATCGAGATCTAGATGTTAATTTTAATGGAACTACTGTTGATACTGTGACAACTGCTGCTGATGGCACATTCTCCTCTAGTTTTACTATACCTCAGCAGAATGGGTCAGCATCAATTCAGGTTGATCTAGATAATTCTGCAGGGAAAACACTTAATTCCGCTCCACAATTTATTACAGTTGAAAATCGACCAACATCAACTCAAAGACCCATCGGAATACCCCGTGGATTTATTTTTTCAATAATATTTTTTTCTATTTTGATAGGTATTGTTGTTGGTTTAGCCGTATATGGGTTTTTCTTTTATAAAAAACAAGAAGAAGAATCTAGAGTGGTGGCTATTCCTCTTGAATCAAAAATTTTAAATCTAAAAATTCTAAAAGAAACAGGTAGATTAGAAGAATCTCTCTCTTATTTATTTAATGGAATTTATCTGGATTTAATAAATGCTAAGTATAATATAGTTAGAAAGGAAAATGAGACAATTCGGGATTTTGCTATAATCTCAGTAAAGGAATTAAAATTAACACCCGCCTCCATTTATCCATTTATTCAACAAGTTGAGGAAATTATCTATGGCAAACCCTACAAAATAACTGAAGAAGATTTTTACAAAACTTGTGAGTTATTTTCACCAATATACTTTCAATTAACAAGAAATAATTTTGTTTTAAATTTTTAAACCAACTCAAAATGAATATAATAATACTGTTAAAAAAGAAAAGGAAGTACAAAAAATTATAAATTCAAAATAAATTATTAATTAAATTGTTTGAAAAAATACAGAAATAGGTTATAAAAATGGCTAAAAAGAAAAAGAAGAAGAAATCAAAAGAACCAGAAATAGACATAAATCAGAAATTTGAAAATGTTAAAGTGTTAGTTGATACTGAGAGACCCAAAGAAGCAATAGCATACATCTACCTAGTTTACGATGATCTCATTAACGTGAAGTTTAAAAAACCCAGGTTAATACATCAAACTATTCGAGAATATGCAATTAAATGTGTAAACGAAATAGAAAAAAAATTAAAACCACAATCAGTATATCCATTTATAAAAAAAATAGAAGATATTATATATGGAGGAGTAGAACCTACTACTAAAGAAATAAACTTCACCATTGATTTATTTTCTAATCTTTACAACGAAATCACAGGAAAAACTGTTAATTTCTCGGTGTAGATTATCTTCATGACAATGTAATTCAAAATGAATTAAAATACTTTAGGGAAATTTAAAATGGTTCAGAAAGGAAAAACCTCTAAAAGGAGTGCCAACATATCCAAAGGGATAATTTTCACTTTTTTTATAGTTTACCTTTTAGTTTTTGGTGTTATAATTAGTGGATTTTCTAGTGCACTGAAAATTGCAAATCCGGAGGGTTTTCCTATTTTCATAACTTATATCCCACTTTTATGTTATATTGGGTCCCTATTTTGTGGGATTGGTTTTCTCATTTTTGTAAGAAATGCTACTGCTCGAAAATCGCGGGAAACCCAATCACGGAAAAAAATCAAATCCGGTTCAATGTATAAACAAGCTCTATTTCTTATTATATTCATTTTTTCTTTTATTCCTTTATTTTCACCAGCAATCGATGAAGGTGAAAATACACAACACTTTTCGGTTTATAATCCAAATTGGAATGGGGCTTCGAAATTTAAACAGATAATTGAAGATGATGGTTACGATGTAATGACTGTACAATCGAGTTTGAGTGCTACTGAACGATTAATAAATACAACAGTTAATGGTAACTTAAAAACCTCAATATTACTAATTTTGATGGGGCCTAACCAATTTTATGATCCCATATTCGAAATTCCTTATTTTATAAAATTCTTTAATGAATCGAACTCCCTCTTTATTTTACATGATTTTGGATCAACAAGCACCCTGCTTTGGGAAATTATGTTGGGTGCCATGTTTGATCCTACCATAAATATTCCTGTTACAATATTTCCTGACGGTGTGTTACGTGACAATGGATCTTATGCTCCTGATGCTACTACTGACTTTCCAATAATTAAAAATTTTAATGCCCATCCAACTACAACCTACCCTAATTTAATAAGCGAAGTAATACTCTCAGTTTCTTCTTGCGCTGTGGGAGGTGAATTTATTACGGCTTTTGGATGGGATCCTATTGGTTCTACTACAGGGTATGCTTTTATAGACAAAGATAATAATAAATATTATAACAGTCCTGAAGATGATCTTGATCTAGGTTTTATGAGTTTCTTTTCAGATCTCTTACCCCTCCCATTTCCAAGCACATTTCCTCTTGGAGGATACTCTCAATACGTATTCCTAGCAAAAGATTTGGGTACTGGAAAGCCTCGACTTTTTGTTTCTGCTGATGCCAGCCTATTTAATAATGAGCTAATTGATGATCCTTCATATGATAATACACAATTTGCAATAAATATAATAGAATGGCTTACTTATGTAAATGATCCTGGTGATGGAAGAACTAAACAAGATTGGGTGATTGTCTTTGATGAGGCACATATCCGTCCAGAAAATTCAAGAGACCTTACTTCTGCTGGGATTTTTGGATTTATTATGCAATATATTGTACACCTCTCTACAAATCCTATTACATCATGGATTTATCCCCTTCTCGCGTTTTATACATTGAGAAAATATCTTCCTAAAAAGGATAAAAAAAAGGAAGAAAGAAAAATTGCTGAGGAAGAAGAAAAGAAAGAAGAAAAGGCTCGTTTCAGAACGTCATCTTTTTTTGCCCAAAAGATTGAAGAATTTAGAGATCACAACAAATATGGTGAAGCATTAAAATTGTTATATAGGAGATTAGAAAGAAAGTTAAATGTACAATTGCAGGGGCAAAAAATTACTACTCAAAATGTTGCTGATTTAGTTGTCGCAAAAAACCCTTCTATAACTAAAATGAAGACAAAAAGATTAACCAAATTTATGGATAAAATCCTCTCCCTCAAAGAGGGAAAGTTAAAAGTTAGAACTGAAGAAGAATTTGAAAACTTATTCTTCGAAATGGGTTGGGCAGTTGAAAATATTTAATCATATTTATATTAAAAAAAAATAAAAAAATAATAATTAATAAACTAAAAAAAATAAAACAAAACAAAAGAAGGTGAATAAAAATAGGAACTTCAGATAAAGCGAAATATTATGAAAAAGAAGAGATTGACGTGACTCCAATTCGTGAAATAGCTCAAGAAGTACTTAGCGAAGTAAGTCGGGTTATCGTCGGATACGGTGATATACTCCAGCAACTCTTTATAGCTCTCCTTGTAAATGGTCATGTACTTCTCGAAGGAGTCCCGGGATTAGGTAAAACTGTAATGGCAAAAACATTCGCAAGGACACTTGGGATTTCATTCAAGCGCGTTCAATTTACCCCAGATTTACTCCCAGCAGACATAACTGGAACAAAGATCTTCGATCAAAATGAAGGGGCTTTTGTTTTAATGAAAGGGCCGATTTTTGCTAATGTAGTTCTTGCTGATGAAATAAATAGAAGTGCTCCTAAGACACAAGCTGCTTTGCTAGAAGCTATGGGCGAAAGACAAGTAACCATCGAAGGCCAAACCTTAGCCTTAGAAAAACCATTTATCGTAATAGCTACAGAGAATCCAGTTGAAATGGAAGGAACATATCCATTACCCGAAGCTCAAGTTGACAGATTCTTATTCAAACTCTGGCTTGATTACCCCGAAGATCACGAAGAAGTTGAAATCATGAGAAGACAGTTATCAGGCGAAATTCCGTCAGTTGAGGCAATAACTTCTGGAGAAGAACTTCTTGCCGCTCAAAAAATCATGAATTTGGTGTACATCGATGATCGCATTCTAAAATACATTAGGGATCTGATAATAAAGACTCGTAACCATCCACAGATCGCATTGGGTTGTGGACCTAGAGCAAGCTTGACTTTGATGAAATGTTCTAAAGCAAGGGCTAGTATACTTGGCCGTAGTTATGTTACTCCTGATGACGTTCGAGCTTTAATCGTTCCAGCACTCAATCATAGACTTATGCTAAAACCAGAAGCAGAATTAGAAGGACTTGACACAAAATCTGTTTTAAAAAATATAATTGAGGAAATTCCAGTTCCAATCTAATAATCACCAATTTTTTTTAGTATTGGTGAAGGTTCAATTCATTAAAACAAAAAATAAAGTTATGGGTATTAAGGTGTAAAAGTATTCTAGGTGGAAAAGGTAGAAGTTTAATTTTATTTGCTGTCTTCTTTCTAACAGCTGGATTTGCATTTGAAAATTATTTTCTTCTGTACTTTGCAATTTTATTGCTTTTTAGTACCATTATTAGTTTACCTATTTTCTACTATAAAATGAATGTAGACGAATTACGAGTACATAGAGAATTAGAGAAGGAAAAAGTATTTAAAGATGATTTTGTTCATATTAAAGTGATTATCGAAAATTTGGGAAAAAATGGTTTTGAATTTCTTGAAATAAGAGATAATTATAATCCTCAGCTTTTTAGGCTAATTTTAGGGGAAAATTATATTTCTACTCGCATTGGTCCAAAAAAGATTATAAAATTTTCCTACGTTTTAGAACCAAAAGTTAGGGGTGAATATGCCCTTGGTCCTTTATCAATTATTGTGAAGGATAGATTAGGTTTTAATTCTATAGAAAGAATAGTACCAGATAGTGTTACTGACCTATTAGTTTATCCACCCTATGAAGATATTAAAAGAATTGAGATCTTGGGATCAAAAAGATCTCTGCAGTTAAATTATGGCTTACAAAGATCAAAGCAAAAAGGATTAGGATCAGAATTTTATGGGATGAGAAAGTATGTTTTTGGAGACCAATTCCGATTGATTGACTGGAAAGCAAGCGCGCGATTTCAGAAATTAATTGTGAAAGAATTTGAATCTGAACGAGACGTTACTGTTATGATTATAGTAGATTCCTCGGAGACAATGGCAGGTGGGGCAATTGAAAATACTAAATTTGAATATGCAATTAGAGCATGTATGCTTTTAACTAAAGTTGCCTTGACAAGGAGAGATAATGTTGGTGTATTCACATATTCCGATAAGAAGAACTTTAAATTCTTGAAACCTAACGGTGGGGAGGAACATTTTTATCAAGTTTTAGATTTTGTAGCAAGAGTAAAACCAGAAGGAAAATGTAGAATTACTGAAGCAATGGATTTTTTTACCCGAAGATACCAAAAGCGTAGCCTAGTTTTTATTATATCGGATTTAGAATCTAATCCTAAAGTAGTTAGTAATGCAATTAAAAAATTGGTACCTTTCAATCATTCTATAATTATAATCAATCCGTTTAGCCCTTGGTTCGAAATTCATGAAATAGACTTATCTTCAACTGATAAAGCCTTAGCAGAAGCTATAAGTGAAGCAATGATGGAGCATATTTTGACAATTAAGCAAGGAGTTCGTAATCTTGGTATAAACCTTATAACTTGTGGACCTGATGATATCATGAACCAAGTGTTAAGCAACTATATGGAAGCAAAGAAGAAGGGGAGGGCGTATTAGAAAATGGTACGTAAATATTATTTAACATTAAAAATTATAAACATAGCCGTTTTCGCTTGGCTGTTATTAATTTTTCTTTTATCAATTTTTAATTTTGATGATGTAGTTACTACAGCAGACAATTCTCTCGTTATTCTTGCTTTTTTTGGTGCAATAAGGAATATTTTTTCATATATTATTTATTTCGGTGGTTTAGCTATTGGATATATTTGTGCTTTTATTAACCCAGCTTTAACTCAGTTTGTTTTAACATTCTTTAAAAAATTTTTACTATCGTGGTTACCGTTTGATGCGAATCATGTTAATCAATTTTTAGGCACTAATCCCATTAATGATTTACACGAATTAGACTTCAATCATTTTCTCCCATTATTAATGGGGGAGGGTGAAAAACTCTTTAATGATTTATATCTTTTCGTGTTTCAAATTCTATTTGTTATTTCAATTATTTATGCAATTAGAGCTTTCTTTAAAAGTGACCCCAAAAACCATCTTATTTCTCTTGGATCGATAATCATGATGATTGTACTCCCGTTGATGGTTTTTGGTTTGAGAGATATGTTAAGTTTATTTAATGTTCAATTTGATTATTTGAATCAAATGGTGGATCCGTTAAGTTCGAGTTTATTCGTAATTCCCTTGGATGATTTCTTTCAGTTTGTAGCAAGTCCAGCTATCGGCTTTGCTATTATAGCTTATATATATCTGGAATTAGCATTTCAAATTAATTATACAGACACTGTCACAAAACCATCATTAGAAAGAACTGACAGGTTAGAAGCTCAGTTAAGTGTTTTAGCAAGAGAATCTCATTTCATCACTGCTAATGTTGATAAAATCCGAGAAGAAGCTAAAAAGAGAATGGAAGAAATTGAATTAGAGCAGAAAGAAGGATTAGCAATAGGAAAGTTTTTTGCTAAAACTGGGAAACGGTTCTCATACGTAAAGGAGATGATTGAAAAAAGAAAGCTTGAAGAAGAGGAGAAAAAATTAGTTACTGCAGCTTCTAAAACCAGAAGACTTGGAAGATACATAAATCGTCTTTTTAAAGAAGATAGTGAAGCAAGAGACACATTAACTGCGAGCTCCTCAGCACCACGGGCGGGAAATTTAGCAGTATCAACAGTAGTGAATTTCACTTATCGCGTAGGTATACTCTTAGTTGTAAGTTTCATTATCATTCATCCTCATTGGTTTTTAGATACAATTATTCAATTACCTGATGCCATTACAGAGAGTGTTGCAATGTATTCCCCCGAAGTAATAATTATCTTGCTTCTTCCCATAATGCTAATATTTCCTGTCATTTCCCAATTAATATCGTTTGTAAAACATAGGAACTTAATAGTAAAATTACAACAAGAAGGGAGAATTAAGGAACTCCTTGCATCTGTTGGGGATTATGTAAAAAAAGAAGATCAAACACCTGAGGAAAAAGAACAAGAAGGACCTGAAGTAGTGGCAACTGAAGCAACATAATTCTCATTTGTTTATCAATAATTCAACGTTACTAAAAATTTGGCCAATTCTCGCTTTTTATTTAAATTTGTCATTAAGGTGTCAAAACAATAGGCTTTAATGCCTAGATTTTCAATTCTAGGTTTCAACTTACAATCGATTTCATCAATAATAAAATGACCCAAGAAATCTTTATAATAATTAGCAACTCCTACACTTGACACTTCTAAACCAATACATTTCATTAATTTATCAGCCGGGCCCTTAACTGTTTCACCATTTATAATTGGGCTTATCCCATATATTTTATCTTTAACTTTCATGAGAGATTTTTTGATATCCTTCACCTGAAGTATAGTACCTATTGAAACTATTGGGTTTGACGGACAAATTATAATCCTTTTTGCTTTTTCAATATATTTTATTGTCTCTGTAAGAGGTACCGCTTCTTCAATTCCTTTAAATTCAACATCCATAACTTCTGGTTCACATTGATATTTGATGAGATATTCCTCGAAGTGCATTGCCCCCGTTGGAGTTTTTATATATGTTGCCACTGGTTCGTTACACATAGGAATAAGAGTGGATTTTACACCCAAACTTTTACAAATCTTTTCTGTTATTTGGGTTTTAGTATATCCTTGGTTAAATAAGTTTGTACGATAAATATGAGTGGCTAAATCCTTATCACCTAAATTAAACCATCCTTTGTCATAAAATTTTTTTAAAACATTTAAACAATTAAAAGTTTCATTATCAAAACCCCATCCTTTATCTTTATCAACCACACCCGCAAGAGTATATGTTATTATGTCTAAATCGGGGCAAATCTTAAGTCCAAACAGATCAATATCATCACCAGTGTTTACAATTATTTTAAGTAGTTCTGGATCTACTACATTGGCCAACCCTTCAATCAATTTAGCAGCCCCCACGCCTCCGGCTAATACTAGATAATAATTTTCATCCATAATATTCACTACATTTAAATTTTTAACTCATAAATAACATCTTGGAGTTTTTTGCGAGGTGGGGGATTCACTATTTTTAATGGGTATCCCACAGTAAAAAACGCCATCGGCACATAGGATTCAGGGAGTTTCAGAATTTTTTTTATTATTTTCTTTGCAAAAATTGGAGCACAATACCAACAAGCTGCTAACTTCTTAATTTCAAAAGCAAGGAGTAAATATATAGCTGAATTACTTATACTTTGAATACCTAAGATGAACTCATTTTGTTGTCTTTCATTATCGGGATATTTTTCTAATTCTCTTGTATCTAAACAAAGTAAAATCAAAATAGGTGACATAATGAAATTATTTCTAGTTTTCTTAATTTTACTTTTGATGAATTCATCAGTTTTTCCATCATTTTTTAAATCATTTCTTAATTTTTGGTTCATATCATTAATCAGTTTTTCACGTAGCTGTCGGTTCTCTAAAATAATGTACCTCCAGAATTGTCCATTATGAGCACTAGGTGCCCATCTTGCAATTTCAATGCATTCCTCAACAAGTTTCTTATCCACTTTCTTATCATCAAAAGCAACTTTGTAACTTCTACGACTCTTCAGAACTTCACTTGTCAATCTGTTTTCTGATTCTCTAAATAAATCTATACTTCTGTCTCTTAATATCGAATTGATTGTACTCTTCTCATTATATTCAAAATCATAACCTCTTATTAAGACTATAGGAACTCCTTCGTTTGATTCTCCCATCACTAATTGAGCAGCAGAAGCAAGGCTATCTGATTGGCCAACAATCGTAGATTGAAGCGTATAACCAAACAAATCTTTTTTACCTCGAATATCTAGGATAGGTTCTATTCCTGAAACTCCAATTGACACACCTACAGCACCTACTCTAAATGGCCTCCCAAATGAATCTGTAATTATTACTGCAATTTCTTTTTGGGTTTTATTCATTAAAGATATTCGAATTTTTTCAGCTTGATAATCTGGATCTTCGGGTAATAGAGTAACAATTCTCTTACCTTCAATATTAGATTTATCTATTCCAGCATCTGCACAAATAAATCCATGTTTTGTTTCAGTGATTAATACGTGCTCAGTTTTTATAATTTTTTTAGCCTCATCTAATATTAACTGAATTAGTTGAGGATCTTTTTTAGGTAAACCTTGTCTTTCCCCTTTATTGAAAGTTTTATTAAATATTTCATATGCTTTTTCACTTGGCTTGATCTTGTCTAAATCTTTGATTTGACCCATACTTTTTGATACTATAGATTGTGCTACAATAATTATATCTTTGTCTTGTAACGATAAATCATCATTTTTTAAAGATTCGAGAATTATATCAGGGATAATGTCACCCTTTTTAACAATTGGAATATATTTAAGCCCGATAATTTCAATTCCATTTTTACCATTCATGATAAGTCAATTTTAGATATTAACATATCTTTTTATATCAGATTTCTTACTTTCAGAATGTATCTCAAATTTTTCAGGAATGGCGCAACAAGCAGAAAAAAATTTGAATTGAATATCAGAATTCTGCTCCTTTAACCATTTAATTGTGTCTTTAGAAGGAATTTCAATCCGTGTTATACCTGCTTTTAGTGCGTATTTTTCAACTTCTAATTTAATATTACCACGAGGTCTCATACAGCCTAATGATATTTCTGTTTTGGGAAATATAAACCTTATCAAGGCTATGACTTTTGCTATAATTTCTGGTTGTGGTGTATCAAATTTTATTTTAGAATTTTTTGGTGGAGTTAACGCAATTATTACGATTAACGAAGGATCTACTAAAGTTTCCTTTATGAATTTTATAGATTCTAATTCTTTATGGAGTTTTCCATAATATAAGCCAACACAAACGTGAGGGACTATACTTAAATTATATTTTTGTAATAACTCAATCGCTCTTTTATATTCATCCAATTCAACATCTAAATGATAAATGTTTCTTATAACATCTTCATCCATATTAATGTCAAAAGAGACGATATCCACATTAGCCTCAGTGAGTTTTCTAGCGGTTTCTTCTTTCAACAGCCCAGTATGTGTATTAATTATCAAATTTGTTTCCTTTTTTACTTTTTTAATGGTATCTAAGTAATCTAATAAAGGTACTGATCCATCTAAATCACTTCCACCGGAAATTAAAGCACCTATTCCATTCTTGTCATAAAGATCCATTAAAAATTGTTCTAAATCATTATTATCTGATATTTGTTTCATACCTTTCAAATATTTTTTATTGCAATGTTCACAATTTAAGGCACATTCACTCCCAGTTATGCTAATAGCGGGAAATTTCATAGAGGGATTATATATCTTTAGAATTTTCCCAAAATTTCTCTTTGTAATACTTTTAGCTAGTTTAAAGAATGGGTCTAGAAATTGAGATTCCAGATTTAAAAATTCCGAATAATCAACCCAAGAGGCATTTCCGTATGCTATTTTATTCAATAGATCCTCAATCTTACTCATATTTGTTTAACCATTTTTTATTTGAATATTTATCCTTAACTAACGTCTCTGCTAAGATATTTTCTTCAATTGTAAAAGAATTCTTTTCTAATTCAATTCCTAAAGACTCTTGAAAACCTCTTTCTAATGAATTTACTAATTTTTGCTCATCATAATTTTTAATGTAATTTTTAATCCCAATGCATTTAGCCCTTACAGATCTTACCATACGTGATTTCCCAACATTTTCAGGTGCCTTTAATACTGAATACATCAATTCTGGATTAATATCTAACAGAATAGTTCCATGTTGAAGAATAAAACCTTTCCTTCGCAGCTGAGCATTTCCAGAAAACTTTTTTCCATCTAGCAATATAGCAGGACAATGGATAATATCTTTTTCAGGTTTCAATCCATTATTAGTAAGACCAAGAATTATTCCTTGGGTAATAATCTCAAATTGGTCAATTACTTTTTTAGCACCCAACACTTCTAAAGTCTTTATTGGGCACACAATCGAATATGTTATTTCTCGTGTCTCGTCGTGAAAAACAGCACCCCCCCCAGTTATCCGCCGAACGACATTAAAACCTCTCTTTTTAGCAAATTCAATATCTATCTCATTATGTAAACTTTGGTTTCGTCCGATACTAGCAGTCGAAGGTTTCCATTTATAAAACCTTAAAGTATTAGGTACTTTTTTTTTGATCGCTTTGCGTAATATAGCTTCATCTAAAGCCATATTCCAAAAGCCATTTCTTACTTCCAGAGGTAAACTCCGCCATACATCCATATTTACTCAAAGAATTCTTAATTTACAAAATTTTGTAATATATTATAGATTTCCATATTTTCATTTTCTTTTACCTTTCTAGGATAATTATAAATAGGGCCTGATGGTTTTGAAGTGTAATAAGGACGGTTGCATCCTGGGCACCCTGAAGTTAAAAAAGCTTCTGTGTTGTTGATAATGTCTTTTAATGCTTTTTTACTAATATTAATACGTATAATATCTCCTTTTGAGTTAAAAGTAAAATTTTTTTGACTTTTTTGTTTATTAACTATAAGAAATCTTCCTAATTGTAATTTTCTAAAGGTTAGAAGGGACGGTTTACTCCTATTTTCAAACTTTGTCCCTTTAATTGGTGTGAATGCAAAAAGTGATATCAGAATTTTTAAATTATGGAGTTCTTCGATGCGTGTTATCACTTCTTTTTCCTTCTCTCCTAATCCAATTATTAGGTGTGTACTCACAAATCCTTCTGAAAAAATTTCTGAAGCTTCAATTAACTTTTGAAAGTGTTGGTCCCAATTATATGGACCGTTTATCTCATCACCCTTGATTCTATTAAAGATTTCTGGAGTTGTAGCATCTAAAGCGATTCCAACCCTTTGAACACCCGCAAGTTTTAATTCTCTTAGTCTTTCTTTTGACATTGGAGGTATTGCAATTGAAATAGGAATTTCGGTATTTTTCCTAATCTGATTAATAATTCCCATCAAATCTTGGAAATTTTCGGGGTAATTAAGAGTCTGAATACATATTCTTTTAAATTGTTTTGATGATTGTAAATATTTTAACTTGGTTAAAAAATTTTTAAATGGAAATATTGGCCAGGTGACTCGAGAAAGCATTTCCTCTGAGCTTTTTGACGACCGTGCTTGGGGACAAAACCCACAATTTGCTGTACAGTGTCCATCCTTATAAGTCATAACATAGCAAGTAGAAGGAGGATCTTTGAATTTAACTTTTGTTCCTAATCCTAAAACTGAAGCACTTCCGATCGATACCCTTATTTTTTCAACATTCACAATTCTCCCTAGTCAAGAAGCTAAATTAAGTTTTATTCCTTCGAATTATTATTTTTTTGGTCATTATAATTTTTATTGTTTTAAGAAATCTCAGAATTTCAAGAATAAACTAAGCGAATAATTAAAGCAAATTGCACTTGAACCGAATTAAAATTATTTATGAAGCGTCCAAGTACTTCAAGTTGCTTGTCAAATAAATTTTTTCCCTGATTTAAGTTTAGGACGGTTTAGATAGATTTATAATATTAAATCTTGTCATTAAAATAATACAAGTTTAAGATGAATGCTGTAAAAAAAGAAAAATATTTTATTTGCATAATGGGCATATATAATATTTTGGAGTACTATGGAGTATTATGGTCCGCCACCACTACCATGATAACCTAATACGATGCTAATCATGGGTAAAAATGAAGCAATGCCAACTAATACAAACAAAAGAACCTTATATAATTTAATTAATTTCATACTACTAACCATGTTATTAAATGAAATATTCTTCCAGTGCTTATTCTGGTGTTATTATTTCTATATTATCCTATTTAAACAGAAAGGATTTTCTCTGCATCTAAAGTCAGGTAAAAATAATTTTAAAGTCCATATGTAGATTTCTACTAAAGAGATTAGGTTTAGCTTTAAAAATTTTTATGTTTTTTAAAAATACTTTTCTTTATAGCTCTTAAAAAAGTGTTTCAATCAAATTTAAAGAAAAAAATATATAGCAATTTTCAAAAATTATAGTATTACATTAATTCTCCAAAGTTTTTTTTTGTTATGATTTATAAAATTAATCTATTACTTCTCCGTCAATTTATTTATCTTTCTATTTTTCAGGAGCCGAATGATTTAATAGCTTCTTTCATGAATTTTAGTATTATTGGGGAAGGATTTTGGAAAGTTTGTAGTTAATTCGCAAAATAAAGGTAGTTTAAGTTCCTATGAAAAAGTTTAAAAGGTAAATTGCTTCATATTAGATTCAAGATAAAAATTATGTATTAAATTGATAAATGTGGTTAACTCCCCTAATTTAGATATCTTAAAAAAATTATCTCTTAATAATGATTCAAGTACAATAAATCAAATTTTTTCTAATCTAATTAACGAGTTAAAAGCCTATTTAAAATTAGACGCATTAAATAACAAGATAAAAATCCATGTTGTAAATGAAATACTTAATAATAGAGTGATACAACCCCTTCTTTTTTAGAATACCTTTTTAAGGATCTTGATTAACTTTTCATACTGTTTCTCATAAGTTCTCTTTTCTATTCATGTATAGTGCAAAAATTTTAAAGAATTGAGTAATTTTAAAGTTTATATTATTTATGAGTCTTAAAAAAGTAAAAGTTGAATGAATTATCTAATAACTTAGAACGAAATAAGCATGATAATTTTATGGTAAGGCGATAATGAAAGATTATAATCCTCAGAAGATAGAAAAGAAATGGCAATTAAAATGGGAAAAAGACAAAATATTTGAAGTTAAAGAAGATCAAACGAAGAAAAAATATTATGTGTTAGAAATGTATCCATACCCATCAGGTAAACTTCATATGGGCCACCTTAGAAACTATACAATTGGGGATTGCTTCGCTAGATTTAAAAGAATGAATAGTTTTAATGTTCTTTATCCAATGGGTTATGATTCGTTTGGCATGCCTGCAGAAAATGCTGCAATTGATCATGGTGCTAATCCGGAAGAATGGACAAATAGAAATATAGAAACTATGAAAAGGCAGCAAAAAAGGATCGGACTCTCATACGATTGGACAAGAGAAGTATACAGTCATAATCCTAACTATTATAAATGGGATCAGTGGTTTTTTTTACAGATGCTAGAAAAGGGATTAGCATATAGACAAGAAAGTTACGTTAATTGGTGCCCAAAATGCGCTACAGTTTTAGCCAATGAGCAAGCTCAAGGAGGAAGATGCTGGAGATGCAATTCGATCGTTGATCAAAAGTTTTTAACTCAATGGTTTCTTAAGATAAGAGAATATGCTGAAGAATTACTCGAAGGGCTAAATTCAGTTGAATGGCCTGAAAAAGTAAAAATAATGCAACGAAATTGGATTGGGAGATCTAAAGGTACCATTATAAAATTCCCGATTGTGGACGACAATGAGACTATAGATATTTTTACAACAAGACCTGATACTCTTTATGGAGTTACATTTATGGTTTTTGCTCCTGAACATCCATGGGTTCGTAAATGGGTAAATGGAACTGACTATAATAAAGATTTCAATAAATTATATAAAGAAGTAATGCATCAAGATAAATTTGAACGATCAGATATTGAAATAGAGAAAAAGGGTATGTTCATTGGGAAATATGCTATAAATCCAATAAATAGCGAGAAAATACCCATTTTTATTGGAAATTTCGTTATTTATGAATATGGGGCAGGTGCCGTTATGGCTGTACCCGCTCATGACCAAAGAGATTTTGAGTTTGCTAAAGAATATGAAATTCCTATTAGAATAGTCATTCAACCACATGACTACGAATTGAACATGGTCAAAATAACTCGAGCTTATGAGGGTGATGGAGTCCTCGTAAACTCCGATGAATTTAATGGGATGGAAAATCGTTCTGCGATTAATAAAATTACTGAAAAATTGGTTGAAAAAAAAATGGGAAATGCTACAATTAATTATAAACTAAGAGATTGGGGGATTTCACGTCAACGTTATTGGGGTTGCCCAATTCCCATTATCTATTGTGATGAATGTGGAATGATTCAAGTACCATATGCGGATTTACCAGTTTATTTACCAAAGGATGTATCTTTCACCGGGGAGGGTAATCCATTAGAGAGAAGCGAAGATTTTATTAATACCAAATGTCCTAAATGTGGTAAAAGCGCAAAACGTGAGAGTGATACCATGGATACTTTTATAGATAGCTCTTGGTACTTCTTCTCTTTTTGTGATCCACCTTCTGTTGAATCAGATGTCCCATATAACAAAGATATCGTAAATTATTGGGGTAATGTTGATCAATATATAGGTGGGATAGAACATGCAGTTATGCATTTAATATACGCAAGATTTTTTACAAAAGTTGCACGAGATCTGGGTCTTCACAAATTTGATGAACCTTTTCAATCTCTTCTTACTCAAGGAATGATAAATAAACTTCACCCCTTTTGTCTTAATTGTAATGCCTTCTTAATGGAAACCGAATTAGAACTGATGAAGTGTAAAAAATGCGGCAATGCAAACCTAATTGAAAAATCCGTTAAAATGAGCAAAAGCTACGGGAATACCGTGGATCCTAGTGATATAATTGGCAAATATGGAGCAGATGCCGCAAGATTCTTTATACTATTCGGTGCTAGCCCTTCCTCGGGATTAGAATGGTCCGATGAGGGTGTTGACTACGCTTATAGGTTTATAAAGAATATTTTTACATTGTTAACAGAACCTTTAAAAAATGTGAGGAAATATTTAACAATTAGAGATACATTGATTAAGTATTATCTGAATAAGACCATAAAGGAATTTACTGAGAATATGCAGAATTTAGCAATAAGAAGTGCGGTTAATAATTTAATACAATTTACATCAGAACTTGGTAAGTATAAGGCAGAAGGTATAAAAGAAGAAATTTTCAAAGAATGTCGAGAAAATTTAATTGTTCTTCTTCATCCAATTGCTCCACATATGACGGAAGAAATTTGGGAGATCATTGGTAAGAAAGGATATTTAAGTTTAACTTCCTGGGTCGATTATAATAAAGACCTTTTAACAGAAGAATCAGATTTTAAGTGGAAATTAATGAATACCATATTAGATGATATTAATAATATAAAAACAGTAATGGGAGAAGAAAAAATAAAAAATATTTCAGTTATCATAGCAGATGAGTGGAAATTGAAGTTTTATAGAAAAACTATGTCAATGTTAGAAGAAACTAAAAATAACGGGGAAATTATGAATAAATTGATGCAGTTTGATGATTTAAAGAAGCATAGTAAACAAATAGGTAAAATCCTTAGCAGAATACTAAAAAATATTGGTAAATTTCCAAAATTTTCTTTATCTTCAGTTGAAGAATATGAATTTTTCGATGAGATTAAACCAATTATTGAAATGAAGTATAGTTGTAAAGTAAAAGTAATTTTTGAGAAAGATTCTCTCGAACAAAAAGCATCTCAAGCTCTCCCAAGTAAACCTGCAATTGTCATTTTGTGATAGAATATTAAATAGTACCATCTTTATATTACTGATTTGGTGTGTTGGCAATAGTATTTTATTAACTTAAGATTAAATAAATTTTTTTTATTCAGAAAACATATAATCTAATTATAAAAAGGATCTATTCAAACTCAAAGAAAAATACCAAGGATCATAATTTAAATGACAATATATGAACTCAGTATCATTTCAACTACTGGTTTCCCATATTTCAATAAATCTATCAAGCCTATACCTGAAGGGGTGAAAATTTTTCTTAGATTTTTTGATTTTTCTGAAGATAAATCTATTATTCATGACCAATTAGATCCCGATTCAAAATTTGATCTCACAGCTGGTTTAATTTCCGCATTATTCGAATTTGCTCGAAATATTGATAAAAAAATTGAAAGACTTGAATTTAAAGCCAAGAAATCGGTTGAAAAGAAAAAAAACCTTAAAGAAAAAATACAGTTTAAAGGAGACGTATTGGTTACAGCACAAACAGAGTCCTTTTTGCTTCATAAATCAGTGCGAGAAAAGATCAGACTGATCTATAATAATTTTATAAACGCTAAAATTCCTCTCGATGCTGCTGATTCAATTATAGAGAATGAGGAAAATAAAATTGTGGATATTTTAACAGATACAAAAGCGAGACTAACAATTTCTGATCACCAAAGTGAAATCAAACATGCAGCAAATAATTTTATGAATGAAATGAAAGATTATGGTCTTTGGGGAATTTGTATAACATCATTTGATCTCTCCCCTATTAGTATCTATGGTAATAAATATTCTCTTAAGGATGTGAATGAAATTTTAAGACATATAGGATATATCCCTGAAATAGATCCCTTTGAATGGATATACCGGCAATCTTTCTTTTCTGATGAACAAATTCAAGTTTGTTTTATCAAATCAGGGATAGGACCAACTGTTGAAGGTTCCTTATTTGAACCTTATTTTTATTTGCTTTTTGCAGACCCACAAAGTTATTTCGGAGAATTTCCCGCTAAGTTAACTGCTGCGTTTAATAAAATTCTGGGTTAGGAAGCCGAAGTATAAAAGAGGATATTAATCTATTTATATATCTTATCAGCAGCCAAAATAATTTCAGCTAAGGAATTTGCTTGAAGAGAAGCTCCGCCAACTAAACCTCCATCAATATTTTCCTTACTAAACAAAATCTCAGCATTATTTGGTTTTACTGAACCTCCATATTGAATTCTGACTAAATCAGCTGTTTCCTGGTCATATTTTTGAGATATTAATTCACGTATAAATAGATGAATCTCTTCGGCTTGCTCAGGAGTAGCAGTTTTTCCAGTGCCTATTGCCCATATTGGTTCATAGGCAATTACAGTTTGAATCATCAGATCTTTAATAAGACCTTTAAACGTTTCATTTATCTGGAATTTTATTATTTCTTTAGTTTTACCCTCTTCTCTTTCTTCTAAGTGTTCCCCTATACAGACAATGGGTTTTAAACCAACTGAAAAGGCTTTTTTTAGTTTTTTATTTATCAAAACATCTGATTCATTGAATATATCTCTTCTTTCGCTATGTCCAAGTATAACATATTCAACCCCAATTTCTTTTAAAAATCTTGGTGATATTTCTCCTGTAAAAGCCCCCACCTCTTCATAGTACATATTTTGAGCTCCTAATCTAACTTTCGAATCTTTTAAAACTTCAAAAGCACTTATTAATGATGTAAATGGAGGTGCAATCACAACATCGACGTTTTCTATATCCTTCATTAAAGGGACAAAATTCATTAACATCTTTTTACATTCGGTAGGGGTACCTCGATTCATTTTCCAATTTCCTCCAACTATTGGTTTTCTCAACTTATTAAACCTCAAAATATTTTTCAATTTCAATTTTTCGTTATAAATCAATTAAGATTAAGAAACTATTAAATCCTCACGAAAACAATTAAAAAAATAAAATCAAAAAGAAGAGGTTAGGCTTATTCAGATTTAGGAAGTTTCCCAGGTAATTTAGTTGCTTCCAAAATCTTTTTTACTTCTTCAATATCAGGTGCAATTATCGGTGGCAAACCCAATTGTGTTCTCCTCCTTTCTATGGCAGGTTGCGATGGAATTGCTTTCCCATACTCTAACACCGCTGATGCTTGACCTGTATAATGAGTAGGGGCTTCACCTCTCTCTACACTCATATTTTTTAATATCGTAAAAATCTCTGTTAACTCAACTTTTTGCGGACAGACCTCATCACAGGTATCACATACAGTACATCCCCAAATATTAAAAGAATTTTCCGGTCCAAATATTTTCTCTTTAAGACCTAGTAAAGCATCTAAAATCAAACGTCTTGGGTTATATCTACCCTCAGTAACTTGCGCTACTGGACACGCTCCACTACATGTTGCACATTGATAACAATATGCTAATGTACCTCCAATATCATTTCCAAGAATTTGGTTTCTGAATTCAAAATCTATAGTTGCCATTTGAGCTGATCTGTTTATCTTATTATTATGTAGTATAACTCATTGTCGATTTTAAAATTAATTCTTTTAAAATTTAGTTTTAAACCGATTTATAAATAAATCTAAATTTGTTAAGAAAGAAAAATTTAATAGTGTTTCATTTTAAATTACGAGAACCTAAAAATTTCTATACGAAATTTCTACTTAAGATTTATTACATTTTATAAAATTCCGCTGTTAAATCCTAATTAAAATAAATAAAAGAAATTAAATATGTATTCTCACAATAGTATTACAAAAACAATACTAATACTATAACACAAAATTTTGATGTATCATGACAAATATTAATGAACTAAAAGAATTTGGATTGGATATCCCTGACACTATGCAAGAAGGCAAGGTCATCTTAGATGTATATACCGAGTGGTGTGGCCCCTGTAAATTCGTTAGCCCAATTCTCGAAAAGTTGAAGGAAGAAGGATTAATTAAATTAATAAAGGAAGACCTAGATAAGAATAGGCGACTCGGTGAGCGTTTTGGAATTACAGCAATACCAAGTTTTCTTTTCTACAAAAACGGGGAACTTCTAAACCATCCTATAGAAGTTCAAGGCCAGGTCTTGGTGAAGAATGGGCTTATGGTGGGTGCTAGTGGGGAACCCGTTTTAAGGCAAATAATAGAGAAAATGTAGTCTTTGTTAAGAATATTATATTTTTTTCATTAAATTTTTATTAATGCCATAGATATTACTACATTTTATGGATCCATTATAAATTTCTAATTTTATAATTTATGAATTAATATCATCTCAATCATACTGAAATGCTAAATCCTTTATGTAATTCAGCAAAAAAAGTTGATTTTTTGATCTTAGGAAACCTTCAAGTTCAATTTGAGAGAAATTGAATGATATCTTTATTGTTGAAAGTGCCTTCAAAGCAAGCTTTTTTAATTTATTTAAATTTTTTTTTTTATACATTGCAGATTTTGCTAACTTTATACTTCTCAAGATTTTTCTGATTAAATTTGAACTAAATCCAAAAAAATCTAAAAATGTTTCAGTGTCTATAACTTGGACATTTGACCTAAATGGAATTGCGAGTGGTGTTGGTAAAGGTCCTTTTGCTGTTAAAGAAACGATAAATAAAAACTTATTCGAACTTTGATAACTTCTAAAACACTTGGCTCTAATATCACTTAAAGAACTACCGAAATGGTAATCAATTGTTATCATTTTAGTATTTTGGTGGATTTCTGCAAATACTGAAGCTAACTTCGATAATTCCTGAAAATTATCGTTGACCATAATTGCATTATCACATTTTCTTAAGGAATATCGCTCGGACTGCTTGCTTGGAGAGATCTCATAAAATGAATCACCCCCAATCAATCGAGTATTCTTTAGAAATAAGTATTCAAGAATCCAATGGAGATATGTACCGATTCTAGATAGAATTCGAGTTTCAGTTGCTTGAAGACCCCCAGCATTAATTATTTCTTCATAAAAAATATCTCGGTTCAAATACGCATTAATAAAATTACTATGTCCATTCCGTTCTAGTTGTCCTGTGGTAGGAGCATGACCTTCAGGTATTTTTCTTTTTATCTGCAGATTGGGAATGATCTTCTCGGTTAGGAATTTTGAAAATGCTTTAATTTGATTTTCACGAGTCTGTTTTTCATTATTATCATCATAATCAATGAAGCGCCATACATTAGGATCATAATTAATATCGATCCCAGAATAAATTAACAATTTATTATAAGTAATTTTATACTTTCCTTTAAGTAAAAAATTTAAAAAACCTTTATATCCCCCATCTTCTAGTTGGGATTGTTTTGGAACTTCATTTTTTGCAATAATTCCTTTTCCAACTAAATTTGGAATAATAGTTTTTATTAAGTAATTAGATGCAGTAAGTAGTGATTGTTCTCTATCAAATGGATTCCCTTCTTCGTCCTTTCTCAAAAAATCAAATTTTTTATTATCATGGCGTAGATTAAAGCCAAGAGCTTTTAAAACGGCATTATAAGGAATATATCTTGACTCTATTGCACTTAAAAAATTCACATGCCCATTACTTCTCAAATCTTTATATTTCGGAATTTGTCCAGATTTAAGTATCCTCTTTTCGATTAGATCTGGTATGATAATGTCTTTTAGATAATTAATAATCTTATTTATACGTTCACTTCGAGACAAAATTTGTCCACTTGGACCAAAATCAAGAAAAATCCATTTTTTTGGATCAAGATTTAGTTTAAATCCTCCCTCTCTTAATAGCTCATTGTAAGTTACCTTTGGATTTTTTGCTATTAGAATAGCCATAAAACCACCGTAAGAATTTTTCTCTAAATGATACTGTTTTGGGGTTTCATTTTTTTTAATAATTCCTTGATCTACTAAGTCAGGGATAATCACCTTTTGTAAATATTCTAAGGCTTTTTCAATTTTTTTTTCGAAGGATATATGATTTCCAAATTCATCCTTTCTTAAGAATTTCCATCTGTCAAAATCCATTGAAGGTTTTAACCCCATCTGCTTTATTAAGGTTGTATACCTTATTTTTCTGTTTCGAAGTGCTTTATAAAATGCTTTAAAACCATTTTTCTCCAAATCTATTCCCATGGGGGGATCAGCTTCTTTAATAACTCTTTTTCTAACTAAATCTGGGATTATCACTTCTTTGATAAATTGAACTATCAACTCAGGATGATGATTCATCCATTCCCAACGAGATTTTAATTCTTCATAAATAATGTTCTTATTTCTAAGAAATTCTTTCTCAATTTTTATGATATTATTATTTCTAGAATTTTCTTTTAATTTCAATTGGTTTTCGTTCAAGTTATAATCAAATTCGTCTGATATGAGATCTTGTGAAATTCTAAAATTTTCAATGTTAAAATTTCTCAGATCTTTGAGTATGGTTTGTTCAAACTTTGGAAGGCTCTCCGGTTCATCATTATAAGACACAAGCTCATAAACCATATTTATTAACCATCGTAGGAAAATCTTAAAATTATTCCTAAAGCGCGTGCTTCTTTTTATTTTCGACTGGAATCTCCTGAGGTGGTTTTCAAACACCTTTCGGGGGATTTTATGTAGATTAGTCAAGAAAGCATCATTTATTTTCATATTCATGGTAGGTTCTAAATTGTCTTCAATTTGGCTTATAAGAGTTTCAGAGAGTTCAATTTGGTCTGCCTTCAGCTGTGAAATATCTACTAAATCTCTGAGTGAATCAAAAATTATGCGACAAATGACAATATTAAAGTTTTCTTTAAAAATTAGGGGGAAATCAGAGTCGCCAAGCATTTTATCGATAGGATCCTTTTCAATTCTCACTTTTTCATAAATTCGGCTTACCCTAGATTTCTTTTTATTCTTTCTTTTAGAGTTTGAATCGACTTTAGCTTTAATTTGGCTCTTATTTATATTATTTATTGGATAATCATTGGAATTAAAGATTTCAGTTCCGCAATTTTCACAGAATACAGAATCGCTATTTTCAGCAATGTTTTGAGGGAAATCAGCTGGAAATTTCCACCCACAATAATTACAATTCTTATTTTCTAGCATTGACTTTTAGACTAATCCAAGATATATAAACAAAAAAAAAAAACCAATTTCGAGTAAAACATAGCTTTATCTTTTCAAACGATTTTTAACTTGGTAAATCAATATCACACCTAAAATACCAATCAAAATCCATAATCCAAACACTATAAAGTTATTTAAGATTTCTGAGTTTCCCTCGGCGTTATTATCGTCATCGTTATTAATAGAATTTCTACTGTACTTAAAAATATAAAGAGTGGTCCATGGTGCGGTATTTCCGGCATTATCTTTAGTGCTGATCCTTAAGTAATACCTGCCTGAAGTAACTGCTGGAGGATTATAAATTCTGTTTGTAGTAAAAGAATTGGACGTTCCATTAGGGTTCAATCCCCAGTAATAATAATAACCCGCAACACCGGTATCGGAATCCACTCCGTCACTCCAAATGAAGAAGGGGTCATCTACATCTCCTTGCCATACATCACTTTCGGTTGATTCTGCCAATTGATCGACGGTGAGTGGATTTGTTGGTGCGGTGCCATCATACTTGAACACATAGAGCGTAGTCCATGAAGCGTTATTTCCTATGTTGTCTTTTGCTTTTACGCGCAAATAATAGGTCCCAGTATTCACGGGTGAAGGTTCAAAATTAGAGACCGTGGTAAAAGAAGAGGATGTTCCATTTGGTTCGATTCCCCAGTAATAGTAATACCCTGCAACACCCGTGGTGCCATCAAAACCACTACTCCAGCTAAAGGAAGGAGCATTTACTGAATTTTGCCATTCCTTACTTATCGTGGAACCAATTAATTGATCACAGGCTATGGGGTTGATAGGAATGTCAGCGTCCACCTTTAGTTTGTAGTCCCAAATAAATTTCCAATTGTTATTTTCATTAAATTCATCAATATTGTCATTTGCATCTATAATCCAGCCAACATAGTATTCTCCACTAGGAATAGTGTTAGGCAAAGTCCCAATCCAATGTGAATCAGTTGAAACAGTAGGAGAAAGTGAAGAAAGTACATCGGTCCCAATTAAATAATCATCGGTGGAAAAGGTCGTATCTGGTGAGGCGTAGTATGATACTGTGAAGGTGTTCGGCGTATTTGTCCCAATATTGCGAACTTTACTCCATACTTCAAAATTAGTTAATCCTGCACCTCCTAATGTTGGTGTGAAACCAGCAAAGATATTGCTTTGGGACGTTAAATCTGGCTTATTAGTTGAGCTTGCATCTGCTGTAAGCCAATTCTTAATGCAATCAAATTTGTTTCGATTTATCCGTGGTCCATAATTAATATCTAAATCCAGCCTACTATAAGCAACAATAGAGAGAATATAACCGTAAACTCCATCATAAATCCAAACAGGGCTCCCACTTTGTCCTCCCTCAATATCTAGAAAATACCAATGAATGTATTCACTAGCTAAATCTCCGTTATCATAGTTCCAATACATATTTTCGCCATAATCTAAATCTGCTGGATAACCTGCAGTATTTAATATCCCAGTATAAGTTGGACTCGAAGGTAGCGTAGTATAGAGCTCCATCCAACCTGTTTGTAAACCAATGTCTCTATCTAATGTTATAACGGCAAAATCATGTTCCTGTTCTGCATTATTTATCCAATTGGAATAGCTTCGTATATTAATAGCCCATGCATGACCAAATGGTTCATTTCCATTATCGGCTCCAGGTATTACTTTGACATTGTCAGCCCATCCTCCTCTAGAATGTGAATATACACAATGTCCAGCAGTTAGCACATGATTTTTATCTATCATAACACCTGAACCAATATAGATATCTGTCCCCCAGGTCATTGATAGTTTAACAATCGCACTCCAAGGATATGAATTTGTAGCTGTTACTCTTATTCGATTATCTTCACCAATAACATTACTACTTAAAAGTCGAGTTTGTTTAGGTTCAACATTTTTATAATTATAAATCCTCCTACCATTGATTAGTGAGGTAGTGAACATAAGAATCAGAACAAGTGAAAAAACGATCCCCTTCTTACTATGACCTCGCTTTTCCCTTCTTATAATAATGTAATAACCTTTAGCATTCAAATTAAACTATAAACAAATTTTACAAAGCTTACAGTTTTATCTAGGAAAAAGATTAAAAACTAACCAAAAAAATTAAAAAAAAGGAGGAATTAATTATTTAAGACCATTTTCCATAATACTTGTTTCTTTTGCGTTTAGGTTTTTTATTGTCATTATTGTAGGTTGGTTTATCTCTTGTATTATTAATAACCTCTCTATTTCTGTCTTGAGCCAGTTTATTTTTTACCCATCGTCCACCTTTAATTACTAAAGCAGTTAGAGCAACTGAAATAAAAACCCCACCAATAGCTAGGGGCCACCCATTGACCTTAATAGGTTTAATTGGATTAGGAATAGAACCTAGTTCCGATCTAGTATCATATTCAAACAGAAATAGTCCATTTGGATAAAATTTATCAACCAGAGTCGCTTTAAATGTATAATTTCCTTCAACAACATGATTATAAATTAAACTGAAGCGTGAGTAGTCGTCAAAATCCTCCCGAGTGAAATTCCTAAATTCTAAATACTCGTCTTCGAGAGATATTTCCACCTCAACCGTAGCATTATATACAGGTGTAAAACCAGAAAAGAATTTCCTTGAAAAATTGACATATAATTCCGTGCTTTCATCGTTTTTTATAGGTAAAAATTCAGTATTTAGTTCAAAATTCGTTTGAAAAGAGACAGGATATTGACCTATAATCTTCGAATAATCGTAAATCACTAATGTCCCCTCAACGACTGGAAAGAACGTAGGGTCTTCAGGCACCATGAAATTAATCTGGTATGAGCCATCGAATTGTTTTTCTAGGTTTAAAATCCCGAACTGTTCACTTTCAAAGGTCACAGAAGTTAATCGTCCGTATTCAGTGAAAATTAAGTTGCTAAATCGAGCGATGATTGAATTTACATTTCCTAGTTCAACTGAATCCTTATAGCTGCATTGAATATATATATTATCGTTTCTTGCCATTTCAGATATCCAAAGAAAAATCTCTTGATCAATTTTTTTATAATCTGTACTTAGATAAAATTCATTAAATTCCTCTGAATATAGCTTTCTGATTAAGTTACTAGTCTGGTTCACATCAAAATGAATGTTTAAGCCCAATATATCATTGATCTTATAGCAGTAATATACATTTTGGATATTACTATAATCTACATTTTGGAGTATAAATTTTGTTATGTTATTTTTGTCTAGGGAGAACAGGTTAAGTGCTTTTAGGATGTATACCATATAATAATTATGTTCTAAAATTATTTCGGGAGCAGTTTCATCATGGGGGTTAAAATATACCATATCATTAAAAATGTGCATATTACGAGCGATATATCCATATAACGCACCTTTATTAAATGATAAGTCAGCGGTATTTCCGAGATTAAGAAACTCAACAAGTAATTCTAAAGTTTTGATGGCATAATAGCTATATTCAAAATGTATATTGTCATTTTGGAATTCAGGTGTTCCTCTAGTAAAAGTAGCAAGCGGTAAAAATGTTCCATACGTTTCAAAATTATTATCTAGAAATTGTGAATCGACGATACTATCAACCAAGTCCATTAAATTATAATCGAGCGCAAAATCATCTAATTTAAATAATTTTTTTAGCGAGTCGAGTGCTTTGAAAGTGAATTTATGGTTAAAAAGATAATTATTTGTACTGTAGTATTCAATGGGGCGAGATCTAAAACTAATGTAACTCACATCCATATCTGTGCTTCCAGTAAATCCATACAAATTAAAATAGTCGTCTTCTTTGTATGACTTTTCGATTGTAGAATAAAGTCCTAGAACGTCGAGATCTGAAATCCTGTTAAATAAATCAAACGAATTTACTACAGTGTTTATTAAATCATTGGACATATAATCGATTGAAAGAAGGGAGTATCCGTTATATTGTTGAAATAAATCCATAGAGCTTGCTATCTGATCCCTTTCTTGTAAGGTTAATTGAGGGATTTCTCCAGATTCTTTTAAGCAGCGAATAATTTGAAAAGTATCAATTAATTCATGGTAACTAACTGTAGTTGATTCATCCCATATACCCCATGAATTGCGATTATTTAGAATGAATGTAATAACATTATTTCGACTAATTGTTGTAAATCCTGTAATCTGAGAGAGATCCAATCCTATAGCTGTAGCTATTAAATTAGTAAAATCATTATTGGTAAAATGTAGTGACATCCTAAAAAAGTAAGACGTTTGTTCATACAAGGAATCAAGAAATTGATTAAAATTATCAGAGTTGATAGTATTTTCCATCCCAAATATCTCTAAACTTTTAATACAGTAGTAAGAAGATAATAAATTAGGTTCAAAAAGGGGTGGTATCAGAGTATCAAAACTTGTATCATTATCATTGTAAAATCCACCAAATTTCCAGTTGGCATTGTTTGTAATTTGTAGAGAATTAATGTATTGAATTATCTCATTTTTTTCTTGGTTATACGCCACCCAACTCCCCATCAACAAATTTAAAGTTTTTACAGCAAAATAGGTATTGTCCATTGTTGAAACTTTTCGTTTACTGTATAGAAGTGAATCATAGGTCTGCCCAATAAATCCTGAACTTATTGGATTATAACAACTCCAGATAAAATTAATCGATTCTTGAACATCTATCAAATCTAATCTATTTAGGATATTTAACGATAAGATTGCATAACAGTTGATTTCCAAGACAGAAGTCAAAGAATAATAGGATGTTGAAAAATCCGTTTCTAAATACCTCTTGGAATAATCATCCATAAATATATTTGAATTTTCATCATAATGGGACATAATATAATTCAGTATTTTCGTTTGGTTGATTATATTCAGGTATCCGACAGCATCAAGAGTATATAGGGCATAATAAGTGGCTTGTAAGGAGACCTCATAAATTTGAGAAAAATAGCCTTGTGTTTGATATTCTAGAAGTTTCTCTCCAATAATCTCTTCGATTATCTCATAATTGCTTTTCGAGCTAGAAGTTAATGGTTGCGTGGTTAAATCAGCAAGGTTTTGGTTTTTTTGGTGAATTTCCTGATCCTTTTGAAGATAATTATTATTATCTACTTGAACTCGAAATATGGAAGAGATTATCAATAGAATTGTACAACCAATCAAAATTTTCTTATAGTTCTTCATTGTTTTTTCATCATTTTATTAGTTTTATTTCATTAATTTCATAAACATATTTAAAAGAAAAATTATCAAATAGCATCAAAAAGTCCGAGCACCCCAGCAGCTAACACTGCAACACCCCCCAACAAGAAACTAAAGCTAATAAGTAAGATACTAAGTAACAATAGAACTAACCAATGCCACGGTATAGGATCATTGGGTTTAAACGCAGCTAACAACGTTAAAGAAGCAAAGAACATCCCCAGAACATAACCAAAAAATCCATTGAGTTGGACAAGTTGGTTGAATAATGTGAATATATTATTAAAGGAGAATGCCATATAAGTTATTTGATAAGCGCCGTATACAAATCCACCAAAACCTCCTACGATTGTTAAGACTTTTATTATCTTATTGTGTTTATAATATTTATCCATCTTGTACCACCTTCCTATTTCATTCTAATTGATAATCAATTATTTTTGCTTTCAAGAATGCCAATTTTTCTTCTAAAAGGTGCTTAGAGTTGTCATTTTCCGTAATTTTCTCTTTTAAATCATTTTTAGTGATTAACTTTTTAGCTCTTTCTGTAATTAGTTGAATGCGCTTATCTTCAAAATTAATAACTTCCTCTTTTAATTCTTGAAAATATGAGTGTGCTAAAGATTTCAAATCTTCAAAATTACTTATAATATTAATAATCTTCTGGAGATAATGTCCCTTGGTTAGTTCGTAAGATTCGGAGTCAATATGCCCTTTTTTTTTCTCTCTATTAAGATTTACAATAAATTGGTTATTTTGTTTTAAGAGTTTAGATAGATTGAATACATTATTCCAATTTTTTACTTGTGATATGACATTTCTATATTTTGCATCGTTTTCAGTAATAATTATTTTCAGAGCTTCAAACTTGTGTTTAATCTTTGTGTGATCTTCAGATTTTAACAATTTTTCAATAGATTTTAATTTGGAATTCAGCCTTTTTCTAATTTTTCTCAGTCTATAAATTTCAAATAATAGATCTAATTGATTTAAATGTTCAAATTTTTGAATGGGCTCATTTAATTTTATTTCGGTCATTTTTTCGTTTAAAAATATTTTAGTTGAAGCAGAAAAATTTCAGAGTATTTAAACAAAAAAATTGAGGTAGTTACATAACTTAGTGATAGGATTTAAATCTCTCAAATTTTCTTCCTTCATAAGGTCTACTTAATTTTTAACAATCCATATCTTTCTTTCTTCATTTAACTTAGTATCTTTAACCATTGCTATTAGAAGACTCAATAAATTATATAATATAGCAATGTGACAAAAAGGTTTAAATGAGAAAGTCGATTATAGAATTAATATAATTTATCTTCAGCGATAAAAATTATGACAAAAATGCATTATAAGCTTAAAATCGTTGGCTCCATACTGCTATTCTTATTTATATTTAGCAGTGTTCCTCAATTTTTCTTACATGAAATTAATAATAATTCTATAAAGGGGGAAACCGACAAGAATTCAGAAGAATTAAAATTATCTGCGACATATTGGACGACAACTGAGGTAGTCTCCACCGAGAGTACAGATCCTTCTATGAACCCAACGATTACTGTGGATGGTAACGGGAACGTGCACGTGGCATGGCATGACTTAACGAATTATAGTGGTTCTGAAACGGATCAGGACATATTTTACAAGCAATGGAACTCCACTAGTAACATGTGGACAACAACCGAGGTAATCTCCACCGAGAGTACTCTTGATTCTAAGGCTCCCACAATTGTAGTGGACAGTGTCGGGAACGTGTATGTTGCATGGTCTGATTTAACGAACTATAGTGATTCAGGAACGGATCGGGACATATTTTACAAGCAATGGAACGCCACTAACAGCATGTGGACAACAACCGAAGTGATCTCCACCGAGAGTACAATTGATTCTGAGGCCCCCACCATTGGGGTGGACGTTACTGGGAATATACACATAGCGTGGTTTGATTTAACGAACTATAGCGGTTCGGAAACGGATCGGGACATATTTTATAAGCAATGGAATGCCACTAGCAGCACGTGGACAACAACCGAGGTGATTTCCACCGAGAGTACTGAAGATTCTTATACTCCCACGATTGCGGTGGACGGTATCGGGAACGTGCATGTCGCATGGTATGATTATACGAACTATAGTGATTCGGGAACTGATTGGGACATATTTTACAAGCAATGGAACTCTACTAGCAGCATGTGGACCACGACCGAGGTAGTCTCTACCGAGAGTAATGGTGGTTCCTATTCCCCTACGATTGTGGTGGACAGTGTCGGGAATGCGCATGTTGTATGGGGTGATACGACGAATTATAGTGGGTCGGGAACGGAATATGACACATTTTACAAGCGATGGAACGCTACTAGCAGTATATGGACCATGACCGAGGTGGTATCTACCGAGAGCACGGGAAATTCTTATATGTCTACGATTATGATGGACGGTGCTGGGAATGCACATGTTACGTGGGACGATTATACAGATTTTGCCGGAGCTGGATGGGATCGGGACATCTTTTACAAGCAATGGAACGCCACTAGCAGCACGTGGACAACAACCGAGGTGATCTCCACGGAGAGTATGGATGATTCTTATTTTTCTACGATCGCGGTGGACGGTACTGGGTATGTGCACGTCGCGTGGTGCGATCTAACATATTACGACGGGGCGGGATGGGATTATGACATATTTTATAAACGAATGAAACTCCTTCGCCAAATTACGATTAATTCCCCAAGTCAAAATGACCTTTTAGCAAGTGTAGCCCCAAATTTCAATATTACTGTAATAATTTCTAATTTAGATACTATGTGGTATACTTTAGATGGTGGGATAATCAATATAACATTTAGTGGATTAACTGGAACAATTGACCAAACAGAGTGGAATAAGAAAGGTGATGGCCCTGTTATAATTAGATTTTATGGAAATGATACTATTGGTTTTGAAGTGTATGATGAAGTGACTGTTATTAAAAGCGTTCCGATTCCTAGTATTATTTCCCCAGAAAATAAAACTTACACCGCTCCGATGAGTGGGTATTACCCTGCAACATTTGGATTTGAAAATGATTTAAATGGCACCATTCCGGAAGGTTGGTATCAAGTTTTAACATATGGGGGAAGTTCTGAAATCTTAAATGAATATACCAATCATTTTAAGGTAGTTTCTCTTTATGATTATAATTCTACAGATCAGATAGATATTATTCACAATTTTACTCAACAAATTTCGGGAGACATCGAATTTTATTTTTACACTAATGATTCTTTTCAGAGGTTTCATATCTGTATTTCCGAAGATATAAGTGGACTTGTTGATGGTATTTATTTAGATGTTGTTGATGGTAAGGTTACATACAGAGTAGGGCCTGGAATTGGTACATGGTATGACATAACTACGCTTTCAAATAACACATGGCACCACTTTTTAATTCAATTTGATTCCACACTTGATAAATTTTGGTTAACACTTGATGGGGTAGTATATGGGGGTGTAGGTGGTTTTGATTATCGCATTCCTACTTCAAATTTAAAATCAATTATGTTCAGGAGTGGGACACCGGAATCAAATTTTAGGGTTTATCTTGATGCGATTAGTTTTTCATGGGATCCTAATTATAATGTTGGTGATAATTTAAATGAAGGTTTATTGCTAAGCTTTGAGAATACTACTACACTTGATTGGATTAGCTATTCCTTAGATAATCAACCTAGTAGAACTATATTAGGAAATGCAACTGTTTCAATGCCGGAAGATGGAGTCCATACAATTCAAGTTTTTGGCAACGACTCAGTAGGAAATTTGTTTCAATCTAATGTGAGATATTTTTCAGTTGATACTAGATCACCACAAATAACTATTAAATCACCAAACCAGATTGACTTTTTCGGAACTTTTGTACCCAGTTTTGAAATTGCTATCGTAGAACCTAATTTGAATACTATCTGGTACACACTAGACGATGGGTTGATAAACAAAACCTTTACCGGATTAAACGGAACAATCGACCAAACAGAATGGGATAAGAAAGGTCACGGAGCTGTAACTATAAGGTTTTATGCTAATGATTCCTTTGGGAGAGTTGGGTATACGGAAGTGGTTATTAATAAAGATTTAACTCCGCCAACATCTTTAGTTTCTTTCTTTCCCCATAGGGGAATAAATGAAGTAAACACATCCACAACATATATTTTAACGGCTGATGATGGATTAGGATCTGGAGTTTCAATAATTAGGTACAAAATAAATAATTCTACTTGGGCGGATTACACTGGTCCTTTTGATTTATCTAGTTATGAATATGGATATTATTATATTTCCTACTACGCAATTGATTTAGTGAATAATATTGAAACTGACAATACTCTTTTAGTTTTATTGGTAAAATTACATAGTGAACAGGTCGTGCCAGGATATCATACGTTTCTGCTGATTGGTATAATATGTGTGGTTTCTGTAATTCTCATTAAAAAGCGTAATAAAAACAATCTATGATTTTTTTTATATCTCATTTCTTTATATTAAAAAAAAGAAGAGGGAGAAAATTTTTATATAAAAATGGAAATGATTAATTAAGTTAAGACAAAAAATTTAGAAAATTCATTTAAAATTTACTAAAAGATAAAAATAAGAGAAAGAAAATGACAAAGACGAGTTGTAAAATACTTAAATCAATTTTATTATTCATAATGATAATTGGTTCTTATCAAGGCTTGATATTTTCTGAAACTAACAAGAATTCATCGAGGAGCGAGACTATCAATAATTTAGACGACTTTGCACAAGACTTAGCTACTTCAACTACAAATTGGGCGACCACAGAAATCCTCTCAAATAGTAGTATAGTAGATTCTTATATACCGGCTGTTGCATCAGATGGTGCAGGAAACATTCATGTGACATGGTATGATTGGACAAATAATTATAGTGTATTATACAAGTTTAAGAATGCTACAACTGGAGCATGGGCTGTAACTGAACTAGTCTCAACAGAGACCATAGATGACTCTTATAGACCTACAATTGCAGTGGATAATGTTGGGAATGTCCATATTGCATGGGAGGATAAAACAGATTATAATGGTTCTGGAACTGATACTGATATATTTTACAAGTTTAAGAATGCTACTACGGGAATATGGACTAATACTGAAGTAGTATCCACCGAAAGTACAGGAGGTGGTGGTTCTTGGTGTCCAGCAATCGCTATCGACGGTATTGGGAATATTCATGTAACATGGTACGATTACACATATCTAGGACCAGGAGCGGGGCCAGACATATTTTATAAGTTTAAGAACGTCACTACAATGGCATGGACAACAACTGAGGAGATTTCTAACGAGAATTACGGTATTTCTTTGCAGCCGGTGATTGTAGCGGATGGTATTGGGAATGTTCATATTGCATGGTTTAACGGCTCTGGTGGGGATATGGGGGATGTGTATTACATATTTAAGAACGCTTCCACAGGTTTATGGACTACTGTTGAAGAGGTTTCTGCCGAAAGTACAAATGACTCCTCATTACCAACGATTGCATTGGATGGTGTTGGTAATATCCATCTTGCATGGGAAGATTACACGAATTATAGTGGTTCTGGAACGGATGCTGATATATTTTACAAGTTTAAGAATGCTACCACAGGAACATGGACTAACACTGAAGTAGTATCTACCGAAAGCACGGGTGGTTCTAGAGCTCCCGCTATCGCTATAGACAATCTCGGGAACATTCATGTGGGATGGATGGACAACATGTTTTATGATGGTCATTTCGGAGCGAATATATTTTACAAGCTTAAGAATAACTTTACTAAAACGTGGACGAAAACCGAGGTAGTCACCACGGAGGGCCCAGATGCTTCTGTTAATCCTACTATCACTGTGAATGGTGATCGGAATATTCATATAGTGTGGATGGATAACCTTAATTATTCTGGCGCGGGAACAGACTGGGATATATTTTACAAGTATTATGAAATGGATTTAACTCCACCAAGCTTAACCGATATACAGGTGAGTAGTGATCCATTATTCTTAAATGGAACCCAAACAATCACATGCAACGTTTCTGATCCATCTGGGATTTTTAGTATTACTGCTTATATTGAACACCCAGATGAAATTATCATAGCTACAATGGTATTATATGATGATGGACTAAATGGCGATGGAAATTTCAATGATGGTATTTATGGAAATATATGGGATTCTAATGGTGTTGCTCTCGGGACATATTTCGTTGATATTCTTGCGTTAGACAATAGTTCATTTCAAAATAAGGAACTCATTAACAACGGAGTTAGCTTTATAATAGAAGAAGGACCTCCAATAATCACGATCAATTCTCCTACACCAAGTGCAGTATTTGGAAATGATGCTCCATCTTATAATGTTTCCATACCTGGGCTCTATCATTCGATGTGGTATACGTTAGATGATGGAGTTACAAATATAACTACAAGTGGACTAATTGGTATCATAAATCAAACTGAATGGGATAAAGAAGGAGATGGAAATGTTACCATCACATTTTATGCAAACAACACCTTTGGTAAAATTGGTTTTAATTCAGTAAAGGTAATAGTAGATAAAAATATCCCCATAATCGATATAAATTCGCCAACAACTAACCAGTTGTTTGAGAATAATATTCCAAGCCCAACATTCAATATATGGATTAACGAGACTAATCTAGTAGAAATGTGGTATACATTAAACTCAGAATCATTTAAATATTTCTTTTTAACAAATTCATCAATAAATCAGAATGCTTGGAACACTTTGTCAGATGGTACGGTAACAATTAGATTTTATGCAAATGATTCATTAGGAAATATAGGATTTGCAGAAGTAACAATCGGTAAAGATATTAGCGCCCCAATAATAACCATCAATAATCCACAAAATGGTGATATTAATGGAGCTACAGCACCCAATTTTAATATATCTATTATTGAACCATTTTTAGCTAAAACTTGGTATTCATTAAATGGAGGGAACAACATTACTTTTATGGGGCTAACTGGGACAATAAATCAAGCTTTATGGGATGCTTTATCAGAAGGAAACGTTATAATTAGATTTTATGCTAACGATACTTTAGGAAGAATAAGCTTCACTGAAGTTGCTGTTGTAAGGATAATTTCTCAATCAAATCTTCCTGGGATTCCTGGATACAATATATTATTAATTATTGGAATTGTTTCGACTATAACCGTAATAATCATCAAAAAAAGACTAAATCATATAGGTTAAAATTTTTAGATTTAACTTTCATTTTATTAATTTTATATTTAAATACTTAATTAATTTGCTCCCAAGTGAAGAAAAACATAAAGATTCTTGATTCTTGAGCACTTACCTAATTTAAATTGGTGGAGAAAAATTTTGAAAGTAAACGAGTCAGGTTGAACAAGCTAAAAAAGTCTCATTGAACACTCTTTAAATAAGATCCACAATATACCACATTATATTAATTTTTTCCTTCATATATATTATGTTATCGGGAAAAAACCGTTCCAGGATATAAAGTATTTCTGCTGATTAGTACAATTTGTGTTGTTTTTGTAATTCTTATTAAAAAACGAAATAAAAATAAAGTTTAATATTTTTAATTTATCGTTTCTTTATATTCTCGAAAAATTTAGCAGGGATATTACTTAAATTACCAGCATAATGGAGTTTTCCATCCTGCTAATTCTGCTTGCTATTAAATAGTCATTTTTAGGTTGTGGTAAAGTAGGAAAAACATATCTGGAGTCCTTTATTCTATTTTAATAGGAGTTAGGATTCATACCCAACACAACCCAGATCGAATCAACTAGCTATCAATTAATTTTGGATCCATCCAAAAATTGTGAATTTTTTATTTATAAAAGGAAAATTTAATTCCTCTTCAAAATTAAACGATTATTGTAACTTTTGAAAATGAGAGTTAAATTAAAGAGTTTAATACTGTATATCTTATTTCTTGCTTTTATTCAGACCCCAAATACTTCCTTATCATCATATTTCAGTTATAATTATCCATTAATCTCTTCTCCTAGTCACGGTGTTTCTAAATATGATATAACCCAGAGCGTGAAATATCAAGTAGAACTTAATTTTTCATTAACACATAAAGCAGGCATAGGTAGCTATATTTTCCAATTTGCTAGGTTAGGTAATCGCATTCCCAATTCAACCTTTACTAAATATACTCCTCCTTATCAAGAAAGTGCCCTTTTAATAAATGAGATAAGGGGGCCTAAGCCAATTAGTATTAGAAAGGGGCATCTTGATAAATTCAATAATACATATGACTCATTCAATGCTACATTGTTACCTTATACTCCGAGATTGTCTAAAATAATCCCAAAAGTAACATTTAGTCAAATATATGTTATAGAATTAAACGCCATCGAATTTCAGGGTATCGAGGACACTGAAATTGGATCGTATGATCCATCTGATAAAATCTTTGAATTATATTGTAATAATCCAGAACAATATTATGAGCGGGACAATCCTGACTTAATTTCCTTATCAAATAGTATCGTAAATTCTGATGATAATCCTATCGAGAAAGCAGAAAAAATATTTAACTGGGTCTCTGACAACCTTGATTATAATGGGAACCTGCCACCTCAAGAAAAAGGTGCATTATGGGCTTTTAATAATTTAGAGGGTGATTGCAGTGAGTATTCAAGTTTAATGATTACTTTATTACGGATACAAAATATTCCCGCTCGAAAGATAACGGGATTCCTATTATCTAACGATCCATCAATACATCCTAACACAGGTGATACATGGACTTTCTATGCTTCTGAATCAACTTCAAACATCATAGCGCATGCTTGGGTCGAATATTATGTTCCTAATATAGGGTGGGTTGCTTGTGATCCTACTTGGAATTCCGGGTCAAATTATTTTAACAGAATAGACTTTCTCAGGTTTAACTTAAACATTGGGGCGAATTTCTTCTTTCCTCCCTCTAATACTGTGAGTGAGTATTTAAATCCACTATTCAGTTATTCCTTTGGTGCCTTGTACGAATATGATTATACTATAAAAATTACTGTGATTGAATCTAATATTACAAAATTAAGTTCTTTTCCGCAAGTTGTTTTTCTGATTATAATAGTAGGGATCATTGGGATTATCATAGCTACTGTATTTTTTAAAAAGAAAAGGTATAGAAAGTAAGTCATTTATTTTCAATGATAATTATGTTACAAAAATTTTATAAATTTCATATCACATCATTTGATATGCAAAAATTCAATATTGCATCAGTTAAAATACGAAATTAAAAAAGATAAAAAAAAGGAGGATCAGACGAAATGGCTAATAACGGGAAGAATTTATGGCTATTATTTACAATTTCGGGGATATTAGGCACAATATCCTTTTTTTTTCCTTTCATCACAGGTCGATTTGATTGGTATTGGGTTTACTATTATCAAAACATGGAGTATTACATAGCAATCTTGTTGATTTTGGGAGGAATTTTATTATTACTGATACCAGGAATTTACAGTAAAATAACAGAGAAACATAGTTTAGATCCATTAGGATTTTTTGGGGGTTTATTTCTACTATTTGCCCCATTAGTATATTTTATGGGAATACCATTCATGCCATTATTTTTTATATGGGTTCAACCAACATTCTTGATTTCTCTCGCTGGTGGGATTTTAGGATTAATAGCATGGGTACTTGGACTCAAATATAATAAACTAAATAAGATAAGTAAAGCTGGAATGACTCTAACATCCTATGGATTTATGGCTTATCTAGTTAACTTTATTATACCTTCACCATCTTCTTGGGCTTTCTATTTTGTGGTAGGTCCAGTTTGGATTTTAATCGGCTTTGTTATCTTTGGAATTGGACTCATAAAATCAATGTTTAAATAATTCAAACTTTTTTTTCTTTTTATCTAAAATTAGTCCGTTTTGATTTATAATAGATATTTGAATCTTTTCTAAAAATCTAATTATTTTTTTATTTCATTTTTATATAATTTTCAATTCAAAAATAAGGTTGTAAAATTAACAATCCCAATTTTTATCAAATTTCATCTGATTTTTCAATCCACCAACAAAATCAGGTTATCTAGAAAATAAAAAATGAATAAGAAATAATACTAATAATCTGTTAAATAGATTACCGACTCAAATTATTTTAACAGAATTGATTTTCTCAGATTTAACTTAAATATCGGTGCAAATTTCTTCTTTCCTCCTTCTAATACGGTAAGTGAGTATTTAAATCCGCTATTTAGTTATTCCTTTGGTGCCTTGTATGAATATGATTACACATTAAAAATTACTGTTATTGAATCGAATATTTCAACCTTAGATTCATTTCCCGATGTTGTTTTCTTGATTATTATTGTAGGGATCATTGGTGTTATCATAGCTATTGTAGTTTTAAAAAAGAAAAGTCATAGAAAGGATGTTAAAATATATCCAAAGTATTAAGATATTTTATATTTTCTTGAAGACTTGGAAAAAGGAACAATAATTCAATCAATTTTATAAATCTTTTGCTATTATTTCTATATATTTAAAAGACAGAGATAAAAGAATTATGAATTTTAATCAGAAATCTGGGGTTAAGTTATGTCTCATCTTCTTTATTTTTGTTATGACAATAATCTTGCCAACGCAAACCTTTAATCAGGATAATTTGGATATCCAAAAAGATCTCCAAATCTCTTCACCGGATAGTTTAACATCTGATTTCCATGAACTTTGGGGTGGCAGTCAATATGACACTTCAGAGGCAATCGCACAAGATTCTGAGGGAAATATATACATTGGAGGATATACCTCAATTGCTAGCAGCTTCGACTTTTTTTACGTGAAATATGATCATTTTGGGGAAGTGATCTTTAACAGAACATGGGGGGGAGGAAATAATGATCAAAGTCATGATTTAATTGTTGATGCATCCAGTAATCTCTATCTCGCAGGGTGGTCAGTCGATTATGGGGGTGTATTAGTACAATTTGATCAGAACAACAATAAACAGTGGCATAGATCAATAAATGGGGCAATTTATGGTATCGCTTTAGATACTTTAAATAATATATATGTAGTTGGGAGACTTGATAACACATCAGGCTGGCATGATGATTATTTTCTTGCAAAATACAATACTATAGGAGATCAACTATGGAATAATTCTTGGGGAGGACCAGATGATGACATTTGCTTTGATCTGGTTGTTGACTCATTTAATAACATATATATAACTGGTACTACTGAAAGTCTTGGATCATTTAATTATGATATATCTATAGCAAAATATAATAATGTAGGAGATTTACAATGGCATACTACCTGGGGGGGAACAGAAAACGAGAGAAGTAATTCTATAGCAATGGATTCCAACGGAAGTATATATATTACCGGTTTCACTTATAGCTATGGTGAGGGGGAACGTGATGTTGTGTTATTAAAATATAATAACTCTGGAACCCTACAGTGGAATAAAACGTGGGGAGGCCCTCTCCCAGATGAAGGAAAAGGAATTGATATTGATGCGCAAGATAATATTTTTATAACTGGGGGTACATATAGTTTCTCAACGGATTTTAAAAGCGAGTTATTCATTGTTATCTTTGATAGTTCTGGTGAATTTAAAGATTCTTTTTTTTGGGGAGAGGAAAATTCTCAAACAAGCGGGAATGATCTAATAGTAGACTCTTATAACCTTTATATTGTTGGATCTACATCTGGTTTTGGTGCAGGTGGTACGGGAGATGCGTGTTTACTGCATATAGTTTATAATCCAATTCAAATGACAGTACCGAGTGATAATTCTATTAATCCCCTTATTATATTGCTAATTATTCTATCTATTATTCTCCCAACTTCAATTGGATCGTTTGTTATCTTATCAAAAAGAAAAAAGATAAAAAAAAGAGGATTAATAATAGAACCACTTCCCTTCAATAAGAAAACCACTGATCCAATCAAGGTTTCTGACAATCTAAAAGCCCTAATTATATCAAATGTTAGGTATGGTAGTAATAGATCTAAAACTATTAAACACTTTATCAAATTTTTTAAATTAAAACTCCCCTCAGAATTGAACGAAGTCTATGAATTAATAATAGAACTATTAAGTATTAACTTCGCCTTTTTTTGGAACAGCATATATAATAAATGTGCCGAAAAATTAGAGAAACAAGTTCCTCTTAACGAATTTTTAGATTTTGAAAAAAAACTTGTAGAAGATCTTTTTTTAATTGAAGAAATTAATGAAGTTATCCAAACTCATTTACTAGGAAAATTTACCTTCCCGCGAATTGAAGCATCTATTAAAGGACATATTTTTATCACTAATTATCGGATTATTTTACCAAGAGGTCATCAATTATCCACATTAACTTCTGCAGATGCTCTCAGTATGATACCACTGATGAGGGGAACTGCACAAAGAAGAGCTAACAAGATAAATAGAAGAAGAAAAGAATTTAATAATGTTATTGCTCAGCAAAAACAGTTTAAGTCATTATACAAACCAGGTGAAGCCTTTATTTTTGGGGTTCCATTCAATCTTAAAGTTGCTTACGACATGTCCTTTTCAATGATTTACAAATATAAAACAAAAAAACTAGAAGAAAAAAATTACAAACTAGATTTAAAAATAAAACCAATCGCATACAAAAATGAATCCCAGCAAGAATTCTTTGAAAGAAAAAAGTTTATTTTTTCCACCATAACTGATGTTTTTTCTCAATATCCTACAATTATATGTCATAAATGCTTTCAAGTACAGGATAGAACCTTAGATTCCTGTGTTAAATGTGGGACCACACTAAAACCGAAGATTTGAGAAGAATCAGGTTCCACAACCCTTACTAAATATGAGATTTAGTAAATAAAGAGTGACAATAAATCATACAAATAATCTGTTAAATAGATTACAAATCTTTTATTTGATGAATTTTTTTCAATATTAAATTAATTAAGAGTTTACACAAGAGAGAGATGAATTATTCGAGAGAAGAATTAATACAAACGGATGCAACAATGAACCAAATGAGAAATGCAGTATATGAATTAGCGCGATTCATGAAGAAAAATGGGTTGACTAATTTAAAAGAGAAATTAAGGAAAATGGGAAATAATATATCCAGAACTTTTATCCGATACTGGAAACCTATAGACATAGTCAACCTTTCCAATTTAAAAGATGTTTTGACTACTATTTATCAAAAAATACTCAATAGTTCTGTCTCTATTGAAATCGTTGAGGTTGAAAATTTAGTCAAAGTTCGAGATTATAAATGTGCTTTATGCAAATATCAATATGATGATGTGGAAATAGCCGGGTGCGAAATTATTTTGGGAATGGTATCTGAAATCATAAAGCTTATCAACGGAGATGTGGAAGATCTCTCTTCTGTATTAATAGAACCACTTAAAGTAGCAGAATCTCGATCATATGGAGATAAAGTATGTACTCAAGTTTACAAATATAAAAGTAGTGAGAGGGGCTAGAGATGGGAGCTTTTCAATGGTTAATGAAAAAAATAACTAAGGTCTTTGGACATTCTACAAATGCTCTATTTTACACACTTCTTTATCGGGAAATTCTTAAGGAGATTAATGAAATCACCAAGAAGGAAGAAGACAGTCTTGTTGTTCTTAAAGAGATGGGTAAACGGGCTGGGTATGAATCATGTGAACGTCATTCAAGCGTTTTTAAATTTATGCCTGGATCTCCAAAAAAGATCCTAGAATATTTCGAGATTCTTTGGGTTGTTGTATTTGGAAGAGAGTTAGATGATTATTCTTATGAGGAAATTTTTAAAGAAGATTCAAAGTATAATGATTATGTATTAAGAATCAGTAAATGTCCTTTATGCGCTGGTTACGGGCAAGATATTGAAGATACATTTGATTTTAGTAAAACAAAAAATAAAGAAACAGAAGGATTAGCTTGTGGATTATGTGGAATGTTGGAAAGTGTTGCTAATTTTATATTAAAAATAAAAAGAAATGATTATAGAATTCAAATAACAGAACAAACCTGCATAGCGAAGGGTGGAGATTCTTTACAATTTATCTGTAAAATATATGACTACAATCAATGGAAAAAACTTGTGGATTCAAGAGCTCAAGAAAAAATGACAATAGACGCTTATTTTGGAGATCGATTAGAAGAAGAGATTATTCAAGAAACGAAGTTTGATATTATTGATAAACTCCAAGATGTTATTTCAATTGATAAATTAGAGGAATATCTTGATGAGCCATTCGAAACTATTAAGGAGCGTGTATCTGACATTATTAGAGATAAATTGAACATGGAACCAGAGCATTTTTTTGATTATTTTCGAAATTATGAGGATGATATGATTAGAATAATTGGATATTTAGGAATTCATCTTCTAAACGAGTATGGTGGTTTATTAGAAAGATCTCTCAAGAATGAGTGGTTTGCAAAAGTTTTTGGATACATTTTTAAACAAGTTAAAGAAATGGTTTTGTTATTCATTCCGCTAGATGTGATCCGAGATTACAATGATTTATTAGTAAATTTTTTAGAAGGTTTAGCACCAGTTGAAATGGTTGATAATATTAGACATTTTACAGGAAGGGATACAATAAATCTATTGTTTGAAGGAGCCAAAATGGCTCTTGAAAACTTAGGAATTGAGTTTACTGAATTGAAAGAAAATATTTGGGAAGAATTGAAGAAGGAAAGAGAAGATGGATTACTCCCATCTGAATCAACAACAGTTGATAAGACTCGTGAAAGAGTTCCACATATTCTCAATATCATTCAAGAAATGTTGATGATAATCACTGATATTTTTACTCTTCCAATTCGTGTGTTAATTTCTGAAAGCCATTACGGGTTAAAGACAGCAATAAACTCCATTATTTCCGAAGAAGAAGGATTATATGGCTCTATAAAGGAACGGTTTGACAGCATCTTTGATCAGATCGAAGAGATTAGAAAGTAACAATTAAATTTTTTTAACAAGCTTTTTCCTTTCTTCAGTGTATATATTATAGAACCAATCTACGATGTATTGGTAAAAAAATCTTTCTCGTAAAACATCATAATGTGATTTTCCTCTTAGGCTTGTTAATTTTGCTATATCTTCAGACTTTATCTTTCCCTTTTCTACTAAATCCATACGTGTAATAAATTGATCTTTTAGTTTGATCTTTCTAAGGATTAAAGTAACAGCTTTGGAAATCTTACTGATGAGTTCTTCCAATTCATATTTTTTAATAAGTTGAAATCCGTCAATCTGATACAAATTGAACTTAATTTTTTTTAAAATTGAGTCTTTATCATAATAATTAATTAAATTCTTATTAGCAAGAAATTCTGATAAAAATTCAATGATTTTATTCCCTGTATCATTATTAATACCTAAATTTGATAACTCCATTTCAAGTTTATAAAGAAACTTTTTTCTTAGAAATTGCTTAAATTTTACTATTATAGCTTCAGTTTCTTTCTGATCTGAACAGATTTCAATAATTTCTCCTTTTGGTGTAGAATACGTAAAACCTAGTCCTTGTGGTCCTAAACCTCCAAGAAGAACCATCGAAATACTATAAAAATTATAGTTATCATTTGACCTGATATTATCTAAATTTCTTAAAATATTCTCAGGTGATACAAAATGTTTTTTGATTTCACGATATTCATGATTTTCTTCATCCCCATAATAAATCGTTCTATAAATTACATTGAATTCAAAGAATTTCTTTCCTTTATAATTTGGATTGGTTTGTTCCCCATTCTCCTGGCTTTTTTGCAAAGGGTAGAACTTGTTGAAAGCATCAATAAATTGCTTTTTAGAGCTTAAATATCTCACACTTAATCCATAAATGGTATATTGGTTAAAAAAATTGTTCTTAATATATTGCATTAATCCCTCTCTATCAGAGAAATATTCATTCGGTCTACTAATGAAGTAATCATAGAGATTTCTAGGTAACCCTAAGCAAACATAAGAAATAAACGAGTCTGTTATTTTACCAAATAAATCAAATAGGTTTGCAATAAATAAATTATCTTTTTTGATTTTTTCGACTGAATATCTTTCAGCTTTAGTTAATTCTTTTTCAAATAAGTTAAATTCATTGCAAAACCCTAATATATCGATTTGTTCTCCCAGAGCTGAAGTTTGGTATTCTGTTGAAATCCTTTCAATACATTCTGAAATTAATTTAGAAATTAATTCGAATCTGCGAGGGATTTTTTTTACTTCAATAAAAATATTAAAGTCAACTGAAGCGTTGAATAATTTTCTGAAACTATTAAAATATCCAAATCTAAGACAATTTGCTAATCCCTCATAATAATTTCTTTCAAGAGATTTTCTATCCTTTGAAAATGAGATCTTTTTTTTAAGCTGCTCAAACACTTGATTTGAACGTGTCATGTAATTATAAGGGGATTAAGGTTTTTAGAAATCAAAATTTCTTAAATTAATTTAAATTTGCTTAAAAGCTTCTAATCTAATAATTCAGCTATTTTGTTTGAAACACTTTGGATATTTAAGAAAACCATTCCAAGTGAAGCTTCACTTTTAGCTAAAGTACATAATATTGCGTTTTCCCCCGCTTTAGAGAGTATTATAATACCATCAACACCCTCTATGAGAATTCGCTTCAAGTCTCCTCGTGCCAACTCCTCAACAGCACGTTCGGAAACGCTTAAAATTGCAGCACTCATCGCACTCACTATCCCGTCATTCACATCCCTTGCAAGCGCGCTACATATCGGAAGGCCTTGAACACTCACTATTGCTGAACCTTGAATATTTGGATTTACAGCTTCCATTTGCCTTAAAAGATCGGTAAGTTCAGAGATGTTTTCACTCAAAGAATATTCAACTTGAATATATAGTGCTTATAATTCTAATAAGAAAATTATATTATAAAATTATTTTTATTTTTGATCGAATTTTAATGTTAACTTTATTATTAAAGTTAATTCATATTTAAAAAATATTTTTATCGAAGTCCATATTAGTAATTTTAATGACAGACAATCAAAAAATAAATGATAAAGCTCAAGAAGAAAAAGGAAAGGAAGAGCTAGAAAAGGAAGAAGAAGAAAAAATTAAAATTGAGTCACTAAGAAAAGCAGGGAAAATAGCAAAAGAAGTTAAAGCGTATATAACACCAAAAATTAATGTAGGTACTAAAGTTTTAGATATAGTTTCTATAACTGAAACTAAAATTGAAGAGCTAAATGGATTATGTGCATTTCCAGTAAATTTTTGTATCAACAATATTGCAGCACATTATACTTCTCCCTTAAAGGATGATGGTTTATTAATCGAAGAAGCAGATATAGTTAAAATTGATTTAGGAGTTCATGTAGAAGGTTATATTGTTGATACTGCTTTTACTATTAATTTCAATGAGGATTCCTCACTTGAAAATTTAATCCAAGCCACTGAGGTAGCACTTGATGCTGCAAAAATGATTGTAAAACCAAAAGCGAATACAAAAGAAATAGGGCAGAAAATTGAAAGTATTGTAAAGGGATTCAACTACAACCCAATAAAAGAGCTAGGTGGCCATCAAATTGAGAGATGGACAGTTCATGGGAAAAAGCGATTACCTGAATTGGGCTCTCAGGGAGGTGATATAATGGACGAAGGAGAAGTGTTTTCAATAGAAATATTTGCAAGCACAGGTGAAGGATCAGTTCATAATACCCAACATTCACATATTTATGAGTTAAACCCGTATTCAGGAAGAGTTCCTTTGCGTAGAAAAACTTCTAAGCAGCTCTTAGGTTTCATAAATAAAAATTATAAATCTTTACCATTTGCCGAAAGATGGTTAGCAAAAGAATTTAAGCTGGGAGTTGCATTTGGGTTGCAAGAATTAGTACAACAAGGGAAATTACAAGCACACTTCGTACTTTCAGAAAAGAAAGGAGCCTATGTAGCACAGGTAGAGGAAACTATTTTGGTTACTGAAGATGGATTTGAACAATTAACTTAAAATCATTGTTACCATTTCTAAAAAGATATTTAAAATATTTCAATGAAAAAACTCAAAATTTGTCTTATTTCTTTGAAAATCGCCCCAGACCAAGAGCGTTCTGGTTTTGAGGGGATTTTTGATTATTTAAAGAAACAGAATCATGATGTTATATTAATTACTGGTAAATGGAATATTAAGATTGATGATACAAGAGTAATACAATTCGATTTATTAAAAAGACGTTTTACTTGGATGCCTCAATTTATAGTTAAAGTTGCCAAGTATCTTCGAAGTAATAAATTTGACATTATTCATGGAAATGGTCCTAGAGGAACACTACCTATTCTTTTTTCAAATGAAAAGAGATTCATATCAACGATTCATGATTTAGGTCCTTTTGAAACAAAATTTACAACAATTCCTGTGGAGAAATATCTAATAAAATATATTATTAGCAAAGCAACTTACATTACAACCGTATCCAATTATTCCAAGAATGCAATTAAACACTATATTCAAAAGGCTAATTTAAACAAAATTAAAGTGATTTATAACGGTATTGGAAATTGGTTTAAACCTTACCCAAATAAAGCTCAGGAATTAAAAGAAAATTTAAACATAAAAGGCCGGGTGATGTTGACTTTTGGACGGATTACTAGCTATAAAGGTGTCAACGATATAATAGCGGCTTATAAATTAGCCAAAAGAAAGATCCCAGATCTTAATTTAATCATTGGTGGGGCTCCGGATTTTAAAATGATAAATATTTATAACAAATGGAGAGTTTATTATAAAGACATTAAATTTTTAGGCTTTGTACCTGAAAAATCAGTTCCGGCTTATTATACAATGGCGGATATATTAGTGCAATATTCACATGGTGCTGAAGGATTTGGCAATACTCAACTAGAAGCACTTGCTTGTGGGACTCCTGTTATAAGTTCATCATTAAAAGTCTATCGTGAAATTTTGCAAGATAATGCAATCTTTATTCCTCCTAAAAGACCCCAATTACTTGCTGAAGCAATTACCAAACTTATTAAAGATGGTACTCTAAGGGAAAGTTTGATTAAAAAAGGACAGGAGTTTGTAAAAAGATATTCCTGGGATGCTGTAGGTAAAAGGTTAGAAAAAATTTATCAAAAGTTTTTACAAAAATAAATTCTTTACTAATATCTTATGATTTTAGAAAAAAACATACTCAAACTCCATTCAATTTATTTCTTACGTAGTTAAAGCAAATTTCAATAGGATTTTCAAATTTTCTTATTTTCTCTCTAAAAGGACCAACTTGAAATCTCTCTGCTGATGGACCCTTATTGAGTATTTCAATTGCACTTTCAATTAATTTATCTGTTTTTCTAATATGTTTTAATGGGAATCCATTCTTCATCAAAAAATTCTCTTGAGGCGCTGAATCACCAGGAAAGAACTCTATACTAGGAACATTCAAAAGACTCGATTCTCTTACAATCGTCCCTCCTCCGCTAATGACTAGTGCCCCATAAAAACATAAATCCACGATATTCGGTAAATATTGAGTGACCCGAATATTTTTACTTTTCTTTAAATCTTTTAATTTTTTTAATAGGAATTGTTCTTGTTTATCAGAGCGAACTAAGAGTAGATATGTATGATTCGGAAATTGTTTATAAATTCCCGGAAGGAATTCACTTATCATTGTTTCTTCGGGTTTAAGTTTATCAATAAAATAACTAGCATGAACAGGCTCACTTCTTATCAAAACAAAATTTCCCTTCTTTAAGCCAAATTTATCAAGAATGTTCGAGTCGGGTTTATACTCTGAGAGCCAAGCAATTTCATCTAGACCATTATACCGTATTATTTTTTCGATGTCAGCGTGGAGTCGTATATACCATTCAATAGGAATACATTCCGGGGTTATGATATTTTCAATAAATGGGTGAAATAATTTACAAACGGGTTCATTTCGTGGTTCATCATTAATCCCAATTGAAGGAATTTGTAGCCCATAAGCAATTCTAGTACCTTCTAATGATAAAAATGTTGCAAAATATTCTGGTGAAAATTTTTTTACAATTGGAAAAAGAGCTTTTAAGCGATTTACATATGTTTCTAATTTATCTTCTAATTTCTCTCCACCATGTTTACCAATCTTTTTATAATCAACACTCTTATCATCTAAAATTTGATACGTTGATTCATAATCTCGTGCTGTTATAAGAAGATTCGATTCTTCGTTTTCAAATCTTTTAATTAGCGAATGAAGCATGATAGCAGTTTTCGGTTGCTCGATGTCTATCCAAATCCTCTTGTTTTTAAGAATCATTGTTCGATCAAAAAACTCATCATAATTATTGCGTTTATAAGTAAAACTAAGTTATTTTTTAGAAATTTTGACGGTTTATAGTGTTTTCTATAATTATGTGTTTTTATTCTTATAAGCAACCAAACTTCATTTCCCACAAATACATGGATTGGATTCGCATTTTAAACACATATTGGGATACTTTTTGAATAAGGAATATTCGAGGTCAATGTCTAATAGGTTTGCTAAGGAAGTTGTCCAAGCAATAATATCTGCTAATTCTTCTGAGACTTTACTCGTTTTAATTTCTTGATTCTTTAAAATATGTGCTAATTCTCCTATTTCTTCTATTAACCAGGTAAATGTTTTCTGTACTCCTCTTTTTTGATCCCGTTCAATATAAAGGTTCTTAATCAGTTTCTGAAATTCGGATATTTTCATTTAAGATGAGCAAGAATGTAAATTAATGTTGAATATTAATTCTGATTAGCCCCCACCTGGTGTAAAAAGCCAGTTAAAAACTCCCACATGCGCTAAGATTACGAGCATAATTAAAGTAACCGATAAGATAATTGTGCTTATTGGTCCGACCTTAATACCAATTGAACTATCTTCAAAGAATCTCATTAATCCTGCTCCACCCATAGGCATAGGAGCATTTCCACTTCTTCTTTTCTTACGTCTAGATTGAGTACGACTAGTTGACATTGCAAATATAGTCAATATTTGTTTAGTATTATAATATGCATAAATACTTAAAAAAATATAAAACTATATCTAAAAGTTTTAAATTTATCTTTTAATAAATTTTTATATCTTGTATTCATTTTTTTTAGATAATTCTATAAAGTTTAAATAATCATGAAAAGAAAAATCTCTGCATTAATTTCAATTTGTTTTTTATTATCCATAATTTATGTTTCATTTATTTCGATACCCTCTGAATCACTTAATATTAGACAGGATGATATAAAACATCCAAATTTAGCAGCTAGCCTAGAAGATGCAGAAAATATTGTGATAACAGACATGGTTAGAAGGGTAAACATAAGCGGTTACGGATTAGTGATATTTGAAGATTACCTATCAATTAAAAACTTAAACAACAATCCAATAAATTCAATCTTAATAGGAATTCCAATTGCTCAGACAGATGATTTAATTTTTCTTGAGGCCACTGGAATTAGTCAGAATACCTTGTTTATTGAACGCTTAGATATGATAATGAAAGACTATGAGATGTATGCAATATACTTTGATTCTCCATTATTGCCACACCAAACAAAATCAATTTACTTTATACACCAATATAAGAATCTTTTATCGTACTTCCAATTTGAAAATCAGTTTATTGAGTTTACCGGTTTTGTTTACCCAATCTTACCATACAGATCAGAGGGAGAAATAAATGCCCATTTTTTCGTACCAGATGGTTCTAGTGAAATAGAAGGTGGTTGGGGTCTTGAATTTACTGACGAACACTTTATATTATATGGTATCGCCACTGTGAAAGAGTTGATAGGGGAATCTATTCTTGAACCCTTTTTGGAAAATTTGCACAATCTTAAAACAATTATTATCAATTTTACTCATGACCAAACATCGAAAATGGAAGTAAAAGAAGTTAACCGTGAAATATTCATCTCCCCATGGGGAATAATTCGAGTAAACGAAGAACTTACAATAGAAAACTTAGGATTACTAACAACAAGTTCTATAACTGTAAACTTACCTCATGACGCTAAAGAAATATACGTGTCAGATGATATAGGAGAAATAATGGGAGTTAGAATTAGGTCTTTAGGGAGCTCAAATTCTAAGCAAGTAATAATTGATTTATCTGTAAATCGTGTAGTAATGTTACCTAATTCGAAGTATCGATTTAAGATTAGGTATTTTTTACCATTTGAGGAGTACGCTTCAATAAATTGGTTTCATGAATCAATTAAAGTTGATCTCTACTCCACATACTACGAATTTTTGAGTAACCAACAATCTATTAAAATCATTATAGAGGGATGTTTTAATGTTGATTACATTACAGAAGCTCCTGAAGCTATAAATAGAGCTCATGGTACTACTACGTTGGTTTATTCTTCTAGCACCGTTAGTCCCAAGGAAAAAAGAATTATACAGTTCACCTTTAGCATTAATTATTTTGACTTACTTCTAAGACCTATTCTTATAATACTCACAATCTCTCTAATATTATCGATCTATGTACTTACAATTAAAACAAGAAAGAAATATTATGGCGTACCAATATTAAACAGGGAATTTATCCCTTTGAACGAAATTCGAGAATTTTGTGCTTTATATGAAGAAAAAAATGCACTAATATTAGAAATAAGACAAGCTGAAGAAGATGCTAAAAAGAAGAAAATTGCTAAGAAGAATTTAAAAAATATTTTAAATAAAAATACTTCAAAAGTAGATGAAATTCAAAATGAAATAATCCCATTTAAGAGAATTTTAATGGAACCTGGTAAAGTTTTTAGAACTGTAGTAGAAAGGTTGGATCTTTTAGAAGCTGAGAGAATTAGTATCAAAGACAGCTTAAATCTTTTAGAATCTCGGTATAAACGAGGAAGATTACCTTCAAGAGCAGCTTTTAGGAAGTTATCAGAAGATTTCAAGAAAAAACGAAAGAAAATTGATAGGAGCATAGACAAATACTTGCAGCAATTAAGAAGTTATCTTATTTAAAATATTATTTTTTAATTTATGTGAAATCTATGAAACCTTGGTTATTTGACATATTAGCCTGCCCAATTGACAAGTATTTTCCATTGCAATTATATATCTTTTCTTTTGAGACTAAAGAAATAGATTTTCGTACTTTCATCGAAATTTATCAGAAAAGAAACATCGATTTTGATAAAAAAGAGGAAATAATAGAGGTTTATAGAGAAGATGAAACAATTTTCATAAAAGATAATGTTATTATAGAAAGAACTGAACTTAAAGACTATATTAATCTTGTTATTTTGAGTATAAAAGAATTAGATAATATTTTCGATAGAACCTCCAATAAACTTAGCAAAAAATGTTTTGAAATTTTGAAATCAAAAATAAAGCTTAAAATTTTAGAATTTTCTGAAAAAATGAATCCTAACCAACTTGAAGATATATTACCCGAGTTGTATTTCTTAAATAAAATAAAAATGGAAACTGAAATTGAATCTGGATTATTATTCTGCAAAAAATGCTATCGCTGGTATCCAATTATCGAAACCATACCGCAAATGCTCCCTGATGAGTATAGAAATAAGGAAAAAGAAATTGAATTCTTAAAAATCAATAAAAATTTATTAGATGAAAAATTTTTAAATCAAGATCTTAAACCATTTAATTTATAATTCAAGATCTAAAAAGAGCCCGGTGGTGTAGTGGCCAAGCATTTGGGGCCTTGAACCCCGCGACCACGGTTCGAGTATTAATAAGTTTGCTTGTTAATTGAAAATCCGTGCCGGGCTATTTTTATATAAAAAAAGGTCAAAGAAATAAAGATATGAATTTATTTCTTTTAAAATTTGATTTTAATGTATCAGAAAAAAAATAGTAAAAATTAATCCATTATAAGAGAATATAACTAAAATAAATTTAATCATTAAATATTAAAAGATTTCAAAAAAATGTATCCTCTCACGCAATTAAATTGGGGCTTTTTAGAAATATTCTATTTAGTAATTATCTTTTTAGTAGGTTTTTTGGTAACTTATATAATTCTCCCTTATGTTATTGAATTTATGAAAAAGAAAGAGTATGTAGGCTATGATATACATAAAAATTCTCGACCTAAGGTAGCCGAATCTGGCGGACTTGTTTTAATTATAGGTTTCACAGCTGCTTCAATTTTTTTAATGTTATTTTTTCAAAGATTTCTTAATGAAATCATCATTTTTCTTTTAACTGTTATTATCGCTGGAGCTATAGGGTTTATTGACGACCGAAAAAAATTGAGATCACGATATAAAATTACTCTCTCGATTTTCTCTGGAAGTGCACTTTTTTTCGCAAATATCTTTGGTTTTATAACTATTTCTTCCCCAACAATCCCTTTTCTTGATAAGACCAGGTTAACCGTTATTTACCCACTTATAATTCCTCTAATTATCGCCGTCTTTACAAATACAGTAAATATGTTAGAAGGTTATAATGGAGAAGGTGCTGGAACTTGTTTAATCGCAGTTAGCGCTCTATTTATATGTGGTATAATCTGGAATTCTGCTGAGGCTGTGATTTTTACTATCCCTGTAATTGCGGTGCTTATCCCATTTTTTATATATAATAAATTTCCTGCCAAAGTTTTCCCTGGAGATATAGGAACATTAAGTATGGGGGCAATGATTGCATCTATTATGTTTTTTGGTTCACTTGAAGTTGCTACATTTGTCGCACTTTTAACTCATATTTTTAATAGTTTTTATGTTATCTATTCTGCACGAGGATTTTTTGAAAGTAGTGATATTCATGAGGATAAGAGTGATATTATTTTGCTAAAAGATGATCGAATTAAGGCTTCAAGTCAAAAAGATGCGGCATTAACTTTACCTCGATTGATTTTAGCTAGAGGTCCATTAACAGAACCAGAGTTAGTAAAAAATTTCTTTGCTATCTCAGTAATCTCTGGATTCTTTTCTATTTTCTCAGTTATTATTTTACAAGTTTCTATAGGAAATTTCGAACTGATATCTCTCATTATATCATTAAGCATACTTATACCTCCTACTGGTTTTATATTATATAAATTTCCCAGAATCAGAGGAATAATTGTGCTAATGATCATTTTATTGGTATCTGTTGCAATATTCCTAGTAATTGTACAAACTTTAATTATGCCTTTGCCTATTGAAGATATTACATTCGGGATAATAATAATTCCCATCAATCTTTTAATATCTATTCTCTTAATTGTTCCAGGATTACTGATTTGGTATTTTTTTACTATTAAATATTTTTGGTCAGTAATTAAGAAAATGAAAAGGAAAAACAATTAGAAATAAAAAAAACAGAATTTCATTTTTTTTTCCAAGAAATCTAAAGAATTAAATTTATTTTGTATGTTTTATTAGAAAATAAGCAAAGAGAAAAAAATAAGGTATTACAATTGAAAAAGTTCTCAAGGAATTTACTATTGATTATTTATCTTTTTACATCCATCGGATTATTTGTCATATTGAATTTTCTTTTTTTTCATTATAATTGGCTAAGACTCATAACAGATTGGAGTTTTTTAATAACAATTTTATTGTATTTGTTAACAATTGAAGAATTTTATCATTGGGTTCGAAATAATAAAAGAAGTGAAATGAGTGATATTGTAGCAATAGTATTTTTCTTTTTCCTCATTTTTTTCTTTACTAAGGACTTTTTAACTTCTTTAATGGGGGCATTCTCAATTTATCTGTGGATTGGAATTTTTGAATTAAGAGAATATCCAATACTAAATAAAATATTAATTATCTCATTAGTTACTTATAACATTATATTTGTTGCAGGTATTCTTTCTTTCTACCAAAATAATTCTGTATTTATTGATACTGCTTTTGCATTTTCTTTCTGGATTATTCTTATTATGGGATTTATATTATTTGGGAGAAAATATTTAATTGTATGGAGATTTATGAGCCCAGAATATTTAACGCTATTTTTATACATAATTGCATGGTTAGCAATCGTCGTTATCAATCAGTATACACCACTCAACTTCATTAGTAATAAACCGTTGATTTTTGGTCAATTTAATATTCTAGATTTTTTTATGAATATATATATCATCCTAATCGGGGTGAATTGGTTAATTTACTTTGTTTCGGGTCCAATTTTAGACAAAATGCTTGGAATTAAGAGAGTAAAAGATAAAGAAATCCTAAGTAAAGTAAAAAAAGTAAAAGACAAAATTGGAATTAAAGGTAAGGTAAAAGTTGGGTATGGAAAGTATCCAATTCTGAATGCCATGGCTTATGGCTCATTGTTTGACAAAAGAATTGCTATTATTGCAGAAGATCTGAACCAAATTCCAAATGATGAGTTGGATGGTATTTTAGCTCATGAATTGGCCCACACAAAAGGAAAACATACACTTGTTTTAACTTGTATTACAACAGGAGATTTAATTGTTAGAATGTTCTTAGGCATACCTGCAACTATGTACGACTACACTTTTGGAAATCCTCAAATTCCAATGATCGTTTTCATAATTTTAAACTTAGGTATTTACCTTCTTCTTTTTATATTTGTGAGAATTTTAGAAGGAAGAGCAGATTTAAAAGCGAAAAAAGTAGGATATGCAAATGAGCTAGCTAAAGCACTTTATAATTTGGAAAGTTTTTATGCTACTGGACGAGAAATTGGATTTAATACCATGCTTTTATGTGATGAGAAAATAACAAAAGATAATCAGCTGCTAGATTATATGAATACCGCTATTTATTTAAATCGTTCAATGATCAAACCCTCAAGATTATCTCTCATAGGTAATTTTATTAATTCACATCCACCGAGTTATTTTAGAATTGCAGCATTATTAGGTGATGAATTAAAACCAAATAAAGAAGCCATTCTTCCATTTATATGCTTGAAAAAATCTCGTCAAAAAAAATACGCTCGGAAATTTGAAAATGCAAGACGAAAATTTAAAATTATAGCAAATGAAAAGTTTAAACAATCGTTTCAAGTTAAAGATATCTCGTTATTAATGCAAAACCTGAGGAGAAAAGAAGGATATAAATTTGATCTAACGAAAAACTTTATTTTTAGAAATAAAATTACAGATGAGATTATAGTAGGAAAATTAAATGATATACATTTTCTTGATGATCTATGTGAGGGAGTACAATTTATTATAACTAATCTAAAAAGCAATCAAAAAGAAATCCTTAATACGTCAATATATACTCATTCTCAAATCGAATTTAACGAAACATATTTCTTACAAAAGAATACACCATTAAAATTAGAAGATATTGATATAAAAAGGGATAATGATATTATTGAGAATTTCTATGTTTTTTTAGATGAAGAAAATAACAAAATTCTAAAACCAATTCTAAAAACTAAATTACCAAATTCCCTGGCTTTACTTAAAAATTTTAAAGAACGAGATATTTTCTTAAAATCTAAAGGCGAATTGAATATCTCAAGATGCTTTAATGTTTTAGAAGCTAATGACTTAAGTAAGTATAAGCTAATCTTTTCAAATTCTGATACTAGTGAAAAACAAGAACAAAAACAGTTTACTTATACAATTAATGAATTAATAATTAGACCTAAAACGATAAATTTGACTATACATAAAAATAAAAGATTTCGTAAATCTGAATACCAAATAATAGAATGGCTGATAAATAAAGAGCTTCTAACTTATCTTTATCTTAAAAAACCAGTAAATAATCTAGAAATTGGATTTATCCAAAAAATAAAAAGAAATTTTGAAAATTCTAAAAAAGAGGGGAACAGTAATAAAGAGACTCTAATTCTAAAAAATATTTTTGACAAAACAATAGAAATTCCATATAATAAAATAGAATTAATCATGTTTGAATTTAATAGTGCTACGATTCAAGTTAAATCTGAAACAAGCTTAACAAGTCGCTTAGGTTATAAAATATTGAAGAAATTTAAACCAGCGAGAATTATAATAACATAATAAAATTTATTATCAATGTGCCTTTCAATGGATTATCGATGCCGAATAAACTCAAAAGTATTTTAAACCTTCTGCGTATCCGGCAATACTATAAAAACTTACTGATATTTGTTGGAATTTTTTTTAGTGAAAGGCTTTTTGAAACAGATCTTTATAATACTCTAATAATAGGCTTTCTTCTATTATGCTTCACCTCATCTTTTAACTATATTATTAATGATATAATAGATATCGAAAGAGACAAAAATCATCCAGAAAAAATCAAAAAGAAACCTCTGGCATCAGGTGACATCTCTATATATTTCGCGATATTAATATTGGTCATATTGGGAGGAACCACTATTTTGTTTCTGATTTTTTTAATCCCAAATTTGGGTTTTGCTTTAATGATAGTCATGATAATTGTTACAGGTCAACTTTATACCCATCTTTTTAAGAAATTTGCTTTTATCGACATTTTAATTTTATCGACGGGATATTTATGGAGAACTTTAGCAGGATGCGCAATTATTGAAGAATATGTTTCTGCTTGGTTATTTTTAGCCATTTTTGAAGTAGCTATGTTTTTGAGTATTGCAAAAAGAAAAGGTGATTTGAGTTTTCTTGGAAAAGAAAAAGCTTTTGAGCATAAGAAAGTATACGATCAATATTCTCTTAAATTACTAGATCAATTTTATGTAATAATCGCGGGGTCATTGTTTATGACCTATTCTTTATATCTTCTTATTAATTTTAATTTGACAGGGACTCAAAATCCTAATTTTTATGAATACCTAGCGATTTTTACAATACCACTTTCACTATATATAATTATGCGCTTTATGTATTTAACTTCTGCGAAACCAGAAATCGCAAGAAGCACTGAGAGAGCCTTTTTAGATAAAGGAATAATTATTACCAGCATAATTCTTATTACGATTTTATTTTTCTCATTCTATTTTGATACTTTATTTTTGACCTTATAATAGGTATTCTAAATTAACAAATAATGGAATCCCTGTCCTAATGTAAATAACAAAATCGAAGCTTAGATTTCAATCAATTCTTTAAATTTAGATATGATTTGATCTCACTCGATGGTTTAATACTTTTATTGTACAAGCTTAATGGGATACAGACATTTATTATTCATGTTTTGCCTTTTCAAGAAGTTTAAGAATCAGTTAACTAAATCAAATTATATATTTCATTATTAATTCACTATTCTCCCATAAGATTTGAGTTTATCATTCTTTTCAGGTCGTTAAAAAACGTGCCTAATGCTCTAAGCAACAAAATTTAGTGATTCTTAATTTCTCTGGTATCAATGGGGACCTTTAAGGCTAATGATTAAAATTGAAGAGAAAATATTAATAGTTCCCACTATGATAAATAGTAATCTCCAAAATCTAACACCTATTAGCATGAAGATAAAACCGAAGCTAATTAACAATATAACTATAGTTAAAAGTAAGAATATTAAATAAGGACCATTACTCCGATCCGATGGCAAAGCTCTAATAATTATCATTATGAAAATAGGCAATATAAATCCGATTCCTACACCCGTGATGAGAAAATTCAAAAAATAAATTTGCCAATTCCATGAAAAGCTTGTATAAATAAGGCTAAAACCGGTGAGTACTACGCATATAATGAGAGTCGACTTATGAGCTATTTTATCAATAAACTTTATTGTTATCAAAAGGATAATGGTAAATACAATAAAGGTTATAGCTAATAAATCTGAAAAACTTAGAGAAGTGATAAACCATGATCCGACATAATCAACTATTGTGGGATTAATAAAGGATAGGAAATTAAAAACAATCCCAACAAAAATGCTAGATAAGATAAGAACTGGTATTATAAACTTCACAATTAATTGTCTGTTCATATTATCTTCTTAATTTAAACTCAATAAAAAAAGTTTGTTTTTTACATAAAAAATACAGTATAATTCTAAACCATCTCTTTTTCATCTTTTGGGTAGAGGAAACTTTGTTTAGAAGAAAATTACGTGAGATTTTGTTGAAATTAATACTTAAGATTTTCTTATGCTAAATGTGAAGAAAAAATTCAAAGCAACTTCCTGTTTTATTAAATACTTCTGTTACATAATTTTAGATTTAAAAAATTAAGACTCTTGATTGTCATTAATTAATAGTAGGACTTAAGTGTTATCTTAGAAGAAAATTTATATAAAACAATTCAAAATATTTATTATGTTAAATAAAACAAAATTAAATATTGCAGTAATTTTATTAGCTACTGGCATAGGTTTAGCACCAACTGGTTTTTTCATGAACGGATATTTTAGAGATCAAGTTCGTGCTAATGTTCCTGAAACACTTTTAATCATTAATAATGCTGCAATTCCTGTAATAGAGGCAAATTTTTCTGGATTAGGTATACCAGAGGTTTTAGAAGCGCTTCGAGAACAGGAAACTCAAGATATTGAGGACGAAATAGTTAAAGTGCGTTCTATTCCTAATATTCTCTCATTTCTCAAAAATTTATCAATGCCGATTTTCCTAGAAAGAGTTAACACTTCGATGACTAGCACTATAATAAGTGATAGCCTTGATTCTGTAGCCGCCGTTGTCCAAGAAAGGATTGAAGGCTCAAGGTCAGCTCAGATTATTAACCAAACTTTGGAACAAGTAATAAATTCTAATTCGACTACTCTAATAAATGCTATGGAAGTGTTTTTTAATAATTACACTTTTCAAGAGAATTACACAACTTCAATAGAAGGTGTCTCAGAATTTGTTACAAGAGGTTTAAATAAACTCAATTATACTGCTACTGCCCAACAAAGTTTATTATTTGGAAATGCATCTTCTCCTGGATTAACCCAAGATCTTGTAAACGGTACTGGGGTTCAGGATTTTTTAGAATTTTACGATAATGCTACTCAAGATCCCGCAACATACAATCTTACTATGCAGATATCATATAATTCTACTTGGGGGCAACTTACATCTGTAGCAGAATATGTTACTGATTATTTGATCGCTTCTGTAGTTTCTGGTGAATATGTTACAAACTTTAGCATAACTCCATCCAAGTATGCACTCTTAAACATAACGGAACAATTCTTCAATGATGATAACTGGTCAATTACTACACAAGGAATAACTACTATTAGTGGTATTTCTGAGTTTGGAACAAGCGGCTCATATAACCTTAGTTATACTAATACCACTCAACAAAGATTATTATATGGTGAGGATAATGGGGAAATTTATCCGGGAATTCTAGAAGATCTTGCATTAGGTACCGGAATTTCTTATTTTCTCGATCTCTATAACGAGACTTCTGGGGATTCTTCAATGCAATTACAATATAATGCTACTTTTTACCAATTAAAAAACTTAACTTCTTATTTAACTCAATACATGTTTGATTTGATTATACCTGCTCAATTGGCTTTAAAAGGCTTAACTTTAGATTCTGCAGCAGAGAATGATTTCCATATGCAATGGGCTAATGGTACAATTTTCACAAGTGGAATATTCCTGAGAGATTTAAGTGAGGAGCTTGGATCCATGCTAAAAGCCTCCAGTGCAGTAAGACTTATTCAAAACACAATAAACCAAGTTGTAACTCAAAATTCTACAACTCTACTAAATGCTACGGATAATTTTTTTAACAATTATGAGTTTCGAACTAATTATTCGGTCGAAATAGAGGGCGTATCAGAGATGACGACTTTTGGAATTAGTAGTCGGGACTATTCTATTACTGCTCAAGAAAGAATTTTATATGGGTATGGAGACGCACCGGGATTGTTAACAGACACTGTATCGGGGTTAGGTTTTATAAAATGGCTAGATTTTTATCAAGCAGCAACATTAAATATTGGAAGTAATAGAACCTTGATGGAATCTACTTATAATGCAACCTGGCTCGATCAACTCTATTATATGGGAATATATCTCCAATATCACATTTTGGAGCAACCGATCGTCTTATCAGGGCAAAAAGGTTTAGAAGTAGGAATTCCTAGCCCCTCATATATTTCTTTGGATGACTCCAAAAGTCTTTGGGACCCAGTAAACTTGTCTGGGTTTGCTAATGATGTTGGAATTCTAAAATGGTATGATGCTGTAAATGGAAATTTAACTGCTCAAAGTGAAATTAATGCAACCCATAATTTAAGTGATGCTAAATTCGGGAAAATTTATAATTGGTTATTTTCAACCATCAAAGATGTTGTTTTGCCAATAATTTTTATTCTCCAGGCTCCTACAGGAACAAGAATTACAACTACTCAATATGCCGAAATCCTCTTTTTGGAACAATGGGCAAATGCCACTGTTGTACCAGAAGGTCTTGATCTTGGAGCTGGACTCAAGGGATTTGAGGTAGGCATTCCGGTAACATCTAACATTTCCCTTTCAATAACTACTTCTTTCTTTGAAACAGGAAATTCTTCATCATTCATCAATAAGAATGGACTTTTAAAATGGATTGACGCTGAAAGTGGAGATATTGCCTCTCGGACAGATTTAATCACCACATTTAATTTAGATCCAAATCAATTAGATTTAATCCTTAATTGGTTATTTACGACATTTAAAGTAAATGTTGTTCCTAATATTGTTCTTAATATAACAGGATACACTATGACAGAACTAGCAGGATTTGAATTCTTTCGCCAATGGGCTAATGGTTCACTCTTTACTAACGGAATTGACCCAGGGCCAGCCTTTGGCCTTGATTCTCTCAGTGGTTGGGAAATTGGTCTTCCAATTGCGAGTAAAATAGATTTAGACACCGCTATGCAATTATGGTCTGAGGAAAATCCTGAGTCATTCGTAACACCAATTGGAAATACTAAATGGTTTATCGCAGTGGAAGCACCTAACACATATAATAATTTGAAATTGCTTTTTCAATTGAGCGATGATCAAATGCATACAATTTTCGGGTGGTTAGCAAAGATAAGAGATGAATTTGCATTATATTTTTCGCAAGTAGAAGGAGGTTTACTAATTAACGCTTATGAGCTTGGAAATATACTACTGATGGGATGTGCAATTAGTGGGTTTGGTCTTGCTGCCATGGGTGTTCTTACTTTAGTAGTGACGAAATTGTCTAAACGTCGATAACTTTAAGTTATTAGATACTTCATTTTTTTTAAATTTTATTTCAAGAATTTATTTTCCCAAATAAATAAAATCTTACAAAAATTCCTCTTAAAAAATTTTAAAATTGCCATTGACACTGTTTTGGGCAATCTAATCTAAATTTTTTTAAAAATTTTCAATAGAATATTAGGTTAATTTACGTATAGTTGAATTCTTGTCAAATAAAGAATTACTAATTAAAAAAGAACATTAATAAATTCAAATTGATTAACGTGAGTGACTCATTAAGGCTACGATTCCATGAATTGTATAATTTAAAACAAAAATTAAATATTAAATATCCCATTTAGATAAAGTAAGTGATTTATTAACTTTCTGTAAACCCTCAAGAGTTTAAAAATGTCTTTCTTCATTACTATGAATGAAGAATTTAAAAATCAAGAATTCTATATTCGGAAGCGCGCCTTGAGCAAGGAGTACAATCTTTCTGAGACACGGGAGCCGGATGACCATTAATGTAAATAACTTGGATAAAAATTTCTATTGATTCGATCTGTTCCAGAAATTTCTCATTAGAGTATTACGAAGCTTATCTTTACCAAAAAGCATTTTTCTGGTTGAAAATGCACTTACTACTCAACGTATTAAGAAAATGACGTGCCTTTTGGAACCGCTTATATCTCCAAAAATAGTAATTAATACCCACTTAAATCCCCCATTAAAAGATAGTTATTACTTTTCCTAATATTTTCAAATGTTATTTTTAAAAAGATAAAACTTATAAGCTTTTGAAACAAAAAAACTATTTAACCACAAATCTAAAAAAAAACAATTAAACCTAAAAAAATAAAGTGATTAAATTTATGGAAAGAAAAACTTTAGCGATAGGAATCGTAGTTATCATAGCAATTGCAGCTGGTACCACTGGTGCCGTAATATTTTTTGTACAACCACCAGCAGGAGCAGGTGGAAAGACACTTGTTGCCGCAACAATGTATGGTCCTGTTGATCTTGATCCAATAGTAGCTTGGGATAGTGCATCAATTGATGTAATTGATCAAGTGGTTGAGGGTTTATATAGATATGATTTAGGTGACCCTTCCCTTGCTCAAATTCCGGCCCTCGCTACTGACGACGGCTCATGGAACGGCCCGGCTACCGAATTTACAGTTACCCTTAGACAAAATGTTAAATTCCATGATGGAGCTGATTTTAATGCGGATGCGGTAATAGCTCACTGGGATAGAATGGCTTGGGCTTTAAACACTACTGGTACTAACACAGTTATTATAACTCAAACAGCAGAATTATATGAATTTCCAGATGGTACTCCCATTGTATCTAGTATTACAAAAAACAGTGATTACAGCGTAACCTTTGTTTTAAGTGGTCCATTTATTCCATTCAAAGCTCTTTTGTCATTCAGCGCTTCTTATATTCAATCACCATTACATTACGCCAGCCTTACGAATCAATACATTGATACGGCTACTGGAGATATAATCGGCACTGGCCCATTCACCTATGATGGATATGAAGTTGGTGTAGAAGTTATCTTTACTGCTTTTGATGGTTATTGGGACGGACGAGCTGCTCTTGATATAATAGTTCTCTCAGAAATTGTCGATGCAAATGCCAGAAACTTAGCTCTATTATCCGGTGACATTGATCTTTTATTGGATCCTATGGATGAGTTACTCGATATGATAAACAGTACAGCAGGTCTACATGTAGAACAAGGTCCACAAGGTACGGTTGTTCAATATCTAGGGATGAATAACAATTTGATAAACGTAACCTTTAGAGAAGCAATTTCTTATGCATTGGATTATGATTACATTCTTAACGAACTTCGACAAGGCAATGCTTTGAGAATGAAATCTCCTGTTCCAGAAGGTATTATGTATGCTGACACCACATTTAATGCACCAATCTTAAACATTACTCATGCGAGAATGAAAATGCAAGACATGGGTTTTGGAACAGCTTTAGATGCAACCTCTCCAGGTCCAGATGACTGGCTATGGCGAAATTCTAATTTTGCTTCATTCAGCTATACTTACAACATCGGTAATAACTTCCGGGAGCAAATGTTAGTCTTATTACAAGACAATCTCGGAGACATTGGTGTTACAGTAACAGATGATGGTATGACATGGGGAGATTTCATTTACAGGCTTTACGAAATAGGAAATCTTACTAGGAATATGTTAGAACTGTACTTCATCGGATGGGGTCCAGATTATAACGATCCGAGCAACTTCATTAATCCCTTGTTTACCAATAGATCTGTTGCTTCTAATGGAGCACAATACAATGGATGGCTTTCCTCAGGTAATTCAAGCGTTCTAAATGATAATGTCCAACTCTTAATGGAAGCGGCTCTAGCAGAGACCAATCCTGTTACAAGAGAAGCTCATTATAACAGGATTCAAGAACTACTGGTTGAAAGAGATTTTCCATGGGCTTGGTGCTATGTTGGTATGAGTTTCCGCGCGTATGTTGACAACATGATTGGATACGATCTTAACCCAATGGGTAGAGAGTGGTGGTATCCTATCGACTTTACCTAAATGGATTCGTATATAATAAGATAACAAATTAATCTACAAAATTTTTTTTTTTTAAATTTTTTTGGTATTTCAAATGAGCCCAAAATATTCTTTTTTTAATTCCCCCGTTAAATTAAAATCATTCAAAAGAGACCTTGCGCCTATAGGTTTTTATTTTGATATATTTGCATCAGAAATATTTAAAATTCCCGTGATGCCAGTTCCAATGAGAATTGATAAATTAACAAACGGGGATTTGACATTATTTATATTCCCTGATCTTGAAAATTTGAATAAACTGTTAAAAAAGCTTGATTTGACCGTTAATGTTAAAAAATTTTTCATACTTGGAATCACTAATTTTATAAATTTCGCAAAAGGAAAATATAAGGAAATTATACACCGAAATTTAAAACATGAAATGATAATAAAATGGTTTGAAATTTCACGCCTAATAAAAACAGAAATCCCTAGCATTATAGAAGCCTTTACTTACCTGCTTCTTGAATTTTTGAAAACTTTTTCTAACATTGAAGAAAAAAGATTAAAACCACACCTTGAGGGATATACTACAGAACTGTTAACATATTGTGATAAAATTATTACTTATATGAAAGAAAAAATAGAAAATAATTTAATCCTAATTAAAGAGGAAGGGTCAATAAAAACAGTACAGTTATATTTAGAAAAAAAAGAGAAATATTATCCACAAATAATTTCCATTAAAATCGATAAGAAAACAAAAATGAACTTTATTCCCTATTTAATCTATGACGATATTCTTGATATTTTTTCTTATAATAAACAAATTTTACATGAGGGTAAACAAACCCCCGTTGATATGACGATTTGGAAATGCAAGGGAATAATTAATAAGAGATCGAATCTAAATTATAGTAACGATTTTATAAGAGATTTTGACTTGGAAAAGATTGATATAGAGAAAGTTTTATGAAACTCAAAATCGAATTAAGTAGACAAGGAAATTTTATTCTGGCAATTTTATTGATTCATTTCGTGTTTTTCGGTTATATAAGCAATATTTTTCAAAAAAATATTGGGGAAAAAATATTATTTTTATATCAAATTTTATTTAATCCAAGTTCTTTTATTTCATTAATAATTCTTTTTGTAATTGTGTTTATAATGGTATATCGAGAAAAATTCTTTGAATATGGAATTAGAAATAGCATTTGGCTTACACCAATTACGATATTGCAATCTTGGATATGGAATTGGATCATATTTGGTTTTGATATCGCTCCTATTGGTGCATTTTTTATTCGTTATGAAGGATATCTTACAATTTTATCCATATTATGTATAAATTTGTTATCTGCTGTTTTAGCAACTGTAGCTAAAGAGCAATATGAAAAACGTATTAAGAGAATCAGAACCTTTTAAAAAAGATCAGGAGATCAAATATCAATGAGTATGATTAAATATATAATCCGAAGGCTTTTAGTACTATTACCGGTATTATTTGGAGTAATTACATTGACATTTATATTATCTAGATTAATGCCAGGAGATCCGGTTTTAGCACATCTTCCTAGAAATTTTTCGGCAGAGGATTATACTAACGCACTCCGTGCACTCGGACTTCATCTCCCCATACTTCAACAATACGTAATTTTCCTTGGAGATTTGTTTACTGGTAATTGGGGTACTTCCGTTTCGGTTGCCCAAGGTGCTCCAATATGGGATCTCGTTTTAGAGCGATTTTTTAGAACTTTTGATATTGCGATATTCGCTATTGTTATTGCTGCATTTTTGGGAATTAAAACTGGAGTGATTTCAGCAACAAACAGAAATAAAGCTAAAGATACAGTATTAAGGGGATTTGCCCTTGTAGGAGTTGCCATTCCAGTATTCTGGATGGGAATGTTGCTCCAATACTTTTTAGCTTTTAGAATACCCATTTTTCCTGGGGTTGGATATAAAACAGCGGGTATTGGTGATCCTCCGAAAATTACTTATTTTAGGATAATTGATAGTATCTTAGCTGGAGATATGCGTTTACTCGTAGATTATATACAGCATCTAATTTTACCTGTAGCATGTTTATCCTTTATAACTCTTGCATCAATTACTAGACAAACTCGTTCGAGTATGTTGGAAATTTTACAGCAGGATTATGTAAGAACTGCTAGAGCGAAAGGTTGTAAAGAAAAAGATGTGATAAAAACCCATGCCCGTAAAAATGCGTTAATTCCAACTATGACAATTATAGGATTAAACTTTGGAGGTTTGTTAACGGGAGCTATTCTTACTGAGACGACTTTTAATTTGCATGGATTAGGTGAATTATTAATTGTGGCGATACGGAATACGGATTATTGGGTACTTAACGGAGTTGTATTTGTTACTACAATTACCTTTATCACTGTGAATTTAGGTGTTGATATTCTTTATGGATTTGTAGATCCAAGAATAAGATTCTAATTCAAACTTACAAAATTATAGGTGAAAAATTTATGGGACAAAGATATGAACAAGAACTTACAGAAGAAGAGGAATTGGGGGAGGAGAAGAAAGAGAGCGTACTAAAAAATACAGTCTCTTGGATTTTCACCAATATTAAATTCCTCCTTATTCCAGGTTATCGATTAGAAGAATTATCAAATCGGGAAAAAGACTACGAAAAATCTATAAGTAAAAGAAAATTCATTCGAAGATTAAAATCAGTCTTAACTATCTTGGGTATTGTAATTATTTTTGTAATTATAACTTTTGCCGTTTTAGGACCCTGGCTTGCTCCATACACTTTTGAGGAAGCAAATGGAGTTTTCGATAATTGGTGGGCAGCTGCATCACCAGAACATGTATTAGGAACAACTATGTTTGGACGTGATATTTTATCAAGATTAATTTATGGGGCCAGATCTTCATTAACCATTGCTTTACCGGCAATATCATTTAGTGTTATTCTTGGTGTTATACTTGGTGTTATTTCCGGATATTACGGCGGATGGATTGATTCATTAATAATGAGAATTGCGGATGTCTTTTTTGCTTTCCCTGGAATTATTCTGGCTCTAGTCTTTGTTGCAATTTGGGGACAAAGGATGGAGTACATAATGCTGGCTTATGGAATACTTGGCGTACCTTATTATTCACGTATAATTCGAGGATCTGTCTTACAAGCTCGAGAATTACCCTACATTGAAGCGGCAAAAGCATCGGGGGCAGGAAATTGGAGGATTATGTTTAAACATATACTTCCAAATACTATTCAACCCATTATAATTTCATTTACATTCGATATCGGTGGCATCATTTTAAGCTTGGCAGGTCTTAGCTTTTTGGGGTATAGTGATTATAGGCTAATTGAATGGGGAAACGACATTAGTGCTGCTAGGCTTCATCTATATGATGCTCCATGGACAGCTCTTTGGCCCGGATTTATGATCTTAATAACTGTACTAGGTTTTATGTTAGTCGGTGATGGATTAAGAGATGCCCTAGATCCGAGATTAAGAAACTTGTAGAACGTTATCAATATATTACCGAGTCAATAGTTATTACTGGTTGAAAAAGAAAATAGTGAATCTGGTTAAAAAAGAAATAGATTTATTGAAAATAAGAAAATGAATCAAACGAAATTAGATGTAGAAAAAGAGTCAAGAGACCTGCTTGAAATTAAAGATCTTAAAACAAATTTCTATACAGAAGAAGGGATTGTTAAAGCAGTAGACGGTGTTTCATTTGATATATACCAAGATGAGATCCTTGGCCTTGTTGGTGAAACGGGGTGCGGAAAATCAGTCACAGCACTTTCTATTTTACGCCTTGTGAGAGCACCAGGAAAAATAATCAACGGGACCATAAAGTTTAATGGTGTCAATTTGCTGGAGTTATCTGAAGGACAAATGAGGGAATATCGTGGCAACAACATAACTATGATATTTCAGGATCCACTAAATTCACTTAATCCAGTAATGTCAGTTGGAAAACAAATATCGGAAGTATTTTTATTACATCAGGAAGAAGAACTTAAGAAAATCATTGATAAACGAAATTCAGAGCGAAAAATACAGAAACTAGAAATAAAAGAACTAAAAAGGGAATTTAAAATAAATAAAGACCGTTTAACAGAAGATGAAAGGAGCGATTTTAGAGTAAAAATAAAAGATCTAAAAGCCAAAATACCTAAAAAACCTTACCTGAAAAATATTGCATGGGAAAGATCGGAAGATATTATTAAAGAAGTAGGAATTGCAGATGCAGCAGGTATCCTAAAAAGATATCCGCATGAGTTAAGTGGGGGTATGAGACAACGTGTAATGATTTCAATGGCACTATCTTGTAACCCCCAACTGCTAATCGCAGATGAACCTACTACTGCCTTGGATGTAACTATCCAAGCTCAGATTCTTGATTTAATGAAAATTTTGAAAAAGAAATTTAAAACATCAATTCTAATGATAACTCATGATTTAGGTATAATTGCGGATTTGTGTGATCGGGTAGCTGTCATGTATAGTGGAAACATTGTTGAATATGCAACGGTAAAAGATTTATTTAAAAATCCTCGGCACCCCTACACGAAAGGACTTATTGGTGCAATTCCAAGCATAGAAAAGAAAGATCAAAAATTACTTACTATTCGAGGAATGGTACCAAACTTGATTTTTCCCCCGTCTGGCTGCAGATTCCACCCAAGGTGTGATTATCGATTGGAAATCTGTAATAAAATAAGACCTAAATGGATTGAAATCGCAAAGAAATACTTAGTTGCTTGCCACCTTTTCGATCCTGATCATAAAAATTCCCCAAAACATGAGTGGGGTAAAGCGGAAGATAAAGAATCTTATAAAATATAACAATTAAAATTGGTAGACTAGTTGAAAGGAAATAAAAAAAAATGATTAACCATAACGACGAAATAAACAATTCAATGGCAGAAAATATAAAAACTTCGAGTAAAAAGAAAGAAGTTATTCTAGCCGTTAAAGATCTCAAGACATATTTCCCCATATATGGTGGAATTTTTAAGCGGACAATTGGATATGTCAAGGCAGTAAATGGGGTCACTTTTGACCTTTATAAAGGAGAAACACTTGGTTTAGTTGGAGAGAGTGGTTGCGGAAAAACTACTATCGGGAACAGTATATTAAATCTTGTACCAGCTACCTCAGGAAAAATTTTCTATAAAGGACATAATATCGTATTAGGAAAGACTGAAAGAAAAGAAAAAACTCAAAAATTACGAGAAGAAAATGATTTAAAGAATATTATATTAATTCCAGTAATTCGTTTTGCTCTAATATTTTTAGGTGCATTCCTCAGACGAACAAAAACAAACTTAAAGCAAATCTATCAAACCACAAAGAATTATTTAGCTAAATTACACCCATCTTTAAGGGATGCATTTACTGCTATGATATCTTTCTCAAAACGAAATTATCTTAATATAAGTAGAATAAAGCGCGGATATAATAAAGAATTACGAAGGAAAATTCAAATTGTGTTTCAAGATCCTGATTCTTCATTAAATCCACGTTGGAAAACAGTTAATATTATAGGAGAACCGCTTAGAATTCTCTTAGGAATGAGAAAAAGGAGAAAAATTCGTAGACGTGTCCTTGAAATTCTAGAAACCGTTTCAATGAAGATGGAGCACTTGGATAGATATCCACATGAATTTTCTGGTGGTCAAAAACAAAGAATTGTAATAGGTAGAGCTCTAGCACCTAATCCTGAAATTGTGATTTTAGACGAACCAACTTCCGCTCTAGATGTGTCCGTTCAAGCCCAAATTTTAAATTTATTAAAAGACCTCCAAGAAAAATTTGATTTTTCCTATTTATTTATTACTCATGATTTAAGCGTAATACAACATATAGGAGATAGAATTGTAGTAATGTACCTTGGTAAATTCGTAGAGACTGGAAACATTGATGATGTATTTTACGATCCTAAACATCCATATACCAGAGCACTATTGTCAGCTCGACCTACATTCGATCCTACAACAAGACAAACCAGAATTATATTAGAGGGTGATGTACCTAGCCCAATTAATCCACCTATTGGATGTGCTTTTCACCCTAGATGCCCAGAAAAAGATAAACATATTGGATGTGATGTAGACGAACCTAGGAAAATTCATATCGGGGGTGACCATTACATTTATTGCCTACCATACAAGCATGAACAAGGCTCCTATGAAGGAAAGACAGTTATCTCAGATACTTGGAGAAAATCTTAATTCTATCCTAAATGGCATAAATTTTAATGTCTTGTACTAAATTTGTATAAAAATTATTTTAAACAACTTGGATTTATTTTGATCCCTCCTCAAATATTGAAGATATCTTTTTATTTCACTCTATTTTTATTTTTTACCTAAGATTTACGGAACATTTATTGAAATTTATCGATTAATTAATGAAAATAAAAAAGTTAAAGGATTATGATTTTAAATAGATAATGACTTCAAAAAATTCCCAAATATTTGTATTAAAAACTTCACCTGAAACAATCTTAGAAGATTATAAAGATTTAATGCATTTAGCAAATTATGAACGATTTTATAATAAGGATAGTAAGACTATTATCAAACTCAATTTAAGCTGGTCAAAATTCTTCCCTGCTTGCTCAAGCCCTCCTTGGCAGGTAGAGGGTATCTTAAAAACGATGACGGATGATGGGTACGATCCACAAAGACTTTTCCCCTCAGAAAACCGTACGGTTGTCACTAATATCGAGCGAGGCTTAAAAGGTAATAAGTGGGGTCCAATTATTAAAAAATATAATACCAGGTTTATCCCCTTAACACGAATACCCTTTGTTCCATATGAGTCTTTAAGACGTAAATTTCTTAGCTTAAAAAATCAAAAATTGCATGTTTTAGATTCTGAAATATTTCCAGAGGGTTTTAAAATTCCAAAATTTTATGTTGGTAAACAGATTATTCATGCACCCACCATCAAAACACATGGTCATACTGGAGCTATAGGGGGTAGTTTAAATCACACTAAAGGAGAATTAAAGCATGGTGGTATCACATGCGCTATGAAAAATGCATTTGGTGGACTTTTGACCAAAAGAAGGCATTTTTCACATCAATTTATGTCAGAAGTACTCGTTGATCTCTTAATTATTCAAAAACAAATTCATCCGAGCGTAATGGCAATCGTAGACGGAACAGTTTGCGGAGATGGTGCTGGTCCAAGAACCATGATACCTCGAATAAAAAATTATTTAATAGCAGGTTATGATCAAGTTGCGATTGATACCGTTATCGCTAAAATGCTAGGTTTTCAGCCATTAAAATTACCTGCAATAAAATTAGCAAACGATGAAGGATTAGGTTGCGGTGATTTTGATCAAATTGAAATAATAGGAAAAGATATCTCAAGTATCAATTGGAATTTTAAAGTTAAACGTAGTTTAGTTATATGGGGTGATCAAATGGTAAGAAAAGGCTCGCTAAAATTTATTAATCCACTTCTTAAGAATAAGATCTTTTTTATGGGACCGATTTTAGGTTCTTTAATTTATCATGATTTGTTTTGGTATCCAATAATAGGAAAGCGTAGAATAAAGAATTTTATGAAAACTAAATGGGGGGATGTATTTAAAAATTATCCAGAGAGTTAAGAAAGTCAATTCCAGTTAATAATTATCTTATCATAGAGTACATTATCTGGTTTTGGTCAACTAATACGGTATCTAGCATAGTGTCAATTTAAAAGGTTAATCACTTATTTGTGCTATTTATGAGAATAAAAACACTTTACAGACAATTTATCTTAATTTTTATAATATTACAATAATCTTGATATATAATTTTAAATTTTGAGCTTTAACGTAGGAAATTTTTTTTAGCAAAAAGCAATACGATGGATATTTCGGATTTAAAACTACATCACAATAAAGGGATAATACAACACATAAATCTATTAATGTTTGAGCGTATAGCAGGAACAAAAGGAGAAACTAAAGCGATAAATTATATTCAAAAAGAATTAAATAATGAAAATGTTGATAACATTCTTGAATCTTTTAAATGGTCTAAAACGATAGATATTTTGGTTAAATCGATAGCCATTTGTATCTTTTGGTCAACCATCCTTTTTGAGGTAACTATTTTATTAAACCTTGCCTGGTTAATGGTTATTCTTGATTTATTTTTTATTGGGGTTATTTATTTTCTTGTAATAAACTTCTACGATATGACTCATTTAATGTTACTAGGTAAAAGGAAAAAATCAAAAAACATTATCGCTAAAGTATCCGCAGTGGAAAAAAAAGATAAAAGTCCTCTTATTATTTTTACTGCTCACTATGATTCAATTTCAGCAAAATATCCTTATAATTTAAAAAAATTTTTTTATTTATTGGTAATAACCATAAGTTTTCCAATTATTTTTTCAACACTTATTATATCTGAATGGACAGTTTTAACATACTTTTTTGATTCTTATAAAACTAATTCATATGCAGCTTTATTGTCTAAATCCATCGATTTTTCCCATATGTCCCTTATTTTCTTGATTGTCGCCATCCTTATACTTCTATTTAATAGAGAACGAAGTCAGTCGTTGGGTTCAATTGACAATGCCAGTGGAGTTTCAATTTTAATTGAGCTTGCAAAAATTTTAAACAAAAATCCTCTGAAGCACATCGATATTATATTCTTATGGAGCGGGGCTGAAGAATGGGGTTTATGGGGTTCAAAGCAATTCTGTATAAAGCATTTTGACGAATTAAATGAGGAATATGATCTTAATAAATCTTATAACATCAATATTGATATGGTAGGGACATACGTCGGACTTATAAACAAAACAGGCATAATCAGGAAAAAAGAGACTGAAAAATTAATCAATTTTTTAGATTCCTCAGCAAAAAAATTAAACGTGCCCTTAGATAAATATAATTTAGCTTTAGAACCAAGAAGCGACCATAATACATTTCGATCATTTGCTAAAAAAACCAGAAAAAAAATGCAATCATGTTGCTTTTTATCTAATCAAGATTCAAAATACATTCATTCTTCGAGAGATACCCCAAATAAGTGTTCATCTAAAAATCTTAATTGGTGTGTCGATATTTGTTATGATGCTATTAAAAATTTAGATTTGGAAACAATGTAGACTAAATGAGGCAAAATATCTTATGAAACCTTGAATTAATATTAATTGTTAGACTTTAACCATATTCTTTTGTTAAGAATTTCCGCCTACAAGCACTATATTGTATTTTCTCCTATTTTTTGGTAATAATCACTTTTAAAATAATCCAACTCCAAAGGGGGAAATTTGAAAAACAGCGCTAAGCTAATTTTTTTCTTTTAGCAGCACTAAAAATATAAATAATTCCGATTACCACACTATAGGTAGACGGTAATCTGGAAAGAGTGCTGAGTAAATTGCTAAAAAAATAAAGATTATTGCCGTTAATATTATTATAAGAACGATTAATCCCGTAATATCTCGTGGTGAAAACCGAGTTCTAGTTTTTATTTTGTGTTTAGGGATTGCAACTTTCTCAATTAACCAATTTTTATAAGATTTTGTTAACTTTCCCTTTTCTAATGGATTTTCTCCTGAAGATCCCTTAAAAAATTCTTGAGTTTCTACAGAATTTATCGCAAGATATGCTTTTTTGATTCTTACTCTCTCAAATGCAAAATCAATACTTGAAAAGCTGATGATTATAATGGGTACTGATATATACCAATAAAAAAATACGAGCAATACAAAACGAATAACAAATTGGAAATAAAATGTTGCTACCATGATGGATATAATAATAACACCAATAAAAGCAAAACATTTTGTGTCTTCCTTAGATGGTAAAGGCATGAAAATAATCTCTTTTTTATATAAAGACTTTTATTGTTTTGTGTTAATTAAATTTTCATTTAATTATTTATCTTACCATTTTAAAGCATAAAAAAGTTTGATATAAAAATTCTAACTTTAAATTAGAGATGATCAGATGGAAGAAAAATTATGGGGAATTTTAGGCTTGTACAAACTCCTACATGATATTTTTACTGAAATCTTTAATAAAATAATCTAAACTTGAAAATCATGGATTATTTCAATGATTTTATATCTTAACATGGAAATTTCTCTTCTATTAACAATTATCGATCCTTTCCTTATTTTCTATTACGTTTTCATTAGGTTGCACCTATCTTTCTCTATACAGACAAAATTAACTGGAATTTTAAAGTTAAACGAAGTTTGGTAATATGGGGGGACCAAATGGTACGCAAGGGGCCACTCAGTTTTATTAATCCACTTCTTAAAAATGAGCTCTTTTTTATGGCCCCAATTTTAGCTTCATTAGTCTATCATGATATGATTTGGTATCCTACTGTAGGAAAACGTAGAATTAAGAGATTCATGAAAACAGAGTGGGGTAAGGTATTCAAAAATTATCCAAAAAATTAGCATCTTACAATCCTAATAATACATTAAGTGGGTAATCAGTTTAATAATGTTTTTAGAATCTCTGTAAAATTAATAGGTATTTTTTGCTCCTCAATGCGTAAATGCACAAGAAATTCAATTGAGTTTTTAATATCTGAAAGTAGTGCTTTAATTATTCCAAACGGATTAAATTTATTCTTAATACACCATTCAATTAAATCGACAAGAATATGATAAAGAAATGAAGAATTTTCCGCAATTCTAAATTTTTGCTTTTTCCTAAATTGACTCTCAAACAAAGGTTTTACTAATGCTAAAATATCCCCATCTTTCTTTAAAAATTGCTTTACATTAGGGAGGATAGATTTCAGTGAAGTAAAGGTAACATCTATAGTACAAACATCAATTTTTTCATTAATATCAATCATTTCACGTGCATCCACGCCTAGAAACGGAATCACTTTTTCCTTCATCTTCTCACACCGGAAAGAAGGATGTAACCGATCTAAGGTGATATCTACAGCGTAAATCCTTTTAGCTCCACGTTGCAGTAGGCAATCTGTAAATCCTCCTGTTGAAGCCCCAATATCAACACAAATTCTATCTTCAACCCGAATCGAAAATTCATCTAATGCTGCTTCTAATTTCAATCCACCACGACTCACATAGGGAAATTTTTTTTGAAGTTGTATCTCGTAGGAATTGTCAACTTTTTTACCTGGTTTTGTTATTTTGATTCCATTTACAATTACATGCCCCTTCCTTATTAGCCATTGTGCTTTTGTCCGGCTCTCTACTAGCGCTCTGTTGACTAATAATATATCAATTCTCTCTTTCATAAGTTATGGCTTAGCATCTCTTTTATTTATTATTACCTCAATTTTCCGTGTCAGTGCTAGACTTAATCTACCCACTTGTACTTTTAATGAGGCCTTTCTTTCAAATTTCTTATAAATTTCCCTTAATATAAATCCCATTGAAAAAAATGCTGTGGCTGCAAAGACCCAAATGCTAATCAAATCTAGTTTGTTTAAGAAAAGAAAATACAATAAGTTATGAGCTAGGTAAATTGTGAGAGAATAGTACGAGTAGTAGAATATTAATTTATAGCTCCTTTTTGTTCTAAGAATATTAAATTTTTCGATCGTTAATAAGATAGAAAGCAAAAATAAATCAATTCCAATCGAATATACTACCCATGACAAACTTTCCCTTATCAGAAATTGAGGAAACTGGATAAGAACACCAGACATTATCATAAAAATTCCAATTAAAGTTGTGGGAATTAACAATCTTTTTTTAAAGACTGAATTATTATTCTCTTCCTTATTCATAGAACTAGTCTCATGGATTAAATCTCCTATAACAGTTCCGATTATGAAAAATGGGAAAAATATTAGAATCGGATCCTGGTGGATAATATTATACAGTATATGGAATATTAAACCAATAATATTCGATTCACCTTGAAATGGTAATAACCATGAAACAATAATAAAATGGACAAATAAAATTGCAAATGCAATGAAGATCCTAAAATATTTGTGAATCTTTAGTAGTGGCCAAGTTAAAAAAATTGAAACCGCCGAGGTTAATAACACAAACCACGTCCAAATCATAGTTGGATCTTTTAGTACAATCGCGGTTGGTATGTTGTAAATAATGGCGATTATGAAAATAAAGAATGCTCGAAGAAAATATGAATTTTTCACCATTCTATAATTAAATTCTTTCGATTCTTTTACTTCATTTAATCTACGTCTATGTGAAATAGTAATACTAACCCCTGAAATGAATAAAAAACCTGAGGCACCAATAGGGTCTATTATCATTATCACTACCGTATGTAGCCAACTGTACTCAGTCTTTAACCACCAATCAATTAAATGAGCTAACACCATCCATCCCATACAAGCTCCACGAAATATATCAATACTCCTTAATCTGCTAGGTTTCATGTTTAAAAAGTTTTAATTATTGACTGTTTTTTGACCTCCAGTAAAATCAGTCTATTAGGAAGATTTAAAGCTGAATATAATTAATATTGTTCCTTTAATACCTCAAATTGGCTTAATTCTCAATCCATTAATCAATTCGGAAGATTTACTTAGTGAAATGTCATTATCTAATAGTTTTTTCAAAATTTCTTTCAAAATTAATGTTTCATCCTGAGCTTCATTTAAATCATATGCTTCATTTTTTTGGTAGTTTATATTCTTAGATTTATTCTGTTTTATAATTTGGTAATAATTTTGAGAATTAACTTCAATACCTTTACGCGTTGCAATTAATAATGCAGAAATTTCATGCTTGGTCTTTACCCGTTTTCCTTTATCTTGGATTTTAATTTTAGAAGTTTTTGATTCATCAATTAAATAAACTTTAATAGATTTTCGGTTTTTAAAAGTTTCATAAACTCGCTTTAATAAATCAATAGTTACTGGTATGATCCCCCTACCAAATTTGAAGGTAAAACGCATAGGTTTTGAACCTTCCTTTTGAAAACAAAGAATATAATCATTAATAATTTCAAGAAGTTTTTCTTTTTTATAGATTGTGTGAGATTGTAAATAAAAATCATCCAAAAAAACGACAATTCCAATTTGGCTTGTACCTGGATCAATAGAAAATGTTAAATTTGAATAACTCTCCTTAAATTCTATTTTATATGCCGCTAATATTTTTAAAATATAATGGTGAAAATTTTCATTCTTGTCGTACGGAAGAATTTTCAATTTTTTATAGTTATCGTCAAATTTATGAATTTCTTCAGATGTTGTAAGAACTATCGAAGGAAGAGTATGGAATTTTCTTTGTACAGTTAGAATTTTGAAATTAACATTCAATCGAATCAATTCTCTGTTTAACTTATAGAAAAAATTTAAATTTTCAGTGAAGATGTATAATAATTTCTTAATCATGATTAACTGTCGTTAAATATATTATTATACAAAGGGAAAAAAAGTCTTTTGTAATACAAATGAGATATGTAGCAACCAAACGTAATACAATTGAAAGCAAGAATTTGAATATAATAAATCTCTTTAAAAATTAATCTTGAAAGTTTTTTAATAGAAACTTAAGGGCTTTAATTCCTTTATCTGATATTTTATACTTTATATATCCATCTTCTTTTCTCTTTCTATCACTTTTATCAATTAAATCATATCTCAAAAAGCATTTTATATATCTGAAAACCGAACTCCTTTTCATTATAGACATTTTAGAAATTTCTTCAATTAGGTTTTTACATAAAAGTTGAGGCTGTTCATTTATGAATTTAAGTAAAGTGATTCCTTTCTCGTTTAAAAAATTAATAATCGGAAGTCGATTATCAAACCTGAACGTCAATGATTTTCTCATAACTAAAATATGGAGGTATTTTATAAAAATATATCTCAAAATTTGACACATGTCAAAAAAATGTACATCTCTGAAATTTGTCGAGGAATCTAAAACATCTAATTTTATATTTTATTTTCAAATTTGATTTATATGGTTCACCCAATATTAACATAAAATTATCTAATAAGGGAAAATCCAAAATTTTGGGTAGAGTTTATATTTTTTAAAAATAATAATTATTATTAAATAATTTTAAATAAAATAATTGTTTACATATTATTTAGCATCTAAGAGATGGAGAGAGAATGGAAGTATATACACCTGCTTTTATAAAGATTAGGGAATTACTTCAAGTAGAACTACTAAAATATATTGGCGAAAATATTGCCGTTAATTCCAATGATATAAATGAATTTATAATGGTTCTTAAAGAGAAAAGTAAACATGATAACAAAAATTTTAATTTAATTGAATTTACATATAGTTACCCATATAGTTCTCAAGTTCAAGATTTATTAGTTGATTTAGTCAGACGATGTATCGTAAAGCAAACAAGAGATGGATATCAATTAACTAGCCATGGTCTAAGCTTGATTGGAAATGATATATGAACCTCAATAGCAAAATTAATGATATTATTAATTTTATTTTTGATAAATTTGGAATGACAGAAGATTTTCCAGAGAAACCCAAATTACATATTCATGATAATGTTTTTGGAACCTTAACTTTTACTGATTATGAGCGAAAGGTTGTTAATTCTCCACTTTTACAGAGATTGACTCAAATAACACAAATGGGATTAGCCAATTTTGTATATCCTGGTGCTGTTCATAATAGATTTTCTCATAGTCTAGGGGTGTCTCATATTTCTGCAAAAATTTATCGTCAATTAATGGAATCAGATACTGGACGTGACAAAACAAATATAAAAGAAGACATTAATACTTTGAAGTTAGCGGGATTACTTCATGATATTGGGCATTGTCCGTTCTCCCATGTTTCTGATGATGTTATCAAAACTTCAACTCATTTTAATGATATCCCTAAAGCTAATATTGATTCTGAGATTTGCTCTCGAACAGGTGAGCAAGGTGATAACAAAAATATCCATGAGTTTTTAGGGTTTCACCTTTTGAAATCTAATCGAGTAGAAAATTTAATAAATACAATTTATAAATGTGTCCCATTTGATTTTGAATTAATTCCTTTATGTGTTACAGGCAATTTATTACCTTTTAATAATGAAAATGGTCTATGTCACCAAATTTTCGATGATAAATATAAGACATTACTAATAAAAATAATTAATGGATTTTCTGATTCAGATAAAATTGATTATATATTACGAGATTCTCAATTTTCGGGATTACCACTCCCTGCAGATATCGATAGATTAATTTCATTTTTTGAAATTATATCTCATCAAGATACTTATGAATTAGGCGTATCTGAGAAAGGTGCAAGAGCTTTTAATTTATTACTTCAATCAAAAACAAAGATGTTTCCAACTGTTTATCAACATCACACTACATTAGCTTGTGAATCTCTATTAGTATTTGGAATAATTGATGCTATGCGAAATGTAAATGAAGCCACAGTAAATATTGATACTGAAAAATGGCATCCTATCGAATGTGGCGTCGATCTTCTTTATTATACTGATGGGTCATTATTAGATTATTTAAGAATAATAGATAATCCAATTTCTAATGATGTTGTAAATAGACTTTTAAATAGAAGACATTATAGGACAATTAGACGTATATTTACTTGGGAACTCAGAAATGAGTTAATAGTGTCAAGAAAGGTTTTTAGAGAAGACTTAAAAAACAGTGGATTATTTTCAGACTTCCAAAAACTATTAGATGAGGGAAAGATGGGACAATATACTGTAGAAATGAATTTATCTTATATGAAATATGAAGCTATAAGAGAAAAAAGAATTGATGAATTTTATAAAGAATTTGATTCAAGAGATAAAATGCTTAGTTTTAAGAGAAAGATGATCAATAAGGAACCTTATATTTTAAAGAAATTGAATAAAAATTTTCCCAATGTTGATGAAGACACATTAATAGATTATACTATATGTGTCCGAATTGCTGGAACTCTATCTGACAAACCATATCAACAACCGTATGTAAAGAGATTAAACAGGTTTAAGAATGAAACCGAATTATTATCATTATCGCAGATGGGATTTGTAGAGCCTCAAGCATTAGATTATCAACACATCACTTTCTATTCACTACCTAAGTTTTCAGACATATTAAGACCACATATAAATGATTATTTACAAGAAAAATTATTTACTAATTAGTTAGATTAAAAAGAGTAAAATAATAATCAACTTTTTTTTTTTAATTTTCTGAACTTATAAAGTGTAGTATCATCTCTAAAAATAAAGCACTTTTTATACGTAAATAGCAATTGAAATGTAATACAATTGAAAGCAAGAAGAACAGGTGAATTATTTTTTCTTTATAATTTTCTCAAAGTGCCTATTCTTGAGCAAAGGAAATGAATCCCAGAAAATATAAAAGATAAAAATAAATGGAAATTATTAAAATTAAGAACCCTATTCATTATTAATCTTTAAATACGAATTGTAAATAAATTATAAAATATTAACAGTAGTATTGACGAACTTCTCAAAGATATGTTAGAAAACTTAAGAGGATTATAAAAAGATGCTAGAATGTGACTTTTGTAACAAGAATCGGGTTGTTACAATAAAATTAGAATTATTTAACTCAGAAATTGATGAGGATCCAGAAGATTTAGATTCAAAAAGAATTTGCATGATATGTCTTGAAAAAAGAAATTGGAAAATAGATATAAGGGAAGTTTTACAATTTGAAATAGAAGATTCAGTAGATTTTCCAGAGGATTTTGAAGGGTGAATAAAAAATGAAAATAAAAATCGCAAATATGGATGTTGGTAAATTTGCCATAAGAGAGAAATTTGAAGATGAACATGTGAAAGAAATTATAGAAAGTTTTAAAGTAGATGGACAATGGAATCCAATAATTGTCAGACCAATAGAAGATGGAAGATATGAACTCATTGCAGGGCATTATCGTTTACAAGCGGGTAAAGAATTGGGTTGGGAAGAAATTGAAGCTACTATTAAAGATTTAGCAGATGATGATGCAGATATATTATCTCTAAAGACTAATTTATTGCATTCTGACATGACAGCCACAGAAAAAGGAAAAGTTATAAATAAAATTATAACAAAATATGGAATTACCCAAACAGATTTAGCAAAAAAACTGGGCATAAGTGAATCTTCAATTAGTAGATTCTTAACTCTGGCACTATCATTACATGAAGATGTTTCAACTGCTTTAAGTAATGGTGAAATTAACTATGCTGTTGCTGTGATCATAGGGAGTTTCAAATTGAAAGACCAACCAAAATTCTTGGAAATAATCTTGGAACGGAAAATCTCATCCCCAGAAGATGCAAGTAAATTAAAAGCGAAATTTCTTAACGATACAATCTATACAATCGGTTATCAGGGAAAAAAGTCAATTGACTTTATTAAAATACTCCAAAATAATGAAGTAAAAGTTCTTATTGATGTTAGATATTCAGCTAAATCAACCATGCTACCAGAGTTCAGTAAAGATGTCTTAAAACGAGATTTAGAACGAAATAAAATAAAATATCGACATTATCCAGAATTGGGAATTCCTTTTGTAATTCAAGCTCCCTATAAAGATGGGAAACTTTCAGTTGATTGTTTAAAACAATGGTATAAATGGCAAGTAGAAGATAGCGATAAAGTTGATTTCGATAGTGTTATGAAATACTTAAAAGATTCAGGACGACCTGCATTAATGTGTATGGAAAAATATGCTAAAAAAATGAGAGATCAGAAATATTCATGCCATAGAGATATTTTAGCTAATTTAATTCTAAACTATACAACTATAGATTCCTTACTTAAATTTAAGCATAGGATTGATCTCTAAGTGTAATGCTAAGGATGATATATACGTTGATGTAAGAATTTTATAAATAATAATTTAGAATATAGATTAGTAAATGGTGATTTTGTATGTTAATAAAAGATTTAATTATTTTAGGGAGGGCAGTTCCAGTTTTATTAAAAGATCAGCGTAAAACAATCTGTACTGCTGGTTATTCTCACGAATTAGGTTTTGTTAGAATATATCCTACATTTTACTATGAGAATATTCATCTTTGGGATATAGTTTCTATTGATGTAAAAAAAGACACACGTGATTCTAGAAGCGAATCATGGAAAAAACTTGCGGATTCTGAATTTAAAAAAATTGGTACATTAAAAAATGACAGAGAAGAAAAGGAAACTTTATTGGAATCAATTTATCAAAATAAATGTACACATGATTTGAATGAGGAGAATAGAAGTTTAGCCATTATTAAACCTCAAATTGTAGATTGCAATTTTAAAGAAGTTTCTGCTACTGAAGATGGAAAACTTGTCACAATGAGTTTAATGGATTTCTTTACAAATAAAAAAAAAACAAATAGGAAACCTCTGCTGGTAAAAACAAATTTTGATGTTATTCCCTATATACGTTATAGATGTTGTGTTAACTGTAGAACTAAAGCGCCTCATAATCAACAGATATTAGAATGGGGAGGATACCAATGGATTCAGAAACACCCTGATGAAAAAGAGCAATTATGGGAAAATTATCGAATTTTTGATGAGGAATGGTATAAATATTTTTTCATTGGCAATTTACGGGATCAAAGAACTACATGGTTGATAATTAACATTTTAAGAGGAAAGAAAAATGAAGGTATTGAGAGAGAGAATGGAAAAATTTTGTACCAATCTAAAGAGGAAAGCAAAATAACTCAGAAAAAATTATTTTAAAAAGATTAATTTAAGAGTATTTTTCATTTTCTGTAAAAATATATAATAATTTATTTCTCAAATTATAATTATTAATATTAGATAAAATTAATAATTTGTAATTAGATGCTATTTCCAGCCTCAAACTTAAATAAAATTTTCAAAAGCTTCTCTTTGAATAAAGGGATTATCTCAATTTGGGGTGATTTTGGTGTTGGAAAAACTACATTTGCTCTTCAAACTGCAATTTACACTGTTAGAAATGCAAATAAAATCATTTATATATATTCTAAGCCAAATTTTCCGGCTGAAAAAATAAGGAACTTGGTAAGAGGATCAAGAGAAAGTCTAAATAATATTATCTTCATACAAACAGAGAATTTTGAGGATGTATATAATATCGTGTTTAATTTAGAATTTTTAATCCTAAATTCTCTCAATATAACAAAAGAAAAATTTGAATTAATTGTGATAGATTCCTTAACAGGTCTTTATCGATTAGCGTTAAATAAAGCGAAAAAAGAACAAAATTATAACTTAAATTATACTTTAAACCAAATTCTAGCAAATCTCTTAAATATAAATATTTCATACGACATTGAAATTCTGATAGTAAATGAGAAGGTAAACATGTTGATCAACAATCAGATTATTGAAATACAAAGTGGTGGGAAAGTTATGGATTATTGGGTTCCAACAAATATCAAAATTGAACGAACGAAAATTTTAAAAGAGAGAAGATTTCTACTAACGAAACGTCCTGAGATTCAAAATATGGAATTTAAATCTAGATTAACTGAAAATGGTTTTCAGTGAATATCTCAAAAAATATATTCCATATTTTCATAAAAATTCCTTTTTTATACTTTTTCACATTAATATTTGTGCAATTACAATATTTAATTTAATTTTTAGTTATATATTATAGTGATGGATAAAAAAGAAGAATTTATGAAACATGCCTTAAGTACAATTAAAGAAGGAAATACCGAATTCTATATACATAATGTTGACAAGGACTCCATTCCTTCAAAATCAATGACCGTCTTCTATAATCAGAAAATGGAGATAAATAGAGATATTTCTAATTTAGCAATTATCGCTTATAGTAAAATTTATAATCAGGATTCTCTCATAATCGTAGATTCTATGGCTGCTTCAGGAATAAGCTCAATCAGAATGTTAAAAGAATGCGCTAATATTAAAAAAATCTACATCAATGACATAAACCCCGTTGCGGTAGATCTCATTCATAAAAATCTATTTTTGAATAATCTATTTGATCAACCATCTTATATAAAAGTGTCAAGAAAGGATGCAAATTATTTATTTGCAGAAATTACACAAAATTACTTTACCCATCTGTATGATAATCCAGAAAAACCAAATATCATCTCAATTGATCCATTTGGTACTCCAAATTTATATTTAGATGCTGCTTTTAAAGCTATCCAAAATAAAGATGGATTATTATGTGTAACAGCAACTGATACTCCAGTTTTGTTTGGAATAAGGTCAAAAAGTTGCATTCGAAAATATATGTCAAAACCTCTCCACACCGAGTATTGTAAGGAGATTGGAGCCCGAATTTTAATCCATTTTATATCTAGAATTGCGAATGTGAATAATATGGGGATAATTCCACTTCTAACATTTTATTCTTCACATTTCTTAAGGATTTTTTGTCTAACTTTTAAAAATAAAGATGAGATCTCAAAATCCTTTAAAAATTATGGTTTTATAGTCCATTGTAATAAATGTGGATATCGCTCAAGTTTTCAGGATAACATTTTAGAATTACCGGGGAATTGTCCTCTTTGCAAGGAAAGTAGAAAAATGGAGTATGCTGGTCCTCTCTGGATTAATGATATTCATGATTTGGAATTTTTAAATGAAATTGTCGGTTTAAATAATGAATTACAATATACCAACAAAAAAAGAATTGACAAATTGCTAAATATCATCAGGGAAGAAGTCAAAAATCCAATTTCCTTTTACAATATTCATAAATTGAGCAGAATTTTAAAAATTTCAAACACCCCAAAATTAAATACAATAATCGAAACCATTAGGAAAAAAAAGTATAGTGCTTCTAAAACTCATTTTGATTTTTTATCAATTAAAACAAATATGAATATAGTGGGGATTAAAGAGACTCTATTAGAATTGAATGATAAATAGACTAATACTTACGTTGACAGACAATCATAAAACTCATAAAAAAGATCCTTATTATCAGCAGGCGAAAATTGAGAAATATCGAGCCAGATCTGCTTACAAATTATTAGATATTCAAAAAAAGTTTAGGGTTTTTAAAAGGGCATTCTACATTCTAGATTTGGGATGTGCTCCGGGTTCCTGGTTGCAAGTTGCTAAAAAACTCACTGTGGATAATTTAAATAAGTATAATGACCAGTATTATCATCGCAATCATTATAAAATCTTAGGAGTAGATGTTAAAAGAGTATCACCGATTGAGGATGTTCAAATTCTTAAAATGGATCTTACAAAACCGGAGATAAATAATAATCTGGAAGCCTTCTTTCAAACCAAAATCGATCTAATTTTATCTGATGCTTCAATAATCAAGTCTGGTAACATGTTTTCTGACCAATTAAAACAAGTTAAATTATGTTTAAAGATCCTTGAATTAACAAAAACACATTTAAAATTTAAGGGTTCATTAGTTATGAAGATCTTTCAAGGATCTGATTATCATGAGCTATTTAAAAAAGCTAAGAGTAATTTCAGGATATTGAAAGCATTTAAACCACAATCCTCAAAAAAAAAAAGTAATGAAATTTATTTAATAGGATTGCAGAAAAAATAATTAGATGTCTTTTAAACCAGCTCCTATTTCATCAAAATTAATATCATATTCATTTCCATCTATTAAAATTTCAATCCACTCGGTTAACCAAGGACAGCGAAAAGGATTAAATTGGTCCATATTAGTATCATTACACTTACTCCAAAAAGGACAGATAAAACATGGTTGTCTAGAAAACATATTCCATATGTAATCTCTTCGATCTTTATTTATTTTAACTTCTTTTATCTTTACATCGATTTCCTCAATCGAGGATATATGTTTTGTCCAAGAAGCCTCAATTAATTCTCTTTTGATATATATTTTTGATTGTAATGATAATACATCCAAAATTTCATCTAAATCATTTGGCTTTTTATCACAGAATTTTAAAAGATCATTAAAATAAATCTCTTTTTCTCGATTTATTATATTTAAAATTTGTATCTCATCTTTATTTAAATTGCGATTAAAAATTCTCTTTTTTTCTTCTATTCTTTCGATCCTTCTCTCAACTTCAGATTTTTCGTCTGAAGGGCCTTCTATTCTTTCTTTTATCTTACATTTATGACGGGATAAATAAGCAAAACTTTTACCACAATAAGGGCAAGTCTCTTTTTTCTTCTTAGCGATAAATTATGCACCTCATACTTATTGAAAATATCTCTGGTTCGAAATGTAAAGGTTTTTAAACTGAAATTTCAATGCCTGAATCTAAAAAGTTCAGTAATATGATATTATTTTATGTTTATTTTTAAATTAATTTTTCGGTTTTGATGTTGGATGTTTTAAGTTATCTTTTTAATAGTATTAACTCACTATATTTAAATTAACATTTCTTACTACAAATTAATGGATATCCATAAAATTTTAGAAATTAAACAACAACAAATTAAAGATTTTAATGAAATTTATAAATCAAGAAATCAGAAAAAACACAAAATAATATTACCATTAGATCAGAGAAATTTTGATGATGTTCTAGATGGTGGGTTTCATTCAGGAATAGAATATGTTATTTTTGGTCCCAACAAGGCAGGTAAAACTCAATTATGTCATCAATTATGTGTTCAAGCTTATAAACATCTAAATAAAATTTTCAAATTGAAAAAAACGAAATTTATTTACTATTTTGATACAGAAAACACATTTCGTCCTGAGAGGATTGAAGAACTAGTAGCTCCTACTGAATTTGAAATTGATCGTGTACTTAAAAGTATATTAATCTCAAAAATTATGAGTAATTCAGCCCTTCTACTTGCATTAAAGGACTTTGAAAAATTTATCATAAAAGATATGGGAGGGATTTTAATTATTGATACAATTAACAATCATTTTAGGTCTGATTTAAGTAATAATAACATTATTTTTCAAAAAGCAAAAAATAGATTTTTAAATATTTTAAAAATTATTGATGAGTTTACTAATAAATATAATCTAATTACCATACTAATGGCTCAAATCGCTTCTAATTTCTCAAGAGACACTATTATTAGAGAATTACCCGTTGGTAATCAATTTTTAAACCAATTTTTTTCAGAATATATATATTTAAGTAAAGGAAATAAAGAAAAGAATTACATTCACTTAGTTAATTCGTTAAATCATCCAGAAAAAAAGGTTCTATATAATATTACTAAAAATGGGATTCAAGATTATAAGATTTGAAAGATCTAGACCTTACAATTTTTAAAAAATCTTCTATCGAAATACATTTTAATTGATTATTAACAAATTTAGAGTTAACAAAAATTAAATCATTAGGAATTTTATTTCTTAACCATTCTATTAATTCAACAGCATAGAGTAGCTTTTTCTTCTTAATCTGACTCCCTTCTCGATTGTGTTTGATATACAATTTAGAATATTTCCCTACGATATTTTTGAAATCCATTCCTATAAGAAATAATTTCTGAGATGGGGTTATTAAACTGCGTAAAAAAAAAAGAATTCTATCCCCATCAGTGAAACCTCCTGGGTTTACAATATTATTTATTGGGTCTACTTGAGTTGTTCCTATAACATTATGAAAATTTATTATTTCATTTTCAAACTGCATTAATTTGTCGAGATTATCTCCATGTGCATGAACGATATTAAAATTTGAATAATTGAATTCTTTTTTAGTAATCCCATCTAAGTCTGTAAAGATGGCATCAATTGGAATATTTTTTTCTCTTAGTAATATTGAAGCGCCATCTGCTGTTATATTAATGAATTCATCGAAGAAATTTTTCCCCTTATTGCTCAAAATAACATTCATTGTCTCTTCTAATGATGGTCCACAACCATAAATTAAAATTACCGGCTTTAATAGGATCCTATTTCTAAAGGATTCTAAAATATTATCCAATTTCCATTTATAAGTCTTTTTCTTTAAAATGACTGATAGCAGATCACGTGATTTCAAATCTCTTTCATAATCAAACTTGAAATCCTCCCTAATATGAAAATACCAATCTTTAAACTCGTTAAAAAAATTTAACTCATCCTTAAGTGTAGAACCCATATTTATTAAATTATCTAAATTGATAATTGAATAATAAAATTTTAAATTATTATCTTAATTAAATAAAAACATACTATTTAATTCAATATTATTATAATTCTTAAATTAATTAACAGGGAGTTAGATAAAAATGGCTAAGTGGTTAACTAAAACACATCAATGGTTTGATGACGCAACAAAAATGGTTGGAATTACTCCTTATGCTGCAGAGCAACTGGGAGAAATTAGTTTTGTTGATGTAGAAGGCCTAGAAGGGGCTGAACTCGCCCAAGTAACAATGGATGGGGATGAACCAACAAGTGATCCTATAGATTGCACCGTCGAATCAAGTAAGGCAGTAGGCGACATTTATTCACCCGTCAGTGGATCAGTGATAGAAATTAATTCGGATTTGATGGATGAGCCAGAAAAAATTAACGAAGACGCTTTTGCAGCGTGGCTTTTTAAAATTGAACCATCAAATTGGGACACTGAAAAAGGTAATTTGATCGATGAGGCAGCTTATAACGCATTTGTAGAGTAGTATAAATAATTCATATTCTTATTTTCAAAATTACTTTTCTTTTTTTCTTTTAGGGAGACTTTAATGGGAATCTTTAAATTTACATTAGGTTTAATTATAAATCCTATATCTGGTATGGGGGGTTCTGTAGGCTTAAAAGGAACAGATGGTCGAGATATACTACTAAAAGCTGTTAGCCTTGGAGCTAAACCAAGTGCATTTAAACGAGCGAAAAATTTATTAAAGGAATTGGAACCTTTTGAATCAAAAATAAAATTTTTGACATGTCCTGGAATCATGGGTGAAGATACTATGAATGAATATAATTTTGAATTTGCATGTATTAACCACTCAAATTTCACTAATATAACTAGTATATTAGATCTCAATCCAGAACATACAAAGATTGCTGCTGGAATAATGAAGGATGTTGAAGACTTGAAAATAATATTATTCGTTGGAGGCGATGGTACTGCTCGAGATATAGTTAAAGTAATTGGAAAAAAAAAGCCATGTTTGGGCATCCCCGCGGGAGTAAAAATTTACTCTAGTGTTTTTTCAATAAACCCAAGGATGGCAGGTTCCATTATTCTGCAGTTCTTATTAGGTGAAATTCCACTGAAGGAATCAGAAGTTTTAGATATTGATGAAAAAAAATATAGGAATGGAGAATTGGTTACAAGGCTATATGGATCCTTGCTTATACCTTTTAGTCCAGATTATACACAACCATCTAAAATTGGCTCTCCAAAGTCTGATTTAAGCAACCAAGAGCGAATAGCAAAACGAATAATTGAATTGTTTCAAGATAACACTTATTATCTTATAGGACCAGGAACGACAACAAAAACAATAGCTGATAAGTTGAAACAGCCCAAGACAGTTTTAGGTGTTGATTTATGCTTAAATCATAGAATAATTGCTCAAGATTTAAATGAACACCAAATTTTAAACCATATAGAAGGAAGAAAAGTTAAAATTATTATATCACCTATTGGAAACCAAGGTTTTTTATTTGGAAGAGGAAATTTACAATTTACACCCCAGTTGCTCAGAAAAATTGGTCCTAAAAACATTATTATAATCTCAACTCAGTTTAAACTACAAAATATCCAACATCAGATCCTAAGATTAGATACTCGAGATCCTGAATTAGATAAAAAATTAAGAGGATATTATAAAGTACATATAGATTATAATGAGCTACAAATTTGTTGGGTAAATTAACTTAAAAATTACTTATTATTTATTGAGTTAGAACTCCTGTTTTTACTGCAATAATGTATTGGAGAGCAATAAATGTTATAATTATCATTAATATACCAATAGTCATAATCGATGCAGCTGTTTTTCGGTTATAAACATACTTTGATGCTTGATACAGAAATATAAACCCAACGGAGCTTAATAAAATTAATATTGAAGCAACAATACTCTCAATTATAAATGCTTCATTAATACTAGTAAATATAAAAATTGGGTCTCCCTGTTGAGTTGCTCCTAATGCTGGAGGTTCTCTAACAAGTAAATATGCAATCCCAGTTTGAAGAACAAATAAAATCGCGAATATCGTTATTACACTCAATGTTCTTGATGGCATAGGTAGTGATAATCTCGGTAATCTTAATGTTGGAAAACTAATTTTAGGTTTTCTTAAAGTGTTTCCAAGGATCCATGGTGTTTTATCTTTGAATTTCTCTAAAATAGTCTCAGAACCGATGACTTCTACTTTTTTGTATTCCTCTTTATTCGGTGGTTGTTTTTGCATATTCAACGATAATGAATTATTAAGGACAATATAATAATTTTTTCAAATAATTTTATGCTATAACTTATTATTTTAACATAATTTGCCTAATAGAGTTATCAATAAATCCCAAATTTTTTCAACGGATTGTACCGATATTCGTTCATCGGGTGAGTGAGCACCAATATTTTTCGGACCTATCGAAATCATCTCCATATTAGGGTATTTTTGCTTTAAAATTCCACATTCCAGGCCAGCATGTATTACTTTAACTTGAATTGCCTTTTTAAAAAGTTCTTCATAGATATCTTTAGTTAAAGCTAAAATTTTAGAGTTAAAGTCAGGAGTCCATCCTGGGTAATCGGTGTCAATTATGATCTCATTTACCAGACCAGTTAATTCGAATAAAGATTTAAGTTTTTCCCAGTTTGCGATTTTCTGATATTTGCTCAGACTTCTCTGACTAACTTTTATAATAATTTTCTCTATTTCAGTTTTTATTACAGCTAAATTGGATGATGTAAAGACTAATCCTTTAATTTGTGGATGCATTGAAATTGGGCCATTTGGTATAGTATACAAAATGTTTAGGATGCCATCTTGAATTTTTTTGGTGAATACCTTTGAATTGTCAAAGTTTTTTAATTTTTCAACCGAGATTTTAAAACCAGGTTCATTACTATCAAAAATTACATTGATATTTAGAAAAAGTGCTTTAATTAATTCTTCCACCTGTCTAAATTCAGCATCCTTAATAAAGAATATGGCACTGGCTTCTCTTGGTATCGCATTTGTTCTATTACCACCGTTGATAGAGTTAATTTTTATTTTGTATTGTTTATTTAACTTCCAGAGCATTTGTCCAATGAGTTTTAGCGCATTTCCTCGCCCTAGATGAATATCTACTCCTGAGTGTCCTCCTAACAAGCCAGAAACAAAATTTTGACTGGAATTAGATCTGCTTCCTTGTTTATTTCATAATTTTCATTTTTAATGCTAATTAAACTCACTCTTCCCCCAGCACAACCAATGGTAACAGCATCCTCATCTTCAGCATCAAGGTTGATAAGAAAGTTTCCGTTGATTAGATCCCTATCAATTTTGAATGCTCCTCTTAGCCCCAGTTCTTCATCAACAGTAAATAATAAATCAAATCCGAGTGATCCAAAGTTTAATTCCCTATTCTGAATCTTTTGCATAATTGTTAATAGATAGCAAATCCCAACTCCATTATCTGCCCCTAATGTAGTTCCTTCAGCTGAAATCCATTTTTCATTATTCATCTCTAGAATTTTAAGTTTTAAAGGATCTTTAGAAAAGTCATGAGAAACTCCCTCATTTTTCTCACATACCATATCAATATGGCATTGTAATACTGCTTTTTGTTCTTGTTTTTGATTTGACGGAATTCTAACTACAAGATTTCCCGTAATATCAACCTTAGTTTTAAAACCCAATCTTTCAGCTTCTTCCTTTATGTAAATTCTTACCTTTTCCTCATGTTCTGAGCACCGAGGGATTTTAGTAATTTGCTCGAAATATTCCCAAAATTCAGATAGTTGTCCTAAATCAATCAATTTTGACAAAAATATCCCTACCAATCAAAATATATATATTAATTATTTTATAATAATTATAAATTAACACTAAATTCCTTTTAATATTATTTATAGGCTGAACAAATGAGTTTAAAAGACATATATTCAGAAGTAAAGAAACGTAAAATGGAGGCGTTAAATAAAAAAGACGTTGTGCAAGCGGTTGAAAAACATGGGAAAATTCTTGCTGTAAATGGAAGATATGAAAAACCTAAAAAAATAATTGAACACATGTATGCATCAATGAAGAAAGTTTTAAAAGAAAAAGAATTTATGAAGGAGAATCTGGCACAATATGACGTAATCTTGATAGGGTGCCCTGGCAGTGACATTCCGAATGCCTCCCATCCAAAAGTAAAAGATTTTGTAATGAATGGGGGATGGTTAATAACTACAGATTGGGCACTAAAAAGTATTATTGAAACAATTTTCCCCGGATACATTAGGTGGAACGGAGCAAAAACTGCCGATGCAGTAGTTCCCTGCCAAGTTCTACAACCAGATCACCCCTTTTTAGACGGTGTTTTAAGTGAAATTCAGCAAAGTAAATGGCAGAAGCAAACAGCTAAAAGTACAAAAAAAAAGGAATTTCGTTGGTGGCTTGAGATAAGGTCTTTCCCTATCCAAGTTATTAATCAAGAAGCTGTTAGGGTATTGATTAATTCTTGGGAACTCCAAAATAAATGGGGAGAATCCCCTGTGCTCGTTGAATTTGATTATGGAAAAATGGGAGGACGAATAATTCACATGATTAGTCATACACATCTACAAAAAGGTGGAGCTAAAGGCAAATATGCTTCTGCTTTAATTCTTACAAATATTTTAGATGAAAAGATATCTCAAAAGATGGGGATTTCAAAAACTCAACCTCAAGGATACGTGTCTGATTGGGAAACAGCTCAACCTCACAATCAAAAACAATATTCTCAACCAACTCCGCAAACAAATTATATAACTCCAACAGTTGATGGGGGCGGATTAACAGGCACATCGCAAATTATTGAATTAGATGAAAATAATACTAGTTCTTTTTCTTATACAAACAAATGTGTCTATTGTAGCTACGATTTTGTTGAACAACTGGGGAAAATTTATATTTGCAAGGAATGTAATGCCCTGTATCACGAAAGTTGCATAAATATGCAAATAAATGAGGGAATCTGTAAAAAATGTAGTAGAATACTACTATGGTAAATTTAAAATAAATAAGAAAAAATAAAAAAACAAAAAAGATTAACTTGTTCTGAAGTTTAATTCTCAACTATTTCTATGGCTTCATCAGCACATTGGGTTTCACAAGCCCTACAACCCACACAGTCTTCACGATTTTCATCGATAACATTTACCTTCCCACCTTCAGGTTCTCCAAAACATTCACTAGGGCAAACTTCATAACAAGTACCACACCCTGTACATGCATCCTGGTCGATCTTTATTTCAAAATCCATCTTTCAACAAAACTCTTATTAATTCTTGATTTATATCCATTAATTCTATTTGTTGAAATTAAGTAAAAGATATAAAGTTCTTTTTTATTTATGATACAAGGCTTTACTGAAGAACTTATAAAAAAAAAGAAAAAATAAATTGTAATTTTGGATGAATACGAGGTAAAATAGATTAAAAAAAATCCCAATGATATTATTTATTTCTCAATAATTTCGATTGCCTCATTTGGGCATTGAGATTCACAGGCTCTACATCCAGAGCAATCTTCAGCATTATCCTCATCTACATGACATTTTCCTCCATCCGGTTCAGTGAAACATTCACTTGGGCAAACTTCATAGCAAGTTCCATTTCCATCACATAGATCAGCATTGATTTTTATTTCAAAACTCATGATTAATAGTCACTTTTTTCTTTTCTTAACCGACAAAATTTCGATAATAGATAATTTTTCAAATATTCCAAATTATATAAAAATTACAGCTTCGTTTTTATTAAATAATAGTATCCATATAAACCTTTAAACTAAATATTGAAAAAATAAGTATGACATGCTCTAATTGAAAATAAAGATCGATCCACCTGAAAAAAGAAACTGAATTAACAATTCCCCACTTAAATTTAAATATTTAAATAAAAAAGTTGAATAAATTAAACTGTATTATGCTTGACCGAAAATTTATTAGTTATGAATTTGCCCCTAGTGAAATGGTATTAAGCAGATGGAAACTAACTCAATTTGCGAATGCAATACGAGATTTTAACCCAATATATTATGATTTAAATGAAGCTAAAAACCAGGGATTTAAAGACATCCCTGTTCCTCCAACATTTTATACTAAAATGACATATTCTGGAGAGAAAAATTTTTATGCGACCTTAGGTATCGATTTTAAAAAGCTGTTAGACGGTGGAAGAGAATTTAGATATTATTCTCAATCTTTTGCTGGAGATACATTAGTATATCAAACTAAAGTAGAAAATATTGTTGAAAAGGAAGGTAATCGAGGGAAAATGGATATATTAACAGCCGTATATAGTGGTAAAAATAAGGATACAGATGAAAAGGTTTTTGATGCTATTATCACTCTAATCGTTTTCCATTAAAGTTTATTTATTAAAAAAAGAATCGAGAAAATAATTTGTCTGTCAAAAAATTAGATTTTAAAGAGTTAACAGAAGGGTTGGAGCTCCCTGAAGGGAAAACTAACCCAATTACACGAGTACAATTAGTTGACTATGCTTCAGCTTCAGGTGACTATAATTTGTTACATTATGATAAATCTTTTGCTAAAGAAACTGGTTTAAACGGATGTATTGCACATGGAATGCTTCAGGCAGGTATGATTTCTTCTTATATTCTAAATTGGGCTAAGGGTGGGATTATGAGAAATTTTAAAATCCGGTTTTCAGATGTCGTTAATGAAAATGATATTCTCACTTTCAAGGGTAAAATCGTGAAAAAATATCAAGAAAATGGTGAGAATTTAATTGAAATAAGCGTGGTGAGTGAAACCCAAGAAAAACGGGTTACATCTCAAGGATCTGCTGTAATAACTTTTATTTTGCCTAGAGAAAATTGAATTGTTTAGTGGATTAAATTTCAAATAAAAAAAATAAGAATTAAAATTTTTATTTATTCAGCCTCTTCCTCGGCAGCTAACTCTTCTTCAAGCTCCTCTAAGGGAACTGGAGCTGGGGTAGTTAACATGCTGTAACCAATCCAAATGGCGATAATGGATATAAGAACCACCAAAAGCCAGATCGGGAGGACGGTGAAAAGCTTCCAATCGAGCCAATCAATACCAAATATCCTTGACCAGGAATCCCAACTAGGATTAGCCCATATGGTATCGAAGAGTAGATCGAGAATTGAACCCATTGTGTAAATCACTGCTATTGCAATCCCAATTATAATAACAAGGGCGCCAATAACTTTATCTTTAGCCATATTTAAAACCTTTGAAAACTGCTTTCTTATTATATTTGATGATTTTAGTTAAAATTGTTATTTGCTTATATTATTTTTAAAAAGTGATTTAATTAAAACCATTCGATCAAATATTATATGATCGTAAATAAAATATGTAGATCATCCACATATAAACCATATAGAATTATAATATTTCACAATTGAATCCTAATTATGTGTTTAAGTTATGAATAAAAAACCTTCTTATGTAATAATAATTGGTTCTAGTAATATGGATCTAAATATCTATTCTGAGCGGTTTCCAGATATCGGTGAAACTATTACTGGAGGGATATATAAACAATTTTTAGGGGGTAAGGGTGCAAATCAGTCAGTTGCAGCTGTGAGATCAGGAGTAAAAACTGTGTTTATCGGAAAAATCGGAGAGGATTCTTTTGGAGATCAGATGGTTTCTAGCTTAACTAAAGAAGGGATAAATACTAGTTATGTAATTAGAGATGCTAATGAAAAAAGTGGTGTTGCTTTCATATTGATTAATAAAAAAGGGGAAAATAAGATAACTGTAGCTCCTGGGGCAAATTTTAAATTATCTGTAGAAGAAATAAAGTCTAATGCTGAAATTATAAAAAATTCCTACTGTTTAATTGTCCAAATGGAGATTCCTATGAAAACAATTAAAGAAATATTTAACATAGCGGCAACAGGTAATGTTATTAAAATTCTTAATCCTACTCCGTTAAAGCCAATACCTCTTGAAATTCTAAAAAAAGTAGATATTTTAATCCCTAATGAAGGAGAAATCTATCAGTTATACTCCTATTTAACAAAAAATGAGTTAAAAGAAGGAAGAAAGCAAAATATTGTGAAGGCATCAAAAATTCTAACTAAGTTGGGAATTAAATGTGTAATAACTACCTTAGGTAGTCGGGGAAGTATTATATATTTAGGTCCAGAAGATAAAGTTGTTGAAGTGCCCACACCAATGATTAATGCTATTGATACTGTTGGAGCAGGAGATTGCTTTATTGGAGTATTTGCAAGTTTCTTGAGTAGAGGTGAGAAAATTGTAAACGCCGTGAAATATGCTACGATAGCTGCTTCCATTGCTGTTACAAGGAAGGGAGCTCAAAATTCAATGCCTTATTTAAATGAAATTAAAGAGAAAATAAAAGAATTAAATATATTATAGAATTTAAGGGAGATCTTGATTTGATTAAAGAGATGGTTTCTTCTAAAAGAAGCACATTACTAAGGAAGAACAATTCGAGTGTACTATCAATGACAATTAAATTTAACAAATTTCAAAATGTTTTCATTTTAAACGGCACTTCTTTTTTAATTGAAGAAATTCCTAACCAAGTTTCAACAATAAGACCAGAAAACTACTATATGGTAATAAATAATGGTGATAGCTCAATTGAAATACAATACAATCAAGATATTTCTCGACATAAGTTAATCTATGATCCATATAAATTTGAAAATTCAAAAAAAATCAATCTTACACCAGAATTATTTGTAGATAAACACCAGATCCCTAAAAATTATATTGATACACTTCCAAAGTGGTATAGCTTCAAATTTACTTATTCTGATTATAATTTGATTTTTATTCGTCCAGAATTTGGAATATCTATCCAAACTCACAAATATAGAAGCGAGTTTTGGGAAATTTTAGAAGGAAATCCTATAATAATTAGTGGAAATAAAGTGCATTATTTTGTAAAAAATGGGACTGAATTTAATCACCCAATGAATTCTTTCCATTCTGTTATCAACCCTAATAAAGAAATTGGTAAATTTGTAGTGATAAAAGAAAAATGGGAAGGGAAATTTGATGAAAGTGACATAACACGCATTTTTAACCCAAATCAATATCACTAATTTTTTTTACGGTTTGAACAAACTAATCAAGATGCTTGCCCTAATTTGCGAATTTAAGATTCTGTGTGGAACAACATTTAAGACTTATAAGTTTTATGATTTTCACCTACTTAAACTAAAAGTTAAAATTTAGGGCAACACTAAAATGCTTACCGTATGAATTTATATCAGAAAAAATTAACTGAATAATACTAAAGAACTAAGCAGATTGGTTAAAAAATGGCTCCGGATGAACAATTAAAGGAAGAAAAACCAGAAAAAGTAGAAGAAACATCTACTGGTGATTCAAAAAAAGAATTAACTTCAGAGAAAACGGAAAAAACAGATATTAAATTAGATTCAGAAGAGGATTCCTCCAAAGAAGAGGAGTTAGATACAAAAAAAGAGCTAGATAGATTAAAATTTCATTACAGAGGATATACTCTTGAGGATCTCAAGAAAATGAATATGGATCAATTTATTCAATTGCTACCCGCAAGAGCAAGAAGGTCCTTAAAGAGAGGACTACCACCAAGACAGAAGAAATTGCTTGAACGTCTAAGGAGGGCTTACCGTGCTAAAAAGCGTGGAAAGGATCTGCTAACACGAACACATGTGCGTGATATGATTTGTTTCCCCGAGATGGTAGGACTTAAAATTGGAGTTTACAATGGAAAAACTTTTGTTGTCGTTGATATAAAACCTGAGATGATTGGTCATTATCTCGGGGAGTTTTCATTAACGCGAAAACGCATTTCTCACGGTTCACCAGGAATAGGAGCCACTAGAAGTTCAAAATATGTTCCATTAAAGTAAAATAAATGAAAAAATGAGATGAAAATTTGTGCCGAACTGGGGTTATTCATTCATAGAACAAAAATTTAATACAGAAAGACTTGCAAAAGCATCTGGGAGGGATCTAAGGATTAAACCCAAGCATGCGAGAGAGATTTGTGCTGTTATAAAGGGAATGCGAGTTGAACAAGCCAAAGAATTTCTTGAAAAAGTTATTCAACTAAAACAATCCGTACCTTTTAGACGTCATAAGAAAAAACTTGCTCACCGGAAAGATTTGAAGCAGTTTAAATGGTATGCTGGAAGATATCCTCAAAAATCAGCTGCCAGAATATATGAAGTTCTTTCAGCGGTAGAATCAAACGGAGAATATAAAGGATTGGATATTGAAATGTGTCGCATTATTCATGCTGCCGCGCATAGGGGGAGAATTGTCAAAAGATATATTGAACGCGCACGTGGTAGGTCAACCGCAAAATATAGAACTCTCACCCATGTAGAAATTGTTATCTATGAATTCCCAAGTTAATAAACCTAATCATCAACTATTTCAAGATAACATTTCCATCGTTTCCTAAAAGATTATTTTTAATGTCGTTATTAAGGTCATTTCTAATATTATAACCCTATCGTTGGTGACTTAATGGAAGATACTTCTGAAAAAATCCCTAAATACGATTTAACAAAAGAAATATTAAAAGGTTTAGAAGTTCGAGAATTAATGGAGAAATATCATATAAATACATATGAAACCCTTGAGAACTTGTTTGAAAAATATTATGATACCAGAAAATTGATAGAAGTTCGGACAATACTAATTAAACCTGTTTTGGAAAGATCTCTTAAAATGGGTTTAGATCGTGATCAAGCTTTTCAAGCAATTATTGATAGTGGAATTTTCTTTGTTGACAAATTTGATTGGCAGGATTCATTAATTAATAAATATTGCAAAGATTTATGGGGAAAAACTTATGACCAACTTCGCTTAGATTTTTTTGTCAATCCGTATATCGCATATTTACAAGATTTAGGTTTTGAAATTGGTGATAGAGCTGACAAGAACACCATTGGTCTTATAGAACTTCTAGTTTTAGAAGGTTTAGGTGAAGTTAGAATTGCAAGAAAGATCGGTTTGACAACAGAAGACTCGACTAATCAAGAACTAGACAATGCTCGGAAGAGAGTAAGGGCGTTCATTAGAATAAAATGGGGAAAGACAAGAAAGGAATTATATGAGTTTCTAAAGACAAATTATTTAGGGATCAACATACGTGACACATATATTAATAACTTATAAAAGTCAATACTCTGTTAGAGTCGTTTTATTTTTAAAGTGTAGTAAGTTCTAAGTGATTAACCATGGTGCCTTTTATAATAGACATTGAGCAATCTTATTTTGGAGGGGTGTTCAAACGAGATGTATTAATCCCTGTTTTAAAAGATTTAAAAGAGCATAATTTACCTCAGGCAATATTTAAGTTCATCCATCTTTTAATTCGAGAATGTAGCCATTCTATTATAAGCTCTTTTGAGGAGTTATACAAAAAACTAGGTTTTAATGACGTTAATCAATATAGAGAATTTCTGAATTTAATGCTCTCTCATGGGAGAGTGATTCGAGAACATAATCAAGCTAAATCCAATTCAAAAGTCAAAGTAAATCGTTTTGATCTCCAATATCTAGCGGAGAGTTATTTAGATTACCTTGATGAATTCAAAGTTTCTTAAATTTTCCTTTCCCATTTTTATTTAAATGTTGAACTAAGGTAAACTATAGAGCTAGATTTAAATCGAGTCATTTTATTCTTATCATTTTTTTTCTCTCATATAAATCTTTGGTTTTCCTTCAAATTCAAAAGGAATTATAACTCTTTTTAATAAACTTAAAATTTTATAAGTCCTTTTAAAATTTATCACGCTAAAAAATATGATTGTAAAAATTATGATGTATAAAAAAACAAATGCTCCGCAGCGGTGTTACCAATCCCTCTAGTCAAAAATTTCATTGAGCAGGGAATCAAATTGATGCAGATCAATGAATATTTGCGATCTGAATTAGTAAGGGCAGGATTTGCAGGAGTGGATGTTCAAAAAACGCCTTTGGGGGTCCGCATTACATTAAGAACTAGTAGACCAGGTCTTGTAATTGGAAAGGGTGGAAAGCGCATCCAAGAGATTACGGACGTGCTCCAAGAAAAATTTGATCTAGAAATGCCACAGATTGAAGTGGAGGAGGTTTCTAACCCAGACCTTAACGCACAAATAATGGCTGAACGATTAGCTTACTCACTTGACAGAGGGCGCCATTATCGTCGAGCAGGTTATTACATCCTTAGAAAAATTATGGAATCTGGAGGCGCAACCGGTGCTGAAATTAGGGTTAGTGGTAAGGTAACTTCACAACGTGCAAGGGTTCAAATCTTTCGAGCCGGTACAATGACAAAGAGTGGCTATCTTTCGCAAGAAGGTATAGATAAAGGTGTGGCGCAATGTATTCAAAAATCAGGGGTACTAGGGATTGTAGTAAAAATCCAACATACTGGTGTCAAGATAGGAGATGAAGTAAAAATAATGGGAGATCTTCTTTCTAAGGCTCAAGCAGAAGCAGAAGCAAAAATAGCAAAAACCAAAGCAGAGTATGCTATTGAGGAAGAAGAGGTACTACTATCCGATGAAAGTAAACAAATTATTGATGAAGTTGACGAAGAAGCTATATCTGAGATTTCTTTAGCTCCCCAAAAAGAAACCGAAGAAGGCGACTCAGAAAAAACATAAATTTAGTTAAAAGATGTGATAGTTTATGGGAAATACACTAACTGCTAAGAAAATACGAGAAATGGATGAGAGAGAAAGAGAGAGAGCTTTATTGAATTTACGCGAGGAAAAAATGATGCTTTATTCTAATCAAACTGGTGGGGGGCTTTCTGATAACCCAGGTAAAGCTAAAATATTGAGAAAGCAAATCGCAAGAATATTAACTGTAATGAATGAGGAAAGACGATGATTAATTCTAAATTTCTAATATATCATGATTTAGTTGGAGTTCAAGCTTATATCAAACTTAAATCTAAAAAGAATAATAGTAAATTCTCTTATATTGGTGTAGTTATTGATGAAACACGAAATATGCTAATTTCGGAGAAAGACAATAAAGTTAAAAAATATATTAAAAAAGATTACATATTTCGATTTAAAATTATAGATTTCAAGAATAGGGAAGAAGATCTTTGTGTCGAAGTCCAGGGTAACAAGATTGTGGGACTTCCTGTGAATAGGTTGAGAAGTTTAAAAAAAAGGAGATGGTTTAAGAGATGAGTAGAAATATCGGGATCCCTGGTGTGATTCCACCTAAACTAAAAGCTGAAGATTGTAATGATCAATCTTGTCCTTTTCATGGGAATACAAGAATAAGAGGAAAAGTTACACAAGGTGTCGTTGTAAGTAAGAAATCTAAAAATTCAGTCATAATTAGGAGAGATTATGTTAGATTTATTAAAAAATATCAAAGATATGAACGTCGCAATACAAGACTTGCATGTCACTTACCAGAATGTTTGGTCCATGAGGTTGCTATCGGAGATCTTATAAAAGTTGGAGAATCTCGAAAAATTTCGAAGACAAAGGCTTTTATTGTGTTAGGTAAAATATCAACAGGAGGAGTTTAAATGGGAACAAGGCGTAAAATGGGTCAGAAAGGAGTTATAAGACGTAGAACTAGTTATGGATTATGTAACGGCTCAAAAATTAAGATAGCAGATAACTCCGGAGCAAAAATAGCCCAAATAATTAATGTAGATCATTTCAATACCAGGCTTCGGAGGTTGCCTAAAGCCACGGTTGGGAGTATTTGCACGGTCACGATCAAAAAAGGAAAGCCGGAAATGCGTGGAAATATTATGAAAGCAGTAATAGTTAGACAGAAGATGATTATTCGACGAATAGATGGCACACGATTAAGTTTTGAGGATAATGCAGGGGTTTTGATAACTAAAGAAGGAGATCCTAAAGGAACTGAAGTGAGAGGGCCCATTGCTCGAGAAGCAGCAGAATTATTTCCTAGGTTGGCATCAATATCATCAGTAATAATTTAATGTTCAAAAAAGAGGAGTAGAAAATGAAAATAAAGAGCAGACAGCCTCGTAAGCAAAGAAAAGCGCTATTTAATTATGGGAATCACCAAAGATCAAAATTGTTCACTACAAGGGTAGCTGATTTCGTTCGTGATGAGTATGGAATAAAAAAGCTTCCCATTAGAGTAGGTGACAATGTTCGAATAACAAAAGGGGAGTATAAGGACTTTGAAGGGGAAGTATTAGAGGTTACGAAGAATTTAAGATGTAAGATAAAGGAGGCCCAATTCGAGAAAACTGATGGGACCCAATTCCATCCTGCTATACATATCTCGAACTTAATTATTACAAAGTTTACTAAAGAAAAAAAAATGGATCCCTGGCGAGCCAAAATTATTGAAAGAAAAGCTTTGTATGGTTTTTATGATGAAGAATTAAAAGGCCCAAAGAAGGAAATGGAGGAGGAAAAATAAATCATGACAAGACATGGCGGCCAAAAATCACTTAAAAGACTTAATACTCCGGCTTTTTTACAGATTAAAAGGAAGCATGGAAAGTTTTTCGTTAAACCATCAGCTGGTCCTCATCCAAATAAATTATGTTTACCCTTACTCCATATTGTTAGAGATCTTCTCAAAATTGTGGGTGACCATAGAGAAGCAAAAAAACTAATTGGATTAGGATATATGAAGGTCGATGGAAAGGTAGTGAGAGACACAGGTTATCCAATCGGATTGATGGATGTACTCTCAATTGAAAAAATGAATAAATATTATCGAATATTACCCGATTCTCATCATGGGTTAATCTTGCATGAAATTTCAAAGGAAGAGAGTTCTTTTAAATTATGCAGGATAAATAACAAAACTAGTATAAAAGGTGGTAATATTCAACTAAATCTTCATGATGGAAGAAATATTTTAGTTTTAGTGAATGACCCAAGAAGCCCAAAGGAAGATATTTACAAACATATGGATGTCTTGAAAATTTCAATCCCAGAACAGGAAATATTAAAAGTATTGAAATTTAACGAGAATAAGTTAGCAATTATCATTTCTGGGAAAAATATTGGGCAAGTAGGGAAAATTATAACAATTCTAAAAAGATTTGGTCCTAAAGCAAGTACGGTCTCTATTCAGCATAATGGGGATCATACAGAGACTTTATACGACTATACTTTTATTATTGGAGAAGAACAATCAGAAATTAAATTACCAAAGATTGAAAATTAATAACCTAATTAAGGAATAAAATGTCAGCCAAAACCAAAAAGAAAACATCAAGCGCTCAATCGAAAGATTTTGATGAAAAGTGGAAAAATCCAATGAAAAAACCCTTTTTAGAGAAGATTGTATTAAATATAGGGGTCGGAGGCGGTGGAGAAGAATTAGAAAAAGCAGTAGGGGTTTTACAACAAATTACAGGGCAAGGTCCTATTAAAACACTGTCGAAGGTAAATGTAAAAGAGTTCAATCTAAGAAAAGGGCGCCCAATCGGCTGTAAAATCACAATTCGAGGTAATAAAGCAGAAAGGTTGTTAAAACGATTATTGATTGTTAACAATAACAAAATTTTGAGAAAAAGTTTTGATAATTTTGGGAATTTTGCTTTTGGTATCGATGAACATATTAAAATCCCACAAACTGAATATGAAGCAAGCATCGGATTATGGGGCTTGGATGTGTGTGGAAGAATAACTAGACCTGGGATGAAGGTGAAATTTAGAAGAAAAGCAAGGTCAAGGATTTCAAAACATCATTATGTATCACGTATGGAAGCCCAATATTTTTTACAGCAAAATTTTGGAGTTGATATTGTCAAAAATTTGGATTTAGAATATATTTAATGATTTTAGGTGAAAAAAATACCACAAGGAAAGCGTTACGGTAAAGGACAGAGAAAATGTAGGCGTTGTCAAACACATAGGGGAATAATTCGACGTTATGGGTTATATATTTGCCGTAGATGCTTCTACGAGATTGGAAAAGACATAGGATTCAAGAGATTTGAATAAAACTTGTGTTTATAGTTAAAAGTGATAGAAAATGGTAAATACCTTAGCAGATGCATGTTGTGCACTTAAAAATGCAGAAGGAGCTCGTAAGAAAGAAGTTGTGATAACCCCAGCTTCTAAAGTTATTCAGCAAATTCTTCGAATCTTTCAAAAACATGCCTACATTGGAGAGTTTGAAAGATACGATGATGGACGTCAAGGAAAATTCAAAATTGCCTTACTAGGTAGAATTAATGAATGTGCCGGTTTATTAAGGTTGAATTATAGAACTAATCAATTTGACACTCTAGAAAGAAGATTATTGCCCGCTCCTGGTTTAGGTCTAATAGTATTAACTACAAATGAAGGTATAATGACTATGAAAGAGTCAGAAGAAAAACACATTGGAGGACATGCATTGTGTTATATCTACTAATCCCTACATGAGGTAACTAAAAGATGGTAAAGATAGCATTCTTTAAAGAAGAACTGGAGATTCCTGATGGTGTTAAAGTTTCTTTAGAAGGTGGGCATCATATAAGGGTTAAAGGACAAAACGGCGATATCACAAAAGATTTTTCTCATATAAGGGGAATAAAAGTTGCAATTAAAGATAAAAGAGTTAATTTCTCAACTAATTTCCCGAAAAGTGGCACTTTAGCATTAATAAAAACTATTGTAAGTATTGTAAACAATCTGATCATTGGAGTTCAGACAAATTATCAATATGTTTCAAAGATTGCTTATTCTCATTTCCCATGTAGCGTAAGAGTTGATGAAAAAAAACAATATATTTACGTTGAAAATTTTTTAGGAGAAAGAGCTCCTCGAGTCGCAAAATATCCAGATAATGTAAAAGTGGAAATAAAAGGAGAGGATGTCTATTTTATCGGACCAGATAAAGAAGCTCTTGGCCAAACTGCCGCAAATGTTAAAACAGCTTGTCGAATAAGAAAAAAAGACCCAAGGGTTTTCCAAGATGGTGTCTATTTATTTAAAAAACAAGTAGGACAAGAAGTTATCTGGGAAATTGAATAAAATAGGGAAAATATCATGGTGCAAGATAAAAGATTGATGGAACTAAGAAAAAAGATTAATAAGAACAGACCTTCTTTCAGAAGAGTTGAATCTTGGAGGTATAAGAGAGTAAAAGATTCCTGGAGAAAAGCCAGAGGTATTGACTCAAAAACAAGGAAGAAAAAAAAACTAGGTGTTAAGTCTCCAACAATTGGGTATAGAGGACCAAAAAAAGTGAGAGGATTACATCCCTCTGGGTATATAGAAGTAAGAATTACTACACCAAAGGATTTACAAAATTTAAGCAAGAAAAGGCACGTTGTTAAAATTTCAGGAAAATTGGGTGCAAGAAAACGTATAGTTTTAACAGATTATTGTCAAAAGAGAGGATTTAAAATATTAAATCTTGGAATTTCCCGAAGAGAAATTGAAATGTTAGAAGAAATGGCAGAAGCTCCTATCGCTGATTTTGAAGATGATGAATTAGAAGATTCTCTAGAAATGGAGAAAGAAGAATAGATTAGAGGTATATAAAGATGAATTTAACACCACAGAAAAGGATGGCTGCTGAGATTCTCAAGTGTGGAGAGAATAGAGTTTATTTTGATCCTTTTTTAATTGAAGATATTTCACTTGCGATAACACGTGAAGATATTCGGAATTTGATAAAACAAGGAGTAATTCAAAAAAAATATAAAAAAGGAAATTCAAAGCGTAGAAAAAATATTCGCCATGAGAGAAAGAAAAAAGGAAGAGCGAGAGGTTTTGGAAAAAGAAAAGGAACAAAACACGCTAGAACTCCAAAAAAAAGAGCATGGATAAGGCGAATTCGTCCACAAAGAAGAGAATTGAAAAAATTAAGAGATAGAAAATTGATCACAACCGCTAATTATCGAAAATTGTATAAAAATGCAAAAGGCGGAATGTTCGCTAGTGTTGCTCAATTAAATCGTCATATTAAAGAAAAAGATTTAATAAAAAGAGGCAGGTAAAATATGGCAAGAGGTCCAAGATACAGAAGACCATTTCGAAGAAGATTTGAAGGGAAAACTGATTATCATAAAAGATTAAAACTATTGAAATCGAGAAAATTGAGAGTTGTGATAAGAAGCTCCAATAATCATATGAGAGTTCAAATTGTTCAATCTAAGTTAGGTGGTGATAAAGTTCTGATCTCTGCATTTTCAAAAGAACTTGCTTTAAAATATGGATGGATTGCTAATACTGGAAATATTCCTGCATCTTATTTGACAGGTTACCTGGCAGGATTACGAGCAAAGAAAAACAATATTCAAGAAGCTATATTTGATCTGGGTATGATCTATAATAAAAATCGCGTGCTGGCTACGTGTAAAGGTGTTGTAGATGCTGGTATTCAAATTCCTTATAATGAGGAATTCTTTCCAAAGGGCTTGGAAGAGAGAATAAAAGGTAATCATATCGAAAGTTATGCTACAAATTTAAAATCAGAAGATCCAGAAAAATATGAACAAGTATTTTCGGGATATTTGAAAGTTAAAAATGTAGATCCGATGAAAATTAGTAAAATTTTTTCAGATTCATTAAAAAAAATAGAAAATGAGGCTTAAAATAAGGGATAAGAATGAGTCGTTTACGAGATATGGATGAGCAATGGGTCCCAAAAACCAAGCTTGGAGAATTAGTTCAGCAAGGACTAATTACTTTGGATAAGATTTTCCAAAATAATTTAATAGTGAAGGAAAAAGAAATAATGAATGTTCTTTTACCACAGCTAAAAGAAACAGTAGTTACGATCAAAATGGTACAGTTGATGACTGCTAGCGGGCAGCGTAGTAAATTCAAAGCGGTTGTGCTTGTTGGAACCGATGGATTTATAGGAACCGGCTCAGCTAAGTCGAGAGAGGTTGGTCCCGCTATAAGAAAAGCAATAGATAAGGCGAAACTCTCTGTAGTTCCCGTTTTCAGGGGTTGTGGAAGCAAAGAATGCGGATGTGGTGGCACCCATAGTATCCCCTTTAAAGTTAAAGGTAAATGTGGTTCAGTACGTATCAGACTTATACCCGCTCCTGCTGGTGTAGGCCTAGCTTGTGCTGATAAAGTTAAAGACGTGTTAAGATTATGCGGAATTGAAGATATTTGGAGTAAGACCTTTGGTGATACAAGAACTAGTGAAAACCTTGTAAAGGCGACTTTTGATGCCTTAAAAAATGCGCATAAATATAATTTTAATCTATAAGAAACAAAGTGGTGTATACATGACGATGGTAAAAAAGAATATCAAGTCAAAAGAAACTGAATATGTTCCCAAGCTTTATTTCGCAATTCGCCTAAGAGGAGCACCAGGTATGAGAGGGACAATTCTTGATACTCTTAAAATGCTTAGAATGCATAAGGTAAATCATGGAGTCCTTATTTGGGGTACAAAAAGCTTTAAAGGAATGCTTGTGAAATGTAAAGACTATATCTCTTATGGAGAGATTGATGACAAGACTTTAGTAAGACTTTTAAGAGTTAGAGGAAAAATAGAAGGAAATAAAGCACTTACAAAGGAATCTTTAAGGCTTTTAACCGAATATAAAACTTTTAAAGAACTTTCAAAGGCATTACTTAATGGAGAAATACAATTACGAGAAAAAGATTTAAATAAAATTAAACCTGTATTCCGCTTGCATCCTCCTAGAAAAGGACATAGAGGAACGATAAAAAGACATTATGGTGAAGGAGGAATTTTAGGTTATGTCGGTGCTTATATCAATCAGATAATCCCTAAAATGGTATAGTAAGAAGGTGAATCATAAATGAGAAAATTTCCAAGAAAAGTACTCAAAATGAGAGGTAGTAGAACCCATGGGTATGGTGTAGTAGGTCAGCATAGGAAAACAGGGCAGCGTGCGGGGAGAGGAAAAACTACTCAATGGAAAAAGAGTAAGAAAAGTTATTATCTTAAACAAAAAGAATTAGGTTTTCCGGATCCTGATTGGGATATGGGAAAAAAAGGTTTTAAAAGACCTCAAGATATCAACCGAATCTATCAAGTAAATACCATGAATGTAAAAGATCTTGATCTAAAAATTGATAATTTCGTTCTGGATAAAAAAGCAACAAAATCAGGTAACTCTTACAGCATTAATTTGAATGAGTTTAATATTCAAAAACTTTTGGGGAACGGAGAAATCAATAGAACGATTAATATATCCGTGAACAAAGCCTCAAAAAGAGCCATTGAGAAAATTGAGGCTGCTGGGGGAAAGATAACTTTAATCTCAAACACTAAATAAGGTATCAAACCTACTGTTTCTTTTAAATATTATTTATCGGTTTAAATTTCTAAAGAAGATAAAAAAATGGAAGCTAATCCTAACAAAAATCAAAGTGAAGATGATTTAGGTGATGATAGTCAAGATCGGAGAAAAAGGAATAAATGGATAATAATTTGTTTAATAATTATTATTGTTATGATGCTTCCTTCTACTTTAATTTTTTTTTAAAATCTTGTTTTTTTATTAAAATCGCTGTCTTCCCAAATAAAGAGATGTTTTAATAATTCCGGTAAGAATTTAATGGTACCAAGGTTATAGAAAAACAAATCGGTAAGATGTTTAAATTTACACATCACCTCTGGTATTATGTCTAAATCAGGAATACCTAAGCGTAGGCTTACGACACGCTTATTTTCCACATGAAAAAAATTACTGCTTCTTGTGTAATTGGGAGGTTTTTCATCGTTAATTATAATATAGACAGGCTTTCTTAGTATGAATTCTAATTCGCGTAGAATTTCCGCCTCTCTTGGCTCTAATAATGCATCTATAAGTTCACCGTGAGATAGTAGCGATGTAAGGCGGGATTCATAGAGGTAATTAACCACACTTTCGTAACCACTTCCCAATCTTTTAGCAATTTCTTCTTTTAAAATAATTTTTGCATATAGGTCATGTTTTGCTAATTCCTGAAGTAAGCTAAATGATAGACTATAGTGCAAAATTCGTGAATCGTAGCCACTTTCATACCATGCTTGAATATTCGAGCAATGCCCAAAGAATTCATCTTCTGGGGATATACCATTTTCGACATCATCCCAACCAGTTTTTTCTGTTAATTTTAATTTTTCTATTACTTCCTCAATTGATTCAATACCATTAAAGCTTTCAGCTTCTTCAAGGGGTATATTTAATGTCAAGCTTTTACACTGCCTGAAAAGCTTATTATTGATATAAATATTAGTGTCTCCGTCCTCTAATCTGAGAGAGATTAACTTATTAACGACAAATTCTTTATCTGCCATCCTCATTAAAATACATATTTTATTAAAATATAAATTAAAAGTTTTTCAAGCTCTTTCGAGAGATTCTTATTATCTATTCTTTTAAATTTTCAATATAAAATCTATGGAGATGTATAAGTAAAGAAAATTCCGATTTTTTAGATATAATTAATAAAGCATCTTATATATTAGTTGGATCAATCCTGGCAATATAAAGATAAACCCGAGTGTATTCCCTATAAGATGTGTTATAGTAAAAGGAATACCAGTTATAAATATTGGTAAAAAGCGATCAACTGTGCCATAAAACGATATAGCATCAACCATCGTGGAAAAAATTTGAAAAAACGTTGTGATCATTCCCCCAGTAATTCCAAAAATAACCATTAAAGAAATTTTATATAGATCTTCATCTGGTGTAAAGAAAGTCTTATTTCTAAGTAATTGATGGACTACTGCTCCTAATAATCCTACTGATGTATAATACATTAATTGGAAAGCTAAAAGGGGTAAAGGAGAAGCACCAAGAGGATTAAAGAATGTAAAGATAATTGAACTTAGGAATCCTACAATCATCCCATCTCTTTTCCCTAAGATAAAACCTGATAAAAATATTGTAAGAGTAAATAATTCAACATTAGGTATAAATACTAATGCATATCCTAGAACCACACTTAATGCCGTAAAAGTACTGACTAATGCAATTCGGAATGATCTTCTTTCTAACCAAACTGAAGTATTTCTAATCTCCTGTTCTGATCTTGCTGTCTTAAGTGGTTGTTTATCTGGATTTATAGAGTCTGGTTCTAAATTTTCCACAGAATTTCTCTCGGCAAGTTATTACTTTATAGCTTAAAGAGAATAATTTTACACTATTTAAAAATTTATAGGAAACATCACCTATTCTTTGTGACAGAAATATAAAGAATCATCAGAAACATTTAAACATAATATTTTATTATTGCCTAAAATGTTTTATATATTAATAATTAGAGATTTATGAATTGCTATGGAAAATATAATTCAATTACAAGTAGAGATAAATTGTGATATAAACACTGCCTTTGACATGTTTACGCAAAACAGATTATTAGAGAGTTGGTTAACAGAAAAGGCTGAAGTAGAACCAAAAGTTGGGGGGAAATTTGAATTATTCTGGGTTCCTGAAAATCGAGAGCACGATAGTACGATTGGTTGTAAAATTACAGGAATAGAGAAAAATAAATTTCTCTGTTTTTCATGGAAAGGACCCACACAGTATGAGGCTTTCATGAATTTTGCTGATCCTCTCACACACGTAATTGCTTGTTTCTCTCAAGAAAATAATAATTCAAATAAAACTACTATTCATTTATTCCATACAGGTTGGAGAAAGGCTCCTGAATGGCAAGAAGCGCGAAATTGGTTTCAAGAAGCTTGGGTAAATGCATTTGAAGTATTAAAAGAAAAAATCAAAAATAAGACATTGCCTTAAATTATAAGATTTGGTTAAAAAAAGAAAAAAATTCATATGTCAATGTTTATTTTGCCTGATTTAACTGCTTCATATAATTCTTCCCAAACTTTTCGTTCTTCTTTCGTCAAAAAGTAGACTCCTATGGTTATAACTAAATAAATTATAGAGGTTATTATTCCAATAACCATTGAGATAATTTGAGATTCTTGACCGAAATAAATTGGGGATTGATCATCAAATGTTAAGAGTAACCAGTATTCATCAACAAAAAATCCTAAACCTGCACCAAATAAAATGTGCTCAATAGGTGCGAAAACTAAGTTAACTATTTTAGGTTAATGCTAAGATTACTGTACTATTTACTACTATCTACTAAATGATTAAAATTAAATTTAGAGTAGCATTTTATTAAATTCATTAGATGTTAACCTATGAGAAACTCGAGAAGGGAATATTTCTATTAAGATCGGATTCTTTTATCAGTAATGGTATCCTGATTAAAAACAGTGAAAATTCAGAGAACATTTTAATTGATTGTAATTTCAATTATGGTGAAATTCAAACCTTAAATGACAGTTTGAGCAATGGTTTCTGTGCTTATTATTCTTCACACACACATTTAGATCATGTAAGCAATCTCCATTATTTTGAAGATCTTGGCATACCAATTTATTGCCCTATTCCAGAAGATAGATATTTAAAAGATATGAATATTTTCTTGAAAGAAAATGGGATGGTTGATTGTGGAGTTGATAATATCTTCAGAAATCTCATTTACTTTAAATTGAATTTCAAAAATTTAAAACATAGTAATGCGTTTAAACCTGGTGAAACTTTTAACTACGGAAAAATCAGTTTAGAAACGTTTCATATGCCAGGTCATTCCCCAGGCCATACAGCATATTTAATACGAGATAAAACTAAAAGTAGAAACCCAGTTTTATTTGTTTCTGATCTAGGAATAGAAAAATCAGGCCCATGGTATGGATTAAAGCATTGTAGTTTGAAAGAATATAGGGATTCTATTAAGAAAATCGAAGACATATATTTAAGCGATGATATGGTTCTTGCAAGCGGGCATGGTAAAAGTTATTTAACGAAACAACTTCAGATTTTCAAAAATGCTCTAAAGAGAATTGAAATTAATGAAGGTAGAGTTCTAAAAATGTTTGATTCAAAAAAACCAAAAAGCCTAAAAGAAATCACCCTCAAAGGGATTTATTACCCAGAAAATCATCTGAAGCGCCTACCTCCAGATGCTAGGAAGATTCATTTCTGTTGGGAGTGGTATATTATATTACATCATATAAATGAGCTTAGAGAAAAGGGAAAACTTAAAGAAATTGACCATGAACTCAAAAGTTATGTTTTAAAATAATAGTTCAACTTCTTGTGGCTTAAAATTTTAAATTTTTACTAAATTCTGTTCACGATTTTCATATGTACATATAGAAGATAAGCCCCATTTCTTTGCTTTCTCTATAAATTCTTCAAACATATATCCAATCTTTTCTGGTCTATGAGCATCAGAACTTAGCACCATCGGAACATCTCGTTGAATAATTTCTTTAACAATTTCATCGCTAGGAAATTGACTCCCAATTCCTTTAAGAGATCCCGAAGTATTAATTTCAATTGCCATTCCCTTATTTTTTATTTTATCTAATAGATCCAAGAGCTTTGACCATGTGTTCTCGGAATAATTGGGTGTATTTGGGCGAAATAAAATACGATAATTATCAAAGTGGGCAACTACATCAAAATAATCAGTATCTATCAGCTTACCTAATTTGTTTAAATATTCTAAGGTTATTTTCTCATAACCATATTTTTTAAGAGCTTCAGAACCTTCCCGTGGATCCAATATAATAACTGGGGAGTCATGCCATTTTATCTCGTGAATGGCGGCAAGTAAATAATCAAAATCATTCATAAATGGTTCCAGTATTTTTTTTTGACTAATTAGCGCTCTTCCTGGGGTAGCAAAATTAATTTCAGTAGATATTCGGATCCTTATTTTATTCTTATATTTTTCCTTCAGGTTTTTTATTTCTTTAATATAATTTGGGAACTCATTCACTTCCATCGAGACTCTATTGATTAATTCTTTAAATTGTGGGTCTTCTAATATCGCTCCTAGTGGAAAATGATCTGATATTCCAATTTCGGTAAGATTTTTTTCGATAGCTACTTTTACGTAATCTTCAATTTCACCAAAGGCATGCCCGCAACGTCTGTTATGAGAATGATAATCCATTAATTTCATTTTTTGAACCGTTTATGAAATATAGAGTTATACATTTGAATATACATTTGAATATTATATTTAGTAGAAAAAATTTTTGGATTTACTATTTAGAATCAACCGAAATCTTAATATATGAGGGGTGATTTTGTTTTTTATGGGAAACTTATCCTATTCTTTCCGACATTTATGTCAAATAAATAATAATTTATAAGAAAAATTATGAAAAACACTAAAAAAATTATCTATATTATTGCATCAGTTATGTTTGTGCAAATTTTTTTCCAAAACGCCGTTCAGAATGTTAATGCTGACATCAGCATCCCTGTTTCATATTATCAAGACCTTGACATCAATGGTACGTATGTATATAATGTTACTCAATTTGGGAGCACAGCAGGATGGTATAATTTTACTGGTGGTAATGAAGGTAATTGGGAATCAAACCCTGGAGGACAAATAAGAATCAATTTTACTGGTTTTCATGATAAAGATCCTAATGATTGGGGTAGCATTTTTGGAGATCCAATTCCTTGGTTAGATATCGAGATACTTGAATATAATATAGGGTTCTTAACAACAAATTTTACGTTAGACAATAGGTCTAATAGTGAAGTTGCATATGCTCTCGCCCTTGGATTTAACTCCTTCCAATCGGGATTTTTAATTCCGAAGGAAAATTTAACTCAATTAAAGAATATAGCAAATAATCAATCAGATCCTGGAGGTTTATTTGATATTTTAGGAGAAGTTAAAGTAGAAGAAACCTATAATTTCTTCTATATTGGATTTGAACAAGTTGGGGGTGGGCAACAAACTTACATGATATATGATAGAGAAACAGGAATACTTGTATGGGCAAAAACCAAGATTTTTGGATATCTACTTGAGATCCAATCTTTAAATTTCACTCTAGATTATAATAAGAGTTTAAAATATGATATTGTGCAATTCGGGGGGGTAGCTGGTTGGTATAATCTTACTCCATGGCCTGAAAACTCATTTGAAGGCCAATGGAAAACTAATACTAGAGGGCAAATAACGTTTAACTTTACAGGGTTATATGATAAAGATCCTAACGATTTATATAATGCCTTTGATAATCCAATTGCTTGGTTTGATATTGAAATATTTGAGAACAATTCTGGCATTTTAATCTCAAATTTTACATTGAGCAATAGATCTAATAGTGAAATAGCCTATGTACTCGCACTTGGTTACAATAACTTCCAACCTGGACTTCAGATTAATAATATCGATAATTTAACAGGAGTAAAAAATCTTGCATTACAAGAAGCTAGCGGCATTGTCCCTGGAATCGTTAAAACTGAAGAAACTGAATTAACTTTAAAATTTACATTTGAACAAGTAGGTGGTGGGCAAATAACTTCACTATTGTATGAAAAAAGGACAGGAATCTTATTATGGACTGAAACTTCTTTCAGTAGTTATTTACTTGAAATGGTTATTGAGGGTTACACCCCATGGCAAAGTGAAGAGGAAGGAACAATTCAACCATCTGATTTTCTCCAAGATTCTTTACCATATATACTAATCTCTTCCATAGGTCTTGTTTCAATAGTTTCATTACTCGCGGCATCAAAAGTAAATGTTAAAATCAAAGAATTAAATAAATACTTCTTGATCGGAATAATAGCCGCTGCAAGTTTTGCGTCTTTTTTTGTATTTTCCTCTAGTTTAGAGGTAGGGGAAGTTAACAGAGCACAAAAAATAGCTACAGATCTAACCCTAATTGTAGACTATGGTAATGGAACAATAAAAACACAAGAAAATTTTGAATTGACTAATTATAATACTACCGCCTTTGACGCTTTAGCAAAATGGTGCGAAGTAGACTACAAAGAATATGGTGAATTAGGCATTCTTGTTGATAACATAGATGGGATTCAAGGAAATTGGCGTTACTCGATTAATGGGGATTTTGCGGGAGTATCTTCAAACAAATATAACTTAAAAAATGGAGATACTATCAGATGGATATTTGGTTAAAAATTACATATTTTCTTCTTTTTTTTTATTTTTAACCTGTTTGGTTTAAATTGGTTCTAATCTTAATATAAGGAGTTTTTAATAATTGCTTTCTTTAGTTTCGACTTTTTTTAACACGGGTTCCATTTCTCTAAAAGCTTTTCTTATTTTATGGAAATAATACCCAAGTTTATAACCTTTTTTACAATTTGTAAAAAGCATAAAATCATTTGCAGCATCACCAACTAAAATAATAGTGTATCCTTTAGTTCCCTTTATAACCACATCTTTCAGTTCACCTTGATTTAAACCTTGGCTTATTTTCTCCCCAAGAGATATCAACGTTGCGGGGCTTGCACTATATATATCCGAATCAACAATAGTTGTTTCTGAACTGGCAATTCTTAATCCTGTTTTTGAAACAATGGCAGTACCTTCTAAATCAGTGGAACTTTCTAATTGTTCTAATGTTCTCATTAATTCATCTAAGATTTGTTGACTAATCTCAAACTCTGAATCTTTAGCTTTTTCCATTTTTAAAACCTTTAATATAATTATAATGGTTTTCAAAAATTTAAATATTTTTTAGATGAAAACTTCTTAACTCTTTGAGATACACTGGATCCCCCTTCTTTACTATTTCATCATTTTCCTCAATTCCTACAATTATAGAACCCTTAGTACCAAAGGTATTTAAAACTTTTGTGAAAGGTGGTTCTAGTTTTTTGCCTACAATCTTTCTTGCACCAACAGCACTCTGAGCCAAACCAGTACAAATAATTCCTTGAGTATGGTTTGGATTTTTAATAATTCCCTTTTTAATTTTATATTTGAAGAACATTGGAGGATCATTATGAATTTTTATTATTTCTGCTGACCCCATAATTCTTAATGTTGCAGGAGGCATATCCAACCGACTTATAAGAATGCCATTTTTCTTTTTTCTTATTAAAACTTTTTCATTTAACATAATTACTGCTTTAAATCCGCGATCCTTATTTGAAATGGTTGTTTGCACTTTTTTTTCACCCATTTCATAATATGGGTACAAATATCCTGCAATAGTTAACATTCCAATAGTGATGTGAACTTGCGTTCCAAAACCAGTTTTTGGTTTAAATAATTTGTGGTTGTTTACATTGACTTCAACAATATCACAATAATCGAAAGCATCAGGGTTATTTGTAGCATAGCAACCTCGAAATAATTTTCCCAAGTCTATTCCTTTTATATTAATACCAATTCTATCACCAGCTTTAGCAGATTCTACGTTTTGACGAAAAATCTGAATGCTTTTAACTCTTCCTGAAGATTTTATAGGTATTATTTCTAATGTCTGCTTTAATTTTAATTGACCACTTAATAAAGTACCAGTTAAAATTGCTCCTATTCCTTTTATTGGAAAATAATGATCAATAGGAAATATTACATCTCCATCAATTTCTCTTTCTAAATTTAGTTTATTAATTATTATTAACATTCCTTCTTTTAATTCCTCAAATCCTTCTTTAGTTATCGCAGAAACAGTAAATATGGGTACATTCGAGCCAAATGAAGTAGTACCAAAAAAATTTCTAGTTTTTCTTACTTCTTCTATTTTATCACCTTTAAAAATATCCATTTTATTAAGAATAACAATTATATTCTCAATATTAAGAGATTCTACCATAATAAGATGCTCACCAGTTTGGATCTGAGGACCTTTGTTTATATCAATGACTATTAGAGCGCAATCGATAATTTCTACTGAAGATGCACTTATTTTAATTAGATCAGCATGACCTGGACTGTCTACTAATGTCACAAGGTACTCATTAAGTATAAGGCTAGTGAAACCAAGATCGATAGTAATTCCTCTTTCTTTACTTTGGGGATGGGCATCATTCCCTGCAGTAGATATAATATCACTCAAACCCGCTGCTACCGCAGTCTTTCCAGAATCAATATGACCGAATAAACCGATATGAATAGGAATTTTTTTGCTTATATCCATCTTAAACTAAGTAAAATTATGATGAAAGATATAAATTCCTTCTTTTTTGATGAAAAAACTAAATTATTTCAAAAATCGGACTCAATTAATTTTATTTACCATTTTGATTATAAATATAATATAATTTGTTTTACGAAATTTTGTACAATTGAGTGATGAATAAATGGCTAAGTTTTGCGTCTATTGTGGAAGCTCTATAAAAGAGACGGATAAATTCTGCATCGTTTGTGGTAAACCTCTTCTTACAGATATTCCAAAACATGAAACTCAATCTCAAATCAAAGATATTCCAATAGAAAAGGAATCTGACGATATTTTGACTGAAAGAAAGGATGAAGAACCGGAGAGAAAGGGTTTGAGCCTACTAAATAACGAAAAAGATAAAAAGAAATCAAAAAAACATATTGAAACAAAGGCTATTAAACCTCTTCCCGAAGAAGTAAAGGAGCAGATGGTCTTTTATATTGAATTTAATGATATCCAATTAAATAAGAAAGTTTTAATAGAAAGATTAGATGAAATATCAAAATTAACGAAAGATCCGAAGTATGATTATGATGCCGATTTCAAAAAAGAAGTCAATATTAAACTCCTAGCTATAAAGACATTAATAGAAGAAATGAAACAAAAGGAAAATGTCATAAAGCAGAGTCTAGAAGACCCCTTTATAGTTCAGAGGATCCAAAATGATATCGATACAAAGATATTTCAGCTTGAGAATTTGAGTCGAGAACATAAATTACATAAAGTAGATAATGAAACTTTTGAAAAATTAAAAGAAAAATATAAGCAAGAGAAAGTAGAATTAGAATTAGAACGAAAAAACTTAGTAGACGGAATGAAATTATGGATTCAAGACTTAAAATTAGAGAAAGCGGAGTTATCAGGTGAACGTAAGCTAAATAAAGGCAGATTTCATGCGAAAGAGATAATTGAAGAGGAGTTCAAAGGAAAGGATAAAGAGTTCGAATTACGATTAAAAAAAATTGATACAAAAATTAAGACACTGCAACAATTAACAAAGTGAAATTACTATAAAACTATTTTTATGATACAATATTTATAAATTCGATAAATATGAGAAACAAGATTATCGCTGTTATAATTCTGCTTATTGCATTATCACTATTGGCATTAGGGATAGCTCAAGGACAACAGAGCTTAATAAGTTCCTTTTACGATAAAATGGTGCTTGTTCCTTAAATTTCCCACTTTCCTTTTTTACTTGAATTTGAATCCTCAAGAAAGCCTTTCTTTTGAAAAATCTTTTCTTGAGATTTTCTCACTTTATTGGACTGATTATAATGTGGTTTACATAAATATACTCTGCGAGAAGGATTTTCTTTCAGTTTCAGATCTGATTTTTCAATATATTTCTTCCACGCATTCTCCGAAAGAGAGCGAATTGCATTCTCATCACATTCAACTACAGAACACTTTCTGGTTTTCACCGTTCCTCCAATATCTCTTTTATCTCTAATCTCTTTAGGAAGCTTCATGATTTTACAGTTGCTAAAAACTTTTTTAGGAATAAATATTATGATTTTTAAATATTTTTAAAATTTTTGTTACATCAAATGGAAACGAAAGACTTGATTTTCAACGAAAATCTGATTAAAAAAAAAACTTATACCTGCAACTCTCCTTTAAGGGCTTCTCTTAAGGATAGTCATTTTACAAAAGCAGCAGTTCTTTTTTCAATAATCCCCCACGTAAATAAACCTTATGAGCTTATTTTAATTCACCGTTCAAATATGGGTACAAGGCATAGAGGTGAAATGTCCTTTCCCGGAGGCAAGTTTGAATCTAACGTAGATAACTCTTTAAAAGATACAGCTTTGAGAGAAACCGAGGAGGAAATAGGTGTTCCTAAGAATAATATTAGAATCATAGGATGCTTAGATGATTTTCCAACGATTTCGAAATTTATTGTGACCCCCTTTCTCGGGCTTATAAGGAACAACCAAAAACTTAAGAGAGATGAGAGAGAAGTTCAAAAAATCGTGAAAGTCCCAATTGATTTTTTTATTAATAAAAGTAATTTCATGGAACAAGAGTTTGAAATAGGTAATGAAAAATATCCTGTTTTTTATTTTAACTTTTTAAACCAAGAAAATGGGAAAACTTATACAATCTGGGGGGCAACTGCCTTTCTAATAACATTCTTCCTTGAATTAGTCTACAATATTCAAATCGGGTCAAGTAAAGCAAGGAGACCAACATTGGATGATATCATAAAAAGACACCAATATTTTAATTTATAAAATTTTGCACATTATTTTATAGGAGGTTATAATCTAGCAATCATAACTCTCCTGGAGCGAGAAGAGCTAATATTGATCATCCAAATGAAAAAATCGTTAGATAGTTTCTAAAATTTTATCCGTCTAGATCCTATTTTATCTTTTCAAGTTTGATGGTATAATCTGGACAATTTCTACACTCTGGGATTTTACACAGAAACTGAATTTTTGGTAAATTACATGATGGAAAGAAGGGACACTCAAGTAAATTTAGATCAGTATATAGGTTTGTACCACTGCTCATATATCTTCACTCATATTAAAGTTTTATTTTAAAATACATAGCTGCTATTTCTAAATAAAGAGAAAAACAGTCTTAATTTAGTAAATCATAAATTAAATTAGTTTTATTTTGAAGAGGATACCTTATTAAACCTTATAATATCTACATAATACAGTTAATGATTATGAATTGATGAGGAGATATATTTTTGTTAACATTAAAGAATAAACTTCAATTACCATCGAAAATTTTTTAGCGATAATATTTAATATTTAGGTGAATGGTGTATAATATGAAGTACAGAAAAATGGGTTCGCTTGAGTGGGAGGTTTCGGCTCTTGGATTTGGAGCAATGAGGTTACCAATGAACCAACAAATGAGGGTTGACGAAGAAGAAGCAATCAAAATGATTCGCTACGCTATTGATAATGGAGTAAATTATGTTGATACAGCTTATCCGTATCATATGGGTGAAAGCGAAGTGATTGTAGGGAAAGCCTTAAAAGATGGATATCGTGAGAAAATTCATCTCACTACAAAATCTCCACTCTGGATGATTAAAAAGGCTGAAGATTTTGAAATTTATCTGAAAGAACAAATTAAAAGGTTACAAACAAAACCAGATATTTACCTCTTCCATGGATTAAATCGGGGTAGACTTGAAAAGATTAAAAATTTAAACTTAATTGAAAAAATCGAAGATGCCAAAAGAAATGGTTTACTTAAATATATTGGTTTTTCCTTTCATGATGATTTTAAAGTATTTAAAGAGATTATTGATTATTATAAATGGGATTGTTGTCAGATGCAATACAACTATCTAGATATTGAATTTCAAGCTGGAACGAAAGGTGTACAATACGCTGGTAGTAAAGGTATAGCCTTAATAATAATGGAGCCTATCCGAGGTGGAAAGTTGGCAATCCCAGAGCGTGTTTTGAGTAGAAAACCTGAAATTAAGGAAGTATTAGATAAATCGCAAATTAAGAGAAGTATGCCTGATTGGGCTTTACAATTCGTATGGAATCATCCAGAAGTTTCAGTGGTATTAAGTGGAATGAGTACTATGCAGCATGTTATAGAAAATATAGAATCTGCAAATAACTCAGGAGTCAATTCCCTCACAAAAGAGGAATTACAAACTATATCTGATTTACGTGAAGCCTATAATAAATATACTATTGTACCTTGTACAAGTTGTAGGTATTGCTTACCGTGTCCGAATGGGGTTTCAATTCCAAATGTACTAAGATTGATAAATGATCTCTACTATTGGGGTGATCGTAGTAGACCTAGACTTAATTTTGTCGTTAATAGGATGGCAAAAACTCAAGAGGATCTCGAAAAACGAAAAGCTGACAGTGAGGAAGTTGAAGGAGCTGCCACCTTATGTATACAATGTGAGGAGTGCCTTGAAAAATGTCCTCAGCAAATTGATATCCCTACTTGCATGGAAAATGCTAATTCCTTATTCGAGGAAGGAAAAAGCATATCAGAAGTATTTGGATAATATTATTGGCCCTTGACGGTTAGAGTGGTCTCTGACGCTGGGCTTCAAACCCAGCTATCCTGCGAAGGGATAGGGGTTCGATTCCCCTCGAGGGCCGCCATTTTTATTTTTTCTTCCACAGAATCCGTCCATTTCTCTCAATTTTTTTAATTTTCCCAGCTTGTTTTAAATAATAAAGATAATTTAGAGTATCATATTGCCGGAATATTTTCATCAAGGGGTTTTGATCCCAGATTGCTAAATCTCTATTACCATTACGTCTGCCAAGGATTTCTACAACTGTTAGTTCACCATCAATTAAGTCTAAGATTCTCTTCCCTGTACCAATTAATTTCTTTTGATATATTTTTAATTCAGACTGAATTTTAATAATATTTAAAATCGGTCTGCCATGACCGGGCAAAAATACCTCGATATTGAGTTTTAATAATTTATTAATTGATTTATAAAAATCGTTAACATTACTAGTTGCATTGCTAACCCATGGTCTACCAACTAAGTCTACATCACCTGCGATAAGGGTATCTGATTTATAGAAACAACAGTGTCCTGGTGTATGACCCGGTGTGTGAATAACCCTAAAATTTCCAGGTAAAAGATCTCCCTCCTTAAATATAATATCTGGAATTACATGTCTATACCCTAAATTCTCGAAGATTGATTTATAATGAATCTTCGCATCACCTCTTAAACCGTATTGTCGTAGATATTCCTCCATATTTGCCATAGCTTTAGCGTCGTTTCTATGAATTAGAATTTGAGCATCATCATTCTTACTCTTTATAAACGCATTACTTGATGTATGATCTACATGGAAATGAGTATTGACAATATATTTAATGCTCTCCCACGATTTACCCATCTTATTTAATTCTCTTTCAAGGAGGTCTCTTCCACATTGAGGATCAAATAATGTAATTTCTTCTCCTTCAATCAATAAGTAAGTATGACAATGCGGGAATCTCCCTCCATTATCACCAAATATCATGAAAAGATTCTCAATGCTATGGATTTTCTGAATTGTGATTATGTTTCTCCCTTTTCTTGGTTAAATTTACAACAAATTTTCGAGAAAAAATTCAATCAAGATTTTAATGAAATACCAAAAAAGTTATTTGAAAGAATAATTTATTTATTGTACTTATTTAGTTTGAATATTAATTCTAATATGAAGTTATAGTGATATAGAGTGGTTGATTTTAATAAAATTAGCGATTTTTTTAAAAATTCTACTATCCCTCAAAATATGCTTGATAGAGGACAAATAGTTATTAACAATTTTTTAAAGCCGATTAAGACATTATTTGAGCAAAAATGTGTACCCAAAGAACCGTGGAGTGATGAACAAATTGAATTTTTACTAATGACTCTTTCGAATATGGACACTGATAAAGATAGTAATGCGGCAAGAGTAGGAGAAAGAGAGGCTAGAATTGCGTCTAAACTCCACTTAAAAACATCAGCAGGATTTTGCCATGGGGTAGGGCGAAGTGGTTTTCTCACAGCTCCACAACCTAAAGCACCTGGAGGATCAATTATGTACGAAATCTCAAATTATCTAGCTCGAGACATATTAAGAAATTTTGGTTTACCTAACATAGAGGAAGCAATCGTAGTTCCCCTATGTACGGGGATGTCATTATCTTTAGCATTAGGTGCTCTAAAACCTCAAATAGGTGAGACTAATTCAAGTATTAAAAGAACAGTATTACTTCCTCAAATAGACCATAAATCACTATTAAAAGCAATATCTTTAATGGGACTTAAAACTAAAATCATTGAAGGTAAAATTTTTGAAGACGCAGTCCGAATTCCAATTGAAGATATAGAAACTAGTATAGATGATGACTGTTTTGCGATAATATCATTAACAAGTTTTTTTCCCCCGCGCGAACCTGATAATATTAAAGATATAAGCAAATTTGCACAGCGAAATGGCCTTGTTCACATAATTATTAATGCTTATGGTGTTCAAAGCCCTGAATGGATGAAATTAATACGTTCTGCAATAGACGCCGGGAGAGTTGATGCGGTAATACAATCAACAGACAAAAATTTCCTCACCCCTGTTGGAGGCGCTTTAATAGCTTCTCCTAATAAAAAAATTATTGAAAAAATTAGCCAAACATATGCAGGAAGAGCATCAGCTTCTCCAGTTGTGGACTTTTTGATTTCCATGCTCTCATTAGGCATTCATGGGTATCAAAAATTAATTGAAGAACAACAGCATAATCGAAAAATCCTTGAGGAAAAATTAGCTTCAGTAGCTGAAAATATAGATGAAAAAATACTGAAAGTAAATAATCCCGTAGCAGTAGCTCTTTCTTTGGAAAATCTAAAAGAAGAACAGTTGTTTGCTTTAGGTGGGGCATTATATAATTTGCGAGTAACGGGTCCTCGAGTCTATAATCCTAAGGAAAAATCTTTCGGTACTTGTTGTGAAAATTATCCAACTCCATATATTGTTATGAATGCTGCAATAGGCTCAAAAACTAAAGATATAACCTCTGCTGTTGAGAGATTTGAAAAAGCTTATGCACAAATAACTCAAAAATAAAAATATTCTACATTTTCAAAATTTCTATTCTAACAGAAATAATAATAATTAAAAACTAGAAGAACTATATTTAAATAAAATTTAATCTACTTAAATTTACTAAATATTTATCAAAAAGCTATGGAAAACCGACTTTTAAACCAATACAATAGTGTTATTACTTCTCAATGGCTTTCTAAACAAATAGAAGAAGCATATGAATCATTAATACCAAGAGAACTATTCGAAATAGCCTATCATACATGTAATTCCGTAAGTATGAGAAGCATCCATATAAAATTATCTTCGAGCGAAGATAAACCGGGTTCGAAAGCAATTTTTTATTCAAACACTAAAAAATTCACTTCTATCGAAGCATTAGACAATGTCTTAAAAATTACGAAATATTTTGGGGAAGGATCTACCGGAGAAAAATTAGTTACAGAAATACAACCAACTCTCTTAAGAAGGAAAGAGATTTATAGTTCAAAAGATCAAGATGAGAAAACTCAGATATTAAAAAGTATATTGGTTGAACGAAAACTTGATGAATGTGCAAATTTAGTTATGTTAAAAGGCAATAACCGTAAGATATATTTTGCTATTGGCGATGCTCGAGAATCTGCTGCTGTTATTCCGATTTTCATGGGAGCTGAAGGTGCTAGTTTAGTACAATTAGCATTAAATAAATGGATGGAAACGGCCCAGAGATTAGATCACGATCAAACATTTCCTGAGAAACTCATCCCAGGGTTTATTAAAAACCTTACACAGATAAAAAAATGGCTTCTTGATTTAATTAATAAGAATTTAGATAATTGACTAAATTTTAACTTTTAATCTATTTATTTTTTTCTATTTGTTTCCAAA
>CAZALK010000016.1:0-131852 GCA_964486045.1 uncultured archaeon
GCTGCTTCAAATGGTAGTGGAGCAGGAAGGAAGCGAAAAACTCATGATTTTTGGCGAAGGCTTCTAACCATTGGATTTCTCTATCTGTTAACTCTTTCATCGGTTAATAAGTAAGAAAGAATGATATTAAATTCTATATGTTGAGATTTCAAACATTCATTATTAGTGTATAGATTAATATAATGAGGTAATTGAGCCGTAAAATATTTAAAAAAAAAAGATTTAGATTTTAGGATGATTACTTTCGATAAACACCATAAGTTTTGCACGTATCAATCATTGCTTTGAGATTTTCGAGTTTTGCATTATCAGGGATTTCAGATCCGACGAACAATCCACCACCCTCAGCGCATTTATCAATAATTTCTTTAGTTTGCTTTTCAACCATCGCTGGGGTTCCCAAAGTAAATAGGGAGGGCTTTAGGTTTCCTTGGATACACATATGATCACCGAGTATTTCTTTTGCCTTGAAAATATCGGTTCGTTCATCCATATGCATATAAATTTTTCCTTTGGGCAGTTCCAATAAATAATGTAATCTATCTGTCCAACTGGTATCCATATGAAGCTGTACAATGAATCCATCGTTTACATATCGTGTGACTGCTTTCTTAAAATAAGGCCAAAAGAGCTCCTCAAAATGCTTAATTGAAACAAAGTCAGCACTCCCTCGAACAGCACCTACCAGAATTGTCTTCCCCTTCGTTTTAGAGAGACTATATTCTCCCATAGCGATCAAATTATCGATTAAGAAATCACTAACTGCCTTTATTTTGTCAGGATATCGATAAATGTCTTTCATGAAATTCGTTGATCCTCTAAATACAGACAAGAGGTCAAAGGGTATGATCATTGCTCCATCAGTAAAAGTGGGTACTTTGTAGTGAGTCCACCACTTTATAGTATATTCTTCTACTTTTGCTGCGATCTTTGGTTTTTTGATCAAATCACCTATTCCCGCTCTTTTAAAGTTTGCTAACCACAGTAAACCTTCATCAATTATTCGGTCATAGTCATTTTCAGTCAATATTGGATTAGCAAGACTCTTCTCCATTAATTGAGGGGATTCGTTAACTCCAAGCATTCGTCCTGGTAATCTCCAGTCAACATAATATGCTGAAAAGAAATCAGGAAACGGGTTCATATACATCATACACATACCCCCACCTACCATAGAAATGTCATAACCACCTAATTTATGGTAGATCCATTCATAGGCATATTGAGATTTATCAGGGTCTTCTACCATCTCTTGAGCGGTGATATCCATATAGTGAGCTGGGAGAAAATCTATCAGGGGCCACACTGGAACTCTATCAGGTTCTTTTAAACTCATAGCAGTCATTACTCTTTCGACTGAGGTCATTGGTTCTTCTTTAATTGGTTCAAATTCCAAAATTATCCCTCCTTTAACCATTCTTTGACAATTTTTACGCCTTCAAAGGCATTATCCGTGAAGGCATCAGCGCCAGATTCTTTCATCCACAGCTCATCAATAGGTAAACCACCAATAATTATTTTAACTTTATCCCTTAGTCCCTCAGCTTTTAAAGCTCCAGTCGTTTCCTTCATAGTTTCCAATGCGACGGTTAATAATCCTGAATATCCAACAACATCGGCATTTGTTTCTTTCACTTTTTCTACAAAATCTTGAGGAGGAATATCGACACCCAAATCATGTACTTCAAATCCAGCTGATTGTAACAGCGTAACAAAAATATTTTTACCAATATCGTGAACATCACCTTTTACTGTTCCTACTACTACAACTCCTTTGCTTTCCACTTTAATTTTATCTTTTTTGAGAGCCGGTTCAAGTATTTTAGCTGAATTTTGAAAAATTTCACCAGCCATAACAAGTTCAGTAAGAAAGTACTCTTTTTTACTAAATTTTTCACCAATGACTTCCACAGCTTTACTTAGTATTTCAATAATCTCTTTTGGGTCAACACCATCCTCTACTAATTGTTTTACTAGTTCGTAAGCTTTATCTTCTTCTATTTCTACAACGCTTTGGAAAAGACTATCCTTACTACTCATTTCTTTTTCTTACCTCCTAACCTCTTTTTCAAGAAAGCAAATATTAAGCGACGTAAAGAGAATTTTTTACCGTTTTTACCCCACAGCACACGACCTATGGCTTCATTCATTTCATCTTCATCAATATACTTAGGTTTATTAGAAAATTCTTCCAAATTTTTACACCTTTAAAATTCTATTCAAATAAAGTATTGAATCTTATAGTATTTAAATATTAAATGCTCTCGAAATTAAGGAAAACCAATTCTTAATGCTAGCGGCTCTGGTCAAGTCATAATCCAAAAATTTATTTTTCAATCCAGCTATTTATAATATTTTACAAAATTAGAAAAAACTTTTTTGAAATTTTAATAGTTTAAACAACTTTTAAGAAGATTATCTTCTTTGATTAATTTGCTTGTAGATTTTTTCTATTCTTTAAAATAATATTTTCCTTCAATTCATGGGACAAAAAGAAATATAATCAAATAATTTTATAAATTTATAATTTTTCATTAATTTCCGCGAAAAGAAGGACAATCTGGTTAATAAATCACAATACATTTAAATATCAATCTTACTATTTGATTTCATGTATCAAATTTTTACAAATTTGGCGTAGTTATGAAAAATTTGAGAAAAGGGTTGTGGGTAGTTATTTTCAGTTTAGGGGTTGTTTTTTCATTTATGAGACTATTAAATAAAGGAGTTAGATAAGACTAAAAACGATTAAAATGTATGAATTCATATTCAAAATAGTTATTTTCGGTGAAGTTGGGTGTGGTAAAACGTCTTTAAGAAAGAGGTTTATGACCAATGTGTTTAAATCCGATTGTCGTAGAACAATAGGGGTTGACTTCGATACTAAGCTTCTAGAGTTAGATGGAAAAGAAGTAAAATTAATGATCTGGGATTTTGGGGGGGAGGAAAGGTTTCGTTTTATGTTTCCTCAATATATTTATGGTGCGATGGGGGGATTTTTAATTTATGATATATCAGAGTATTCTTCCTTTTCTCGTATGAGTAATTGGTTATCATTAATGCATGGAACGGGGCAAAATTTTCCTGTTATCTTACTTGGGGGTAAATCTGATTTAGACTTTATTAGAGAAATTTCCAAGAAAGAAGGGAAAAAATTTACTAAATCGATGAATATGAATGGATTTATTGAATGCTCTAGCAAAACCGGTGAAAATGTTCATGAAGCATTCGCAACATTAACACGGATTATGATAGATAGAATGGCAATCATGAAAACCGAACTTCCAAGTATTAGTGTATAACAAATTCTTTAAGCTAAATCATATCTATGTTATATCTAACCAATATTGCCCATTTCTTCGATATATTTAAGCGACTGGTGCCTAAAGTAAGTATCATAAAGTTCGGCATAAGTCCCTCCTTGCTTCATTAGTTCATCATGGTTTCCTTGTTCTATAATTTTACCGTGGTCAATAACTACAATTCGATCGACATGTCGTACGGTCCATAACCGATGAGCAATAATAATTGAAGTACGGCCTTGCATGGTTTTTTCCATTGCTTCTTGTATTTGTGTTTCAGTAAAGGGATCAATTGAAGCAGTTGCTTCATCTAATATGAGAATGGATGGATCTTGTAGTAAAACACGGGCAAAAACGACAAGTTGTCTCTGACCCATAGAGAGAAATACCCCCCTTTCTCCAACATTTGTTTGAAGCCCGTTAGGTAGTTTTTGAGTCCAATCTAAACCACTTGTTCTTTCTAACGCAACAGTAACGTCATCGCAACCAACATCGTCGCACCCATAACTGATGTTATTTTCAATGGTATCTGACCATAAAAAGGGAGTCTGCGGGATAAGTCCAATTTGCCCTCTGTATTTTTTTAAATCATAGTCTCGAATACTTATTCCATCAACCTTGATATCTCCTTCTTGAAATTCGTAAAATCGAGCTATAAGATTAGCAATACTAGATTTTCCAGCACCTGTGTGACCAACTAAAGCAATTGATTCCCCAGGCTGTATCTTCAGTGAAAAATTATCAAAAACTTTCTTATTCTCATCATATTGAAATACTAAATTCTTAAATTCAATTTCTCCCCGCAATTTTGATGGTTCTATATTATCAGTTTGAACAACAACGGGAGGGTTATCAATTACGGCAAAAATTCTCTCAGAGGCGGATAAACCAGATTGGAATTGCGGCCAAAATGTAGAAATAGTGAGTAAAGGAAAAAAAAGAAAGGTCAAACTTTGGAAGAAAAAATTGAATTCTCCAACGTTAAACACTCCTAGAATTAAAAAGCTACCTCCATAATAGACTAACATTGCAAATATGATTCCTTGGACAATCGATAAAGTGGGGAAAATAGCATTTAAAATTAGTGCTCTCTTTAAATTTACTTTGTAGGATTGAATATTAACCATTTCGAATTCTTTGAACAATTTAGACTCTTGTCTAAATGTCTTCGCGATTTGAATACCAGAAAAGCTCTCTTTAACAAAAGCGTTTACAGAAGCTAAGGAGCGTTGCCCCAAAAGAGTCATTTTCCTTGCATATTTCCTATAAGACATAGCAATGATGAAAAAAAGTGGAATTATAATTAATATTACCAGAGTTAGCATTACATTGATTAGAAACAAAATAACTGTTATAACGATCATAATTATAAAACTCGATGCCACCTCTATTGTTAAATCAACTGTTTGGGCAAAATCACGACTGTCGGTATTGATTCGGCTTACAATCTTCCCTATAGGATTTTTATCGAAAAAGGATAGGTCGTGTTTTAAAACTGAGTTAGTAGCATCTCTCCTTAAATCTAACTCTACATTTGCTAATGCTTTAGCTGTGTTTATATACCTGAAGTAATTAAAAACAAATGATAGAATATTTAGGAAAAAAATCAACCCAATAATAAGTATAAAGCCAATTAAGTTTGGATTAGTGGCAAGATTATTGATCGCGATAGAAGTGAATAATGGGACAACGGAATTTGACAGAGAAGAGAGAATTAAGAGTATAACTACGAATGTCATATATTTCTTGTAAGGTCTGAAATATACAAAAATTCTTTTTAGCAATTTTCTATCTTTGATCTCTCGATCATACTCTTCGGCTTCAAGTCCTACCCACATTTTATGCCACTCCTTTCTTTAATTCTTGTTCATCAAGGTCAAACTTCTTAACAAATATTTTTCTATATTCTTCTGAGGTTCTAAGAAGAGTTTGGTGATTTCCTTTTGCTTCAATTTTACCATCTTTTAACACAAGAATCAAATCTGCCCATCTAATTTGACTTAATCTGTGAGTAATTAAAAATGTGGTTCTATTCCGCAAAATATTTTTAATGGCATATTGTATTTTATCTTCGGTTTTTGAATCAATAGCAGAAGTAGAGTCATCTAATATAAGAATTTTAGGATCTGCGAGGAATGCTCGAGCAATTGCTATCCTTTGTCTTTCACCTCCGCTCAATAGAACTCCTCTCTCTCCAATTTTAGAATCGTAACCATCCTGTAATTCACTTACGAATTCATGAGCTTGAGCTTGCATTGCTGCTTCAATTACTTTTTCTCTAGATCCAGTTTTTCCAAAAGTAATATTCTCAAAAATTGAGAAGGAGAATAAGAAGATATCTTGTTCGATATATGAAATTTGAGCTCTAAGAGACTCCAAAGCAAAATCCCTGATATTTTGATTATCAACAAGTATCTTCCCTTCAGATACATCATATAATCTTGAAATTAGTTTGGTTAGTGTTGTCTTACCTGAGCCCGTAGTTCCCACAATAGCTACGGTTTGACCGGGTTTAACCTCAAAAGTAAGATCTTTCAAAATGAAGTTTGAAGTTCCAGGATAACTGAAGGATACATTTTCGAATTTGAGTGAGCCTTGTAATTCTTTCTTGATTCCATGAGGATTTTCATCAATTTCTGTTTCTTGATTCATCAGCTCAAGTAATCGTTGGGCGCTACTTCCGGCCAATTTAATAATAGCAAACACAAAAATTGAGATAAAAGTAGAGAAGGATAGTAAATTTAATAATCCAATATAAGAAATCACTTGTCCAATATTCATAATACCTAAATTAAATAATATAAGGGAATGTGCTAAGCCTGTAGTTATAGTTAGACTCAAGAATAAAATTGGCATATATTTAGCTTGAATTTTTCCTTGAGATAAATACGCATCCCTATAATTTTTAGCATAAACAAGATATTTATTAAGTTCATATGTTTCTTGAGTTGAAGATTTCACTACTTCGATACCAGAAAGAGCCTCATTTAAAGTGGCATTTATCATGCCGAAATTCATCCTCAATTTTCCTGTCACTGGTGATAATTTCTTGGTATACCTTTTCAATGAGATGAGAAAAAGAACTAAAAAAATTACTGGTTCTAAAATTAATTGGACAGGATAAAACAATAAAATGAAAACAAGTGGGATAAGAAGTGTCGTAAAAGATTCAAAAATAAGAGACACAGCAGGGCTAATAAGAAAATTTAACATTCTTACGTCATCTGTTGCCCTCGCCATAAGATCACCAATTTGTTGTTTATCATGAAAAGATTGACTTTTACCTAATAGAATCCCATAGAATTCTTTTCTTGTATTACGTTCAAGCCTTTGTGCTAAAACTTCTCTCAAGCTAAAATTTAAAAGTCTTAATATGGGGGCTATTAAACCAAGAATTAAAATTGTCATTGTGTAAAAGATAAGACTTTCAATATCAGCATTTAAAAATTCCACAACAGCAAAACCAACGATAACAGAAATACTTGACGCTAAAATTGAGGCAAGAATAGTAGTAAAAAAAACTACCAAAATGAATATCTTATTAGATTTATGGAAAATGTGAGTAAGAATCCATCTTCGGACTCCCTTTTTCCGAGCCTTTTCAAAATAATCTCTCCCCGGAGAGAATTCTATAAGTTGGTTGGATTTTTTAATGTATTTTTGTTCTGGCAATTAAAGATCCTCGTTTATCTAAATATGAATGAAATTCTTTCATTATTTTTGTGATCTAATATAAGAAAATTTGATAACTAATAGATTTTATATCTTTAGATTAAAAATTACATTTAAAGAATTATAAGATAATTTTAAGTTCTTGTTGTATTTTTTTTGATTATGTTTCTTCTATTTTTAGATGATCTCTAATCTTTTTTGTGAAGAAATTCCTCCGATCGCTCATAAATATATTCGAAATCCTCACACGCATCTCCACTTAAGGTAGTTGTTTTCTTATGAGCATGACAATATCCATTTTCCTGAAAAATACACTTACCACACTTCCTGTTGGCTTTTAAGGAGCTTCCGCGCTTCAAGTCATCTGAACGACGCCCCGCTTTCTTCGCACCAAGTCCGCTATAAATGGGCTCAAACGACTTGCATATATCCCTCTTGCCTACTTTTCGCTCGTTGTGCGTACAAAATAGATTAGCACTCATTAGTTGAGTGCATTTGGAACAATTATAATATTTTGAGTCCAGCTTGTTTTGTATCATCTTCAAGATTATGGGTGATTGACCAGAGCCTCCACTCCTATGTTGGCTCTTCGGGGTATCCTTTATCTTAGAATATAGCACCACTGCTTCGGGAGGATCCCAAGAGATAGACTTCACCTTAGATTTTCTCGATTTATTCTTTTTTGGGATTATAGTATACCCTATGTTGCTTGTCTGAGCTTCTAATTGTCGTTTATATCCGCACCCGCACGCTAAATACTCCATACCATCGATAATCCTTTTTCGGAGAAGATTACTGCAATCAGGACAAAAATCTAACATAATTTTTTTATTTAAATATCCATGGGTTATTTTTTAACTCTTAATAATAAATGTTCATTGTCATTTCAAAATAAACTTATTGAATGCTTAGAATAGAGGTCAATCTCCCAAATTTTAATTTTTTTCTCACCCTTATGCTAAGCAAATTCTAAAAATTGTAAGCACATTTAAATTCCTAATTTTCCATGAGTATATCATGACAATAGTAAATATTAGCAATCATGGACGAATTACAATCCCATCAGTAATACGGAAGAAATATGGATGGAAAGATGGTGATAAGGTAATAATAATTGACCATCCTTTAGAAGGAATTAAAATTTTACCTCATCTTTCAGAGAAGAAAATGCAATTAGTTGTAGATGAGGAAACAGGTATCAAGATCGCTAAGGAAATCTCTAAAGAACGAAGAAAAGAAATAGAAAATGAGAAAGATAGATTATATCAGGGGAAATTTTAATGAAGAGTACTATCTTTCTTGATTCAGGAGTTATTAGTTTATACCAAAGTAATCATAAAGAAGTACTCAGAGAGATTAAAACTATGAAAAAAAATCAGTACAACTTTGTATCTTCAGAAGTAAATTATATTGAACTGTTTAATCATTTATGTAGGGAAAAAGGAAAAATTAACGCTCAAATCATAATGGAAAATCTCCGTCAAGGTAGTATAATTAAGTTTATGCCTATTAGCGAAAAAATATCAATACTGGCTGGAGAACTTAAGTGTAAACTTAAATCCCTATCGATAGTAGATGCTATAATAATTGCTGAAGCATTAGCTCGTAATATAATTATCTATACTACGGAAACTCATTTTAGTGAAATAGAAAACCTTAAGGTAAAGAAAATTGATTTTTAATTTTATTAGATTATCGGCTCATGACGTCTCCATAATAATCCAAATCTGCCTCTTTGAATGCCTCAGTAATTGATGTTAAGAAATGTCGATAAGAATCTTTCGTTTTCAGATTTTTCTGGCTGTTGGTTGATAGAGACCATGCAATACTTTTTATCCTCCTAAGATGATTGGAATTGGGATAGACAGGGTATTCTAGTGCGTTGTCAAATCTTACAGTACTAATATAGCTATAAATTATTTCTGCTATTCGAACTAGCTCCTCATAATCCGGTGATTTAGAAAGACCATATTTCATCAAGGCAGATTTCAAAATACCTTCAAAGTATTGTATTTCACCTAAGCGTTTTTGAATTATAAAAACATCTTTATTCTTGTACAAAACTTGCATACATAAAAGATCTTTGATATAAATATTATTTTGAATGCAAAGCTCTGCTATTTTATTAACTAAATCCCCGTCTCTAACTTTTTCCCAAGTACTCGTTTTTAAATCATACCTAACACTAAGTCCAATTCTATTTTTTGCAATATCTACTAAATCTTTTCTTGATATTTTCTCTAAACGTTTTACTAAATTTTTTCTTTCTATCGGCATTTTACTTTAATCTTTGACATAAAAATGTTTTGCACTTTATAAAATTGCATAATCAAATGATTTAGCATTGTTTTACACAAGTTTACATCATATGTTAGAAGATGTATATCCCATTGATAGATTTAGATATAAAATTAAAATTTAAAAGAAATAGTTAATATCTTATCTAAATTAGTGTTTATCGGTGTTCTAATGTTTGTCCGATGGTAAATTTTTTCAAAAACTTTTTTTAGTATTATTCTCACAGTATTAGGTAGTGCTCACATCAAAGTTGATGAAAAATGGTTAATTCACATAATAAGGTTATGAGTTTAAAACAGGCCATTCGCAATAATGTAAAAGATGGCGATGAATTAGTATTGGGGAATTATTCGCTATCAATGTGCGTTGCATTAGCATCGGAAGTAATCAGGCAAAAAAAGAAGCACCTAACTGTTCATTCTCAATCCAGTCATATAGATCTTGAATATTTAGCCGCAGGGGGTTGTATAGATAAAATCATCACAAATTATATTTCTGTAATTGGGGGAACGGGTAATGTGATCCGCAAGATGAAAAGTGGAGAAATTGAAGTAGAAGAATACACAAATTTCCATTTTAATGCTCGCCTTCAGGCTGGGATGTACGGATTTTCTTTCATGCCTGTGTTGGAAGGTGCTATTGATACAGATCTCTTCAGAAAAAGGACCTTTCTAGGAGAAAATAAATTTAAAGTTATTCAATGCCCCTATACGGGAAAAGACATTCTTACGGTACCCGCTGCGAATCCCGATGTATGCATAGTACACGTACAAAGAGCGGATAAGTACGGAAATGTTCAATATTGGGGAGCAATGGGAAGCGTTCAAGCTGCTGCGCTTGCAAGCAAAAAAATAGTCGTATCATGTGAAGAGATTGTTGACCATGAAATCATTCAGTCAAGTCCCCATCATACAATCATTCCAGCATATAGAACTAACGCAGTCGTCGAAGCTGAGTTTGGAGCTCATCCGACACCAGTAGTAGGATATTATAGAGATGATGCTTTTTTCATGAATTGGGGTTTCGGATTAATGATGTCAGACGAAGGAATAAAAAGATGGTTAGATGAATGGGTATATGAGTGTGAAGATCATAATGCTTTTATTCAAAAATATGGAGAATATTATGGAAAGGATACGTTAAACTCGCTTAGGTGCAAACCATTTCATTCAGCTCCAGTAAATTACGGAGATCCTCACCCAAGTTGGGATAGTAATGGTGTACATACAACTTTGGGAATTAAATACGAAGATATTGAAAAAATTATGGAAAAGGAGGGAATTTTTCATGGGTAAACGTTATTCACTTGATGAATTATTAAATATTGCAATTGCCCGGGAAATCCGTGATTATGAGAATGTTGTTATAGGTGCAGGTATACCTGTGACAGCATGTGTATTAGCGAAAGGTCTACATGCCAAAAATGCTATTTTAATAACGGAATCTGGTATGCTAGGATTTGATCCGTTAATTCCCGTAAAGGGAATCGCAGACGTAGAGGCTTGTAGAGGGTTTTCTTATTCTACAGATTTGTTTTCTATATTTACAGCTCATGCCTATCGTGGATTTGTGGATTCCTGCTTCCTCGGTTGTGGACAGGTTGATAAGTTTGGGAATGTTAATTCTACAGTAATAGGCGATTATGATAATTTTGAAAGACGACTTCCAGGTTCGGGAGGGGCTGCTGATTTTATTTCTTATGCTAAACGGACGATATTAACTATAAATAAGGGTCAATTTGTGAACAAACTTGATTATTTTACATCTCCAGGATATTTAGAGGGAGGTGATAGCAGAGATAATTCGGGTCATTTTTTGAAAGGAAGTGGTCCATGCACACTCATAAGTAGAAAGGGTATTTTTAAATTTGATCCTGTAACTAAAGAGATGTTTCTTGCTCACAATCATCCTGGAATTACTGTTGAAGACATTAAAAAAGATATTCCATGGGAGTTAAAAGTATCTCCAAATTTAAAGGAAACACAACCTCCCAGTGATGAAGAATTAGAATTCACGAGAAGATTCAATCCTGCCAAATCAATCGGTCTGAAAGCTACTAACAGACTTATTAATAGGATAAGATACCCGAAGCTTCCGGAAAAAGGTGTAGCTTTTCTAAATGATTTACGGAGTAAATTCTTTTCATAAATTTGAGAGGACATAAAAAAAAGATCAGCTATAACCCTACTTCACGGTCTACTTGTACACGACATCCACTATATGGGCACTGCAACTGATGCACGGATCATAGGCTCGTGCTATCATTTCAAATTCAAGCTCAATATTGTCTATCTGATTCTTTCCCAAAAGTGTGTTACCGCTTGTTCGAATGAACTCTTCAATATCATCAAGGAACATAGAGGTTGGTGTTATGATGTCGGCTGCAGAGATAAGACCATTTTGGATCTTATAATGATGAATCAAGGTTCCGCGAGGAGCTTCAATCGCTCCTGTCCCAGTGCCTGTATCCTGTGTAGGTTTAACAATTTCCGGTTTAGCAAGGGTAAGGAGTTCATCTATAATTTCTATAATCCGTTCCAATGAATGGATTTGCTCGATTGCTTGTGAATGATTGTTGAATAAGGGGTTTCGACGCCATCTTTCATTGACAATTTTGTCATGAGCTTCCTTCGCTTTACCTTGGAGTCTATCACCTAGAAGTAGGATTCTTGCGAGAGCTCCAACGGTAAATGGCTTGTTCTTGTATCGTCCTCGCTTAGCAAAGCTATGGCTGACAACTCGCTCCTTGATTACTGAAGCATAACTCTCAACGGGGTGCTCCTCACCGTCAGAAGTGATGAGTATATCACCATAAAAACCATACTTGTCATGGGGAGGTTTACAGCAGAGGAATTGAGTTTCTCTCTCCATATGATCGGGAATCTCGAGTCCTGCAAGAAGGTCGATCGTTTCAATAGCAAACGGAAGCAATTTCAAGGCCTCTTCTTTTATCTTGGTAAGCATTTCCTTTGTTGGGAGTTTCCCAAATCCCCCAAGGATCGGGTTCTCACCGTGCATCATCCGTCCAGCCATCATCCTCATAACCTTGTTACTGAATTTTTTAAGTTGTAAAGCCTTTTCAACAATGTCTCCATACTTATCGGTCATTGCAAAAGCATTATCGTATCCTAAGAAGTCTGGTAGTGCAAGGAAGTAAAGATGTAAGCTGTGACTTTCAATAATCTCACCAAGAAGCATAAGTTGGCGATACAGTTTAGTTGTTGAACCAACCTTAATACCTAAAGCTTTCTCTAGACCTCGGAGAGCTGCATACTTGTGAGAGAGATTACAGATAGCGCAGATTCGAGGTACAATGCTGAGGTCTTCCTGAGGGGTTCTACCTACAACAAGGGTTTCGAATAGTCTTGGTCCCTCAAGAATCCGGACTTCAACATTGCTGATTTTGTTGTCTTCAATTTCTACTTTGATACCGCCATGGCCTTCGACTCTGGCTAAAGTTTCTATGCTGATCTCCTTCTTATTTGACATGTCATTTTCCTCCCTTCTCAATGAATTTGAGGATTTTGTGTCCTCCATATCCTCTGATTAATCTTAAAATTTCCTCTCTTGACTTTCCAAAACTTTCTAAGAATTCAAGATGGTAGTCAAAGTTACCATCTTCATTTGGTCCCCAACATCCTACACACGGAATTCCATGATTAGGACAAGCTGAACCACATCCACCGACGGTCAAGGGACCTATGCATTCTATCTTATCAAGCAATAGACAACGGTTCTCATTGAGCTTACATTCATGACATACGGGGTGAAGGTAAGGTTCTGGTATTGTTCTATGTATGAGTCTTGAGATCAGAGCGAAAGCCTGTGGAGCACTGATGGGACAGCCAGGGAGATAGTAATCTACCTCAACAAACCTATCAACAGGTTGAGCTTCTATAGGATCTGTTAAAAATTTGACATCGCCATATACCTTTTTCAATCGTTCCTCAAACTTACCATCTCCGGTGCACATTGCTTGAGGTCCGCCATTTACAGCACAATTGCCTATTGCTACTAAAATTTTTGTCCTTTTTCTTATTTCGAGAATATGCTCTTTCTGCTCTTCTGTACTGACACTTCCTTCTATGAATGCAACATCGAGTTCCCCTTCTATAGGATTACTTGAAGCCATCGTAAAAGAACTAAATTCTACTGAATTAAATAAATTGAGAAGTTGATCCTCGGTATGAATAATGAGAAGTTGATCCCCTGCACATCCAGTGAAGCCATAGATACCCACTTTCGGTCTTACTGAGGGCTCTTCGGTTCCAATAGCTTTTTCCATTTTATATCAACTCCCTAAAGTGCAATGTATCCCAGTAAGTGAATACTGGACCATCCATACAAGTATAAAGATGTTCAATAGCACAATGTCCACATTTTCCAATTCCACATTTCATCCGTCTCTCAAGTGAAAGTTGAATCTGGTTCTTAGGTATCTTCAGTTTCAGGAATTCATCAATTACAAACTTGTACATAACCGGAGGCCCTACAACAACAGCATTGGTTTCATGCGGATTTATTTTTGGAAGGTTCTTAAAGAGTGTTGTAACTACACCTACATTTTCAGTCCACTCTGCATTTGAATTATCCACAGTATATAGACACTCAATATCCTCACGTTGTTTTATTTGGAAGAATTCGGTCTTGAATAGGAACTCATTGGGGTTTCTTGCACCATATAAGAAAAAAACTTTTTTGAATTGGTCTCGATTGTCCAAGACATAGTACAGGATTGAACGAAGGGGAATGACTCCGAGTCCACCAGCAACGATGATAAGGTCTTTATTAATCATTTGATCCAGTTTGAACCCATTCCCAAAGGGACCTCTGATGTAGACTACTTCATTATCTTTCTTCTGAAAAAGAGCATCAGTTAATATTCCAACTTTTCTAACACCTAACTCAAGAATACCAGGGCGACTAGGTGTGGATGAAATTGAAAAGGGTGACTCCCCAACACCAGGTATTGAGAGCATGATAAACTGACCAGGATTATAAGAGAAAGACATTGCCTTCTTCATGTCAATATGCCGAACTTGGAAGAACCTGTGGTTTTTTATAAGATCATAATGTCGAACAATCCTTGCTGCCTTTGGTTTTAACGGATTCTCAACTGTTTCAAGTACACTCATCTCTTATGCACCTCCTTTGTAATTAGAGCTTCTGAGACTGTAAGGACATTTATATCAACCGGACATGTTTCTACACAACGACCGCACCCTACACAACCAGGACGGCCATATTCTTTTCCAAATGTCTTCAATTTGTGCCCATACCAGAGTCTGAGTCTGTCTGCACGGGATTTTCGGAAATTATGTCCTCCTGATACAAGACTGTAATCAACAAACATGCAACTATCCCAGTATCTATCTCGGCGTCCTTTTGTTTCATTTGTAACATCAAAGACATCAGTCACATTGTAACAGTTGCATGTTGGGCAGACCATAGTACATTGACCACATGATATACAAATCTCAGCAAATTTATTCCAGACCTCACTTTCATAGCTGAGTTCCATAATATCAGGCATGCTATCAAAATCTAAGTCTTTCTTGAACATGTTATTTCGTGAATCCCGCCATTTCACATATTTCTGAAGATCATCATGAGTGACATTCTCATCAAAAAACTCCTCTTGTTCATAGATCATGTCATGACCTAAGCTTGTACCAACCCAAACCAGATGATACTCACCAAGATTAACAAAAAATAAGTCAAACCCCTCCTGCACAATATCAGTATCAGTTGAAAAGCATAGTGAGTTTTCAGTAGGAAGGCAAGAAAATCCAACTATGGCAGTGTTCTGTCGTATTTTTGCGTAGTAGGGGTCAACCGGGTCTCGCATGAAAATATCATCAAGAATTAAGATGCCATGTATCTCACAAGGATGTACTCCTAGCACGACCCTTTTCTCAATCATGGAATAGTCTGGAGTAAATCCTTTCTCATCGAAATGCATCATTGTGAATCGCATCGGATGAAAGAGCTTCTTTAGGGGGATCATTGGATGTTCATCAGTGACGACAAGGTCTGATATATCTTCAATTCGATCGTAAGACAGTACTCCATTCTTATGTATCGGTCCATATAGAATCCCAAACTTGTTAAGAGTTTCAAGAAACGTATTAAGAAACTTTGATTGCATCTTCAATATACGCATGAGTAGCACCTTGCCTATTATCTTGATTTTATGTTACTACTTTGAAATTAAATTGATAGAGTTTTATGTATCTTGTTAGAAGCTTATATTATTTAAATGTCTGTTTAATGAATAATTTATGAAGAATTTCATTAGGATTTTTTTTTCCAAAAAGTTAATAGATCCTCTTAAATATAAAATGTAAGATTTAATGATAAGTTGTCTAAACGAATTATGAAATTATTATACGTAACTGATATACATGGGGTAGAGTGGAAACATGAGAAAATTTTCCATATCGCTTCTAAATTAAAACCTGATGTGGTAATAAATGGTGGCGATATGCTCATCTTTAAAGGAAATTTATTACATCAAGATAAGTTTATTACAGAATTTCTTGATGAGTATTTTTCGAGATTTGAATCGTTAGGAATATATTATTTAGGACTTTTAGGAAATGATGATTTGAGAATATTTGACGATTTATTTCAGAAAACATGCGATAAATATTCATATATAGTTAATACGGATCAAACGAGGTTCCAAGTTGAGGGTAGTAAATATGAGTTTATAGGTATGAATTGGGTTTCAGACTTGCCTTTTGGGCTAAAAGATAGGGTACGTAAAGATACACCAGATTTTGAGCATCCTAAACAAATTGGGAAGCAATATCTATCTACTCCAGGTAAATTCAAAAGACTTGAAGATTGGTTCTCATATGCTGAGACTCTCCCCACTATTGAAGATGAGCTTGGTAATTTAGTAAAACCTTCTAATATGAGCAATACAATCTATATTTTTCATAATCCTCCTGCTAATTTAGGCCTTGATGTAATCTTTAATGGTCAAACAGTGGGATCAAAGGCAGAATATGCGTTTTTGAAGGAGAATCAGCCGAAACTTTCACTTCATGGACATATACACGAATCTCCTGGCGTTTCAGGTAAATGGCATTCCCAATTAGGTAATACGATATGTATTCAACCAGGACAATCTCAACAAGATGATAATTCTTTAATTTATGTTTTAATTGACTTAGAGACTATGAATATGGAGCGAAAAGTGATTGAAAAAGACAATTAATCGGGAATAAAAAAATGATGATCTACAAATTATAAAAAAATTTAAAAAAAAATGAGTTTAGTAATTTGTAGTAATAAATCCGAAAATGACAAATTGCTATGACAATAGCGAGGTAATATCCGGGGATAATAGGATTATGAGGAGGAGGCGCAATGCACCCTAACATGTCGTAATACTTATAATACTATTACTAATTCCATAATTTAGTCTAATTCTATTATAGCATGTGGAAAAAATTAGAGAAATGTTAAATTTATATTAATGTATTTATTTTAATTATATAAGGGAGAAAAATAATAGATGAGTGGTTCGAGTTGCTATAAAAGAAAAGAACCACGCACATTTTTTAGATTTCCTTAATAATGAATTTATTGATAAAATGTCTGCTTATGATTATTATTTTAAAGTAGTTCTCATTGGCGATGATACTAAAGGGAAATCATATCTCGCAAGCAATTTCAGTGAGAGTTATTTTGGAACCGATTATAAATATACTATTGGTGTAGATTTCCATGTTAACATTCTAACCGTGCTCGGGATAACTATGAAGATGCAATTATGGGAATTGTTAAGCAAGGAAAGATTTAAATCTTTAGCTCCAATGTATTATCGAGGTGCGATGGGTGCTATAATAGTATTTGATATTTCAAAATCTGATTTTCAAAATGATTTAGAGGATACCATTCAATTAATTAAGGAAAGAGCAGGTGATATCCCTATAGTATTGCTTACCTTTAAACATCATTCAAAAGAGATTCAGGTCGTTTCAGGAGTAGGAGCGATGTTAACAGCAGCTAATTACAACAGCTCATTATTAGCTGAAATTTCTTTAAAACCGAATCAAAATCCAGACGTAATTTTTAACAATTTGGCAGAACATATAATTGAAAGATGTGAGGTTTCACCTCCTCCAAGACCATTGGAACGCCCACTCAGTATTAGAACTGATTTTGTAATCAATAAGTACATAAAGCTAAGATTAGAATATGGTAATACAAACATATATGTTGGAGGGAGTTTATTTAAGCAATGCAAATATCTTTTGTTAGATATTCCTGTAACCAACGTTAGAGATTATGATGAAATTGAATCAATAGACGAGGCTGCTGAAAAATTGGATCATTCCATGGAAAGAGGACAACCAAGAAAATATCATATATCTCCTGATATCGAATTTTGGGGCCATTGTTCAAATCTACAGGTGTGGCATGAGAATGAGTACGACTCTCGTATTTTACACATAAATTTAGCATTCCCATTATTGAGAGCTCTCGTAAAAGTAGGAGATCCTCTTGCTAAAAAAGTATTCAAAGAAGAAATTGCTCAAAGACTCGCAAGTGGTTATCCCTCAGTGGTAAAGCATTTAATAAATCAAGGTTACTTGGAATATCTTAATAAAGAGGAACTAAATACCCTTTTGGATGATCGAAATTTTATAAAAAACTTGCCAAAATGGTTTAATGATTTTAAGGATATTCCAAAATGGTTATCAAGAAGAATTAAAGCGAAATTAAATGATTTGAAATGCCCTTCTTGTGGTTCTAAGATATCACATGCTCTAATTAAAACATTTCTTAAAAGAAATTCAATTAAATGTGAATACTGCTTTACAAACGTAATTAAGGAGCTATAAATAACTGAAATTATAACTCAATCCGAAGACTTTATTCTAATAATTTTTCTTTATTAGTTAATTTTTTCATCTTTTAATAATTCTCATTTATGTCCATAATAGCCAGTGTTTCTTTTTTGCCATTGAATGCTTCAATATATTCAGGGTCTATTTCAAGCGCATTATCAAAACAAATAATAGCATCTTCATAATTTTTTAAGCTCACAAAAGCAATTCCCTTAGCCCACCAAGCTTCTTTAGAATTAGGATCAAGCTCTAATGTCCTATTATAGCAATCAATCGATTTTTCAAATTTCCCAAAAAAACTCAAGGCCATTCCTTTCCCGAACCATGCGCTTGAATACTGAGGGTCTATTTCAAGAGCTTTTTCATGGTATTCAATTGCCTTTTCAAAGTTTCTTAAAACACCTATTGTCATACCTTTTCTATACCATGCTTCTTTAGATTCAGGGTTAATTTCTAAGGCTTGTTCATAACATTCCATTGCTTCTTCGAATTTTTCTAAATTGTATAAGGCTATCCCTTTGCTAATCCATGCATCTTCATCCTCTGAGTTCAATTTGAGTACTCTCTCATAACACTCAATTGCGTGTTTATAATCATTTAACATTCTTAAAGCAAGTCCTTTATTATACCATGCTGCGTCATCGTCGGGGTCAAGCTCCAATACATTCTCAAAGCAATTAATTTCCAGTTCATACTTGCCTAAATTCCTCAAAGCAGATGCTTTATGATACCATACATCAACATCCTCTGGGTTAATTTCAAGTACTTTCTCAAAACATTTAATAGCTTCTTCAAATTGCCCTAATTTACTTAGATCTAACCCTTTATCATACCAGTTATTGCTATCAGAAATCTTTTCGTCCATTGAGTTTCCTTAACATTATGATTTTTATAAAAATATATGTTTAAGTGATCTCAATTTTTATCTATAAATTTATTGTAAAAATATATGTTTAAAAATTAGTTTAGAGCAAACTTCCCAAAATTCAGCGACTTTAATTACCCATCAAAAGAAAACAACCGCAATTGCAGGTTATGTCTATGATATAAATGGAAATCCGATCGAGGGGGCTATCGTAGTATTATACCAAAACGGAAACCCTGTCAAATCAATTATTACAGATGAGAACGGATTTTATTATTTCATTGATGTAGCAGTAGGGATGTACGAAGTTCATGTCACTGTCGATGGAATGACCGAAATTCAAGTAGCAACAACATCTAAAGATGAGTTGGAAGAATTAGATTTTGTGATTTCTTATGAAAATCCTTAGTCAGTCCTTTTAATTTTACTCTATTTTTTTTTTTTAATTAATTATTTATATGAAATATTTAAATTGTTAATAAGAAGCATTAAATAAAGGAAAATATTTCCAAAAATGTTATTAGTTATCTATAATCTTTAGATCATAGAATCCAATATAGTTCGCGAAATTAAAATGCCTGAAGAAAAGAATACAACAGAGAAATTAGAAAAGGTATTAAAAAAATTATTAACAGATAATCCGGATATAACAATTGCAATAATTACTACAGTTGAAGGCCTTCCTATTCTTTCGGTAATCCCTCGAGGAGCTAATGAAACAATAATTTCTGCAATGGTAGCAACATTACTTTCTTTATCCGAAAGAGCAGTAATAGAAATGGAGATAGGAAAATTCAATCAGTTATATATCAAGGGGGTTGATGGATATTTATTAGTATTCGATGCCACACCCACTGTACTGGCAGTTTCTACTAAGATCAAGGCAAAATTGGGTTTAATTTTTTTTGAATGTGAGCGTGCTTCCTTTGAAATTTCAAATATATTGGGAGAAGAAGAAAAGGAACTGGAAGTTTTAAACTGAATGAAAAACTTAGAATTAAAGAAATTAATTGTGAAAAAACTTTTATAAAAGTAAATAGAAATAGTGATTATGGAAGAACCAAAAGAAATTGATAGATCGAAGGAAGAATCGGATGAATCAGATGAATCAGAAGGCGAAGAATTCAAGAAAAGTGAATTTTCAATATTTGTCGACCATATGAGTGATGATTTAGATGTTTTCTATGTCAAATCTGATGAAGTCTTACAGAAACTTAAAAAAATAATCAATAAAACATTTCAAAATATCAGATCTTTTTTCAAAGTTTCTAAAAAGGAAAAAGATGTTGAAAAGGAACAAGATAAAATTAGAGATAAAATCTATCGGCAGAATCTAAGATTAGAAAAGAAGCTAAAAAAAATTTCAAAATCGATTAAAAAAACTAGATCTCTTGCGGGGGAAATTAAGGAAGACACCTCAAAAATAGTTTTACAGATGGATGAGGTAGTTCTCATACTTGAACATCAGATGGATGCTATTGGGAAAATTGAGGATGTAGAAATCTATATGAAGAAGAATTTAGGCTCAGACTGGGATCAGCTCAAATATAGATGGCAGGAATATAAAGACGAAAAAATTACACGAGGAGATTTTGCAAAATCAGCTTTAAAAAAATTAGGAAAGAAATTTCTTGGAATTTTCGTCAATACCTCATAAATCAAGCATTTCTCGATTTTTAGTAGAATTATTTATAAACTAAATGATCATGGTGTTGTCTAATGATAAAAATAGCAGGTATACAAATTGCCCCAGTTTTTCTTGATGCTCAGAAGACGTGGGAAAAATTAGAGAAATATATTAGGGAAGCCAAAACCAATGGTGCTGAGTTGGTGGTGTGGGGAGAAACACTAATTCCTTGTTATCCTACATGGATATGGTTAGAAGTTCCATATGTTAATCAGAAAACAATTTATGGTAAATACTGGGAGCAATGTATAAAGTTAGATGAAAGCACCATTATCAAAGAGATGAAGAATTTAGCGAAGGAATTAGAAATAATGATGATGGGAGGGATTGCTGAAAAGTATGGCGGATCCATTTACTGTACTCTTCTAACGATAAGTAAAGAAGGGGAAATCTTAGGACGCCATCGAAAAATCAAACCAACTTATAGGGAACGTTTAGTATGGGCTGACGGTGATGGATTAGGACTAAAAACCTATACTCTAAATGATATAAAAATAGGGGGGTTAAATTGTTGGGAGAACTGGCTGCCTTTAGCAAGAGCTAAGTTACATTCACAAGAAGAAATCCTACATGTTGCTGTGTGGCCTGGAAGTTTGAGAAATACGCAAGATATTTCAAGATTTATCGCCCTCGAAGGGCGATCTTGGGTTATTTCAGTTTCCGGTCTTTTACGGTCTTCAGATATCTCCCATTTAGACGAAAAATTGTTTCCTATAAAAGAAATGGTGAGTTTTAGCCGTTTTCTCCATAACGGGGGAACAATGGTCGTAGATCCAAAGGGGAAAGTTATTGCTGGTCCTTTAGTTGATGAAGAAGGTATACTTTACGCTAGTATAGATCCAATAATTGCGATAGAAGAACGTCACAATTTAGATATTAGTGGCCATTACTCGCGTTTTGACATTTTTGATAAACCTTAAAAGCTGAAAAATTTTAATTTTCGAAGAATTTAGTATTATTTCATTTCTAAACCATTTTTTAAGGCATATTCACTCGCTTCACCCTTATCTTTAAAGATCTTCCTTAGATCAAACTCACATAATACATCTTCCCCATCAATCTCAATAGTCATCATTGGTCGAGAAATTTCCCCAGCGCTATATTGTAAGGATATTAGACAATATTTTTCACCTTCTTCAGCCAATTTTGTGCATTTATTACATGCACCCTTAGGTCTTGCGCAATGGAAAGGAACCATTTTTACTATTTTATCACTCAAATTTTGTCACTCATTTAATTGCTATATAACTAATAATTTCGTTTTCTTATCAGTTATAGTAAATTTTCTCGTTATTATTGGTGAAAGTTAGTCTTCTAACCTATTTTTTCTCTGGTAGTGTTTCTACATATTCTTTTGCTTTATTTAACCACTCCTTTAATTCATTGTTGTTTGGGAGAGCACCTTCTCCCGCCATAATCCAATCCTTCATAGGTCTTCCAGTTATATCAAAAACTTTGACTTGTGGTAGCTTAAATGCAGCTAAAGCATTTTTTTCTCCTAACCGAAGTATATAATAGTCTTTATGAATTCCTGCCACCTTTTTTCCATTTAAAAGGTAACCAGTACCCCCAAACATTTTTTTCTTTGACAAATTCTTCCATTTTGAAATAATGCCATGCAATTTTACATCCATTTTCTCGTTATAAACCATTAAAACCTCATCTCAAGATTATGTAAAAAAAAAAAATTGTTGTAGACTATTATAAGAACTATTCATTAATTAAGGTCTATCATTAGTTATTAGGTACATACCTAGACTCATCATCCAAAACATGAGAGGGTATATCACAGTCCGTTCCATCGTTCCCTTTCCTAATCCTAAAAACGATATAGTTGATTCTGCTGGTAGCCCAAAGTAAGGGAAAAAGAGAATTAGCACTACAAGGACAATTAGGCCTATAATAATTGAAATATAAGAAAACGGTGGATTTAACGCCTTGTACGAGATAATAGCAGTAGTAGTACCAAATATAAACGCAAGGGGTGTGACATACCCATGAATGGGTCTTACATTCTCAGGAAATAAACCAACTCCAATAACAAATACCCCTGAAAGAAATAAGAGTATAGTAAATAGTTTCATTTCTTGAGAATAATAAAGTACAATTGAACAAATAACTACGCTTAAGCCAAACAACAATATTGATATATTATAAATTATCGATGTTGTACCAACCCCTAAAGTGCTCACATAATGTAGAGAACTTATATAATTAGGTTGATAACTTTCTAATATTAATACCATCATTAACCACTGAACACAACCTACAAACAAAATTATTCCTGCATTTCCTTTCGTCAATTTTTTAATTGTAAAAATCACCTTTTTTTTGAAAATTATAGTCAATTTGTGTCATAATGGGTAAATGATAAAAAAAAATTATAAGATTTCAGTAGTCCGTTTTTTGCTAAATAATATTATACTCAATTTCTTCTAAAAGATGTGAAAGGAGGTAATTGTAATTCCTTACATGCAAAGAATTGAGATTCATTCAAAAATATTTAAAAGTTAAAAATAAAAAAAAATGAGTTTAGTAATAAGTTTAACTAAATCCAAAAAGGACAAATATGAGCAAGCCCATAGTAAGACTCATAACACCGTAGATATAATAAGCTCTAAGGTATTTATCACTTAGAAACATTAAATCTGTCATGTACCAGCCCATACATCCACCGATACCCCATATAGTTATATCTGTTATTATGTTTGTTGCGCTGTCGAATTTAGCTTTAACTCCTACCATAAAGAGCAATGTGTTCTCAATAACTTCCCAAATAATTGCGAGGGAAATGATAATTATCCAATAAATAACGAAATTTTTAAATTCTGGATCGTTAATCGGATCTTTTGGTTTATCAGTTAAGTTATGAATTATCCAACCAAATGTAAAGGCTACAACAAAAAGTGCTACACCCCAGAGGAAATGTCCAATCGACCAATAATCAAATGATGCAATTGAGAGATCTGGGCCAGTTAAAGCTACAAGAGGAACACCGAGTGCTGTCGATATAACCGCAGTTATAATCACAATTATTATTAATCCCAACATTAATAGAAGAGGTATATTTCTTTTTTTCATTTCTAAAATCACTTAGTTATTTCATTTAAGTTTAAATTTCATTTAATGTACTATCGAATAAGACACCTTTTATTATATATGTTTCTTTAAGTCCTCTGACCTTCCCCTAGCAAAGAGTAATGAATTATAGCCAATAACCTAGTTCTAATAAAAAAATTGGATAAATTTCTTTTATAAAAGAGAAATTGATTTTCTATGTAGAATACCTTTAAAAATCCCCAAAGGGTAATTATTCTGATAAAATTGTCAGAATGGAATATTAAATTAATAGAAAAAATTGAGAGAACATCAGAAATCAAGAGTTTTAGGTTCGAACGCCCGGATGACCTGAACTATCTACCAGGTCAATTTTTTTTTATCTATATCCCCAAAGAGGATGGTAGTATGATAATGCATCACTTCTCCTTCTCTAGTTCTCCAACTGAATCCTACATAGAATTTACAACTCAGATTCGTGATACAGAATTTAAGAATAGGTTAGATCAGTTACCTATTGGTATTTCAGTTAAGACTAGTTCCATATCAGGTAAATTTTCACTAACTAGTAGTCATACTAAAGTAGTTTTTATCTGCGGTGGAATCGGAATCACAGCAGCTAGGTCAAATATAAGATGGGCGAAAGATACCCAGGCTCAAGTGGATATTATATTACTTTATGGGAATCGATCAACTCAAACAATAGCGTTTAACAAAGAATTGAAAGAACTATCCACAGATTACATTGAACTTTATCATATATTATCTGAATCTGAAGAAGAATGGAAAGGTCCGACTGGGTATATCAATGCAGAATTTATACTTTCATCTGTTCCGGACTATAAAGAAAGGATTTGGTTTCTCTCTGGACCTCCAGTAATGGTTAAGTCTATTACGAATATCCTTACAAAAGAGATTGGTGTTGACCTAGAGAATATAAAAAGAGAAAACTATGTGGGGTATTAAACCAAACAGGGATGCGATCAAAATAAGGTTGTCCTAATCATTAAGACTCTAAAAATATGTTTTTAACTACTCAGAGATTAATTTAAATAATTACAAGTGAAATAAATTTTTCCAAAACTCTTCCTTACTACATTTTGTGTTATGGGATTAATGATCTTATCAATTATATAAAAAAATTAGGGACTCTTTGAATAAATTAAATAAATAAAAATTCATTTGAAATACCATGTCGAACAGGATAGAAATTAAGGGATTCTGCGATCCGCAATTTAAATCGGTACAAGATATTTTTGTGGAAAACTTTGAATTGTTTGAGGAAGTGGGAGCATCTCTAGCTGTGACTCAAAATGGAAAATTCGTGATGGATATTTGGGCAGGTTATACTGATGCTGCTAAAACTCGATTATGGGAAGAGAACACAATTGTTTGTGTATTTTCTACGACAAAAATTATGACGTCGATTTGTATTCTGATGCTACATGAGAAAGGGCTTTTAGATATTAACAAACCTGTTAGTGAGTATTGGCCGGAATTCGGACAGAACGGCAAAGAAAGAATTCTCATCAAGCATGTTCTTGGTCACACAGCAGGTATACCAAGCTGGGATGATCCATTACCCCAGGAAGAGTTATTGAATTGGGATAAGATGACAAAACTTCTAGAAAAACAGAAGCCATGGTGGGAACCAGGAACGATGGGTGGGTACCATGCAATAACCTTTGGTTTTATACTGGGAGAACTTGTAAAAAGAGTTACAGGAAAAACTCTTGGTACTTTCTTTAAGGAGAATATTGCTCAACCGTTGGGTGCCGATTTCACGATAGGAATTCCGAATGAATTTGAAAAACGTGTAGCAGATTTAATACCCCCTAATTCGCCTTTCATTGGTGATGTGCTGGGAGAAGATTCAATTATTTATAAAATACTAGGTATACCTGGTGGATGGAACTTAGGTGGTGATATTACAAAAGAACATGTGAAATTTTGTAACACTCACGCCTTACGTGAAGTTGAATTACCTTCTTCAAATGGTTGCGCGAATGCCAAATCGGTAGCGAAAGTAGCAGCAGCGATTGCATGTGGAGGAAATATTGATAAAGTGCATATACTTTCACAAGAAACTCTAAATGAAGCATTAAAGGAGCAATTTAACGGAAAAGGACATTTATTTGTTGATGGAATTCGTTACGGGACGGGATTCGGCCTTCCGAGTGATATCAAACCTATAAAAAATCCAAACACTTTATATTGGGGTGGTTGGGGTGGAAGTGTTTGTATAATGGACATGGACGCAAAATTAAGTATCGCCTATGTGATGAACAAAATGAGAACTCAACCTCCTGAAGAGTCAAGAAAAAATAAATTCGCCTCCGATACAAGAGCTAATCGAATTGTTTCTTCAGTTTATGAAGCACTTTAATCAGTTAAAGATTAAGCTTAGGGATTGTGGGAATAATTTTAGTTTAAAAGTGATTATCACTCTCATGCATAAAAATCAAAAACATCTAAAAACCGAAATCCAAACGTATTTATGGTTTTAATTCATTAATTTATCAATGAAGACGAAAAAAGAAAAAGACGACGATGAGTCGTGCCAATCCACTGATAATCCCAGCAAGTGGAAGGGAAGAACAATAGAAATTGACGACGCTGGGACTGGAGATCTCGTTGGAGATGCCTTTATTGGGTTTCGAGACGCGGACACCAGAAAGATATTATTTCAATCAGTTCCCGTAGGGATCTATAGTGAGGGTAATAAAGACGACGATCCTCCAAAGAAATATATAGTAAATGTAGTAAAGAAAGGTCTTAAAATACTTAATTACAGCAAGGGAAATAGGATACTTCTATGTAGAGGTGATTGTTTCAACCTTGTTAGAGAATATTTTACACAGAATGATATTTATTACGAGCCTGCTATAATTGAAGGAGAGCTCCAAAATGCTGTTGAAGGAAGATATATTCAACATCTAAGAAAACTTGGAATAATTTCTCGTAACCTTACAATAGAGTCTGGTGCGAAAAGATATTTCATCAGTTTTAATTGGGTTTGTCGAGATTTTCCAAATCGTGAGTGTTTCGTCAAGACGGGATCCCCATCTTGGGAAAAGAAATGGAGGAAGATTGCCCTAGAAAGATATCAAAGATTTCAACGAGATAAAGATCGTGAAAAGATCGATAATATCAAGAGAAGAGCAGCCAAAATTTATGAACTTATGTTCGAAAATCCTATTTCTGTAAAAACATCAACCTCTAAGAGTCGATAAGACAAACATCGTTTAATCAGTTTTTTATAAAAGTATTGTAATAGTTAAAATTATTACTTTACATAGCTTTTTTTTAATATTATATAATTAATTTCCTTCTATAGGAGCAAAAGAGGCATTGAAATGGAACGAGTTATAGTTTTTATAGATAATAGCAACATTTTCAAGGGCTTTAGAAAGTATGACATGAAGGTTGACTACGAAAAGCTGAAAAATGAGATAAATAGAGACAGAGAATTGCATGGCATCTTTTTATATGAAGGAGTCGTGTATCCGATGAGTCCAGGAAAGAAAAAGTGGTATGAGGAGTTAAATAAAAGAAGTGGATATCTGATTAAAGCAAGTTTTGACAAGATTGCATCAAGTGGTGTCATTGAAAAGAAGGTCGACATCAAGATTGCGATTGACATTATCTCTCTTGCATATGAAAATGCTTATGATACAGCAGTATTGGTATCGGGAGACGGCGATTTTGTTCCTATTGTAAAGAAACTAAAAGAATTAGATAAAAAAGTTGAGATTTGGGCGTTTAGATATTCATTGGCAAATGCTTTAAAAGAGGAACTAGGTAAAGGAAATATCTATTACATTGATGACATTTTGAGCGAAATTAAAATGAATTAAGTCTATTCTAAACTTATAAATAATCTTAAATCAAAGCTGATAGGAAATATGCTTTTAAAATTAAAAACGAAACAGAATTTTACACTTTCCTTCTGGTTAGAATTTTCCCTGCCAACTTGATAGTACCAATGAAACCTCTTTTTTTAATCATGATCTTTATGTACTTTCTAGCTGAACTTTTTGGTGGAGTGACTTTCTTTGCTTTTTCATGGAGGATCATCGCTTTCATTCCGCAAACCGGGATACAATTTCCACATCCAATACATCTATCTAAATTTACGATAGCGACGTTTTCCTTCATTGAAATGGCATCCATTTGACACCGCTTCACACAAATTTCACAACTGTTACAAAGTTCTGGATTTGATTGAGCGTAAAAATTTGAAGAGTAATATTCAGCAGGTTTTGGAAACTGTTTAGCCATGGTCAAAACACCACAACAACAGCCGCAACAGACACACATAAAAGAGGGATTTTGACTATTTTCAGGTTGGAGGACAAAACCTTCTTTTTGAAACTTCTTTAGAATCTTAAACATTTCTTCTTTAGAAACTTCTTCTCCCGATCCATCCTCAATCCGTCGAATCGCACCATCATTGAACATAACACAACATCTTCGAGTATTTGAAAGTTTACACGGTTCTTCAAGAACATCGTACATTTCTCGACATACACAATTTATTATTGCGATTTTGTCAACTTTATTCATAATAATATTTCGGATATTGTCATAAGTACTCACGGTGTATTCCGGAGAGAGACTTTTTTCTACAGGAATCGTCCGTATCTGCCCAGGAGTCTTTTTTTTATGGAATTCTTTATAAAATGCACCAAGCGAGTAGTCTTTAGCGAGTTTAGCAAAATTCTTTGTTAATCTCCCTAATTGATATTCGAATATGCCGATGGCCCATTGAAGCAGTCGATAGCGTCTTCTATTATGTTTTTTATCATATACTGAGCCTCCTCCCTGGATTGCTCCTTTTTTATTAAGGTTCTCTAAAATCTCTCCCAATTTTTTAATGGATATTGATATCCCACTTTTTTTAACTCGTTTATGAATTTTTTCTATCGGTTCCGGTAACGCACTTAAATTGATCGCGATTGCCGCCTCTTCAGGTGTGAAAAGATTTTTCAGTATTTGAATTTCTAATCCAGAGTCATGTGCCGGGAAGTCTATAGGCAAACGCTCATCTATTTCTTTATGAAGCTTACGATAGATTGAATCTTCACTTTTCATAATAATCAAACGGGATTTAATTTAAGTCACGTATATTTCATAATTAAAATCGGTGATAATTAAAAAATCTGGTTTTTAATGATCTTTTTTTCTAGAAATAAAGATGAGATAACTTTGGGATGTTTTAAATTGAAATAAGGTAATTGTTAAAAGTAAGGAATAATATGAAAGAATTTTATTTATTCAAATTTCAAGTATAATTTCAATATATCTTTCATCATCTTGAGTTTTTTTGCTTCTCATTTTATATGCTAATCTATAACGGAAATATTTACTTCTAAGGGCTTCAATTGCAACATCTTTCTCAAGATTTGGTAAGATTCTTGCCTTTCCTTCTAGATATGGGCCTACAACTTTCCCTCTCATAAGGCAAGGGGCAATTTTTACACTAGGGTTGTTTTTAATACGAGCTATCTTATATGTTGAGCTCGGAGTTTCGACATAAATTTTATTATTTTTCTCTGCGAATAAAAGGGGAGTAGGGACACCCTCTCCATTTTTTCTATAAGTTGTTAAATTTATATATTTTTTTGTAAATATTGTGCCTAAATTTGGTTTTGTTTTACTTTCAGCCATGTTATATCCATCTCATGAATGATTTTGTTATCTTAGGTTAAATTAAAATGTAAAGATAAATCAGAAACAGATAAAAACCTGCCTAGTCATATCATTTGAGTTTATTTAGTTGTTTCAATTAATTGATACAATTCTCGGGCTAATTTTTTCATTATAGGAACATGACCTTCAAATAGAACCCGTTTTTCTATAATAATAGCTGGTGGAGTTATATCCCCATATTTGTTTTTTACGTCCAACAAATCAATATTTTCAAAACATAAATCAATTTTTTGTTCAAATTCGGGAATTTCTTTAAAAACTCTTTCAACTATAGTTCTCGTTTTACAACACTTAGCACAAGATGAAATATCTTCATTTTTTAATAAAACAAGAATACTCGGTTTTTTTCCTATATCTCATTACCTTACTTTTGTAAAATTTAAACTTAAAATAGTAAATTCTTTCAATAATAAATGGTTTTTGAAACAATAATTCCAAATATTTAGATATTTTTCCCCATTTTTTTTGTGCAATTTCTACAAATAGTAGAACACCATGGTCTTCAGGAATATCCTTTACTTCAGTTCTTCTTATAAAAAGTCACTATTTCAAAACGATATATTTAAATAAGCATGGACAAATTATTCAAAGTCAAATTATCAATTTTGTAAAATAAAAAAACTATTTAATTTTTGTAATATAATTGAAAATGAATAAATAGGTGTTGAAGAATGGAAACAGTAAGAGAACCAGCTCGAGATCTTCCGGTAATTGATAAAGTCGACGTTATAGTTGTTGGAGGTGGACCAGCAGGAATAGGAGCGGCTCTAGCTTCTTCGCGTATAGGTGCCAGAACAGTCTTAGTAGAACGTTTTGGTGGTTTGGGTGGGCAACAGACCCAAGGTCTTAATTCTGTTTTCTCTCGTGTGGATCCAGAAATCCATAACGGAATTATACAGGAACTTATTTCCCGACTTATGGAAGGAGGTGCGATGAGAAAACCAAGTGAAAAACGATTACGACGGAATCCCTTTAGATCAAGCCTCATTAGACGTTATGGCGAGGAAAATCTACCAAAGAGATTGCTCAATACAAACGTAGGTTGGTGGGGGGGAGACAAGATCTTTGATATTGAATATTACAAACACCTTCTTGATACAATGATGCAAAAAGATGGAGTTAAAATGTTTTTGCATTCTTTCGCCGCCGGTGTCATAAGAGAGGGGGATACTCTTAAAGGGATTATTGTTGAGGGTAAGGAAGGTAGGAGAGCTGTTTTAGGGAAAGCGATAATTGATACTACGGGTGATGGGGACATTGCATGGAAATCAGGAGCACCGGTATTAGATGATAAGATTCCTATGGGTAGACGCAAGGGGCGCAACATGGGTTCATTAACTGCATTCTACCTCGGTGGGGTAAATGTCAAAAAATGGTTGGAATATCGGGCAAACCATATGGATGAATGGGGTCAAATGTATGGGGGTCATAGAATGGTCAGGGAAGCAAGGGAGAAAGGTGCCTATATTAGAGGGGATAGTATCATCTTATCTCCAGTACACAGCGTTCATGGCGGTGGAAGGATTTGGGTAATGAATCCAATGTATGGTATACGAGGGGATAATCATATGTGGATGGTAGAAGAGCAAACTAACCTTGAAATAAGTTTAAGAAGGCAGGCATTTGCTGTTCAGAAATTGCTCAAGGACCAGATCCCCGGTTTTGAAAAATGTTTCGTTGAGAAAACTGCCAATTACCCGGTAACCACAATGCATAGAATCTTAGGGGATCATGTGGTAACAGTAGCAGAAATGCGAGAGGGAAAAGCCTTTGATGATTCGATTGCCATCAACAACCAACCTCCGGATATTTGGGAAGTCACTGGGAGATTTGGATATGAAATTCTTCCTCACGATATTCCTTATCGTTCCATAGTATCGAAAGAGGTTCATAATTTACTAGCAGCAGGTACAACTATTTCGTGTGGACTATTCACTGACGGGGGCTTAAGATATTGTACACCAAGTATGTGCACAGGTCAAGCAGCAGGAACAGCAGCGGCTCTTGCTGCCATAAACAATATAAGTCCAAAAGATCTTGATATAAATTTGTTACTGGACACACTTCTTGAACAAGGTGCACGTACAAGTGTCAGAAATGTACCAGAAGAATCCCTTGAGCCATATCGGTTTATAAAAAAAGTCTCAAAGGTCAGTAAGAAGAACTCAAGTATAGAAATAGATGAAGAAGAAATAGGAAAGTACTAATTTCTTCAGAATTCTTAACTTTCGCTCTTTTGTCTGTTTTTCTATAACGCGTCTTATATCTTGGGACTGATGTTTAGGTTCTTGTCTTTTTCCTAATTTTTAACCCGAGAGTAAAAGCAGAAAATACCAGTAACAATATTATACTATATCCCGGAATCGAATTTGTTGGTCCCCTATCTCCTCCAGGGATAATTGCGACATTTACAGATTCTCCATTAGATAATGTATCTCCATTTTCGTTGTGGGCAACAACGATGAAGAAATGTGTACCGTTAAGAAAGCCTTGCACTAGAAACGGAGTTAAAGCATTTTAATCTGCAAGCTGGTTTAAGCTTTGGTTTATTCCCACAATTAAACTTGAATGATTATAGACGGAATAATTATCGGCCCCCATGGAGTTTGTCCAAATTAGATTGAACCTCCCATCACCATCCGGACTTCCAGCATCAGTGGATAATGTAAAACTAATAGGTGGTGCATTTGGATCTATTACTGTTAAAGAACGTGATAATGTTCCAACGACATTGCATACGGATGTAACTTGAATTGTCGTAGCATGTCCTGCTGTAATGCTATAAAAATACATAAAAGTGCTTGTAGTGGGTTGACTTGTATAAGTCGTTTCATTAACTATCGATCCATTCACTATTATGGATACAGTTTCAATATAATGGGTACTTGGGTGGAAACTCCATGAGTAATGGTGACCGTTAGCTCTTGTGCATTAAAATCATAAGCTAAATTCATAATATTTGCCTGATGTGCCCTTACTTTAGGTGAGTTCAGAAATAAAATAAAAAAGTTTATGAAAATCAGACAAGATATGAGGTTTCGTTTTTTCATTATTAGAGAGAAATGATGTTTTTTCAGATACTAATATTTCGACATAATTGATATAAAAAAATTCTGATTAAAATTTAAAGGACATTTTGAGAAATTCTTGAGCTCGATCCCGCATTAACGAGATCTACAGCAAATTTTTTGTAATAATAAAGATTAGAATTGATTTCTAGTGGATAATAAAGTGTTTTTTCCTTTTTTCTTCATATTGCTGGTGGTATTCTTCTGCTTCCCAAAAATCAGAGGCGGGAACTATTAGAGTCACAATTGGTTTTTTAAAGCGTTTAGATAAATCAAGCCTGGCTTTTGAGTTTATTGCTTTTTCTTTTTGTAACGAGTTAAGGTAGAAAATAGCAGATCGATATTGTGGACCAACATCAGGACCTTGACGATTCAATGTTGTCGGATTGTGGATCGTCCAAAATACATCTAATAATTCATCGTACGATACTTTAGATGGATCAAATGTAATTTCGATGGCTTCCGCATGACCAGTTTTATGAGAACATACATCTTTATACGTTGGTTTGGTGAATTTACCTCCAGTATATCCCACTCGTGCAGAGATAACACCCGAAACTTTTCTGAATTTTGCTTCTACACCCCAGAAACAACCTGCAGCAAAAATCGCTTTTTGAGTCACCATACTATTTTCTTAAATTTCTGAAAGTTAAACCTAAGCCTAATTTTGTATAAATTTAGAATAGAAATTAGATTTTTCAAATAAGTAGGTAGAAAAAATAAATTTACTGGTTATAAGGCATTACTTATAATAGGAGAAACATCTTGTTAGTTCTATGGAGTCGAAAATGTCGAAAGATAAATGGAAAAAGAAATTAACGAAAAAACAATACCATGTTCTCCGTGAGAAAGGAACAGAACTCGCCTTTACCGGAAAATATTATAGTCATCATGAAAAAGGTACTTATAATTGTGCAGGTTGTGGAGCACCTCTATTTTCTTCTGATGAAAAGTTTGATTCTGGAACTGGATGGCCAAGTTTTGAAAGACCATATGATGAGGCTAATGTCGATGAAAAACTAGATGAAAGCTATGGTATGAAACGCACGGAAGTTCTCTGTAGTAACTGTGGAGGGCATTTGGGACATGTTTTTAACGACAATCCAAACCCTACACACTGTCGATATTGTATTAATTCAATTTCCTTAGATTTTCAGCCCGTTAAGAAGGAATAATAGATTAAACTAATTTTTATAAATTAAACGTATAATTATTTATATGTGGATATCATCTTATTAACACATATAAAAGATTGATGTAGTAGTGATAGAAAACGATCGTTCTATTATCTTTTTTTCACACAAGAATAGGTCCATTGATATTTCATTCTTATCCCCCAAATCAAGTAGGGGTGGAAATTTCAGATAGGCTGTATGATGTAATGACTCAACAGAAGGGGGAAGAATTCTTCATGCATTCTTTTGAAGAACTTAAATTTTTTAATTATTACTTTCAAATCCCCTCAGATTGGGCTCGGGGTTTCAGAGAAATGTTGATGGTGTCAATAATTATTTATCACCAAATAACTCCGGAAATTGAGGAAAGTATAGCATATTTATGCAGAAAATTTGCTGAAATGATGCTTTCAAATGAAGATGTGTATACAGGGTTTTATATAAATGAATTAAATAATTATGATGACATTGATAAAGAGAAAATAAAAAGAAATGAGCGATTAATTAAAGATGAGATAAGAGAATTATATTGGGAAACTATAGAGGAAATGCGAAAGAAATCGGAGGAACAGAAATTAACACAGTTAGAAAACGACAGATATATTTTCGAATCCTTAGAACAGATGTCGAGTGAATTAAAAATAATAAGCAAAGAGATTGAAAGTAGTGAGAATAGCCTTAAAACGAACCCTAATGTAAAAGGTTCGATTTCCAATTTAAATAAAATTATAAATGATTTATATGGAGGCTTTATAGAAAAAATGACTATACTAGACTTTGAAGAGGAAAATGATTTATTAGCTACAAACGATGAATTAGAAATCGATAATCAAGAAAGAAGAAAAGAGTTATTGAAACTCTTAGAGGGAGAAGTCTCAGAAGAAAAAGAATAAAATAAAAATGAAAACAAATACTATAAAAATGTCAGAGGAAGAACTTAGAGCACAAGAGCTTAGGGATAAAATTAATAGGATCGCTATTAAAATAGAAAATTTAGAAGAAACCGCGAAGAAAAAGAATTCCTATATCGAAGACCTAATAAATAAGGAATTTAATCCAAAAATTAGAGAAGTTGAAATAAAATTGCAGAAACAACAAGCTAAATTAGATGATTTTGTTAGTAAGATCGATGATTTTACCTCAAAAAAGAAAGAATTAATTCCTATTATAAAAAAATTAGAGCAAGAGTATAATCTTTTAAAGAAAAATAACAAGAAATCTATAAAAGAGAATTTTAGGTCAATCGCTAAAGAAAAGAGAACTAAAACGAAAGAAATCGACCGAGATATTAAATTGTTAGAACGAGAGTTAAAATCAGAGCAGAGTAAATAAATTTATCTTATTTTATTTTTCCAGTAGTTCTTTTAACGGCTCCCAATAATATGTATTCCACCCTTCTTTTACTGATTCAATTGCCCCTTCAGGAACATCGACATGCGTAAAGTTTATTGACGTTCCCTCATCTGTTGGTTCTAGAATTAGAGTAATCGTGGAATAATACCCTTTTGGCCAATTTTCACCTTCACTTCTCCATGTTTGCACTATTTTTTGATCTTGAATTAATTCAACATTTTTCCCATTTATAGATCCCTCAAAAACGGAAAAGGATCCACCAATATCACGGCTTATTTTTGCTTTACCTTCTGTAAATTTAGAATGTATCTTTGAACTCATGAAGGCTTCATAAAGTTCGTGGGGTGTGCATTTAATTGTTAAATCTTGTTTAATAACTAACTTTTTTATAGTTTATCACTTCTGTATTCATTCTAGAAGAGATTAATTCTTTCCTCATTAAAACATTTTGTTATAAAATAATCATTTTTGAAAGTTGTGAGATAAAAAACTAATAATCGGTTAATTTTCTCTACTAATTTTAACTTAAATTATTGTTGTTACTCATCGAAAAAGCGATGAAATATATCTTGTTTGATTTATTTGATATATTGAAAAAAGAGTGGAACAGGATAAAGTTCGATATTTCTTTATTGAATGATTTATCTGAGAGTTTTGATTAGTTAAATTTATGTTTTCATCAATTATAATGAGAATAACAAAGTTTAAATAGTTCTTTAGATATCTAGATTATACATCTATCTTTAAAAGTAATGGTAAAAAATTGGACGGCAAAGGACAGCGTTTAAAGAAAATTAAATTAAACCTCTTTGTCTTTTCATTGAAGAAAAATCATAACAAGAAGTTTGAGGGGTGGCTAATTCGATATGACGGATTAGCATGTCAATTTTATATCAAAGGAAAAGAAGAAAAAAAACAAAATATCCACGCAGTAGAGTTAGCAGAAAGGTAATTCACAGGCAAAGGATAAAAAAAAAAATCCTTAAATCTCGTGGATGGAAATTAAATTATCCAGACTTGTATGAACTAATTGAAATATACCCATATATAGTTAAAAAAGGGGAGAAATAAAAGCTAAAACCCTAATTTTTTTTTAAATTTACTTAAAATTAATTCCTTTTAGTTATATGAAAATATTGAAAAGATTTGATAAATGTCTTTTAAGTCATGTGAAAAAAGGACAAAACTGTAAGATTTATATTCTTAGATTAACTCTTAAAATCTGAGGTAATAGGTAGATAAAATAGGCAATTTAATTTTATTAAGAATGCATTTATAGCAATGAAGAGAGTCTCAAAATTATTGAATATTTGGAATAAGATATTATCGCGAAAAAGAAGGAAGGTTATCTTTAAACCACCCTATAGTTATGATCATACATTTAAAATTATGCTTTTGGGGGAACCGGGAGTAGAAAATACATCCTTAGCTCAAAGATATTGCTTAGACATTTTTAGCCCATCAAAGAGGTCAACTGTGGGAGTGGATTTTTATGTTAAAACAATAGAATTACAAGAAAAGAAAATAAAATTACAAATTTGGGATATAGGAGGTGAGGAAAGATTCAGATTCCTCATACCAACATACTGTAATGGAGCAAATGCAGCCATTATCATACTGGACATTACTAATTCTAAATCTTTGAATAAAATTTCAGAGCTGACTAAAATTTTAAAGGAAAAAGAAAGTGAGATTCCAATTATGTTAATTGGTGATAAGTTAGATTTAGAAGAATTTCGTGAGTTGAATAGAGAAGAAGGGATTAGAATCGCTAAAAAATATAATTTATCTAGTTATAGCGAAATTTCAATAAAAACTGGTCAAAATATAGAAAAAATATTTGAAAATCTTACAGAAGTTCTGCTAAATCAATGAAATGGATTAACAATTCATAAAAATTCTATATTATTTATATCTTTTTTTGAGTTATAATTATAATCACACGTTTTCCTTATTTTCATTTCAATAAAATATAAAAACGTGTCTTCCCTTCTAAACAGTTAACTATGGACCAAAAAAAGTTAAAAGTAATAGTTTACTCGGATTATATCTGTCCTTTTTGTTATATTGGTTTCCACCGGATTGAGAAACTCAAAGAACAATTCAATCTCGAAGTAGAATGGGAACCATTTGAACTTCACCCAGAGACCCCGAAGGAGGGGTTTAAGATGGAAGGGATATCTATTCCTCCAGAATATTTAAAGATGGTAATGTTAAATGTGAAGAGATTAGCTGATGAAGATGGGCTTAATATTAAATTTTCTGGAAAGTTACCAAATTCACGATTAGCCCTATTTATCTCTGAATTTGCAAGAAAGGAGGGAAAATTTGACGAGTTTCATAAATTAGTATTTGAAAAGTATTGGAAAGAGGGAAAAGACATTGGAGATCTTCCTATACTCCTAGATCTAGCAGATTCAATCGGATTAAATAGAGAGGAAATATTAAACTATATTGAAAGTGATGAACCAATCAACAGGTTGAATAAAAATATGTTTGAATTAGGAAGGCGTGGGATTAATGGCGTTCCAACTTTTTTAATAGGCAATCAATTCGTAATCGGTGCTCAGCCATACGAAGTTTTTGAAAATGTCATTGACAATAACTTAATTATGATGAAAAGAATTAAATCAAATTAACTTTTGAAGTCAGCAAATGACTAAGTATTTTCATCACTGTATTCAGAATATTTATAGATAATTATGTTTTTCATCCACCTTGTCAATTATAAAAAAGAAAGCATATTAAAGAATTATAAAGCAAAAGACCAATTATTATATTTTCAAAATGGTTCGATCAATTAAGCATATGTTATATATTAAAACTTAATAGAACTGAAAAAGGGATAAAAATGCATCAAAAAGTTGTTCCATCTAGAAGAAAACCTAAGGATGATAAGGGATATTTTGAACTTTTGAGTAAAGCAGTTTTTAATGCAGGATTTTCTTATCAAGTTGTGAGGAATAAATGGGAGGGTATCAAAGAAATCTTTCAGGAGTTTGAACCGGAGATACTCTCAAATTGGACTATTGATGAAATTTCAGTAGCACTAGAATCTCCAAAAATAATTCGAAATTCAAGAAAAGTCACCGCAATTGTGTCAAACGCTAATGTGTTCTTAGAAATAGTAAAGACATTTGGTTCATTCGATAACTATCTGAAATCAATTCAAGATAAAACCTATGAAGAAAAACAGACGATATTATCAAAGCAATTTAAATGGTTAGGACCAACCGGAGCGTATTTCTTTTTATGGTCGATTGGAGAAGATGCACCTCTGTCTGGAGAGGATATCAAAAGACACTAAATCTCTCAGTCATATTCAATCACAATTCTTAATTTTTCAAATTTACTACTATTTTCTAGAATTTGATAAGATAGATTCATCTAAATAGTGATTACTTATCCTATATTAACAAATTAAACGATAACTAACAAGGTATAGTATAATAGAGAAAACTCCTATTAATTACTAATTTGTTATGCATCTTTTAATGGATGTGAGAGAATTAATCTTGTTTCCTCATTCAACAAATAAATCTAAGCACTTCGAAATAATTTGTAAGTAACTAATTTTCATTAAATCACAAATTAAAGTGGAATCGGGAAGATATAAGAATTCTTCCTTGCCTTAAAAATTTAGGAGGAAATTAAAGAATCCACAGATAAAAATAAGGTATTATAAATGATAAACCATTCAGAAGGAATAAGACACTGAAAAAAATAAACAATGCCTGTTTGCGAAAACTGTGGAAAAGAAATCGTGAATAATAAGTGGAAAAAAGAGTATCACCACATCAATATAGCTCAAAAACCAGAAAAGCATTTTTTCTGTTCCAGTAAATGTAAAGTAAGGTGGATTTTTAATCTTACGGCTAATTGATTATAATCAATTAATAAGTGCTTGTAACATAGTAAAATATCCTGAGATAGAATTTTTATGAATACTACAATCCATTATTTTACAGGTACGGGAAATTCATTACAAATTGCGAAAATATTCGTAATAAGTTAGTGGACTGTAAGCTAATACCTATTGCTAAAGTGTGGCAAATTAAAGATCTTAAGGCGACAAGCGAAAAAGTGGGATTTGTCTTTCCATTATACTGGTCGGAATTACCAAAGTATCATCCTGATGTTAAACTTCAAGATATAGTAAACCAGAAAGAATAATAAATTACATTATGAAACTATAAATTCTTCCATCATTAATGTCATATAACCTTCATATTCAGGACAATTAAGCATTTTTATTGATTTTCCTTTGAAGCAACAATAATCTGGGATATCTGTCATGAATAAATTTTGAATGAGTATTAAAAGATTAAGATATTCTTGTTTTGAGACATCTTTTAATAACTTTTCAGTGATTTCAATAATTAGTTTATGGATCCATGTTTGGTTCTCATAGTTTCCAGATGAGGATGTATTATAAATTTCAAGAATTTCGTCATAGTAATTAGTTTTAAGTCTTAACACGCTTTTAATAGTAGTTATAATATCCTGAATTTTAAAAGGTTTTTCCAGAAAATTAACAGCCCCAACCATTATAGCTTCTTCTCTTATATGAGGATCTGCACTTATAAAAATGATTTTAGCGCTTGCATTAAGTTGTAAAATTTCCTTAGTGGCCTCTATTCCGTTTTTTATTGGCATCCTGTGATCCATTAAAATTATATCGGGGATTTCACCAGAATTTTTAAAAAAAGCTTTAAACTTATTCACAGCTTCTTTACCATTTTCTGCAGAATCTAATACCTTAAAACCTTGCATTTCAAGAAAGCCTGTATAAAGAGCAATTGCTGCTATGTCATCATCGACAATGAATACGGTAGGTTTTAGATTCCCTATAATTTTTTGTGCTTTAATTACCATACGTCCTCTTTAGATTATTTTAAAAAGTATACGCCTTTAAGCACAAATACTTAATATGCATCCGAATTCTTTAAATAAAGATTTAAAGCACTGTTTCCAACTTTTTTGATTGTACATTTTGATAATTTCCTTTAGAATATTCTGATTTTATCATTAATTCTTTAAAATCTACCATTATTTTTCATGATGCAAATTTTTATGACATATATTGAAAATTTTGTTTTATATTTCTATAATATTTTTTTTTCATATTTAAATTTATCCCTTTCCAAATTTGAAAAAATGATAATGTTACCTTTTAAACCACCATTTCTAAAATTTCCTTAATTTAGGATGATGATTTTTCAAAATTTAAATTTTCGTTTTCCAAAAATGAAAAATTTATTTACTTAAATAACTATTAATTTTATATGGAAGATAAAGTTAAGTTCGGGGGTGATAAGACTTTTAATGAAAAAATTATGACCTATTCAATAGCTGATTTTATAGATCTTTCTTTGGTTGAAGTGTTGACGTTACAATTACTTTTAAGACATAAAGAACCCGTTGTAAGACACACATTATTTTTAGAGGTTACTCAATTTCTTCAAAGTGAGAGATCTTCATTCGATTCTTTTGATTCACCAAATTTATCCTCGAGTGAAAAACGGTATCTTCAATTTCTCAAGAATAAGAAAAAGCTTTCTACTTCAAGCTTTTATAATAACATTAAAATTTTAGAAAAAATGGGCCTTATTTCATGTAAACATAATGTTAAAGGCAAGGTTGAAGCTATAGAAACAACAGATTTAACGGGACCTTTTATGAATGTAACTCTTCAACATTTTATTAATTTTGGAGTGAGAGCTGAAGAATCTGTCATGCATTCAATGAAGAAAGCTATAATGGAGAAAATTAAGAAGACAAACTTTGAAAGTATCCTTGTTATTTGGCTCAATGAATTTTTCAATCTTCAAATAATTCGAATAGCTTATGAAATGTCTGAATCATTGTTTATTCTATCCAGAAATGATTTTTCTAAAGATTTAATAAATAGAGGGTTAAAAAATGTTAACTTTTCTTCAATATATAATCGGAAGATTAGGGAACCGAATGAGGCATTTGATGTGGTTTTTTTTCCTTTTTATTATAAAAATTCAAAGACATTTGGTTTAAGTAAAATAGATCTTCTTAAAGAAGCGAGAAGGGTTTTAAAAAAGACGGGTGTAGTTATAATTACTGTTCAAAGTAAACTCCCAAAAGTTGAGGGATATATTGCCAGTAAGATTTTAGAGTTATATGAAAGATCAAATTACCATACAATATATGAAATCGATGAGTTAGAAAGAGATTTTAACGAAGCAAATTTCTCAAAATGGGAAATATTCGAAGATTTTGGGGATCTTATCGGAATTGGATGGGTAAATTAAGTTTAGCTCACTCCATATCACCACAATGAATATATATTTAAAAAAACTAATATATTGATAATAATTAGATAAAACAAAATTCCTAACAAAATCAATACAAATGCCATTATTTCAAGTTGATATTAGCAGAATATTATTCGTTTATGTCGTGGGTGTGGTAATCATTTTTGTTTCAACAGTTCTAATTTATAAAACTCTTAAAAAAGGTAGAAACAAGCCCAATCTCTTGATTTGTGGATTTTTCATATGTTTTGTTATATCCATTTCCTTAAATGTAATCTATGCCCCTATTTTTCTCACGGATATAAGGGAAGTTTTGTATAGAGTAAATATCTTTTTTCTCTTTTTCGGCTTATATTTCGCATTGCTTTTTACTTTATATTTGTATAAAGAAAATGAAATAAAGAATAAATATCTATTAATCACTAGTGTTCTTTATGGGACATTATTGATAATATTACTTTACCATCCGGATAACATTACCATTAATGTATCAACAAATTGGAATCCTATATGGAAATTGAGCATAATGATTTCCATAATTCTTATATCATTAGTTTATTGTTTCATTCCAACAATTACATTATCTATAATAATATACAGAAGATTTCAAATAAAAATTTTAAAGCAAAAATTCAAGTATTTTATTATTGGTATAACGGGTGCATATATGACATTATTTGGAGCTATACTAACATATTCTACGAATAACCCTACAATTATTCTTATATTTAGCTTTACATCAATGGTAAATATCGTTTGGACCCTTTTTATCTATTATGGGATGACAAGCAATTTATAGAAATTTAGTATTTAATTTTCTCAATCAAAATTATAGTTTCAGACCTCGTCTTCTAAAGAAGGAGGATGTCATTAGCATTTCATTCTACTGAAGTTATCTCTCTTTTTATCTTTTTATAATTATTGTCTACAAAAATTAATGGTAAGGTTTTCTGAAACATGTTCACCAATAAAGTTATATGAACTCAAATTCTGTTCTAAATTAAGTATAATGAATTTGAAACATAGGTGAAAATAAAATGAGTGTGGAAGTTTACCTTAATAAAAACATAAAAGAAATTATCACAGAATTTCCTAAGGTTGAAGAGATTTTAGAAGAATATAGTATAGGTTGTGGTACATGCGGAGAGGGGTTATGCGAATTGAAAGACATATTGGAAATTCATTATTTAGAAGAAGACTTAGAGAATGAATTAATGGCAAGGATTTCACAAGCTATATATCCAGATAAGAAAGTTGAGTTTCCAAAAAGGAAAAGGAAATCGAAGGATCAGAAAGAAATTAAATATTCACCTCCCATGAAAAAGATGGTTGATGAGCATGTACTAATAAAGAGATGGTTAGTTCTCATCCCTAAAGTAATTGAAAATCTTGATTTAGATACTGAAGAAGGTTTACTTCTCATCAATAATGGAATTGACTTTATACGAAATTATGCCGATAAATACCACCATGCAAAGGAAGAGGATGAAACGTTCAAATATTTTGATGAAAACTTAGACATATTAAAAGTGATAAAGAACGATCATAAAAAGGTGCGAAATCATGTGAAGGCCATGCTTCAAGCTGTAAAGGATAAAGATAAAAATTCACTTGCAGAGCACTTGAAAGCTTACAGTGAGATATTGCCAGAGCATATAAAAAAAGAAGATGATATCTTATACCCTTGGATGGACAGAAACCTTTCTACAAAAGAAATTGGGCAATTGTATGCAAAGTTTAATGTAATTGACGAGGAATATGGAGATGCACCTAGAAAGCACAGAAATTTTATCGAAGAATTAGAATACAACTTTAATTAAAGCTTAGGTATTCGATTCATACCCTATATCCAATTTTTACGTTGGATATCAACTAATTCTTTATGTGAAATACTATTAGCTATAAAAAAAAGTAATAAGTCAAAATTATTAATCAATAGATTTTAAAAAGGAGAGAAATATTTCCTGAGATGCTTCCGGCATCTCTTCAACTTGTTTTTTCACTTTTTCTTTAAATTCTTCTTTTGATCTAGCGTCCTTTAATATATAATTGTCGATATCTCTAAATTTGTTAGTAATTTTTTCATAAGCATGAGTAATTGCATCAAGATGTTTACTTACTTCTAATTTCCATTCTTGATCAACGGGATATTTATCTTTATCTTTCTTTTCTTTATCCTTTTCTTTTTTCTTATCCTTCTCCTTATCTTTATCTTTATCCTTCTTATCTTTGTCTTTCTTATCTTTGTCTTTCTTATCTTTGTCTTTATCTTTTTTATCTTTATCTTTTCCCATAAAATCTCCTCTGTTTAAAAAGTCATCTAAACTCAAAAAAATACTCCAATTATTTAAAATTTTGGAGTTTACTCATAACTATTTCAAAAATTATTTCTAAATGTATGTGATAAAACCAAGATTAAAAGGAAGAACTCTATTAATTATATAAATCGAAATAAACACAATTAAGAATTTCAAAAAAAATGATACTATCGGTACTTGTTTGCGATACCACTGGTTATCCATTCTATTCACGGAAAATAGATTCAAGCATAGGTGAAATGGATCCGGCAATTTTTAGCGGTTTAATATCTGCTATTGGAGCTATTGGGAAAGAGTTATTTAAAGAAGAGATCGCGACAATTTCTTATGGTGAAAATTATGAAATCATCATAATAACAAAAGAATTGTTTGGTGATAAGAAGTCTATTTATTTCGTATTCTTAATTGAGGGAGAACCAGATCTTCCTCTTATGAAAAAGCTAAGCACTAATATTTTCATCGAAACCAAGCACGTACTTAAAGATCCTTCATCGGCAAAGTTGGATATCAAGGAAAAAGTTGATAAAATAATAGATAATTTATAAGAAACATAAAGTCACACTTTTTTTCACCTAAAAAGGTAAACAATCGATATTAAGGTAAGATTTTTACTCTATAAAGATAAGCTTTTTAAAATATTTTAAGAGTTAAAACTTAACAACAAATAACTAGGTGTTTAAAATATCAAGAATTATTCATTTTGAACTCAATGTTAAAGACGTAGAGAAAACCAAAAAATTTTATGAAAATGTGTTTGGATGGAAAATAGAAAAATGGGAAGGACCTATTGACTATTGGCTCATCACGACGGGAGAAGAAGGAGAACCGGGCATCGATGGAGGATTAGGGAGTGAGGAAGAAGGGTTCCCAAGAGTTGTAAATACCATCGGTGTTGAAGATGTTGATGAGGTTATTAAAAAGATTGAAAGCAATGGTGGTGAAATAGTGCGACCAAAACATGCTGTTCCGGGAGTTGGTTGGATGGCTTACTTTAAAGATTCTGAAGGAATTATAACAGGAGTAATGCAAGAAGATCCTGAAGCTAAATAATTGCTTTTTCCTGTATTTTAACCTAACTCCTAATTTTTTTAAAATGTTTTAAACTAAAATCATTAAATTATTAATTCTTTAAATTTAGTATAAATACAATAAAGTTGTCTAATATCCTAAATGAGAATAATATATCATCATAAAAAAGGAGTTTAAAATGAATTGTCCTAATTGTAGAACAGTACTTAATGATAGTAATCAGAAATTTTGTGAAACATGTGGTTTTGAACTAAATAAAGAAGCTGAGGAAAAAGTTGAAATAATAAAACCACGCAGTAAATTTAAAGTATTTTCACGTCGAAAATGTTGTTAAATTCTGTTTAGTAAGACAGCATGTTATTAAATTGAATATCACAGGTTGAATATCAAATTACACAATATATTATAATTGGTGGGGGTCCGGCTGGTGCTACAGCAGCCCTAGAAATAAAAGGATTAGATCCAGAAGGAAAAATAATCTTAATCTCTAATGAAGATTATCAATTCTATAAAAGGAGTAAAATAATTAATCTTGTTTCAGTTAGTTGTTCTGAAGATGATCTCTTTCTAAAGGGAAAAACACTCTATGATGACCACAACATAAGGTTTATTTATGGTCAAGTAGAAAAAGTTCTAGCAAACGAAAAACAAATTTTAATGAAAAGTGGTAAAACTATAAACTATGATTTTCTTCTAGTAGCTTCTGGGGGTAGTCCTTTAGTATTACCATGGAAAGGTGTAGGTTTAAAGGGAATTTCTACCTTGTATACCCTTGACGATGCAAAAAAAGTAGCTGATCAAGCTTGTGATGCTAAACATGTAGTTGTCATAGGAGGTGGGTCGATTGCTATGAAAGCTATCCAAAATTTCAAGAAACTTGATTTAAATATCTCAATTATTGAGAAAGCTTCTCATCTATGGCCTATCGGTTTTGATAGGAAGATTTCTCGAATCGTTGAAAAAAGAATTAAAGAAAAGGGTATTCAAATATTTCTGAATGAAGAGGTAGTTGAATTTAGGGGTAATGAAGAAAGGTTGACACATGTAATATTAAAGAGCGGACGTGAGATTCCCGCGGATATAGCAATCATAACAATTGGGACTAAACCTAACGTGGATTTTCTAGATGATACTACCGTTAAATTTGACCAAGGAGTAATCGTAGATAGTAATCTGAGATCAACTATACCTACTATATTCGCCGCGGGGGATGTTGCTCAAATTTATGACCCGCTCTATAATATTCCGATGCTTCACACTACCTGGGGAAATGCAAAAAAACAAGGTAGAATTGCTGCGATAAACATGACTGGTGGCAATATGATTTACAAGGGAGTAATTCCCATTCAAAGTATAAAAATATTTGGATTTAAAGCCATTGCAGTAGGTATCACTCACTCTAAGGAAAACTATGATGAAATATCTTGGGTTTCATTTGAAAAAGAGCAATGTAGGAAATTTGTTTTAAGAAATAATAAGCTTGTTGGAGCATTAGTTTTAGGAAAGGATATCGATAAGAAAACTCTAAAACCCTTATTAAAAAAAATTGTTTCTAAACAAGTAGAGATTGACCATTATGGTCCCCTCCTTTTGGAAGAAAATCTCGATTTTGAGACCTTGTTTAATGAAATATAAATTTTTGAGATTGCTTTCTCGTCTCCTTCGATAACTAAAATTTCTTTATCGATATCATCGAAATCTTTTTAAGTTTTTTCAATTAACGCTTCTTATTGTTGAATTTTTAATCATGGAGTATCACTGTGAGAACATATGAGAATCATCCTTAAATTTGAATTGATTTAGATAAATAGAATATTATCACGAAAAAATAATCCCATATATTTAAAATGGTTGAGTTTATGGTAATCATTATTTGACAAAAAAATAAAAAGCAAGTTTAGATGCTGTCAAGAAGAATTACATCTATAATTTTAATCCTATCAATTTTTTCTTCACATATTGTATTTATTGTTTTAGGAACTAACCAAATTATGCCTAATGGTAAAAAAATAGACTTAAAAGGAGATAAAATACAAATTTCCGCCAATATTATAAAATACTGGATAGTTTCCCCTGAAACTAAAATTAGTCCGGATTCAAATCCACCTTCAGGATTAATGGGAATCAATAATTTAACGCTTTTTTTAGCAAAAAATGAAGATGAATTCTTCCATCTTGTACTAGAGGGTCCGTTGGATGATGTCGATATAGCGTTACCTGACAATTTTACAAGCGCAACAAATATTTTTCCTTCACAAAATATAGAGTTGTTTAGAGAAGAATTTATAGGAATAACCAGTTCAGAATGGGATACGCTTGAAGGAAATTATCCACCTTACTTACCCTCTGGGAAAGAATATGCAGATGGAATGGTACCTTTTGTTGATCCATATAATGCTTCAAATCAACCGGGTCGCAATTTTTCAATACCATCAAATGAGGTAAAAGCTATAATTGTAAAGTTTAAAGCTAACACGACACAAGCTCCTGGGATGTTTAAAGGTAATTTGACTCTTAGTGCGGCTGGAAAAATCCCTACGAATATCCAAATTTCATTGTACGTATGGAATTTTACGCTACCTAACGATGCTATCATAACTAATTATGGTATTGAAACAGGATATCATTCAATTTGGGATTTAGAAGGAATATCTGAAACATCTCCTGATCTCCCACAATTAAGGCAAAGATACTATGAATTACTAGCTGAATCCAAATTATTTCCAACAGCAATACAACCAAGACCTGGTTTTGATCCCATTACCGGTGTATTAGATATGACTGTACTTGGTCCAATAATCGATAATTTAATTTCATATGGATTGAGTGCATTTGAAATCCCTAGTTATTATGATGATTTTAATGAAATGTATCCTGATGGGAGTATAACCGCAAATTTCAATTCAGCAACTTGGAATGCTTCAGCTATTAAATGGTATCAATCATGGTCTAACTGGTTGGACACCCGTGGAATCTTGGATAATAGCTATGCATTTGTAGTTGATGAGACAGAATGGGTAAGCGACGAACCCTACCATTTAGGACCATTAGGATATGAACGTGCGTGGCAATGGGCCCACCTTATTCACCAGGCTGACCCCGATTTACAATTTATAATGGCAGATAATATATTATCTCTCTCCATTGAATCTAATTATATGGATTTAAGAAAAACTAATCTTCCAATAATATGGGACGTTTATACTGCAGATATTGATAGTGTTGGTTTAGATGTTCAAATTAAAACATTAAAAAGCAAAGGGTTTGATTTTTGGTTAGTGCCCAATGATCATTATGACTTTATTGATTTTTCAGGAATTCATCCAAGAGCAATAGGAGCTTATTCCTATTTTCATGATTTAACTGGTATTGAAATTTGGGATACTATTTCATGGCCACAATCGGTTATCGATCCGTGGTCACAAAATCCTTCTCACGAGTATGGTAATGGGGGGGGAGCAATAATTTACCCTGGAAAAAAGTGGGGTGTTCAAGGACCTTTGCCTAGTTTAAGATTGGAGTTAAATAGAGAAGCTATAGAAGATTTTTCATATTTCAAACTTGCTTCTGATTTAGGGGCTTCAAACTTTGCTAAAAATCTTGCTAATAATATCATTCCATCCGATTTCTACGGACTTGATTCTAATGAGATTAATTCTTCTCACTTCTTAAATGCAAAACTCGCACTGGCTGGAGAGATTCTCAGGAGAGGTAATCCTTCACAGCTATTAGATGCAAATTTAACTAACATAGAAGCTCTTTTACCCAAAGGTTTTGGACAGATTCCATCAGTTGTGAGTGGACAAATTAAATTTAATGAAAGTTCTTCTGGTATTTGGGGTATTCAGGTAACAGATGGATTATCCATGACAACAAGTAATTTTACTGGTCATTATACATTATCTACTCTTCCGGGTAATAGAACCTTACGATCTTTTAGAGCTATTAGGAATAACTTAGTTTATAACAATTCTTTAATTGATGTTGAACCAAGTGTTAAAAATTTTTCTGTAATAGCTGGACAAAGCCTGACAGGAGTTGATCTATCAATGTCGGATTCAAATCGCTTTCAAAGTTTATTAGATTCATTCGAATATGAAGATCAAGAGAAATTACACTGGAATATAGGAGGAGGAGGCACAATGGATATAAAAACGAGCTTCCCAAGTGGTATCTATAGTACCGAAAATAGTTCGATGTTAGAAGTTAATTTTGATAGAAGCGGAGATTCAGAACTTTATACCTACTTCAATTTTAGTGGTGATGCTGGGAAAAATCGCGAAGACGAATTATGGATAGATTTTTACACAGTTTCAGGATCAATTTATACAATTCTTGAAATTGCAATTGGAGAACAATGGGAATTTTATAGAACTTTTATCCTTGGTCCTGGTGGTCCATTTACAATTACTATTCCACTGAAGATGGTCGATGATTTAATCAGTGGCGGTCTATCTTCAGCACTTATATCCCTGACTATTGTTGCGGATGTTACCTTAGGAAGTGATAACCAATTTCAAACTGGAGAAAGAACTGTTTTTATGGATAATATACGTATCTTACTTAAAAACAATGCATCTGTAAATTTAGTAGCTGACGGTGGTAACAATGATGGAATTTCAATATCGGGATCAGATGTTAGCATGATATTAACTGCTGTTATTATTGGAATTAGCTCGATTTTAATAATTTGGCGCAGAAGGAAATATATTTCATAGAAAATAAAGTAAATATGAAGATATAAGGTATTTAAACAAGACCTTAATTTATCAAAATGAATTAAACAATTACCTTATTTCATAGTAACATATGCAATCATAATTGTATTCTTTTTTTTCAATTAAAGAAGTTATTTTCTTTAACCCAATTTTTATAAATTAATTCAATTATAATAGTGGTGTTAGAACAATTAACGTATAAAATTCACACTTAAAAGAGAAGTAAATCATGTCATTTGTTAGTGTAGAACACCCAGTAGAAAAATTAAAAGAAATTTTCTCAAAAGAGCAAAAATTAACATTTCTAGTAATTAATTTTAAAAATAAAATAATTTAAAATATAAATGTAGAAATCTTATTTACCATAATCAAGTTATTACCATTTATCATATTTTGACTCTCTTTTTTCGAGGGTCGCAAAAACGCCTTCAAGTGCATCTTCTGCCTGAATACAAATGACTTGAGTTCTATTTTCCAGTTTTGTAGCAGAATTGAGCGAGGGAGCGTCTACATTCATATTTAGAGCATCTTTCGTGAATCTTACACCGATTGGACTTTTTCTTAAAATCTGTTTTGCTATGTTAAGTGCTTCATTTAGGACTTCATTATCAGGTACGACTTTGGATACAAAACCAATTTTATCCGCCTCTTGAGCATTCCAAACTCTTCCTGTATACATAAATTCTGCTGCTCTTGAGAATCCAATGAGTCTGGGTAGCCAATAAGAGCTTCCACAATCGGCACCTGAAAGTCCAATGTTAATATATGCATTACAAAATTTAGCACTTTCTCCCGCAATCCTAATATCGGATGCTAAAGCAAACGAAAGACCTCCCCCATATGCTGCTCCTTTTATTGCTGCGATTACCGGTTGAGGGATTATCCTTAGAGTTACCATCAATTGAGATATTAATTTCTGTACTATTACAGCTCTTTTAACCTTATCTTTATTTTGAAGGTATTCGAATTTCTGGAGTTCTTCTGGTACTCTTTTTTTAAAGATAATTTGACTATCTTTTAAATCCAGCCCAGAACAAAATGCTCTACCTTCACCAGTTAATACTACTACCCGTATATTAAGGTTGTTTTCTAAAGTGTTAAGATAATTTTGCAAATCTTCAACAAATTGGAAATTAATTGCATTTAACCTATCTGGTCGGTTAAAACTTATAATGGAAATACCATCTTCCCTTTCTTGAACATTTATAGTCTCATATTCTGTTATTTTACACACCAGTTATGTATTAAATTTAACTTTTAATTTTGTTTTAATTTAGTTTTATAGTTTGCTTTTATTAATATTTACCTCATAAATCTTCTGCTGAACAAGCAAAATGAATTCTATAAGTTTAAAATAAGGGAGTTTCATAACATAATAAGAAAAATTCCTTTTTACAGAAGTCTTGAGAAGAAATGTTTGAATATCACGAATTTATGGTTTTTGAGGTTGGAGACTCTGGGGATAAAAATCAGATAAATATTGAGAAGGAAGAATTAAATTTTTATCTACATCCTGAAAAAGCCTTGATAATTGTCAGAGAAGATTTAAGAAGAATTTATCTCTGGAAAGGAGCAAGATCTAATGTTCGAAAACGATTTTTAGGTTCTCGAACTGCTACAGAAATACAGGGTGAAATAATGAAACAAGGATATCATAGATGTAAAGTAATATCGGTTGATCAGGGAGATGAAGTCGAAGAATTTTTAAATGTTTTTGGTTTAGAATCAATGAAAGTATCCGAAAAGCTTGAAGATAAAGTGATTCTTCGGAATAGTGAGCGAGATCGTTTAGAGCAGCAAAAAATACTTGATACAAAAATCGAGACATCTGAATCTTCGAAACTCGATGAGATTAAGAAGTTTTTAGACGGTGATGAAAGCATGATTTGGATTAAAAGTACTACATTGAAGATAACGAAGGATTGGCTAAATTCACTAGTAAAAAATAAAAAATATAAAAATAGAATGAAAAAATTAGGAAAGTTAGATGATATAGGAGAGGAAACATTTGAGAAAAGAGAAGTAATAACGAATAAAAGACTTCTCACTAACAATAAGATCAATGAATTTTATGATTTTTCGGGGATATCGGAGAGTAATTTCCAATTACAGGGAAATGTCGCCGCTTTAAACTTGAAAGGGCTTAGAGCTTTCGATATAGAGGAATCGAAAGGGATATACAATATTTGGTTTCATGCTGAACCAGAAAATGAAGGTGATTACGCGTTTCTTTTTGAAGGTCTTACAACCGAAGAATATTATAAAATTATTAATATTTTTACAACCTCATATATAGCAGAGATACCAAAACAAGCGGGAAAATTAACGTATATTCAGAAAAGTTAATTTTAACAGAGTTAATATTAGTTCATAATGAAGAACCGTGAATAGATTTTTGATTTAAAACTCAATAAACAAATTTAACAAACAAAATCAATTAAATTGATTTACTATCATTATTTACATTCTTAATTTTCCGTTGATTAATTGTTAATTATTTTGCTCATCCATTTGTTTTATTTCTTTTGAGACCTTTTTAAAACTTCTTATCAATTTCATTATCGAAAATCCTCTAAAAGACTTACCATTATCTTTACATGTAGGTAACGCATATGGGATGACAGTACTACAACTTTTTTCAACATCAGTCATCACGTATTTTCTAAGTATTTCCAATTCACGGTTGTACGTTTCCTTGTCCTTCCAAGCTTCAATAACATTGGAATTTTTACTTAAATTTGTGTCAATCATACCTGGGTTAAATATGTTTATTTTTATATTGTTTTCGTCTTTTTCAAATTCCTTTGCCAAGCACTTAGAAAACGCAAGAACCCCTCCTTTAGATGCTGAATATATCGTCATATGTTCTATTGGCCTGTCAGCACCTCCACCAGAGAGTGTAATTATCCTACCGTATCCTTGGCTGATCATGTGAGGCAATACAGTTGCTACTGAATTAATGATTCCAATTAAATTAATTCCAATGACAGCTTTAGCATCAACATTCACTTTTTCTAATGGGATATATTCAAAGGGACCATATGTTAGGTTAATACCTGCATTAGCTACTAAAATCCGAATTGAACCGAAAGAGTTAACAGTTTTATCAACGAGTGATTTTACAGAATCGGGATCTGAAACATCACAGGTCATACCAATAACTGAATCCCCAAACTCTTCTTTGAATTCTGAAAGAGTTTGGTTTACACTATCTTCATTTCGGGAGCAAATCATAACCTTACATCCTTCTCTTAGGAATAATTCTGCTGTTTTTTTCCCAATACCACTCGTGGAACCCGTTATAAGCGCGGTTTCGTTTTTCATTCTCACTTTTCAATCACTTTTTCTCAAAATTCTTTTAATTAGTTTAGTTATCTAAATAATCTAAATGTTTTAGTATAAAAATGAAAATTAATTACTTAATCCAACAATCTAAAAAAATCATTAGATGATAAGAAATGATAAAAAATAAGATACGTCCTGGTTCATATTTATTTCCTACTCCTACTGTACTCATAGGAGCAAATGTAAACGGTAAGGCTAATTTTAATGCGATAGGATGGGTGAGCGGTCTTGAATTTGGCCCTCCTTTGATATCGATTTCGTCAAATCAACAACATCATAATAATGTTGGAATAAAAGAAAATCAGACTTTTAGTGTTAACACACCTTCAGCTGATATGGTTGAAATTACCGATTATTGTGGAATACAATCAGGGAAAAGAGAGGATAAATCGGAGATTTTTGATGTATTTTATGGTGAATTGAAAACAGCCCCTATGATTAAAGAAGCCCCCCTAAACTTGGAATGCAAAGTGATTCATACTGTTGATACTAGTGAAATTGCCAACGCGAAGAATGGTCATGATATTTTCATTGGAGAAGTAGTACAAGCCTATTCTGAAGAAAAATATTTAACAAATGGAACACCAGATATAGAAAAAATTCAACCACTGGTATTATCAGGTTCAAGGGGTAAATATAGATATTACAAAATTGGTGAAGAACTCGGAACAGCTTGGAATATCGGACTTAACTATAAAAAGAATAAGAAATAATTCACCACCTATTTTTAATTTATCAGTTGGTGTCTAGAAAGCATGAAATAATTCAGGTGATAATCAAAATCTGATTTAATATGGCAGGACTTACTCTTACTACAGCAGAATTTAATACTATAATCACAATGTTAGGTTGTTTGTGTGCAACAGTTCAGACCGTAACAGGAATGTACGCCGCATATTATAAGAAAAAAATTTCTTTACTAAAGACAAACGACAAATTATTTAGAACTCATAGGGCTTTTGGTAGTTTCGCAACTATATTCTATTTTCTTGGACTATTTGCGGGAACTATTGGTTTTATAGGTGGAATATTTTTCGGAGACCCACCATTTGAAGTCCAAAGCTATAGCTACAATTTTCATGTATAGCCTAGCTTTGCGGTTGCAGTAATTATTATATGGAAAACATATATTTCATACTTCAAAAAACCCTCAATATACAAAAAAGGTAAATGGTTAGGAGTTGCTACTTTTACCGCTTGGTCTTACACTTGGATTAGTGCTTCAATATCTTATTATTTAAGAACATTACCCTCCAATCCTCAACATCCCCCTCCTACCTTTTTATTACCATTTGAATTATTATGGCTTCAAATTCTCATTCCTTTTCTACTAGGAATTTTAATAGGTTTTTTCTTAGTACGATCACCAGATAAGTTAGAGAAATGAATAAAATATGATTTAAATTGATAAGTTTTTAATAAAAAAAAAAAAATTCAAATTAAAAAAATAGATTAGATTGCGTATCTTTGACTAATATTGGTTTGAAATTGAATTTCCGAATGCGATTCCTCTTGATATCCCCCTCTTTTTGAAACCAAATAGAATTGAACTAAATTTTCCTCATGAACTAAGGTAATTCCCCGCCATTTATTATCTTTAGATGTAAATTCAACAACATTTCCAAGACCAGCTCCTTCTCTTGTAGTGTATTCTAAAGATAATTCATGCAATAATTGTAGAAATACATCATGAGAATCGGATGTTTCATTTTTACGAGGTTCGTCCTTAAATCTTAAAGCTTCAATTGAAAAAGCTTTAAGGATATCTTTGCTCATAGTCTTCCATGCAATTGGATTTGCATAAAATTCGATTCCAATAAATTCACCATTAATGAACACTGCTACCCCACATTGATTATTTACATTCTCGAAGTTTTTAATCATCTTATCCGTTTGTTTTTCAGTGTTTTTAGTCATTTCAAGATAACTTTGAGTCGGAGCAACACCAGCGGCATATTTCATTTCTGATCTGTGAGCCTGGATTTCCCCCCAGACTGCACCTTGACCAGCCGCAGACATAGACTCAAAAGCAACATTAGGATGCAACCTCATATTTGTGGATTTAAATCCACGCTTCCCTGTGTAATCCCATCTTGATTGCTCTATACATTTAGCAGGGATACTATATTTTTGACTTCCGGTTTCATATTTATCTTTGAATACATTTTGTTTTCCCCCCACTGGCAATAATATCGGTTCCCAAATTGTTCTATCTTGTTTTCCACCATGAACTGTCATTCCGAATGGTATTAGTACTTGTTTATCACTCTTATTTACGACTTCTAATTGGTTTACTGTTTCCGTTTCTACAATCTCAATTAATTCCAATTCTTCGGCTTCTTTTATGGTTATAAACTCAATAAATTTATCATCATGAACAATGATAGGGATAAGTGTTATATTCTCATAAACTTGAGGTGTGCCTAAATTAAGAAAATTTAAGGGATTCTCAAATACTGATTTTACAACTTGAATACTTTTATCTTTCATATTTTTATTCCTCCTTTTTGTTTTTTTTTATATCTTCTTCTTTCTCTCCACTTTCTTCTTCATAAAGTGGATCAATATATTGATTTACTACATTTTTACCATTTTTTGTAAGCTCAACCCCATAAGAAACTTGGATTTTCCCTCCTGCCCCAATTCCATTAATTCTTGTTCCTCTTTCTTTAGGTATTTCTTCTTCTGACAATTCTTCAGTATGAGATTTGATAAGCCCTCCTTTTTTGAGAGCATTTAAATGATAATTTAGACTCTGTTTTTGGATACCAATATTTTCTGCAATCTTTTTAGGCCTTTGAGGACTTTCTGAGAGTTCCCTCATTATATCTGCTCTTACTGGGTTTCTAAACACAATACCAACCTTCTCAAATATAGCTTTCTTCTTTTTTTTTTTCTTTGTCATTATTAATCAAGTCAAGATTCTTTTTATGGTAAAAACTCTTTTTACTGTAAGAAAAATAAAATCATTTTCTTATTTAAATGTTTGTGTTGAATTTAATATAATTTGGTTTGAACTGTCCGTGTGAATCCGCAAGATTTACCATCTCGCTAATAAAAGTTTTACATGACTCAATTAATGTTGTAAAGGCCGATTCAATGTTATTGCTATATTTGGGAAATCTAAAGATATTGTTAATATTTGTTCTAATGATTTTTGAAAGTACATCTACATCACCCATTTCAGTTTTTTAGGTTTACCCCTTCTCATAACTTTCTTTATTTTATGGCGCAATAGCATTGTTTTGAAAAAACTTTCTAAAATATTTCTACGTTCACCAAAGGCATTATTAAAATCTCTTTTTGAGATAAGAAAACCACTTTAGCGAAGATTTTATCTTTAAAAATTAATTTAGTAGTCTAATTTATAATTAGGTTCCTTGATAAAATAAGAATATTGGTTTTAGCCCACTATATTGACCAATCTATTCTTTTTATCTCAATAATTAATTTATTTCATCGCTGAATTCTAGAGCCTATATATTATTCCCCCATCTATGTCGATCTAATCAAATTTTAAGGCACATTTCAATTATTAGATAGATTATTTTTGCCAAATAAGCCGCAAATATATATATTATTATACTTTATTGTTATTTTAATTTCGATTTTTTTAAACAATTCGAAATTCAAAAAATAAAATTTAACAAAAAAAAAGTGTAAAAAATGTTTAAGATGAAAAAAAAATCGATTAAAATTAGTGCATTGCTTTTTTTCGGATTACTTTTTCTTTCAAATGTCTACGGGGTAATTGGTGCGATTCCTTCTGAATCATCAGAGGAAACTAATAGTAGTGCAGAAGAACTTATAGATACAGAAGTACCAATCTATGATGATAATACAAACGTTGTTGCTGGGTTAGAACCAATAGATTTTACTGGAGAGGAATTTAGTGAACCCGTTAACTATGATCGGGACGCTATAGAATGGCGTCCGATTGAAGAATCTTTGAGAAATTATGAATTCAATTCTGAAGTTGCTGGAGCATCTATAGCAACTGCTTCCTATAATGTCGCTACAGGAGTAGAAACAATAAAAGATCCTCAATTTTTCCCATCAGCAGAAGTTATGCCTGATCTTTCTTTTGTTGAGCCCTATGCAGGACTTCTAGCTGGTGAAAATGGAGCTGAAGCTGTTATTGGCGCAGACGATAGATTGTGGAGGACTGATAATGATGTTTATCCTTGGAGAACAGTTGTTAAAATCTACACCTCTGCAGCAGACGGTACTAATTGGATTGGCTCTGGTGCAATGATTGATAATTATCATGTACTTACAGCGGGGCATGTTGCCTTTCTACCAGATAATGGTGGTTGGGCAAGCCAGTTAGAAATTGTTCCAGGAATGGATACATCTGATACTCCTCCTGATCCATACGGTCATGCTTATGCCACTCTTATGCGATCATACACTGGATGGACAGTTAGTGAAAGTTCACAACATGATTGGGCAGTAATTACTCTTGATCGTAATGTTGGTATGTATACAGGCTGGATGGGTCGTACAACCGCTGGTTCTTCAAGTTCGATTTATTCAGGTACAATGAATGTAGCAGGATATCCAGGTGATTTATTCGGTGGAAATCGAATGTATTGGGATGCCGATGCTGGAGATGGTGCTACCTCAAATAATCACTATTACTGGGCAGACACTGCAGGCGGTATGAGTGGTGGTCCGGTATGGAGATATGTAAGTGGTAGTCGTTATATTATGTCAGTACATGCGTATGGGCGTGGTGGAACTGATTCTAACTTTGGAACTCGATTAAACAATGACAAATACGATAGAATTTTTACTTGGTTAGGAGCGGATTCAGCTCCTACTGATAAAGCAGATTTAGTCGATAGGGGTTCTGCCTATGATTTAATCACATCAGGAACTTGGACTGCTAGTGTTACAACTGTTACCTTAACTAATGGAATAAGGAATGTAGGTACTGCATCTTCAGGTACTTATAACGTCCACTATTATGCTTCAACCAATGATTATATCTCAACATTTGATTATTATATAGGAACAAGTACTTCAGAATCAACTGGAGCATTCGGCACGGATAGCGCAACATTTACTGGAACTCTTCCTGCAAATATTCCAGCTGGTGTCTATTACATCGGATGGATTATAGATAATGATGATACTGTTGATGAGTTTGATGAAACGAATAATAGAGCAGTTTATGCTTCTCAACGTACAATATTAGGCGCACCACCGCCTTCAGGATATATTGAAGTGACGGTAAGAGATAGCGTTACATCGAGTCTCATTTCTTCTGCCTTTGTATCAGTTAAGGATAATACTGATACAGTTATTGATACTGGATGGACTGACGGTTCTGGTTTCTACAATATTACAGGATTAGATATCGGATGGCACACTATTGACGTTTCTAAGGTGGGCTATTATGATCAACAAAAAGTCGACTATATAAACTGGGATGGTGACGATGACTATCTCACGTTTTATATGGTAGAAATGCCGCCCGATAGCAGCTATATCGAAGTAATTGTTAGAGATTCCGTTACTTCTAGCCTTATCCCTTCTGCTTATGTGCAAGTCACGAATATGTCTTCGGGATTAGTAATCGACACGGGATATACTAATGGTGCTGGTTTCTATAATGCTACAGGGTTGTTTATAGGTTGGTATGAAATATCAGTATCTAAAACTGGTTATAAAGACCAGACAAAGCAGAATTACATAAATTGGAACGGAGACGATGATTATCTCTGGTTTTATCTAGATAAAATGCCTATTAATAGCGGATACATTGAAGTAAGAACTTACAATGAAACAGGAGGAGTATTGTCAGGTGTTCTTGTAAGAGCATGGAACAATTCTGGTGCGACCTTGGTTAGTCAAGGATTTACTAATATCAATGGCACTTACAACATTACTGGCTTAGTTATCGGATGGTATGAGGTCAATGTGACATATCTAGCATATCAAGAACAGTCTAAATCAGATTATATTAACTGGAATGGAGATGATGACTATTTATCTTTTTGGATGGTTCCGAACCCTCCTGATAGTGGATATATAGAAGTAAATGTGTATGACAGCGCATCATTTCTTCCAATATCTTGGGCGACAATCGAGGTTACCAATCAATCGTCTGGTTTGCTAATCCAAACAGGTTTTACTGACCCTTCAGGATTTTATAAAGTCGTGAACTTAACTATCGGTTGGTACACCGTTGAAATTAAGAAAGTAGGTTATCAATCTCAATCAAAACAAACTTATATAAATTGGGCAGGAGATGATGATTATCTCACTTTCTACATGGTAGAATTGCCACCAGATAGTGGATATATTGAAGTAACAGTAAAAGATGATGATACACTAGCACCGATTCAAAACGTACTTGTAACTACTTATTATTCAAACGGAACCTACTTTAGCAGTGGATGGACTGATAGTCTTGGATTTTATAATGTAACTGGATTGTATATTGGCTGGTATGAGGTCGTAGTAACACATTCAAATTACGGAGGAGATTCTATAATGGATTACATTAATTGGAATGGAGACGATGACTATCTTAATTTCTATCTGGTAATAAAACCACCAGGATGGATCGAAGTGAGTGTGTATGATAGTAGATCATATATTCCGATTTCTAATGCATTAGTACGGTGTTATAATACAACAAGTGGAGAATTATTTGACTCAGGATATACAGACGTAAATGGTTTCTACAACATTACTGATTTATTAATTGGCTGGTGGACCGTAAATGTTTCATTACCGGGCTATGATCTATTATCTCAATTTGATTATATCAATTGGAGAGGAGATGATGATTATCTCACGTTTTACTTAGCTATGAACGTACCTGTATTCTCTGGTACAGTTGCAATCTTTCGAGATAGACTTCCATGGAATTTAAACATGACAGAACCTGTCTTAGTGAATTATGGTATTCCGTATACTCTCTATAATTCTTCTGATTTTGGTTCTGTTGATCTTTCATCATTTGATAAAGTTATTATCCCTTCTGATCAAACTCAAACTTTTTACAATAGACTTTCAGGAAATAGTTCATGGTTTGAATCCTACGTGTCGAACGGAGGCTTTCTTGATTTACGCCTTACTGATCGAGGTTGGGCTAGTAGTAATTGGGATGGATTAGTTATGCCCGGAGGCTTGAACAAAACTTGGGTGTATCTCGAAGATGTCTCAATTAATTTGCCTTTACATCCAATATTAAATAATCCATTTTTAGTGGAGGATGTCGAGCTCGATGGATGGCTTTATTCAGCACATGGATATTTCCATCAATACCCTACCGACGCAAAGAAAATTCTCCTCTATCCTGCTGCTAATGAACCAGTCATGCTTGAATTTATGTATGGCTCTGGTTTTATAGTCGCTACAATGCAAACAATAGAGTGGAATGAGAATAAAAATCTTACTCGGATACTTGAAAACATGATTCTTTACAATCCTGGAGATGGTTTTGCCTCTATAAATGTCACTTCTCCTATTAACACCGATTCATGGGATATTTCCACAACTCATACAATTACTTGGGATGCCACGGGTACATTCCCTAATGTAAAGATTGATCTCTATGAGAATGGAGTGTTTGTCATGGAACTTGCGGCATCTACACCAAATGACGGAAGTTATTCATGGGATGTTCCTATAGGACTTAGCAATTCTACGTTATATCAAATAAAAGTTTCAGATGTTGACTATCCAGCAACGACTGATTTTAGTGACAATTTCGAGATAGAAGATTTACGTTCTCTTACTGTCGTCGTGCCTGATAGTACTACAACTTGGGCATTAGGCGATATACAAGACATCACCTGGACCTCGACCGGAAGCATCGCAAACGTAAAAATCGAGCTTTATGAGAATGGTGGTCTCTTATTGGTACTTGCAGCATCAACTTCTAATGATGGTTCTTTTTCCTGGACTATTCCAATAAGTCTTAGTGAGTCCCTATTATATCAAATAAGAGTCTCAGACGCCTTAGATACCGCGATGGAAGATTACAGTGAAAATTTTGAGATTGAAGATACTCGATCTATTACTGTCGTCGTGCCGGATAGTTCTAGCTCATGGATATTTGAAAACACTTATGATATTAGTTGGACATCTACTGGCCCTATAGCTAATGTTAAGATTGAACTATATGCAAGTTTAATCTTAGTAATGGTGATTACAGCATCCACATCAAATGATGGGTTATATTCATGGCTTGTACCTAATACGCTAGTAAATTCCACAGAATACATAATAAGAATAAGCGACGTCTTATATCCAATAATATATGATGATAGCGATACTTTTACGATAAGTGGTCCTTCAAGTGCAATTCCTGGATATGATTTATTGATTCTAAGTAGTCTTTTAGTTGGTGTTTCAATATATCTAATCATTAGAAAACGGAAGAAATTAAGCATTCCAGATAGTTAATTAACGAAAACTGACGAAAATAGATTCAATATAAATAGTTTTTTTTTTATTTTTTATTCTTATTTTTCTGAAGCTTTACTATTGATTAAAAAATTTAATTGACGATAGATCTGACCAAACTTGCTTTAATTCTGGTTTTTTTGGTCTATCTTCTCTTGGTTTTGTTGTAGGAATTTTTAACCTTGGGCTTATTACTGGACCAATATCTTGCATTGCTCGAGGAGGTCCAACTTTAGCTTCTTTAGTAAAAAAAACGCACAATCCATCATTATCTCTAATCCAACCGTCTTGATAAAAACCCAAATGCTTTCCTTCATAGGTGTAAACAGAATCTTCATTGACGTATGCTAGTGGTTCTCCAGTGAATCTAAAGACATGACAATTATCTTCGGTGTAAGCTATAAGACTTCCCGTTTTATTATAAAATATGTTTGACATAAATTTTTCTCAAAAATATATTAATTTGTAAAAAACTTAAGAATTCTTTCTTATATTACATTTGGACTTATTACATTAATAATAATTTCTTTGTAATTTTCAATTGTAAGAGTTCTCTAGTTCCTTGTTGTTATCACATTGAATATATTCAAAAAGAAAAAAGTAGATAAGAAAATATGAATATCGTGATTTATTCACTATAACCGGCGAAACAAGTTCAGGAATTCCTGGATATGACTTATTAATCCTATGCGGTATTTTAATTGGAGTTTCTTTAACAATTATGAGAAAGGCGGAAGAAAATCCTTGTCCATAAAAATTAATAATGGGAAATTATAGTGTAAATCGAAATTCAACTAATTTTTTTTTAATTCTTTTTTTGTCGAGATCTACTATGAATTTAATTCAAATGAATTGAAATATACTTAGATAATTTTGGTTGAAAAAATGAATTAAATCGAAATATAGTAAAATGCTTTCAAATTAATTTATAATATCTATTTTGAGGACACAGAAAAAAATTATGGCAAGAGTTCTAGCTTTTGACATAGGTGCCAGTTCGGGAAGAGCAATAGTAGGGATATTAGAAAATGGAGTATTAAAGCTTGATGAAATTTACAGGTTCAGAAATGAAGGAGTTCGCGTTAATAATTCACTCTATTGGGATGTCTTAAGAATATTTCAAAAAATGAAAAAAAGCTTGTTAATTTATATGAAAAAATATGGACCTATTCTAGATTCTATAGGTGTAGACACATGGGGTGTAGATTTTGTGTTACTTGATGAAAATGATGAATTAATTGGACCAATCCACCATTATCGAGATCATAGAACAGATGGAATGCTTGAAGAGCTTTTCAAAGCCATCCCAGAAGAAGAAATTTTCAATCAAACTGGAACTATGTTTGCACAAATTAATACTAGTGTTCAACTCTTTTCATTGCTCCACAATAATTCTCCTCGAGTTTCTATTGCAAAAACTTTTCTAATGTTACCTGATTATTTTAACTTTTTATTTTCTGGAAAAAAGTATTGTGAATCTTCAGACGTTAGCACTTCGCAGTTATATAATCCTATTAAAAAGAATTGGGCTTTTGATTTAATTAAGAAGCTTAAACTTGACTCGAATATGTTTCCTGAAATAATTCAGTCAGGAACTGTTTTAGGAACTATCCAAGATCATATTGCTGATGAAGCGGGGTTGAGTCATGAAACTAAAATCAGTCTTCCCTTAACCCATGACACTGGATCAGCTGTAGCTGCTGTTCCAGTTGATATGGATAAATATAATCCTGGAAAATGGGCATATCTCAGCTCAGGCACTTGGGGTTTATTAGGAGTTGAATTGGATAACCCCATAATTAACCAAAAAGTATTGAAATATAATTTTACTAATGAGGTCGGATTGCATTTTACAACAAGATTCTTGAAGGGCATAACTGGTCTCTGGTTAATCCAGGAATGTAAAAAACAATGGGAAACAAAAGATTCCAATTTAACTTGGGATAAAATAGAATTTGAAGCAGAAGGATCTCAGCAATTTCAGAATTTCATAGATATTGATGACAAAATCTTTTTTAATTCCCCAAATATGATTGATAGTATTCAGAAACGATGTAAAAAGCATAACAAAATCCCACCAAAAACAATCGGACAAATTTCAAGGGCAATTTTTGAAAATCTTGCCTTCAAATATAAAGAGATTCTTGAACAATTGGAAGAATTGATAGGGAACAAAATTGAAATTCTCCATATCATTGGGGGTGGTAGTCAAAATAAATTATTGAATCAATTTACTTCCAATATATTGAATATTCCCGTTTTAGCAGGACCTTCAGAAGCAACAGCAATAGGGAATATTTTAACTCAGGCTTTAGCTTTGGGTGAACTTAAAGATATAAAGGATTTAAGACGTATAGTAAGAAAATCTTTTCAGATAATTGAATATACACCAATTGATAATGACAAATGGAGTGATGCTTATAATTTATATTTATCAAATATGGATGAAGAGGAAAGAGAAAAAAAATGGATGCTCGAGAAAGAGTAATAAAAGCAATAAATCATGAAGAACCGGATAAGGTTCCCTCATATGAAGGTTCTATAGATAATTTAAAGGTTTTAAACCACTATGATGAACAATATGGAATGGATGGACTAGCGACAATCCAAGAAATGATTTTTAAGCAGGCTTCTGAGAACCTTGATCTCTTAAATAAACAAATGCAGGGTGCATCTTCAAATAAAACTGCTGCTAAGTCTATGGTTGAACCATCAATAAGACTTTACAATAAAATTGGTCTTGATTTGGTACCTATAGCTTTATGCATTCACCCTTATAAATTTTTTAGAAATGGGTTTATAAGTGAATTTGGCCATAGATTTGAATATAAAGAAAATCCTTCTGATGGCATGCATCTTCTTTATTATATGGGTGGAACAATAAATAATTTTGAGGAGTATGAGGAGTTTCCTCTTCCAGATCCGGACAGTCCTCTTAGAGAGAATATGTTCAAATCTTCAAAAAAGATTGAAGAAGAAAGTAATGGGAAAATTTGTTGTGCACCAGGAATCACCGGGATGATGGAAATGACGTGGGAAGGATTTGGACTAGAAAATTTTAGCAGGTTACTAGCCAATAAGAAAAATGTTAAAAAAGTATTTGATGATCGCGGTAAATTTTCTGTAGAGATGGTCAAAAGAATTATAGAATGGGGGGGAACAGGGCCTATGTTAGTTTTTGATGATTATGGCTATAAAAAAGGCTTATTCATGAGCCCAAAGAATTATCGAGAATTAGTCATACCTTGGCTAGGCATGATTTGTGAAACTGCTCACAAAGGAGGATTACAAGTAATTTTACATAGCTGTGGAGATATTTACGAAATTTTTGAGGATATTATAAATGCAGGAGTCGATGCCATTAATCCAATTGAACCAACCACTGCAAATCCAGATTATAATATCTTCGATTTGTATAATAAATATGGGGGCGAAATTACATTTGTAGGGAATGTATCCCCACAAGATCTAGCAGAGAAAAACCCACAAGATATAATAGACTATACTAAAAGATTGATAAAACATGTTGCTCCTGGAGGAGGACTAATCCTTAGCTCAGGACATAGTATTAATCCTGCTGTGAAGTTAGAAAACTTTTTGGCGATGAGAAACAGCTTAGAAAAATATGGTTCATATCCCATTAAAATCAATTAAGATAAATGATTTTCAATTTACATTAAATAAAAGTATTTATTGAGATAGCTCGTAAAAGTAATTATGATTAATCCTCCTAATAATTTAAGATGTGAATACCTAAAAAATCCTATAAATATTGACACTTCACTTCCCCGATTTTCATGGACATTAGAACACAAGAAGAGGAATCAATATCAATCGGCTTATCAAATTATTGTTTCTTCAGATTCAGAACGTTCAACCTCAGAAACAGGAGATATTTGGAATTCTGGAAAAGTTACCTCTAAAAAATCTAATAACATAAGGTTTCAGGGGAAATCTCTTGAGAGTTATAAGCTTTATTACTGGCGTGTAAAATGGTGGGATAAAGAAGGTTCAGAGAGTGCCTTCAGTAATGTATCAACTTTTGGAATGGCACTTTTAGAGGAATCTGATTGGAAAGCAAAGTGGATCAGTAAAGGAGAATTTGTTAACAAACGAACAAGACGAGAATTCCAATATAAATCTGGAGGAAGAGGTCTTTTTGGCAGGTTAAGAGAAGTAAATGCAATCTATTTAAGAAAAGAATTTAATTTAGAAAAACCAATTAAAACAGCTAAACTTTACATCTGTGGATTAGGCTATTACCATTTGAGGATAAATGGGGAGAGAATAGGGGATCGAATATTAGATCCCGCACAGACGGATTATAATAAAATTGCACTCTACTCAACATATGATATTACTGATAATTTACAAGAAAATAATGCTGTTGGTGTTATATTGGGAAATGGGCGATGTGTTGAGCTTTACGGCTATGATTTTCCTAAACTCATAGTTCAGATTCATATAAATTATAAAGACGGAACTACTGGAATTGTAAGTACTGACAAGAGTTGGAAAGTATCAACTGGACCTATTTTGGAGAATGGAATCTATTATGGTGAGAAGTACGACGCTCGACTTGAAATACCCGGATGGGATCATCCTAATTTTGAAGATAAAGCTTGGGATAATGTAACTGTTGTCGAAGGGTATAAATTAACCTCCCAGTTAATGCAACCAATAAATATAACTAAGGTTATGAACCCTCAAAAAATGGAGAGCCCTCAACCTGGAATGTATGTTTATGATTTTGGTCAAAATTTTACGGGATTTGTTTGTTTAAAAGTTCGAGGTCCTAGAGGAGATCAGGTAACCTTAAAATTTGCTGAAAATATAAAGGAAGACGGGACATTAAATTTTGCTACTAATAGATCTGCTCCCGTAAACGAGATATATATTCTTAAAGGAGAAGGAGAAGAAATATTTCAACCTCATTTCACCTATCATGGTTTCAGATATGTTGAGTTAACAGGATTTCCAGGTGTTCCAACATTGGAAACTATCGAAGGATTATTTTTTCATAGTAATGTACCGAAGGTAGGTAATTTCATATGCTCAAATGATTTAATTAATAAGATTCATAAAAACATTATTTGGGGGCAGCTAAGTAATTTGATGAGTATTCCAACGGATTGTCCACAGAGGGATGAAAGACATGGATGGATGGGAGATGCCCAACTTGCGGCTGAAGAGGCAATCTTAAATTTTGATATGGCACGATTCTATTCGAAGTATTTACAAGATATAAAATTATCTCAAAGGGATGATGGGAGCATATCAGATGTAGTTCCACCATATTGGCCTATATATCCGGCTGATCCCGCGTGGGGTACGGCGTATATCACTATTGCGTGGTATTTATATTGGTATTATAATGACATCCGGGTACTTAAAGAGCATTATAAATCATTGAAATTTTATGTTGATTTTCTTTCTAGTAATGCCCGAAACAATATTCTATCTGTAGGGGGTAAATATGGTGATTGGTGTCCTCCAATGTGTATCGTTTCAAAAAGAACACCTCTGGATTTGGTTTCTACATGGCATTATTATCATGATACACTATTATTTTCAAAAATAGCAAAAATTTTAGGCGAGGACTATGACTACAATAAATATTCTGAAAAAGGAGAGGAAATAAAGGATGCATTTAATAGAGAATATTTAATGCGTACCTATAAATATATTAAAGTTTCCTTTACTGACGGAGCGATAAGTCAAACATCAAATGTACTACCATTATATCTTAACATGGTTCCTGAAGATAAAGAAAAATCGATATTGAATAACCTTATAGAAGCTATAACCGGTCATTATGATTATCATATTGATACAGGGATCGTGGGAACGAGATATATTTTTGAAGTATTAACTGACAATGGATATCCTGAAATTGCATATAAGATGATAACTCAAAAAAGTTTTCCGGGGTATGGTTATATGATTAGAGAGGGAGCAACTACGTTATGGGAAAGATGGGAAAAACTGGAAAGCTCAGGGATGAATTCGCACAATCATATTATGCTAGGATCTGTAGATACATGGTTCTATAAAACTTTAGCGGGAATTTCATCTCTAGAACCAGGATGGAATACCTTACAAATAAAACCCTTTGTTCCAGATGATATGAATTATGCAACTGCAAGTATAGATACCATTAAAGGAAGGATATATAGTGCTTGGGAAAAAATTGAGGATAAACTAGTTATTACTCTAAAAATTCCTGTAGGATGTAAAGCAGAGACATGGATACCAATAAAAGATATCAAAAACGAAATTAAAGAGGGAGACAGAATAATTTGGAAGGATGGGGAACAACCAGAAACAAATAGTGAAATAGAATTCAAAGAATTAAAAGCAAATTATTTGATAATAAGTATAGGTTCTGGTTATTATAAGTTTAGTGTACAATATTAAACTGCTTGAAAAAGAGCTTCAATATTTTCAGGAGAAATATCCGGAAGAATTGCTTCATGACTCGGAGATATTATTAATCCTGTAGGGAAAATTTTCTTTAATTCATGGACTTTTGTTCTTACCTGATTAGGAGTGCCAAACACTAATAATTCTTGTGCATCAACTCCACCACAGAAAGACACTTGTTTAAAAAAAAATTCCTTCAATTTTTTGGGCTCCATATCCGTTGCCAATGCTTGAATAGGATGAATTGCATCAATATTCAGTTTTATTAATTCTGGAATAGCCTCAAATATAGAACCACAGGAATGATAGATTACTTTTAAGCCGTAACTTTTAGCTTGATCTACTATTTTTTTGGCTCCAGGCATTGCAAATTTGTTTATAAGCTTGGGAGATAGCATTAAACGTTTTTGACCTCCAAAATCATTTCCAATAAGAATCGCATCAAGTTTCCCTTTAGTCGCTTCATAAAATATTTTATTAGATTTTAGATAAAAATCCACAATTTTATTATGAACTTCTATAAAAATTTCTGGTCGTTTGAGCATATTAATAAACGCTTTTTCCATTCCAAAAGCAGAATAGACATCTTGGAAATGGGCTGACCAGAGTACACCCATTATCGCAAAATCTTCAGGCACTGCGTCTACAACCCTTCTACATTCCTCGGGATCAATATGATCTGTAGGATCAGGCCAATCAAAGGCATCAATATCATTCTTTAAAGGATCTTTATAATCTTCGAAAAAACCGGGAGCAGTTAAAGATCGATTTTCCATGGATTGTCCCCCTTTCGGGAAATTAAATGCCATTGCGATATGATTGTTTGGAGGATCATTATATGGTATATCGATTTCCCAAATATCTGTATCTATTTTTAATTTCAACTCTTGTAGATTCTGAACATTAAAATATTTAAATAAGTTTTCTAATGCAGCTGCTACGGGCATCCCCAGCCAACATGCGGGTCTATCTACCGGCTTGCGCTCGATTGTAGCTAAAAATCTTTCTTTATGATTCAACTAATTCTACCCTAGCTCAATATTATCTTAAATGAAATTGCAGGTGAATCTTCGATTTTTTCGGGGAGTTTAATAATTAAATTATTATCTTTCATCCTCCACTGTAGGTTTTCTTCAATTCCCAGTAGATTAACTTCTGAAATTTCTTTTATATCAAGATCTTCTATAATTATTTCATCTTTTTCTGGTTTCCCCATTACAATCACATAGAGATTCTCTTTATTATTTGTAAATCTCACGGGGATTGCTTCAGTGGTAGTTCCTTCAGCATGGTTCCAAGGTCTAGTTCTAAAAATAGCCTCTCCATTCACATCTAACCATCTACCAAGCTCTAATAGCCGTTGTTCTTGAATTTCAGGAATTTTACCATCTACCATTGGACCGACATTTAGTAGAAGATTTCCATTTTTACTTACAATATCAACAAGTAAAAAGACTAAATCTTTAAGCGTTAAGTAATCATCTTCCGATTCAAATTGATTATATCCAAAAGAATTGCCGATTCCCCTGCAAACCTCCCATTTTTTCTTCTTTATTTTCTTTTCTATCTTATATTCAGGTGTGGTATAATCATAATGAATTGATCGAAACCTCTTCTCTTTGGGAAGATATTGATTCCATCTATTATTCACAACACCTTCGGTTATATTGTTATAATAGTAAGCAAAAATTTCATACAGATCAACCCCAGCAGGATATCCCATATCACTCCACAGAATTTCAGGTTGATATCTATCAATTAGCTCGTACCAATGATTAGTTACCCATTTTGCGTATTTTATGCTTTGCTCATAATGTTTGGTAAAGCTTGGACCATCCATTATTGGGAAAAGATTAAAGGACCAATCCCAAGCACTTGAGTAATAAAAACCCATATTCATTCCTTCTTTTTTAACGGCACTCGTCAGTTCTCCAACTATATCTCTATTAGCAATATAATTTTCTTTATTTGGATTAGGGTATTTACTTGGCCATAAAAGAAAACCCTCGCAATGTTTTGTTGTTAGAATAACATATTTTGCTCCAATTTTCTTAAATAAACTAGCCCATTTTTTCGGATTCCATTTTTTAATTCCTTCATTGAAAAGAGGAACAAAATCATCATAAGAGAAATTCTCTCCATAATTTTTAAAATGATATTCTTGAGTTGGGCTTCCATCAACTCTTAGAGAATTTAAATACCATTCAGCATAGGGATTATTTTTGAAATGTTCTTCTGCTCCTCTTTTCAAAGAATCTACAAGGTCTATTCCTGTTACTGCAAAAGCCGGAACAGAAAAGAGTCCCCAATGGATAAAAATACCGAGTTTGGCATCATGAAACCACTCAGGGATTTTATGCTGCTTTATTGATTCAGAAGTTGGTAGAAATTTCATTTTTATTCTCTTCAGAAGTTTTTTAATCTTATAATAGGTTTTTTTGGCAAATCTAGCAAAATATGATATTTAAAAAATAAGTTTAAAATATTTTTAGAACATAAGCAGCAGAGTCAGATATACTTTTTGGTAAAGACATCTCAATATTTTCACCTTTTTGTTTCCATGTTAGGCTTTTTTCATTACCTAATAATTGTATTTTTTTAGATTCTTCAATTTTAATTGATATTATCGTTAAATTTTTTTGTTGTGGTTTGTCTAACATATGTATATACAAAATTTCACCTTTCTGTGTAAATCTAAGGTCGATATCATCTGAAGTTTTTCCCTCTGCCCTCTCCCAAGGTCGAGTTCCATATATTGCTTCCCCATTTATTTCAAGCCATTTACCAAGGCCTAGTATAGCTTTCTTTTGGAATTCTGGAATTGTACCATCTGCCATAGGTCCAACATTAAGTAAAAGATTTCCATTTTTACTTACAATATCAATAAACATAACTATTAACTCTTTGGGACTGAGATAATCTTGTTCAGTTTCCATTTGATTATACCCGAATGAATGACCGACTCCACGGGTACTTTCCCACTTATAATCTGTAATTTCGGGCATTATCTTGTACTCTGGAGTTGCAAAGTCTCGATGTCTCACTTTAGGATGTTTAAAATTTGATTTCTGAATTTGGATCCATCTATCGTTTACTACTCCATCAGGATGCTTATTATAAAAGTAAGCAAAAATTTCATAGACGTTGGTGTTTGGTGGATATCCTATATCGTTCCATAATATAATAGGATCGTAATCATCAATTAATTCATACCAGTGATTATTGGCATAATTAGTATATTCTATCATGGTTGGACCATTAGTGTTAAAACTCTTACCATCGCTTATTGGTATTGGATTCCATGACCAATCTAAAGCCCCGGAATAGTAAAATCCCATCTTTAATCCACTTCCTTTAACTGTCTTAGTAAGTTCTCCTACTATATCTCGACTTGCGTGATAATTATCTTTATTGGGATTTGGATATTTACTCGGCCATAGCGTGAATCCATCATGATGTTTAGTTACTAAAACAACATACTTTGCTCCAGCTTTTTTAAATAATTCAACCATTTTATCCGGATTCCACTTTTGTATCTCATCATTAAAAATAGATACAAAATCGTCATATTCAGATTCCTCACCATAATTTTCTTTTTGATATTTTTGTGTTGGACTTCCATTAATTCGGAGTGAATTTAAATACCACTCAGCGTAAGGATTATTTTTAAAATGCTCTTCAATTCCCCTCTTCTGTGATTCACCGAGATCAATTTTCGATTGAGCAAAAGCAGGAACAGAGAAGAGCCCCCAATGAATAAAAATACCAAGTTTAGCGTTATTAAACCAATCAGGAACCTTATGTGATTTAATTGATTCCTTATCTGGTGTATAATTCATATTTTACCTTTTCTTATTTTTAGATGTATTATATTAATAAAATATTACCTTTATTATTTATATAATGGTCCCAATGCCTTACATGCTCTAAAGTCTGCTCCTTCTAAGTCTTTCGTTCCATATGCACTCCATGTGCTTGGTCGAAAAATTAATTCTTCTGGAACATTATGCATACTTACGGGAATTCTTAATAAAGAAGTTAAAGTTAGCATTTTAGCCCCTATATGACCGTAGCATAAAGCACCATGATTTGCACCCCAGTTATTCATAACATTATAAACTGATTTAAAAGCACCCTCTCCGGTTAATTTTGGAACGAACCACGTTGTAGGCCAAGTATTATTTGTACGATCATCTAGAATCTGGTGAATTTCTTCAGGAATATTGATTGCCCATCCTTCAGCCAATTGAAACACTAAACCAAGATCTTTTATTATATTTACTCTTGACATAGTCATGGGCATAACCCCTTTTGTAAGGAAGTTGGAAGAAAAGCCACCACCTCGGAAATATTCATTAACGACAGAATCCCACTTAGTTGACGCAAGACATCTTTCCATTTCTTCGACAGAAATTTTCCAAAAGGGTTTCATAACGGGTTGATTATTAGATTCTTGCTGACCAGTTCCATCCATTGAAGCTGAACCAGAATTGATTAAGTGTATCATTCCATTTTTTGCTTTTCCAGTTAATTCCATTCGAGTGACACGTTTTACAGCTTCGGGACTCCAATAAGTTCTTACATCAGCAAAAACTTGAGATGTTTGGGTTAATAGGTGTCCAAAAAGCATAGCAATTCCATTCAATGCATCATTTTCAGTCGCCATTATATAAGGTTGCCTAATTCCATTCCAATCGAATGAGCTGTTCAATATTGTTTCCATAAAATCTCCATTTGGTAAGAAATCTGTCCATTGACGTTGTCCTTGGAAACCAGCTGCGATCGCATTATGTCCTAGTGATTCTTCCCCGAATCCAAAATCTTTAAGTCTTGGATTACCTACCATTAGATCTCGACAAATCATAGTCATCTTAATAATTGTTTCCCATTCTTTATCTTTTTGCTCTCTTGTTTTTTGTACTTCAATAGGATTCGTATCTTTCCCTTCCTTACATTTCTCTCTTACCCATTTTTTAGCTTTAATGTATTCTTCCTTGTCGTAGATTTCTTCACTAATTCTTCTAATAATTTCAGACATGTCTACGTATTCGTTTCTCATCCCTAGATAATCTTGAAAATAATTTTCTTGCACAATTGAACCAGCAATTCCCATAGAAACTCCACCAATAGATAAATATGACTTTCCTCTCATCCATGCTACAGCAAGCCCTGCTTGGGTAAATCGCAGGAGTTTTTCTTTAACATCTTCAGGAATACTTGTGTCATCTTCATCTTGAACATCTTTTCCATAAATACCAAAGGCAGGTAATCCTTTTTGATTGTGAGCTGCTAAAACTGCCGCAAGGTATACTGCACCAGGTCTTTCTGTCCCATTGAAACCCCATAAAGCTTTGGGTATATAGGGATCCATATCCATCGTTTCAGATCCATAACACCAACAGGGTGTAACAGTTATAGATAATCCTACGTTTTCTTTTTTGAATTTATCAGCACATAAAGCAGCTTGGGCAACTCCACCTATTGTGGAATCTGCGATAACGGATTCAACGGGTAATCCATTTGGGTGTTTTAGGTTCTGAGATAATAAATCTGCTACAGCGTTAGCCATACCCATTGTTTGGTCTTCTAAAGATTCCCTTACACCTTTTTCCCTACCGTCAATTGTAGGTCGGATACCTACTTTTGGAATTAATCCTCTTAATCTTCTTACTCCAACATGCCTTTCCAATTTTGACACCATTATGAGATTTAAATTACTATATTTTAAATTTAAAATTATAAATGAGTATTACCATTCTGAGAAGTATTTTTCTTTTGAATAATCCCTTTTTAATGATTTCCCTGTCATCATTGTATAATATCTTATCATGGCTGATTGTTCTGCGCCAGTAACATTTTGAAGGGCATCATATAATGTATTTCCTTTGGCAAAAACTCCATGAGCTCTTACTACAACAATCGGATAATTTTTAAGGACTTTTGGCACCTCTCTCGCAGCATCTATTGGCCCCGCGGGATTTTCTACTTCAATAACGGGTATTTTTCTATACCTATAGATACCTTCAGCATCAAGACAGGTGATTGCATCTTCTAAGAGTGATAATATTACACAGAAGGGATTGTGAGCATGAATTACAGCCATCGCATCTGTATTTAGATAGATTTGACGATGGACATCTGTTTCTGTGCTTGACAACATAATACCAGAATCGGTCTTATAGAGATCTGTTTCAATAATATCCTCAAGCTCTAAATATCCTAACATGGCTCCCCTTCTCTTGATGAGGATTTTTCCCCCAGATCTCATACTAATGTTTCCCGAGTGGGAAGTGTTATACCGATGATCAGTTAAAATCTTCCCTGTAATATTAAACTGCTTGTAAGTTTCAGCGTCAATCATTACATTTCTCGTTAAGATTTTATTTACTTTTAATTATAATTATTAAACTAATCTTTTTATAGATAGCCTTTCAAGTAATTCTTCAGTAGGATTGCCATTTTCATCCCATTGCCTTACAGAGTAATAATCTTGTAAAAGACGTTTAAGCGGAACTACTTTTCCTTTTGAAGGTCCTTCCATTAGTGGAGTCTCCAAAAATCTACTTGGTAATGTATCATCCTTTTTTGAAAATCCCTCTCTAATGTTATATAAGCGCTCTAAATTGTATATTCTTTCTCCTATGGTGATAAGATTAGTAATGGAAATCTCTCTGTTTAAAATAGAACTTAAAAATCTAGCCTGGAATTCGAATCCAAGGGCGTATCCTACAAATTTGCATACAATTAGAGAATCTTCGACTGCGCTCTGATTTTGTTTTAAAAATAAGAGATCAGATTTACCATTAACTGAAAATCTATTAACAAGTTTTGGTACTCCTAGTATTTCTAAAGCAGCCAGAAAGCCTGTTAAATGACAAGCACCTCTGGAACTCACAGCATAATTTAAAGCATGACCAAAAGCACCTCTGGGATCGTAAGCTGGAATTTCCATTCCTTTTACTTGCATTGCATAATCCAAAGCATCATGACTTCTTGAAAACCTTAAAGAACCTTCTGCAAGCTCATCTCCGATTCCATTTCTTGATGCTATTTTTTCAATAATGTTGCAAAGTATCTCTTCTTTCCCAAATTTAAGGTTAGGATCGTTAAGAATATTATTTTTCTGAAGATCCATAGCACATGCTATTGTACCTCCCGTTGATATTGTATCTAAGCCATATTCATTACATAAATAATTTGCATGTGTAATTTCTTTTAGGTTAAATATTCCTGTTAATGGTCCTAAGGCCCATAGAGATTCGTATTCTGGACCTTTTCCGCTCATCTCCCCCGTGTTTGTCATTCTACCGCATTTAATTATACAATTATAACATCCTTCGTTATTTTCTAAATACATTTCTCGTAATTTTTCCCCACTTACCTTATCTATTAAATTTGTATCAGTAAAAGCTGATTGAAAATTTCTTACTGGAAACATTCCGAATAAATTTATAACTTTCACTAAAGCAGCAGTTCCAAACATTGCTAACCCTTGAGAAGTTATTGGAACGACTCTAATCTTATCTAAGGCTATAACATTAAGTTTTCTCATATATTCCTTGTTTTTTATCGGGAATTTTTTATTCCCATTTTTCACAACGATCGCTTTAAGGTTTTTTGAACCCATTACGGCTCCGACACCCCCACGACCAAAGGCTCGATGTGCTTGGTTTATTATAGAAGAAAATTTTACGAGGTTTTCCCCTGCTGGTCCAATACATAAAACTTGAGAGTTTTTCCCTTCTATTTCTTTAATTTTTTTAACTAAATTGGAAGTTTTTAACCCCCATAATTCTAAGGCATCTTTTATCTCAACCTTATTATTCCCATCAATTACAATGTATCCTCTATCTTCATCTTGTAATTTATTAGAAATTATTAGGCAATCATATCCACACTTCTTAAAATAAGGTCCCCAATAACCTCCAGAATTTGAATGAAAAATTGTATTTGTTAAAGGAGATTTGGTCACTAAGGAAAACCTACCACTTGTTGGGACAGTGCTACTAGTTACAGGACCAACTGAAAAAATTAGGAGATTTTCTTTTGATAGGGGATCAATACCTCTTGGTATAAGATCTGTAAATAGCTTTACACCTAATCCTCTACCCCCCAAATAGTTTAAAAGAGTTTGACTCTCGATTTCATCAACCATCATCCTTTCAGTTGATAAATCAATATGTAAAATTTGATTATTCATTCCTTCCATTATAAGAAAAAAGTAAAATAAAAAATTAAATTACTTAAATTATAAATTTTAATACATTCTTTAATTTTCTTATCATTTGAAAGAGATACTACCATCTTATTACTATGAAAATTGTTAATATTACATCTAATTTCCATGATATTCAATTGGATCTTAAAGGAACCAATTTTACGAGTACTTTAAGTTCATGGGCATTTAAAGATGATAATTTGTGTTTTCTTGTAGATACTGGACCAACATCAGCTATAGATTCATTGAAAATCGCATTGGACAAAATAGGTATTAAGAAAAACGATCTTAAGTATATTTTGATTACACACATCCACCAAGACCATGCGGGAGGAGTAGGAAAATTGATTAAATCATTTCCCCGAGCTCAAATCATCTGTCATCCAAAAGGGATCAAACACTTAATAAATCCTAAAAAGCTTTGGGAGGGAAGTTTAAAAGTCTTGGGGAAAGTAGCAGAATTATATGGAGAGATTATACCTGTGCCCGAAGAAAGAATTGGTTATCAAGAAGAGGTTGGAAATGGGAGTATAAGAGTTATTGAAACTTCAGGACATGCACCACATCATCAATCTTACCTCTTTAATAAATATTTATTGATTGGAGAAGCAGCCGGAGTGAATATCCCCCTACCTGGGAAAATCTATATTCGTCCAGCTACACCCCCTGTTTTCAATTACGATATTTCTAGAGCCACAATTCAAAAGTTATTAGATGAAGATTTGGGTGCGAAAAAAATATGTTTTGCACATTATGGAATTAAAGATGATGTTGAATCAATGCTTATAATTGCCAAGGAACAACTTGCAATATGGGTACAAGTAATTAGTGAGTTAATTGATTCAAAGAATAAATCAGACTATTTTGAGAAAGTGAGAAATGAATTAAAAAAAAATGATATTTATTTTGCGAATATAGATGTTATGGATGAAAACGCAAGAGAAAAAGAATTCTTCTTTGTTGAAAATTGTATTAGAGGTATCACAGACTATCTTGAGAAAAGGACGAAATTATAAAAAATAAATTGGTTTTTTCTTTTATCAAATCGCATCGAATCCCAATTGAAGAGCGACTAAATTCGCTTCCAGTGCTTTATTTGGCACAGCATTAGAAATAACTCTTCTTATTTGATCTAAACTTACAGGAAATCCTTTGAATTTGATCAAAGCCCCTAACAAAACGACATTAGAAGTAAGTGGGTTTCCTGCTTTATTTGCTTAATCCAAGGCATTTATGATATGTATGATATATCTTATATTACTAATTTTGGCGATAGATTCATTTTTTTTTTGCTCCCATAGAGAATGATGTTGATTTGTTATTGTTCTACTTTCTGAAATAAACAAAAAAAGAAAGATTTTCAAAAAATCTTACAAAATTATTTATATGAGAAGTAGAATCTAAAATTAAGAGATTTTATCACAAACAAAGTATTAAAAGTGGTAAACCAATGAGAAAGGTTCTATTAAAAACTGCAATTTTAAGTGTAATTATATCATCCATAACTGCAGTATTAGGCTTAATTGGTTATATTCCTGGTCTTGGAGTTCTAGGCAGCATCCAAGATGAATTCATTCCAATGGCTCCAAGTACAGCTATTTCCTTCCTAATATTGAATTTGATCATTCTAATTCTTCCCCATGTAGATTGGAAGAGGCGTAATACATTAATTGGATGTTTTTTCGCAATTTTCGTTTCGCTTTTTGGAATATTGGAAACATTTGATGCTTTTTTAGGAACAGACCTAAACCTGGAGAATCTATTGATCCCAAGTGTCGGTACTCTTGGTTCCATACCTATAGCTCGTATGTCTCCATCAACGGGTTTTTTGTTCTTTATCGCGGGATTGGCTACTTTTTCGCTGATATTTCTTAGATTTAAGAAGGAAAAAAGTCCCAAACTAATGCATTTAGCAGGTGTTTTAGGGGCATTGACTATTTTAATTGCTCTGATCTTCTTTTTGGCTTACATATATGGAACTCCATTGTTGTATGGTCAAGGCTCTCTCGTTCCTATGGCATTAACAACAGCATTTGGATTTTTAATGCTTGGAGTGGGTTTATTCGCTTCATCGGATAAGAAATCTTTTCCTTTAAGATTTATTGCTCAATCTAATACATATGCTCAACTACTTCGTATATTCTTACCTTTAAGCATTATTGCGGTCTTATCGGGTAGTGTTGTTACAATCTTTATCCAACTCTTTTCTAATGTTAACGCAGCATTCATTTCCGCTACAATTGTGGTTTTAGTTGCAGGAGTTACTGGTTTAGTTATTAATTGGGCCTCTAAAATCATAGGTGAATCTATCGATGAAGAACAAACCAAACGGAAGAATATAGAAGTTTTGTTACAAGAAACACTATACCACACAGAATTATATAAAGACATTTTTGCTCATGATATAAATAACATCCTTCAAAATATTCTTTCAGCAAATCATGTTATTGGTACATCACTAGAAAAAGACACTCGACAAGGAAATAAAGAAATTATAGGGATGATGAATATAATTAAAGAGCAAGTTGATAGAGGGAGAAAATTGACATCAAACGTTAGGAGACTTACTCAAATTGAAGAACAAAAGCTTTCACTTAAATCCATAGATATTCTTAAAATTCTTAAAGATTCAATTCAATTTTTACAAAATTCTAACCAAAACAAAAAAATAAATATTCTTATTGATTCATTTCAAGATACGCTATACCTCCAAGCTAATGAATTAATACAAGACTTGTTTGAAAATATTTTAATAAACGCAATCAAGCATAATAATGACGGTATCATTGAGATAAGTATTAAAATTTCAAAGGAAATACAAAATAAAGATAATTGTTGTAAGATAGAATTCAATGATAATGGTTTAGGAATAGAAGATGAAAGAAAGCTGACTATATTTGAGAGAGCTTCCTTTAATAAAACAACTAGAAACGGAATGGGTCTAGGATTATCACTTGTAAAAAAAATAGTGGATAGTTTTAGAGGAAAAATCTGGGTTGAGGATAGAATTAAAGGAGAATACCCGAAAGGATCAAAATTCATCATTTTACTTCCTATGAAAGGGATATCACGTTAAAATGAGGAAACATTAAATTTACTATTTATCATGGTTAAAAAAAGAAGAAAACGTTTAAGACGTGGTCATCCAGTAGCAATTCTTATTGGTTTACATGATAAAGACGCTGTATTTTGGAGAATATTCAGTGAGGCAATTAGATTTCACCTCAAAATAAATCGTGGAAGGAAGAGAAAAAATCAAAATAAAAAGCAATTATATCATTTCCATGAAGAAATCATTAATACATTAAGACCTATAATTAACGAAGGTATCAGAAGTGTAATACTTCTCTCCCCTCAAAAACAAGAATATTCAGATGAGTTTCTTAATCACGTTAATAAACATCATTTATGGCTATTAAAAAAAGGAGATAAACAGGTTGTTTTTTCTAAGATCATAGGTCATCAGGCAAAGAATCTAAGGGATGTGTATTACCTAAAAAGACAAGAATATTTTAAAGATATAATTGATGAAACCTCAAATCAAGAGGGATTGTTGATATTAGAGGAACTGAGAGAAATTATTAACAAAAATAAAGAATCCTCAAAGATTCTTTATGCATGGAGAGAAATTGATTATGAGTTAAGACTTATTTTGAGAAATCCTAATTTAACTAAGCCAAATTATATTATTCTAACTGAAGAATATCTAAAAAATCCAAAAAATAGAAATAAAACACATCGAATTTTACAAATCGCAAAAAATCTTGAAATTAAAACCAAAATCGTTAGTCAAGAATCCGAGGCGGGTGTAATCGTAGACCAATTTGGAGGATTAGTATGTTATTTTAAATCAAAGTTAAGTTAATTTTTTACGTACCATTTTCGTTTATAAATTAGTATCCATAGAGTTAAAATAATCTAAAATTGTTTTAAATCAATAATTTGTTAATTATATAATTAGTAGGTGTGTAAATATTGGCCTCAACTGATGAACCTCAAAAGATAAAAATTGGTGGAGCAGGGATAGCTAGTCTTTTATTAATCCCAACCATAGTTTTTATATTCTGCTTATCGATCACATATATATTTCCAAATGTAATACCACCCGGAAATTTGGTGTTTACACCCAAAATTGACCCTGCGTCTGGTCAACCACTAAGTTTGGACCCATTAACATCTTTAATAGTGTCTTTGACTAATGGCGCTGTTTATGCTTCTACAGTAATATTGATAGAAGTTATATATGTAGTAAGGCGACGATCTAAATAGTGATTACTGGAATCTTTCGTTTGTAAGTTTAGGACTTTTAACATTTCGGGATATATAGATCAAAAGTGTTAAGATAACGAGTCCAAAAATCCCAAGAAACAAGAAAATTGAATAAATATTTATTTCAGAAACAAATCCAGCAATTATAGGAGTAAACCCGAAACCAGCCCCTATTAAAATCTCATTTATTGTTGCGTACTTTGAAGTATCCTGGGCTGTTCCATATTCAAGCATTATTTTCATAGCCGTGCCATGAATAAGACCTAAGAAAAGTCCAACAAATGCAGTTAGTATTGAAATATATATAATATTTCTTAGGAATAGAATGAGTAAGGCAAAAACAACAATAAAAAATAAGCCTGAAAATGATGCAAATTTTCTCTTGTACGTGTTCATCGAATTTATCCAGGTTAAACCAATCAGCTGCGTTGATTGTACCCCACATTGAACTAAATAGGTTAAATACGAGGGACTATCGAAGGCTTTTATAAAAAGAGGGTAACTAAAAGCAAAACTTGATTTTGAAATTGTTAAGATTAAAATCCCAAACCATGAGAACAAAATTGGGTAGACAACCATAGGTGTATTTCGATTTACAGTTAAATCTTCTTCTATATCTAAATGAGATAGAGGGTCTTCTGTCTGATAAATTACTTTATTTGTTGAAATATGATTTTTAGAATCTTTGCTTATGAAAAAACTTGCAGGAATTAATAGAAATGACAAACTCCAAGAGATAACCATTGCATAGTAATCACTCCAAGAGAATGCCAAAAAAAAGCCAACAATAAGACCAAAGATAAACCCAAAATTCCAAGATACATTAAATAAAGCAAAATTCTTTTTTGATTTCTCAATGCTACTTTTTTTTTGCCATTTACTTAATAAATTAAGACAATTTGGCCAAAAAAATCCCATTGTTAATCCTAACGAAACTCTACATAAAATTAAAAACCATGCTTGTGGAAAAAATATTTGAGCACCTGTTAGTAGGGGTGTTGTAACGGAAGAAAAAATAAGAGCTTTTCGAATTCCAAAAAATTTTTTGGTTATATATTGGCCTAAGATCGGAGCAAAAATATAACTGATAGCCCCAGCTGATGAAATAAAGCCCAGAGTGCTCTTACGAATATCTATAATAAATAATAAATAATTAGATAGGGCTCTTTCAAAAATCGCAACATAAAATAACCTAATAAATGAAAGCAAGAAGACTGGCCAGGTTCGATAACTCAAGGAAGAAAAGTCTTTAGTCGCATTTGTTTTTGAGTTCAGCACAATAATAAGCTAATAATGTATAAATTAAATTGGATAATAGTGTGTACTTCAAATACTTTCCTAAAATCGTTCTGCGACTAATATAACTTAATTTTTACTATTTTATCACGATCCTAATAGGTGATTTAATTCTTTTTCGATAGGTTTAGCGTTTTCAATGGAAGAACTTCCATTTACAAATAAAATATCTAATTCAACATCATCCAAATTTTCTTCAATAATCTTTTTATCGAGTTCTAAGTCAATAGCAATAACTGAACGCCATACAACTCCCACATGAACTTCATCAATCGTTCCTGTAATAATAATGTAATCCCTTCCATTTTCTCGAATTTTATAAATCTTTTCAACAAATATTCCTAAAAGATAATTAAATGTCTCAATTAAATCCGCATTAATAACTTTTGATTTATTATTTTCTAGGATTTTAAATTTATATCGAAATGGGTTATCAATTTCAGCAAATTGAAGATTATCTTTATTAATCTGAATATTAAACACCGCATTCTCTAAGGCATCCTCAAATTGTTCTAAATAATGATACTTGAAAAATCCTCTATTCTCAGTGTTAATTTTTTTTGAAATACCGGATTTTTCTCCTTTTAATACGCTTTTCATCCTTGGCAAAATGAAATCTTCAAATTGAGAGCCACTTTCAACTCCAATCCATTTTCTGTTTAGTTTATGTGCTGTCGCGATAGTAGTTCCTGACCCTAAAAAAAAATCTAAAACAACATCTCTCTCTTTCGATCCACTTTCAATAACTCTTTGTAATAATTCTTCAGAGTTTTCGGTTGAAAATTTGTGAACTTGAGAATAACCGGGTATATCTAACCAGTCATTTCGGACTGGTTCTACATCATAAAATAATTCAGGTTTTTCATTTATGGTATTACCTAAACAATCTATATATTTTTTATCTTTATTTATTCTAACCTTTCCTTTTTGTTCGAACTGGTTGATCCTCTCTTGAGATAAACCCCATCTTCTATTTTTAGGGGGATAATATTTTTTACCTAGAACAGTTCTGGGGTTTTCATTTGGTCTAGGAAAATCTAGGAGTTCATACCATTTAGGTTCCTTTCTTGGTAGTTCTACTTGATTGAAGTAATAATCGTTAGTAATAGAATAAAAAAAAAGACTCTCTGTTTGTTGAATAAATGGCTTTTTTCTTTGTTGTTTAGCTCTTGTTTTATTAATCACAATTTCATTTCGGAAATTAGATTTTCCAAACACCATATCCAAGAGGAATCTGGTAAAATGGTTCCCATGATTGTCGATTCTGACAAAAATAGCTCCATGTTTGTTAAGGATGTCTTTTGCTTTGATTAAACGATTAAACATCATAACTAACCAGGAAGATCCTAGATAATCGTTTTTATAGAGGGGCTCATCCTTCCCGGTGTTGAATGGTGGATCCAAGTAGATAAGATTTACCGTTTTGTCCCATTTTTTCATAACCAAGTTTAACGCTTGAAAATTATCGCTTTTAATGAGTACGCCATCTAAAATATCATCTAAATTATTGTTTTGTGATATTTCGCTAATTAAATCCCATTTAAACTCCTCATCAAAATATTTTGTATCAATAGGAAGTGATCTTCCTGTTATTGTAGTTAAATTATTTAATTGAATGTTAAAAATCGTGTTCCATTCTTTCAATTGTTTCTTATTACTCAAAATTTGGTTTTCAATTTTTATTAAGAAATCTACTCCGGCATATTCCTCTATTTTGTCAAGTGAAATAACGTACTCTGTTTTTAAGATAAGAGGTTTTTTATTCCATATTTTTAATTGAAAAATCTCTATTTGATTCAATAGTTCAATAATCTGATTAGCATTTTGTTTTATTTTCTTAGCCCTTTTGAAGCGAGATTGAAGAACATTAAATTCTAAACCATACATTTCAACAATATCGATGACTTCATTCCTAATAAAAAAATCTAATTCTTGTTCAAGAAATTCTTTTAGATCTTTATGAATATAATAATCATAAACAATATTCTTACCGGTAGGGTGTAGAAGATCTAAAGATTTCACATAATACTGATCTTTATTGGCCCATTGTAATAAAATTTGTTCTCCATTATAACGATTCATCCGTTTTTCGTATTCACAAAAAATTCCATTCTTATAATATTTCGAAAAGAATTCTAGAAGAAAATAAAAAATCTCATTTGCTTCTTCCTCGGGGAGAATTAACGGGATTAAACCTTGGATGAGATTTTGAATTTTTTGTTTCTTAAACACCAAAATTTTATAAATGCCAGATTTAAGACCCAGGTTTTCGAATTGAAATATTTCTAAGAATTTAATTTTAAAGGTTTCTTGAGTTAAATTGTGCATTTATTCCCTACTCTTACAAACATTTATTTAGAAAATGATAGCTTATTAATTTAGTTGAAGCAAATTTTTATCTTTTTCTTGAAAGACATGCTATTCTAAATTAAAACAAATTTCAATGTTCTGAGGAGTTTGAAAGTGTATTTGGACTAGGATGAAAGCTAGATTCATCCTAGTCCAAAAAATGGATTTTGGAACAAGTAGTGAAAATATATTTAATAACGTAAAATTTACATTATTAATATATTTATAGAAGGATTTGTATATAAATCTTAGTTTTTATGCAATTTTTGGAAATTGTGTGTTAATCCTTACTTTGAAAAATGATGCTGTTTTTTTAAAATTCGGAAAAACATGCTTATTTTCTGATTTTTTTATTCATTTCTAAAGCTAACTTGGTGAAGATATCATCAACACCAGTACCTAATTTAGCACTTGTCTCGTCAAATGAACAAGCTCTAATATCTTGTTTAAGAGAATCGGATTCTTCAACAGAAATAATTTTATCATCAATTAGATCACATTTATTTCCAACTAAAACATTGGGAATATATCCGGATGTGGTTTCTACTTCTTGTTTCCAATTTTCAATATGATTAAAAGTTTCTTTTCGAGTTAAATCAAAAACATAGATGATACCTTGTGTACCTTTGTAAAACGCACGCCTGACCCACTTGAAATGATCTTGACCGGCTAAATCCCATATTTGTAAAGAAATAAAATTATTGGTCTCAGGGATTTTCACATTTTTCACAAAAAAATTAGCCCCTATAGTAGACTCTACGTTTGACAGGAATCGTTTCTCGAGATACTGAAAGAGTAATGTGCTTTTCCCTACTCCAAAATCTCCGACAATACATACTTTGTAATAGGGCGTCTTCAAGCTCATTTTTTTGTATAAAGTGAGAAATATATTTTGAATCAAATTTGAAATTAAATTATAATATGTTTAAATTCATCAATTGATATCAAGATAATGTATTATTAAATCATGTATATGGGTCATTTTTGGTTTCAGATGTGAATATCATTGTTATCATTACTTTTCAAATATAATATTGATTTCAAACTAACTCTGTTATTTATAGAAAACTATATTACGGTGGAATTCTTAAGAATCATGATTGGTTCATTTTTTTAGAATGCCCCAATTTTGTAATGAACAAACTTTTAGGAAAGTACCAAGGTTGTATCGATGGTAAAAGGAACTGTAAAATGGTTTAATAGTAAGAAAGGCTATGGGTTTATTACCCCAGATGATGGATCTCCAGATGTTTTCGTGCATTATAGTACAATTAAAGGGGAATCAGAAGAATTTAAGATAATTTATGAAGGAGACATTGTGGAATACGAGATCACAGAAGGAAAAAAGGGCCCACAAGCCAGTGACGTCACGGTAACTCAGAAAGGACCTCGTATGAGTTCCGGTAGCCGAAAATCATTTTATTAAATAAATTTATTTATTAAATAAAAAGGTTAAGTAAAGTACTAAGAATAAGGAATTTTGCAAGATAAGAAATACATGATAAGGGTTAAGTAAGCTTCTTCTTTCGATTGTTTTACGTCTTACATATTCCATTTTTTTTTATTTCGTTTGAAGTTGAGGTTAAAATATAAAGATAATATTTTTAATTCAAGTTAGGAATAGAGAAAAAAAATAATTTCCGTATTAGATTTTTATTGCAACATTTGAGTGAATGTTTTGTTACCAATTAATTGCTTGTCTGGAGGTATATTGTCCCGTACTTTTTCCATTTTAAGTGCACCATCTGGGCAATTTGCAGCACAAACACCACAACCTATACAAATTTCTTCTCTTAAAACCATCTTTTCATCAGATGAATCAGGTTCAACTGGAAATTTATGATATATGGCTTTTTGAGGACATTTTTTCATACACGTCTCACATTTGTTACAAAGATCATAATCCCACTTAGGAGTATAATTTGATTGGTAAGCACCTCTTTCATGAAATAATCTTGGTGGATATATCACCCCACAATGACAACCACAACAATTACAGATAAACATTGAAGATTGCTCTCCTTTATCAAAAATTGCGTTATGAACCAAGCCTGCTTTCTCTGTTTCTTTAAGAAAATTAATCGCTTCTTCCTTATTTAACAATCTCGCGCCGCGTATTTTACCATCAATGAGCATTTGGCTCGCAGGTCCTGCTATAAAACATCCCATCTCAGAAGGAGCTACTTTGCATGGTTCTCCTGACAGTTCGCCTATTAGACGACATTGACAGGTTATTACTGCAAATTGTTCATGTTTATCAATTAGATTCTTTACTGTTTCATAGGGTAAGGTTTGGGATTCAACATCAAAATCCTCATTGATTTCGATTAATTTTTCATTAGCTTCTAACGGAAGCAATGGTCGAAAAAGACTCCATCCATTTCCCTTCCCCTTATCCGTTAAGTTACCTCGTTGAGGAACTAATTCCTTAAAGAGATCCCAATATAAGTTAGCCGCTTTTTTTATGTTTTCCTCAGTATCTCTACTCCTTTGAAAATATTTTTCAAATATTCCAGGTAGAAGAGGTTCAAGGCAATATTTTGTCCCTTTTCTAGAAATTGTACCAGTTATAATAGGTCTTCTCAATAATTTTTTGATTTCATCCTTGGGTAAACCAGATCTCTCTGATAATTGTTTTAATGAATTATATTCGTCAGCAGGTCCAAAATGAGATATTAACTTTATTTCTTCCTCTTTCCAAAATATTTTAAGTAGTTTTTTTATTTTTCTGTGTTTGGGTGTAGTCAAAGGACCCAATGTTAATTTTTGTCTTACTAATTCATAATCATCTATTTCTGACATAGATCATAACAAGAGTGATAATTATAAAAATATTATCTAAGGTAATTCTATAGAAAAAAGTTCTAATCTTTTATTACATTAATCTTTAATACCCTTTTTATAATCCTCTCGAAACTCTAAGTTTAAGTGAAATAAATTCATTTCATTTATTCTTATAATCTTTTCCTATACTAAATGCCTTCCCTAAATGTTCTCCAATTTTCCAATAGTTGTTATCAATTGAGAATATGAACGGTTTTACTTTTGTAATATCTGGTATTTCGTTTTTAAGATAATAATCGTCTGCGTAAGCGTTGATCACTTTTCCAATAAATATTTCGTGACCTTTTTCAGTATCGGTCAAATCCTTTGTAGCAATACATTTCAAAACTTTGCATTCCATATTTATAGGAGCACGGGTTATCATGGGGGCTGTCTTTAAATCTCCGTAAAAAACTTCAAAGACTTCTGATTTATCTATTGCCTTTCCGGATTTTAATCCAACATAATCAGCTACTTCAACCATCCCTTCTGATGGAATATTAATACTAAAAGTCCCGTTTTCTTTAATACCGATGTTAGTATAGTGAGTTTCATATGAAGAAATAGCAAATAAGGGAGGTTTGTATTCCACAACGTTAACCCAGGCCAAAGCCATAAAGGTAGGTTTTCCATTTACGTTTGCGCCAATAATTGATACGGGCATAGGATACAAATAAACTCCAGGACGAATTTTATTTTTGGACATTTTATATCGTAAAACTCACTTTTATAATTTTAATAATTAAATTACTTGAACTTAATATTTTCTATCTATTAAAGATTGGAAAATTTGGGTGGTGATTTCTCGTTAAAAAAAATTTCTAATTATAATTTGTAAGTATCACCATCTTTCATTAAGATTGCATTATCAATATTATCCTTGAACCATTCAGGATTGTCAGTGTGAACGGGAATGACAAAATCAGGATCAATTGTGTCGATTGCCCAAAGTAAATCTTTTCTTGAAGCATGTCCAGAAGCATGAAATCCCTTCATGAACTTTGGCTTTTCCTTCCCTTCTTCTTCCACGATTTCAAATCCATAAATATCAAATCCGAAAAATTTAAGCCAGTTGTTCAATCGTACAAAATCAAATTCAGATTCTTCTGTAAAAGCTTCACTTGAAGAATAAATATAGGATCCTTTATCCGGTTTAATATCTAATAAGTTTTTGATATCAAAAAGTGAAAAACATATCATGAAATTATCAGGATTTTTTGAGATCTCCGCAGGATCCAAATAATTTAATTCTCTTTCTTCATTAATAAGGAAATTTTCCCACCCTTTAGAGGTTGATTTTAAACCACCGTATATCCCAATATTTTTTATCCTATCAATTGCATCAGCTTTTTCGAGTGCTTTTAGTAAGTATGCATCTTTTGGTGTGATAATAAGAGTTCTATCAATTTTTGTGGCAATAGAATCAAACATTTCCAGTCTTTCAAAATTTCGAGCCGTGAAATCTGCTATGATAAGTCCATCTGCTTCTTCAGCAGTAGTTAAACATTTTTCATAAACAGCCTGCTCAGATTCGTATATATCTTCTCTAGCAGCCCTAGTTCCTTCGATTATTAGGATAGAGGCCATTTTAGCTTTTTGAATAAATTTTTCACTGCTTTTCCTCTTTTTACCATGGAGTCGAAAATCCCCTGAATAAGCGATAGTAAGATCACCAGAAACTATGTAAGCAGTGGCACCATAAATGGAATGATCAACCTCAAAAGCTTTAATTTCAAAATTAGAGGAAAAATCATTAAGAGATGTTAGATTCCCTTCATTCAATTTAGTCCTACTTTTAGTACTTAAGTGAAGGAACTCTTGGAATTTTTCAGAATAAGACTCTGTACAAACGAAATCTCGTCCATAATCTTTAAACTTTATTGACTTTAAAATTCGTTTATCTTTATCTGGTACCTTTAATGAAAAATAAGCTATGTCTGAACCTAGCATTGCAGAAGAACAATCTAGCATTGATTTGAGTAACATGATAGTAGAAGGTGAGGCAATAATTGGGTAATCTGGTTTAAGTAATCCAATATTCCCACAGTGATCCATATGTGCGTGGCTAAGAAGTACAGCCTTCACATTTAAAGAAGGAAATGAGGAAAAATCGATATCTACGGGGATTAAGTCTTTTCGATATACCTTAAGTTTAGGAATTAGATTTAGGTGAATTAGATCATGAATACCTCGTGGTTTTCTAGGAGATATAAATTCTTGGAAAAAATCTCCATATTTTTTAAAATTCATACCAAAATCAAGAAAAAGACCTTCCCCACTTTCTTCAATATAAATTTTGTTTCCTCCAATTGTATTATTACCATCATAAACAGTTACGTTCATTTTTCTCAATTTAGCTTGATTTTACTTATTATCCTAGAAGAAGTTCTTCAATTTTAGAATACTATTTTCCCTTATTCTTAACAATTATATACACTTATATAAAAACATGGCTTATGTAAGTTTTTAATTTAATTTTCAGAATTTATTGTCGATTATTTTGCATTTAAATTTAAAATACTAAAAGAGTTTTTTATTGTTAAAAGATAATTATCTAAATAGACAAGAATAATAGCAGAATCATGTCGATTTCTTCAAACGAGAGTATAAACGAGGATCCGAGATCTAAAAATGAAAATCGACAATCGTCAAAATTTTTAGAATTCATTATATATGTTATTTTCTTATTTGGTCCTTTAACGGGGAATATTGTTCTAGTTTTGTTCCATGTGCTATCCGCTGAATTTAGTGTATCCCCAAACGCGATACTTATTGCAATCCCTGCGTTTATGTTTCCATTTGCATTGACACAACTATTTTCTGGAGCAATTTCAGATCTAAAAGGAAGATTTCCAGTTTTAATCACAGGTTTAATTATATTTGGAGTTGCGATGCTTTTAGCAGCACTATCAATTTCATTAGAAATGTATATAATTGCGAACATACTAAGTGGAATTGGATTTGGTCTTGTTAACCCGGTATTGATTGCTTTAATAACAGATATAACAACTCCATCGAATATCTCTAAAAAGATGGGATTTCTTGGAGCGAGTGCTAATCTTGGGGTTGGACTAGGACCATTAATAGCATCTCAGATGATTTTAATTGGATGGCAGTCAATTTACATATTGTTTATAGGAATAACCATTTTTGGTTTAATTTATTTTATAATGTCGAATCGGCCTCCTCAGAAATTTCCAGAAGTATCAGGAATTAGTGTTTTATTTTCACAACTCTCTACAGAATTACGTCGTTCAGTTGTAATTTTATTGTTAGTCTCCGCGTTTTTAGTTTCACATACTTATTTAGCTATAACCATCTGGACTTCGAGTTTCCTTTCTGGTATCATAGATGAGGGTTTAGTCGGGTTAATACTAGGTATCGCTGGTGTTGGGGCAGCAATAGCAGGTGTTTTAACTGGTTCTACAATCAAGAAAAAGGGTTTGGGCATTCCCTTAATTATTGGTTCAATTTTTCTATTCACAGCGTTAATAATATTACTACTAATAGGAGATATTACCCAAACAGATAAAATTGTTTTCTTAGCAACAGGGTGGATAATTTCAGGTCTTGCGGGAGGGACTCTCTTTCCAGCTATAGCCTATTATAGTCAAGTCATCTCACCAAAGAGACGAGGTGTTTTAGCAGGGTTACTTACTGCGTGTTACTTCATAGGAATTGCTTTAGTTCCTACAACATTAGCACCGATATCAGAATTGTTTGGGATAACTGGTATATATCTTTGCATTTTGGGAGTATCTGTGCTTTTTGTAATAAATACATTTTTATTATATAAAATTGCTAAACGTAAAATTTTAAATCTTGAATCTGCGCTCCATTAAAACTATTCCAGACCTGGGATTAAAAAATAATTCTAAACTAAAACTTGAATTTCTTTTTCACTCTTTTTTCTTTCACTTCTAGGGATTTTTTCTCTTTTCTTATAATTTTGAAAACCTTTCTTTTAGCATCACTAGATTTAAACGCTTTATCAAGTTCTTCTTCCAATTCTTCATCAGAGGTATCTTTCTGATTCATCAATTTTACTGAGTAAAAAGAAAATAAAAATATATGTAATTTTGTTTAATGATTATAATAATTTTACCTAAAGCATGAATCCTTAAGCTTTAACCATTATTAACATCATTTTAAACTTTTTCAGAGCTTTTAACGCATGAGGCTCATTAGCAGGCATCATAATCATCTGACCTTTTGTAAGAATATGGTTGTTTTGTGATATCGTAATTTCGGCTTCCCCATCAAAAACATATGCAATAGCATCAAACGGTGCGGTATGTTCACTCAACCCTTCACCTTGATCAAAAGAAAATAATGTTACTGTGCCAACATCCTTATTAATTAAAGCCCTACTCACAATTGAGCCTTCTTGGTAATCCAACATTTTTACTAAATCTGTAGCTTGTGCTAATTCATTTCGTTCGCTCATAATTAACTCAATTTATTATGGGTAACTAATTCTATCTTAAATAAAGATGAATTATATTTAAACATAAATTCGAACATGTTGCATGCAATAGAACGCGCTTGGTTATTAGCATCTAGTGGATAAATAAGCTAATTTTGTTATTCCAGAACCACTGGAACTCTCCACTCCTGCCCGCATTTTCCACACTTATATTTTTTCCCATATATTCGTGGATAATCCATTATCATATTTGTTTTGTCAGTTTCTTCATATATGAATTTATGGTCGGTATTATCACAACTAGGGCACATCCGTCTTGAATCACCGTCAATGATTATTTTATACTTTGAACTAAAAGGAGAATTTGGAGTTTCAAACTCAGATGAAACCTCTATATCCCTTCTCTTTGAAACTTTAGATCCTTTTGGTTTTTTTGAGGAATCTGGTACTTCTGCCTTCTTTTGTTTTTTGAATAACTTAAGGGATGTCTTTTCTTCCTTCGGAACACTAGGTTTCTTTTCTTCCCTCGGAACACTGGGTTTCTTTTCTTTAGCAGATAATTTTTCCTTTAATAGAGAGTTCTCTTTTTGTAATTTCTTTATTCGTCCTCTTAAATCTGTATTCTCATTCTTTAATTTTTCTAATGTTTTTTCATTATCCCCTTGAGGTGGTTCTTTTATTTCTGTCATTTCTTTTAACTCCCAAATCAGTTAATTTAATTATACTATATTTTAAAAAAATCAGAACGTTTTTCTTAACAAGATAATAAACTACTTATTAAAAAACTTAAGGAAATCGATACTGGAAAACTAAAACTTCTTATTGCAAAAAAAGATTTTTAAACTTGGAATTAATTTATTTTTATATTATAGTTTATCCATTTGAGAAAGTGTGCTAAGATGCAATTATTTAAAATTAGTGATAAAGGAGATTTAGAACCACTTAACAGGTTAAACTTCGAGGAAAATGATGTCTATCTTGTTGATGATAATCAAAATAATACAATCTATGTTTGGGTGGGAATTCAGGTTAGTCAGGTTAAAAAAGATATCACAGCAGAGCTTGCAAGAAACTTGGATAAAAGACGTGGTGGATCTACAAAAATCCTCATTATGAAACAAAAAAGAGAATACGGGTCTTTTTTAGCCATGATGCATGATTTGGAAAAAGGTCGAATCCCAGGCGAGACAACAGAAAGAAGACCAGAGTTTGTCTTTAATGTACCTACTGAAAGCATAGAATCTGTAAAGCTTGATGGAATTCCAGAAGAACGGGAGGATGCACTTGAAACAAGAACAAGAGCTTGGTTAGCGCAATTAAATGAGCATAGACCATCTAAAGTAGACTCAAAACCTAGTGAGGCCACCAAAGCTGTCAAATTCATAAGACTTGAGAGGGAGACTGGGAAAATCGAACCAACTGATAAGTCAAATGTTGAAAGAATTACAGTTACAGAACAATTTATAGAAGAAGTTGAGGAACCTGACCTTAAAACCCATGTAAGAGAGGCGGCATATTATCTTTCGTTAAAAAAATATACGTACGATCAACTCTGTTGGCTTCTGAGCGAGCAGATTCAAAAAATAAACCTAGACCTTCCTTCGATTGAGGATATTAAGAAAAAGGCCGAGGAGATCTTCCGATCAGGTTGTACTTATGATGAACTCTGCTGGCTTAATTCTGAGATGGATTTTCTAATCAAAAAGAGCTTTTTGGAAAAAAATGTTAATAAATTTCGTTACTTAACGAAATAGGTTATTATAGTAATACACCCTATACTGATAAAGATTGTAGTGGAAATTATGGTTATATATAATTTAGGGACTTTTTTAGCTATTAGAGCTCCCAAGAATACACCCATCCATGCTAAAGTTATAAGCGCTAAAAATGATCCGATCCACACTTCTATAGGAGAAGAATAAACGGATGTAAGGGTAACGGTTAGTATTTGAGTTTTATCCCCTAATTCCATAATAAAAATAAATAAACATCCCGAGAGATATGGATTACTCTTTAACTTGGTAAGTTTAGATGTAATTATTTTCTTAGAACTAGTTTTCTCTGAATCGTCTTCAATTATTGTATTTCCAATAGTTTTATTTTGTCGTTCGTGGTAGAGTTTCTTGATTTTGGGTAGTTCTAACAAACCCATAACTAAAAAAAGAATACCGGAGAATAGAGTAATAATTGAAAGATCTACAATTTGACCAATAAACATTCCAATAATTACCCCAAGAGAGACAATAAGGGCAAAGCCTAGCGTTGCTCCTATACCAACCTTATATGATTTATCATATTCCAAAGTTAAATTAAATACAATTAGTTGGGTTTTATCACCAAGCTCCCCAAGAAATAATATCCCATATGTAATAAAAACAATAATCCAATCCATGTTTAATTAAATTTAATTTAAAATAAAAAGTGTCTGTTTAACTTACAAAAAATTTAGTTTGAATGAATTATAATGTCTAAAATTAGCAAATTGTAATTAAAATGATAAAAAAAGTAGTACGAAAAAAGATCTAGTTATTTCAACCACAACAACTATCGCTCTGTGGGTTTTTTGCTCGAGAACGGGCATCATATAAACAACCGCAACCTTGACGTTCTTGTAAGAGTATTGCCATTGCGGGACAGTTTCTTTTACAAGCGCTACATTCAGTACATCTTTCTGGTTCAAGGACTTCGAATTTTCCATTATTAGTTGGTTGGGGGATCCCAAAGGGACAAATCTCGAAACAGATTCCACAACCCGTGCATAAATCTTGATCAATCGAAATTTTTGGAAGTACAATATTTATATTTATCGAAGTGGTTTTTAGGGTTATTTTTTTCACACCTTTTTTTCTTTCTAACTATATTAAGGGCTTAATCATATTTATGTTATTTCATAATTTAAAATAAAACAATTCCACTTATTGTCAATGCTACTCCAATGATTAACAAAAGAATATGGATCTTCCTAAATGTGGGATACTCTTTCTGAATCTCACCCGGACTAGTAGCCATTGAGTATCCACTCAAACTCATAGTTGAGAAGAAGGCAACCCAGAAATAAAAGATAACATTCCAGAGAATTAGAAAAAAATTCGAATGTAATACCCATGTTAGGCCCCCCAATAGAAAGACATTAAGAATCCCAAAGAAAATACCTTTAATTATGAACTTCCGAGTGAATTCTGATAAAGGAAACAAAACGGTAATTAGAGCATTAGTTACAATGATCCAGAGCCAAATCTCACCTATCCTCCAAAATTTACTGATCCAAAATGGTGGATGAATAAAGCTCAACCCAACGAGAAGGAGTAGCAAGACGATTGAAGGTAGAAAAAATATTTTTCGTAGTAAAAAAGTCGTATGGGTAATAAATGCTCTTAGTCGGTGAGAACTTGTAAATTTAGCGAGTTTCCATTTATCGGGTTTTTTAGCAGGACGATCTTTTAAAAACTGCGGTAAGTATTTTGCCCAGACAGGTCCGAACAGAAGATTAAAGGGGAAGCTTGGTGATTCACTAGATATCAAGGGGGCAGCTACCCCTCCTGCTGAAAGTTGGGGAAGTATTAAGGTTTTTCTAGTAGTAACATTTTCAATCCCTGAGGCTTCAACAGCCTCAATGAGTTGTTTGTTACCAAAATTATTTCCTCGTGCTGCACACCATACATTTATACCATCAGAATCTACACACAACACCCAAGAATCTATTCCCTTAAGGGCACGCATAACTCTAATAAAAGTATAAAGATAATTCGCAGTTGCTATAACCGGTGATTTTTCATCTGGGTGTCCTGATTGATAAATTCCCGGTTCAATTGGGATATGATCTGCTTGACCTGTAAAAATACATTTATAAATTTGCATCTGGGATCGAAATCCTTTGAATTTCCGAGCTGGTGGTCTATAATATCCAGGTTCACTATCATCTCCTTTAGTAGTTTTTTGTAATTCCAATGCTCTAATAGAACCATGCTTCCAATTCTCTTCAGCCACTATCTTAAATCCTATAGGTTCAAGATAATTAATAAACCATTTTACTCGAGATGTACTTGGAAGTCGAAGTCTTCTCAGTTTTTTCTTATACCACCATCGTTTTAAGTTAAACACTATTTTCCAAAACCCAGAGGGAACAAATTCAGCACCGATAATTAATTTTCCATTTTGGCTTAGTTTTTTCCATGCATTTCTTAGAAAAATCTGTTGTTCAAATGGTCTCAGTTCAGAAATCATAAAAGTACTTACTATAACATCTATATAACTCTCTTCAGTGGGTATTTCTGTGATAGTTCCTATTTGATATGTTAATTTCACTTCTTTATCTGTAGGATAATTTTTCATAGCAGTATTAATCATTTGAAAATTTTTGTCTATTGCTATTACTTCATTCCCTTTTAACGCTATATTAGCAGCAAGGACACCTGTACCACATCCTACTTCCAGTACTGAATGAGAGGTTCCAATTTGATTTAGGATCCAATCTTTAACTTTGATATTAACCCCTTTGGTTAAAGCTGTAAATTTCTCTTCATACGTATCTGGTTCTTCTTCTAGCTTTCGCATAAAAGTAACAGCGATGATAATCCCTCCTTTAACATGCTAATCATTATGATTGATAATTAAATTATGGATATTGAAAAAAAAAATTTAATGAAAAATTAAAGTTTTTATTTTTATAAATATTCTACGTTATTTAAAAATTGTAATTAAGACTAATTAATGTCTGAATAATTTATCCTAATTAGCATTCTGACAAAAAATCGGTCAATAGTGGCGGAAATAATTATTAATTTAGATACAAAACGTTTATATAGAACCTTTAATCCTTATATAAATACTATTCTTTAATTTAATTTTAAAATAAAAATAAACAAAAATAGAAATAAAAAAAAAGTATTCAAAAGGTAATTTTAATGAGCAATGAGGAATTAAGTGAAGAGAAATTTTGGGGTAAGAAACTAAAAGAACATTGGAAAGCTTTAGCCATTGGTATAACAGGAGCAATTGTTGCTTTTATTGGGGTATTACTAGTTTTGATTTGGTTTATAACAGTATCTCCTATTGGAAGATTTGGATTGGCATCCATTGCTGAGTGGAATCTAGATTGGGTCGTCGGAGCTATGATTTTGATAACTGTTTGGGTTTTACTATTTGTAGGGGTACCATCAGCATTATTTTTCGGGTTAGGCGGATATTTGTTTTGGCGTAGTTTACCAGCGGAAGAAAAGAAAGAGTTTAAAGATCGAGATAAAAAAGAGAAAGCGCGTAGGAAAGAAAAGTACGGTGGTGGTGGTGGTGGTAGTTTCGGTATATTTATTGCGTACTGTCTTTACCATTTCATAATAGCCCCCCAAACATATTTTACTCCTTTTGGGGATCTTCCATATACTTACTGGTTATCTACTTGGTTTTTAACCGTGATGTGGATTTTTATTGTACTTGGAATTCCAGCACTAATAATTCTTACAATAGTATATTTTACATATTGGAGAAAAAAGTCAGAAAAAAAAATTAAAAATTAATAACAATTTCTTTTACTTTTTTTATATTTTAGGTTGGAAATATCTTCTTTTCAATCAAATTGAGTATCATTTCTGAAATAGATTTATTCTAAATATCTCAAAAACACATATGTATTTTTGACTATGAAATGAAAAAAGATTTTACTAATGACTAGATAATTTGAAAGATTAAGCAGCAAGTTTTTTAAGCACGTGAGCAAAATTAATACCTAAATTCTTGAGTGTCTGAATTCCCTCTTTATCATCTAAAACTTCACCTGGTTTTCTCCCTATCGCTAGATTCCAATAGGTAGAACCAACTACAATCATTTCTTTGATTAGAAAGAAATAGTTTATACTTGAAAAGACATGATTCGCCCCAGCACGTCTAACTGCAACTACAGCAGCTCCCAATTTATTTTTTAATAGCCTTCTAGTGGCATATCCTGCTCGTTCTATTAACGCTTTTGTACTTGCGGTTAAATCTGAGAAGTAGGTTGGAGAGCCAATAATTATCCCGTCGGATTCAAGCATTATCCTAATATACTCATTCATATTATCTCCTTGAATGGTGCATTTTTGATCATTGTTAACAATGCACTCATTGCAAGCAATACACCCTTGTAACTTCTCTCTCCCAAACCAAATGTATTCACACTCAATTCCAGCAGATTTTAATTCGTCCATTACTAAATTTAAACAATGGTATGTATTCCCCTTTTTTCGAGGGCTTCCATTAAATAGTGCAACCTTCATAAAAACCATCCCCAAATAATGTTATTTGATAATTATTTTTCAGTAATAATGAGTTTATTATTAATCTTTTCCATTCTTCTACTCATTTATATCTAAGTTTTTTATTACATTCATTTTCAAAATAAATTTAAAATAAAAAATCATTTTTCTCCATGTACAAAATTATTATTAAATGATTTTCCATGCATTCTCGTCCAGAACTACTAGCTCCAGCTCAAGACTGGAATTCATTAAAATTTGTAAAAGGTTTTGCGGATGCAATATATTTCGGTGTACAAAATTATAACATGAGAATCAAGGCTAAAAATTTTGACCGAAAAGATTTAAAAAAAATTGTAGATTTCTGTCATAGTCAAGATCCTCTTATAAGATCCTATTTAACAACAAATATCTTAATTTATGACGCTGAATTACCAGAATTAGAAAATTTAATATCTGAAGCTAAGGAATCTGGGATAGATGCGATAATTGCTCATGATCTAGCCGCAATTAGAATCGCTAAAAAATATAATATGGAATTTCATATTTCAACTCAAGCAAATGTTTCTAATATTGAAGCTGCAAAATTTTTTGAAGAATTAGGTGCTGAAAGAATAATATTGGCCAGAGAATTATCGCTTAAACAAATCACATTGATAAAAAATTTATTGACTAAGACTAAAATTGAGTGTTTTGTTCATGGTTCTATGTGTACTTCTATTTCAGGGAGATGTTATTTTTCTGCAACACTCAGTAATTCTGAAAAGGATTCCGCAAATCGAGGAAATTGTACTCAACCTTGCAGAAGAGAATGGAGAGTAATAGACGATGAGAGTAATGAATTCATATACGATGGTCAAACGTTTATGAACACTAAGGATTTAAATATGATTGAATATATCCCTGAGCTTATTGATGCCCACGTCGATGCATTCAAAATTGAGGGAAGGATGAAAGATCCTCTTTATGTAAAAACAGTAAGTGAGTGTTATAAAGAAGCTTTAGATGCATATTTCGATAAGACATACAATGAGGAAAAAGTACAGAATTGGTTAGAAAGACTTTCAAATGTTTATAATCGTGGCTTTCATACAGGTTTTTACTTTCAACGTCCTACTATAGAAGATATTGAACTACACAAACGGGGGAATATTTCACCTTATAAGAAGTACTATTTAGGAAAAATTCTTTCCTATGACAAAATTAGTAAATCTGCTAATGTTTTACTTGAGAGCCTAGGTATCCCATTAAAATTAGGAGATGAGATAGTTATTACTGGTTCAACAACTTACATGATTGAAACCGTAAAAAAAATGATTTACAAGGGAGAGAAAATAAAAAACATAGTAAGAAAGAAACACAGTTATCCTATCAAAATTAATTTACCATTGAATGTAGAAGTTAAACTGAACGATAAAATTTATATAATTTCAAAAACAACCCTTTGTTGAAAGTATTCTCATTAATCAATAGAATTGCAATGAACTTTGAAAATAAGAGAAAAAGGCTAGTTGGAAGGCTTAGCAAGAAGGAGATTTTAAACAAACAAGAAGTGATTAACGCAATGTCAACAGTCCCCAGACATCTTTTTATCCCAAAGGCTGCAGAATCTTCAGCATATATGGACACTCCCTTATCTATAGGATGTAACCAAACAATTAGTGCTCCTCATATGAATGCTATGATGTGTGAATACTTAGAATTAAAAGAAGGAAATAAGATACTTGAAATTGGAACAGGTTCGGGGTATCATGCTGCTCTATGTGCAGAATTAGTTGCTCCGAAAGGAACGGATAATCCTGGACATGTGTATACGATTGAGCGTCATGAGGAACTAGTTGAAAATGCGAGAAATAGTCTTAAACAAACAGGATATGCTAGTAGAGTCACAGTAATTCATGGTGATGGCACTATGGGATACTCTAAAGAAGCACCTTATGATAAGATTTTAGTGACAGCTGCGTCTCCCAAAAAAGTTCCTCCACCTTTACGAGAACAATTAAATAATGGTGGAATTCTCTGTATTCCAACGGGTTCTAAAGGTTATGCCCAAGATTTATATGTTATCAGAAAACATGGTGATAACTATGAATCGAAAAGAATAACGGGAGTTCGATTTGTACCGCTTATCGGGAAGTATGGGTTTGAACCGTAGATCTAAGTGTGTTTAATCTATTTATGTCTCATTTTTAAGCTTTTTCTTATTTAACCGTTGCCGAATTCGGATTACATGCTCAGATCTTTCAATACAGGATTTTAATTGCTTATCACAACAATTCCAACTCGAACAATCTTTAGTAGTTTTATGTCTTGCCATGATTCATCATCTTAATTCTCAATTAAAATAATAATAGATTTAATAATAAAATGAAAAATAAACTATTAGAAAGTTCGATTTATTGACTAACAGATAATTAGATGGAATAAATACAATAAATAACTCTTTAAATATCTAAAGTTATATTTTCTAAATTACCTAAAATAATACAAAAATAAGATTATTCCTCAAAACGTTTTTTTAATTTTAGTTTCATCAATTTTTTGCGGATGTTTTTGATATGCATATTGTTTTCAATATTATTCTTTAAAGAATTGTTATTATATCTCCAGCCATTTCGTTTTCCGTTATGATTAGAATCCATTGTCGCAAAAACCTTAAAATTTTTATTTATATTTATTTGTAATTAGACCCTTAACATATTTAAAACGATCGTTACGACAAAAAGTCTTACTACGATCTATAAATAAGAAATTTTTAGGAAAGTATAAATATTAGAAAGTCTTTATTTTGAAGTGGAATTCAAGGCTCTTATCAATTTTGAAGAGAAAAGTAACATTTAATCCTTGATAGATCTCTTTAAAACCTTCATCTGTAAATGCATTAGCGATTATCGGGAATTTAAAAATTTTTTTTGGATCTTTATCACTTATAATATCAATTTCTATACGTAAGTCATAAGATTCATCAAATGCTTTAAATTGTGTACCTTTATATTCAAATGGTTCTAGAAGATCTTTTTCTAAATCACCTTTTAATTCTATTTGGTCACATTCCCATTGGAACTTATTTGTGTCCCCGTTAAAGAAAATAGGAAAATCTATTGCTACATTTAGATTTTTGATTATTCTCTTTAGGATTTCTTCCTTCCCGGGGATTTCCTCAAAATTTATTCGAATTCGAACCTCAATCTCGTTATCTTCCACATAAATATCTTTAGTAACGCGAACAGGGTTTCTATCATTAGTTTCAGTGTCTTTAATGGTACCGATTTTTTCCATTTCTAATATAGCAATTTTTCCTTCTTTCTCACTGCTGGTTACACGAAAATCACCATCGACAAAATCTCCAAATTCGAAATACCTATCGGACTGGAGTTTATCAAGGGATACATCATCATGCAAAAATCTAAGACGTAGCATGCTCCTTCTAAATCTGTCGACTAACACATATTTAGCTTCTAACTTTTTACTGTCATGGTAAGCCTCTGGCCACCGTGTTAATGTATTTAAAATATTATATGATTTTGGCTTATAATCAAGCTCAAAAATAGTGCCCCCGTCACTAGGATTTATATACAGATTATAAATATCGGATTCAATAATATATTCTGTTTTACTGTCTTTATTGAAATCAACAGGAGTTACGTAAATGTATGACGTAAGATTTGGATTAATAAGTGCATTTATAGTATCCATAATCTTCTCAGCATTTATTAAGTGTGTATAGACAGAAAATCTTAAGAATTGTAAATAAACTCCTCCAAATAAACCATGCCAATAACAATCATTACATTGAGCTTTATATATTTCATCCCATGCTTCATTAATTTTCTTTAAAATTATTGAAATTACGCTATCTTTCTCCACTTTTAGAAGGCTTTCTTCGGTGTAAATAAGTTTATTCCTAACATATAACATTTTCTTATGCATATTATTGGATTCTGGATATTTTACAAGGAAATATCTCCAAAATCCTCCCTTTAAAAATTGATATATTTCACTTTCGGTTTCATCATCTAGTAGAGTCTTTCTAATTTTTTTAAATTTCTTGCGAATTTGAGTGGGTAAAACCCATTCTTCCATTCTATCGTAGCTTGCGGTCGGAAGGTAAATTAAACTCTTAGCCGGGAACTTTTCCATATATTCTGTTAGTGTAATAGATTTAATCCAAGAATTACTTCTAACTTGTTCAAATAAAGCGGGAATAAAAGGTCTCCCATTATCACCTTCTTGATGTCCTTTTCCTTCCACATAACATATTTCATGAGTTGTCCCCCATCCACCCATCTTTTCAGCGTCAGAGATTAATAAAGCAATTCTATCTCCTTTTTCATCTGCTGCTTTGCGCAAGTAATCAACTGACATATAAGTAGGTTTCCAAGGTGTTAAATACCTTAATGTCTCATTGATTGGAAAGACTCTTAAGGTTTTTCCTTCATCTTCAGTAACATAGGAATAAAGTGTATTCTCCTCAGTAATTCCTGTTGATCTAAAATGATTATCATCAACAATTACATACTTAAGACCAACATCATTAAGAAAAGAGGGATAGGCGGGTTCCCACACTCGCTCTGATAACCATGCTCCTTTTACTTCAATGTTAAATTCATTATTTATCAAATTCGATAATTTTTTTATTTGAGCGATTCTATCTCGATAGGGTATAATAGCAAATATAGGCTCGTAGTATCCTCCACCTATTATCTCTATTTGCCTTCTTTTTGCCATGATTTTTAATTTATCGATAAATTCCGGTTTATTTTCCAAAAACCATTCTAGTAAATTACCTGAAAAATGAAGAGTAAATTTAACCTCTGGAAATTGAAAAATATTATCAATTAATGGTTTATATGATTTTTCATATACATCTTCGAAAATGAAATCGATCTGTCCAATAGGTTGATGAAAATGAAACACTATTGGAAGGTTTATGCTTACTTCCTCATTCAATTAATTCTCATCTCTTCAATAATATAGGATTTAAAGGTTTTGAGCAATTCATGAGACTATCAAGTTATATTGAATACTAAATTTAATATAATTTGAAATTTAAAAATATAAAGAATCATAAATTTAAAAAATGATCTAAATCAAGTTGTTTTTCTTCAAATTCTTTTCTATTTATTTCTTTAAAAGTAAAAAATTCATTGAAATTTTCTTTAATTAAACCTTTTTGCTTCAAATCCTCCTTTAGTTCTTTAGTATTATGAGTGTTAATGGAGGATAAATCATAGCTATAGAGAGCTTTCAGTAAATCCAAATCATGATCGTAATTAAATTCAATTATTTTATCATAGAGAGCTTTATCTTTACCTTCTAAACCAATGAGATCTGCTCCTAAATTATGACTAATAACTCTCACATTCTCAGGATACTTAATCCTATTGTCTATTGGTAAGTGTTTAACTTCGCCATGCAAAAACCACCTAGTTCCAACAATAAATAAGAAAGTGTCTACTGATTGATATTTCTCAATCTTATCGATAAGGTTTTCATAACTAATATCACTAGTAAAATCAAATTGAGTACTTTTTATATGATCTAAATTCTTAGAGTTTAATTCTAGACATTCTCTTAAGTTCTCCCCGGTTTGAGTGTTTAATAACCTTTGATGTATAAATTGATTATCTTCAAGTATTAATCCATCAGGTCTTCTTTTATCAGGATATATATTTGGTTCTGCAAAATACTTCTGATTTGGAAGTTTATTAATTGTTCTTGTTATAAGAGAGTTTATATTTAAATGTACAAATGACCCCATTTCAAGATTTTTGTCAATAGGAAACCGTTCTCTATGAAGTTCAATATTATTCTGAAAAACGTCTCTTTGAGAAATATTTGAAACAGAAGTTGAACTTACACCATTCTTTTCTGCAATTTCTTTTATATTTAACTTTGGATTCGCAATGTCATTGATAATATTATTCTGCGTGGTCTTAGTAATTGATTCATAAGCTTTCCATGTGTTTTCATATTCATGCTTAGATATCTTTTTTTTAGCCAACTTGCAAATATAATCTGTAGATACTTTAAATTGTCTCCCAATTTCGTTTAAAGACCGAGGATTTAGTTTGTTAATTTCGTTTTCTATGGTTTTTGTTATTTTCAAGGCAAGTTCGTTTGGTATTTCATTCGTTAGTGGAGCCCATATTTTATCATGAAGGTCTTTAGGGATAATGTGTTTAGCAAGTCTTTTAATTGTATCTGGTCCTACATCAGGGAAATCTTTATGAATGTCTCTTAGTGTTCTGGGATGTTCTTTTACACTTTCATCCTTAATAGTTTTCAATATATCATTTTTAATTTCATCAGGTATTTTTTTTATTGCTGGCCATAATTCTTTATGTTTAGCAGGATAGAGTTCTCTCGCTAATTCCATAACATATGTGTGAGACACACCGGGAAAGTCATTTGAAATGCTCCTTAAAGAATTAGGATTTTCTTTTTGGACTTCTAAATCCAAACACTTCTCTATTTCTTTTTTTACTTCGCTAGATACAGTACCACTTGTCGACGGCCACATACTTTTATAAACATCTTGAGATATTTCACCCTTGGCTATATTATCAATCATTGTTTTTGATACATTTGGAAAATCTTTCGCAATCTTATAAAGAGAATTATGTTGACTTCCTTTATTATAATTCTCTACTTCTTCCCTTAAGCGTTTCATGACATTTTCTTTAGTTTCAGTATCTAATGTGAGAGCAAATCTCTGTTGATGCTTGTCTTTGTTATGATTATAAACTTCATTTAAGGATATATTTCCAACAGTTTTTCGACTGATGGATAAACCCATTTCTTTTAGTCTAATTGAAATTTGTGTTTGAGAGAAATCTGAATTTTCGATTCTATCTTTTATGAAGTTGGAAATTCCTTGATTCTTATTAATATCTTCAATCTTTCTGATAATTTCTGGATTTTTTCTATTTCTTCCAACCCAATCAATGAAGTCCTTTCTAAGGTTCTTTCCGTAATTCGCATATTTTCCAGTTTCATTATGGTAGGAGATAAATATGTTTGTAATTTTTCCCTCAAGTAAATTTCTGTATTCACTATCATTACTTTCTTTTATAATTTCCTTTGGGTAATCTTCTATTTTTTCTTTTTCAGATTTCCTATTATCTATAATGGTATCATTTTTCTTCTCAGAACTGTCTTTTTTCCAATCAATTTCATCCCATTTATTTATAGTTTTCTTCTCGGAAATATCTTTATTCCAATCAATCTCACCCCATTTGCTCACACTTTTCTTCCCGGAATTATCTTTATTCCAATTAATCTTATCCCATTTATTTTCATTTTTTTGTTTATTATGCTCCTTTGTACCATTATTGGGTTTAATATCATTTTTTGACTCATTTTCATTTACACTTTTAGATACATCCTTAGATACTTCTTTATCTTTATCAATTTTCACGATTTCCTTATTATCTTTAACCGATTCCTTAGCCTTATTTTTTATATTACTTCCCATTTTTAAACCTCAATTTCTTTTAAGGAAATTTAATATTTATTCAAATTTTTGTTCTAATTCTTTCTCATCGTCAGTTCTACTTAAATATCGTTCACTATTGGTTCCGTTTATAATTAAAGCATATCTAGGAGAGAGATTGAGTAGCATTTCCCTCTCTTTTACATTTCCTGTGAATAATTCATTACTTGGGTATCCTAAACTAAAGAGTATTTTAATTGCTGCAGAATCTATTGCACTATCAAGGAGTAGGTAAGGTTTTTGTTCTGCAATTAATAATCCTAGACCTTTAGATCGACATTCTTCAATAGTTTTAGAAAATATCGCATTGATTCTGTTTTTCATGATAAATTCAGCAGATTCGGGATCATGATCCCTCGATTTTCCTATTACTCTGTGAGCTTCGTCTATTGTAATAAGATGTCTCAATTTATTAGAATGATCAAAAGGAGTCAACGTTTCTATCATTTGAAATATTAACATAGTGAGTAAGTGCTGTTCTTTATCATCACAATCTGTTAAATCAATCAATATTTTGTCTCCCTTTCTCCATCTTAAAAACCACTCTGGTATTTCCCATTGAAATCTGAGAGTCTTTTCGAGCTCAAGGTTAGTAAATAATTCATCTATTCGACGCCTGAAAGCAGTTAAAATTGTTTTTTGAGTATCTGGATCATATGGTTTTGCTCTTATGTTATTCTCAACGCAATTAAAAAACTCTGTGATCTGTGAAGGAAAGGCTCCAAAATCAGAATAGCATCTTTGAAGTGTTTCAGAAATTATGACGGGTCCTACATATTTTAATCCTAAACAAGCTGCTAAAACACTACTATTACCAGAAATCGACTTTTTTATTCTATTACCCGTTATTATATAAGGAACTTTAAATCTCTCAGAGGGGAACTTATATGTATCGACCATGGGAAGATCTGCTCCTAAATCTGGTTTTACAAGATTTATAATTAATATTCCCACATCTGGTCTTTTGATATTCAATTCTTTTATTATTATTTTGATTAATGTTGATTTTCCTGTACCACTTTTTCCAAAAATATTCAAATGAGTATTCAAACAATCAATTTCTATTGTAGCTTTTTCATAACTAAGAATACCATCTATCAGTTTGCTTCCAAGAATTATATAGTGTGAGTCATTCTTAAGTATAGGAGAATTAATCAGATTTCTATTCACAAGGATAGGTGGTTTTGGTAAAGGGAGATCAATTGGGATAGTAAAATCAATCTTTTCCGGTGTAATATAATTAGGTAAAAATTCTCGAGGAACTGATTGGTATGAATCAATCTTAAAGTTAGATCTTGTGGGAAATACATCACAAATTAAAATATCTTTCCAATTATATGGTGATAATAATTCAAAATCTACTTTTATATGTGGAGGGATAGACATATCTGAAATTAGATATTTCAACACTGCTCTATATAGTGGTTTTAGGTTCTCGATTTCCACGGAATAACCTTTACGGGGCTTTAAGCTAACAAAAATTTTTAACATATACCGATCAATTTTTACTGGTTTAAGCAAATCATCTCTTTTCCATAAAATAAACATGTTTAAATCCAGTTTTCTTCGTGGAGTTCTATAGTAATTAAGTAATTTCCTAAGAAAATGTAATTTTAGGGGAGGATTAGACGGAATTTTAATTTCATAAAGTGGTACTTTTATCTCTAAGTATTTTAAATAAAGAGGAAATGTCCTAACCAATCCATCTAATCCTTTGAATTTTTCTTGTAGAGACAATAGTAGAGCATACCCTAGTTCTTTAGCCTCTAAATCAGTCTTAGCAAATAAGAAAAAATCCCATGAAAAGCACTCATTTATTTTAAATTCCACTCCGTATGTAGTGCCATCCCCGAATAGATCACATAACCAAGAGGAATTCAGTAATTGATTAAACTTTGCTTTAGGATCAACAATTAATTCATTCTTTACGCATGGTAATGTCTGTGTAATGCTTATCCTTGACTGATATCCCATAATTTTCATTCACCATTTCACATTGTTTTCTTCTATTTTACTTTAGAAGAATATGATAAAAGTATTTAAAGAAAAATATAAGGGAGATATATGAAAAGATCTTGACTATTGAAGATGTCAAACTACAGCCACTAACAGGGGGACTTTTTTTAAATTAACATTTATTTAAGGACATATAAAAACACAAAACTTTATTATTTCTATATGTTTTAATAGATCTCTCATCTATATGAATATAAGTGGGAGAGATTTCTAAATAACTTATTTCAACTACATGACTATTACTACATGAACCATAAAAATAATAGTCATGATGAGGATTGAATATTCGATGAAATTTTCCGAGTTTTATGGATACTACATTTTGTTCGGAGTTATCTGATTCTTTGGGAATAACTTGAACATCGAGTCTTTCAATTTCTATCAGTCCCACTTTTTCCATAAATCTATTTAGTAATCCAGAGGTTCGATCTAAAACTACAAATCCAGGAAGTCTAAATCTTTCAAAGAACCTTTTTTTCACTTGGGACTGAATCGTGCTCATCCGTATATTACAGATTTTTTTTTCACCTAAATAAAAAAAGACTATATCCTTAATACTTAAGTTGTCAAGTTATATTTACCAGCGGAGGTCCTTTCCGTGGAAAAAACTCACCTAAAGTCATGTCTTCCCACACGTCCATATTACTCCTAACCTTTTTGGTAGATCTCCTGCTCCTTTGATTATGATTAAGAACTTCTAAATAGCATAGCGTAATAGTTTCATTATCACCAACACATCCAGTGAGATAATGCTCATTATGGGGATTAAATACCTGCTGAGCGTTCCTTAATTTAACTGATACTATATTTGTACCTGAATCATCATCAGGCTCTTCTTGAACTATTTCTACTTCAAGCTGTTTAACTTCTAAAACCCCTACTTTCTCCATAAAGCCTTTCAATAGATCAGAGGATCGTACCAAACTTACAAATCCAGGAAGTCTAAACCTTTCAAAAATCCGTTTTTTTACTTGGAACTGAATCGTACTCATCTTTATATTCAACAAGTCGCAAATTGAGCTCACACTAATCACATCTTTATAACTGCATAGTGCTGTTATCGATGTACACAGCCCAGCAATCACATCATCAGTAGTATTTTTAATATTATCCCATAATTTTGACAATATTTTACGTGAAAGAAAGTAAAATGACATATCAAGCCCAAAATGCTCCGTAATTTCCAATATTTTCTGAGCTACATAGTCTTGCCTGTTCCTCTTTGTATATTCCGGCAAATATTGCCGAACTTGAAGAATAAAGTTATTAAATTCTTCTTTGGAGAGCAATGAGATATTTATAATATCTTTCCTCTTAATTGCGATATTCTTAAGCTTCAAAACCATATAAATAATTATTGTTGAGAGCTTCTCAGGATTCCTATACCTTGAACCTACCTGTAATTGCGGAAATATTTCCCGAAACTTCTCTCTTATATGACCTTCACAGGTCCGTGGTAAGGTTAAACAATCGAATATCCTAGATATTTCCTTTATAGCACGAACTTCCGCAGATTCTTTATTTGAGAGCTGGGAATTGTACCTACTTATCCTCTTAAGTTGGTATGATTGAGGGTGCAAACTTCTTTCCCTAACCGTGCCGATCTGAGTAGCGCCGAACTGAACTGAATACTGCACTACTTCAGTATTATAGGGTTGATCATATTGTAGCTTCTGAAACGGGAGTACCACCCCACATCTTCGGCATACATACCCTTGAACTTCATCGGCAATATCATCAGAACCACAAAGATCACATTTCAATCCAGACTGATCCAATGGTTTACTGCTATAGACTTTATTTACGGTCATTTTTTTCGATCACTATTTTTTAATTTCACTAAAAAAACTTATTTCACTAAAAAATATAAGTGACGGAGTATGCCTTTTAAACCTATCTATCACGATCAAATTCTATGAGTAGAGCGGTTGTACTCCCCAAATTGAGTTTTGACAAAAAGGTAGAATCCCACTTTTTTTCATCCTATTTTCATGAGGTGCCTTTGTGGGTATCTTTACCTCACTCAACAAGACTATTCCAATGAAAATTAGAGCCCGTCTACTTACTGGTCAGATTTCTTTACTGTTTTCTAAAAGTAGGAGATAGATATTATTTCAAATATGTTACTTGACTTCAGAAACCTAAACATCGACTTTTTTTTTGAAATTTTATTTGTCCTCCAGCACTTTTGATGAGATTAGATTTTCCACCATAATTACTTTTTTTTAATATTAATCTCGAAATTTCTTCAGTTTTTTAAATTGAGGTTTTCTCCTTCGACGAGTTAAATCTTTATAATGTCTTTTTCTGAACCGAGAAACACCCATTTTGTTTGAGCGGATGTTAAGCATAATGTAGTATATGCCTTTAAATCCATATTTGAAGATATTATAAGCGATGTATATCAAAATATATAAGAAAACTTCATGGAAGAAGGCCAAATTAAAATTGTGTATTATTCCCGAAACTAAAATTATCGATATTATTACAAGAAAAATCTGGTATAATGAGTATCTTACATCATTATAAAAAGATTTTGGGATCAAGTATAAATCCGCGAATGAGGGTGCTGCTGAGAAGATAATTGAAATCATAACAAATAGATAGAAAAGAAAAAACCAGAAATCTATATGGGGATTAGAGATTTGACCCCATAAAAAGAAAAATAACCAAAAAGAAAGGTATAGAGGGGCAAAACCTATCAGAAATCCCTGTAAAAAGGATATTCTTTCATCTCTGACGTTAACTTGACCCCCATAACCAAAATATTTATCGGGCTTATCCAGCTTAACTCTATGTACTAGAGAAATACTTTCAATATGAGTATTTGTGATAAGACACATTATGATATGGCATAGTTCATGGACTACAATCCCAATAATACTTACACCTTGAAATATTTTAATGAGAGGATCAGGTGTGTAAGTCAATAGAACATAAGAGATCACAACTGAAAAGAGCATAAAACCGAGGATATAAGGAAGTTCTTCAAACATATTTTTAATCAAATTAAACCTATTTAAATAAAAAAAAAGTCAGCAAATCCATTTTTTTCTTTAAATATTCTTAAAAGAATTTTAAATTAATATTAAAACCATCTACTAAACTGTTAAAAACAATGTTAAAGAAAAAGATTTATTTATTATTTATAGTCTTGGGACTCACGTTAAACCTTCTCCTTTGTTTTAAAACTCCATATTTATTGCGAGATGATAAAGGGAATGAAAAAAATAGTAAAAAGATTAATACTAGTCAAACCGATCTCCCAGATAAAGTATATACTTTTTTAACGCCCACTGACATAAAATTATTTGAAAACTTAGAATTACAGGCTCAATTTATATATTTCATTTATATTGAATTAGTAATGCCTAGAGATGTGTCGACTATGAGAATTCGACTCTGGGATCCTGATAACAAGCAATATGATATATTCGAGAGTGAGATGTTCTTTAACCCTTCATACGGTAGATACTTTGAAATTCCTTTTGGTACGGCAATAGGTGGAAATTATTCTATAGAATTTTATGTTGAAGCTGTGAAGAATGTAAACATTCATATTATGATGGAAAAAGGGCCAAAATGTCTGTTTGATAAACTAGATTTGCAAGATCCACCTAAAATGATTTTCTATCAAGTCAAAAGTTATCATAGTGGAATGAGTATTGAACATAATATAACCCTCGAAACGGATATAATGTATAGATTTTATATAGGAAGAGTTTCAGCCATTTCGATTAATGAAAGTAATATTGTTTTAATGGATTATAAAATCACAAATCCAAATGAAATAGAATTTGACATGTACAATAATGCTACTATGCAATCCATTGACGGGATCAATGGATTTAATTTCGGAACCGCAACGAGTGGGATATTTAATATCAGAATTAACATTTACTGCATTGTACCTTATGTAAATATCGCCTACACAATAATTAAAGACTATCAAATAAGTGATATCATTGAACCGAATCAAACTAATAATGATCCACCTCCAGTTAACAATACAATTTCGAGGATATTCATATTCCCTATGGAGTGGACAATAGGGATAATAATATTTGGAGGTGGTTTATTCTTAGGGTGCTCAATTTTGATCCATTACCAAAAAAGGCAGAACTCGGGTAAGTTTAAACCTAAGCTTAAATAATTTATTGAAATTTATATTTTTTCTATAAATTTTTCCAAATTTTTTATTTATATACTCGGAATGATAAAACTTACTAACCTAAATTAAATATATAAGAGGTACAAAAGATGCAATTATTAAAAAATAATGAGCTTATGAAGTACAAGCTTAAAATCAAAAATTTTAAACTCAAATTGAATCAAAATAATTTAACTATTGTTGCTCAAAGAATGGGATGGGAAGGACAAGGTACAAAGAAGAATCCGATCATAGTAAATCCCAGAAGAAACTTACCTTTAAAATTAACGTTGATGAATATTCACCTGCATTTAAACTTGAAAAATCTTACTTTAACATCCCTTAACTTATTTCGCTGCAAACATCTTTCAATTGAAGATTGTAAAATAAATAATTTAAATTTAAACAGATGCCAAGAGAATACCATTAGGAACAATTCTATTATCAGAATTGAATCTTTCCTGAGTAGATCTAATAATTTTGAGAATAATGAAATCTTTAATGTGTTGAACCATAGATTTGAGAGATTAGGTTTTAGACTATTCTTAGTTTTTACTCTAATATTTAGCAGCTTAATGATTTATTCAGGAATTAGAGGAATAGCAAATAGAGAGACAAATTGGGTCACATTTTACTTATTGATTTTGGGGATCACTGTAACAAGTGCAATTTCTTACTTCTTGATCCTGCATTTCAAAATGAGGAAGTTACAACCGAATCTTTTTAAAGAGAATTTCTCAATGACGCGTTTAAATCAATTATTCTCAAATTAAGGGAAATGATAAAATGAGTCGACGAGATTATTACAGCTTTCAAAGAGGGAGGAGAGGATCGAAAGTTTTTTGGATTTTTTTTGGGATAGTGGCTTTTGCGGCTATTTATTTCCCATTTTTTGGGGGAAATTTAAAATATCAAATTGGAAATGCTGTATCTGGCATCTTCGACCAAATAGGTAGGTTTCTTTTTTTTGGGGGATTAATACTCTTGGGAATCGGATTTCTCCGGATGTTTACCGGAAGTTTTAAAGGTATCAAATTGGCACTTTTAGGAGTTATACTTTTGTGGGTTGCTATTAACTTTTTTGATCCTGGTTTATGGGGAATTTTGACTCATGGTAAAGGAGTTTCGCAGGGATATCACTAGAAATCAATTTAAGAAAAAAAAAATAAAAAAAAATTAGATTATTATTCCTATGCGGAAGTATTTTATCCCCGTGTACATTCCCGTTATCCCTACAATAACTAAACTAATGATGATAACTTTAAAGGCCGATCCCCTATTGAATCTCCCTCCAAGGAATAGTATTCCAAATCCTGCGATAATTCCTATAAATCCTAACAAAGAGAAAAATGCAATGAGGAATTCAAATCCATCCGCTACACTTGATAAATATGTATCAGCATCCATATTTTTTCACTATTTGGAGTTTAAAAATTAGATCCGTCAGTCTTTTATAAAAGAAAAAAAAGTCTAAAAATGTCTTAAACATAGGCATTTTAAATAATATCATTTCATTGTAAATCAATTCTAATTCTTTTTTTACCTATACTCCTCAGATAAATAATAACGATTAATCATAGAGGAAATACCCTTATATCACTTTCTCCATCTCAACTGCAAGTCATAACACTGCTTAATTAACTTTAAAATGTCATCTACTTGGGTAATGTTTTTTATGTTTGTAAAAAGATTTACTCTTCCCCATCGCATGGATTTTGCTAATGGTTCTAATTCGATTTTACTAACTGAGGAAGTGTCAGGTTTAACTTCCCCGAACTTAAGAAATATTCTAATTTGTTTATTATAAGGTTTGACCTTTAATGTACAAAATTCAGTATCTCTCTTATAAGTAACACTATTAATTTTTTTGTATAATACTTCAAATATATCATCTCCTAAGTCTAATATTCCGTTATGTAACGATAGTATTATCTTTTCAAAAGTAGGTAATTTTTCTATTAAGAAATTAGTATTCTCATTTACACGATTAGAGGTTTTTTCTTCATTAGCTTCAATTGGGTAAGACACATCTATCTCGTGCGATTTTAAGACACTTAAATCGTTTCCGATTTTAATTATTGTTTCTTCTAAATGTTGTTTATCAAATTCTTCTCCTATTTGACCTGTGATCAATTTTATAAAACTATCGTTAGGGTTTAAAAGTAAATAATCAATTGCCTCTCTTACTTTTTGTTTAATGGTTAGATATTTGTATAATTTCGTTAATTTTCCTAATTTTACACTATCTTTAGAAATATAATTTAAAATTTAGCCTCAACATATATTTTATTTTCATCCGTCTTTAGTTCATAATCTACTTTACCGCCACTGGAAGTCGTTCTTTCCCTTTTTACTTCTTCTATATTATAAAGGTCCCAACCTAAACTCTGTAAGATCGGATCTATAATACTCCCTCTAGTATTTGATTCGTCTTTTAGCTTACCTTTTACATTTTCTATCCTCTCGATAAAAATTTCTAAACTCTCTTTATCTAACACCATAAAAAAGGAATAAAATGCATTAATTTAAGGTTTTTTTTTTAAATCTTCGTATCCATCTGCTTCATTTTGAATAAACTGCTAAAAAGTATCTTATTATTAAAAAAACAAGGAATTAAATAGTTTAGGCAAATAATGTGCATAGGCAAAGATTTATCAATCAAATATGGATTTCACTACCCGCCCCTGGATTTTTGTCTTTTGGTAGTGTAACTTGTTACACTTAAAAATTTTCTCGCCCTTATACTGGTTTGTCTCTTATTGAAACTCTGGGTAGTGAACATCCTCCTTATTATATATGTGTTATGGTGCTAAAGAAAATGTCTTAAAGCAAATTTTAAGTAGTTATTTTTCAAAAACATCGAATTAAATTGTTGAAACTTTATTAATATATTAGACAAAGATTTACTATTAAATTAATAGCTCAAGTGAAAAAACATAAAAAACCTTGATTCTTAAGCACTCTCTCACTTTAAATTGAAGGAGCTGGGTTAAGAAGATTAATGAGTAGTGCTGAACTCGCAAGAAAAAGTCTCATTGAACATGCGTTAAATGAGATTCGCAATATACCACTTTACAGTAATTTCAAGCGTAGTACATATTATGTTATCGCCAAATTGGGGCTACAACGTAAAGCGAATGTAGAGGAACTTTTCGAGACTGCAGATTGGAATAATATAAAATGTAGAGACGATATATTTGAAAGGTTAAAGCATGTTTTATTTAAAAATATTAAGTAACTTTTAAATAATTTTTATGTAAGAGCTCTCTTCTCAAATTTCTCTCCACAATATTTGCAATTCAGAATCTCTTGACCTTTACCCATATTATCAACTGATCCCCCACATTCAGGACAATGCAATGACGCAAATTCATAACCAAAGGTTTCCCCGAACCGTGTATTAACGAGTTCCCAAACATGAGTAAGGACACCATTAACACTTGAATTCTTTTCAGCACCAATGTTTAGTATTGCTATATTCTTTTTCGCGTCTACTCGGATTTTTATGGATTCTATAAATTCTAAAGCTTACTAGATTATTTAATCTGAATGTTTCTTCTTAGATTTATTTAAATTCCTTTTTCTCATGTGAAAAAGTGACAGAAGTGTCAAATATATATTAATGTATTTTTTCTTGTTATTTGGGTATAAGAGGTTTCAAAATAGAATGTAAAGGTTATATTGAAAAAATGAGTATATCTGATTACATGTTCAAATTATTAGTCATTGGCGATGCTCCTGGCAGCAAACAAGCTTTTGTAAAACGCTATTGTTTCGATATTTTCAAACCACATAACAAATTAACTATTGGTGTAGATTTCTGTTCAAAAACAACAACCTTCAATGGTAAAAGAGTAAAATTACAAATATGGGATTTTGGTGGAGAAATAAAATTACAATTTTTATTTACCGAATATTGTAAAAGTGCTCATGGGGCTTTTTTTTTGTATGATATAACTACTCAACTCTCATTAGACCACCTTCTAGAATGGATTCAAGTAGTCAGAAAAAACTCAGGAGACATTCCTATAATACTAATTGGATCTAAGTTAGATTTGCATGAAGATAGAGCAGTTTCATATGAGGATGGATTATTAACAGCAAAAAAATATAATCTTGCTTCTTTTTTAGAAATCTCTTCCAAAACAGGAGAGAATGTAGATAAAGCATTTGAAATTATGATCAAGATGTTAATAGAGGTAATTATATAGGGTTGAGGTATTTTAATGAAAGTTAGTCTTAATTATCATGGAATTGTGGAAGAAAATTTAGTAGTCGCAATGAAATACCTAACATATTTTTTATAAAATTTAAGACCTAAAATTGAAGATTAACTTCATTTAAAAGCAAAAGAATTCTTATTATGGAATGACGAAATTGGATGATGTCTAAATAATGTTTAAAATAAAAACTAGTATCAAAAATTATACTTACTATCCCAAATTCAAGAAAAGGTAGGAAAAGAAATGAAATTAACTCCCGGAAAAAAAGAGGAAGCCCCAAATAAACTTTATGATGCCCCATTTAAAGTAATTATTTTTAGTGAGTTTGGAAGGCACAAAACTGCTTTTACTGAAAGATATTTAATCAATATGTCTGATTCTGAAATGTCCATTGGAGTAAAATTTTGGATTAAAAACCTTGTAGTCGGTAGATATAAAATTACGTTGAATATCTTTGATTTAAGTAGTGAAGCAAGATTCAGATTCTTAATTCCTACATATGTTCATGGTGCAAATGGCGTTCTTTTTTTGTACGACGTTAATAGAGAATCTACTCTTTTGAATATTAATGAGTGGCTTCAAATCATCGGAAAAATATCTCCCGTAGTTGTTGTTGGTGTAATATTTGGACCAGAAAGGAATTTTCTTCTATATTAAGTTCTTTTAGTTTTTTCTTTTTTCCCATTTTTTATCATCTCTAAATTACAAATACAACATTTTAATCCATAATAATAAAAAAACCGATAAGTGAGATAGTCAATATGATAATACTAATTATACACGCTGGTAATTTATATTTTACATCTTCTCCTCCCAATTGTTTTAAAAAACCCCACTTGAATTCCCTTTGCAATTATCTTAGCTCCTTATATAATTTTTCCTGACTATTTCTTCCAAATGATTACTAATTGGGGACATAGTGATGATAAAATACAGGGGTTATTAGTAATTGAATCGATTATTTGGAAAGCGTTACAACCTTCCCATCTAATGTTTATTGGATTATTGTTACTAATATTTATGGAAAATATTAGAAATGAGGAGAGAAAGAATTTATATCGGATAATTTTAGTATCAATTATAACAGTTTATTATATATATCTAACCACTATTGTCTTTATAATACCTATAGTTTTAGCTTAACTATAATTTTCAATTTTCTTTTTAAGATCATTTAATTAACTTTTTGATTCCAGGGAACGTGGCTATGAGCAGATACTAAGCCACAGAGGCATGAAATGGTATACCAAGACTTGATATAGTTGAAGAACTACCTTTTGTTATAGTCTTGTCTATTTAAATTAAGGTAATATAAATAACCGTATATATACCATATCAAAATAACTTTCTTTATCAGGAGAAATAATTTCCCATATTTCGGCGATAATTATCTGATTTGCTCCCGGTTGATAAAATGAAACATTTAACATTTCAGATATCCAAAATTGGTTATGAGATAATGTGATTTTTGTCGTATTAAAGTAAGATGTCGCATTAATAGAACCAGAAGTTGTTAAATTGGTATTATTATCGCCTCTTAAAATCTCAGCTCGAAATGAAAATTCTCGTTTCATCTGATTTTCAACCGTAATATAAAAAGAAATATTCTGACCTACAGTTGCATTAGTAGGATAGTTTTCAGCCTTTTTTTCTGAATTAAGAATTCCAAGAGTAACATAACCAGGTTCAGGCGTAATTATGTAATATAAAATAAATCCGGAAACAATTATGATTCCAATAATTAGACAAATTTTAAGTAAGGAATCAAATTGCTTGTTACTCTTTCTTTCACTCTCGCCCCCATCTACATTGGTTTTCTCAATCATTAACTTTTTATATCCTACTTGACAGAAGTCTTTTTTGATTTTACTATTGACAGGTGGTTTCGTAAAAATAATCTGTATTCATAACATTTTTTTCTCTTCAGCTCTCTTTACCTTTAAAATTGGAAGTAAAATAAACAATACAAGCATAAAAATGGTAAATATTTAATTTTGAGTATGATATTTTTGTTACTTTTTCTTTTTGATAATAAATAGCACTACTATTAGTGATCAAAATTATTACTTTTGATTTTAAATTTGTTTTCATTTTACTTTCACCTCGATTTCTTCAGTTTGCTGCTTAGAATGATTGCTACAACGAATAGAATACCAAGCAGGAAGAATGGATTATATCCTGGAATTGAGCCCAACCCAGGGAATACTACCCTTGTAAGGAATGGAAGTGAACATTTCATCATTGGATAATTATCTTGACTTCCCGCAGAACCTGAAATATCATACGGAACATCGCCAATTCCGTCGCTATCTACGTCGGAGCCTAAATAATCACTCCAGAAATTTCCCTTAATTCCATTATCCCAATCATTATTCGAACCATCATCATAAGCATTGTGAGTGTTATTAAAACAATTTAAATATACTTTATTTTCTGTACTAGTCTCATTTATATATATCCCATACTCACCACTATTATTTACCGCATTTTGTGTAATTTCATTATAATTACTATCCCACACTAAATTTATTCCACTCTCCTTATTCTGAGATACCGTATTGAAAATAATAAGATTCCTATTACTCTCATTTAATGTTATCCCATCGCGGCTATTGTTATATGCAGTATTATATGAAACAATACTAGAATTGCTGTACCATAAAAAAATCCCACTACCAAAATTGTTATAACTTGCAGTATTTTCAGAAATATTTGTATAATTACTAAATGCTATGATTATCCCAATAGAATTATTACTTGCGTCATTTCTAGAGATCGAATTACTGTTACTAAACTTTATACCAATTCCAGCGTTATTGTTGCTTACATTATTATCAACTAATTCTCCATTGCTAACATTTCTTAATGTTATTCCCGCTTCAAAAGAACTTGACTCGTTACCCGAATTATAGAGAGTGCAGTTTTCAACTTTAAAGTACACATTGGAATTTTCAATCAAGATACCGCTTCCCGAACCTCCAGCATCTATTACTAAATCTTCTATAACATAAGGGTCGGAAGATGAGCCCGTTCCAGTAACTATACCCGCAGCCTTTGCAGCAGTCCAATTATTATCAATATGGATTTTTCCCGATACTGCTGAGATTTTTAGATTTTTATTATCTAAATTACTATCATCGTTATTTCCCCCATTAAAATTGAGATTATTGTTTATTATAGGTGATAAAGCGAAAAGGATTCCTAAAGTGATTAAAATTATTAATTTTGATTTTGGATTTGATTTCATTGTTCTTGTTGCCATAATAATATATGAGTTTTAAGTATTTAATAATTAGGTTAATTTCCTTTATATCCATTTTAATCTATTTGAGCATTTGTTTTGTTTTGTTTTGTTTTGTTTTAGTTTATTTTATGATTGTGAAGAGAGAATTTGTAATACATCTCTTTTGAATGAGCATTAGTATATTATAAGTAAATGAATGTTCTAAAAATTCTCTCCTCTCGCCTAAAGTCATGCACTCCTCAAGAGGCACAAAATATTGTAGGTGAATTAAAAAAGCGGGGATTGATCTCTATAATTAAAAAATGCCCTAAATGTGGCATGGCTTTCAAATCTCTACCCAAAGCGTGCGTAGATTGCGGAAAAACTGAATCTTTAGCGCATTCTCTAGCATAGGATAAAATATTTGAATAATTGCTATTATTTATTAAAATTACCGATATCAAAGGTAATACTGAAGTGTTCGGAATCTGAAGCGTAAATGGAGTTTAATATATCTGCCAATCCTGGAAACTCCGAGGTGATTAAGAAGTAATTTAAGCTAAAATTGGTATTACTAGACATTTGAATGTGTTTTTTTTCCAATAATTAGAATTCCGATAATAGTTGAGAGATATATTATTAAGAGAGAATAAGATGGAATAGCCATAAATCTACGCCCTATACCTGGAACCATAATTAACTTAGGTCCAGACGGAGAAATAACTGATTTTCTCGTTAACAGCCCAGTCGTGATGTCCCATTCATATCTTACATCGAGAGTGTTATTAAATTTAAAATTAAGAGTTGCAATATCGTTAACTATACTTGAATTTATATAAATAGAATGAGTAAGATTCTGCAGTAGTTCTGTTTGTTCAAATAAAAGTTCGAAAAAATTCGTTCCATTGACGTTAATTGGTAAAATTAGGAGATGATAATCACTGTTAAATTTGCTGACTTCAATTGCCACGTCCACCTCAAGGGCAATATAAAAATCTAGCCTATCTCCGTCAAAAAAGCTGAAGTTATTACTAGGATTTGAATACACTTGTATTTGAATATCCCCTCCCTGACTATTAATCCCGCCAACTAACCCCCCATCAGTATATAAACCAGTGCCTGAAAATTGGTTTAAAGTAGATTTCCAATGGAAAGTTGGGGTGGAGATTGAAGCACTCCATTCAGTAGAACCTTCAACAAGCATTATCGACTGAGAAATTAAAATTCCAAATATCACTATAACGATATAATGAGTTTTCTTCATAAGGAATCCTTTAATAATACTATAGTCATGATTAATTAAAATAATAACTAAATTAAACACCAACTAAGCATTTCAGATTGAAATTTTCCTATGTAATATTCTTTTATGATTAATTGAAAAAATTTAACCCGTCCTCTTTTTATAAAGAAGAATTAGAAATGATATAAGAATTGAAACAAAAAGAAATTAAAATATGGAAACAATAATAAATATTTAGCAAATAGATATTGGTCTTTAGTAAATGAATGATATCATAATTCAAGAGATTATCGGAAAAAAATTAGAAGTAATATTTATAAATGAGCAGGTTTCACTTCCGCTAAATATTCAAAAACAAATTGATAAATATTGGTTTAAATTACTAAAAGACAGGAAAACTCTGAGAAGGGGAGATGTCTTTACAATATCTACAATAGAAAAAGGAAAGAGTAGGTTTAAAATAAGAGTTAAATTAACTGATTACGCGCATTATATGGCTACTATCAATAATAAAATAGATAAAAAATATGGTTGTAGAGTTATTCATACTTCTGCTTTAGTAGAAACATTAGATAATAAAATAATAATTGGTGAAATGGCGTCAAATACGTCTACACCTGGTAGGTTACAATTTCCTGGAGGTGGAATTGATAAAACTGATCTAGAAAACAACAGTATAAATTTAAATAAAAATATTTCAAAAGAAATAAAAGAAGAATTAGGGATTGAAGTAAGCCGTAAGGAGCATATTAGCTATTTTAAACCTCGGTTTTTAAAAACTGGTGGAATTCATGATTTCTATGCAATTATATTTAAAGTAGAATTAAATCTTGACCAAAATAAATTTATTAAAGTTTATAATGAGTATATCGAAACTTTAAAATTAAAAAATACTATTCCTGAATTTAACTCATTATTGTTTTTAAATAATAATCCGGAAGAAATTGTTAACTTTTTACGTTTCAATAATAAATCAAAAGTTGATTATTTGCATAGTCTACTTCATATCATAAAAATAGATAGCAAATATAGGAATAGATTATGAAATTCTTAATTAAATATCCTAATTTTTTTTGCACTTGAGTACTTAGATGGTATTATTGGGTTGTTTAAATCAATTTTATTTAATGAGGTGAATGATTCTAAAAAATGGTTCAATCGTTGCGCATAATCAACTGTAAATGGAGAGTCTCTTAAGTATGAAAGATATTTTGGTTTTTGAGAAATAAATTCAAGGGCTAAAAAATTATATTCTCCTGTTAAAAAATTAATTCCTCCCGTGTAAGGAATATTACGGGTGAAAACATTAAACCTTTTGATATCATGCAATTTAAATGATCTCTGGTTGATACGTAAATTAGTCCAAAATCTCTCATAAATTAAAATATTGTTGGCGTTATCAATCTTGAAAATCAATTCTATATTTTTACATAATAAACCAATAACAAAAGATATGGTTCCCAGTGTTCCCATAAATATATAATACCATAACTCATATCGTAAAAAAAAGGGGGGAAACACCAAAAGGATCATTGGTATTAAAGACAATAGTAATACTAAATACCAATGTGTTTTAAGATGTATTTTTATTATTGGAATATCTACTTCTGATGAATCCATATTGAAACCATTTCTGTCAATATTAATTTCTTTCCTTAGATAAGTTTGCATTTCTGACATTTAATTTTTTCTATATATGGCTAATTTAAAACTTATCTCAAATTCATGGATAACTTTTAAATACTAACTTTGAAGATGAGATGGAATTTCTAAGAAAAATAGAATAAATTTAAGCATTTTATATAATTATTAAAGAGGATAATAATTCTTATCAAAGTGAAATGGATTAGAAGATTATGAGCGAGACCGTTTTAAAATTAGAAAATTTAAGCAAGAAGTACGGTAATTTTATAGCCCTAGATACTGTAAGCTTATCAGTTCGAAAAGGTGAAATTATCGGATTAGTGGGCCCAAATGGTGCAGGAAAGACTACATTGCTTAAGCTAATAGCTCGCTTGATTAGACCAAATTCCGGAAGCGTTTTTATTAAAAACATTGATTGTGAATTACAAAATATCCATAAAAATTCAAAAAAATTAATCGAAATGGGATTTTTAATCGATATTCCTCACTTTTATAACACAACCCCATATTATTTATTAAAATATATTGCGAATATTAGGAATTATCCAAGGAATAAAATAAAACTTAGAATTGATAAGCTTTTAAAAACCTTGGATTTATATGAATGGAAATTTAAGAAGTTAAAAACTTTTTCAAAAGGAATGATACAGAAATTGGGTTTTATGATTGCGATAATTCACGACCCAGAGCTAATTATTCTTGATGAGCCTCAAACGGGTTTAGATACAAATGCTCGTATTAAAATAAGAGAATATCTTAAATTGCTTCAAAATGAAGGGAAAACTATTCTTTTATCGTCTCATTTATTAACTGAGTTAAGAGAAGTATGTGATAAAATAGCCCTAATAAATCAAGGTGTTTTGATTGGCTTTGATACAATTGATAATTTGGAGCGGGTTTTCAAAACCAAGGAGTTAATTTGTGAAATTATTGGCCCCATTCCTGTAGAAAAAGTAAAAAATTTAATATTCAAATTAATTCATCAATTAGAACCATTTTTGGTAGCAAAAGGGGATCACACAAATTTTGAAGGTTCGATCACTTATAATTACCAGAAAAATTTCTTTACAATTTGTTATGATGGTAAACAAACTTCAAGAAGCGAAATTTTAAATATTTTATCTACAGAATTCGAGTCCGATCTTACTATTAGTTCTTTTTACGAGCCAAGGATCTCTCAATTAGAAAGCCTATATTATCAGATGATAGAAGAAGATACTAAAAAACCAAAATAAGATTAAATGAGGTTATAATAAATGAAAAAATTAGATATAATTAGTTTAAATCTTAAAGTGGTTTCACACACGATATTTTTTGAAATAAAGCTCCAAAAAAAGAAATTTATTATATTTTCAATTATTACTTTTGTTTTTTTCTTGTTAACTAGTATAATTCCTTATGTTTTTATCTCATTTATGACCTTACCAGGTCATTCCCAATTTGATTTATATCAAGATGGAATTTTCTTTTTTATGACACTTCTATTCTTAACTACGGGATTCTTTTTTTCAGGCATTATTTGTACTGAATATAAAAAAAAAACAGGTTTAACGTTGCTTCCTTTAATTGATAAGCATAATTTAATTATTGGGAAATATATTGCAAATTACATATTAGTTATAGGAATTTCGGCTATTCAATATTTCCTAATGGCGCTTTTATGTTTTTATTTTTATGCTGAGCCCATACCTCCTTCCTTATTCCTTAGTTTTGGATACCTAGCTCTATACATTCTAGCATTAGCTAGCGTTACAACATTTCTAAGCTCTTTTATGCCTTCAGCAGGTACAGTTATTACCATTATTATTGGCCTCATCTTAATTGGTTTTTCAACAATCGATTTATTTGTTGCACCTTCAGGTATAGAGCCACTTTACTCGTTAACTTACCTTTTTAATATTATCAGTAAGGTAATTTATCCTGAGTTTTCAACAATGGAAAGATTTTTTGATTATACGGATAATAATATTACTCATCGAAATTGGTTATTCCCATCTGCGGAAGGAGCATTAATAGTTATAACATTATATGCGATTGTTTTTTTCCTATTAGGATATTTATTATTTAAAAGAAGGCAATTATAAGAAAAAGTCAATAAGAATTAGAGAAATATTAAGAAAAAAAAAATAAAGTTTTGAAAATGGTAAATAGTAAAAACAAAAAAAGATTAAAACTTACAACACTCGTGTTTTTAGGCATTTTTATAATTAATTACGAGTCTATTCCTTTGGTTTCATCAAATTCTCATTACACTTTTTCTTTTGAAAAGGGGTCTCAGATTTTTGAAGTGATTTATTACGATGAAGAAGCATGGAAACTTAATATTAATGTATCTTCAAATCCTATAGATTGGTTTGGTGGTGATTCAGATACAATTGGAGCTAAAAGTAAAACTACTATATTAGGGTTAGGCAGTGGTGATAGTGGCACTCTGGGTATGTTCAATTGGCTTTTTTATAGTTGGTTCGATGTAAATAGCTCGATTCTTAGGGAAAATGGATACGGTCAATCCTATATCGATTATAATTATCCAAATAGCTATGATTTATGGTCTCCTGTTTTAACTTTCTGGCCTTTTGGAACCGAACCATTTGATAATTACTCAAATTCTATAATTCCCTCTCGTCCACCTTTTCTTTTTCAGGAGACCTTGGATTTTCAAAGTAGTTTATACAATTACAACGATTTTGCTGCTGTGGTTAATAATGATACCGCTTTGCAAGCAATAAATTTTTCCATGCCAATCTTTAGTGGAGATGATTTTTTGTGGCACTATATTTTGCACAGATATGTGATGGTTAGTCCAATTAATAATTATCTAACTGGAGTTATTGACGCTCTTGAATGCGAAAATGTTAGCGTTCAGGAAAATAAAGTCACATTTATGAGATATGGAGAAAAAGCCTATATTATGGATTTTACTTATAATTCCCGGGGATTCTTGGATACCGTTGTTGTTAAAGATAATAACAATAACTTAATCTATAAAATTACTAGTAGCAATCTGAAATTTGTGGTATATATCATCATTGGAATTAGCTTAAGTGCGATTTTAGGATTAATTGGTTTCAGTTTCTATAGAAAAAGAAGGTTAAAAATCGATAGCATTAACTATAAGAAGTAATTTTTTCAGTTTACTTTGCCTTTTCATTATTTTTCCTACATTCTGTTGCATTTTTTCAAAGTAATTTTCATTGAAATCATAATTTTTAACTACTCAAGGGATACCACCTATTGTACTGCTTTACTTTCTAAGGGAAGAAACACAAACAATATTTGGAAATCAGTATTAAAAACTAAGTATTGCTCAATTGTGAGATACGAAGCACCCCAAAAACTAGCAACCCAATCATATTTTAAATTCATTTTCACTAGAAAAATATTACTTAACATAATAGTAGATGATTCATTAAGAGCATAAGGGATATGTGTAAAATTTAAATACCAATTCCCCATCCAAAAGGGTGGATTATTTCCCCATTGCCCTATCCCCGCCGTAAATATCTCTGTATGGTCTGTATACTCTGCTTTAATAATTGTATTATTGTTATACGTCAGATATATCAAAGATTCATTAGAGACATCTAATGAAGAAATAAAATTAAGCTGATGGAAGGGAAAGAAGTGAAATTTCTTTTTATCCCCGTCAATTTGTAACTTTAAGGATTCTAAGAAAATTCGGTCTATATAAAGAGAACGATCAGATTTGCTTAAGTTTTGGACTACTCCCTTATAGTCGCGTAATTTACAGTACTTTTCATATTCAAATAATTCACTTTTATCTATTATATCATCAAAATTTTGAATGTTCATCGGATAAGTTATTCTATAAAATATGCTTGCGTATATCATGAAATTATTAACGATTAATACCAATGATGTGATTATTCCCGCTAGGAATTTTTTTTTTAGTTTATTTACCCGTTTTCTTTCCATATTCTTTATTTCTTTTACAATTTATTTAATTATTTTATGATTTTTTTATTTTTTTTTATTATTCAAGAAAAAGTGCTTTATATTTTTCGTATAATTCCTCACTAATAACCTTAAAGATCTTAATAATACCACTTCCAGATATGGCAGAGGTTATACAATAACCTCCAAAATTATTCTTATCAACCAAATTTTTAATTCTCAATTCATCTACTTTATTCTCATCCACTAAATCAACTTTATTTGCAATAAGATATATAAGGATAACCTTACGATTTTTTCTTACTTCCCTGTTCCATTCAGTAATATGATTGAAACTTGCTTTACCTAGTTTATTATCTTCAAGACTAAATACTATTATTGCTGCACGGACTTCTTTAAAAAATTGAGGACGAACAAAAGGATAATTATCACGACCAGCGATATCCCAAAACAATAATTTAATCATATTTCCTTCAATTTCACTATCAAGCATTGAAATTTTAACACCAAATGTTTTGCCATAATCAATATTAAAGGTACTGATTGTAAACTTCTCCATTAAAGACGTTTTGCCTACCTGACTATCACCAATAACTGCAATCTTGAAACTGAATTTTTGCTTTTCCTTCATTGAATTTGCCTTACAATATCAAATTTATCAATGTTTTTATAAAAATCTTATTATTTCATCTAAAATATATATATTAATGCCTCACCTAATTAGGAGGGAGCACCACGGGGATGGGGGAGAATAGTTCTCCAGTAAACTACTATATTAATAACTTAAGCGACTGACATATGAGGATAGGGAATAAAAATCATAAGGACATCTAAGCTAGTGTTTAATACAATAAATTGATCAATAGAGTAATTTAATGCACATACATTGCCACAGTAATAATTATAATCTAAATGTATTTCAATAAAAATAGCATTGCTCAATAACATTGTAAAATTATCACCGTAAACATCCGGTAATTGCGTGAAATTCAGATACCATGCAGGCTCATTCCAATAAAAGCTTTTTAACAAAAAAAGCGAGTTATTATTTTGATCCTTTACGCTAAATATCGAATTGTTATTATAAGTTAAATACAATTCAGAATGATTCTCTGCGATAAAAGAATATCTTAAAGAATGTCTATAAAAAATTTCCCAGTGGATCTTAATATCTTTCTCAATTCGGCTTTTCAATTCTGCTACAAAATCTCTATCAACAAAACTTTTGAAGTCATAATAATCATCACGAAAATTATTCAAATATACTGTATAATTTAACATTTCGATTTTATTTATGATTTCTTCTCTGTTCGATCCTTTTACGTCATAATCAATAGTGTAATAGATTGTTGAGCGTATTACAATCAATTCATTTAATATTGGAAAAACAATAATTCCCACTATAAGAAGACCGATTAATTTTAACCTGTTTTTCATTATTTCATTTACATTTTTTTTAATTATAGTCTAGTTTTCTCGTTATTTCATGGATTTTTCTCTTTACTATAATAAATTTTCGAGAGTTTACTACTGATTTTATTACTATAAAAGACACACACGAAAAATGTTAAGATAATAACTGGAAAGATTGTATACATTAGATAATGCCAGGATTTAGGTATATAAAACAAATTTATTGAATTAAGAAGGGGAATTACAAGCATTATGCACAGAAAATAAACTAGTGGGGTTAATAAAATTGTTCCAAGAGATACATGGTAATAATATTGGGAGCAATCTTCACAAAAATATCCTTCTACGTTTAATATCTTAATGAATTTTATCCTTGTTTTAAAATATTTTTGTTTAAGGTAATCACTAGACCTTTCAATTCCACATTTATAACATATAATATCATCTACGTCATTTTTTTCAGCTAAGGTTAAAGTAGTTATTGATTTTTTACTTAAATTATAAGAGATATAATACCAAATAGTAGTATTAATGAAGAAAAATGCAAGTAATAAGATTGTCATCCAGAATATTTCAATTATAATTAATATTTGAGGAGTGGGGGTCAAAAAACTAAGAGAGTAAGCTTTTATTAACTCTTGGGAAAAAGCTGTAAGTATTATGATTCCGATGAAGCATGAGATAACTCCCAGAATTGAAACTAATATAAATAATAGTGTCCTCTTTTTTACTTTCTCAAATTCACTATGTGGAATAAGTATAAGATCTCAAAGTTTGATTTGGTGTGATATTAAGTCTTTAATTAAAATATGGATTGGGCTTATTTTTAAAGTTTTTGCCTTAGTAAATTATCTGTTTTCTTAGATCGTCTTTTTATTTTTCTATGACATTCAAGTAAAAACATTTAAATACAAATCCGGACTAGAACTTATTTATAATCCAGTTCTATGCAAAAAACAGTATTAAACTTTTAGACAGAAATATTATAATATTAGGTCTAAGAGTATCATATATAAAGTGGGCGAGTATGGGACAAGAGAAGGTAGAGAATAAGGAAAACCACATATTTGCTACGGTTTTTCTTCGTTCTAGAGTAGATAATATCCCCTTGGGGTTGATTGGAAAAATAAAGAGAGATGCAAATGACATAAGACCTCCCCCTGATGCTTTTAACAAAGTAAGAAAAGAGCTCAAAAAGATAGGATTTAATATAATCTCACAAGGTGAAAATAGCTTTTCGATTCATTCCTCCAGACATCACTTTGAGGAAGTGTTGGGAATAAAATTACGGCAAAAAAAGACTCCAATTTTTGAGGGAAAAGACCAACCAACCATAAAATTATATACTACAGAAGATATCATCAAAGTTCCCGATAATTTGAAAGATTTAGTTGAACGAATAACTTTACCTAAATTTCCGATATCTTTTCCTACTTGATTAAAATTCTCAAATTTTAACGCAATTAGATTCTCTCTTACACATTATTAGTAATATTTTATAATTTAAGATAGATTTTCTGAGTATAACTAGTGTGAATATAATAAAGGTTTTTAAAAGTCGATTGGTTGTTTTTTTAATTCAACTATCAATCTTAATTCTTACTGTTTATTTATTTGATTATAGGGATTAATTTAAATCTTTTACTTATTCCACAACCTTCCAATACTACTGAAGAACAAATAATTATAATTAAAGTCTTAGCTAATTACATAATGTATGAAGATAGGAATGATTTATTTTTAATATATTTTTAACTTGAATAACTATCTGGTTTTGGGTAGAAATATATCAAAAAAAATAAGAAGGTTTTATTTGGGAATATAAAATATGGATAAAATATTTGATGATCCATTTTAACCAGAAATATATTACTTGAGATGACTAAAAATGCCAATGACTCAAGAATTGAAACGACAACTAATTTTATACTTCATTTTCGCAGCATTTATGATTGCGTTAAATTATGGAATACAGAAGTTAAATCAAATTGTACTTGCTCCTGTAGTTTGTACTTTATTGGGGGGTAACGAGCTCATTTATGTTCTATACTGCTCAATATCACCTTATGACATGCCTACTTTAATCGGATCAATTGCTGCGATCGGTATCACTTACATCATCAAATTTTTCTTAGATAAATTGATTGTTTTTAAAAGTAAGGATCTTCCAATTAAAAAGGCTTCTATGGAATTCTCGAAATACCTCATATTTGCGATCTTAACCTCTATCGAAAACGTTGGAATTCAATTCCTTTTGAGAAATCTCTTGAATTCCTCTTTAGAAATAAGTTCTATCGTGGCTCTTTCAATAGGATATTGTACTAAATTCTTTTTAGATCGCAAATATGTATTCAGAAATACATCGCAAAATTCATAGATTTTGAAAACTTACTGAAATTGATCGAAAATGATTCCAAAGGGTCTTAATAGAGAAAAAAAGAAAAAGAGGAGCAATTTACACCGCTCCTGAGGGGTGAACATTTAACTGACAGATGGTGTTACCTATAGAATAAAGCTTAGTGAAATAATGATCAATGAAAAATTATCTATATAAATCATAATGTCTAAGGTTGAAATCTCTATTCTAACTTGACAAAAACAAACTAAAGCATTAAGAAAACTTAAAAGGTTTTAATAATGTCATCTATAGAGTATTAAGTCCTTATACTATAATCAAATGAGTTGAGCCAGTAGTTTGAAGATATTGCAATACAAACAAAGTTATGAAACTCAATTAATAACCCTTATTGCTAAAAATCGAATCGCCCTAGCTGAATTAAAGAAAAGAGAAAAACAGCTCGATCTGGATGCTGCAAGAGAAGAGTTGAATTATTATATCAATAAGAATTTCCCCATTTTTATAGCAATCAATGAAAATCAGGACTTAATTGGGTTTACCGTATGTAGAGTGGATGAGAATATTGTTTGGGATGAATTATTATTTGTCATACCTGAAGAGAGACGAAAAGGAATCGGATCTGCATTATTTAAAAGAGCTGAAGAATTTGCTATAGAAATGGGAGGATATACATTATATAACTGGGTTCTTCCAAATAATTATAGGAGTATTCCCTTTTTAAAAAAGCATGGATATGGGGTTTTGAATCTTATAGAAGTTCGCAAAAGGTTACCTAATGAGTCCTTAACTCAAAAAATCAAAATAGGTAAATTTGAATATGATTATTAACTATTTTTCAATTAAAATATAGAAGGAATATAAAAGTTAGTAAGGATACTTGATTTTTAGCTTTTTTCATTCGATTGTCTAGTTTAATTTTCATTCTGTGACTAAATGTAGTTTTTCTACCATAAGTAAAGCTTCATTAGTCGTCAGAGTAGGACAGGTTATCATGTATCTCATTCCTTCTATATATGCGGTTAATAAGAGGAAAAAATTCCCCCATTTCTTCCTTGTCTCCATTTCTCCTCCAGTAAAGGCCTTTTCATTTACTAGAACTGGCCAACTATTGATTTCTACAGCTGTTGTAAAAAACATGCCTGCAGCTATAGATTCCAGTTCGTTATATTTGGGAGGAGAGCTCATTGGAGTTATTTGAATTACTAATTCAGCTGTTTTGTAATCAATATTCCCTTCTGCACTATAGACCACAATTGCTATAAACGGGCCATCCTTGAGATATATAGCTGTACATTCAAAATTATTTGGTAATTCAGATGGTAAATATATTGATAAATTATATTGTTTCGCCACAATAATTGTCTCATTTAAAGAAATATCTCTTGAAGTCCCATAGAAATCTGCTGGTACCCCACCGCTAGAGATTACTAGCTGTGGGCCTAATGTAGAGAACATTATCAATATAAATGAGGACAAAGTTACCAATGCTACGATTATGGATTTAACAGCTCTTCTCATAACCTCTAACCTTGAAATTTTCCAACAATTTGTAAATCAAAATGTCTAATTAATCAAATTATTTAGATTAGAATTATAAATTTACTTTCTTTTTTGTCAGTATATCATTTACAAAGCTAGTATTTAAAAGTTACGCTTGAATTTGAGACACAATAGGATATATAAGAGCGCAATAGGACATATAATGAAAATTTTACTTTTCTATTATAGGCAAAAAGAAATGTTTTTCTATAATTGTACTCTCTATCATTCGGGTGACGAGTCAAGATATATATGAAGTAACTGGGGCAGATAAAGTTTATATTCATACTTTGCAAACTTCCCCAAGTCATGTAAATATAAAATTAAACTTCGACTTACTGAGCATCCTCAGACAATTTCAGATATTGATCAGGTACGATTATATGGAAGATTAGAAAATGGTCAATGGATATCTTTGCATATTAAATAGATATTAATAGTAGAATAGTCTAATATTTCTTTAGAAGTGAAATTTAATTCTAGATAATACGAGTATAACTAGATTGAATATACAAAAGGTTTTTAAAAGTCGGTTGGTTATTTTTTCGATATAACTATTAATTTTAATTCTTACTGTTTATTTATTTGATTTTAGTTATGATTTAAATCTTCTACTTATCCCACAACCCTCCAATACTACTGAAGAACAAATAGTTATAATTAAATGGTTAGCAAATTACATAATGTATGAAGATTGGAATGATTTACTTTTTATGTTCACAATTTGGCTTTTAATTTCAATAATACCTGTTCTTATTTATATTTTATAATAATTGAATTTAATAATAATTGAAAAAAATAATCGCGAAATAAAGTTATATGTAAACCAAAAAGCTTTTTATAAATTAAAAGGGGAATAATTTTCCTTTAATGAACAATTAATGAATTTCAAATTAGTATGTTTGTATTTGAGCTTTGATACTCATTGGTAGTGGTGGATCTTTTATAACCTCCTTAGAAATAACTATCTTAAGGCAGATTATGGTATTATTGGTCCTGAAGAGATAATTTTAGACTAAGGTTAATTAATTCTATCTAAGTTTTACGTAATGCCCTCCACAAGTAAATAAAGCTTATCCCTAATAAAAGGTATATAATCCCATTTACAGTAAATTGGATCATATCGGTTAATACTACATTTAAACCGAAATCATAATAAAAGGTAAACAAGCTTAAGGCAATAAAACCAACACCTAAGAATAATAAAACGTTTCCAATTGATTTTTTCATATTATTAAAATTATTCGACAATAAAACGCCCTCGTTAAATTTTATTAATTGAGTACATTATATATCCCGAATCAATCCTTTCATATAAATTTGATTATATGTCTCAAAGGGGTAAATTTGTCTTAAAAGGTAAATTCAGAGTTGTTTTATTTTTATTATTTTTATTATTATTATTTTTTTTATTTATTATTTTTTTT
>CAZALK010000017.1:0-120311 GCA_964486045.1 uncultured archaeon
AAGTATTTTGGTTGATAATAAAGTATACATGAGAGATATATAAAATTTATTACCCCCTACATATTTTTCACCCTTGGAATTTCTCACCATTGAGAAATTGTGTTATTAGTTCATATGATAACGGATTTTTGATAACAACATTCTTAATTGTTTTTAATTGCTCAAAAAATCATCAATCATAACTTCAATCTTTTTCAGCTCGATCTTTAAAGCCGGAGTAGTTATTATAAAAAAATACCCCCCATCCTTCTTTTTTTCCGCGCCAAAATCTTGTGTTATTAGTCGCCTTTTACTTAGGTATCTTACATGCCTGTATATTGTTTTAAGGTTTGCTCCTGTATTTTTTTTAATACTATTTATAACACATCTCCCTTTTGAATCAATATATCTGTAAATTCTATAGGTTAATCGAATTCTCTTTAATTCTACAAATATTGGCAATCCTTTTTTTTTCATTTCAATCTCTTCTAAAATCATTTTAGACATCATATAATACTTTTAAAAACCATTTCAAGCAAAGTTATTTAAAGAAAAAAATCAAAGAAAAAATTCTTAAAAAAACTGAAATTGTAGTTTTGAACCAAACTCTTTCTCACCCTTGAGAATTTTGTCACATTGTTATCAAAAAATCTTACTAACCTATCTTTAGTATTGGTATTTGTACAAAAAATAGAATCAGATCATTTAAATATAACTGTAGATTCAATATAGATTAGTAAAAGAACTAAAAGCACAATAGGAAAGGGTACGACCTTTTCATTTTCACAAAATGGGAATATTGGTTTCGAAACTAGAGTTTTTAGGAGTTTTGGTTTTGGGCTATTTTTCTTTTAAATATGATTAAAATAAAGTATTTTATGAATTGGGACAGTAAAAAATTATGGCTATAGAAAATAGTAATGCGCTTGGATCAGGCGATCTCAGCTTACCAAAGGAAGTGTTGGAAAAAGAGGTCCAGTCGGGGGTTAAAATTGAAGAGATCATATTAGATTTTTTTAACAATCCTCCGGATATTCCACGAAGGCGATATGTAGTAGCACGTAATCAGATACTCTCACTCCATAAAAGGATGGGCTATCATCCTGAAAATATTGCACTTTGTCAATTTTACAAAAATAGAATTAAACAAATAATTAAATTAGAAAAAGGTAAGGAAAAATGATAGAAAGTAAAAAAGAGTGGGTTTCAAAGTCTTTAAGGTTTACTAGAACCTTCATAGTAATTATTGCAATTCTTATTCTGATTCCTTTAATAACCTTGCATACACAATCTGAACAGAACTTGGTGCTTGGGTTGGTGACCTTTCTTGTCATGTTTTCCCTGCCTTTATTATTCATAATTATCCCAAAAGTATATTCAGGGATACAAAATATGATCACATGGACTCGAAATACCCCTGCCGACCAAGTTGGCAGTATTTTATCAACGATCGTGTACCTTGGATTTTCAATTGCATTGTTTTTTCAAGTACTTATTTTTAAATCTTACATTGACTTCTTCCAGCATTCATAATGATTCAATAGTATTTAATTCCTATTCTGACCTAGACACAGGAACTTTCTGGTTAGGAGAGATTACAGGTGATAAATATGGCGTAGAAAGGTATTTTGAATATACAGATGATATTGATATATATGGAATTGACTCTGAAGATGTATTATTAAACTTGATTGGATACAACACAATTGATATTGTAGAGGTTAGAGGAATATATGAATATGATGAAGTAGTTCTTACAGAAGGTATTGATTTTACCATATCCGGCAATGATTATGAAATTACAATCACCGGTCCAACTACCTTAGATAATTATTCTGATTTAATTATATCATACAGAGTTGAGCTTGAAGAAAGTAAGGTGAAGACATGGACCTTCTCCGAATCAGCCGGGTTCGAATTCTCTGAAATACTCTTTAATACTGATACAACGCCTCTTAGGTTAGACAGTAATAATTATTTAGGTACATTTTACTCTAAGTTCAACGAATCATATAGCCTTACAAACACTGCTACAAATTTAAATATCGGATTTGCTGGAATTACCCTTGACGATGTAGAAATATATTCTATATATGATATGCAAGGACAACCGATTGTGGACACTTATACTTTAATCATAAATGGAAATCAGGTTAATATAGACTTTACATTAACTACAGAAGATGTCTATATTGAGTATGGAATAGCTTCTTATAACCTCTCTAGAGGATACCAACAAATAGAAATGAATATGACTGACTCGGTAAGAAAGCTTTCTAAATTCCACAATTTCCATAAAATTTACAAATAAGGAATTCTTCCCCATCGACGAAGATTTTTGTCTTACTGCCTTCCAGTTTTAAAGTCAAATGATTATTGACAATAAATTCTTTTTTGTCTTGGTTATCCATCTCTAATTATAAGACGGTGATTCAACAATTTAAAGTTATTCTCATCTCTAATTTATTACTATTTAAGACTAAATTTAAGATGAAAGTAATAAGATATAAAATATTTAGATCTGTTTGAAACCATCTTGATCTATGCTACAAATTTGTAGCTTAAATCCTGAACCAGCATCCCTTGCCTTTGAGCTTGTTATTGCCGTTTTTATTAGCTCAATTCCCTCTTTTTTCGTCAAATTCGGTTTCCAATCAGCCTCCAACACGCCTAGAGAAAAGGGTGAGCCTGAACCGAAAGAAATGAAACTGTTCTCTTCATACCGAGTTCCTAACATGTCTATTCCTGTCAGTACACCAGATTGTTCCTTTTGCGAGTAACCGCCAACGATCATCATCGACATGAAAAATGAGCGACCAGAAAAAAGAATATTTCTACAAACGCTAGCAACGTATTTGGGTTCCGGTACCTCGCTTTCTTCTACTTCTTTTAGACGCGATAGGGCACGTAGCTGAGCGATAATATATTGGCAGTCTGCTACACCGCCAGCAATTGTAGCCGCAGTAAATCGATTAATTTTTCAAGAAAAATTAATCATGATTTTTTTCACTTCCATGAGGAAATATATTCTGATTCTTAAGTAAATTATTATACCAAATCATGTGATCGTAATAAAGAGGAAGTAATTTTTCCAGAAAAAGTGAACTAATATCTGAATTTTTCTCATATATTAAAAATCCATTGGTAAACACATTAAATTGAACATGGAGGGGAAGAGTTTCAAATACCGAGATCTCGATTTCCTCATAATTAGTTAAATCCGTGGATTTTACATGTAGGTTGGTTAAGAAATTTAGTTGTGTTTTAGAAGATAACTGGGGGTAGTTGGGAACAGAGATAAAAATATCTATATCACTCCACCATTGGTGTACATCTCTAACCCATGATCCACCAAGATAAGCAAAATCTACTTTATTTTCTTTAAAAAGATGTTTTAAATTTCGAATAAGGAATTCTGCCATTTCTTGACCAGTAAAAGGTCTATCACTTTCGCGATTTAATATGGAAATTACCATCATTTATTTAATGTTATTAATAAATTACAATTTTACATTTATATTTTTTAAGTTATAGATTTGAATGATGATAAATTAGCCAATACAATTTGGATTAAATAGTTAACAAAGAGATAGATTAAATACATATTCATCAAAAATTAAAATTATAATTATATGGTGATCTAAATAATGGAAAATTTACCAGAAAAAGTACCTCTTTATGAAATGGATATTGTTAAGGATATGGTCGGTGGTTTATTAGGAAGGGGACCAGCACAAATCGATATAGACGAATGGCGAGAAGAAATTTGTTAAATTAATAAAATTCTCTTTTTTTTTCTTACTTTTAATCGGAAATATTAAGAAATTGGAAAAAAATCTCGAGAACCGACAATCTATATGAAATTATATTAATGAAATCTGTCAATTTGAACTTATCAAGTGATATTAAAATATATCTTTCAATTAAATTATCAGATTTTAGAAGAATTGAATTATAATTCCATAATAATTTAATTTTAATAATATAAATTATTTACAATATCATAACACCTTACTTAGATTAACTCTAAGAAATTGAGAAATTACAAAGTAAATTTTAAAAATTTAGGAGGATAGATTTAGAAAAGGTGAGATATTTGTCTGGAAAACAGACCAATGAAAATAATGAAGTTGAAAAATCAGTAATTGGAGTTTTTGTGTGTCGCTGAGGTATTAACATTGCTGGTATATTGGATGTTCCAAGAATAGTCGAAGAATTGAATAAATTAGAAAGCGTAAAAGCATTTGAGTATCTTAGTATGTGTACTGAAGGCGGATCTACGTACATAAAAGAACAAATTGTGGAGTACAAACTTGAAAGAATTGTAGTGGCAGCGTGTAGTCCTCGTACTCATGAGCCAGTCTTTCATGCGATTTTGTCAGAAGCAGGATTACCTCAAAGATACTTAGAATTTGTTAACATTAGAGAACACTGTAGTTTTGTCCATCAAGCTCTTGAAGTCCGAGAAAAGGCAATATTGAAAGCAATAGATCTAATTAGAGCGGGGATAGCTAGAGCTAGGTTATTAGAGGAAGTAGCTACAAAGATAGTACCCGTAAAACCAACAGCATTAGTTATTGGGGGAGGTATCGCAGGATTATCTACTGCCGTTGATTTAGGAGACGGAGGATATAAAGTATATCTTGTAGAAAAGAAAACCACAATTGGAGGTCGTATGTCTCAACTTGATAGAACTTTTCCCACCGACGACTGTTCTATTTGAATTCTCGGTCCAAAAATGTTAGAAACAAATCGTCATCCTAATATCGAAATTTTAACATATAGTGATGTTATCGATGTCGATGGATATATCGGGAATTTTAGGGTAAAGGTAAGGAGAAATCCTCGTTTTGTAATAGAAAGCATGTGTACTGGTTGCGGTGCTTGTACAGAAGTCTGTCCTATATATCTACCTAATTACTTTGATGAAAACCTCTCAGCTCGAAAATCTATTGATATAGCGTTTGCTCAAGCTGTACCAGCAAAATATGATATTGATAGAAAAACTTGTGTAGAATGTTTTGCTTGTATTGATTCATGTGAAGAAGATGCAATAGATTTTTCTCAACAAGAAGAAATACTTGAACTTGATATTGGTACGATTATTGTTGCAACGGGATGGGACCTATATAAAGGGGATGATTATGGATATGGCATTTATGATAATGTAATCAATCAATTAGAACTTGAAAGAATTCTTGCACCTAATGGACCAACTTTCGGCCATTTAATAAGACCTTCTGATGGTAAACGTCCGACAAAAGTATTATTCATTAACTGCGTAGGGTCAAGAGATATCAACAAAAATGCTTATTGTAGTGTTATTTGTTGTAACCTTTCTCTAAAAAATTCGAAATTAATTAAATCAGAGTATCCTGATTCTCAGATTGTTTGTACATACATAGATATGAGATGTGCTGGAAAAGGCTACGAAGAATATTATCGAAGATCTCGAGAGGCGGGGATCGTATTTGTAAAGGGATTAGTAGGTAACATTGAAGAAGATGATTTAACCAAGAATCTCACTGTACAATTTGAACCTGTCGGAACGGATTCTGTTGTTACAATGGAGGCCCATTTAGTTGTTTTATCACCGGCTTCTCTCCCCTCAAAAGGTACTATGGAAATTGCAAAAGTCCTAAATATGGAAAAAAGTCCGGATGGCTTCTTAAAAGAGTATCATGCTCGACTTGATCCTATTAGTACAAAAGTACCTGGTATATATATTTGTGGATCTGCCCAAGGACAAAAAGAGATTGATAAAGCTGTGAGCCAAGCTAGAGGAGCAGCATCAGTAGCAAGCATTCCAATGGGCAAGGGAGAATATGTCATGGAACTTATACGTGCTAAACCTTCAGACGAACGTTGTGCAAAATGTTATAAATGTATCGAAGCTTGTCCATACAGTGCCATTTCAATTAATGAAACGGGTAATATCGTAGTAGATCTCATATTATGTCGAGGATGTGGAACATGTGCGGCTCAATGTCCGTCAAAAGCAATTGAATTAACGTATTACAGAGATGATCAGTATATGGCATTATTAGATGAATTATTACCAATTGGGGAATAAAGAGGGAGAAAAAATGGCTGAAGATGTTGATATAAAAATAATTGTTTTTTCTTGCCGGAAATGAGGGTATGGTTCAGCTGATATGGCTGGAACTATACGTGCACAATATCCTGATCCTATCAGAATTATACTAGTGCCTTGTGCCGGACGAGTTGGTTCAGACGTTATCATGCGATCATTTGGAAGGGGTGCTGATGCGGTGATAATTAACGGTTGATATTTCGGAGAATGTGATTTCGAAACAGGAAATTATTACGCTTATAGAGAAATTGAATATGCTAAGGAGATCTTAAAAGTTGTAGGTATCAATCCTGATAGAATCAAAATGATAAGTTGTACAGCAGCTGAAGGACAGAAGTTTCAAATAGAAATGATAAAATCCGATAAGGAAATACGTAAGTTAGGTCCTAGTCCTTTGCGATCGAAGAGTGGTACACAAAAAAAAGGAAAAGCTGAAGCGAAAGCCAAAGCTTAAAAAATAAATGTGTTTACTGATGAGGCTGAGCTAAAAAAATGAGAGCTCAGTTGAAGAAATGGTTGCACCATATAACACATTAAAGAGTTTTAAAAAATATCAAAAAATTTAAAAATTTATTACAAAAAGTAAGAGAAATATAAGAGGAATTTAATTTTAGTTAAGTTTATAAATAGAGTTGGTATATCATGGAAGCAAAGGAAGAATATTTAATAAAAATTGAAGATTTTCCTAAAATATTGGCAACATTATTAAAAGAAAAAATTGTTGATAAAATAATTGGTGCCAAGTTGAGGGTCGATAAAAAATCTGGTAACACAGATAGATTTACGGTTCAACCAATGTTAGCAGAAAAAGAAGGAGAATTAGCAAACTTTCCGTTGACTCAGTTAATAGCATACGGATATGCCAGAACAGACTCAGCCTCAAAATTTCTGCATAAATCGGTTGAAGGGGCAATGAATGCTAAAGTAGGGCTAATTGCAAGACCTTGTGATACAAGAGCATTAATAGAATTAGCAAAAATTAAACAAGTTAACTTGGATAACCTTTTCGTCATTGGCATTGAAGATAGGGGTATGCTTCCCAAAGCTGGAAGAGATATGAGGAAAAATAAGGATATAGATCAAACAAACATAGTTAAGGAGAAAGTTGGTGATACAGGGCTAATAGTTAAGATGAATGATGGAAGTGTTAAAGAACTCAATCTTTCGATTTCAGAAAATTGTTTACGATGCTATCGCAAGATTCCAGTTGTTGCTGATTTAACTGTAAGCGACCTTGGAATTCCAATTGAATCTGAGGAGATTATACTGAAAGTTTACTCAGATAAAGGCAATGATATCTTAGAAAAGTCGGGTGTGAATAAAAAAACATTACCTGAAGATGTCAAAAAAACACATGTAAACAAGTATAATGAAATCATCGAAAAAGCTAAGGAAAAACGAGTAAAAGATTTAGAGGAGTGGGACAAGCTTCCACAAGAAGATAAGATAGCGGAACTACTCAAATGTACTTCTTGCGGAATATGCGTGCGTGGATGCCCCGTTTGTTATTGTATAGATTGTATTATTAACAAAAAGAAAAAAGAAAAAACAATAGATAATGTTACCTATAATCTAACAAGAATTGCACACGATGCTGATCGTTGTGTTGAATGCGGGAATTGTTACAATAACTGTCCTCAGAACTTACCTCTATCGCTATATTTCCAGTCGTTAAATGATGCTTTCAAGGAAAAATTCGGCTACGAAGCAGGTATGTCGCTAGAAGACATTCCCTTCCGTTCAGCAAAAGCTATTAGTAAAATGGCTTCAGAAAAAACGTAATTTTTTTATTATCTTTTTTATCCTATTTATAGTCTCAATTTCTTTTAGAAAAATTCCTTGCTCTTTAATATGGAAGAAATCCTCTTCAAGAAGACTACTTTTTCAGTTCACTAAAACTCTAAATATATCTATTTTTAATACTATATTATATTAAAGAAATTTAAAGGAAAATAAATTGAGACCTCATGTTTGTAAGAAGTTTAAATATTAAAGAATTTAGAGGAATAAAAGCATGTGATAAAACCTTAAAGTTTAGTAATTTTACAATTTTAACAGGTAAGAATAACGCAGGAAAATCTTCAATATTGGAGGCGTTATCCTTATTACCTGAACCAAATACAATTGATTATATTACTCACCAAACCAAAATAGATAATTTACGAGAACTGCATCAAGGTTCACTAAAAGATCTTCTCTATCTTTACGCAGGAACTTCAAATTTACAATTTGGAATTGAAAGTTCAAATGCGTTTATTGATATAAGCGAAGTTGATACTACAGCATATTGGGAAAGCAAAAACAAAGCTTTAGCAGGTAATATCTCCAGAATATTTGATGTACCAAGAAAAAAGTTACCTGAAATAGTTCTATTCGTTCCCTTTACCACATCTATACTGAGAGACTTAGAGAATAGGATGAGATCTCTTAATGAGTTAATAATGAAAAAAGGATATCATATCGAACTCGCAAATTTTCTGAATAAATGTGTCAATGATGTATATAGCGAGCTTGTTTTTCTCGAGCCTATTAGTTTGAGAAAAGTATATCCTGATAATAAAGTGTATCTCAAATTAAAGGATCTTGGATCTGGAGCTGAAAAATTGATAAAAATGATGGCTCTATTTGAAGTATTATCCCCTAGACTCATATTAATTGATGATTTTGAAGCAGGATTTCATCCCACAATGATAAAATTATTTCTTAAATGGCTGAAGAATAAAAAATGGCAAACAATAATTTCAACCCATAGTATAGATGTGTTATATCACTTGGTTGAAATTAAACCACATGATACTACAATCATCCAATTGGATAAGTCAAATGAGGATATCCTAAGCTATGAAATAACGACTCTTATGGAATTGGAAGATTTATTAGACGCAAACACAGACCCACGTTTGTTATTAGATGCACTTCGATTATAAGTTTTTAAGGAAATTTTGATGAAAGTTGTTGATAATTTATCAGGAATTGAATCTTTTTACTTAATAATTTCTGGCAACGGTACGTATCCAGAAAGAGTTATATTTGAGAGTCTTTGCAAAAAATTTAATGGATTCAGTAAAGCCGTATTTTACATAAATCACCCAATCAAAAAACAAACCGGATTGGATGCGCTTAACGCGATACCATTATTTCCTAAAAAATTTAAAATTAATTCAATAATTTTCATTGTAGATAGAGAACATATTAAGAAAAATTTTAGATTAATAGGTTAAAGACATCTTTATAATATCTTTACTCCTCTATTCTATCTAATTTTTTTGTTTAAAGTTTTTATTTCTTCAATCATTTTTCCTAAGCATGTCATCAAGTTTAACAAAAAATCTAATTGAGCTTGAACGTGATAAAGTTTTAGCTGAAGTAGAAGAACGATTATCTCAAGGAGAAGATCCAATGAAGATATTCAATGAATGTAAGCAAGGTATGGAAATAGTTGGTAAGAGATATACAGCCAATGAATATTTTCTTGCGGAATTGATGCTTTCAGGTGATCTTTTTAGAGAATCAGTTGAGCTAATCGAACCCTTTTTAGGTAAAAAAGATTTAGAGGAGGATTTTAAAGGTAAAATAGTACTTGCCACAATTCAAGGAGATATTCATGATCTGGGCAAAAATATACTTGCAACTCTTCTTAAATTAGAAGGTTTTAAGGTTTATGATTTAGGTGTAGATGTCAGTCCAGATATAGTTGTTGAGAAGGTAAAAGAAATTCAACCTGATTTTCTTGGATTTTCATCGCTTCTTACTGTTACTTTTGACCCAATGAAAAAAATTATTGATAAATTGAAGGAATCTGGACTTCGTGACAAACTGAAAATAATGGTGGGTGGAGGAATCACAACCTCACTTGTGAAAGACTACATAGGAGCAGATTTTCAAACGATAGATGCCGTTCAAGGTGTTCAATATTGTTTGGAAATAATTAAAGCAAGAATCGTAATTAGAGCAAGGGGAGGAATTTAAAAATGAAAGAAGAATATATGACTCCCCAAGAGAGAACGACAGCTGCAATAAACTTGGAAGAGCCAGATCGTGTACCAATTGCTCCTATTGTAGGCATGGACTTACCTGCGACGTATTATGGATTAAATATCGCAGAATTGCATAGAGAACCTATAAAAGCTATTGAGGCCATGGTTAAATTTTTTGATGAGTTTGGAGGTTGGGATGGATATACTACACTTCCCCTTATTAAAATTGGGTACATCTTAGGAGGATTAAAATTTAAAGCACCGGGACAAGAATTACCCGATGCCCCGGGTTATTATGGACAGTTTGATGAAGGAGAGTGGATGAAAGTCGAAGACTATAAGACAGTTGCTGATATTGGCTGGCGTAAATTTGTTGCAAATGAGTATATCTATCGGATCAGCGATTGGACTCCCGAAGATGTGGAAGAAAATAGAAAAAAATATTTTAAGTTCGCTCTGAAAGGTGGTGAAGAATATGTTATAAAAAGAAAAATGGGAATGAGAGCGGGAGCAAATCGTGTTCATCCTTTTTTCCTTCTTTCCCTAAATCGGTCACTGCTTAAATTCACCCAAGATCTCTATTATAGACCTGAATTAGTTGAACCAGCACTCGAAACTATGACAGATGAAGTGATAAAAGGAATTATAGCACAATGCAAAGCTAATGGTGGTAATGTAGTTTTTATGCCTGAAGAAAGAGCGGAAGGCTCTATTTATCCTTTGAAAATTTTTGAGCGATTCTGGTGGCCGTATACGAAAAGAATAGTAGAAAGTTTATATGATGAGGGAATTTTCACTTGGCTTCATCTTGATCATTGTTGGGATTTAAACATTCCTTATTTTAAGGAACTCCCAAGGGCTTCATGCATAATTGACCTTGATGGACTTACGGATATATTTAAAGCGAAAGAAATTCTTAAAGATCATTTATGCATTATGAGTGATGTAAGTGCCTCTTTATTTTCTATAGGAACACCAAAACAAGTCGAAGATTACGTTAAAAAACTTATTGATAAACTTGGGGTTGATGGGGGGCATATTTTGTCATCTGGTTGCGAAGTACCTCCAGAATGTAAACCTGAAAACTTCAAAATTTTTCTTAAAACCGGTAAAACTTATCAATTATCAAAGGAATAATACTTCTCGAGATGGAATTAGAAAAGACTTAAACCTATTTTTTTATTTCTATTTTATTATAATTTCTTATTCTTAATTTTCTTATTTAGAAGATTCCTATATACAGAATCAAGCTACATTTTCAGACAATCAAAGATAATGAAGATAGGAAATCTATCCCATCCCCCATCATTTCCATAGCAATGCACTTCAAATGCTCGAAGTTGGTCACACATACAGATAATGATGTTAGGGTGACTAAATCTTGATTCATTAGAATTTTCTCTGTTCATTTTTTAAATACCTTTATTATTTCAATAACATGTAATAAAATATGACTCATAAGGATATAATATCTAGCAGCTTTAAGCTCTTTCTTTCTCACTATTGATTGTGCTTAATAAACGTTTCACTTCATAGGAGTTTGGGTATCTCTCCAAGATTTTTTGGCAACATTCTATCGCTAAATCAAATTCTTTTAATTCTCTATACAATAGACCTAAATTATACCATGTTTCATATTTATCTGGTTTTATTTCTAAAGCTTTCTTCCAACATTCAATCGCTTGAGCAACTTCACCTTTTCCATGATGTGCATTAGCCATATTATTCCAACCTTCATGATCCTCTGGTTTTAATTCTACAACCTTCTTATAACACTCTATTGCTCGATCATGATCTTTATGTTCTCTGTAAGCGTTGCCCATATTGTATAATACATCAATACTGTCTGGCTTGAGTTCCAACGCTTTATTCCAGCACTCTAATGCGCGATCAAGATCTCCTTTCCCTATATCATAAACATTACCCAGATTATACCATGCTTCAAAGTGGTCGGGATTGAGCTCTACAGCTTTTTGCCAACACTTAATTGCTCCCTCAGCATCAGATTTTTGCCCGAAATCTAATCCTTTTTTGTAAAATTTCTCAGCTTCTTCCATTTTCTTGTTTTGCTGTTCAGATTTATTATCTGTCATTCCTTTCAGCTCTAATTTTATATCACAAATCAATTACCCAATAATTTCTATTCATGTACATCGAGTATTTTGATTTAAATTTTTTTTTACCTTTTTACATAATATGGTTTTACTTAATTTATACTTTTAAGCAGTTTGATTATGTATATCCTTTTAGAAGAGATCTCCAATCTTGTTTATAGTTGGTAAAACCTAATGAGAGTTCAAATTCAAAGGAATAATCGTATAATTATTTGTCATTAGTGAAATTATTAAAAAGGATATTCTTAAAAGAGATTTTTTTTTATTCTATTTAACATTTAAAATATTTTACTTACCAGTGTGAAAATTTATGAGTTATGATTGGACGTTTTACTTTAACGTTGTATGTTCGATTGGTGGAATAGTATTTTTTGTTTTTAGTTTGATCCTTATTAGAAAAATCAAGAAATTGTTTCCTGGCAGTAGCGTGACTAAAAAGTGGATGTTAAGAGAATTACTCATAGTTATATTTCTTTTTGGCTATGGTTTTAATATTACATTCTTAATATTGCAACTAACTGAAATAGTTACGATTATGACCGCGATGGTTTACATATTTGGTGGCCTCTTTGTGTTCGTAATTATCAAATTGGTTTACAACACTTATAAAACAATACTATTAGAATATTCAGAGAAGAAATAAACATTTATACATCCATCAATTTAAAACATGTTTACCATACTAGAAGAATTTTGGATCTTCTCAAAAGATGGAGTTCCTTATGTAAATTTTTTTAGAGAGGATATTACTAGCACTCAATTTGAAGCTAAATCTTTTAATCAAGATGCAGAAATTGCCCAAAAGGTTAGATCTGTATTAGAACTAGAGGAACAAGAATTATCTAAAAAGAATTTGATATTTTTTAATTACAAAAATAGTAGATACATTATCACCCTTTGTCTCAATAACTATCTCCATCTAGTTTTAAAATCTTCTATTGATATAAAGATTAAAAAAATTAATAATATTGCTAAAATCATTTGTGGCATGATAAAGAGTTTATACAAGGTGATGGATTTTAGAACGTGGAAAGGAGATTTAAAAATGTTTGATAGTTTGGGAAAGAAGATCGATCTTTATCTCAAAATGAGTAATTTGTAGTATGACAAAGCAAAACGATATACTTTAAATCGAATCTTATGGTTTTAAATTAAGAATACTAATTTAGTGGAATTCTTTTAAGACCAGCAATATTATCATATTCTTTATCTTGAGAAATAATTTGCTTATCTAAACTAATTGCGATTCCAACGTGCAACGAATCGAAAAATGAAAGGTTATACTTCTTCCTTAGGTGGATTGCTGTTAAAGAACTAATAGTGTCTAACAGTGCCCATTCAATGTTTTTAATTCTTTGAAGCTCAACTAGATCGAGCTCAAACTCATATTCGATTTTTTTAGATTTGATGATTAATTTTAATTCTATTAGAGATACAGACGAAAATTTTACTGCAAGTTTACCGTTATTAACTCGTGAAATAATACTGTTCACGAATGTGTCAGTAATATCATTAGCATTGAGAAAAGAATATAATAAATCCACAATATATAACTTTAAATAAAACTTCTTTTATTTTTATTTTGAAATTAAAACCGGAATTTTTTTAAATTATATATATTATTTTTGGTTAAAAAAAAAACTTCTTTTCGGGATTCAGAAAATTGAGAAAATTCTTTACCAGGTATAAGATATTAATTACGGGGCTAATTTTTGTGATAACTTTTGCAATTGTTGACCTTGTATTTCTTGATCATCCTTATATATCACATGAAATTCATGAAATTATAATTAGGATTGCTGTTTTTAGCATAATAATCACTTTGGTCGTGGTTCTTCAATATGCCAGTACACAACGAATAAAATCAGAAGAAAAATATCGATTGATAACCGAGAATGCAAATGATTTGATCTCTGTTATCAATGAGAAGTTTGAAATTGAATTCTACAACGAAATAGCTTATCAAAAATTGTTAGGATATTCCTCAAGCGAAACCATCGGGCAATCGGTTTTAGATTTTATTAATCCTCAAGATTTAGACCGAGTCGTTAATCTTTTAAATTTATGCTTTAAAACTGGTAAAGCAGAGGACGAAATAAGAATAAAAGGTAAAAGTGGAGAATATTATTGGTTTGAAGTTATTGGGAAAAGTTTTATAGATACAGATGCTAAAAAAAAAGGGATTATAGTAGCTAGAAATATTGACGAGAAAAAGAAAGCAGAACAAAATTTAAGAGATTCTGAAGAAAAATTTGCTAAAGTTTTTCATGCAAGTCCAAATATTTTAGCAATAACTAGAATGGAAGATGGTATAGTTATTGATATAAATGAAGGATTTACACACGGTTTAGGTTATAACCGTGGAGATATTGTCGGCATGAAGGCTTTTGATCTTGGTGTATGGGTATCAGAAATAAGCCGTGTTAATTTTGTAAGAGCGATTAGGGAACAAGAAGAAGTTTTAGAGTTTGAAACTCAATTCAAGGCAAAATCAGGTGAAATCCGCGTAGTGCTTATTTCGGGGGCTAGAATAACTCTAAATAATGAACCACATTTAATTACTATAGCTATTGATATAACAGATCTAAAAAAAGCAGAAAGAAAATTAAGAGATTCCGAAGAAAAATTCCGTACTGCTGTTCAAAACAGTCCAGATTATATACTGTTTATCAACAGAGAGGGGACAATATTTGAAGCCAACCGCCTAGAAAAGGGATTTACTAGAGAAATGGTTATTGGCCAGAGTCTTTTCAATGATTTTTTTTTTGAAAATAAAAATCAAATCAAAGTCGTTCGAAAAGCAGTCAATGCTTCAATACAAAATGGGGAAACAACTCGATATGAAACTACACAAATAGCACCTGATGGTTCATATTCATTCTATGAGACTAAAGTGTCTCCTTTTGAATATGATGATGAGGATAGGTTAATATCTTTACAATTAACAATTCGTGAAATCACTGAGCGCAAGGCAAGAGAGAAAGAAATCCTTGATTTGGCTCTATTTCCTTCTGAGGATCCTTATCCTATTTTAAGAGTTAATAGAACTGGAATTATCTATATAAATGATGCAGGTCAAAAATTATTAAACTTACTAGATTATAGTCAAATCCCAAATTTTTTACAGGAAAATATTAAAGTCACCTTTAACAGTAATCAAATTACGGAATCAGAAGCGGAATTTGATGGGAGAACTTATTCTTTTACTATTAGACCCGTAAAAGATCAAAATTATGTAAATATTTACGGGATGGATATAACTGAAAGAAAACATATTGAGGAAAATTTAAAAGAGGTTAATAAGCTAAAATCTGAATTTCTTAGAAGGGCGTCTCATGAGTTAAAAACTCCATTAATTTCGATTAAAGGTTTCAGTAACCTTTTGTTAACACTACATAGTGAAGAATTTAACAGTGATGCTAAAGCCAAATTAGTAGAGATTAATCAAGGTTGTGAGAGACTTGAAGACATAATCAAGAGTCTTATTGAAAGCTCCAGGTTAGAATCGAGTGAAATTAAATTGCAAACCTCGATGGAAGATCTTGCTTTTCTCATTAGATTTTGTTTAAAAGAGTTGCAACCTTTTATTAAATCAAGAAATCACAGGGTAACTGCAAATATTGAAGAAAAAATTATAACACGATTTAATAAAGAACAAATGTATGAAGTTATTTCTAATTTACTCAGCAATGCTGTTAAATACACTCCTCCGTATGGAGATGTAAAAATTAAGACTGAGTTAAATAATAATGAAGTTATTGTAAAAATTCGAGATAATGGAGTTGGTTTTACACAAAATGAAAAAGAAAAGGTTTTTCAGCAATTCGGAAAGATAGAACGGTATGGACAAGGCTTCGATCTTGAAATTGGTGGAAGCGGTCTGGGATTATATATTTCCAAAAAAATTGTAGAATCACACGGTGGAAAAATCTGGCTCGAATCTGAAGGAAGATCGAGAGGTTCTACATTTTACTTTTCGTTGCCATTAATAGAAAAATAGTAAAGTAAATTGAAATACTTCTAATTCTTTTAGTTCATGAAAATTTCATAACAATTCTAAATTTTATAATATTTTAAAAACTCCTTTAATATCTATAAAAGGATATTCCGACTGGATCATAATTCTTTATGGTGATCAGCTCAATATGCGCTCATTCATGAAGACTGCTGTTTAGCTATTCCTGATGATATTCCTTTTGACACTGCAGTTAAAATCAACGATTGCTTAAGAACACGATATAGGGGATAAAGAGGCTTAGGGTGAATGCAAATTCGTCTCTTTGCTTATAATCCTCTTTTTTGGACTTAAATTAAGAGAAAGAATTTAGTGGAATTCTTTTAAGACCAGCAATATTATCATATTCTTTATCTTGAGAAATAATTTGCTTATCTAAACTAATTGCGATTCCAACGTGCAACGAATCGAAAAATGAAAGGTTATACTTCTTCCTTAGGTGGATTGCTGTTAAAGAACTAATAGTGTCTAACAGTGCCCATTCAATGTTTTTAATTCTTTGAAGCTCAACTAGATCGAGCTCAAACTCATATTCTATTTTTTTGGATTTGTAGATTAATTGTAATTCTATTAGAGATACAGAAGAAAATTTTACTGCAAGTTCACCACTATTAACTTGTAAGATAATACTGTTTGCAAATGTGTGATTAATATCGTTTGCATTGAGAAAAGAATATAATAAATCTGTTTCTATCAATGGCATTTTAATATCTCTCTTTAAGTTCCTCTGATACTAATTTCTCTGCTTCAACTTTAGCTTCTTTTGCTGATTCTTTCCACTTGTATTTTCCACTTAAATTTTCTATTGGATCCCCCTTGGTTGGTATGATACCTATATGATCACCTGCGTCAAATTCAACTACTTCTTGACCTGGTTCAATTCCATATTTTTCCCTCAATTTCTTTTTAATTACTATCTCACCATGAGTACCAACTTTTACATTATTCATTAGTAAAATCCTCCGAATGTTTTTATTTTATCCTAATTATTTCATATCCTCTAGATAATTATAAATTTTTCGGATAAAATTTAAATTCACAATGGGGATTATTAATTATTTGAAAGGGAATGGATGTATTTTTAATAATAAAAGTATAAATTTTTTTATTCCTTCTTAATTATTTAATATTATCAGAAAAAATTGATAATTTATTATGTCGCTACCGTCAAAAAAAGCTATAGAAATAGATGAAAATATTGTAAATTATGAGTTTAAACTTTTAGACCAGACTCAGGTCTTGAGGTATGATGAGAGTAAGTGTGTAGAATGTGGATTCTGTCATCGCGTATGCCCTGTCACAATTTCAATCTATGACGAACCGTTGAAAAGAACGGCAATTGGTACACCAAAAGATATGAAAATTGAATCTGATAAAAAAATTGTAGTTGATACAGAAAAATGTGTATGGTGTGGTTCTTGCACCTGGATATGCCCGGGTTACACTTTAGAACTTCTTCTAGATGGGGAAAAGAAAGTACTTCTTGTGGAAAATGGTTCTTTACCAGAATTTGAAGAAGAAGTGCGAACACTAGAGAATGGGAACAAGGTTCGTAAAGTAGTTGAGGGAAGTATAACACACACTAGCACTGAGAAAGATACAAAAATCATCGATACATTCTGTGATGAATGCGCTGTAAGTGCCATGACACGAAACGGAAAAGAAATCAGAGTTGATAGAGACAAATGTATTTTATGCTTTAAATGCTCTGAGGCTGCAAAGAATTATGATAACATAAGTGTTGAAGTACACCGAGATAGATTCAAAAAAATTAAAGGAAACCCTTCATCTGTCTGGAATGGTATCACGTTAAGAGTTCTTGGAAAAGAGGGAAAGATTAAAGGAATCTTGAGTCGCAGTCAAAATAAACTCGCAGATGCTGTTATAAGATTACTCGGTAGAGAAGAAGCAGAAGAAGAATCTTAATTTCAGATTGTATAATTTTTAATTTATTATTTTTCTAATTCAAGTTTTTGAGTTTTTATTAAAACGAAATGAGTAATTTGATGAGAAAAAGGGAAAATCCCTTCGAGGAATTATGCGGATTAACTGAACTTGATTATAAGAGATCCATCATATCTGAAGTAGATGCTATTTTTATAACTTTTTGATTTTTGAAATGTTTATCATTTGTCCAAATTCCATCATTTTTTATAGCGAGTGCTGTTGCGATAAATGGTGCATCATTTTCATCGATCGAGCCAATTATCCTTATTCCTTCAGCTAATCTCGCTTTATAATCATCAAAAGGAACTATTACAGATTTATCCAAAATTCTAGTCAAAATTTCATATACATCTTTTTCTTTCAGATCCCCCTTCTTAGCAATTATAGGAATATATTCCTTCAATTCAATTAATGAAAATTCTGGAAGAAAAAATTTAAATTTCGGGGAGAATAAAATTTTACGAGTTATAGAATCTTTGATTAAGGCGGAAAATAGTATATTTGTATCCAAAATAAAATTCATTGCTAGAGATGATTAAAATATTTTTTATGTATTTCCCAACTTCGTTTCTTTAATTGGTTACCAATTATTTCAGCATCCTCTGCAGTAAGAGTACTCTTAGAAGCTATTTTATCTGTAATTTCTACATTCTCAATATACTTTTCTAATGCTGATAATACAATGGAATCCCAATCAATCTCGGGATACTTCTTCATCTTTTTAATTAAAGTATCTGGTATAGTAAATTTTATCTCTGTCATTATTTCTAAGATGTAAATATATAATTAGTTATATATTTTTTATTATTTCATTTGGTTTATATACCTTATACTCATTTTTTAAAGTAATATTATAAAAACTATACTCATAAAAAAAATGGAAGCTTCATTAAAGCGATGGTTGGCAGATCATAATATTAATTATGTTTTGCACACTCATCCCGCAGTATTTACTGTCCCAGAAGCAAAAAAGTACTGTTATCACATCCCCGGAACTCACTGCAAAAATCTATTTCTTAAGAACAAGAAATCAGAACAATTATATTTAATAACAATACCACATGACAAGCGATTAGATTTAAATCAATTTCGGCGATCAGTTGGTGCTCCTAAAATTCGCTTTGCTGAATCAGAAGTTCTTTCTGAAGTAATGGGTATTACATCAGGCGCAGTATCTCCTCTCGGATTAGTTAATGATAGAGATAATAGAGTAATTTTCATAATAGATAAAGAAATTTGGAATGCAGAAACGGTTTGTTGTCATCCGAATATTAATACTGAAACATTACAAATTCCTGGACCTGATTTTCGAAAGTTAATATACGCAACTAGTACTTCCATAGAAATAAAAAATCTTCCTTATTTAGAATCTAAAAATCCTTCTTAGTACTGATCTATAACTTAAAATTTGATTTTAAATTCAATACGATTAAAAACAAATGAAACTAAATTAAAAAATTATGTTAAAACAAGTCAATATTCATGGAACATGCGAACCTCGATTCGAGACCGTCAAGGATGCTTTTACAAGAAATTTCGAAGAAGGGATGGAAGTTGGTGCTAGTTTTGCGGTAACTATTGAAGGTAAGTCTGTAATTGATATCTGGGGGGGATATAAAGACCAAGAAGAAACTCAACCTTGGGAAAAAGATACCATCTGTAATGTTTATAGCACCACAAAGGTTCCAACAGTGCTCTGCACAATGATGTGTGTAGATCGAGGGCTTCTAGATTTGGATGAAAAAGTTGTGAAATACTGGCCGGAGTTTGCACAAAACGGAAAAGAAAACATTTTGGTTCGACAAATTTTTAGCCATACATCGGGTTTATCAGGAATAGAAGAAGTAATCCCTGCAAAAACTTGGTATGATTGGAATAAAATTACTAGCCTTTTAGCTGCCCAGAAACCATGGTGGGAACCAGGCACTCAATCTGGTTATCATTCTGCTACCCACGGATTTTTATTAGGAGAATTAGTTAGAAGAGTTACTGGAAAGTCTCTTGGAACTTTTCTTAAGGAAGAAATAACAGATCCTCTTAAAATTGACTTCCATATTGGGTTAGCAGAAGAACACGTTCCACGTGTTACCAAACTAATTCCGGATATTCCTATTATGGAATATATTCCCCTTTTTATGGGGGGTATATTTAGAATTGCTAATAACTCTGAAATCGTAAAGAAAGAAATTAAGAATCTCGAGAAAAAAATCGTCTTAGATTATGGGGATGAAGATCAGTTTACTATCATATTCTCAAACGGTAAAATTGAGTTTAAGACTGGTAAAATTGATAATCCAGATTGTAGCTTTATTGTCTCAAAGGAACGAGCAGCTCTAATGTATTGGATATTTTCTAGTATAAATGAAGACCCTGATTATTTATCTAAAAATTTGAAAATGGAAGGTAAAACTAAAGATATAAACCAAATTAAGAAACTTCTTGAGTTAATTTCAAAAGAAGCTCGAAGATTAGGCCCGGTAGGAATTAAGATGCTTTTAAGTGGTAGATTAAGAAATTCTTCTGGAGACCGTGAATGGCAAGCTGCTGAAATGCCTGCTAGCAATGGTCATGGTAATGCGAGATCTATAGCTAGAATAGCATCTATAATTTCATGCGGAGGAGAACTTGATGGTATTAGGTTGATATCCGAAGAAACTTTAGAGAAAATTCTTGAAGAACAGATTTTTGTTCGAGACTTGGTTATGGGCTATCCTATTCGTTGGGGTTTAGGGGTAGCTTTACCAACTAAAGAACGTCCACGACCAAATCCCCGATCATGTTTTTGGGGAGGAATGGGTGGATCTGCCATAACAATGGATTTAGATGCTAAGATCGGTATTGGATATGTAATGAACAAGATGAGAAGTCAAACCAGAAAAGAAACTGCCGCAAATTTATATCATTCAGATACTCGAGGTAATAGATTAATCACCGCTGTTTTAGAATCATTAGGTTTAATATAATTCTTTTTTTACTTAAATTTTTTTAACTTAGTTAATGGAATCGATTTAATGATATCAGAACCCGTCGGACGAATCCTTAGAGATTCTTCCCAAGAATATTAAAATTAAACATTGCGAAATTGAGCTTTTACCTGTTATCTTTTATCTTTAATATGTGAGCTATAATCTATAAAGCCTCATGGGTGCGGGTTCGAGCCGCACTGGGCTGATAACCCAGTCACCAGTGTGTGCATCATCTAACTCTAAGACTCACGGTTTATTCTACACAAAATCGATTTTTAGTTAATCAATAAGGTCAGTCGACCAATTCTTCGCTTGAAGGAGCTTGTCGAAATAGGCTTTTTTTTCTTCTATCTCTGAAATCAACTCTGCAATTTGATCCTGTCGTTTTTGTGGGATATATTCTACAGCCTGACCACCTAAATATACTGGTCCTCTGGGTCTTAAGTAAGACATTTGGCTGAGATCAGACCTGAGATCCCCAATTAAAAAAATTAGTTCTTGAATGGATATGTCTTTTCCATCGACTTCAAGAGTAGAATTAATATTCGTTTTTGCAATTTGCACCTTTAGTCGGCGAATTTTATCAACCAATTTATTGATTTCTTCTGTTATCTGATTAAAATCAACCTCAAATTCCTTATTTTCTAAATAATTGAACGTGTCACTTCTCAAATTATAGAGACGGGCAAGTTTGCTTTGCATCGTTTTCAATTCCTGTAAAGCAGCACCTAATAGCATTTCTCCACCTCCAAAATGGTTTTTTTTCTCGTTTAATTCCTTATGAAATTTAATGTTATTAAATCTTTTTGATCTTTACTCTGAGAGGGGGAAAAATATAAAACTAAAAAATTAAAAAACTATCTACCACATATTTAGTTTGATATTTCAAATAAAAAGAACTAAAATCAAAAATAAATAAAGTGAAAACGAATGGTAAAACGTGTTGCAATTAACGGATTTGGCAGAATTGGGAGATTGTTTTTCCGAGCAGCTATGTTAAATCATCCCGAAATTGAGATTGTTTCGATAAACGATTTATTTGATCCTAAATATTTGGCTTATTCTTTAAAATATGATACGGTTCATAAGAAATGGCCAGGTACTGTAGAATCAGAATCAGGTGCATTAATTGTTGATGGTAAGAAGATTCCTATTACGGCTGAAAGGGATCCTGCAAATTTACCACATGCTAACAACAATATTGATGTAGTGGTAGAATCAACAGGATTTTTTGTAAAAAGAGAGGGTGCTCAAAAGCATTTAGACGCTGGTGCAAAAAAAGTAGTTATTAGTGCTCCTGCGGTCAATCCAGATATAACCGTAGTATTGGGTTGTAATGATGATAAGATAACAAATGATATGAAGATTATATCAAATGCATCTTGTACGACAAACTGTCTGGCTCCAATCGTAAAAGTTCTTCATGACAAATATAAAATTACTAAAGGTATCATGACCACTATTCATGGATATACAGGACAACAGAGAACAGTGGATACAGCCACCGCAGGAGACCCTATTAAGATGATAAGAGGTCGAGCTGCAGCTCAAAATATTATTCCAACATCTACAGGTGCAGCAAAAGCCATTGGCGCAGTTTTTCCGGATTTGAATGGAAAATTAGATGGTATTGCTATGCGTGTTCCTGTGCCAGATGGAAGCTGTGTAGATCTAAAAGCTAATGTGGAAAATGCCCCAACTGCAGATGATGTAAACGCTGCAATGAAAGCTGCTGCGGAAGGTTCGTTAAAGGGAATTTTAGAATATACTGATGATCCAATAGTAAGTAGTGATATACTTGGAAACCCTGCAAGTTCTATCTTTTGTTCATTATGGACAAAGGTAATTGGTGATTTAGTCGCAGTCGTTTCTTGGTATGACAATGAATGGGGTTACAGCAATAGGCTGGCAGATCTAATCGTTCGGAAGCTTTAACTAAGTGGAAAGCAAGAACTAATCAAATATTTATTTTCTTTTATTTTTTTGGTTAAATAGGAAACAGTTACTTAAAGTTTTTGGTTCTCTTATTAATTTAAAACATTCATAAATATAGAAACCATCAAGCTAATTTAAATAAAAAATTATATATTATAATTATTGAATCTTACATATTCATTAGTTTATTATATTGAAGATGGTAAAAAGACAAATAAATTTGAGTGGAAAACCAATCTCTCAAGAGGATTCAGAAAAATCTATTAAAAGAGTAAGAAATTCTGTTAAAAAAATCGAAAAGAGAAATCCAAAAAGTAAAGAATTTTCAGAAGGAGAATTAAAGGTGTTTCCTAAGAACCTTAGAAATTTAAATTCAAAAATTAAAGACATTAAAATAGAACGTACCTTAGAGGGTGATCTTAACTATTTTGAGAAATTATATGAACAGTCTCCTGAAAGTGCTTTAAAAACCTTAAATTATGGGATCTCACTTCTGGAGAACGGTGATCTGGTAAAAGCAGGAGAAATATTGAATAAAGTAGAAGGGAGTGAAGGATGGGATAGTGAATGGCCATATGCATTATTGCATAAAGCTAGGATAGCAGCAGTAATGGGTGAGTTTGAATACACTATGGAATATTTGAGAAGAGTAATTAGAGCAGCAGTAGCACTTGGTGAGGTATGGGATAGTTGGATTAAAGAAAAGATTGAGGAATTACCGGAATTTCAGAAATATAGGAAATTAGTAGACTATAAACTAATTATGAGACATAATTTCGATACTGAGGAAGAAAAGAAAAAATTCTGGAGTAAATATTGAATCAGAGTAGATGCAATAAAGAACTAGAAATAGGAGTGAAACCCAAAATTACAAAAACAATAAAAATACCTAATTCCGAAAACTTAAAATTGCTATTAAAAAATATATTGAAGTTTTTAACTTCATGATTTCATCATTTTTAAATTTCTTAAAGAAATGTAATTAGGTTAACTGTAGGATATACTCTCATTAAAAAATCTTTCCTATTATTTTAACAAGAAGACAAAAAGGATTATTTGAAAGTTTTAATTTTTTCCACAGCAGTTTCTTTTATAGGATTACTGACATACTGAGGAATAACGCAACCTGGAGCGAGGATTAAGCCGTAACCCACGAATTTATTGTAAACAGAAGAAATCAATAACATTTCAATCTTTCCCTTAAGCTGACATCAAAAGCACATCATAACTAAAATCATTACCTAATACACTTAGAATTAATATTAGATGGGAGAAGAAAAACGGGAACATAATTTTATATTATTCTCCCATGTTCTTCTTTAAACTTGATATTATAAGGGATTCTTCTTTTATCTTGATATTAGAAAGGAAATTTATCTTTCTGTTTTTTGTAAATTCATTGCTTGTATATATATACAAATATTTCTATAAATATAATAAAAATCATAGAGTTGGAAGTGTAAACTTTTAATGAAAGAGGAAAAGTCTAAATTCCCAAAAGAGGAAGAGATGATTCAAAAATGTATTGATCCCATAACCGGCAAAGATATAACATCTGAGGTCATAAATCAAAGATTAATAGAACTTGAGAAAGTAGCAAACGATATTATTACAAATGCAATTGAGGAATTTAAAGGAAACCTTGATAAAAAAAAAAAAGTCTACGAGAAATTTTACTGGGAGATTCATCAAAAGTTAGGTGTAGGCTCTATTGGACCTGCTACTGCAGCAGCTGGACCATTGATGTATTCAAAAATGGATGAATTAGCCAATAAATTAGGGATTTCGCAAGAGGAGCGAATTTCATAGGATTAAATTACTTAAGATTTTTAATCGTTTTCACTACCGTTTCAATAAGGGAATCACTGATAAATTGAGGAATAACACAACCGGGAGCGATTATTAATCCGGGGCTTTTGAAGTTATTGTAAACTGAAAAGATCAAAGAGGGTACATCAATAGCTGGAGATAGATCCTTCCAAGACTCTGTATTTAAACCTCCGAGAAGTCCTCCCTTAAAAATTCTTCTTGCTTCAGAGAGATTCGGCTTAGTTTGTTGATCGTGCCAATTAATGGCGTCTACAGGTAATTTAGTAGCCAATTCAAAATCAGGGTGATTACCATGAAGATGAAGAACTAAAAAATTATCTTTTTTGATCATTTTTGTAATTAATGATTTCATTGGAGTAAATTCCAATTTCATTCGTTCTTCATCGTTTAAATTATTATTAAAATGCTGAGTGGCTAAAAATATACCATCCGCTCCAGCTTCGAGTGATGCTTTAGTAAAGTCTGTCATTGCTGAAATAATTATCTTAAATTGTTCCCCAACTAGAACAGGATCCTCTCTGTAGTGTAATATTACATTTTTATCTATTTGGGATGCCACCATGAAGGGAGAAAAAACTGTCATCATAGTGGGAACTTTTCCGCCAATATTTTGACTAATTAATCTCATAGCTTTAATCTGTTTTCCGAATTCGCCATCGTTTATATCAATCTTTTTGATATTTGTCCAATCTTCTAACTTTTCGATTGGGTGTTTTAAACAAATTCTAGATCCAGAATTTGGATCGTATCCCCCCAATTCTGCTCCAAAATCAGAGGCAAAAGCACGACCTGAGATTGAGATTTTCATAATATCGGAATCGTATTTCTTTTGAAATTTCATTTGCGCCTTTAGAAGTCCTTCAGGAGTTTTATCAAATCCTGGGAAATGCTTCCAAATTGCGTAAGGAACTTTCTCAGTGGGTTCTCTTTTAAAAGCTTTTTTAATTAGGTTGAATTTATCCATTGACTTGAATTATTTTCTTTTATTGTTTTGTCCAATATTTCCTAATCTAATAAATTGGAACAATACTTTTAAACATTTTAAAATATTTTACACACTATGGACATTAGCAGTGGAAAACCCATTGAAATAACAGATAAAAAACTTTTTGATAATTATTTTCAAAAATTTCCTCCAGAAATCTCTGAGTTGACTTTCACTAACCTTTTTATGTGGTGTGATTATTATAAAATGAAATTCATAGAATGGCAAAATCATTTATTGATATATTCCATAGATTATTTTAAAAAATGGAAAAAAGCCATGTCTAATAATGAGGATGCTACTTTCTTCTTACCTCCTATAGGTCCATCTCCAGAAAAAATCATATTAGATTTATTTAATTCCAAGAATCCTATTGAAATTCATAGAGTACCGGGAACAATAACGAATAAAATAAAAGAAGAAGCTACTATTAATCATTTAAATCTTAATTTTTTTGAGGATAGAAATAATTGGGATTATATTTATGATATAGAATCTCTAATAACATTACCTGGGAATAAATTTCGGCAAAAAAGGCGCTGGTTAAATATATTTTTTGAGAAATATGATTTTGAATTCCAGAAAATTACAGAAGATGAAATTGATAAAACTTTACAGTTACAAATTGAATGGTGGGATGCAAATGAGGGTAGAAGTAGTGAAGATTTAATGGATGAACAAAAAGCGATTATAACTGCTTTAAAACATTTTACCGAATTAGATTTTAAAGGGGGGCTAATATGTGTTGATAACAAGTGTGTAGCTTATACTTTGGGGGAAATGCTAAATAAGGAAACTCTAGTAATCCATATTGAAAAAGCGCACATAGAATATGAAGGTTCATATCAAGCAGTAAACAACTTGTTTCTTAAAGAATTCGGAAAGGATGCTAAATTTGTGAATAGAGAGCAAGATTTAGGGATGCCCGGTTTGAGAAAAGCAAAAGAAGCATATAAACCGATACAAATGATTGAAAAGAGTATAATCTATCAGAATCGCCAATCTTATTAAAGTGTTAACTCTTTAGTGTTAAGAGGTTTATTTTTACAAATTATTCTTTATCTTTAATTTCTTTATTTATTGCTATAATCTGATTTTTCAATTTAGGTAAATCCCTTTCAATGACTTCCCAAGTAAGATTTAGGTCTATACCAAAATATTGATGAATTAAAATATCTCGCATTCCAATGATTTGTTTCCAGGGGATTTTGGGATATGTTTCTTTAAAATCATCTGGTATATTTTTTATTGCTTCACCAATAATTTCAATGCGTCTTATAACAGAATCCTGTAATTGTGTCAATTTTAGAAATTCAGATCTTCTTTTATCCTTAATGTATTCTTCGATTAAATTTATAGACTCTAGTATATGTTCTAAAAAGATTTTAATATCTTTTTTCATAAGATTTTAATTTGTTCAGATAAAATTTGTTTTTTTAATAAAGAATGGAGGGAATCGTATGTTAGTACATCCACTTTACACTTCAATTTTTCTTCCAGTTCTATTTTTAGCCCTGCTAAGTCCAATAGGCTTTTTTTCCCTTTAAATTCAACTAACAAATCTATATCACTTTTGCTATTCATATCTCCCCTAACCATTGAACCAAATAGCGAGGCTCTTTTTACTTCATATTTTTTTAATATATCCAATATTAAATCTTTTACTTCATCAATTTGATTAGGCATTTTAATTTACTATAATACTTTAAGGTTTTTTCATACATTTACTAATTATTATTCTTAATAAACTTTTGTCAAAAAGTAGTATTTAGCTGTAAGAACTGATGAATCTTAAAAACTTAAAGATTAAATTTCGTCTAGATTTATTTATTTAAAGGTTTTATTTCAGTGAACTCATTATTTTTATCTATAAAAATTGTTTTTTATCTTTAAATTATCTTTAGGATTGGGATGCTTTTAACCGCAATTTTTTCAAATCATATTAAAATAAGATAAGAGAAACCCGTTCATTACTAGAAAATTTAGATACTGGATTTATGAAGATTTATATATCCTTATTAAATTGTAAAAAATAAGTAGATATTATTAATATATTAAAATTTGCATATTATTCTAAAAGATCTAATTTGAGATAGATTATAATGTCAGATGAAGATAATCAAGAAATTCAAGGGGAAGTTAAACCTCTCGGTCGATTAACAGGAAAAACTACGATTCATACAGTTCAGGCAGTTTTCGAGGACCGCTCAGTTGAAAAAAATAATTATTTAGTAATCTATGGGGATAAAGATGAAGATGGAACTAGGCCTTATTTTGTATTAAGTATTACAGATATGTGGGCAGATGAAAAGGGAAGGATGGCAAAATTAAGGGTGTTGGGAGAAAGACCTAAAAGACCTTTTGAAATTGGATCTGATATTTTTCTAGCTACAGAGGAACAGATAGCGAGAATACTTGGAATATTTAATCCTCCTGAGGAGTCACTTTTACTAGGGAAATTAATTGGGTATCCTTACGAGGTCCATCTTCTAATAAAGAATTTTGGAAGAATATTTATTACAGGAAAATCTGGTTCTGGGAAATCTTACACTATGGGTGTCTTAATCGAAGAGTTTCTAAAAAAGGGAGTTCCTGTGGTAATATTAGATCGACATGGTGAATACGGAGCCTTAAAAGTTGCAGGAGAGGATGCTGGGGAAGGAGAAAGTGAATTTGTTGATGGGATAATTGAGTTTTCTGATTTGAAAAAAAATAAGGGTGGGGATATTGATATTGAATACTTGTTTTCTTTAAGCCCCTCGGATTTAGTCGCACCTAACCTTTGTACCATAGTAAACTTAAACGGTTTGGCTTTAGAAGTCCAAGAAGCTGTTGCAGGGAAACTTCTAAAGAAATTATATGAATCAAGCACAACTAGAAAAATCCCTCCATTTTACTTATTCCTAGACGAAGCACATTTGTTTGCTGGAAAGAAACAAACAGAAACTTGCGAAATCGTTAAATTATTTGCCCAAGAAGGTCGAAAATTCGGAGCTAACATCGTTATAGGTACGCAGAGACCTCAATTACTAGATACTACAATAAGAGCTCAAGCAGGAACTTGGGTAGTTCACAATCTTTCAGACATTAGAGATATTGGAATTACGATTTCAAGCGCGGAAGATTTGAGCAATGAAAATAAGTCGGACATTTCTGGATTAGATAAAGGAGAATGTATTATCTGTGGAGAAGCTGTTAGGGGGATACCACTCTTTGTTAAGATAAGAAGCAGAAGAACAAGGCATGGAGGTGTGAGTTTTAACGCCTTAGACTTCCTTTCGGATAATACTTTAGAGGAACTACAAAAACGAAAAGAAAGAATATTAGGTGGAAAATCTGCAGATGAATTGGAAACAGGTAAATCTATGTACCAAGAAATGATGGAGCCTAAAAAAACTGCAGATTACATTGATGAAATCGCTGGTTTAAAAGTAAGAATTCAAGAATTAGAGGATGAGGTGTCTAGGTTGAAGGAAAAAGTCGCTGATATAAAGGATGGGAAAGATATTCCATTAATAATTACTGATGATACAATCGGGGATCTGCAAACAGAAATAGAGGTGTGGAAAGAAAAGTATAATTATCTTAAGGAGATGGCAGAGAAAGGGGAGGGTGATATGGTTCCACTAACAGAAGATACTGAAGATTTGATAGAAATAAATAATAAAGTAATAGAATTAGAAGCACAATTGAAGAAATATAAATCGAAATATGATGATGCTTTAATTCTGGCTGAGAAATCTATAGCAGAATTGAAGAAAACTCGTAAATAAAGTTCTCCTTCAGTATTTTTTATAATTTAATTTTCTCGTTTATAAGACCAATTCTTTTTAAGAATATCTGATTATTTCTTATATAATTATTCTGGATTTTTTAATTATGAAGAGCGAAATTTTAAACATTAAGAGTATCAAAAATTATCAAAAAAAACTTTCCTCACTTATAGGTGTTTCTGGCTATGAAGAGGAAGTTAGCAATTTTATATTAAACGAAATTGAGACCAACAACTTGGCGGATAAATCTTGGGTTGATTCTATTGGAAATGTCCTTGCTATAAAAAAAGGAGAGAATTCTGAAAGAAAAATTCTACTGGATGCTCATATCGATGAAATAGGCTTTATGGTGTCTCACATTGAGAAACGAGGGTTTTTACGATTTGTTTTAATAGGTGGGTGGGATACTAGAATTCTTTTGGGTCAATCTGTACTATTAAAATCAAATTCAGGGGAAGTTATTCACGGTATAATAGGCTCCAAACCACCACATTTGACAACAGTTGAAGAAAGGAAAAAACAAATTCAAACTTCTAATATGTACATTGATATTGGTATGACATCAGAAAATGATGTTGAAGAGCACAATATTTCAATTGGTACAATAGGTACTTTATTTTCTCCTTTTGTGGAGTTTCCAAACGGAATGGTACGAGGAAAAGCCTTTGATGATCGAACTGGGTGTAATATCAATCTCCATATCATGAAATTGCTAAATAATAATCCTCAAATTAAAGAGACTGTCCTTTTCAATTTTGCTGTACAAGAAGAAATAGGAGGAAAAGGAGCAATAATAGGGGCGTATAGTTTAAAACCCACCATGGCTATTGCTATTGAAAATACAACTGCTGCGGATGTTCCAGGGACAAGAGAATCAGAAATTCCTGCTTATATTGGAAAGGGGCCTGCAATAACTATTTCTGATAGGAGTTTAATCTCCAATCCTAAAGTTAATGAAAGAATTTTCAAAAATGGTGATGTCGAAAAAATCCCGTATCAGATTAAAAAACCAAGGTATGGGGGTACAGATGCAGGAAAAATCCAGATTTCTCGCGGAGGTGTACCAAGTTCAGTGATAAACGTTCCATGTAGATATATACATTCTCCTACATCACTATTAAAGCTTGAAGATATCTTCGATACTATACGGTTAGTAGATGTCTTTCTGAGAAATCCTGCCAATATTAACCTTTAAAAAAATCTCTATACTTACTCAATAATTTGATGGTTAAGGATTCCAACTAGTTTAATCCATATAACTGAATATTTCTTGAATTGTCCCGCGCCATGTGATAGCTTTAATCAACCTTTTTACCTTTAGTTATGAAAATAATCAAAAATTTATATACACACGAAAAAGTTTTAAAAATCAAAGTTTGATACGAGAATCGAGATTGTACAGAGTAAAACAAGATTATTGTTTTCATAAACTTTAAAAACAATTGTTTTATCATGTTATTACGGGTATTTTTGATTAGGGAAAAAAAAAGACGATATGGAACTAAATGACAAAAAAAATAACATATTTTTTAACACTTTGTTTTTTTCTCATGATTTTTTGCTACTCACCAACTATAGCATCAGTAATAGGGGCTGAAGAACCTAAAATATCATCTTACAATAATACTAATTGGCACGATGGAAACGCAACTTCAACAAACGAGGTAATCATAACATACGAGGTAAGATATTCTCGTGCTGAGGAGTTTAGTGAAGAAACACTTTCACAAAGAATGTGGCTCTCATATCAAGATGGTACCAAGGCAAAAATGGGTATTGAATTGTTGCACTGGTTTGAAATTGGAGGATTAGATATTGCAGGACAAAACGTGTTGGATTGGGATAAAGCACTTAAATGCGAGATCACATTCTTCACCGTTTCTTACAATGAAAATGGACGGAAAATAGAAGGAAGGCATGTTGCTCAAGGTTTTGACATATATAATGGTACTAAGGTGGATTTTGGTTATTATAATAATTCATTGGATAGTCCAGAAACTCCAAATGCTTGGGGAATGAATCCAAGTGGAGCTAATGGAGCTCCTTTCCCGCTAGCTCACATAAGGTATGGTGAGGGAAATATAACCATCGGAGAAGTTTCTTTATCAACAAGAGGTTACACCTCTAGAGGGACAGATTATAAAGAAAGCAGGGCTGAATTTAACGTAACTCTCGACGCAGTTGTTGGAACGGATAATAACAACATCACAATGCCTGCAATTATTTCATATGAATTAATCCATAATGTAACCCATAATATGTATAAGTATGGTATAAATATGAACTGGGCAGACAATAAAGACTTCACGACGGATGGACTAATGAATCATGGGGATGATTATTTCTTAGTTGCTAAAGATTTATTAGAATGCTTCTACGGAACTACTGGTTCAAGCGATCTTAAACAATATTACACAGATGCGAGTGGTTTGAACAAAACAACTGTATATAAGGATCCAAACGATAATGTCCTCTTGACACAATATTTGCATTTGACGTATAACGTTGTAAATTCAAGTGGAAGCACTGAACACGACACGGTTAGATATTATTTCTATGACGGAAGATATGAGGGTGACACCCTTAATCAATATGGATCAAACATGATGATTTTTCACGAAGGATTCAAGTGGAATGTGAGTACGGGATTTAATTTCGATCCAACCGTTATAGTGCCATGTGCATTGTATAGCGGACTAGATAATATTCCCGGATACGATATATTCATCTTTATTGGAGTTATTGTAGGCTTTACGGGCATTATTTCGGTTTTAAAGAAGAAAAGAATGAGATAAAAAGAAAATAAACATGAATATCAAATACCTTTTTTTTATTTATTTTTAGAAATCGAAATTAGCATATAAAAAAGTTTAAAGATATTTACGATACCATGTGTTTAGTTGACCTTTTTCTGAAAAATCCTGTATATTTTAACATCTAATAATAATCACTAAAACTCCTCAATAATTTGAGGGCTAAAAAATGAGATATGTTTAACTTTAATTCTCCTTATAAAAATTAAGGAAAATAAGTAGAAAAACCCTATAATACACCAAAGCAATATAAGAATAGTAGGATTTTCTTTATTTGCACCGGAGAGAATAACCCCAACTATTAATGAAGCTGAAGCTGGGCCCAATGATCTTATGAATGAAGAAAACCCGTAATACGCTCCAGATATTTTTGATAAGGCAATATCTACATTTTCTTCTTCAGAATTCTCTGCTGCTTCATGTACTAAGGCTGCAGTAAGGGGAATTGAGAATAGTGGAAATGAATACATTGATCCCAAAACTGTACTCCATGTTATGATGTATAAAACTAATTGAATGTTAAAAGAGAGGATCCGGATAAAAAAGAACATCCCTAAAAATGAACCAGTCATACCTAATAGTATCGCAATAGAATATGATTTCAGAATATGATTCCTCTTTCGCAGTTTCATCCATAAAATATACCATCCAAACTTCCCAAAAATTGAAATTAAGACATATATGTAAAATTGGGTCGACGTAAACTCAAGTACGTAAGTTTGGAAAGGAAATACTAGAAGACCTAATAACTTACCTGCGATACCACTAAAGAATGCTGCAATAACAATATTTCGATAATTATTATCTCTAGCGGGTAATGTCATTTGGCGAAATCTCCCTATCAATGAGACTTTTTCTCTTTTATAATCGGTATTTATATTATGAAAGGTTTCATCAACCGAAAAAAAGATTAAAAGAACTGAAATTACCCCAAAAATTGCGAAACATATTCCAATGATCGGTATGTAAAAGAGAACAATTTGACCAGAGTCTGTCCACCATTTAGCATTTTTGGGATCTTCAAGAAGACTTTGAATTATCAGAGGTAACATCAAGGCCACCACAGAAGCAATTATAGCAAACGCAGATCTTACGGAAGCTACAGCTTCTCTATTTTTAAGAGTTTGGGACTGTTCCGGCAACATAGAGATATATACATTAAAAAGTAGAGATCTGGATATAGATCTGGCAAGAATAATAACCCAGAAATAGATTGCTGTAGGTAAATAGAATGAATTTGTTGCTGGAGCCCGAGGTGGAAACCATATCAAGATGGTTGTTATGAACCAAATTGGTAATCCAATTAATAAAAACGGTCGGCGCTTTCCCAACTTTCCTGGTTTCTTATTATCAACGATTACCCCAAAGATTACCGCAAAAATAGCTGAAACAATTAATTGAGTAGTCACACCAATGGAGACAAGTATAGAGTCCAGATTAATTGTATAAACATAATATTGAAAAATAAATACTCCCGTAAAGATGTTGGGTAAAGACATCCCTAAATCCCCCATTGAATATCCAAATAGCCTTCTACCGTTTAGTTCTCGTGGTGGTAAGGGTAGCGATTCTTCCATAATCATCAAAAATAAATGTCTTAAGATTGAAAATACAAGAGAATTGAAATGTTTATTGCTTTTTTTGTACTAAAATGTATTTTAGTGACTTGTCATATGAAGTAAAGAAAGAAGTGATAGGAATTTCTTCGATCCACTCATTACAATTGATTTAGGGTTAGTAAAATCGTGAATTCTTAGAAAAAACTTAAATAAGGGTTTTCACTTAAATACCTTATGACAAATATTACTTTTAGTGTTGATGATGATCTTCACAAAAAAATGAAGGAACATCCTGAAATTAAATGGACTGAAATTTTACGTCAGTCCATATCAACCTATCTTAAAAAAGTAGAAGAAATTGATGTTTTATCTATAAAAGATTTCAAAAAACGATTGGATCCAGAAACACAAAAGAAAATTGATAAATTAAATGCTCAAGATGAAATTACGTTTTATGAAAAAGCAGAAAAATTGGAAGAAGAGAGATTAAAACAATTACAAGAATTAGAAAGAAGTGTAAATAAGTAATGTGGTTATTGGATACAGATATGCTAATAGAATGTAATAAATTAAAAACAAGACCATTTAAAGAAGGTTTTACATTTACGACGATTTTATCGCTTATTGAATTTCCCCTCGCTTCAAAATATAATGAGATTTCGGTAATATACCCTTCATCAATACATTATGAGAAGAGTTTTAAAAATGCAGTATTATTGAGAGAAAAAGGTACTCCTATACCCACGATTGATATTTTGGTTGGGACAATTACTGTAGAAAAAAATCTCATATTAGTCTCTAATGATATTCATTTTAAATCTCTTCAAAAAATAGAGCCCCGCTTAAAGATAATAAATTCAGAAACCTATATTAATAATATTCAATAATATGGTTAAATGTTTTTGCTGGACCACTAATTTATTTCAACCTTTAACAGGACCAGCAGATTATACTCCTTTTATACCTGAACTAATAAACTGATTTAACTAAGTTAGGTTACTTTATCATATTCGGAATGGTCTAAAATAAATTAGCATAACTAAAATAAAAAGAAATGTGGAAATTTTTTCTTACTATATTAGGGAAATCGTTCATTTCTCCTTATTTTTCTTTTTCTTACGGTTTTTAACCTTTTTCTGTTGTTCTACAATCACATTACTTATGAATTGTGTAGTTGTATATGCGGATTCTGCTTCACCAAGGCTTAAACCCTCCAAGTCTTTTTCTATTTCTTCAGCTTCAGTATCAGAGAACGCCATTTCAGATTTCACGTAGTCTTGGGCACTCATTTTTTGCCTATCTGTTCTCAATTCTGCTCTCTGTAGATAATAGTGACTAGTCATATGTAAGACAGTTCCGCCATCACCAAAATCAAAAGTAATTACTATTGGAGCTTCCCCATATTTCTGTTCCATTTCTTCACTGGTTACCAACACTTTAACTTTTTCTTTATCGAGAATTTCGATTGGGTACGAGGAAGATTCTAACCACCAAATTGGGTCTTCATCGGCTTTAAATAATCCTTCTAAAAACTTATTGGTTTTATCTACGACTTGAACGGCAACACAATCATCACCAGTTGGTCGTTGGTTATATTTTACATATTCAGGAAAAATTTTTTCCAGTACATTAAGAAGGCCCCAATCCGTTGTAAAAAGAAAACCTCCTTGCTTAACAAAAGTTTGGACTTTATTTAAGCCCTCTTCATAAATGTTTCCTGGACAATTAATTATTAAGATTTGGTCTGGTTTTAGTTCGATTTGCCCGACCTCATCAGGTTGAATTAAAACAAAAGGAACTTTTATTAGGTCTAACACTAATTCAATTTTATCATAGGATCCAGCGACGATTATAATTGAAGAATCACTTACTTCTTTCAATATCTCCAAATCCAATGGACGTTCTTTACCCATTCGCTTCTCTAGAATTTTCGAAGATGCTTTGTACGCTTGTTCCATCTTCTTAAAATCACCCATAAATTACACCTCTAGTTTTTAAATATAAACTCATTTTGTTTTTAAAAAAATATGGAAATTGAGATTAATAATCTTTTCTCTATTTTCTTAATATAAAAAAATAAAAAGTTAATAAATCAAAAGACCTAATTATTTAACAATCAGCTAATCTTCAGATAATTGACAGAAATGAATAAACTTGAGATCACCAGAAAAAAAATCATGTCAATTGCCTTGTTTCTAACAATTTTCATAACAGGGACAGTTTTAATATTAATTGTTCCTATCGGTGTAAAAAGCACATACGGAAAAACTGTACAAACTGATGATGGTGTTACAATTTCATTTAATGTTTTTGAGCCAAAAAGATCGGGATTAAATAAAAAAGCTGTGATCCTAGGTCATGGTGTAATGTCAAATAAGGAAATGTTGAAGGGCTATGCTATCGAACTTGCTGCTGCTGGCTTCGTTGCTGTTCCTTTCGACTTTAGGGGGCACGGACAAAGTACAGGAACCCTTGATCGAGGGTCCTTGACAAGTGACATTGATGCGATAATTACTTACCTAAATTCAAGGTCTGATATTGATACAAATTCCCTTGGATATTTTGGCTTTTCTATGGGTAGTTTTCCTGGAATACAAGTTGTTAACTCATCCACGGATTTCAAATGCTTTATTGGTGCAGCAACATGGTTACCAGGAGAAGTACGGAAAGGCACCGCGATCGATCCTCTTAATATACTCATGATCCTTGGTCGGTACGATGAATTAATCACGCCAGGAAACCTCAAAATTGGATTGTCGAGCTACACAGGTATACCCATCCTTGATTTAGATGTGAATAAGCTTTATGGTAGTTTTCAAGAGGGCAATGCTTCAATGATTTATCTTGATGATAATTCTAACCATGTATTAGCCGATTGGGATACTGATGCCATACGAGAAACTAGGAATTTTGTAATGAATACGTTTCCTGATGTGAAACCTATTGATGAGAACTTTTATGCAAATATTAGACTTCTTATATTATTTATACAGCTTCTTGGTGGGTTTGGATTCTTCCTTTTGATGGTGGATCCACTCTCAAAGTTACTGGTAAAACCAAAAGAAAATGAGGTCTTTAAAATACAATTAGAAGGAGATTCAATAAGAAGTCTATCAACAAAAACACTGGTATATTCTCTGTTGCTAGGGTTACCTGGGATTCTTATTTTTGTCCCTATTATACTCCTATTATACGTACCTATTGCTGGATTTGTATCAGCCCTTCTCTTTGGGCAGGCTTTCGGATTTCTAATCCTACTATGGAGACTAGGAAAGAAAATTGAGATGCCATTAGTTTCTATATTGAAAAAACCCTTTCAAGGATCTGGGAATAATATAATTCGACAGTTTCTACTTGGGATAATTTTAGCTATTATCAACATCATTATCATCTATCTTTCAGGTGGGTTAAATTACATGGGAATTATTCCTTCACTTGTGAAAATACCTTGGTTATTTGTAGTTTTTCCAATTATTTTCATTATTTTCATGGTTTTTAGCCTTCTGGTACAGGGAATTCTACAAAACAAATTCGATCGAGGGATTAAAGATCTTGTGAAAGTCTCGTTATTACAATTTGGAATTCTCTTTTTGTATTGGTTTACTTATCTATTTATTATTTCTCTTGTTATGAATAGCTTTTTCTACTTTGGTTCCTTCCTACCTTTAGCGATTCCAATGTTTCTACTGATCTCTGCTTTCTCTACAATCATTTATCAGAAGAGCGGAAATATAATAGCCGGTGCTATTGTTATTGCACTTTTTTTCACGTTGCTAATCTGTACAATGTCTTCTTATCAAAGCGGGCTTAGCTTTATTATGGGATTTCTTCATTAACCAATTATCTTATAATTTTTTTTTATCAAATTTTTTAATATTCGCATCCTAAGACTACTCAATTCAAAATATAAATATAAATTTTAAATTAGAAGGAAGCTTATTTTTTCAATGAAAAGTTCAGTTATTATTCATAATATTGTAGAATGAAGAAAGAAAAATGTCTCAAGACCAAATCCTTTGCGTATCTTATTTTGACCAAGTGATCGGACCCTCTAAATTGTATTGTAACGAACCTTTAACAGACATAGTAGGTGCGCCCGATTTAGATAGAATTCTTGAATTTAATGAGGAAGAAGGTACATTTATCTTTGCTTACAGAAAATATCAGACTGTGAATCATCTTTTCTATATAGATTCAAATTTCGCGCGAGGTGGGAAAGATTTGTTAATGATCACCTTTATGATAAAAACTGCCATTTTTAAGGACGAAATAGTTGATGTATTTAAGTACTTAGACTCTAAAACGCCAATTCTAGAAGATTTCGCAGAGGATATAAAAAACTTAAATGAAATCACCTCCTTATTACACGTGAAAAAGAATGGACTCTCCGAAGAGAACGTTATAAATTTTGCTGATGAAGAACTTAAAATATCTTTTCTGGAGGTCTACAATCAATATTTTCAAAAATTAACCCCAGAATATCGATTAGAAACTCCTATTAAAAGTAAAAAACAGATTAAAAAGATATTCATTGTTGGAGCGACAAAAACAGGAAAAAAAACCTTACTAAAAAATATTGAGTTAATACAATTTATAAATATAAAAAATAATGACATACCTACAAGAATTTATGAGATTATAATTGAAAATCTTGAGATTTTATATTTTGACCAAGTTAAATGTGAGTTTGGGTGTAAAGCTTTTGATTCCTATGAAGACTGCTTAAAACACGCACAAGGTTTGATTTTGGTTCTTAAAATTTCCGATAAGAATTCAATTCTGGAAACTAAAAATATGTTTCAAATTATCGAGGATAAATCTGTTGAAATTAATACAGATTCAATCCCTATTTTAATAATTGGCAACAAATTTAGACATGATCATGACGACAAAACAGAATTTATTCATAAAACTTTTGAAATAGAAAGATTAAAAGAAAATGGAAGAAGGATCAAGTATTTTCCTATCAAAATTTTAGAAGAAGATCAGAAAGTTATGAAAGCCCTTCGATGGATGATTAAGAACATTTTGTAATATTATAACTAGACTCAATTTTATTTAATGTTCGCTTAACAAATCTTTTAAATTATATTAAATTTCCTTAATAGATGACATCTCGTTCCTTAAAAGGTGTGCTCTGGGGGCTTTTATTTTTTCTCACAACAATCATTTATGGTTCAATTCCTACCTACTTAATCATTCAGTTTTGGATATGGCTTAATAGTTTTCCGGTATACACATTATCGCTGTTCATGTTGTTTTTGTGGATAGTAGCATTAATTGTCACACTAATATATTTTGTTGCGATGATAAGAGCTTTCATCCAAAGGAAAAATGAAGAGGGTTTAGGCATACCAAAAGGTATAAAAGGATTTGGATTAGTATCAACAATAATTACGGTTGCTTTTATGATAACGTGGTATTTAATATTTAACCAAATAGCCTTTTTCTCAATGATACCTCCTTAATCTTTAGGAAAAATAGGAAAGAAAAAATAACAAAATAAAGATTATATCTTGGTTTTTAATGTAGTCTAAGTGGATTACTATTTATTTTCATCGTAAAGTGGTGATCCAGCTTTCATGAAGCGATTTAAATGACGTATTGAGGTAACTAGTTTTCCACTTTCTTTTTCTTTGAGAAAAGAATCATGCCAGAAGTATTCTGTTCTCTTACTTATACCAACACAAATTACCTTTCCAGTAGCTATATACGGAACACCTACTAATGCTGGACCGTTAATATTACGAATCTCTGTAGCACCATAGAAGGGTACTGCTTTAACCCGTTCGGCATCTAAACTGTAAGAACCTAGAGCCATGACAGTATATAAAGCGGTTGGAGAGAGAATTGAATTTCCCCATGGTGACTTTCCCTTGTAATAATCGAGATGATCAGTTATTGAGGGTAATCCCTTAGTGGCAGCTTCTTGAGTTAATAAAATATCCCTTGATCGGAGCTCGTCTCCAACTTTGAAATTTGCTAAAATGCGTAAATCCTCAGAATTGCTGTTTTTAAGATCTAAAGCCTGAATGTAAGATTTTTCTTCAGGTTCACCTACGGCTACTGTCCCTGTTGCAACTACTTGCCCACTTGGCATTTCAACTCGAGCTTCCACTTGAACATCTTTAGAGTCATCAGGTGGCAATTTGACTACTGCTCTTACTTCTTCTAGATGAGTTGTTGCATATGTATAATATACACTCAAAGATCCCTTTTCAAACCATCTTTGCCCAAACATTTCTAACATTAAAGGGGCGAATAAACTAAGATGGATCGTTCCGGGAATCGTTCCTCCACGCATTCCAACACTTTTTGCAACAGAATCATCATGAATTGACGTTTTCATACCTGTCCAGAGGTTTTTTGGTGCTCGCCACCCGCCATACATAAAACCATCCTTAATTGAAATTTCACTCAATCAATACACCTAAATTAATTTAGTTGTTTAAAAGAAATCATACCAATGCTATTAAATTTTATGATAATCCAATTCTTCTTATTTCGAAATAAATTCAATAAGCATAGGATATAACGGAATAATCATAATCCCTAAAATAATTCTTTTAACTGCATTAGAATTGTTAAATCATCCTGAATTAACGAAAAAATAGCTAGTAAAGAATTTCAAGGTTGTTTAAGTAGAAAACCTATATGTTTCTCTTCTCTGAAGGACAACTACTACCATTTACATTCGGATCAATTCTATAAAATACTTAACCTACGTTCCTTTTTTTATATTAAGGTTTATCAAATTAGGATACATAATAATGAAGAACATTGAAGGGGAATCTGAAGTCGTCAAAAAATCCAATAAACCAAACACAATTGATACTTTAAAACGTGATTTTAAAGCTCTTGGAATAAAACCAGGAGCTGTTATAATTATGCACAGCTCTCTAAGTAAGTTAGGTTGGACGGTTGGTGGCCCAGTTTCTGTAATTCGCGCTATAATGGAGGTTTTAACAAAGAAAGGAACTTTAATTATGCCTGCGTTTACTTCGGGAAACAGTGAACCATCAGCGTGGGAAAATCCTCCTGTACCCAAGGATTGGTGGCCAATAATCCGCGAAAATACGCCTGCTTTTAATCCAATTATATCTCCTACGAGAAAGATGGGTATAATTGTAGAGACTTTTCGTACCTTTCCAAAAATTTATCGTAGTAACCATCCTTTATCTTCATTTGCAGCATGGGGGAAAGAAGCTAAAAATATAACAAAAAATCATACACTTGAGTCAGATTTAGGTGAAAGTTCTCCCCTCGCAAGAATCTATGACTTAGATGGTCAAATCTTATTACTAGGTGTTATTCACTCAAATAATTCTTCACTACACCTCGCAGAATACCGAAGTAATTACTACGGTAAAAAATACCAACCTACAGGCTCAGCAATAATGAAAAATGGGAAGAGAAAATGGGTAGTATGGAAGGAATTAGATCTTAATCCTGATGATTTTGAAGAAATTGGTCAGGATTTCGAGACATTAAATCAATACAAACCTAAGAAAGTAGGATTAGCTGATGCACGTTTATTATCCCAACGAGAATTGATTGACTTTGCTATAAATTGGATTAAGAAAAATAGAGTTGAAGAAAAATGAAATAAAGTATAGGAGTTTCCGAATAGATACTTTACTCTATGATTGAGCCTAGCAAATCCTTTACCTTTGAAAGAATTAAGAAAAAGTAAGAAAACTAGAATAAGATATAAATAAGAATATTCTTTTGTTTTTATAACTAAAAATATATGATTTTAAATATGGCAACTGTAAAATCTTCTGCTTGGCGTTGGCAGTGGCCTTGGCGTTAGATAACGTCCTTTCATTGGTTTAGATCATATCGATATCTCTCGTTTTTATTATTTTTGTTAAAACTTAACAAAAAGTTATTTTGCTTTCTTTACTGTGCGTTTTTATTATTGACACCCAATTATGAAACGAAACACAAAAAAAGAGTAAAACATGGAGTAGTTTGTTTAAAATGTCAGAAGCACATGAAAAAATAATTGATGCAATAAAAAAAATATCTCAAAATGAAAGTCTATCAACTACGGAAGCAGAAGATGTTATGAGTGAGATAATGTCTGGAAAGGCAAAAGATTCTCAATTAGGTGCCTTATTAACTGCTTTAGTAATGAAGGGTGAAACAATTGAAGAAATTACGGGTTTTGCAAGAATAATGCGAGAATTCGCAAATGTTATTAAACCAAGTGTCGACAGTGAATTATTAGACACTTGTGGGACTGGGGGAGATAAAATAAAAACCTTTAACATAAGTACCATTTCAGCTTTAGTAGTAGCAGGAGCTGGTGTTTCTGTAGCAAAACATGGGAACCGAGCCGTGACTAGTAAATGTGGAAGTGCTGACTTATTAGAAGGATTAGGTGTAAAGATAGATTTACCACCTGAGGATGTTAAGAATTGTATTGAGAAAATAGGATTAGGATTTATGTTTGCTCCTCTTTTTCATCCTGCAATGAAGTATGTAATGCCAACTAGAAGAGCTCTAAAGATAAGAACTGTATTCAATATACTAGGACCTTTAACTAATCCTGCTAATGCTAAATATCATGTGTTAGGTGTATTTCGTAAGGATTTGGCACCCGTTATGGCAAAAGTATTACAAGATCTAGGAGCAAAGCATGTTTATACGATACATAACTCTTGCGGTATTGATGAATTAGCGCCAGTGGGAATAAATTATATAACTGAATCGTATAATGGAAATATGGAAACCTATGCAATTACTAATAAAGATTTTAAAATCCCAGATTGCTCCGTAAATGATTTACTAGCAGGAAATCTTGATGATAATATTAGAATTGCTTTAAAAATATTAAAAAAACCAGATTTTAAAGCTAAGTATAATACAATTCTGATGAATGTAGCTTTAGCGTTAAAATGTGGGGGCATTGCGACTGACTTTGAAGAAGGTATATCAATCGCTAAAAACACGATAGAGTCAGGTAAAGCTTTCGAAAAGCTTGAAAGTTTCATTGAAATTACTGGTGGGAATAATAATAAATTGAAGAGTTATTTATAGGCTTGGAAATAAAAAATGATCTCCAATAAAATTATCGAGATAGTTGAAAAACGGAAAAATTCCATTGAAAAAGACTTGATTTTTATGGAATCTATAAAAGGTAAAAGTCTTAGGGATAATCGAAAATCTTTAAGCGAAACCATCAAAAATAATTCCGAAACATCAATAATATCAGAAATTAAGCTATCTTCACCTACTTTGGGAGATATTCGAAAATCTTTTAATATAAAATCAATAGCGATGGAAATGGAGAGTTCGGGGGTGATTGGATTGAGCGTTTTAACCGAACCTAATTATTTTAATGGATCATATGAAAATCTAAGGTTAGCTGTATTGAATACAAAATTACCTTGTTTAATGAAAGATTTTGTTGTTACTCCTATTCAATTCAAGATCGCTGCACAGATTGGAGCAACTAATATTCTTTTAATTAACTCAATTTGTAATATTAAGGAGATGTATAAGTTAGCTATTGATCATGATCTAGAACCTGTAATAGAAATTCATGCAGTGGAAGAAATAATCGATATTAGAGAATTATTTGATATGGGCTACGAACCTAAACTGATTGGAGTTAATAATCGAAACCTGAAGACCTTGAATATTAATTTGAGGATCTCAAAAGAGATTATACCAAAATTAAAGGAAGAATTTGGAGAAAAAACCCAAATCATCTGTGAAAGTGGGATAAATTCTATTGAAGATATTAATTTTATAAAACCTACAGGTGCTAATGCTTTTCTAATAGGGTCATCAATCATGCAATCTAACAATATTAAGAAAAAAATTTTAGAATTACGTGGGGTAAATTGATTGAATACGTAAAAATCTGTGGGTTAAAGAAGTACGAACATGTGCTACTTTGCATAGAAAATGGTGCAGATGCGGTAGGATTTATATATGATGTTCCTGAATCTCCGAGAAACTTACAAAATATGGAGTTAAAGGCTCTTTTAAAAAAAATAAAAAATAAAATTTCAACTGTAATTGTGCTTAAACCATCGAGTATTCATGAATTAGAAGAAATAATTGATGATTTCGATGCATCCTATTTTCAAATTCATATTAATTTTGATGAAAATGAGTTAGAAAAACTCTCATTAGAGCATAAAAGGAAAGTGATCCTCGCACTAAAAGTTAATCAAGCAAATAAAGATTCAACAATGAAGCTGATAAATAATCTAAATAATAAGGTTTTCGCATTTCTTATTGACAATAGTGAGGGTCAAGGTAATGAATTAGATTTTGAAATTGTTAAGAAAATTATAAGACAAAACTCTGATAAAAGGATAATAGTTGCTGGGGGAATCAGCATTGAAAATGTTGGAGAAGTAATAGATGTGTTAAAACCCTACGGAATTGATATAAGTAGCTCTTTAGAATTTGAGGTAGGTGTTAAGGATCCTAATAGGATTAAATTTATTTTAACTAAAATTAATAATTTAAAAAAAAATTTGAGTGATTAGAAATAATGGACTACATTGGAAACTATCCAAATGAATTAGGAAAGTTTGGGGAATTTGGTGGTATGTTTGCCCCTGAAATTTTAATGCCTGCACTTACTGAACTCACTGAAGCCTTCAATAGATATGGAAGAGATAAAGATTTTCAAGAGGAATTTGAGACAATTCTAAGAGACTATAGTGGAAGACCAACACCTTTATATTACGCCTTAAGATTAAGTGAAGATATGGGTTGTAAGGTTTATTTAAAACGGGAGGATTTAAATCATGGTGGTGCACACAAGATTAATAATGTTATGGGGCAAGCACTCCTAGCAAAGAAAATGGGAAAATCGAAACTCATAGCAGAAACAGGAGCAGGGCAACATGGATTTGCAACGGCAATAGCAGGTGCATATTTTGGAATGGAGACCAAAGTATTTATGGGTGAAATAGATATTAAAAGGCAAGCCTACAATGTTTATAGAATGCAACTGCTTGGAGCTGAAGTGGTTCCTGTCAAGTCTGGTTCAAGAACGTTAAAGGATGCCGTAAATGAGGGTCTTAGGTATTGGATCGCCAATGTGGAAGATACACATTATTTATTGGGGAGTGTAGTAGGTCCTCATCCTTACCCCTTGATGGTACGAGAATTTCAGAGAGTCATTGGTAAAGAAACTAGAATACAAATTATAGAACATGAGGGGAAATTACCTTCAGCCATTATTGCTTGCATTGGTGGGGGAAGTAATGCCATTGGTATAATGTTTGATTTCATTAATGACAATAATGTTCAATTAATAGGTGTTGAAGCTGCAGGAGAAGGAAAACACACTGAGAAACATTCAATGGCTTTGGGTTTGGGACGTAAGGGTGTACTTCATGGATCATTGATGTATCTACTACAGAATGAATACGGAAACATCTTAGAAACACACTCAATAAGCGCGGGGTTAGATTATCCTGGAGTCGGTCCAGAACACTGCTATCTGAAAGATGTAAATAGATTAAGAGTTGGAGAAGCTACAGATAAAGAGACTCTTGAAGCTTTTAGAAAATTAAGCTTGAAAGAAGGTATTATTCCTGCTCTCGAAAGCTCTCATGCTCTTGCATATTTAGATAAAATAAAAGATGAATTTAAGGAAGACGATATCATTGTGGTTAATTTATCGGGAAGCGGTTCGAAAGATTTGGATATAATTAAAAAACATATGGAGTTCAAAACGCAATGAATGGTCCAAATAGGCTTCAAAAATTATTTAATGGCAATAAACATAAAGACGAAAAGTTTTTCATGCCATTTTTAGTTGCAGGGGATCCAGATATTCATCAATTCAAGAAACTTGCTGAAAAAATAGAACCATTTGCAGATATTCTTGAAATTGGAATTCCTTTTAGTGACCCAATTGCTGATGGTCCAACTATCCAGGAAGCAAATATTAGAGCATTTAGCTCAGGGATTAATACGCATATAGCTATTGAAGCTATAGCCGATCTAAGAGGGATTACAGAAAAACCTATAGTCATTTTAACATATTACAATATCTTAATACAAGGAGCCGATTCTTTAGAGAAATCATTGGATAACACAATCAAAAAGTTAAAAGAAAGCGGTGTTGACGGGATTGTTATTGGAGATCTCCCGATTGAGGAAGCTGACCTGACTTTAGAAGCTTGTGAGAAATATGACGTTTTCCTTATCTTTTTAGTAGCTCCATCTACAACTGAAGATAGGTTAAAAAAAATATTAAAGGTAGCAAAAGGCTTTATATATTTAATATCAGTAATGGGAGTAACTGGGGAGAGAGATGCAGTTTCCCAAATTACAAAAGATTTAATCAATAATGTGAAGCAAAAAACTGACAAATTACTCCCAATTTTCGTCGGATTCGGTATTTCTAAACCCGAGCATGCTAAAATAATTGTGGATGCTGGAGCAGATGGTATCATTATTGGTTCTGCGATTGTAAACATAATTAAGAAAAACATAAACAATTCAAAAAAATTAGAGCAAGAGATAGTGGAATTTGCTTCAAGTATTAAAAAAGCTATTAATTAAGACTAAATTATTGAATAGAGAGGAGAAAAATGGATTTTGATATACATATAGAAAAGATTGGAGAATTAGATAACATTTTTACATTTTATAAGTATTTAGTTAAAAGATATGACCTGAAAAAACATGCTTTATTAGAATCTACATCAGCAAATACCAGAGAAACTCTCTACAGCTTTATAGCTATGGAACCTGATTTTATGTTGGAGGTTAACGGTGAGAATTTTAAGATTTATGATATAACTACAGAGAGAGGAGAAGTTATTAAAGAGTATGTTGAATCTAAAGATCCTTCACAAGAACGACCATATAATCCATTACCATTTAAGGACAATGTTAAATATAACATGGTAGCCCTTGACACTCTGAGTTCTCTTACACCATATTCTACTTTACCCTTTACAGAGCTATTTCCAAGAAATATTTTTTATGGTGGAATGCTTGGTTATATTGGATATGATGTAGTTGCTCCATATGTTGGGTATAAATCCTCTAGTGAATTTCCCGACATTCTTATGGCGCTCTTTACCAAAGTATTGGTATATTCACATAGCTCGAATGCATTATTTATGATTGATAACAGCATTGATGATTATTCAAAAGACAAAGATATCAGATATCAGTTAAGCCTCTTTAAAAAACATGGCACTCCAGATGATTGTAAAGAAATTTCAATGGATATTGACGAAATTGATGAATCTGGTTTTAGATCAAATACGTCTAAATCGGCCCATGGTAGAATGATTGAAAAAACTAAAGAACATATTTATAATGGGGATATAATACAAGCTGTCATTTCTCGAAGATTGTATACTGAGAGTAAGGTTGACCCAATGGTAATTTATGAAGTACTCAGAGTCCTTAATCCGTCGCAGTATATGTATAACATCAATTTTAATGATGTGAAGATAATTGGAAGTAGCCCAGAAGCGTTAATTTCTAAGAATAAGGATGTTTTGAGCACGGTACCGATTGCAGGAACTATTCGGAGAGGCAAAACACAAAAAGAAGACTTGGAACTGGAAAGAGAGTTGCTTGATGATCCTAAGGAGCAAGCGGAACACATTATGCTGGTTGATTTAGCCCGAAATGATCTCGCAAAAGTTTCATACCCCGGAACTGTTGATACCTATGAGTTAATGACCATTCAGAAATATCAGAAAGTTCAACATATAGTAAGTAAAGTCCAGAGCAAGACTCCTCTAGATGGGTATCAAGTTTTAAAGAGTATTTTTCCTGCGGGAACGCTCTCTGGCGCGCCCAAACTGAGAGCAATGCAAATAATTCAAGAATTAGAGACAGAATCGAGGGGACCATATGGGGGAGGTGTAGGATATTTTAGTTTCAATGGTGATATGGCGTTTGCAATAGCGATCAGAACGATGTTTGGGAGAAATGGAACATATTTTGCTCAAGCTGGTGGGGGTATTGTATCAGATAGTCAACCAGATGATGAATTCCGGGAGACTCACAACAAATTGTATAGTGTATTAAAATCAATCAAAATAGCGGAGGCAAGAGAGAATTGAATATATTATTTATTAACAATTATGATAGTTTTGTTTATAATTTGGTGAATTATATATGCCAATTAGAATCAGACTCTAATATTATCGTTGAGGACCATAATATAACTATTGATAAAGTAAGAAGTTTAAACCCCAATAAAATTATTATTTCACCCGGACCAGGCCATCCTAAATATGAAACCGGTAATGTAATTCCGATAATTAAGGAGTTCTGCGATAAAATACCAATTCTAGGGATATGTTTAGGACATCAGACAATAATTGAATCATTTGGAGAAGATCAAGATTTAGAATATGTAGGACTAGCGAAAGTAGGTCCAATGCACGGAAAACAATCAAATATATTCCATGACCAAAAAACGATCTTCAAAGATATTCCAAATCCACTACAAGTTATTAGATATCATTCACTGGCTGCCAAAGAGAGTACACTCCCTCAAGATCTTAAGATTACGGCTACTGCGGATGACGGAACAATCATAGCAGTTAGACACAAACAATACCCCGTTGAAGGAGTTCAATTTCATCCCGAATCGATAAAAATGAAGCCCCATGGAATGCAAATATTGAAAAATTTCTTAGAAATTTCCTCGAATAAAGACATTAGAAATCAGAATTTATCATAATAAAAGGATTTAAATATTATTTTTAGCTTCATATATTTGATATGGCTGAATTAAGGTACTTCTTTGCTTATGAACTGGAAGATACAGGGGAACGGAAAGAAATTTTTTTCTCTGAGAAGGATTTAGCACAGTATCTTTATCCAGAGCAAGTCTTAGTGCTAGTTCGAGAAGATTTAAGGAGAATCTTCATCTGGAAAGGCGCCAAATCACCGATAAACAAGAGATTTATAAGTTCTAGAATAGCTCGAGATTTGCAACAAGATTTAATGAAGGATGCTCGTTATCATCGATGTAAAATTGTATCTGTTGACCAAGGAGATGAAATTCAAGAATTTCTTGATATTTTTAACCTAAAATCAATGGAAGTTAAAGAAAGATTAGCGGACATGAGATATGTACTTAATAGGGATAAAGAGGTGATTGAAAAAAAGGTAGTATACCCAGAAAAGAAAGAATATAGGATTAATAAACATCTAACGCTAAAATTAATAGAGGGACAAACTGAAATTTATATTGATGAGAAACCCTTTCATCAATGCAAATATCTCCTACTTAATCTCACTCAAAAAGATTTTGCTAAGTTTGATCACATTGACTCAATTGATGAAGCGTTTGAGATATATAACAAGATGGATAAAAATCATGAAGGAGATCATGATCTAATTGATCCTGAATCTGAATTTATTGGTCATTGCTCTAATCTCCAAGCATGGTATGAACATGACTATAATCTAAGAATTCTGCACAGCAGCTTGTCCATCCCCTTACTCAAAAAAATGGCGTTCTTAGGAGATAAAAAGGCCATTATTAAATTAAAAGAAAGCATTGCAACTAGGATTGCATCAAGACATTATAATACCATTATTTTTTACTTGAATGAAAAATACCTTAGATTATTTTCAAACGAGGAATTGGAAGTAATGTTTGAAGATTGGCTTGACAAAAACGTTGAATTCGCTTTCATGGAGAAAAGAAGGTTATGGTATCCTCTTCTTAAAGAATTGATTGATAGGGGAATTACCAGGGCACAGAAAATCATTAAAAAAGAAATCGTTTTATATCTAATAGAAGACAATTTTGAGGCCTATCGATATTTATTGAATAGTGATTTTATCAAGCTCATTAACTTAGAAGATCTTGAGGAAGTCTATGAACTAATTCCAAAAAAAGATATGGTTGCATTAAGACGAATTGAAAATCTAATTCTCAAAGCCACACTTAAAGAGAGAAGAAATTTAAAAGAAGAAAATTGAATTAAAAGTATTGATTCTCCTCAATAAGTAATTTCCCTTCAAATGTTCGAAAATCTTCATAGACCGAGAAATCTTTAGAATTATTATCTAGGAAAATTGTGAAGAAAAACCAAATAATTATGCCTAAATTGTTAGGATACGTCCATAACCTCGTTTCATCCTGATTAATTGTTGGGTTACGATATCAAAATCAAATTGAATATTCATTGCTCTTCCACGCATCATTGGTTCTATAAAAAAAAATCTAACCGTAAATGTTCTATCGTTTTTAGTAAATATCGGTAAAGGGGTCCATTTTGCAAAGTAATAATTCTCAGAAAATGATTCTCTTCCCTTTTGGAAGAATATCATCTCTTGAGAACTTAGGACAGATTGTTTATTATAAATAATATTCTTTTTTGAGAAAAGAGATTTTTTTCTAAGATCTAACGAAATTTCATTTCCAGCAATTTTAACCTCATATACTATGAAATAAAAGGGTAACACTCCTGGAAAATATTTCTCATTTTCATTAAGATTTGAAGTTACCAATAATTTTGTAGCTATTCGAATGAGATAATACATTAAATAAAAGTAAGTATAGATATTAATAACTGCCATGAAAGTATAGAAGGTTACAGAAGCATTAAAGAGCGAGATTAGAAGAATAATCAATATAACGGAATTCAACATTGTGAATTGACTACCTGCTTTTTCTACATAAAAACTAAGTTCCTTTTTAGAAAGGGGATATAAATATGGAATTTCTGTAGTCGTAAGTATGTCCAATGAGACATGTAACCCATAAAAGATTATTCCGATAACCCAATTAATAAGGAATGGGCGTTGTGTTAGTGATGAGATTATAATACTTATAACGAATGATACTATTACACCTGTTATATATGAATGGGATCCTCCACGATGTTCAAGGTAATTTGACTTGAAAAACTTTTTCAGTGGCATTATGAATATATCCAAATCAGGTAAAACAGCAAAAAACATTGCTAGTACTATGTAATCATATGTAATTTCCTTTAAGAAGAGGAGATACATGAGTGCCCCAAAAACTATATGTGTGAAAAAATCCATAAGCAGAGTACTAAGTATTTATGTTTTAGATATATGAGTTAAATATTAACTTTTTTACTAGTTAAAATAATAATGAATAAGAGTAGGGGATGTTAAGAATTTTGTTATGAGTGAAATATAAAAAATAAGTAAAAGCTTTATTCTCTTTTGATAAAAAGTACAAATATCTAAATATAAGAATATATTAGAATTGATAAATTAGTCTACACTTATTGTTTCAGATTATTCCTATGCAAGAAAACAGTAATATTACTATGGTTAACGCTTCTATTGGGCCAATAGAAGATAATATTAAGACCGCTCTACAATCACACGGAGGTTTAAAGAATTTTATCTCAGAGGGGGATCAAGTGCTCTTGAAACCTAATTTTAACACAGGTGATCCCTTTCCCGCCAGCACAGATCCAGATTTCCTCCTTACAGTTGTTAAAATGGTTCTGAATTTCACAGCTAATGTGAGTATTATCGAATCCTCCATGTTCCGTTTAAAGACGGAAGATGTCATTAATGGAATAATGGGAGATCGGTTAAAAAAATTAAATGTCCCTCTCATAACAGAACAAGATTTCACTTATAAGAAAATTGATCTAAAGTCACAGGGAGCAACTTATCTAAAGAATGTCAAGTTCCCAGAGCGGATTATTGATCCTGACATAAAAATTATCTTATTACCATGTCTTAAGACCCATTTCGTTGCTAATTACACAGGGGCATTGAAAATAGCTGTTGGTTTTATGGAAAGAAAACAACGTATACGATTACATATGAGCCGTACCGTGCCGGAAAAAGTCGCAGAAATTAATTTAGGATATAAACCACACTTAATAATTATGGATGCTAGGAAAATTTTTGTGACGAAAGGTCCAACAAAGGGTCAAATTGAATTACCTCAAAAGATATTGGTGGGAACGAACAGAACAGAAATGGATATTGAGGGTGTAAAGCTGATTCAGTCATATAAAGCCGACAATAAATTGCAAAACACTAAACCTCTAGATGTGCGCACTATTAAACGAGCTTTAGACCTGAAAATAATGTAAAGTTAAATAAAAGTTTATTACATAGTTAAAGTCTTCAAGAATTTTAGAATGATGTCAGGATTTCTTAAGATGAATCTAATCAAAAAGGAAAATACAATTGGATTTCTTAATAATTTGAAGATAAACCTTTTTGGGAAATCCATGTCACCATATATATTAATCAAATACTCCAACTTGTTCGTTCTTAGTATTCTAAAAAATTTATTAAAGTCTTTTGTTGTTAATCTTTCTAATATTGCTCGTATTAAATAATGGATTTTTAATTCTTTTCCAATTGATGATACGCAAGGGGATTCATAATATTTCTTAATTATTTTTTTGGAGAAAGTTTCATATTTAATGCACTCTTGAATACAATTTGCCGCGTATTTTGCTGCAGTCAACAGCATAATTATTCCTCCCCCCGTTGTGGCCTTAACTTGACATGCAGAGTCTCCTAATAATAAAATGTTATCAAAAGCAAGCTTGTTCATCATACCATAGGGAATTAGACCACCTTGTTGATCTATCTTCTTTTTCAAATCTATTTTAAGTTGATTAATAAAAATCTGAAAGTTCCTTTTTGGGTTTTGAGAACTAGCTAAGCCAATTCGGAATGTTCCGTTTCCTTCTGGGACAATCCAACCGAATAATTCCTTCCATTTAGGATCAAAATACAATGCAGCTTCATTTTCATCAAAATTACCGGGAATTCGAATTTGACTCGCATATAAATTTTTATTTTTAATCCCCAATAATTTTGCAACTGAAGAAAGGGGCCCGTCACACCCAATTAACAATTTAGTTTCAAGAATTCTTGCTGAAGTCTTAACCAATAATAAATTCTTGTTATTTTCTTTAAAATATTTAAAAGACTTGAATTTTTCACCAACAAAATATTGAATATTTTCTTTATTTTGCACATTTTCATAGAAAAAACGATCAAGAGTAATTCTATCAATTATGTATGGTTCTTCATTACTTGATAATTTGATAAACTTCCCTTGAGGTATGATTATTTTTGCTACTTTTACTCGATTTAATATAACTTCTTTTGGTAATTTAATTATTTTACTTAGTTTTTGAGAGACTATTCCTGCACATTGCAGTGGTAAACCAATTTCTTTATGTTCTTCGATGACAGCAACTTTTAAATTCGTCTCAGATAATAAATAACTCAAATAATTTCCAGCAATACTTGCTCCAACAATACAAACATCAAATTTTTCATTATTACGATCCATTATGAGTTTTTATGATAATAATAAATTAGAAGTTTTGGAAAAATACCACACATAATAAAAGTGGCATAAAAACTTCATAAAGTAGCATAAAATTTCTTATAATAATATAATTCCTCTTTAGGTATTTCTCGATAACCTAAGGAAGTCATCATTCCATAAACAATTGCTAAGGTCATTCCCGTTACAGCAGGTACTCGGGGCGTAGAAAAATCAGTTCGAAGCATTAGAAAAGAGTTAATATTTTTTAATACATATCTAGTCTCAGGTCTCTCCTTATATAGACGTATAATTTCTTCCCGGAATTGTTTCATAAAAGATTTGTGTTCTATTAATAATTCTTTGATATTTCTTCTTCCAGTCACAAATCCAAAATGTCCAAAACCTGCGTTTAAAGGAACTACCTCAATGAGTTTATCAAGTGTTTCCATATATTTTTCATGATTATAATATATTGGCATGGATGTCGGCATAGTTAATAATTTTGTTTCATGATAAATACTACCAGCGGATTCACCATATTGAATAAAATCGATATCTCCATCTTTTATTAAAACGGGACATTGATGATCAGGAGTGTGTCCTGGAGTTTTAAATATGGCTAATTTAACTTCAGAACCATGGATGTGAAATCGATCGATAATTTCGAGATTTTCGGCTTTATTATTAAAATTATCAATAGGTTCTATAATTTTAAAGGCTTTATCACTAATGGGTTTCATTTCACCAACCAGGTCACCGTATGTTCTCATCCCACGCTGTAAATGAAGTTTAAAGTCATTTAACAATTCCTTTGTAATTTTATTTGTAAGAATTTTCGCATCTTTGTTATATTTCTTAATTTTCTCATAGAGTTTGAAAATTCCACCAGCATGATCGAAGTGATGGTGAGTTGGGATGATATATTTAAACGATGAGAGTGGAATATTATTTTTTTTTAAATATCTTAACCCATTTTTGATGTCTAATGATGATCCACAGTCTATCAATAGAGATCCATCATCAAATTCCCCGATAAAAACTGATATGGCTCTCTCGCGACCGTACGCCTTAACATCAATGTGATGAAGGTATTCATTTACTTTACCCGATTTAAGTGTTATTAAATCGTTTACCATAGATGAAGTAATAAAGAACTCAATAATAATTATGTTATTATCTTAGGTACAAATTCTAATGATAAGGTAAAAAATTAAAGATCCAGTTTCTGACGCCATAATTTCATATTAGTCTTTAATTCCTCTTTTTCAGGTTGATCAAGTAATTCTGTTTTGCTTTTCAAATCATTGCAAGTAGCGTGGATATTCTTTAAAACGCTATTATACCCCTTGATTTTAACGAATTCACTTTGAAAGTTTTCTAAAGAGGAAGAAATCTCAATTCCTGTCTTATTTTCAATATTATTCATTACTTCATCGAACTGAGATGAAAGAAACGATGGAGCTGCGGCCTCAGGAATCCTTTTCTCGGGTTTTTCAGTTTCAGGTGGGATCGTTAGTGGTTTTTCATTTAAATGAACTGGTTCTAAGGTTTGAACAGGTTCACTAGAAAGTCTAGTCTTAATCTTTCTCATAATCTCCTTTCGTGCGCTTACCCAGCAGTCCTCAAGCACGGGAACGAAAATTTTAATGTGTTCTTCAATTATACTTCCAATTCCTGCAATTTCTGTCACCTTTTCCCCCCTAAACTCGGTAGTTGAAAGTACACATAGGATCACTTCTTCATAGTCTTTATTAATTCCCCATAAGTTTTGCAAAGCTCTATTTCTGTAGTCAACGTTATCCATTTGATCTAATATTTTTAATCTCGCTTCATGCTCTGCTATTCCTGGATTAATGTGAGTAGCTATTCTAAAATTAATTCTTGAAGGTCGTGCTTTAATAGCTTCTAGATCTATATCTAAGAGATCAGGAGCGACAATTAAAACTCTCATCTTAGCTTTTGAAATTTCATCTTTAATATGAGCTTTGGCAGCTTCAGGGGAACGTATGAACCAGATATCCTTCATAGTCAATGCACTCTTTGCCCTTTTTGACTGTTCCCAGAATTCTATTGTAGTTTTCTCACTAAGCTCTAATCTATTTAATATATCACCTAAAGTATGATCTAGAGTATCAACAATTCCTTTCGAAAAAATTTCTCGAACATTCCCAAACGATTTAAAAATATCCCCAGAAAGACCCTCAATTTTTTCTTCTGCCAAGTTAGCTGCTTTATTAAAATTGTCCATAATCTCTGAAAATGTTTTCTCTTTTTCGTCATCTGTTTTAATGCTAATTCCCTCAATGTTTTTGACAGCATCTTCTATCGAGCTTCTTAACTTTTCAACAAATTCAGAATCAACACCTTGAGTAAGTTTCTTTAATTCATCTGCAAATACAGTTTGACTTACACTTAATTGCACATTAAGATTGTCGGTAATATTCTTTAATCTAGAGGCTATGACTTTTTCAATTATATCTCCTACTGCTTGTTGGATAACTCCTAATCGTAATTTCTGTAAATTGTCGGTAACAATTTTTTTAATGTCTCCAAATTGATTTCTTAACTCATTTACTTGATTTTTTATAATCTGTGATGTTTTTTGATTAAGAGAATTGAATTGTGCGGTTAAACTTCCAATTTGATCCTCTGAAATACTTTTTGTTACTTCTCCTAAACCTGAAATATCCTTTGAAATATTTTTGATTTGATCGATTGCGGTAATCGTTTCATCAAATTCTTTCTTTTGGGCTTGAATTTGAGTAAGCATCTTTTCTTTTAATTCCACCATCGCTTCACTGGAATCCTTAAGGTTTTCCATATTTTTAGCCTGAGATTTTAGTTGAGCAAAAGATTCATCTAATTGAATAGGAATCTTTGATTTAATATCAGCGATATATGTAGAAAAGTTTCTCAATTGAGCAACTAAAGCCGCATAAGGTGGTAATGCGGCATAATGAGGAGTGGCACCGATTATTTCTTTAAATAATCCTTTTTCAATGAACTTATCTACAATTTTTTTACATTCTTCTTTCGATTTACCAATTAAAATTGAAATTTCACCAAGAGAAACAGTTTCACGTCCAGTTGTCCGAAAATATAATTCAATTTCCTCATCTGTTAGCTCTATTTCACCCAGAACCTGTTTTATTAATTCTTCCGAATATACAACTTCTTCTTCTTTTTCTGCAAAGTCTTCAACCTCAAAATTGTCGATCTCTAAATTCATGTTAATGAAAACAGTCAATTTATGTTCTGGATCACCATGTATATTTTCCCTTTTTATAGGGAATTTCATGATATCTTGATATTCTTTAACTGTTATCGGAAATTTAATTTCTGTTAAACAGAATTTACACTTAATCGGGACTTCAATTATTTCTTTGTCTTTAAATAGATACATTTAATTTTATCCTCTCACATTTTATAAAGCTAAAATTCTACCTTCTCAGGGTAGGTTATCTCTAACAAGCTCAGAGCTTTCTTAGCAATTTCATATGTAATTTCGCCATCATTATCTTGGTTCTTATAAGCAGTCCGAATCTTAGGAAGGAGGTATTCTGGAAAAATTATTAAAGGCTTAATTTCTGTAAGTAGACAAATCCATTTTCGGTCATTTTTATCGATAATCTCAGTAATGATATTTAGGTCTTTCAAATCATCTAATAATAGCTCAGTAACTGCGAATTCTGAAAATATCTTTGGAATTTTGTCCAGTGGATAGTGATTATGTCGCATTAGTACAAAGAAATCGTAAGCATCAGGACTTAAGAGAAGTGAAGCTAGTTTCTTTATTTCATCTAGAGGTTGTGTATAGGGATCATAATTTGAAAAATAATCAATTACTTTTTGTCGATATATTGGATATAATTCATTTTCTGTATCCTTGAAATGATTTAATAAATTTTCATTTGGGATTCGAGCCATCATAATATCCTTTACTAAGAATAAATATTCTCCTTGATGTTTTATTTCACCTGTTTTTCTATCTTTTTCCCCTTTTATCCAATCCCGTCTAATGATATTTAGTTCTAAAAAGGGTTGGAGAAGTATATCTACATTAATAGAAACAGCCATACTTTCTATTATTTTTTTTAAATCCCCTTTAGAAATCGGATGTTCTCGTAAAACCTCTAAGATCTTCAATCGTTCATTACTATTATAGATTAGAGCAATCTTCTGAAGTTTGTCTAAGTTAGATAATCTATCGACTTGAAAAATTGTAAATTTGATTTCATTTTTTAACCGGATATTAATATTTTCGATTAAAGAGATCTGCTTTGAGTTTTTTGCTCGAGTCAGTTTATCAAATATAGTATCTAACCGACTTCCCATATCATTAATAAGATCCTCGAAAATTTCAATTTCATCATCTAATTCAAAAATTGAAATTGCTAAATATTGTGTACCATCTGCTACTTGCTTAAAATATGAAATAACTTGATATGGGGTTTCCTTTAGTCTTCCTGTGTAAAAATTGGTATAACTATATTTTACCCCAAAGAGCCCGGTTGTATGTTGATAAAAGATAGCGAATATATCATTTTGGCTGAGTACCGCAGAGAAATTATCTTCGCCCAGGTTCTCATCTCTCAATATCAACTGAATTGGTTCAAATTCTGGCTCGATTTCCCCGGTCTCTTTCTGATTTATGTTGAACTGAAATGTCAAAATACCTTGGATCAAATTTAAATACCTCTAAAATTCTATAAATATCTTTTATAAGATAAAATAAATATAATTATTTCTTAAGTATTATGTATTATTATCATTTAAATAAAGTTTATTCAAATTAATACATAATAGTGTTTTTAGCTGAAAATTTCGGCTTGAATCATAATATTACCGTTTCCAAATACAGATGACTATTTGGATATTTCTTAAACACAAACATTTGAGATGATCATTCTAACCTTGAATTTTCACCACATTATTAATTATCATAAATCCTTCAGTTTGTTTAAATGGATATTTTATTGTTTTTCAGAGAGTTTAGAAGTATCCCAGAGTTATTAGAGAAGTGATGAAATATTAAAGAGTTCTTGATAGGAATACTGATTCAGAAGTATTTATTATGCTTTAAATACTCTTTTTCTGTTTTATTCAGACTTATCATTTTTAACTAAAAATATGATGTATAGGTCAAAAAATCCTCATAACTTGTTTTATTAATACAAAGAGATTAATAACAAAATTACTTCCTCTTAAGATTATACTTATAATTGTTAAATATAAAAATTAGAGTAAGTTATATTAAAATAAGTATTAGATTTCTTAATAAGAATAGAAATTAATTCAATTAATCATTTACCCAAATTTGAGGAACATTTAAATTTATTATAAAAATTGAGGTTTTAATAGAATGAAGAATAAATTTTATAAAGCAAAACGGTTCTCATATTTTATTATCATCACATTCACCTTGTTAACCAATTTTTTCATAGTTAGTTTTTTCTTTAAACAAAACAAAGTAGATTTTAATCAGAATAATGAACGGAATAGTAATAATTATTTAGCACTTAAGAGTCAAGGCATTATACAGGAATTGCATTCTGAAGAATGGTTAGACAATCCTACTTTTGAAACTCCTATAGATCCATGGTATAATACAACTCAAGGAGATGCTACAGATGTTAATTTTTCAACAAGTCAAGATCAAGCCAATTATATCATTAATGGTGAAGAATTGAAAAAAGAAGTTATCCTAAATAGTACCACTCAATCAGAATGGAGAGCTTTTAATAGAACCGAACTAGTTATTTTACCTAATCAGGGTTATGGTGATGGTGATGGATGTTATTTAGGGCATGATTGGAATGAAGATGGTGGAGGTCAACCTTATAATACACCTCGAATGCATTGGAGAACAAATGTTAGTATGCCAGATATGTCTGATTATATAATTACTTCAGCTTCTTTTAATGCAATAATAAATGCTACTGTTAATCAAGATGTTGACACTCCAGGTGATACTCAGGCTCGTTGGGGTCCTGATAGAACTTTGAATCAATGGGTGATTTATGATTATGCTCAATTTTATGTAGAAATAAGTGATTTAGACATTAATGAATTAAATACATATAGAATTGCATTTAATCAAACCAGAAACTTAGGAAATGAGGGTCCACCCACAAATTATGAAATGGAAGGTTTCATTGATACTAAAACTGTACAAGCAATAATAGATGCCATAAATAATGTTTTAGCAGTTGATCCGGGTCATAATAATTTTACAATTGTTTTAGGAATATATATATATTCTGAAGATAATAATGCCAACACTGATCGTGATCAATGGGAGGATTTACGTTTCAAATCTCTTAACTTAACTTTTACTTATGAAAAAAAAATTGATGTGAATACAGCAGCGTCTTGGAATCAAGTAGGAAATAAAATTTCAGGGAGTAATATTGATATAATAAATACTACTTTGAATTTTAAATACAAAATCGATAAGAATTGGACAACAACTTCTCCCAATTCAGAATTTAGAATATATATAAATAATAGAGTTCATACAGAAACTGTCAAATTGAGTAATGCGAATACGTCATTTCAAGATATAAAAGTTGGGGGATTTGATGTCTCTAATTTAATTTTAAAAGATGTTAATATAAGTCTCTCTATTCAAGTCTACATAGCAGATACTTTTGCTTTAAATCAAACATTTGTGTTATCAATCGATAATGCAAGCTTATTAATCTCTTATACTGAAACTATAATAGAAACAGAAACAAAATTAGATCTATTCTTAGAAAGTATAAATAAAACATTAGAAAAATCTATTGAAATTACCATGGGTAAAACTGTTAATATCACGGCCAAATATAAAGATCTAGCGAATACTTTCATACAAAATGCTACAGTGCAATTAGGAGGATTGGGAGTACCGAGGGATTTGACGGAAAATGATTCTTTGGAACATTATAATGTTAGTATTCATACATCGGAATTACAGATTGGTAATAATTTCTTAACTATTTCTGCTTCCAAAACATATTATGAGTCAATTCAAATTCTGATAAATATTGAAGTAATTGAAAGAGCAACCGATTTGCAACTTTTTTTAGATAGAAATAACCAGACTCTAGATAAATCTATCCAAATGATATATGGAAATAGTGGGAACATAACAATAACGTATAAAGACATAGAATTGGATCCTAGTATCCATATTAGCGGCGCGATTGTTAATTTAACAGGATTAAGCACTCCAGAGATTCTAGGTGAAGATTTAATATTTGAACAGTATACTTATATTATCGATACAACTGAATTAGGTTTAGGAAATACATTTTTAACAGTTGATGCTCAAAAAGAAAATTATACTGCTCAATCCATTCGATTTAAAATTGAGGTTCAAGAAAGAACTTCTTATATTGATAAGATATTCCTAAATCAAACAGATTCTATAGCAATAGAAATTCCATGGAATGAAACTTTAAACATCGCGATAACATACAATGATAGTGCTACTGATCTTTTTATTGACCTTGCTCTTGTACAACTTACAGGTATAGGAATTTCTGAAAACTTCACTGAAAATAACCCGTTCAACTATTCACTAGACTTTAATTCTAACAACTTAGAATTAGGAGTTAATTTCTTGACAATTTCTGCCCAAAAAGAAAACTATACATTAGCATCTAGGATTATTACAATTACCGTTTTAGAAAGGACTACTTATTTTGATATTTATATCAATAACTCAAAGTACTTGACAACTCAATTTTACAATAGTTCTGTCGGAGAATTTTTGAATATAACAGTGTTCTATAAAGACTCTAAAACCAATGCCTTAATTGACTCCGCTGTAGTCCGACTAATTGAATCAGGAAATATCTATAATTTAACTGAGAATTTATTATTTAATTTATATGAAGTATCACTAGAAATGGAACCAATAGGAGCAGGAGTTAAGTTCTTGACGGTATCTGCTAAAAAAGACAATTATACACTCTTTTCAGAAGTAATATCACTAATTATTAGAGAAAAACAAACTAAAATCCAATTATTTTTAAACGGTACTCAATATTTCGATGGTGATACAATAGAGCTTGAAGTAACAGATACATTAAACATTACAGCAAAATATCTTGATAATATTACAGATACATATCTTACTGGGGCAACAATCGATCTAATTGATAGTGGGCAATTCAGTGAAAATCCAATCCAAGAATATTATAATATAACTATAGCTGTATTGGTTTTAGGAGAAACACTTAATAGATTATCTGTAATTGCGCAGTTAGAAAATTATCAAACAGCACTGATAGAATTCTTTATTCAAGTAATTGAAAGAAAATCTGAGGGTACGTTGATATTAAATGAAGTAAACAAAACAGCTGATCCATACTTAGAGCTTCCTATTGGTAGACTTTTAAATATAACTGTAAACTTTTTTGATAGTAAGACAGGAAACCACATCCCTGGAGCAACCGTGCAATTAGATGGAGAGTTTAAGGACATTTTAATTGAAAATTCTACTTTCGAACAATATTCTCTCATTATTAACACAAATCAATTAAGTTTGGGATTAAATATATTTACTATTATTGCTGAAAGAGCCAATTTTCAGTTATTCACAGTTCAGAAAATGTATATTAATATTAGGCGAATTAGTACCAATGTAACAACTAGGTCTGGAGAAACTACGATATCAAAAAAACCAGGTGACTTTGCAATAATAGAAGTAATACTATATAATCTAGATTTTGGTGGTACAATTAAAGGAGCATCTGTAACTTATATATGGCAATTTGAAGGAGGAAATTTAACAGATTCGGATAACGATGGTGTGTATGAAGCTACAATTAGTAATTTACGAGAAGGTACTTATATAGTAACAATATATGCTTTTCTGGGTGAGAATTATAATTTTGAACCCATTGAGATAGTTCTGAGTGTAGTTAGAGAACCAACAGGAGACTCAGGAGTATTATTAGGGCTGTTAATTGTTGTGTCTATAGGAGCTGCAATTTTAGTAGGATATATTATTGCTTATCAACGCATCTTCAAATTTCCAAAAGCTGTTAGAAAAGTCCGAAAATATAGAAAATCGCTGAGACGTAAATCAGCCCCTAGTATACATATTATAGGGAGAGAAGATGCCTTCAAATCGCATTATAATGAAAATTTAGGTAAATTTACCAGCGACCTAAAATTGAAACACCATCTCGGAATGGTAAAACCTTTGGAACAAAAATTTATTCTTGATAAGTCATTAGAACAAAAAATAGAACCAGATCAACTAACTGAGAAAGCTGTTGAGAAAAAAGTTGAACTTGACAAACTGATTGATGAATCAGAAAAGGGATCACCATAATCATCTGAACATTAGAAAAAATAAATATAAACAGAGATTCATTCGTTTTAAGACTTATCGATTTCTATTAACTCCTAATAATGAAAGGAGTGTAATAATCGTATCGTAATGGAATTTCAATAAAAAGTTTAAATACCGTAGTAACCAATGTTACTTATTTAATTGTATTTAGCCATCATATTTTTTTTGGTATAAAAAATTGTCGGTAAAAACAAAATACCTTAGGAAAAGCATCTCAATTATAGTACTAATCATTTTATCATAAGAAAACTGTAATTTAATTTATATATTATGATTTCCTAATGAATTTCATATAGGAATATCTTTCAAATATATTTAAGGCAAAGTGGCAAATTATTTATTAAATAATTTGGTATATAACCTTAAACACAAGTTTTTAATTAAAAGCTCAATGAAAACCCAATTATGATTCTGAGAGATTTTAAAAAGAAAAATATTTTAATCTTTAGCATTGTAATTGTTATTTTATCATCTTCTATTTTCTTTTTTTCTTTTAAAAATAATTGGAATGATTATTTTGAAGGAACAAAATTTAACCACCCTAAACTACCTCAATTAGCTGCTCAAGAGACGCTAACAGTTGTATGGCTTGAAAATCCTAATTTCAATGATCCTATAGAACCTACATGGTATCCTGAATTAGCTGGAGATATCGATGATGTTGATGCAACTGTAGGTTCAGGGCAGGTTAATCTTGAAGTATTAGGAGATGTAAGAACATTCAACGACATTTATGGTACTCCCCAAGCTCAAGATTGGACAGAGTTTAATCATTCCATTCGACCTCTACCTCTTACTCACGAAATTAATCAATACGGTTTCAATGTTTCACATGTATATTACGAAGGCTCAGGTGGTGATCAAACCGCAAATCTTGCAGGAGTTTTATGGAAAAGAAATATAACGATGCCCGTTGATATGTCAGATTACAACATAACTTCGGCTTTTGTAAGTGCTATTGTTAATGGATCAGCAGACCAAGATATTGAAACTATTAATGATCTTCCAATTATTGGAGGATATGCATCGCTTTTTGATCATTCTTTCTTTTATGTCGTAATTTCAGACTTAAACAATGTAGAATATGAAGAAATAGCATCATTCAGGACTGATATTTTGGGAGAGGGTAGAGTAGGACGAACTTACGCGAATTACTCTTCAAGAGACTTTCTTAACGATACTTTCATGGATCCGATTAGCGAAAGCGATATAATTTTTACATTAAATCAAATTTTCGAACTAAATCCCTATAATTTTACAATAACAATGGGTATAGAGATTGATTGTGAAGATAATTATGGAGGATATGAGCTTGATAAATGGTATTCTCTCCTCATTAAATCCTTAAATTTCACATTTTCTTATGAAAAGAAAATAGATCAATTTACTACTGCTTCATGGAATCAAGATGGCGATCAAATCAGTGATCTCGGTGGTGATACTATTATTATAAATGAAGCAAAACTTAATTTTAAATATAAAATCAATGAAACTTGGCCGGGATCGTCCCCAAATTCGGAAATTAGAGCTTATATTAATAATATTAAAATCTCAGAAACAATAAAACTTAGTAAGGCAAATTCTACTTTCCAATTTGCAAAATCAGGAGGAATTGAAGTCACTTCTTTAATTCCATACAATTCTAAAATAAATTTCTCAATTCAAGTTTATATTGCTGACGAATTTAATCTGGATAAAAAGATTTCTCTCTCCATTGATGATGTTTATCTCAATATTACTTATACGGTTACATTTCCAAATATACAGACAAATTTACAAATATTTTTTAATGGAGATAATAAGACCCTAAATCCTATTTATGAACATCCAGTAAATCAAAATTTAAACATCACTATTAAGTATCCAGATAATTTAGGCATACATATTCCAGGAGCGGTAGTGCAATTATTTGGTAACCTTACGGGAGTTTTAACTGAAAATAGTACCTTAGGCCAATACACTATTATCATTAATGCAATTGATTTGATCCTGGGAGAATTCTTTTTCGATGTAATTGCTCATAGAATTAATTATGAGGCACGAATTATTGTGCCAATCTTGATTGTTACTGAGGTAACTACAGATAATTTACAACTTTTCTTAAATGGAGAAAATAAAACTTCTGATAAGAGTATTGATATTGCACTTAATAAATTACTTAATATCACAGTAAAATACAATGATATATTTGGAACACATGTTCCTGGTGCTACCGTAGAATTAACGGGTGAAGGGGTTTTTGAAACTTTAAATGAAAACTTATCCTTAAGACAATATTCAATTATCTTAAATACAACAGTAAAATTGAGCTTAGGAACTAATCTTTTAACGATTAATGCCCAAGCATCAGATTATTCAAAAAGTATTATTAATCCTCGAATTTCGATTAGACAAATTTATGCCAAAATAACCCCTTTATCTGGATCTAATACAATAAGGATTTCTCCAGGAGGTTATGCTTTTGTCAGAATTTATATTAATAATACAGATTTTAATATAAACATCACAGGTGCCATTGTCACTTATACATGGGATTATGATGATGGTATTCTTACCGATTTAGACCAAGACGGAATCTATGAAGGAGAATTTAATAATGTACCAGAAGGAACACATTCAGTAATCATCAACGCATTTGGAAGCGATATATATAATTTTGAAAGTTATGAGATAATAATCGCAGCAGTAAGGCTAGAAGGTAATGCATTACTATTTCAAATATTAACCATAATTGCAATTGTAAGTGCTATAATGATAGGGGGTTATCTTTATGCATACCAAAAAGTATTAAAATTTCCAAAAGCCGTCAGAAAAGTTCGAAAATACCGAAAAAGACTTAAAAGAAAAAACCCACCAAAAATATCTATCAAAGAACGTAAAACAATTTTTAAATCAGTTTACCAAAAGGAAATTAGTAAAACTTCTAAATTTCTGAAAGGAAAACCACGTGTTGAAAAATCCATAATTGAAAAACCGTTTGTAAAACAAAATGTTGTCTCCAAAACTAAAATTGGAAGCAAAGAAAAAAAGATAATACCTGAAAACAGCAACTTGGACAAAACACCTGATAAGCAGTTATTCGAACAAAAAAATTTTAAAAATAAATTGGGGAATATGATAAAAAAATATAGGAAATCAATAAAAACATTCAATAATAGATTTGGGACTTTTTTTAAAGTAATTCTCCTGATCATTTTAATATTAGGTATGCCATTAATCATGCAATTATCTAATAGAATGATAAGAAATTTAGCAGAAAATTCTACATTTTCAAAAAATAGCAATGAAATTAATAACTTAGGATTAGCTGCTCAAGATTCCTTTACAACTCAATGGTTAAACAATACGACTTTTGATGATCCCATACAACCAGTTTGGTTTCCAATATTAGGAGTCTTGGGAGATGATACTGATGTGAATGCAACTACGAGTCTGGGTCAAGCGAATTTTGAAGTTTTAGGAAACTATACAACCTTTAATAATGTCTCGGGAGTTCCTCAACCTGGGGATGGATGGAGTCCGTATAATAATTCATATTTCATTACACCAGACTATTATGAAATTAATGATATTACTGGAGTTATGGCTAATCACACTTACGATGAAAATATTGATCAATCAAGAAATAGACCAAGTATACATTGGAGGTTAAATGTTAGTATGCCAGTTAATATGTCTGAATACATTATTACATCAGTGAATTTAAGTGCGATTGTCAATGGAAGTGCAGATACTAACGTTGAAACCCCTCTGGATGATTTAAGTACTGGAGGAACTAGTGCTTGGTCTTACACTTATCATGATTATGCTAGATTCTATGTAAAAATTTCAAATTTAAATTATGAAGATCTTAATGAAGTGGCTTATTATCAAACTGTTAACTTAGGAGAGGGTGATCAGTTACATGATGGTAGTGGCACTCTAGCTCCCACCTTAGATGATACTTTCATGAATTTAATAGAGAAATCTAGGATAATTTATTATTTAACTAGAGCATTAGAATATGATAATTTTAATTTTGGAATTACCTTAGGAATTGATATCTATACTGAAGATAATTATAATGATTTGGATTTGGATACATTTCACTCATTACTTATCAAATCCTTTAATTTAACATTTTCTTATGAAAAAAGGATGGATATATTTACTTCTGTTTCATGGAATCAAAATGCAGACAAAATCAGTGGTCTTAGTAATGATACAGTAATAGTAGATGAAGCATTACTTAATTTCAACTATACAATCGATCAGGATTGGGTTAGTTCATCTCCAAATTCTGAACTCAGAATATTAATTAATGATAACCAACACTTTGAAACAGTAAAATTAAGTACTGCTAACACATCGTTTCAATTAGCAAAATCAGGCGGATTTGATATCACTTCCCTAATAACTGATGATGTAAATGTTTCTATTCAACTCTATTTAGCAGATAATTTTGGATTAAATCGCACTATAACAGTTTCAATTGATGATGTGACCCTAAATATTTCTTATACAATAATTTTTCCAGATATAGAGACTAATTATCAGCTGATATTAAATAATGAAAATAGAACTCTGACTCCTAATTTTGAACTTATTGTGGGGCAACAACTTAACATAACGATAAAATATCTAAACATGACAGGTAATCATGTACCTAATGCCACAGTATTATTAGCAGGGAATTTTACAGGAACTTTAACTGAAAATGAAACCTTAGGGCAATATTCCTTTATCATTAACACAAATGTTTCTAATATTGGGACTAATTTTTTAACCATTACAGCACAAGCGGTGGATCATCAATTGCAAAAAATAACCCCAACAATTACAGTTAATAAAATAGGTACAAATGATCTTCAAGTATTCCTGAATAAAGAAGATATGACTCTAGATCCTAGTATAGAATCAATAGTTGGGGAGGAGTTAAACGTAACCATAAAATATCTCGATTTAATGGGTATACATGTCCCTAATGGTACAGTTAGATTGATATCTGTAGGTATTACTAAAGATTTAAACGAAAGCTTAATTTTTGAGCAATATACTGTGCTTGTGAATACTTCAGATAGGATGAAAATTGGAAGTAATTTATTAACAATTGAAGCTCAAACATCGTTGCTTGAAACTAAATACGCTTTTATAAGCTTATACGTTAGAAAGATTAATGTAGATATTGTTACGTTATCAGGATCGAATACCATAGTTACAAGTGTTGGGAAGGATATCACTCTCCAAATAAAATTGAATAATACTGATCTTGGAGGATTGATTAAAGGTTCCATTGTTACATTTAGCTGGGAACAGGCGAGTGGAATTCTCGCAGATCCTAATAATGATGGAATATATGAAATTACTATCCCAAATCTACCCTTAGGAGATTTTACATTTACTATTTCGGGATTTGCTGGTGATGATTATGATATACAAGATTTTGACATTTTCGTTATTTCTGTGGCACAAGAAGTAGAAGATCCAACATTATTCATAGCCTTGTTTATCCTTGCTATAATTTTAGTTTCTGGACTTATAAGTTATCTAGTTATATACCAAAGGTATTTAAAATATCCAAAACCAGTTAGAAAAGTCCGAAAATATAAAAAATCTTTAAGAAAGAAAAATGTTCCTTCCATATATATAAGAGGGCGAGAATCGTCTTTTAAATCACTCTATAATGAAAACATCGGCACTTTTTCAAAAGATCTAAAACTAAAACACCATTCCGAGCTAATTAAACCTTTAACCCAAAAGGGAACTCCTGACATGGTGACCACAAATTCATTAGAAACAAAAATAGAGCAAGAACAATTAACTAAGAAAGTTATCGAGAAAAAGTATGAATTAGACGATTTAATCAAAGATTTTTCAAAAGACTCTTCAAAATAAACTAAAATTAAATATTAGATTTTATTAACGAATCTTTTTGACTTTTTAAGCAAGCTAACACTAGGGCATCATAAAAAACCCCATGAAAATTCAAATATTGCTTTAAAATCCCTTCTTTTTTAAATCCACATTTTTTAAAAAGATGGGTGGAGCTTTCATTATTAATATCAATATGAGTTTCGAGACGATTTAATTTTAGATGATGAAAACCAATATTTTTAATTAAATTCAAGGCTCTTTCACCAAATCCTTTATTCCAGCAAGATGGGATGATCCAAATGCCAATTTCTCCTCTATTATGTCTCCAATTTAGATTCCAAAGATTAACAGAACCGATACGTTTTACACTCGATTCTCGTAATTCAATTACATAATTATATTGAGCGTAATTGTCCCAAAATTTTAAATATTTTCTAATTAAGATTTTAGAATCTAGGTAAGTTGCTAAAGGTCCCAATGATAAATAAGCAATTAAATCTTTTTCATTCAAACTAGTAAAGAAAAATTTAGCATCACTTTTTTTTACTTTTCTTAAGAAAAAAGACTTATCATTAATTTCCTCAACAATGTCAAGATCAAAATACATTTCGTTAAAACCTTTAGGGATTATTACTTTTGTAATAATTAAAATTTATTAAAAAAAAAAGAAAAACTGAAAAAAGGATAAACTACATCCCTCCAGTAAATTTAGGATTCCTTTTTTGTAAAAATGCCCCAATTCCTTCGCTAACATCTTTTGATGCGGAATTTATGCCGAAAGCAAGCATCTCTAGCGCATTTCCTACATTTAAAGATGCTTGTGTTCCGAATTTTACAGCTTTCTTGATACAGAATAAACCCGTAGTAGCAGAACTTCCTAAAAATGATGCTTTTTCATGAATAAGGGTTTCAAACTCATCTCCGTCATTACATAAAAAGCTGACATACCCCCATTCATGCATAGTTTCAGCAGATTCGCGTTCGCCGAAATAACACATTTTCAAAGCTCTTGCTTGTCCCACGTGTCTTGCCATTCTTTGAGTACCACCATTTCCTGGAAAAATTCCGCGTGCTATTTCAGGAAAACCGAAAAATGATCTTTTCGTAGCAATTATAATATCACAAACAAGAGTTAATTCACATCCACCGCCAAAAGCATATCCATCTACCGCAGCAATAACAGGTTTTGGAAATTCTTCAATTAAAGTGTAATATTTATGTTTCTGTTGCATAGCTAATACCATGTGAGCAGGAATAGTCGGATTTAAACCCTTTCCCATACCCGCGGATAAATCGGCACCCGAAGAAAATGCAGCTTTCTTTGTAATATTTTTTGTTCCTCGAAGAACTATACATCTGATGCTACTGTCGATTTCAAATTGTTCCATAGCTTCATAGATCTCTCTTAATGTGTCAGTTGTAAGAGCATTCAATTTATCTGGTCTATTTATTGAAATAACAACATAATTCCCATCTTCCACTCTTTCTACTAAAACATCTTTAAATTTTTTTTCTGACATTTTTTTTGACTCTTTCCATATTGGTTTCTTCTTTTTTTTTTTATTCTTAAACTTTATTACTTAAAGACTATAACTATTACTTTTTTTTAATTAAAAACTATCAATCCGAAACTAAAATATAAGAAAAAAATAGGAAGTTAATATATAATAATCACGTATATTCAACCCATTTTCCACTTCTTAACAGTTCACAGGGTTTAAAGTATTCTTTTCCTGTTAATTCTACGAGTTCTTCTAAAACTTCGATTTGTCGCTGCCAGGTTTTTTGATTTGCCGCCATCGGACCTGGCATATTCATTCCCGCCACTAATGTATCATCTATTATTTTCCAGCTTGTTGTGATTCCATCTTCTATTACACGACAGGCTTCATTCAACATAATGGCAAGTGGATATTTGAGTTTATATAGTTTAGCTTTTCCCGCGGATTTATCAGGTTGTGGTCTTCCCTTAGTCCAATCTCGAAATCCTTGACCCGTCTTAGCCCCTAATTTTCCCTCATTAAACAGTTGAGATATAATTTTGCCAGGAATAAAGTCTGGAGAGAGAGTTTGAGAGTAATATGTCTGTCCATGGTATAACACGTCAATACCTATATAATCGGCAAAAATTGTCATCGGCATAGGCCCTCCTAAACCATCGTTGTCTAACTGATCCCACGAAAATCCTTCAGCAGCAGCTTTATCAAAAATATAATTTTGATAAATTTGAACGGGAGCAGTAACTCGATTGCAAATAAACCCAGGTTTGTCTTTTAGCACCTTTGGAACATACCTCTTTCCTCTAAGGCAAGGGATGCTTTCTGCAAATTCAATACCCTTATTTACACTTTCATCAGTGGAATGGTCGCTATAAATAACTTCAATTAGTTTCATTAAAGGTACAGGATTAAAAAAATGCATTCCTATACATTTATCAGGTCTTCCTGATTCTTTTCCAATATCTGTAATACTCATTGTTGATGTGTTTGATGCAAGAATACAATGGGCTGGTGAATTTTCACCAACAGTTTTGAAAACTTGTTTCTTGATATCCATTCTCTCAACAACTGCTTCGATCATAATATCAGCATCTTTAACCGCCAAAGCCACATCGGTCGATTTTTTACAATTTGCCATTAAACCCGCAGCAGTAGCACCTTCAGGTAAGCTACCCTTAGTTTCAAGTTTTTTCATTCCTCCATCAATTTTACTCCATCCTTTATTCACAAATTCCTCGTTTATATCCACAAGTGTAACATTATAACCCGCTAATAATGACATTTGAGCTATTCCATGACCCATTTGGCCGGCGCCAACTACTACAACATTTTTAATATCAACCATATTTTTTTCACAAATTTTTAAGTCCAAAATTATGTTTGTTATGATAATTTTAATGTTACTAATGATATATTTTTTTTAAATTTTTAGACATATTGTTCTTTTTAAAAGTTCATCTCTGTGATGCAAATAGATCAAAAATAGTTTGAAACAATCAAGAGTAAAAAATGAAAAAATTAGAATTCTTTTCTTATAAATTCATTCCAAAAAAACTATCGAATTTTACCTTAATAACAAAAGTGTGAGATTAATGCTAAGATTTATTTAATCTAATAATCTTTTTGATAGCCCTCTCTACATTTTCGTCGATGATTACTAGAACTTTTTCATACGTTCTATTTGTAGTATAATACGGATCAATAATATCTATCTCATCTGTTTCTTCGTTAAATTCTCTTAATGTAAAGGTTTTCTTGGGAATATCTTTAATATTGCTATAGTTTTGAATAATTTCGGTAGAATGTGAGTGCTCCATTGTTAGGATTAAATCTTGATTTTCTAATAATTTTCGAGTTATTAATTGAGGTCTAAAACCAGAGTAATCAATCCCTTTTAAATCTAAATACTTTCGAGATGTTGGTTGAATAGAAGAAAAAGCATTTATAAAACCTGCACTTTCAATAATTAAATCACCACCAAACTCTTCATTATAATACCTGGCTAAATATTCAGCAACGGGTGATCTCGCTGTATTACCCAAACAAACCATAAGAATTCGTTTTATTTTTTTCATTTTCTAACGTTTTTTTCTGATTCATGTAAGATTTAAAGTAGAATTAAGTCTTTGTATTTAAGAAATGAAATATAAATTAAAACAAAAATTTATAGAATTATAAATTTAAACAGTATGACGCATGGAAGATGAAATAGATTTTATAGAATATGAGGAAAGTATTGAATTATTATTTCCTCCTGAATTTAGATATACGTTTTTAGTTGGCGCAGGAGTTTCTATGGACTTTCCAACGAATATTCCCTCTGCCAGAGAAGTAGTTAAATCTTTATTAGAAATTTGTGTTCCACCCGAAGAAGTTGAGTGCTTACTTTCACTTAATTTACTTAGATATGAGTTAGTAGTTGAGAAAATCCAAGTTGAAATTGATGAAGATTTAAGATTTTTAGATTACTTAGAGCTGGTTACCAACCCAAATATCATTCATTATTTTTTAGGTAATGCTATAACACGGGGAAATCATGTTGTCACGACAAATTTTGATTATATGATTGAGCATGCTCTTATGCGGATCCTTGACAAGGAATCGCATAAAGATATTATTCCCGTAATAACTAAAGAAGACTTCATATTTTATCAAGATCCTACAATTTTCATGGAAGTGGGAAAGTATCTTTTATATAAAATTCATGGATCAAAGCAAAATATTATTACTGGTATTGAAACTAAGGAATCTCTTATCACCACTATTAGTGCTTTAGGAAGGGAAAGAGAAGAGGGTAAAACATTTGCAATTGAGCCATATAAAAAAGATGCTGTGTATAAACTTATGAAACATAGGACTTTAGTAACTATGGGATATTCTGGAAGTGATGATTTTGATATTAGCCCTACATTAAAAGAACTTCCTTTTCTAAAAAGACTCATTTGGATTGAACATACTCAAAGCAATAATTTAGAAATAATTCATATTAACCAAATTAAAAATCTTCAAGATAAAGAAAAGATTTCTGATTTAGAAAATAAACTATTAGAGATTAGCATAAAAGGGGAGTTTGAAGTAATATTAATTAGAACGGACACTAACCATTTTATCAAAACAAAACTCTGGGGAATTTTTTTACCTCATGTTCAAATTCAAGAAATGAATCTACTAGAGTCAGAACTAGAGGTCCCAAAATTCTCAAGTTGGATAAAAGAAATATATGGAAATATTGCTCAATTACAGAAATATAAATTAGCAATTCAATTATATTATTTTCTAAAACAAACAGAAGCGTCAAAACGGTGTTCTGAAAAAGGATTAAAATTATCTGATGAAACTAACGATCTGAAAGCAAAATCTTATTTTCTTAATTTTTTAGGCCTTATTGATCAAATTACGGGGAAATATAACAGTGCAATTACCTATTATGAGGAAGGTTTAAGGATAGATGAATTAACAAATGACATTCCTGGGACGGCTTCAGCTCTTGGTAATATTGGTGCAATCTACTTGATAAGAGGGAGATACGATTTAGCTTTAGAAAATTATAAAAAAGCGTTAGATATCTCAGAAAAATCAGGGGACTTATATGGAATGGTAACCAACCTCAATAACATAGGAAGAATAAATGAAATTCATGGAGATTTAGAAATTGCTTTAAGTCGGTATAAGGAGGCCATGAAATTAACTGATAGAATAGGAGATCTTAATAGAAAAGCAGCACTCCTAAACAATATTGGAATGGTACATGGAACTCAGAATAGGTATGATTTAGCTCTTCAAAATTACGAGGTTGCAATAAAAATAGTTGATAATTTAGGAGATTTATATGGAAAGATTATTCTTTTAAATAATATCGGAAGAGTTTATGATGAATATAGTAATTATGAGAAAGCACTTGAAAAATATAAAGAAACAATAACAATTGCTGAGAAATTAGGAGATCTATCGAAAAAAGCAGGTAGTCTTAATAATATAGGTTCAATTCATTTGGCTCAAGGAAATGACGATTTGGCTTTAGAAAAATACCAAGAAGCATTGAATATAGAAGAAAGGTTAGGAAATCCTTTAATGAAACTAATCTATCTAAATAACATTGGCATGGTTTATAATAATCGCAAGGAGTATAACTTAGCTTTAAAAACCTACACGGATGCCTTAGAAATTGCTAAAATGATAGGGGACCTCTCAAAAAAAGGATTAATACTTACAAAAATTGGCGCAATCTATATGATTCAAGATAAAATTGCTGCTGCACTTGAAAGTTATGAAACATCACTTCTGATTTTTGGAGAAACTGGGGAATTATCTAATAAGGCAGCTAGTTTAAGTAATATAGGTAAAATTTATGAAAAATTTGAAGAACATCATGAAGCAATAAAGGTTTATGAAGAAGCACTTCAAATTGACACTAAATTAGAAGATTTAATGGGTAAAGCAAGTGATTTATACAACTTAGGGAGAGTATATGAAATACATGGAGAGTTGCGTAAAGCGTTAAGCCAATATGAAGAAAGTTTAAATATTTTTAGTCAATTAAATCAAGACCAGTATGTAAATACTATACAACAGAACATTATTAACCTAAGAAAAAAAATAGGGTAAAAAACCTAGAATAAATGCTTCTTTCCCCTTAAAGAATGAATTATTTACTTAATAAAGTAATAAAATTTTAATTTCATTATCGGTATTTTATAATAACTTCTAATTAAAATCGAGAAAAAACAAAACCTTCTATTGAAGTTTAAAACGGATTTCTTAATTATCGGAAGTGGAATTTCCGGACTCTCTCTGACACTTTACTTATCTAAATTAGTTCCAAATAATAAAATATTTTTAATCACTAAAGAAGATTTACAGGATAGTTCAACTTTCCATGCTCAAGGAGGTATCGCTTGTGTTTGGGATGATAATGACACATTTGAGAAACATATTAAGGATACTATAATAGCTGGAGATGGCTTATGTGATGAAGATATAGTTAGGAAAATTATAACCCAGGCCCCAGACCGAATAAATGATTTAATTGAGTTAGGTTTGGAATTTACAGCAAATGAAAATGGTGATTATAACCTTGGTAAGGAAGGAGGTCATACTGAAAGAAGAATTCTTCATGTAAATGACCAAACAGGGCAGTCAATTGAGCAAACATTGATTGAGAATGTAAAAAAATTGAAGAATGTTGAAATTAAAGAATATTGGTGCGCCGTTAACTTATACGCAGAAAATTTCAAATGTTACGGAGCTTATGTTCTGGATCAAGAAAATGATGAAATTCGTAATATTACGGCTAAAGCCACAATCTTAGCTACAGGAGGTGCTGGTAAAATTTACTTGTACACTACAAATCCAGATATTGCTTCAGGAGACGGTATTGCTATGGCATACAGAGCAGGAGTTATAATTGCAAATATGGAATTTTATCAATTTCACCCCACATGTCTATATCATCCTTACGCAAAATCATTCTTAATAACAGAAGCATTGCGTGGTGAGGGTGCTGTTCTAAAAAATTTAAATGGAAATGAATTCATGCAAAAATACCACCCTTCTAAAGAATTAGCTCCACGTGATATAGTATCAAGAGCAATAGATGTTGAGTTGAAGAAATCTGGAGACGATCATGTACTATTGGATATTGCTTCAAAAAAAGATCCTAACTTTATAAAAAGTCACTTTCCTGGGATATATGAAAATTGCTTAAAATTTAATATTGATATAACTAGAGAACCTATTCCTGTTGTACCATCTGCACATTACAGTGTAGGAGGATGTTTAACTAAGATTGATGGTTCTACAAAAGTAAAAAATCTTTACGTCATTGGGGAATCAGCGTGCACTGGTTTACATGGAGCGAATCGATTAGCTAGTAATTCTTTATTAGAAGGTTTAGTTTGCAGTTATGAATGTGCTAAAACTTTAGGTAATAATATAAATGATATAAAACTTAATGAATTTAAAGAGTGGGAACCAGGGAATGCTGTACCCTCAACAGAGGCCGTAATTATTTCTCAAAACTGGGATGAAATTAGAAGATTTATGTGGAATTTTGTTGGAATCGTCAGAACCGATTTGCGTCTTCAAAGAGCTAAAAAAAGGATTAATTTATTGCTTGATGAAATAAACCAGTATTATTGGGACTTCAAAATTGAAAAGAATCTTGTAGAATTGAGAAATTTGGCTACAGTTGCAAAATTAATCATCGTTAGTGCAATTTCTAGAAAAGAAAGTCGAGGGATTCATTACAACTTAGATTATCCTGAAAAATCCGAAATGAGTAGACTAACCACTCTCAGAAGACCTTGGTAATTATATTTTTTTCGAATGCAATTTTCACAGAATAATTGGTAATTTCTTGCTATATTACTACTCCCTATACTGAAGAGAATGATTTGGTCAAAATCCAATTATCCTTGACTTTTAAAATGAATAAATCTTTCCAAATCTCTTCTCCATACTTCTCTTCTTGTTTCTGTTAATATGTATCGAATTCCCGTATATGACGATATTAGTGTGTAAAAAGCGCTGAAAGTTTGATTTTATTTTAAAATAGATTTATAAAATACTATTATTATCATTGGAATATAATAATTTCCAAAGTTTTAATTCAAATTTTCTGGGTGGAATCTTACATGAAAAACGTCAAAATAAAAAAAACCTTTATGTTTCTCTTTTTAGTATCACCAATTTTATTATATTTTATTAGCTCATCTGTTGCGGAATCTAACAATCTATCTAATTTACCTGTTGATTTTACGACGTGGGATGAGGGAATGGATGCTCCAGGGCATGATGATCCCACAATATGGGTTAATAGTCATTATATGCAAAATTTTACACCGTTAGCATATCAGACGATTAAGAGTAAAATTGAAGGGGATATATTATATACTCATTATTCTTTTGGCAATAAATTTATTGGACCAATTGCTACGTTCAATATTTCTGAAATTACATCTGGAAATTTAATGGGTGAACCAAAAATTACAAGTATTTGGAAAGTCATTGAAGGAATGATAGGAACTGGAGTTTCGGATTTTGATGTTTTGAACGGACATCTTGTTGCACCATATTTTAAAAGTCCCGACTGGAATATTGAATTTTTTGAAAAACAAGGAGCTCAACTCATTTCTGTAGCAAATTTAACAAAGGGTGGTCCCACAAACCCCAGTGGTCCTTGGGCAGATGCAACTTGGGCTCCAGAAACAATTTTAATTAATGGAGATGCAGTATACACAATCGATTTATTGGAATGGAAATTTTATACAATAAATGCATCAAATTGGGATAATCCAACCTTCCATTCAAATTTTACAATGACCGGAAATCTCGAGATAAGTCTAGAAATGCAAAAGTATTATTACAGATATTTTCAGAAATCAGGTAATTTAGGAATATTATTTAATGGTTTAGATAAAATCAAACTTTTTGATTTTACAGACATGTGGAATGTTAGTGAAATAACGCCCTCTTTTAATATATCTTCTCAAGTTTTTGATGCAGTTCTAAAGGATGATAGATTATATATCGCAGCGGGTCAAGATGGAGTGTTTACTTATAATATTAGTGATCCTACTAATATTACCTTGTTAAATCATTATAATAAAGATAATTCCGTTACAATAGATATATCTTCTGTTAGTGCCTATAATGACACTTCAATATTTATTGGAGATTTAAGCGGTAAAGTTTCTTTAATTGATATTCCTGATTTAGGTTTAGTGAAAGAAATCTCTGAATTAAATGGTTATTCGTCCATCTCTTTAACACAAGATAAATTAAACGATCTATTATTTGTTGGAACTGATGGATATGGTGAATTTATCTATAATATATCTAATGTACACAATCTAGCGTATATTACACGAACAATGGAAACTGACGAAGGTATAGCAGATAGTAAGGAATTTCAAGAGTTTACTGCAGATTGGGCTATGTGGGGAGGAAGTGATCCTACTCGAACCAATGTTCCATTTTTAGATTTCATCATTCACTTTAATTCACTTGATACTGAAAATAGTACTCGTAATTTTAGAGCTAACATAAAACCTGTTTATTTCTTACTATATAATGACACAAACTTTGATAATAGATTAACTATAAATGTAACACAGGATAAAAATATTCCTTCCTTAGTTCGTGAAACAACTTTAGTTGATGAGATATTTGCAATTCCCAATGGAAAATGTGGAAATTTCAATTATACAGACCCATTATTACTGAATGTCAACGGGATTCCAACAATGTACTCTTCATTCACCATATATAATTATACTCTTAGTGCATTACAACAAGACTCATGGAATACTGTTGATGAAATAATAATGCCCAAACCAATAAATTGGGTAAATAATATTTCAAAAAATATAACTTTTGATTTAGCATTTGGAATGTGGTTAAGTTATTCCGAAGGCAATTACTTACTAAAAATTGATTATAATTTTACTAATTGGGACACATCATCATTTAGTTCCTTGCCGTCTCGATTGAAATTGTTTTCAGGAATGAGTTCTGCAATGCAAATTAGTATGATGGAGGGTGCCTATCCTCCAATATATTCTAAAGTAACAAATGATTCAGCATCCCAAGAATTTGAATGGGGAGGTAGTTTAGTATTGGTTTCAGAAATGGCAGAAGAATATGAAAAAATCAATGCAACTGGAAAACAAATTCTACAAGCTGATAGAACGGCAATCCCTGCATATTTTGAACCAGGATCTCAAAAAATTATGGGAGATTCTCAACATATTTATAAGTGGGTATTAGGAGCAAGTTTTGATATTGATAATTCAACCACGAGTATTATTTATGATCCAGAGACGACATTTATTACAAAAATCTCTCATCATGTTAATAATACTGATAATTTAGAAATTCCTGGATACAATATATTATTACTTTTAGGGATGGTATCAACTATTACTGTAATAATCATCAAAAAAAGGTTAAATAGTTTACATTAAAACATTTTTGCTATATCCCTTCACTTTTGAATAGTATCCACACGAAAATTACAGTGAGTTTTTTCATCTTATCAATCGTTAAAAATCCAACCACATATATTTTTGGCTAATGTACTTTTTAATTTAGATTATCCTAATAAATCTGATATGAGCAGACTAACTACTACCAGAAGACCCCGGTAAATATTACTGTAAAAGTTCACAGGTAGCAAAAAACCTTTCAAAAAGGAAAAAAATTGTCCAATTTTCTAGTTCAAATCTTTTTCTTAATTTTATGAAAAAAAATTATAGATTAGAATAAATTTTTATGTGATAATGAACAGTCTAATCTTAAATTAAATGCCAGATTGAATTTTACCTTGAGTATTGGAAAAAGCATTAGAATTGAACGTTTTTTTGATCGGAAAACCAAAAGAACAATCATGATACCTATGGATCATGGTTTAACGGTTGGAACAATTAAAGGTTTAGAAGATATCGCCGATATGGTAGATAAAGTTGCCTTAGGAGGTGCTAATGCAGTATTAATGCATTCTGGTATGGTAGGTACGGGTCATAGACAATATGGGAAGGATATCGGGTTAATTATACATTTATCTGCCGCTACTGATTTAGCACCAGATCCGAATCGAAAAGTATTAGTTTGTTCTGTCGAAAGAGCTTTAAAATTAGGGGCAGATGGTGTTTCAATTCATATCAATATTGGTGCTGATGAAGAACCTGAGATGCTTCAAGATGCAAGTATGGTTGTAGAGGCATCTAGGAAATGGGGTGTTCCGTTAATAGCAATGATGTACCCCAGGGGTAAAAAGATCAAAGATGAAAACGATCCTGAAGTAGTCAATATTGCTGCCAGGGCTGGTGCAGAACTTGGAGCGGATATAGTTAAGACAAACTACACAGGAGATATTGATTCATTTAAAGAAATTATAAAAGGTGTATATATTCCAGTCATAATCGCAGGAGGGCCAAAAATGAATACTATTCCGGAAGTATTAGAGATGGTTTATGATTCTATCCAAGCTGGTGGTTCTGGTGTCGCTTTCGGAAGGAATGTTTTTCAATCTGATGATCCAACCAAAACTGTTATTGCCATTTCTAAAATAGTACATAAAAACTATACTGTTGAAGAAGTATTAAAAGAACACGAGTTTAATTAAAAATAAATGAAATTTAAATAACATGAATTTCAAAAAAATTTATCCACTTTTTCTAAACCTTATAGAAAATCAGAATGAGAAATCTCCGAAAAAAAAGAAAGAGTTCAGAACAATAATCTCTTTTAAAAACATATCACAAAGGAATAAATTCATTTCAAAAAACAAAACTCTTAAGATTCTAAATAAATTTGATTTTATCCCTGCTTTTTCTGCATATTTAAAAAAGGAACAAATCCTAAAGTTCGATAAAGAGGATTCAATAAAACAAATCGAAGGAGATCAAAGACTTTTCTTATCTCTATTAGAAGTAAATGAAATTTTAGAGTTAGATAAATATAAAAAATCTCAAATCTCATATACAGGTAAAAATGTTAAAGTCGGTATTATCGATAATGGAATTAATAACAATTTTCAATCAATTTCTAATGTGTCAAGACTCCAGATTAGTAATGGTGTTAGTATTAATAACGAAATCACTCACGGAACATTAATGGCAGGTATAATAGCAAATCAATTTAAAAATATTGAAAACAATTTTATTGGGATTGCTCCAGATGTAACATTTATAGATTTTGATATATCTAGCTCTACAAAAGATTATTATATTTCTCAAATTTTAGAGGTTTTTGATTCGATTACTAATGAAAATATCCATATTGACGTTCTTTTAATATCCTTAACTACTTCGGATCCATCTGATGGTAATGATATCCTATCATTAGCGTGTAATACGTTAGTTGATCACGGAATTACGATTGTGAGCCCAGTTGGTAATTATGGTCCAGAACCTTGCACTATCGGGAGTCCAAGTGCAGCTAGTAAAGTTATCTCTTTTGGTGCTGTTACCAAAGATTTTTTGATAAATCAGTTTAGCGGAAAAGGTCCCACAATCGATGATCGATTGAAACCAGATTTTAGTTTACCTGGTTCTGATGTTAAAATTCCTTTATCAGATGATTTAGCGGTAGTAGTTACGGGTACTAGCGTCGCTGCTGCAATTGGGACAGGTTTAATAGCAATAATTAAAGAATTTAATACTGATTATACCTATAATGCGTTATTTGAAATCTTAAAAAACTCCTGTAGAGATCTAAACTTGGATAAGTTTTCCCAAGGATACGGTATGCCAAACATAGTAGAAATCTTTAAGAAGATGAATCTTTTTCATGAAAAGATACTACCTTATAATTTTTTAGTTAAAAAATCAGTAAAGATTGCAATAGAATTTACAGTCATATTCATTGTTATATATTTACTTTTCTTACTTTTTTAGAATTTTACAAATTAATTTTACGAATGTCCCATGAAACTAAATAAACAAACTCATATAAGAATAGATCATAGAGGGAATTGATATTTTCTTAATATTCCATGTAGCTTTACCTTTAATTTTTTCTGAGATACCTTCAATTAAGAAAACCCTTAGAAGCAAAATCTTAATTATCATTGGTGCATTGTTACCAGACTTAATTGATAAACCATTATTCCTTCTTGGATTAGGTACGGGAAGACTCCTTTCTCATAATTTATTTTTCCTACTCATTTCTTTTTTGATTCTTTTTATATCTTCGAAAAAGAACCTTGAGATTTCAATTTCATTGTTAATCGGGATGGTTTTTCATTTAATTTTAGATTTACCAGAGGTCCCCTTATTTTATCCTTTCGTTTCTTACAATTTTGGGATTACAGAAGAACCCCTATTCTATTGGATTAATAAATACTTTACCGATCCAGTTGTCCTTTTAACTGAAATTACGGGGATAGGAATTTTAATATACATCTTCGTAACAAACAAGTTATATCATCGATCAAAATTTAAAGAATACTTAAAAGGTAACTTTAAACCCACCACCATAATTATAAAAGAATGATTTTTTTGTTTATAAAGCCTAAAATTGTCAATTTAATAAATTTGATGAGATATATTTTAAAAATAGGTAATTATTTTTCAATTGAATAATGAGTAAAAATAAACTAATCCATGTAATAATTGATCACAGAGAAAACAAGCTCAAATCAATCTTAGATAAAAAAAAGGATAAGATAACCTATGAATCAAAACAACTAGATATAGCTGATATAGTTATATCGAGTGAAGTTGCTATTGAAAGGAAAGAGGGTTTCGACTTCGTAAGTTCAATTATGGATAACCGATTATTTGAACAATTATTACGTTTAAAAGACACTTATCAATATCCGATTTTAATCTTAGAAGGCTTAAACGATAATGTTTTTGAAAACACTGGTATGAAGATCTCATCAATATACGGGGCTCTTTCCTTTATTTCATATAAGTTAGGAATTTCAGTTATCCCCACTAGAAATTTGGAGGATACTGCAATTGTAATTGAGCGAATAGCATACAGAGAGCAAGTCAAAGATAATATGCCCTTATTAAGTAGAAAGGCACCTAAAGAATTGTCAAAAAAAGAGAGGAGAACTTTTATTATTGAGGGTTTAGTTGATATAGGACCGAAAAAGGCTAAAGTTTTAATTGATAAATATAAAACCCCGCATCTCGTGTTTAAATCAATAAAACATACTGAAATTATTTATACTAAGACTGGAAATCCTAAGGGAATTCAAGGCCCCCTAGGTGATCTCACTGGATTTGGATGGAAATTTGTAGAAAAAAATAAAAAAATTATCTTTGGAAAAAAAAAGAAAGGTCCGCAGAAAAAAATTATTGATGAATACTAAAATATATTTTTATCCTAAATAATGTATAATCATCTATTATTACATTAAAAACTATGAATGAGAGTCTAACCACGATATAACGTCTTGAATCACTTTATCTCTGTTTAATTCATTAAAGAGTTCATGTCGACTTTCAGGATAAGTTTTGAGAGTAATATCTTTTATTCCAACATTTTGGTAACGTTCAACTAGAGCTGTTGCTCCTTCCTTACCTCCAACAGAGTCATCATTGCCTACAAAGACATATACTTTTAATTCTTTAGGAATTTTTTCGTCATTTTTTGTATCTAAAAGTTTTTCCCATGAATCTCCTAGAATCTGTAATATACTAGGAGGAAGGGGGAATCCACATTGTGCATCGTCAATATATTTCTGAACCTCATTCTCATCTCGTGTTAGCCAATCAAATGGAGTTTTTGGGTTTTTTACTGTAAAATTTAAGCCTAATCCCTCAGCCCCTACATCAGTTTCTGGAAATGGTGATCCTGTAGTTCCAGTTAAAAGAACACCTTGAAGTTTATCACCCCATTGTTGAATATAATCTTGGCTTAAAAATGATCCCCAGCTATGACCTAATAAGAACACTGGAGCTCCAGCTTGTTCCTTTTTAATGATATCCGTCAAGGTAACTAATGCATCAACTGTACCATTCCATCCTCTTGGACCAAGTTCGCCTAATTCTCCACATTTTTCCCCAGTTTTCCCATGTCCTCTATGATCATCAGCGTATACCACATACCCTGCCTTAGTAAGGGCTTCAGCAAGATGAGTATATCGCTTTGCGTGTTCTGCCAATCCATGAGCAATTTGAACTACAGCCTTTGGATCCTCTTCCGGTAGCCATCTATAGACGAAAATATCAACCTCATCTTTATCTTTATACCAAAAAGTTTCGCTTTTCATATTCATCACAACTAATTTGACATCTTCTCTAATAAATAAGAAAGAACTTAATTTATCGTTTTATTGTTATTTTTATATCGTCCAGGATATTCTGCTGCCCAAGTTTGCATTATTTCTTGATGGGGGGCGTCATTATAAACACCGCGATCTTTAATATATTCAACAAACGGTTTTCCATCCATATTTGTAGCAGCAAAAAGTCCATCACGCTTTCCATCAAAATTAACAGCCGGAAAATTTTTTCTAAGACAAAGATCTTTATCAAAAGCACAGTTAGCCTCGACCCAACGACCATCCAAAAATAATTCTACAAATCCATGGAAAATAAAAAGGCTACTCCCCATATCTTTTTTAAGCCGTTCTGAAGTCATATGGTTAACGATATCAACAAAATGAAGTCTAGATGGTATCCCAACAGCTCTAGCTAATGATGCTAAAAGTATTGCTTTAGGAATGCAGAACGCGAAACCTGTTTCAAGAGTTAAGCTTGACTTCCAATTTTCTTTATTATAGGATTCACGAGTATTTCTTACTGAATACCTTATCTGATCTCGCACAAAATAAAATAATTTTACAGCTTTACCAATATCATCATCTTCAGGTATGCCTTCAATTAATTCTTTTGCTTTCTTCTGAATTATCGGATGCTTAAAATCCAAGAAGAAAGTGGGTTTTAAGGTTTCCTCAAATTTACTGCTTTGACTTGTCATAATGTTGTTAAAGTTTGTTTTTTGTGTTGAGCTAAATAAATAACATTATTAATTTTATCATAAATTTATAAAAAATTTAAAAGTAACCTAGTTTTAAACCTTCCTAAATATTGTTACAAATCTCGTTTGGATATCCATGGGAATATTTATTCTTCCTGTTTATAAGATTCAAAATCATAAGACCATTTTATGGAAGAATCACCCTCCTCTTTCTTAGATGCTTCAAGACCTTGATAAAATTCTCCATTATGATCTCGTAAATGAAATTTATGTCCACAATCTACACAGGTCGTGACTGTTTTTCTTAGCCAATACTGAGGGCTAGAGAAATCAAGCACCACCTTAACGATTTTATTTTCCTTTGTTTCTAAATAAGATTCGAAAGGTATCCGAAATCTTACAGAGTCACTACCACATTTAGGGCAATGACCGATTGAGGCTATGTATTTTACTTGTCTCATATCGATGCCGACTTTTTCTTTATTTTTTGTCATTTTAATCACTCTAGGATTTTCATCTTGAATTTTATAGATCTGTTGAATATTTTCTAAGAGAATTTTGAATGATAAGTAATTGTATATTTCTCGCTCCCCCAATTACTTCTTCGATTTTACTCGTATCCATAAATTCATCGATAGGAGTATTATCAGTCACGGAAATTCCCCCCATTTGTTGTTGAACCTCATAACAAATCTCATTTGTTAATTTTGAAAGGAAATATTTACCTTGGGAAGATACTCCTGCAGTCCATTTTTCAGCTTCCTTATTGGGTTTCTCAGCAAACAAGATTTTATCATCATAAATAGTTGCTGCTTGCAAAGCTAAAGAAGTAGCTGCTGATGTTTTCGATAATAAATCTGCCAAGCTAAACCCAACTCCTTGATATTTTATAATTGGCTGCCCAAATTGCTTACGTAAATTGCAATATATAATTCCATATGCAAGAGCCCCCCAACAAATCCCCAATCCACTCCCCATAATTCCTAAGCGTTCAGGAACAAGTCCCTCAAAGAGATTGTTATATCCTTTACCATCATCTCCTAAGATATATTCAAAGGGCACTTTTACGTTGTTTAAAAATGTATGACTGATTTCGACACGGGGAACTGCATTAATTTTTAATCTTTTAGTTTTTACACCCATATCTCTTTTTATCATTGCTTGGACCATTGTCCCCCTCGGATTTGATACTGAATACACACCATAACACACAAAATAATCAGCTACAGCTCCGTTAGTTGTATAAACTTTCTCTCCGTTAAATATAATTCCATCATCTACTTTGGTGCATGTTGTCTCCAGATTTACCGCATCAGATCCTCTTTCAGGTTCTGTTATCCCAATGCACCCTACTGCCTGTCCACTCATTAATTCATCTTGAACTTTAAGTATCTCTTCAGTTTCACCATGTCGAAAAGTTGGATTTCCACACAAAATACCACTAGCTACTCTCGCTAAGTCTAATTGAGGGTCGCAACAACTCATTATAGAAGCAAGAAGTACTTCTTTTTTCATTCCATAAGGGATAAAATCTTTCCATTTATTAATTCTCTGCATATATCCATTTTTTCCTAACTCTGGAAAGAGAACATAAACATCTTTTGATTTATCTATTTTGGGGTGCAGATCAATACAAAAATCTTCAAGCTTTTCACAATACTCACGCTCTTCATCACTCAACATTGGAAAAACATTGGCATTAAATATCTTATACACATTTTCTAAACTCATTTTTTCCAAAATATCATCGTTAATAATTTTTTCTTGCATGCTGAATCTCGTTAAGAGGTTTTAATTTAATTGAATGCTCAATTGTAATTAAATTTTAAAGATTGATTCAATAAATTCTATTTTTTCGATAAAAATCTTATAAATTCATATATAAAAATTAAGAATTTAATAAAATTAGTTATTAGTGATTATTGACTCGATAATTTTACCATCTCGCATTTTCAACAATCTTTCAGCGAGGGCTCCAACCATGGGGTCATGTGTGACCATTAAGATTGTTTGATTAAGCTCTTTATTAAGGTCTCGTAATAATTTAATTATTTCCATACCTCGAGCCGTATCCAACTCTCCTGTAGGTTCGTCGGCAATTAAAATGGATGGTTCATTGGATAATGAACGGGCAATAGCAACTCTCTGTTGCTCACCACCTGAAAGTTCTGAAGGTAGATGGTTTTTTTTTTCATTTAAACCAACAAGATCAAGAAGTCTATTAACAGTGTCTGCTCTTTCCTTATCTGATTTTCCTGCAAATAGCATTGGTAATTCTACATTTTCATAAGCAGAGAGAACTGGTACTAAATTATAAAATTGAAAAATAAATCCTATCTCCTTAAGCCTTAAATTAGTTCGTTGTTCATCATTCATATGAGCAACGTTGGTTCTATTGATATACACAGCACCACTCGTAGGATTATCTAATGCTCCTATCATATTTAAAAGTGTTGTTTTTCCGGACCCTGATGGACCCATTACGGAAACAAATTCTCCTTTCTTAACATCCAAACTTACTCCATTTAAGGCTTTAACTTCAATTCCTTCAGTTATGTTATATACTTTTTTTAAATCAAATACTTGAATCATTGCATCTTGATCCAGATTATAATCCTTCATTTCCTGCGAAATTAGCTCTTGTTTCTTGCTTTTTTTACTTTTTCTCATTTTTCCACCATCTCTGTTAGAATTTGTTTATTTCTTCAAGTGTTTTTCCACCAACGACTTCACCTGTAAACACTCCATCTGTTAAAGTGATGATTCTATCAGCGATCTCTGCGATTCTCTTATTATGGGTAACCATTAAGATTGACTCTCCAGCGTTCTTAAGATCAAGAAATATCTTGAGAATATTAGTCGTTGTTTCAGTATCTAATTCACCGGTAGGTTCATCTGCTAGAATGATAAGGGGTTCATTGACAAGAGCTCTCGCTATAGTAACTCTTTGTTGCTCTCCACCCGACATCTGAGTTGGTAGGTGTGCCATTCTTTCTTCGAGTCCAATTCTCTTTAAAAGCCCTTTAACTCTTATTTCCCTTACTTTGGCATCCTTTTTGTCAATCACCATGGGGAGTTCGACATTTTCATAGGCTGTTAGGATTGGAAATAAGTTATAGAACTGAAAGATTAGCCCAATCTTTCTTAATCGCATTTTTTTGTGCTGCTTGTTGGTCATTTGTGTTACATCAAGTCCCATTCCCTTATTATCTACATTATATATTATCTTCCCTGAATCAGGAAAGTCAAGAGCACCTAAACAATTTATTAATGTTGTCTTTCCTGAACCTGATGGGCCTACTATCGCAATTAATTCACCCTTTTTAATTGTTAGGCTTACTTTATTAAGTGCTGTGACAGTAGAATTACCCACAGTATATGTTTTTACAAGGTCATGCACATCAAGAACAATATTGGGATCTAGTCTAACTGCTCTTGCAGTAGACCTCTGTTCTTTGTTCATTCTCACTTTTTTCTTTTTTACTGAAATCTTTACCACCAAATTTTGAAGTTATTATCATTCATCTGGTTCTGACTGCGTCTATAATATTTAGATTTGCAGCCCATTTAGCAGGATATCGCGAACTTAGAATTACAGTTATCAAAACTATTGAAACTAGGAGGATAATTGTTAACCATGGAATCGTCCAAGTGACTGTAAGAAACCCTCCCGCTGGCATTGAACTAACCATTAAAGAACCCATAATTAAACCAGAAAAAATACCTGTGAATACACCTAAAAGTGCCAGGATTAATGTTTCCCCTGAAATTGTACGAACTATACCAGATTTATTTAACCCTATTGATCTAAGCATCCCAATTTCTCTCCTACGAGCCATCGTTGAAAGAAGACTATGGAGTGTTAAACCGATCATTGCAATTATAATAGCAAAAATCAACAATCCATTTGTTATAAAAGTAATTAAATTAATTATTGTTCTGAATGTGGAACTCATAAATGATATCGTAAATGCAAAGATTATGAGATAGCTCCTATCTTCAATATAAGCAACTATCCCTTCTAACACATCTTCATCTTTATACCCGCTTTCCACCCATGAAAACCAATCGTACACATTGGTCCTTATTTCAAGAATAAAGCTTTTTAAGTCAATTATTGACCAATATCCACCAGCCCCAAATAAGAGATCCTGTAGGAGATCATTTTTATAGATTGAAAGATTTTCTGGAGTATCGACATGAACTAATACTGAGCTCACTTTATCATTAAAATAATCTGATCCTCTATAATCTATATATACATCATCCCTTGCTTTATCATAACTGATGTAAACAGAGTCTCCACTAATATCAGCGCCTGTTTCAAATCCTGCATACCAGTTATATCTTTCTGTATTATTTAAGGTAGGTGCTTCAATTATTCCAATAATTTCAAATTGTGGCCAAGTTGCCGGGATCATTATATTATGAGTTGATTGCGCTACGCCAAATTTTAAGCTATCTATAGTTAAATTATAATTACTATTATATGTAGAATTATGACCTCTTATCCTTAATATCAAATTTCCAGTTACCATATCAATGTACGTATGATCTGAATTGAATAAAAAAGTGTTATTAAGCTCAACTGTGTTATTAATTGAACCCAATTCTTCAAATTCGTTAGTGTAGATGTTAAACGCTTCCAATGCAAGTTGATCAACAGAGGAATTTAATGAAGTTTCAATCGTAACATTGATCGCTTTGTATAAATTTGGAGTTAGAAAACTTGTAGTAATATTAAATTCAAGCCACTCTTGATTACTTACAAAAGAAAGATTTACATTATCAGAAAGACTTAGATTTACTGTATTACCTGAAATTGAGGTATAATTATTTATATATGGAGTAACCAAGGCAGGGTATGGAAAAATACCAACAGTAACCGTAGTTAAGATGAATTCTTGGGGGAAAATAGTAATATTAGTGCCAATTCCCGAACCAGGATGATTTTTAATATATAATTCATCGACAACACAGACAAATTCCGTTGTATTTAGAAGCTCTTCCATTGTAGTACCTAAAGATCCGTTTTTTTGATCAATTAAAATGTTATTTCCAAAAAGAGAGTCTGATTTTAATTTGCCACTTGAGTTTGTATGAATGCCTATCACAGAGGTCACATTAGTTGATAACACATCATCTGTTAGTGTAAAATAATCCATTCGGGTTGTATAGTAGTCAATTCCACCAATTCCGTTTAATATTGCTTCCACATTAGAGAAATTAAACCAATTTGGTTGAACCATATCTACCAATGGATTTCCGGTATTAGAAAGCTGCCTAAAAACCAAATCAGTTCCTCCACCAGGAAGGTTCTTAATCGCAATTTCTTCATATGTTTCCCATGAGATAAATATATTATAACTCACTCCTGAACTTGACCCACCTAGGAGATTTAATGAAGAAAAACCTTGCATATCACTGACTATTGCTATAACACTCATGTTAATTACATAAATATCTTCGTATGCATTATAATTATCACCTTCTAGCAATGCACTCAGATTAGCATAAGTTGTTCCTAAAGAAAACTTTACAGGTAAATTTTCACCTACTATTATATCATTATCATCAGCAAATTCTTTCTCTATAACAATATTATTCCCCGCTTTTAATTGATCCATTACATCTGCAAGTGACATTGCTGTAGGGGAGATTATTGTTGTACTGGTCATATGTTCCTTTATTTTTTCTGTATCGACAATGTTTACAGCAATAGATTCATTCCAATCATCATCAAGTAAACTGTGACCAATCCAATCACCATTTATATTAATTTGTGCATTTTGATGACTGACACCCATCACATCAGCTACTCCAGTTTGATTAAGGAGGCCAGTTTCGAATGATCGGGGTGTGTTAATCGTATACACTCTAATATTTGCTCCCATGAAATTATTCACGGTGGTATCAATACCAGCTCGCATTGAATCCATCATAACACTCATCCCTATTAGAAAGCTTGTGGTTAGTGCAATCATAACATATGTTAGAGTTGTCCGTTTTCTATGCCTTAACATGTTCCTTTCGGTTAATAATTTAGTTCTCTTGAGATATGGTGAAAATAACCATATAAATGCTTTATTAAGCGGTTTGATGCTGAGCGACATTAACCAAATGATTCCAAACAATATAAATATTGGAGCCAACATCCCTATAGCCATTCCCGAAGGCATTCCTGCATCCGGAGAAAAACTTCCAGTGCTTTCAGGTGCAGTCCACATGAGCCAAAAACCCATGAAAATTATCAATCCACCTAAAATAAATAGTATTATCCTCCTCCAATAGTGTTTTCGCTCCCGTTTCGACTTTTCTTCAATTGGATTTAAACACTCAATAATTGGTTTTCTACTTGCTTTCCAACTTGGATAAAGTGCTGCCACAATACAAGAAATTATCCCTACAATAAAAGTTAGAATTATGGTTGAGGGATAAGCAATTATATCAAATCCCGAAAGCGAAAAACCTCCCATTTGCGTTGTAAGGCTTTGAATAGTCTGATAAGTTACAGAAAATATTACAAAAGAAATTACATAAGAAAATATTGTTCCTATTGTAGCCCCGATTACCCCCATAACCGTACCCTGAGTTAAAAATAATTTAAATGTTTCAGATTTAGAGGCTCCAATTGCTTGGAACATACCTGTCTCATATTCTTGTTCCTTTTTTATTATGTTGAAAATATTCATCATTAAAACTATTGATAATATCAATGATATTAAGCCAAACATTAAGAAAACAGTCTCGAATATACCCATTGTAGTATTGACCATCCCTAAACTATCTGTTTTTAAATCGTTTACCCTCCAATCTCTTTCGTCATCAATACTTGCTAAACTGGTTTCAAGATTTTTAGTTACCGAAGATACACTATAAATATTGGGAGTGCCAACAACACAAAGGTTAAACTCATTAGTATGATTTTCCGTACCATCAACAAGTTCATGAGTATTATTAATATTAGCGAAAATACCAACACCTTGTCCCCCACCACCCCCTCCTCCGAAAAACGACGCCTCTGAAGGATTCTCAGGATCAAAATCACGTGCTTCACCACTATCCCTTATTATTGCTACAACAGTATATTCTAACCATGTTCCCGTATCTAAAGTGTTGTAACCGAGTAGTTCCCCTTCATTTGGTAGTATCCATAAACTATCTCCCACTTCAAAATCTTTTCCAAGCTGAATTTTTAATGATTCAGAGATGACTACAACTTTATTTCCATTATTTACATCAATATATTCAAGGAGTTTTTCTACCGATTTTTCAGGGCTAATTGAATCTATTATATATGGTTGTGCCCCCAAATTTTGCTCATTAACATCTTGTGGATCAAGACCATTCACCCCTGTTCTTGTGCTATTATCTACCTGATTTCCACTATTGGTAGGGCTTGCATAGACATTAAAACCTGTAATTCTATAAGAGACGTAATCAACATTGCTTACACCATTAATCTCAGCATCAATCTCAGAGGAGTTAAACCATCCTCCTGTGCTATTAACTGGTTTAATTAATATATCTGCTGTGCCCATTTGTTCATCAATACTTCCTAACATCATTACATTGAAAGAATCAGAAACAATCATAACCCCCCCAAACAATGCTACACTTATAATCAGCGTAATGATTGTAAGGATATACCTGACTTTCCTTCGTTTCATATTCCGGAGCGCAAGCTTTATTATTAAACCCATGTCTTCAATACTCCCTTTTTTTGTGTAAAATGTTTTTTTATAGAAATGTTATCAAGTCTTTTTTATTTAAACCTAAGTTAAAACAAAATTCGATTTTTTAAACACTGCTAGATTAAAAAATAACATCATTGATGCTTAATAAAATTATCGAACACTGTTCGACAGATTTAAATAGTTTTAGATCTATATTTTAAATAGGATTTATAATTCAAATAATAATTTATTATATGTAAAATGCCCGTTATTGAAACCAAGGACAAGATTCTTAAAGTCGCAAAAAAATTGATAGTTAAAAATGGGTATAGTGCTATAAGCTCAAGAAGAATTGCGAAAGAATCAAAAATAAGCGTTTCAACGTTATTTTACCATTTTCCTAAAGGTAAATTATCAATCTTATATGAAATAATACTTTCTTTTGGTAATAAATTCATAGAAAACTTTGATATTACTAAAGTCGGTGAGTTGAATAATCCAGAAGTCGGTAAGGCTTATCTATTTAATTATTTGAAAATGCACCGCCAATTTGCACCATTAATCAATGGATTTGAAATAGAGTTACTTACAAACAAAAATGCTTTAAAAGATCTTGAAAAGTTAATGCAAACCGGAAAAAATCGTCTAGATACTTTCTTAAAAAACATTTTTTTAAGGTTTTACCCAAACATCAAAGAACCAGAGAAAACTTTCCTAATCATTGGGAGAATTTGTACAAGCCTTATTCATACTCACGTCATTTTAGATAATTTTTATGGAACTGATAAGGAATTTGTAGACATATTGTATAGAATGATTAGTGGTTTATCGACAAATAATTCGGATTAAATTTTACATTATTTACTTAGAATATGTATAAAATTTATTTAAAATTCTTCTCAATAAAGTTCATAACTCTTTGAATCTCTTCTAAATGTGTTTCCTTCTTGCCAAAAATATAGAACCTAATATCTGGACCTGTCCCACTTGGTCTAAAATACAAAGTAGAATCTTCACTTTTTAATTGATATATATCGATTTTTTCAGTATTATCTGATAAAACTTTCACATTATAGTTTTTACCATTGATTCGGATAAGTTGCTTGTCATTTATTAAAAAGTTTTTCATTAAACGAACTTTTTCCCTATCTATGGCATGTATAGTACGATTTATTCCTTTTATCGACCAATCTATTGAATCAGAAATATTATATCCTCTGCAAATTAATTCTGTTATTAATATTAAAGCGGGTACGGGGTATTTATCTGCAATTAAAGGTAGTTCAGTTTCAAATTTATAATTATCTCCCTCTTTTGACACCTTTAAAATGCTTAAAGTATGTCCCCCTGATTCCTCCCACATCACAACAATAAATTCTTCCTCCTCCAATCCACGCTCATTCATCAAACTAATTATTCTTTCCTTTAAAGGAGTAGATTTATTTATTTTGATCAAATTTCCATCTTTATTTTCAATATAGAGAATTGCTACATCTATCTTTGATTGATCCACTCCTATTCCGAATAGAAAATATAAAATTACACCTAAGTGTTTATATCCTACTCCTGTAAGAATGTTTAAGAAACTTGTATGATCTCCTCTTAAATCACTTGGGATGGTTCTAACATTTAAAATTTTCTTTTTAAATTCTTTAGCTAGAATATTGTGCATTGCAGAATAAATCTCATTTGGTATATATGTAAAATATTGCCCATTTTGCTTTATATATAATGCGATTCGATCTCTGTCAGCATCAAGAAGTAAAGCTATGCTAGATTTTACCTGTTCCATTACTTCTTGTAACTTTTCTTCCCGAATTATTTTTATGGGGTTAGGAGGATTGATCTCTTCATCTATTAGGGTAACATTTGCTCCGTATTCTTTAAATAAGCTAACAATCCCTCTTGCTTTACCTAAATACGGCCAAATAACAATATTTTTACCTCTTAAGCTTTTAATTTCTATAACTTTAGACACTAACTTTTTAGTATATTCATTATTTTTCTTTTCAGCATCAGTTAAAGAGGGATTAAAAGGTTTAAAGGAAATAGTTTTATATTCTAAAGCTCTTTTAGAAATATCTTTAAAAATTTCGCCTGAAAGAGGTATAGGATAATCAATATAAGCTTTTATACCATTCCATGATAAATCATTATGGCTTGCAGTTAGTACTATAACCAGATTAATATCATCATATAATACTACCGATGCCGCTCCATAGGGAGATGAAATTCTTGACTTCCCTACGTCATCCTTCTGATATAAAATTTCATATCCATTATAAGAAAATATCTGAGAACAATAATCTAATAACAAATCTTTAGTTGGTCTATTATCTGTGAATATGAGTATCTTAAGGTTTTCATTTTTCTTCATATCTTTAAATTTCTGACTAATAGCCTTAAAAACTCGAAAAAATAGAAATAACTTTCTATTCGTCAATATATATTTTTTATTATCTCTATCGTCTTTTTTATCCAGTAATTGAATCCTTAAGCCAGAGGTTGGAGGAACAATGGGGTTAATTATGTTTCTTTCCTCTTGAGTTAAATCTGGTAAATTTAGTATTTTAATTCCATCTTTTAATGTTTTTAAGTGAATATTTTCTTTTTCAAATTCAATCATATTTTAACCTATGACTTTTTATCAGGAATTTCTTTTATCGCTTCCCTTATAATTGCTAATATTTTTTCCCTATACATTGGTTCAATGGAGATCATACCATGTGTTTTTATAACTCGCTTCTCACTTGATAGAATTCTTTCGCAAAACTCAGGTGTAAGCCGATTGGGTAAATCTTGTTTATTAGCAATGCCAATTATGAATTTATCCTGAAAAAACTTATCCAATATATCATGAATAATTTCTTTTGATCCATTGATATTTTCAAAAGTTGAATCAGTAACCAAGATCGTAATGTCTGTACCCTCAAGTAGACTTCTCCATAAAGACCTAAATTGTGCCTGACCTGCAAAATCCCACAGCGTTAATCTCCTGCCTAATTCATCTCCTTCGTATTCAGCAATATCAGCCGTAATTGTGGGGACATATTCAAGGTCTACATCCTTTCCGCAGATAAGGCGAGTTAATGTAGTTTTACCTACACCTCCGAAACCGATAATGGATATTTTAATCGCTCCCAAAATAATGTTATCTAACTCTTTCTCAAATTCGAGAAAAATAGAGCGATTTCCTGCCCATTTGTTTGATTTGATAAGTTTTCCATATTTTTCTAAAAATTTTGACCTGATACTTAGGATTTTTGAGTTTACTAATGCATCATCATCTTCTAAGTCACTGCATGCTACGATGATTATTGTATCAATTATTGTATAAAAATATTTAAAATCTTCCGTTTGAGTGCTTTTAATATCACTTTGGCTGATTTCTTTCATAAATCCTGAGAATGCGCTTAGAAAACCAGCTAATAAATCTCTATCTACCTCGGATGTTCCGTAGTTTCTAAAAAGTAATGATTTCCCGTCTTTAGTAAGAATATTTACGTATTGAATCAACTTTTCCACTTAAGATGTTCTTTATTATCGTATTTTATTATAGCATTATATTAAACATAGCAATTATATTATTATTATTAAATTATAAAATTCAATTAAAAAATAAATTTTGTAAAGGACTTATTTTAAATTGATAAATAAGTTTTTTAATCGATTTAAAGGGAGAAACTTTCATGATTAATAAGGAAAATGAAGAGATACCTGATTTCATCAAAGAAACTAGTGAAACAATTGAAAAATTTGCAAATATACTCGAAAAATTCGGACTTGATATAATAACTAAAATTGGACAAACAAACTTTAAAATCAACATTCTAACAGATAAAATTGACGAATTAAGTAAGGCAACAATAGATGTTAAAGCACTATTACCACAATTGACAAATGTTATTGAAAACCAAAAAATTTTAGAGGAAGAACTTGATTTAATTAGAACTCTCATTCAAAGATCTGAAATAACAATTCATTCAATAGAAGCTGAACGGGAAGCTGTAGAAAGAGATGTATCTGCTACTGATAAAAAACAGGCGATTATTGATCAATTCAAAAGGTTAGAGAAATATATTGAAGAAAATGATGATCCACTCCCAGTAATAGAAGATTTAGATAAACTTAAAGAGGATATTTTTATATTCACCGGGGGACATAGAATCCTCCGGGAAATAGGGCTGTTCAGCAGTAAGCTAAGTGGTATGGAATCCCTAAATGAAGGAATAAAAGAGGTTCTTAAAGAAAAAATCATATTTTGGATAAACAAACTTACTGTTAAAGGTTAAAAATATAGATTAAAATTATTATTAATCTTGTAATTTAGAAAGAAGCGTCAGCTCCGCGATTTTGTGGAAAATGCTAGAAACATTTTCACCGGTCAATGCCGATGTCTCAAAAAGAGGGGCATTTAATTTTTGGGATAAATGTTCTGCCATAGGTAATATAATCTTTTTCTCATCCGTCAAATCTATTTTATTTCCTATCAAAACTCGTGGAATTCCACTCAATCCATACTTTACAGAGGTGCTATACCAATTATTTACATTAGAAAATGAGCTAGAACGCGTTGTATCATAAACCAATATCATTCCATCTGCTCCGTTGAAGTATGGACGATGTAACATGTAAAATTGAGGCTGTCCAGCTATATCCCAAATCATCAAGGAGACTTCGGTTTCCTTACCCATGTCATTATTAACCATAACTTTCTCTTTAGTGATATTCACACCAACGGTAGGGATATATTCAAATTGAAACTTTTCAGCACTGAAGTTCTTGAGTAAGGATGACTTCCCTACAGCGGGGTCTCCGATTACGATGATTGTTTTCTAGATTTGATAAATTCAAATATACTTGAAAATCATCTCGGTCCGCTCGTGAAATATTAGATCTTCATCAGAATTATTATTTTGGGTCATAAAGTATTGACACTTATTTGATTATTTTCAATTTTTAATTAAATAAATAATGAAATTCCGATATAAAAATGTTAATCATTCGTTTTTAAATTGAAATTGTTTTGAGATTTTAAATTTTGAAGTTTTACTTTCTTCGCGGGAGATGAAGTAAATTTTATTAAGGAGAAATTTGATTTCTTCCCATTTTGCTTGTAAATCAGTTATTATCTTTTGTAATTTTTTCTTTCCTTTGATTTGACCGGCACTAAGATGTGGTTTGAATCCATTTTTATACTGATTCACGTCATTACAATCAGGGACGATGTTAAGGATTTCTTCTTGAAGTTCTATAATTGAGTTATTCGGTATTGGATTTATCCAGAGGGTAAAATTTTGATGTGTGTGCTTAAAAAAACTAAAATTCTTAAGTAAAACCTCAAAGGGCTTAAATTTTTTACACGTTTCTGAAAAATATTTCCTAATATCTTCATATTGATTTCTAGGTCTAAATGGATATAACAACGTAATATGCGGCATCCATTTATTTATGTTACGGTCAAAAACTTTACGAATTTCTTGAATTGATGCCCATTTTTCTTTTGGTGGGATTATTACAACCGCAGAAGAATAAACTTTACCCATTGAATTTAAAATATTATTTCTTTAAGTGATTTACTTAACTTAATGAAAATTAATTAAAAGATTTTTATAAGAGAAAAATCTAATTTTAAATTGAGAAATGAAAATAAAGCAACGGCATTTTATTCGTAAATCAGAATTAAAACCTCTTAAAGAGGAAATCTTAAAACGCTATGACCAAAAGTTTATCGACCAAATATTTCCTAAGAAAAGTAATGTAGAAGTTATACAAACAGAGTCGGGAGATACTTTGTATGCAGTGAATAATGAATTAAAAATTTGGAAATCAAAGGATGGATATATTCCTGTATTAACACTACTTCTAAACAATAGAGTTGATTTAAAAACTATCACAGTAGATTTTGGGGCAATTCGTCATGTTGCTAACGGAGCAGATGTTATGCGCCCAGGAATAACTAAAATTGATCCATCAATCATGAAGGGAGATATTGTAAAAATTGAAGAAGAAACACATCACAAGGCGTTAGCTGTAGGAAAAGCATTGTTTGATGCTACAGAAATGGAATCCAAAGATTCTGGAAAAGTTATTAAGAACATCCATACAATTCAAGATCCTATTTGGCAATTTGAAAAAAAATTTAAATAAACTCTGCCTTTAAAATTGAATCCAATTTATTTTTATCTGATTCTATTAATTCGTCAACTGAATAACTTTCTGATTTATAAGAATCTTGTAAATAGCCACAGTCTCTAAATTTACACAAGTTGAGTATAATTTTTAATCCATCTTCCAGAACAGATTTGTTTTCTTCCCCAATCGATGCTTTCATGAGTTTTATGATCGAAGTTGACTTCCATATTTCATTATCTTGAACATCTTCTTCTGAACAAACAAATTCTTCAAAAATTTCATTAAAAAACTCAATTTCTGCAGTCATATTTAGCTTAAACCACCTTAATCCTTATATTTATGCAAAATCAATATCCCCAAATATTGACTAGTTAATATTTATGATAGGTTTAATTTTAAACAGATTTATTTTTACTATTTTACGTTATGCTATTACACACAAGTTAATTTTTAAGAAATTTGTTTTTCACATCGGTTTCAGACAATAATTAAAAAATTTATCTCCACGGATTCTTAACAGAAGCGTTAAACTCATATTAAAGGAACATTTATGGTTTTCCACTTGAAATTAAATTACATTAACCCTAAGTAATAAATTTATAGTAGATAGTTCTACGTATTTTACCTTGTTATTTATAAGTAAATTTGAAATATTAATTTCTTGTGTAGTGTAATGTTAAAGTCTTGTAATATTTGTGTGATATTGTGTTCCATGCATATTACACGATGTTATAATTTGACTTTATTTTATAATACATAGAGCTATATAACGATGATATTATCGAGTGTACTATCACGAATATCTCGATGACTCATCTTTAAAAACAATAAAAAAGAGGTTGTGTGGAAAAAAATGTCAATGTATAGATCGTATTTATTAAAAAATAACTTTTGGGCAAAAAAAGGGAATGAAAAAAATCCCAATGCAGAGAAGGTCTTTATTAAACATGATACTGAAGTAGGGGGGATATATGCCATAATTTTAAATGATAAAAAAGGATTAAAAATGATGGTAGAAGGAAAGGAATATTATTTTAATAACTTCGATAAAATAGATTCTTTTTTAACTCGTCTTCAGCAGAGAAAAGATAACTTCATGAAAATACTTAGAAGGAAAAATATTTCCCAGAAGTTAAGATTGTTAGATATATAAGGAAATTTTATATATGCTATTATAAGAATTTTTGTTACTTATAAACAGGTTCGAGTCCTGATTGAAAGTGTCTAAGTCGTAATCCTGCTCCTCGAGATATTTTTACTTTTGGAATAATTTCTTTATTATTATATAACTCAGATATAGCAGCAACCACATAATCAATATGGGAAATATTATAAGCATTCCAGGGTAATGCAAATCTCACTAGGTTCAATATTCCCTTCCTCTCCTCTGGTGTTTTATTATCCCATTCAAAAGCAAAGGGTCCTAATTCACATGCTCTAATCCCATAATGCTTTAGGAGTTCAATTGTAAACCCGGCGCCACCAAAATCGTCAATCTTCATGTCTATCCCCTCAAAAAACTTATCCATGTCAATGTAAACAGCATGACCGCCTGCGGGGAGAATTACTGGAACACCCTTCTCAGCTAGCTTTCTCGCAAATTCTCTTACTAGGAAAATTCTTTTTTTCAAAGCGTTTAAGTCGACAACCTCATAAAGGCTCGAAGCTAATGCCATAATATCTCTACCACTCATTCCCCCATAGGAATCATTTCCAAAAGTTAATATTTGCTTTTCTTTTAATGTAACACCGATGTCTCGTTTTATTGAAAAAAGTTTATGAAACCTACCTTGATCTCTGAAAAATAGCCCCCCTCCAATATTAGCTATACCTTTTTTAAAACTGATAGTGAATCCATCAACATAGGAAAACATCTCTTGAATGATACTAAGTATAGAATGATTTTGATAATTTTCTTCAAATTCTTTAATGAAAAATGTATTCTCTGGAAATCTACACGCATCAAAAAATACCGGAATGTCATATTTCTTTGCTATATCAGACACACCTTTAATATTTGTCATTGAAACTGGTTGACCAGCTACGGTATTATTAGTAATCGTAATATAAATTAAAGGTACTGATTCTGCACCTTTTTCTTGTATAAATTCTTCTAAACTATTTAAATTCATATTACCTTTGAAAGGATTTCTTGTATTCATTTGATCAAAAGGAAATTCCTCCATAAGATTGTCGGAGAAAAAATTCACTGGATGAAGGTTGTTAGCTGCTATATTTGCTTCAGTAGTATCGAAATGACCATTGTTAAGGATATAATAATCAATTGAAGAATTCTTTTGTTTTAATATAGGGGCAATGGTTGAAAAAAGGAGATATTCTGCGCAGCGTCCTTGTGGCACTAGAAAAGCGTTCGGACGAATTAATTGAAATTTACCTCCATTTACAAAACCTCCTTCAATGGTAGTAAGATAGAGTTCTTTCATTAACTTATTTGTGTTTGTTTCTCCAGAAAGAACTAAATTAATTACCCTTTTTGGGTTGTCTCCCCTCTCAAAAATATCTCTAATTGCATCTAATAGAACATAATATCCCGTATTCCGACCATACGATTCATCTCCATGAAAAAGAGCGGCCCATTGAAAATCTGTCATTGTTCCCGAACCGGAATCTGATAAAAAATCAAGAAATAATAATTCTGCAGGAAAAGAGAACAAGTTATACTCAGTTTTTTTTAATGCGTATTCACGCTGTTCTTTTGTCACCATTTTAATTTTTCTAACAACTATTGGTTTGTAACTTGGAATTGGAACCCCTAATTCATTCTGCGATTTCAAATAGCTTCAACAATGATGAGTTTATCAAAATAACTAGTATTTTACTTAAATTCTTCAAGATTTAATAATTTATATCAAACCATTCTTCTAAATAAAAAGAAATCTTTTACTAAACTGAAATATTATTTTTTTAGGTTTTCAGCCCATTTCTTCCAATTTTTCCATGCATCCTTATGCTTAAGCCATTTTAAAAGTTCCGTAGAAAGTTCTCGTGCTGCATTATTAACTTCTTCTTCTGTAGCATTTCGAATTTTTTTAAGAAGAACTTCTTCTTCGAATTCAATCAATTCTTCGTCAGAAGCAAGTAAGCCGTTTTTCAGAAGCCTTCCTTTTTCAAAATTTATTTGAATTGATACCATATGAAAAAATATAAAGATTTATTAAAAAATATTGCTCACATTTTTAAAATTTCAAAAAGGATTTTATTTGTGATTAACAAATATAGAAAACAATTTTGCTTCCACATTATTTTCATTTCATCTTTTCTTTTTTTGATATTTTCTCCCAGATAATTTTAAAACAGAATCTTCTCGATATCCTTCTTTACCATTATAACTCTCGGGAGCATAGTGAGAAAGGGGATTAATTTTCTTTGATTCATGCAGAATTTTTTGAAGTTTCTCAGGAAAGTCATTCACAATTTCTTGGCAAACAGCTTCAGAATCAATAGTTATTCGATATTTTTTAAAACTATTAATTAAATTATTCAAATCTATCATTAATAATTCAATTTGCTCATTATGACGTCGTTGTCTAAATTCATCAAACTGACGTCTATTCTTTGCAAATTTAAAACCAATATCCTGATTGTATTCTTTCTTTACCACTTTTTAGTTTCACTCTTTTTTTTCGTTTTGGAGAAATATCTCTACAAAGTTGAAGAGAGTTTATAAAATGGATTTAAAAAATTAACAACTCCACAAAATTAAGTATTAATCTTTATAGAATCTTCATTTCTGAGAAGTTTTAACTTATCTCTAGTAAAAGAGCAAAACAAGGGAATAGATATTCCTTATATAGTACCTATTGGTGTTTGTTCCATTTTCCAAAAACAAGCCTTTACTTTTCGAGTATCTATAATATAAACAAACACCTCCAATCTTTTTTAATCAATTAATGATTTTGAAGTTATAAAGTTTGTCTCATTGCACCCTGAGTGAAGATTAAAAAATATGATAATTTAATTGAAAAAAAATTAAATTAGAAATCCACCCCATTCTACGACGGTAAAACCTGAACGAATGTGTGTCTTTATTAATGGCGTTTCTATTTCAACTGCATTCTGGTAAGGAGAAAATGTTAGCATAACCCTGATTATTGTATCTGGTTTAGGATCTATAATTAATCCCATATTTAAGTCTAGATATTCTTTTGATAATAATTTTATTTCATAATAATTAGCTATTGGGAGAAAATCTAACCAAAAAACCTTAAAATCTTTACTTTCTTTTTCATTTAATCCAAGTTCTTTTAAGGTGTTATTCATCCATAATTCAAGATGTTCATATTCAACACACCAACCTTCCTCAGGTGTTTTTAAAAAGTTTAATCGCGCTTCATAAAATAAGTAATCATAGCTATTTTCAATATTGCCTCCTGGTTCTACTGTTACATCCCATCCATTATTATATTCTGGCTCACTTATTGTAATTTCACCATTAATTGAAAGAGAAACTTTAATCTTCAATGTTTCTTGTGGATATAAGTAAATAGCAGGTTTACGGGCTACAGCATCTTCAGGATAACCAGTAAATAAAGAAAAAATAGCGATTATTCCTATGGATGAAATAATAATAATTGCTATTATCGAAAATATTGCTATAATGATTTTAGATTTTGAATACCTACTGTCACTCATTTTGTTTATTTTCTTAATTTATTAGTATTGGACTAAATTATAATACACCACTTTCCTATTTAAAACACATGGTCATTACCTTTATTATGGTTCCGATTTAAATGGATTCTATGAAACTGTATTTGTACTAACCCTTGACGATAACGGAGACGACGCTTTTGTTTAATTATACGCATTCCGTTTGGGTGTGCGTGGTCTGACACTTATTATCTCTCTTAAAAGTTTTTCTAAAAGACTGTTCTTTAGTTCCTTATCCATACTCCATAAATTATTAAGCTCATCTGAATCATTTTTCAAATCAAAAATATCACCAATATCTTCGTAGCCGTCATAAAGAGTCAATCGGTGTTGTTCGGTAATTAATGTTCGAAGTCTAAATACTGTATCCTGAGCAATTTCTTCATCATGTTCTATTAATATTTGTCGCCTAACTTTATTTTTTGGGACTGTTAATATGCTTGATATATCATATCCTTGTAAGTTTTCAGGTATTAATTTTTTTCTAACATTTAATAAGTTTAAAATTGTCTTTGGTAAATCAACTGTATAATAGGTTTTGTTTTTTTGTCTTATATCTTTAATGAATTCTTTTATAATGATAGTATTTTTTATAGTCAATGATTATTAATATTTATACAATAATTTTCTCTACTTAAAATAGAAAGGAAAATTTTCTGGAGTTTTCTTGAGTAAAAGATTTGAAACATAAATTATGTGATTGTAAAATTGAATGAACGTATTACAAAATTACGCAAACAAAGTCGAAGTGCAGTTCCTTACCTTTCCTTAGAACGGGCAATCTTAATGACTGAGTTCTTTAAAACAGGTGCTGCCCATAAATATTCTGCGCCCGTAGCCAGAGCTAAAGCTCTTAAATATCTCTTTAAAAATAAAAAGATCTGTATTAATGAAGGGGAGCTAATTGTTGGTGAGCGTGGTCCGGAGCCAAAAGCAACCTCCTCCTACCCAGAAGTTTGTTGTCATAGTTTACGGGATTTGGAAATCTTAAACACAAGAAAAAAAACATCATTCAGGGTATCTGAAGAGGCGAGAAATCAAACTAAAGAAATTATAATACCCTTTTGGAAAGGAAGGTCCATTCGGGAAAAGATTTTTTCCCAGATGGACCCAGTATGGTTAGAAGCATACGAAGCAGGAGTTTTTACGGAATTCATGGAACAAAGAGCCCCTGGGCATACAGTTGGAGGAACAAATATTTGGAAAAAAGGATTCTTAGATTTTAAAAAAGAAATAAGAGATAATATTCAAAAATTAGATTTTTATGAGGATCCAGATGCTTACGACAAAAGAGAACAATTAGAAGCGATGGATATAGCTGCTGATGCAATAATAGCCTATGCAGAAAGACATTCTCAAGAAGCTCTACGACTGTCTGAAATTGAATCTGATCCAAAGAGAAAGCAAGAATTGAAAAAGATTGCAGAAATATGTACTAGAGTTCCTGCACATGCTCCAGAAACTTTTTGGGAAGCCCTTCAGCATTATTGGTTCATTCATTTAGGTGTTATAACAGAATATAATACATGGGATTCATTTAACCCAGGAAGATTAGATCAGCATCTATTCTATTTTTATAAAAATGATTTTGAAAAGAATCTAATGACTAAAGGGGAAGCAATAGAACTCTTACAAGCTTTTTGGATAAAGTTTAATAATCAGCCTGCACCTCCAAAAGTGGGTATTACAGCTGAAGAGAGTAACACCTATACCGATTTCTGCAATATCAACCTTGGTGGGTTAAAAGAGGATGGATCTGATGGAGTTAATGAAATATCCTATATATTATTGGATGTAATTGAAGAAATGAGGATAGTGCAACCAAGTAGTAATGTTCAAATTAGTTCTAAAACTCCTCCAAAATTCTTAGAACGAGCCCTTGAAATTGTTAAAACGGGTTTTGGACAGCCTTCAATATTCAACTGTGATGCTATATATCAAGAGTTAACAAGACAAGGGAAATCAGCTAAAGATGCTCGAAATGGGGGTGCGAGTGGATGTGTTGAATCTGGTGCTTTCGGTAAGGAAGCCTTTATCCTCACAGGATATTTTAATTTAGTAAAAATTCTGGAAATTACTCTTCATAACGGGATTGATCCTTTAACTGGAAAAAAGATTGGACTGATAACAGGAGATCCTAGAAATTTCTCTAGTTTTACTGAGTTTTATCACGCTTTTTCTAAACAAGTTAAACACTTCGCAGATATTAAAATTAAGGGTAATCAAATAATTGAGCGAATTTGGGCAAAAAATCCGGCTCCTTTCTTATCAATATTGATTGAAGATTGCATAAAGAATGGTAAGGATTATAATGATGGTGGAGCAAGATACAACACCTCCTATATACAAGTTGTAGGTATGGGTTCTATTACAGATTGTTTAACTTCTATAAAGTATAATGTGTTTGAGAAGGAAATTGTATCAATGGGAGAATTGCTAAAGGTTTTAGATGATAATTTTAATAAGTATGATATAATTCAACAGAAGTTAATTAATAAAACTCCAAAATACGGAAATGACGATGATTATGCTGATTCAATTACAAGTGAAGTTTTTGAAATGGTTTACGATGCTATTAATAATCGTCCTAATACAAGAGGGGGTGTTCATCGTATTAATTTATTACCTACAACCGTTCATGTTTATTTTGGTCAAGTAACAGGAGCCACTCCAGATGGGCGTTGTGCATACACTCCTTTATCAGAAGGCATCTCACCTGTTCAGGGAATGGACATTAATGGTCCGACTGCCGTTATCAAATCAGCTGCAAAAATTGACCATTTGAAGACGGGAGGAACGTTATTGAACCAGAAATTTACTCCACTTTTTTTTACAGATGAAAATAAAATCAAACAATTAGCTAATTTAATTAGAGCATACTTTAAAATGGATGGTCATCACATGCAATTCAACGTTATTTCAGTAGAAACTTTACGAGCGGCACAGAGAAATCCAGAAAAATATAGAAACTTAATTGTACGGGTAGCAGGATATAGTGATTATTTCAATCATCTGGTACCAGATTTACAAGATGAAATTATTCGAAGAACTGAGCACGCACTAATCTAGTCTGCAACTAATTCATTGTTTGAAAGACGATTTTAAAGTTGTTAGATTGTGTACACAAACAGTACATATATTTATATATGATAATTCATATTTTGATTATGTACACAATCAGTACATAGAGAAATTTGAGGTTGAAAAAATGGCTCAAATGTTAATGAAAAAGCCAGAAAAAGAAAACATCAACATAACCAATAGTGTTATTATCAAAAGATCTAATAGAGGACTAAAAATTTTATTAAAAGAAGCAATTGAAAGCTCTAGATTTGAAATGATTTTTAATTATAGATGTGGAAGGTGTAAAATTAATGTCTGACAAACCGAAATTAAGGCTAGAGGAAGCCGAAGTATTAAGAGAATTAGAATATTTGATAGGGAAGCCGATTCCTCGAATAGAAGACATAAATTCAACCTTTGGAGTTAAAATAGATGGCGATCATATAATCCGTTTAAGGTTGAATGGTAAGGTATTTCGAAAACGGGGTATGAAAAAATTAAAAACACTTCCAGAATCGATTGGGAACCTTACATCACTTAGATCGCTTTCTTTACGTGATAATAATCTAATAACTATCCCTGACTCGATTGGGAATCTGACGTCGCTTGAATATATTAATTTTAGGTCTAATAGATTAGAGACAATTCCAGAATCAATAGGAAATTTAAAATTTCTTAAATATCTTGTTTTAAGGAATAATCCACTAAAGAGTATCCCTGATTCAATCGGTAATTTATCATTACTTATGGAATTATATTTGGCGGGAATAAAGTTACCAGTACTTCCTAAGTGGATTGGAAACCTTTCCTCATTAAAATATCTAAATCTAGAAAATAATCAACTTACTACTCTTCCAGTATCAATAGGAAATCTTTCATTACTTAATATCTTACTGTTGGGTGAAAATCGATTAAAAATGCTTCCAGAAACAATTGGAAATTTAAAATCTCTTAGGGTGCTTGTATTAAGTGGCAACGATATCACAAGTATTCCTGGATCTTTCAAAAATTTAACATCACTAAAATCTCTCTTACTGCAGCGAAACAAATTAAAGAAGCTCCCGTATTCAATAATTCGCCTTAAGTCGCTTCATTCGCTCCAAACCCTGCGGTGGGACGATCCAAAAGCACTAATAACAGATAAAACTTCAGTTGAAGGATCTCCTATAAATCTTAGATCTAGCATTATGGGTGAATTAAAGAAAGAAGTTATTCCTGCTCACAGAAATGGAACATTTTTACAAAAACTCGATGAAGATACTTTAAAGACACGAGAAATTAAAAGATTCGAGCGTCTTGACCAATTAAAAGAAGTAGAAATAGAATTGAAAAAGACTCAACAAGTCAAATTTTTGGTAAGTATACCTGAATTAGATAATATTAAATACTTTGCACAAATTGCTCACCAATCGCAATCTGAATTTATACGTTCAGCAATAAGAGACAAAATCAGACTATTACAAGAGCAATCAAAGGACAAGCCATTAGAAGAACATCAGGAAGTCCTTGAAAACAGGCTAAGTTTAAAAGAATTAAAAATGATTCGAAATCTATTAGAGAGATTTGAAAAAAAAGAAAAGTGATTTTATTCATTTTTAATTAATAATCGGCTTTTTCTATTTGATAAGATATAAATTGAAAAATTCTTATTAGGAGTTGTAAGAATAGACCAATTTTCCTTAGATTTAGTGGTTAAAGTTTTACTAAAGAATTTAAAAGGTGTACATAATAGAAAGCATTCCTGTCGACGACAAATCGTATTCCGCGCTCATTACTCTACTTAGGCTTAAGACAGGTTTAAACTTTGAGTATTACAACAAACAATTTATTGAGAAAAGAATAAAATCTAGAATGATTCGAGTTAAAGTTTATACTCTCGATGACTATTATAGATATATATCATCAACACAGGAAGAAGTCAAAAAATTTGTTGATGGATTTACAGTAAATTATACTTTCTTTTTTCGAGATTATGATGTATTTGAAACACTTCAAGATTTATTCATTCATGGATTAAGAGTAAGTAGAAAAGATATAAAGAGTGATATAAGACCAGATACAGCTAAGTTAAAAAATTTTCGTACAAAATCCAATGCTGTGAAAAATGCAATCAAGATTAGTAAATATAACTATCGCCCAGAGCGGTTTTATGTTGATATATTTATTTTTCTAAATCAACTTTCATACTTTCAAAAAATGAAGAAACCTAGAAGTGCGCAAAATTGTATTAATATATGGTCTTGCCCATGTGCTACTGGAGAAGAACCTTATTCGATTGCAATGATATTAGATAATTTAGAAACTCAAGTTCCACGTTTCCCTAAGAATAGGATAGTTGCATCTGATATAGCTCATGAAGCAATTGCAAAAGCAAAAATAGGGAATTATACAAATGATTCGATGAAAGAAATCTCAGATTATTACGAAACCAAGTATTTTTCGAGACAAAAAACCCATTTTGGTCATACTAATCTAATCAAAGAAGAGATCAAGCAAAAGATTGAATTTGTTGAAGAGGATGTTACTCAAGGTCATAGTCTGCCATACTATTATGATATAATTTTCTGTAGATATCTTCTTATTTATTTTAACAGAGAAAATAGGCATAGATTTTTAAAAATCCTTGAAAACCGTTTAGTGGAAAATGGAATCTTGATCTTGGGAAAAACTGAAACTTTATTTGATTCCTGGGGTTCGTTAAAACTAATCGATTCGAGAAATCGTATTTATATTAAGTCTCAATCTAAACTTTATTAAAATTAAATTCAATCTTGTTCAGTAAATAAAGGGAATAAAGGCTTTACGATCCTGTGGATAATTCACAAAAGTTTCTTTATACCATTTGTGATTAGAACGTGCTCTAGGCGCTAAATTCGCAAAAGTCCATAGCGCAAAAATCAGTCCAGGAAAACTTCAAGTCATTATAGCCCATCCCGTCCATTCAGTAATCTCACCAAAATAGCTAGGAGAACTTATATAGCGAAACATACCCCCATAAGGTATATTATATCCAGTTTCACCGGGTTTTCGTAAATTACGAATTATATAATCTGACTGGAGATTTATAACAAAACCAGAAAAGAAAATAATAACCCCTAAGATAAATAAGGGGTTGAAAAGCCAGCTTACCGTATAACTGGGAGAAAAAGTATATATCCATCTAGCTTGAATATAAGCATTAATACCATTAAACGTAATTCCCATCAATACAATAATAATAGGTATTACTTGTTTTCCACGAATTAAAAAAGAAAAGACAAATGTTCGTTGACAATAATGCACCATCCATATTATCATTAATACTAAGGGGACTAATTCAGCCTTTCGATTTCCTACAAGGAAATAGAACAAATAAATAATAACCGTTGGTATTTCCATTAAGAACCAACCTAGCTTGTTGTTTATTGTTGCACCCCACTTTTTATTTAAATATTTTCCGTAGCCAGCAAGAATAAATAGTAAAATAATGAAGAAGAAGATTGACGAAAATCCGAAACTTAGTAATATAAGATTAAATATAAAGAACTCATTCAAACGCTTCACTTTATTTATTATGTTTTGGCCTTAGTAATACAGCTCGTTTTTCTAAGATCAATGAGATTACTTTTTTATCTTTCTGATACCATTTAACGCTTAATACCCATAAAATAATTCCTGGTAGAGAGAAAATTCCGATGATTAAAGCAACGAGTTGGTAATTATTTCCAGAGGCTTGAATAAAAAAACCTGTAATTAAAGGCCCAGATCCCCAACCAATACTTTCTAATAATCGATTTAAAGAAACAACCTGTCCTTGAGCTTCTGGTAAATTTATTTGTTGCAAAACTGGGGGTTGGTTAATTTCGTATAATGAAGAAATTGATGAGGAAACAGACTCAATTGTTCCTATCAACCAAATTATGGGAAATGAAAAAAAAAGAGCAAGGTTTTTTCCTTCTTCTACAGTAAAATGGGGTAGAGGTACATAAAAAATCAATACAAAGGTTGACGTACCCGCAACTAACGAGATTATAATAAAATAAATTCTTCTAATGTCTTTATTCTTAGATAGCTTGTCTGATAATTTAGCAAGAATTAGTTTCATAATTAATCCAATAGTTAATCCAAAGAATGCTAAAAATGCACCCGTGACGAATGGAGAAAAGTTGTGAGGTTCTGTTTGTAAATAAGGCAAGAATAAAATAGTTAAGCTACCCATGAATACACTTGTAAATATTCCCTCAACTAAAGCTACGATATTAGTTTTGCTAAATATCGTTTTCCTCATCATTTTTATATCTAATTGAAAATCATATGATACTTTATCATCCTTGAGAACCTCTGAAAGTTCTTTGCGTAAAATACCTCTCTTTGGCTCTTTAATTGTTAAAAACATTAAAAAACCAATAAATATCATTCCAATTCCAACAAAAATAAAAAAAACTCGCCATACTCCTATCAATACTAAAAATCCGGTTAATAAGAATCCAGTTAAACTAAAAGCAGATCGAATAATATTCCTTATACCAAAAAAACGAGATCTGGAGTTCAATGGGACTAAATCATTTGAAAGAGATGCTATTGATGAATAATTGCCACCAGCAGAGATTCCAATAATAAAAGTAAAAGTGTAAAAATACAACCATGAATTTATTCCTAATCCAATAACAGTAAAGCCTAACAGTATCATACAAATCCCCCGAATAATTGAGATCATCAATAAAATTTTTGTCCGGCTGAATTTATCAATAAGTCGTCCAAATAAAAGACCAGCGAGAGAATTTGCCCAAAACATTGAAGTAATCATAAATCCCATTTCAAGGGCATGGTATGGCTCACTAGGCCAAAACAAAGAAGATAAGGGTACAACTAATATAATAATCCCACTAAACGCAAGTGAGAAAAATCCTGCTAATGAGTATAAAGCCCAAAAGGATTTGAGGAGATAGACATTAGAATATTCTGAATCTGTTTCTATCATTATAGTTTAAATTTTACCTAATTAGATAGTTAAATTCATTTTGAGTTTTTAATTTGTTCATTCTCTTTGTCTTTAAAATGAAGGTATGAGATATTCAGCAAGCCATACTAGTTATTAATTTAACTTTAAAACATAATAATCATTTTAAGTTATAATTTCTCGACTAATCGTCCTTTTATGAAAAATTTAAAAGAATTATGATAATGCTAAATTATGATTAATAAATTTATTCAGAGAAATCTACCGTACATTTTGAGTATTATTGGGTGTTTACAATTTGGTGTACTAACAAGTATTGCAATGATTTTTTACATGGGAGGAACCTATATCGATTCTTCTCCTTTAGGTTATATATTCTGGATGAATTATTTTAGTGACCTTGGCCGAACTGTGGCTCATTCTGGAATTCCAAATACAATATCTTTTGTACTTTTTACCATAGCTTTGAGTTTATGGGGTATAACTCAAATTCCGTTTTACATTTCTTTCCCAACCTTTTTCAAAACTTATCCAAATTTAAGGAAGATTAGTATAAGTGGTTCTATTTTGGGAATTATTTCAGGAATATCCTTTGTAGGTATAGCTTTTACTCCTTCAGATATTACCAGCAGTTTCCATGATCTTTTTGTGGTAATTTGTTTTTTTTTCGTTTATTTTAGTATTATATTATACTCCTATGTAATATTTAAAAATGAGAATTATCCGAATTTTTATGGTATTATTCTTACCATCTCAGCCTTTATTTTAAACGTGTATTTTCTAATTCTTTTTGTTACATCCAATAGTCGAACTCCGGAAGGATTGCTAATTTCCGTGGTTGGGCAAAAGCTTATGATTTACACACTTCTTGTAAGTAATATTATTCAAGGATATGGGGCTTTGAAACAAAATTCTTCTTAAATTTATACTACAATAATTTTTAAAGCTTTTTCCCTTTTCTAAAATATTACGTAAATAGGAAAAAAACTTACAACGATGAATAGAACCAATGAATTAAAAAATAGACTTGAATCTCATTCTCTTAAGGGTATAATTTTTGATTTTGACGGAACTCTACTTGATATAAGAGAAATACTCGAGAAATCGATTGAAGAAGTTCTGGTGGATCAAAATATTAATATCGATATGGAAATAACGATTCAGGAGATTGGAGCTCTATTAGAGACAATTCAAGGATTCCCCTTGCCAAAAATACTACTTGAGTCTTATGAAATATTCAAGCATATAACTAGCTTGAACAATTTAAGTTATTTTAAACAACTAAGAATAGCTGTGAAGATTTTTACTAAATATCTTGTATATTCCAAAGCTGCCTCTTTCTTACCGGGAGTTAAACAACTGTTAAAAAAATTAGCGAAATCTTTTGATCTATTTATTGTGTCTCATAATAAAACAGAAACTATTATGGAACACCTAGAAAATGAAGATATTGATAAGATTTTCAAAGGTGTTTTTGGTAGTGATAGAATCCCTGTCCAAAAACCAGATCCTCTAGCGCTCCAACCTCCCTTAGAAACATATGAAAAGCGAGTGAGGGATGATTTTTTAATGATAGGGGATATGCCATCCGACATTATCGCTGGGCGTGAAGCGGGGCTATGGACTATAGGTGTTGCAAGCGGAGTAAGTAAAAAAGAGATTTTACTTGAGTATCACCCAGACTTATTAATTAATTCATTAGATGAGTTATTAGAAATGTTATAAATGCTTTTTTTGAATTTAATTATAAAAATAATAAAATATGAAGAAAAGTTTAAATAAAAACTGTCATTTGAATCGTTCTTAACATAATATAGTACTCTGTTTTATTTGTTATCTGATTGTTAAGACGAAAACACACGCTTTTCAAATTTTTCAGTGTATTTCAATAACCAATAATTTTTTATATCAATATGTATTTAAGTAAAGATATAGTTCAGCTGAATAAATTGAGTTTTATTAAGATTTAATGCTTTTTTTAATAATTGAAGGTGAAAATTATCGAGCTCGAAAAACCAGGCAAAAAAGGATTTGAAATCGCTGAGGAAATGGAGCGTAGAAAGTCCACCGAGGAGAAACTCCAAAAAGGGTTGAAATACGAGAAACGACATCAAGATTGGACCTATAAACTTATGAAATTCAATCCTATCGATCCATTGAATGATTTATATCGTTTTATCGTTAAGCGATTAGACTTAAAGCAAATAGAAGGCCGGCTTCAATGGTGGAGTGCCTATTACTCCTGGCTCAGTTAGAGCAGAGTGGGCAAATCTACATCAGATGGGCGGCACGTATTTTCTGGAACTTTAAGATAGAATACCCTAAAGGAAATATGTTTCCAGAATGGGGTCCAGGAATCCTTGTAGGCTCACATGAGAGCCATTTGGACCCGTTCTTCTACGGATCGGCTTGTCAAAGACGTATCCGCTACATGAGTAAGCTTGATAATTTTAAGACACCAATTGTAAAAACTCTCTTTAATAATCTCGGAGCTTTCAAAGTTGATCGTGAAAATCCCGAACGAGGGTGGCAAAAAGCAAAAGAAATATTGTTAGGCGGCGAATGTATAGGAATATTTCCAGAGGGTACACGTTCTAAGGATGGAACCATTGGAGAATTTAAGACAGGAGCGGTAAGACTGGCAGTTGAGATGCAGGTTCCTATTATTCCCATGGCAGTTATCGGTTCGAGGAATGCATTACCTAAAGGTAATTTAGTAATGAAACCGACCCAAGTAAAAGTACGTGTTGGTGATCCTATTTCTTATTCTGATTATGATATCAATTCTGTTTCTTATAATGATATTAAACGGTTAACTGATGAATTAAGGAATAATGTCTGGGAATTACGTGAGGGAGTTTATGGTAAAGAAGAGGATAAAGAACTTTCAATCGGCTCACCTGAAGAATTTCCAAAAGAATCCAAATTTAATATCATGCGTTATTTGAAAGATCAAGCTATAGGTGCTGTAACACTCATTGATGATATCTGGTATGGGCTTTTAAGAAGTCTAGAAGAGTTTGGAGCACGCGAAATATTACAAAAACCTATGCAGGCGTTATCAGGGGAAGTGGTTTGTGGTTGGTCAGATCTCATGATGCCATATAAAGTTATAAATTTTAGAAAATATATCCCTCAAGAAGGCGCAGCTCTTATATGTCCAAGTCATAATTCTGAATGGGACGTACTTTTACTGGCAGCAAGCATAATCCATCACCCACCAAGACGCGTTGCGTACCAAATGGCAAAGCAATCACTTTTTAAGATTCCTCTCGTAAACGCTTGGGTAAGAAATCATCATGCTTTTCCATTAAAACGAGGGATGCATGATGTAGGTTCATTTAATTACGCGAGGGAACTTCTTGAGCAAGGGAAGATAGTTATTACTTATCCAGAGGGTACTACTAATACAGGGAATGGTCAATTATTAGAAGGACATACTGGCCCAATGCGCTTGGCAATCCAGGCACAGGTGCCTATTATTCCTCTAGGCATAACGGGAAGCGAGAACATATACGCCAAACACGCAAAAATGCTCACTTTTTATAAAGGGTGTGTCTTAAAAGCTGGGGAACCGTTTTTGGAGCATCAACAATATTGGGGCAAACGAGTGCCTGATTATGATGAACTTAAGAGATTGACAGTTAATATGATGAGTCGGATAAGAAAATTATTATTGTATGATACACCGGATGCCTAATAGCAAAGATTATTTAAACATTATATTTCATTAGACTATATCGTAAACGATTATATAATAAGATAGAAAACTCATCCATTAAAGAATAATCTATTTTTACTTCACTGAATCCCAATTTTTCATTAGTAATTTCATGTTCTCTTACTTGAATAACATCTTCAACTATTAATTCATTTATTTTATCTGTTAGATATCTTGGTTCTTTTTCAACAAGCTTACTTAACAGACCAGTAACCCAGTGTCTAAACTCTCCAATATAATCCCCGTCTTTTTCAAAAAACTCTTTACCAAATTCAATTATCAGTTCAAAGAAATTAATTTTGGGATGCTCTATTAAAAATATTAAGTCCCGCGTACTCAAGTATTTATCCTTAAAAGAGTAAATTAAACCTAGAGTCTTCTTATTTAATAAATACTCATTACTTTTTACATCCTCTATTAACCAGGAAGAAGGGTGTTTCCTTTCAAATCTATAGAAATGAATTCATTTCCTATAATCTTTTTAACTTTTTCCAGCTCTCCTACAGCGATAATTTTCTCATTTTCAATTCCAACCGCTTCAACTAGTGGTTGGTTTTCATCTATTGTTATAACTGGTCCATTAAAAAATAGTTTTTTTACAGGAATGTCATTGTGCTTCTGATAAATTATTTCATTATGTTTTTAATATTATATTATCGATCAAATCCCTTAATATTTCTCATAATTTTCAATACTTAATCTTAGGCTTTTAGAAATATAAGGTTTATAAGAAAAGTAGTATAAATATGAAATCAATTCAATTCTTTACCTAAACTTTTATAAACTGATTTTCCTCTTATAATTGTTTCGATTACTTTAATGTTTTTGATATCTTCATCAATAACTTCAAGAGGATTTCTATCGAGAATAACCATATCTGCTAGTTTTCCAGCTTTTATACTTCCCTTGATATTTTCTTCGAATGCAGCATAAGCACCATTTATTGTATAAGTTTTTAAAGCTTCCTCCATAGTCAAGCATTCTTCAGGAATAAACCCATTTCGAGTGACTAACGCATGGAGACCCAAAATTATATCTGGATCTTCAACGGGACAATCTGAACCTGATGCTAATGTAATTCCAGAATGAGTAACAGATCTAAACGGATAAATGTATTTACATCGTTCTTTACCTAAACGTTTTTCTAACCAGGTGTATTCTGAATTAATAAAAGGGGGTTGGCTGGAAACAATTAACTTGTATTTTTGGATATCCCTAATAACATCGGAAGTTAGCATCGATGCATGTTCAATTCGATGTCTATGATTTTCTCTTGGAGATTCTTCTAACAATCTCTTAAATAGATCAACGCAGATTCTATTACCTTTATCCCCAATAGTATGAATTGCGATTTGAAATCCATTCTCGTGTGCTTCTTTCATTTGATTGTACATATCAGCTTCATCGGTCACGCAAAATCCACTCATATCAGGTGCGTCAGAAAAGGGTTCGAACATGTATGCGGTTTTTGCACCTAAAGTACCATCAAGATATCCTTTCCAACCCCCGATCTTAAATTTACTGTCTTCTTTCCCACCATCCAAGGGGGGTTTTTTTAACCGCCTTAATTTTTTTGGTTTTGGGGTATTAATTATCCCATACCAGTTCTGAAGTACCTCTTTTTGAATTAATCGGTATAATGGAGTCTCAACTTCTAAGGAAAAGATCCCATGAAGAGATGTAATTCCCTTTTGTGCTAGTAATAAAAATGCTTCTATCGCTACTTCCTTGAGGATTTCAGGATTGGGCATTATCATTTTTATAATTTCAGGAAATATCTTGACTAGTGCGTTTTCGCCAATAACTCCTGTTAATTCTCCTTCTTCATTCTTCCGAATTTCACCAAAGTTAGAAACATCTGTTTCGGCGGTTATACCAACTAGCTCTAAGGCTTTTGTGTTACCAATCCCAATATGACCATCATACCTGGAGATAAAAACAGGATTCTTAGGACAAACAGTATCTAAGTCCCATCGTGTAGGTAATATTGGATCATCAAACATTTCTTCGTTTAACTTTAAACCAATTATTAATTCCCCTTCTTGCTTTTTTTCAGCTGTTTCTTTTAACAGTTCTTGAAGTTCTTCTAAACTCTTAATCTTTGAGAGATCTAGGTTCAACAAGGAGAACATGAAAGCTGTTGGGTGTAAATGTGAATCTATAAAGCCAGGAAGGAGTGTTTTTCCTTCCAAGTCTATAAAATCATATTCATCACCAAGTTCCTTTTTAACATCATCTAACGTTCCTACAGCAATAATTTTTTCTCCTTCAATTCCCACAGCTTCAGCACTCAGCTGTTTTTCTTCCATTGTGATAATCGGTCCATTATAGAATATTTTTTTCAAAGGTGTCTTACCTACCTATTTTCTTTATTTAATTCTTTTAGAGTTAGATATCTATACTTACATTTCGAAAGATAAAAGGTTTATATAATTATTGTTATTATTATCCATAGGATATAATCAAAAGAGATATGAAAATGAAGCCATCTGTGCTAAAAAAATTGAATTTAATTATTGAAGAAGCTAATAGATTAAAAGATAAAACTAAATTTCAAAAAGCGATTGACAAATTCGAACAAGAATTTTTTAACTTTACTTCATTTGATCTATTATTTGATCTAGAATTTTGATAAGTGAAAGTCTTGAGGAACTAATATAATGGGAACTGAGTTACGGTCAACCTCAAAAAAAATAAAAGTTGGAATTCCGCGAGCACTTCATTTTTACAGATATTTTCCTTTTTGGAAAAAACTTCTTGAAGAATTGGATGTTGAACTCATATTAAGTACACCGACTAATAAGAAAACAGTCGAGGAGGGAGTAACTCATGGTTTTGGTGAGTTATGCATTCCGGTAAAAATATACTATGGTCATGTTCTTAAATTATTAAGAGAAAATCCAAATTTGGATTATATATTTGTTCCTAGATATGTTGCTGAAGTAAAAGAATCATATTTCTGTCCTAAATTCTTATCCCTTCCTGATATCATAAAAATCTTGCCAGGAATTCCTAAAATCCTAAATTTTGAGGTAAATGTTAAAGAATTTCCAATCGCAACATCTGCTATTGAGTTGGGAAAAGAGTTAGGGAAAACACAAAACCAAGCTCTAAATGCTTACAAAGAAGCACAAATCTATTTTGATGAATATCATAAGTTTTTACGAGATGGAGCCTCCGTAAATCATGCCCTAAAATTGGTTGAAAAAAATAGACCGTTCACCTTACCAAAAAGAAAACAGAAAGGAGATCTGAAATTTCTACTTTTAGGTCATGCTTATAACATTTTTGATACCTTTATAAATTTGGATTTTCAAAAGAAATTACAAGATCAGGGTGTTAAGGTTTTAACCATAGAAAATTTGCCCGAATCAATTTTCAAAAAACCAGTGATTATAAATAAAAGGCTTAGAAACTACTGGAGACATGAAGAAGAAATAATGGCAGCAATTCGTTATTTTTTAACAAAAGGACGAGACGAAATCGATGGAGTGATTTTTCTTATCAGTTTTGCGTGTGGTCCTGATAGTCTTATTTCTGAACTTATTATGCGAGATATGAAAGTGGTAGGGTTACCCTTCTTAGAAATTACAATGGACGAGCATTCGGGAGAGGCTGGGCTTTTGACAAGAGTAGAAAGCTTTGTTGAGATGGTTCGGAGGAAGAAAAAGAAGTTATCAATTGATTCAGCAAAAAAAATGGATTCTTTAAAAGTCTCTTAAATAGATTTTCGAAGAACTTGTTTAAGTTTAAACCCCTTTCTCATTTACTCTCTTTCTTTATAATATTCTTCATTTCTTCTAGAAACTCGATTAGCTCATTTATAATATCTTTATCGTTTTCTAAAATACCCTTCTTACTAGAAATGTGAAATAAAATTCTTTGAAGTAACACAAAAAATCTATAATCCAAAAAATCTTTTGATAAATTGTAAAGACGCGATTTTCCACTTTCCTTCATAATCTTTATTTTTTTAGCAATCTCGATTCCCATTTGAAAAAATTCGGGTATTGACAAATACTCATCATCTTCATTAATTGAAGCATTTTCATCAAAATCAATTTCACCACACTTATTATAATCAAAAAAATTTTCACTAAGTTTTGAACATCTCAAAATACAATCGAAAAGGATCATTTCTGCTGGATATTCTTCATCTACTTTATTAATCTGGTTTTTAAATTCAGACATAAATTGGTTTTTGAATTTAGATTCTCTTTTTAAGATATTTTTTAGCAAAGGATCTATGATATCTAAGAAATAGTTCTTATTATATCTTGAAACATAATCCATAGAATATAGTTCATAATTCAATTCAAAACCACCAAAATATTCTAGAAGAATTTCAAAAAGAGTGAATAATTCTGCTACAATATTCTCGCTTAATATAGATTGAAAGAAATTCAGTTTATCTTTTAAAATATCCCAAATTAAGAAATAGAATTCATGTTCTAATACATCAACTTGATACTCATAGAAATAGAGTAACCTTAAATCGTCTAATTTTATTTTTTTAGTGAAAGCGGTTTTTTTGTAACCACTATCTATATATTCTACATATTCCTCATATATATCTTCAAAAAATTAAATGTGGGTTGGAGATAACAAACAACCCTATCTCACATCATAAAAAATATAATTGGAAAAAACTCTTCAGTCCAAGGTATGTAGGGTTCGTTCATCGAGATTGCCATGCTGCAGTTCATTCTACAAGAAGAGGGTATAAGAGAAGTTTAAGTTACTCCCAGATAAAACTGATCATAATGACGATTGCTGTCATTGTCCTCTTGACCATATTCGGTATAACATCTCTCTTTAATTAATGATTGTCTTCTAATTCAGCTTTTACAAACTCAGCGAGAATTTTTTCGCCTTTTTTTTGATTTCTTTTGATATTCTTTTTTTACTAAAGTCTTGTATTTTTCTTCTAAATCTGCACTTACCCTATTTAAATCTTGTCTCATCATTAAAGATGATAACTTATTTATTAACGTGGCCGCAATTCCAAAGTTATTTTTTTCTAAAAAAGAATTTATCAGTGTTTTAAAATCGAATCTAAATCAATTTTTTTTACTCTATAAGTGTCCCACATATTTTCAATTTTATCATAAGTGTATTTGGCAGCATAAACTTCATTTGCTTTTACTTGATTTTTAAAAATTTGAATTAGAGTTTCAGTTAATTTACTAGTAAGGTCGTTATCTAACATTATCAAATTCCAAATATCTTACCATTCATAAGTGATACATTCATGGTTAAATGATTGTGATTATAACGGACATCAGATTATTTAAATCCTTGCTCTGATATTAAAGAAAAGAAAGCATTATAATAAAATATTAGTTAGGTAAATATCATTGATTTTCTCCTGAAAGCAAAGTCTCCCAAATCTTCCTCATTGATTCTTGGATACTTGAAAAAGATAAAATTGCCTAAGTTTCTTATTATTAAATCCTATTTTTTTTCTCTATTTTTCTTTAAATAACTTCGACATTTTCTGAAGTAATACTTGATCATTAAAAACTAAGCGATTAAAAATGACCGATAATCATAATCAAAGTTTTTTTGGGCAATCCACGGCAATGTTTGTTCAGAGCTCTTCTAAAAATGAACCTTTTATTTTCATGAAGTTTATTAAGAAGAAAGGAGATGGTTCTTGGGAAAGATTTTAAAGGAAAGTAATAGCTCAAACCTTATAAGTCAGTGAATAATTGATTA
>CAZALK010000018.1:148-94088 GCA_964486045.1 uncultured archaeon
GATGAATTAGATGAGATTCCGGAGGAAGAGAGCTTCAACCCAAATTATGATGAATTAGATGAGATTCCGGAGGAAGAGAGCTTCAACCCAAATTATGATGAATCAGATGAGATTCCAGAGGAAGAGAGCTTTAACCCAAATGATTTATTATTATGACAAGCATATTCATTTAGTAGATCAAATCTATGAAGATAAAAATATGATAAAAAGGGTTTTAGAGGATCGTAATTGTGTACTTCAAAAATTTATTCCAATCTATAAAAGTTCAGAAATCAAAGATCCTTTAAAACAATCAATGAGAATAAGTGATAGTTTTGAAAAATATTTGACTGCAATTAACAGAATTTCAAAATCAGGATGTTTAGTTACCAACAAAGCTTTAGCTAATGAATTATCGATATTAGTTTATGGAGTAATTAGTAGATTTTTCAAAAGGAATAGAGTTGTAATGAAACAATATGTAGAGATTGATAAAACTAAAAGACCTACTGTATATACCTTAACTAATAAGGGGGTAGAAGGTATTTTATTGATTCAGTATTTTAAAGAATATTACAATTCTATCTAATTCTTTTATCAATTTTTCGATAGCTCCTATCAAAATAACAATCCTTAATTAATTTGATTTCTTTTTCAAAAATATAACATATTGAAATTATATCAAATAGAATAAAAATGAGAAAGATAAATTTTCCATTTTCAGCCATTTTGATAAATTTTTATGTGATTAAGGGTTATTTTGATTAAGAAAACTACAATTGTAGGTAGTTAATTCTTGGAAGTTTAAGAAAACATCTTGTATTATGAAAAAACTCAATTTTCCCTTTACTGCGATCCTTAGTCAAGATAAGATGAAGATGGCATTAGTATTGAATGTTATAGACGCTCAAATAGGTGGAGTTCTTCTTACAGGTCATCAAGGTACAGGAAAGAGCACGGCTGTTCGAAGTCTTGTTGAATTAATGCCGCAAATTGAAGTTGTTAAGGATTGTGAGTTTTCTTGTGATCCTTATTCTGATATTGACGATTTATGTGCCAACTGTATAAAGAAGAAGGAGAAAGGAAAAGTTGAAACTAAGTTTAGGGACATGTGGTTGGTTAATCTACCCCTTGGTGTCACTGAAGATATGGTGTGTGGATCTTTATCTATCGATAAAGTGTTGACTGAAGGGATAAGAGCACTACATCCCGGATTATTAGCAAAAGCTAATCGTGGTATTTTGTATGTAGATGAGATTAATTTACTTCAAGATCATATTGTTGACGTTCTTTTAGATTCTGCTGCCTCAGGAGTAAATATAATAGAAAGAGAGGGGATATCTGTGTCTCACCCTTCTAGATTCGTCCTTGTTGGTAGTATGAATCCAGAAGAAGGAGATCTTCGACCACAGATAGCTGATCGCTTAGGTTTAGATGTTAGAATCAAAGCTCCAAGAGATTCAAAATTACGTGCTGAAATAACTAGGAGAGTAATTAAATTTGATGATCATCCGAAAGAATTTGTTAAGGATTATGAAGATGAACAAAACAAATTAAGGCAGAAAATCCTCAATGCTCGCAAAATTTTAAAAAATGTACAAATCCCTAGTTCTGTATATGAATTTGTATCTCAAATCGTTAGCGAGTTAGAGATCTTTTCTCAAAGGGCAGATATCACTTTTATCAGATGTGCTCGGGCTCATGCTGCTCTAAGCACAAGGAAAAGTATAATAGAGGAAGATTTAAATGTTGCAATGGATTTGGTATTTGAGCATAGAATTCAATCTCTCCATTATGAGATGACACCTGAGGAGATCAAATCAAAGATTGCAGAAGTTTACGGGAAAATTAAAGAAGCTTATGAAAATACAAAAGTTTTGCAACCTAATAGGGAGACAGAGGGACCTTTGAAACATGATGATGATTCTCAAAAAGAGTTTAAACGTCAATCTGTTGATCCTGATAAAGTAGACATTCCTGAAACAGAAGAACAAAAACTTCCCTCGCCAAAATATCCTGATAATAAGAAACGTAATCCAAAACCTGCCGGTGGTTGGAAGGTAAAGAATATCCCCTTGGACAAAGACCTAAAATTCTTTGAAGCCAAAATCGACTCAATGCCATTTATTTATCAGATGGAAAAGAAAATGACATCAATATTGGATAATATTAGAAAAGATAGAAAAATATCTGATTACGGAGGCAGGGGAATTGGGAGAAGAATTAAAGTTTCTTCTTACCAGAAAGGAAGATATGTCTCATATAGAACACCTTTAAATGAGCAACCAAAAAGTATTGCTTTAGACGCCACGATAAGGAGTTATTTAAAAAATATGGCCTACAATGAAACCGATATTGATTTTCCAATCCATTTTAATAAATATGATTTGAGAGACAAAATATATGAATATCGTGCTCCATTAGCTTTGTTCTTTGTTCTTGACAGCTCAGCTTCAATGTACTACGTAATTAAACAAATGACAGATGTTATAATTTCTTTACAACGGGAGGGATATAGGAAAAGAGATAAAATTGCTCTAATTATCTTCCGAGGGAAAGAAGCTATCATTCTCCAGAAACCAACCGTTAATTTTAAATTGGCTGTAAATAAATTAAAAAAAATTGAAGGTAAATCGTATACTCCCATGGCAGCCGCATTAAAAAAAGTATCTGACTTAATTAAAGTTGAGAAACTAAAAGACAGAAATGTTATACCAATCGTATTTGTTTGTAGTGATTGCGGAGCAAATATTTCAGTCAAATATCCAGAGTTGATTGCTCAAATTGAAACTGATTATGTATTAATTACTCGAGAACTAAGAGAATTAACAAAAAAATTATCAAAACAAAAAATCCATATGGTTGTTTTAGAACCTCGCAAGTCTTGGGCGACCCAAAATTTAGGAGTCCATTCGTATTCAGCAGAGAAGATAAAAAAGAACTTCAAAAAATATGCGAGTGCTCAAGTGTATAAATTCAATAAATATAATCCTAACTCATTAATTCTTGAACTAAAAAAGATTCTCTAACTTACTCTCCTAAAAACTTCTTAAATTTTATATTCCAAATCTTAATTAATGGTAGAGTATACAAAATCCATTCTCGTTGTAGGTTTTAATACAAGACCAATAGCTTACTCCTTGAAGAAAGCTGGTTATATTGTTTACGCTGTAGACTTTTTTGGAGATTTGGACCTATATCCAAATGTTAAAGATAGTTTTGTTCTAACAAAGGAGTTAGATACCGATTATAGTGCAATTAAAGACAAGTATAGTATGTTACTGGCTAAATTCGCTATAAAAATGTTGAGAAAATATCCTGAAATAGATTACTTATTGATTGGGAGTGGGCTTGATGATGCTTTTGAAGAACGATTAACCATTTTAAATGATATAAAAGATAAAAATTATAAAATAAAAAATCTGAATAATGATATTAAAACAATCGAAAATGCTCGTGATATTGAGCAAATTTATAAATATCTAAAATTCAATAAATTTACGGTCCCATTTTCCATTAATTACCAAAATCTCAAATTTTATAAACATAAACTGCAATTTCCCATCATTTTTAAAAAATTTAGAAGTGCTGGGGGGATCAATGTAATAAAATTGGAAAATTTTGAAGAATTATCAACTCCAATTAAGAATTTTGGGTTTAAGCCATTTAATCCTTCAGATTGGTTAATTCAAGAATATATCGAGGGGATACCTATTAGTTGTACAACAATTTCAAATGGGAGAGATTGCGAAATAATCTCAATAAATCGTCAAATTATTGGTGAAAAACTCCTAAATCCTCCTAAAGAATTTATGTATTGTGGTAACATTGTACCGTCAGGTTTGGCTAAAAAAGATGAGAAATTGATATCAGCGACGTCAAAGATGCTAACTCTCGAATTAGAATTGAAAGGAATTAATGGATTTGATTATGTTTTAAAACATCATTATCCTTATTTAATGGAAATTAATCCAAGAATCCCTGGTTCAATCAGCGCGTCTGAAAAAAGTCTTGATCTAAATATTTTAGATTTACATGTAAAAAGTTTTGATTTGAATCAATGGGATTCAGTGAAAAAATCTATAAAATCAGCAAAATCAAAAGGATTTACGACGAAACTTATATTTTTTGCTCCAAAAGAAATTGATAAAAATTTGATTATTAAGATAAACAATCTTGAATATATCCACGATAAAAGTGAACCAAATAAGAACATATTAAAAGGAGAACCTTTATGCACTATTTTATACAAAGCACATAGTCTCTCAGAGTCATATAATGGTGCCCAGAGAATTGTAACCGAAATTAATAATATTATTGATAGTTAAAGATTTTTCATTATTTCCTTTAATAATACATTAAATGCTAAATTAACATTTTCATCAGTTTTAGAGGATATTTTTATAAAATCTAAGAAACTATATTTATTCTTATAGAAAACAGCATGTTTATCATCAACAACGATTGAATCAGATAAGTCTAATTTGGTTCCTAAAAAAACAATTGGTAAAGATGAATCTTTTCCTCTAAAAATATCAACCCAGCCATCCATTTGCTCCAAACTCGATTTGTTAGTAAGATCAAAAAGTAATAAACCTCCACTTGCTCCTGTAGCATAGTTCTTTAATATGTGGCGATAATCTTGTTGTCCACCAAAATCCCACAGTTGAAGATCGACTTGTGTGCCCTCGACATTGAATTTCTTCCAAAAAAAATCAACTCCTAACGTTGATTTTAAATCTATTAAAAATTTACCCTCAACATACCGATAGAGAAGTGTAGTCTTCCCAACTCCCGCATCCCCCCCAGTAATAATTTTAAAAAGTTTTGACGACATTTTTTCACCCAATTCCTAATAATACATATCGCTTCGCTAGCCAGAGCCATTCTATTTGTTATATAACCTTCATTATTATCGCTTTTATTTTCGCGATATATGATCCTAATTTTCTCTCATCTGATTCTGGAACCGCAAGTGCGAGGATTCTATTCTCGTCTAAGTCATGTAAGATCACAGAACCGTTTTCTCCTCCAATAATGGAATATTCCATTCCGCTTTCTAACAAAACTCCAGATAGGTTATATAAAGCGGCTACCATGGCTGAAAGAATTGGTTCAGGCATTGTGGATTGAATTTTAATCGGCAATCCATCTTTCGTTATTATTGCTAATACAAGTGTGTTAGGAATTGCTCTTTTCAATCCCTTAAATATTTCCTCTTTTAAAATAGCGGATGTCTCAATTACAGCATTTATCTGTAAACTTAATTTTTGTAATCTACTTATATGAGAATCTAATCCTTCAAGCTCTGCTAATTCACGATCTAAATAGATTATCATGGTGATTGATTCTGCTAAAATTGAAAGGACAATCTTCTCCTTGCCCATTATCAAATTATAAGAAACATCTTGATTTAAGCTATCTTTTAGCATTTTAGATGAAAGGAAAACAAGACTACTATTAGCGGCTGTCACTTCTCCCATTGTCATTTTTAAATCCTTTTTAAATACACCTGCTATTTTTGTGCCTTCAGGTGTTCCAATATTGATGCCCTTTATAGCAGCTGAGGATTCAAGTTCTTTCTCAATTATTTTTGATACATCTTTTTGTAATTCTTCTAGTATTTCATCTTGTTTTTCCATAATTGCTTATTGTATATTTTTTTGAAAATAAAAAGATATTCTTATAATTTAATAATAATTTCAAGATTAGTTATACAAAACCAGATGAATTATTAGAAGATGGAAATAAAATCAAATACATATGTAATTATTTTAGCAGCAGGATATGCAACAAGATTGAGACCAATATCAAATAGAATTCCAAAACCATTAATAGATATTAATGGTAAAACTCTTATTTCCAGAATAATCTCTAATTTCAGAGAAGCGGGGTTCACTAAATTTTGCGTTGTTGTTGGATATAAAAAAGAATTAATTAAAAAAGAATTGTTAAGACACAAAGATCTTAATGTCTCTATGATTGATCAAGATAAACCAACTGGAATGGCTGATGCTTTTGCTTTAGCGCTGGATTTTATTCTCCAAAAAGAAGGAAATATTTCTAGTTTTTTTATTTCTGCTGCTGATATTATTTTCTCTAAGGAAGAAATATTGAAAATTTATAACCTTTACAGTTATTCAGATATTGTTTTAAGTCTAATGAAATCGAATGATAATGATATAGCCAAAGGGCACGGAAATGTTAAAATATCATATGATTCTGATTTTACTAAAGATAATGATCCGGGTCAAGGTCTAGGGATAATTGACATTATTGAAAAGCCACTAGTTCACCAAATTATGAGCCAATATTATTCTTTACCCCTGTATTTGGTGGATCGAGAAATTTTGTATTCTATGAGTCAATTAGAGGTTTCTGAACGTGGTGAAAAAGAGTTTCAAGATATCCTCAAAAGAGCGATATCAAACGGGATGAATATACGAGGAATCCGAATTGTGGATCCTGTAATTACAATTAAGAATGTGGGAGGTTTTCACCTAACTAATTTAAAGGATATTTTAGAAATGAACAAAAGATTCCTTTCAGGCGTTAATACAAATCAATTGGAGGATAGATCGCACAAAATATTTGAACCCGTGAGGATTGGAGATCACATAATAATTGGAAATGATGTAATAATCGGACCCTATGTCAATATTGGTAAATTTTGTCAAATTGGACAATACTGTGAATTGACAAATGTTATTCTTTATGATAACGTAACAATAGGTAAATCTAGTAAGTTAGATTGGTGTATCGTTGATAAAAATGTTATAATACCAGAGAATTTTCATGTAGAAGATTGTTTTATAACAAAAAATAATAAAAAGGAATTAGAAATCATAAATTTTTAAATCTTAATCGATATAGTAAAAATTATAAATAAGAAATATTGTGATTCTGATAATGGATCCTGAATTTAAAAAGCAGCTTGAGATTAAAGATAATCTCCTTCGCTTAAAGGATGAACAAGTGAAAACTCTTGAAAGTTCACTAAATTTAAAAGATGAGCAAATAAAGACGCTTGAGAATTCATTAAACATTAAAGATGATAAAGCATTGACTTTAGAAAAAACAATAGAGCTAAAGGAAGACGAAATCAGGAAATTAACTTCATCTTCAATAAATAAGAATGTTCTAAAAGAAAACAATGAGAAAATTCAGAAACTTGAGAAGGAGATTGAGATTTTAAATGGAGAACTTGGCAAGGCAGATGAGGAGTTAGAAGGTCTAGAATTAGAAAATGAAAAATTAAGGAATCTTCACACAGAGCCTACAGATGTAAAGATAGTTGATTTTACCAATGTAAACATTTCTAAATCTGAGATTCTCGAGAAAATGAGGGAAATTGTTCCAAACTCTAATGCCAGTCTATTGATTGTAACTCCTAAAATTGAGGATTTACAAGAACTCTATTTATATGAAGTCAAAGCATCAGTCAGTGTAAGAGTTGCCTGCTCAATAAATCCCGGTATTGAAGAACATTCTGAACTTTTGGAAGAATATGAGAGTCTAGATAATATTACTCTTAAGAATTACAACTTGGAAGATAAATATGCATTAGTGAGAGATGGAGAAGAATTGCTATATGCTGTAACTGGCAAGTCTGAAAATAATTATTTGGTAATACATACTAAAGATCCGAATCATATCAAGCTTTTAAATGCTTTACCATTAGAAGTTTGGATACGAAGTAGAAAAGTATAAAGAATTCTTTATTTTAAACCTCGGTAATATATAAATTTGCTCGAGAGCTAATTATATTTCAATATAACTCCTTTTTTTCTTGTTAAAATGAGCCAACTGATCATACCCTATCCTTTTCAAAACTTTTAAAACTTTTTTAAATTTCCATGCAATATCATTCGGTTTGTGAGCATCAGATCCTAGTAAAATTGGGATATCGAGAGAATACATCTCTTTTAAGATTTTAATGCTTGGATATTGTTCCTTACATGGCTTTCTTAACCCACTAGTGTTAACTTCAACTGTTTTATCTTTTGTTTTAATCAATTCTAAAGTTTTCATAACCTCCTCAAAGACTTCCTCTTTATTACTAGGCTTATCATTGAATTTTTTTGGTAAATCGAGGTGTCCAACAACATCAAATTCAAAATCTTCTGATTTAAGCATCTTTCGCAACTTTCTGAAATAATTTATATAAACCTCCTGAGTTCCATAGTACCGAAAGTCTCTTTTAAACCTTGGATCATCAAAACCCCATGCTCCTCTCCCATCTCGGAAATTTAAAATATGGATCGAGCCTAAAATATAATCTAATCTATTTTTGATTTTATTTAGATGGTCATTCAGTGATAGTTCTTGATTTTTCAAATAATCTACTTCAAATCCTATTCGAACATTGATATTAGTGGCGAACTTCTCTTTTAACTTTTCTGCGGTTGAGAGATAATCCTCAATTTCAGGTAAAGTGATTGCATATTCTTCATACGGAATCCTTTCAATATTCTTCAGAAATTCCATTGGAAAGTGATCACTCATGCCTATAGTTTCCAGTTTGTCCTTTATAGCTTGACTTAAATAATCTTCAATCGAACCAACCGCGTGATGACACATTTCATTATGTGTATGCCAATCTTCTAAAGCCATTCTACATATATCCAATAATTTAAGCAAGATAAAATTAATGATTACACGATCTATACAAATAATTTTTATAATAAAAAATACGTAATGATGGGGGATTACAAATTGGATGGATACCATATGAGAAGGAAAGAAAAGGAAATAACTGATAATAGAGAAATACTTGATATTATAAAAAAGGGGAGATTTACTTCAATTTCGATGAGTAAGCAAAATGAGCCCTACATTATTACCTTAAGTTATGGCTATGACCAAGCTAAACATGCATTTTATTTCCACTGTGCCAAAGATGGGCAAAAAATCGAGTTGATAAACTCCAATCCACAAGTTTGTGGAACAATAATAGAAGATAATGGTTATGACGAAGAGTGTGTTCAAAAGTTTCGATCAATAGTATATAGAGGAACTATTACGATTATCACAGAAATTGAAGAAAAAAAACACGGATTTGAGATACTAATAAATCATTTAGAGAAAAATCCTAGTGAAACGAAGAAAAAATTACTAACGAGTGAGGAAGAATATATAAAACCAGCAATTTTAAGATTGGATATAACAGAACTCACATGTAAAGAAGAGAAAGCTGGATCATAAATTAATACTTCTAGGTGATGTCCGTTTTATTGATTCATAATTTTATACACTTAAACACAGTTTGCCAACAATATTCTTTAAGAAACTTAATTCTATATAAAGGTTTTTCAATTAAATTAAAAACCTTATAAGCAATTTTAAAAATATAAGGTTTATTAATAAATCTATTAAAATACATAGCAAGTGGAGATAAAAGAAAGAACTCGTAATGCTCCAAGTTTCCAAATATTTTCCCGGTATTAATAATATCGCTAATAAATAACGGGTGTTCATGTATCGTACGTTCTTTAGGGGCAAAGAATTTCCTGTTTATTTCTACTATTGGATTTTTCTTTAAAGGCTCAATAAAAACAATAAATCCTTTTTTTTTAAGTAATCCTTTGCACTTATTGAAAAATAAACTTATATCGGGTAGATGGTGGATAATTCTTGATCCCAGAATAATGTCAAAAGATTCTTCCTCGAAATCTGGGATTTGGGCATTCATTACTTTAAATTCTATAGATAAGCCTAGGATTTTTGATTTTTCTTTACAATGTTCAATTAGGTTACTTGAAAGGTCGATTCCCATTACATTAGCTCCTTCTTGGGCAAGGTAAAAAGCTAATGAACCCGTACCACATCCTACATCTAAAACTCTCTTTCCTTTAACATTTCCTAAGATTTGTTTCAACTTTAAATTGGCTATCCGAAAAAATTGTTCTTTTTCTAGATCATATTCTGAAATAGAGGTGGGTTTCATCTTACCGTAGTATTCTCTTTCATTTTCAAAAATTTTATCATATTTCGAAAGTAATTTCTGTCTTTCCTCTAAATCCATTCTAAACTATCAAATCCTTTTTATGATTTAGCTTAATCTGATTTATATGCTCTATTTATTTCTTTTACTTTAACTTTTATTAGGATATAAAATTTATTTTAACTGAAATATGTATCTAAGTTTTTATTATTGAATAAAAGAACATATGCGATGAATGCTCGAAAGATACCTGAAAATATTTACGCAAAAATATTAAATCATGATATAAGTCTCAATAAAGGAATTGAATTACTCCTTTCTATACTACATGCTAGTGAAAAGAACGACATTATTCTTGAGTGTAAAACAACTCTCAAAAAATTAAGTAAGAATTATGCCGAAACTTTTCAAGTCTTCAAAGAACTTATGGAACTGGGCCAAAAAGCGATAATAAGGGTATATGCTGCGAAAGAATTGTTTTCTAATTTTAAAGAAGCATCTGAAGTTTTTTTAAAAAGATATATTCTAAAAGATTTATCTGCATATTTTCTAACAGAATTTTACAAATTCTTGGACGGCAAAGGAGATAAGCTCTCTCAAAATTTGAGATATACATTAATTAGTAAATATAAAAGGATATATGGTGTAACCTGCGAGGAAGCGCTATTTTTTGTAGATTTAGAAGCTACTCAAATCAGCGGCAAAAAAGACTTAGATTTTATTCCAGGTTATTTTAAAAAATTCAATACCTCTAAAATCCATCTATTAGTAGACGGTTCTCAGTTTAACTGTGTTATCAAACGAAAACATACTCGAGCTTTAAATCTTAGCCGTTGGGAATTTGAGAGAATTCCAAAAAGCATTAGTTCTTTATCAAAATTAGTTTACCTAAACTTGTCAACACTTAAACTAAAGATGATTCCTGAAACTTTAAGTCGGTTATCTGAACTTAAATATCTTAATTTAAGTGGGAATCGTCTATCACATATCCCGAACTGGTTAATTGATTTTTCTGTAAAAAATAATTTAAATTCATATATACTAGAAGGAGTTAGTAATTCTGATTCTGTAGTGTTATGTTTGATAGAAATTTTATGTGGGAAGAAAATTGATAAAGCTCAAGAAAGGGAAGACGTTTTTTCGTATGAGATGGGTCTAAATTATAAAATAAATAAGTTCGGGCGCGTAATTGGGCTTTATATCAAAGACGAAAAAATAGAGTTGGGGATATTCCCCATACAAATCTGTTCACTTGAGTTTCTTCAAGAATTAGATTTACCGAAATCCTCAATTGAGGCTATTCCCATATGTATAGGGGATTTAAAACATCTCAGCTTTTTAAACTTATCAATAAATAGGATTAAATCTATACCTGAATCAATTATTTTATTAACAAATTTAGAGTATATGAATATTAATGATAATTTACTTTCAGAAAAAGAAATATTGGAATTATCATGGAATAAAAATGGATTATATGCATTGGAACAAGGTGACTTCGATAAGGCTATAAAAGAATGTGAAACAACATTAAAGATTTATCCAAAAAATAAGCTTGCTCTTTTTCACCTTGGTATTGCTCATAGAGAAAAAGGTGAATTTGACGTAGCAACACAAGCATATAGAATGTTTCTAAAAATTGACCCATACAGTTCTGTGGTGTGGAGTAGTTTAAGTGATATTTATCATCAAACTGGGAAATATAATAAAGCAATAATAGCAATAAAAAACGCTTTAGAGATAGAACCAGAGATAGCATTATTATGGAGTAATCTAGGATTAAATTATAAGAAATTAGGCAAGTATGATGATGCAATCGAATCTTATTTACACTCTCTTAAAATTGACAAAAGAAATCAATATACGTGGGAAAATATTGCTTCTGTTTATCGAGATAAAGGTGAAATTATGAAGGCAATTGAAGCTGATGAAAGAGCTTTAGAGCTTAGCATTAGCTCAGAAAATAATATTGATTAGATTGTCACTAAAATCCATTCACAGTTCTTCATTATAAACTAACATTAAATCCTAAAAGAGTATGAGCCTTGAAGCTATTCTTCAATAAAATTAGAGCTGGGATCTAAAAACAGTCTAAGAATCCATTGAGAGTTCACATTGTTAAACTATATATTAAATCCGATCAATATTATAATTATAAAAAAACCATAAAAAAAGTGAAAAAAAAAATGACCCAAGCGTATGAAAAAGTAATGGAAATGGAAAGTATTGAAGTTGAAGAGATTGAACAGTCTGAAGTTCAAGAAAATGAAGTTGATGAGCTCCTTGGAGATTTAAATCCAAGATATTTCGAAGAAGCAATTCCTTTGAATAGAGCCAAAGAACGAATTTATGCCGCAAAAAGTTATTCTAATTTTAGCTTCAATGCATATGGAAATTAAATAATTTTTTACTCTCTTATTTTTTAAGTGTTTTAGATATCCTTTTCTCTAAATTTCTAATTTCTGAATGATTATTTGTTGATATTATCTATTGTCTCTTTTTTAAATTTTAGAATTCAAGTTCTTCAAGCAAATATTATTCAATATAAGTATTTATATACCGTTTAACCTCACTAGCAGGCTGGAAAATTCCAAAATGTCCTTCACATAAGATGTCCGCTTTTAATTCTAATAGTTTTCTGAGAGAATTCTGATAATCTTCAAAATTGCTCACACCCGGTATTATAGGTCCGTGTAAATCTTGTCCGAACAATATTTTTTTGCCTTCAATTTCAAGTAAAACCGAGATAGAACCAGGAGTGTGTCCAGGGGTGTGAATACATTGGAAATCATAATTCCCAAAAGTTAAGCTCTCATGTTCACCAACAAATTTTTTTTCGAGTTTAACAGGCTTATAATTAACTCCATACCATGATGCTGCGGTTTTTCTATCATGTCCCCTCTCTTCGATTGGTATAGCATCCAATTGATGAGCATAGAACTTAACTTGCTTATTATATTCTTTGAGGTCAGCACAAGCGCCTATATGGTCAATATGAAAATGTGTAATTATGCAATGCTTAATGTGCATTGGGTTTAATCCTATTTTACTGATGCTTTTTATCACATTCAATTCCATACCACAATCAATTAGAACCAGACCTTCATCACTATTTGTGTTAATTAAATAAACAGAACAACCAGCATCACCAAGATGATATACGTTCTTAATAATTTCTTTCATAGATTTTTGAAGCCTTTATGAAGTCATTTTTTTTTCAAGTAAAGTCGTTTATACATGAGGATAGTGACTACACAAGCCATCCCCGCGGAAAATACAACATCTGAGGCATAATGAGCACCAAGAACAATCCTAGCAAGACCTACAAAAATTGCCCACCCGGTTATTAGTATTGTAAGTATGATTTTTTTTGGATTTTTCCATTTGTAATCTCTTATTAATATCAATAAGGGTAGTACCATAAAAGACATGCTTGTATGTCCGGAAGGGAAAGAACTCCCATCTGAAGTTGGACCTGGTGGCAGAAACCAAGGAGTGTAATCCACAAAGGATGCTAAATCTCTAAACCTTATTCTTCCACATAAAAGCTTTGTAATCTGAATAAATGCCAAGGGATTAACTATAGTCAAAACCGTGATGACTGCTGAAATCTTCCTATACTCTCCCCAATCTTTTTTGAAAGTTACTAATGTAAATAAAACTAAAGGTAGCGTCAACGATCCCCCTATGAGCATTAAATATGAAGAATTAAATATTAACCCTAAGAGGAGTAAAGCAATTCCAATTATAACAATTACATAAGCTGGAATTTTTTGTTTGTTAATATTTTTGTTATAACTCCCTATAAACACAGATAAGCCGATTGCTATCAATCCCCATCCAGGGGCTTCCCCAAATTCCTCTCCAAAGATTCCCCAAGGTGAATTTTGATCTACAACTGCTTTTGAAATCTCTAAATCGGTAAAACCAAAGATCAGTGCCAAAATAACCCATAAAACAATTATGCATAAAAATAACTTATTGATAAAAGATTGTAAAATATGTTCAAACATTCGAATACCTTTTAAAATTTTGTATGATAATATTCCTAATTATTTATTCTCTTATTTAAAATGTTCCATTAACAAAATAAGAAGTAACTCTGGACAATAAATTCAGATCCCAACAACTTCTTCCAATTTAAAATTAATTTTTACATCTATAATAATATTTAATAATATTTATTTTTATTTTCTTATTCCACTTTAATTGATATTTAGCAGAGAGCTACTATAAAACAACATTTTTCATGTGTTTCCTAAAACCTTAAAACGTAAGTAGTCTAAACTTTGGAGAGCTTCTTTATATAGTTTATTTTCTATAATCAGATTTCTTTTCTTTAAGCTAGGTTCTTTCAAAAACAAGGAATTAATTGGGATTGCTCCTTCTTCCAATTTTCCATGTGTGTCTTTCCCATAATTGTTTGATAAGTGAATTGCGATTATAGGATAACTACATATCATTGATATATTTTCTATCATTTCATTATAATCAGTATAAAAGGTATTTAAATGTCCTATATCAAGTAGAAAGTGCAAAGTCGGGAAAATTCGACTATAGGATTGGATATCATTTAAATTTTCAATTAAACCGGTTGTTGTAGATTTTTGACGATTTTCAATAGCCAAGGGTATTGAATAGTTATCAGATATTTTAATTAATTCTGAAAGTGTTTTAATTTGTTGTTTTTGCGCCTTTTCTTTTACTGAAGGTATTTGATAAAAAGCGTTACTAATCTTTCCCGTATGTACAACATTATAAAGGGGATCCCATTTCTTTACGAACTTAATTTCCTTAAGTAATACTTTACTTGAGTAGTAACGTAGTTTACTGTCTAATGAGGCTATATTTACATCAATAAATGACAAATGGAAAGAAATCTGTAAATCTGATGAGTACAGTTTATTGATAAGTTTTATTGTTTTTTTCCGATACTTTTGAAATTTAAAAATTGGATTATCTAACTGAATTTCACATATATCGATGTTAAGATCACATATTGAATTTAATATCTTCTCAAATTCCCAATTAGCACGAATTGAAATTCCTAACATAATTGCATTAATAATATTAAATCTAAAAACTTTTAGGGATTAAAATAAATAAATAATTGAGATAAATGCCTGCGAAAGGAGATGGCTTCGTTTCTAAATATATAAACAGACCTTTTTCTAATCAATTAACTAAATTCATAATACATTTTTGGCCCAATTGTAACCCTAATCTAGTATCTATTATATCTGCTTTATTTGGGATTATTGGTTCTTTATTATTTATTAAGAATTTTCCCCTTTTAGGAGGTATTTTTATTCAAATTTCAAGTATAGTTGATGGTTCTGATGGTGAACTCGCGCGTACTACTGGTAGAACTTCTTTTTTTGGGGGTTTCTTTGATTCTGTAATGGATCGGTATGTTGATGTGTTTATAATTGTAGGTCTTACTATTTATTCTCTTAGAATTCTTTTGATTATACCAGCATTTTTATTAGGAATAATCACTATCACCGGTGCCTATTCAATAAGCTATACTGCTGCTAAAATTGAATCAAGAAAAGATATTGACTTTTCTAGAACAATTCAAGGACGTGATACAAGACTGTTTATTGTGTTTTTAGCGGGAATTTGCGCAATTTTCTCAGATTGGGCAATTCCATTATGCTTACTTTTGATTTCAATTCTAACTCATGGATCTGTTATTTTAAGAATCAATCAATTAAGAAAAATAAGAAACTTAGAATAGAAATCTTTATTAATTTTTTTAATTAAAGCTCAGAATAGAGGATAATTACTTAAATTATTCACAAAACTTTCGATATCAATGATTCCGAGATAGGTTTCTAATTTTTACAAAAAAAAAATAAAATTAAGGATTCTTACATATAAATATCAATTCTTAAAATTATTATTCAGAGCCTTGTTCATTTTGTTTGGTCATTTTTTTAATTGATTGTATACTTGCTTCTGGAAAACCTTCAATAAATTCTTCCGTTAATTGATAAGCTTCATCATCACTATGCTGTATTGGTGGATGTTTCATAAAATAAGAAGAAGGATTATACAATACCCCACCTTGATTTCTATCCAGTGCTATTTTTAAACACCTTATTGCATCTATTACTACTCCCGCAGAATTAGGAGAATCTTCAACTGAAAGGCGTAATTCGAGATTTATTGGAATATCCCCAAAGATATTTCCCTCCATTCTAATAAAACATACTTTATTATCCTTTTGCCATGGAACCCAATCACTTGGGCCAATATGTATATTTTCATTTTTCAGTCTAACTGCCATCTGTGATTGTACTGCTTCCGTTTTTGATCTTTTTTTGGAAACTAGCCTACTCCTGTCAAGCATATTCAAGAAATCTGTATTACCTCCCGTATTCAGTTGGTATGTTCGATTAAGTTTTACACCCCTTTTTTTGAAAATATTCGTTAATACTCGGTGTATTATAGTTGCACCTATTTGAGACTTGATATCATCTCCTATTATTGGAATGTTTTTATTTTTAAATCTCTGTGCCCATGTTGGATTGCTTGCTATAAATACAGGCATACAGTTTATGAAACCTACTTCTGCTTTTAAGGCACATTCAGCATAAAAGTTTACCGCTTTTTCAGATCCTACGGGAAGATAATTGATAAGCATATCTGCTTTACTATTTTTAAGTTCTTGAATTATTTCTGTTTTTGTTGGTTCCTCATGGTCAGATAAGACAAATGAGAACTTTTCATCATGGTTTTGCATATGTGGGGCAAAACTGTCCAAAATTCTTCCCATTTTAACATTAACTCCAGTTTTAGGAATATTCTTATGAAAAATTTTAGTACAATTAGGTGGTTGAAAAATAGCCTTTGATACGTCTTTTCCAACTTTCCTACGATCAATATCAAAGGCAGCAACTACTTCAATATCACTTGGTAAATATCTTCCGATATCCCAATGCATTAAACCAATAGCTTCCTTTCTTGATTTTTTTTTATAATAGTAGATCCCTTGAATTAAAGAACAAGCACAGTTACCAAGTCCAGCAATAGCTATTTTAATTTTACCTATCATTGTTTACCTCTATATTTTTCGATTTAAAATATATCTCTTTTATAATATTCATTCTACCTCAATATCCTCCTCATATAATTTCTTCTTATTAGTATTATTTATGTATTCCTTAGAAATTAGGCCAAAAGGATGAATTTTAGAAGATTTATTGAAAAGTTTTTTCAGTTGGTGATATTTTTTATAATTATCAATATCTAACCAAAATGTATTCGGAAAATCATAATAACTAATATTCAAATCTGAATTTAGTGCTGATAAAACAACGTTTGTCACACCAAATTTTTTAAAAATTGATTCAACATTCTCACATATCTTTCTAATAATTTTCGTTTTTAATATGAAAACTCCCATATCCAGTCGATTATATTTTTTTAAACTTTTTCCCAAATTAATAATAAAGAAGTCTTCTCCATACACTTTTGTAGCATCTTCTGTATCGCAATATACTCTTTTATTATGCATTGGATCCGTTGCTAAAAGAATATCTTCTTTCTTATAATTTTTTAACATCATAGAAAATATATTTTGTGAAAATACATGATCCGACATGGTTAATACAGTATATTCTGAAGCAATTTTATTAATCCCTAAGAAAAAGCTATATCCATTTTCTCTCTCGGGTAACTTATTTTCGATAATTTCTAACTCCAGATTTGCTACATCAATCCAAGGGTGAGCGATTGATTTTAAAACCCTTTTCTTGTATTTTGAATTGCTATGTATATTACTAGTAACAATTTTAATTTTAGTTATCCCTGTTTCAATCATTCCAGCTATAATATTTCCTAAAATATTGGAATTACGTAACTTTAAGAACCCTTTCTTAAATTTCCCATCCACTGATTTGAATCGGCTAGAATTACCCGCTGCTAAAATTAAACCTTCAAATCTGTTGTTATCTATCATTAAGATCAGCCTTTTTTCATTGAGAATTTTAAGTTATTGACAAACTTGAATGAGTTGGATTGGAATAATATTAAAAGCTTTCTTTATAATTATATTTACTGCGCTAACTTAGATACGGTATACTAAATCATTATTTTTTTTAATGCATAATAATTTAAGAAAAGTTTTTAAATTTCTTTCACATTTAAATTGCTGAATCAATTGTATTTTTATTAAAATTAATGGATATATAAGTTTTGGCATTTTCCTAAAAACATAGCTTTTAAATTTAATAATCTTTTATTTAAATAAAAATCTGTCTTAATAATATTTTATTATTACTAATTATTCAATAGTAAATGAACAATGCCCCGTAATGTATTTATCAATAATATACGTACCTTAGGAAAAAATTCAATTAAACTATTCTTTTTATAGCAATTTAAATTACATATATTACATAATTTTTTCTCTGGATATTGATAAGAATGGAAGAAAATGAGAAATCTCCTGTCAATGAAGAAAAAAAAAACTTTTCGGTAAAGGTAAAAAGATATATTAAAAACTTATTTGATTTTTCACATTATGATACCAAAACCATCATTTACATTCTATTATTTATAGCCTTAATAGTAGCATCTTTTGTTTTGTTATATGTTATATATTTTGTAGATAATACAATTTTATACCGATTTGTAGTAGTATTTTTTGTAAATCCTGTTTACGGTTTAGGGATCCTTGGATTCTTTCTATTTGTAGTAATAATGGGTGTACAAGGACTTCTTGTTCCACTCCCTTCTGAACTGATATTATTAGCTGCAGGTATGATTTGGGGAATATATTTAGGTGGCTTAATGGGAGTTATCGGGTCAATGGCTGCGGCATTATTGTGCTACTATGTAAGTAGACGAGGAGGACGCCCATTGGCTGAAAAGTTTGTGGGTGAAAAAGCGATTAATTTAGCTGATAATTTCATTCATAAATACGGAACAAGTGCGATAATTATAGCCAGACTTCTACCATTTGTGGCATTTGATCCGATTTCATACGCTTCTGGATTAGTAGACTTAGAGATCAAAAAATATTCTTTAGGAACCTTAGTTGGATCTATTCCCCGGGCTTTTTTTTATTCTCTTTTAGGTGCCTCTTTAGGTATTTCCCCACCTATAATTTTTGAAGATTTGCCCGATGTAAATGCTCAATCTGCATTTTTTAATAATATTTTATTAATAATCTTGGCAGTTTTAGTTTCGATGTTTCTTTTGTATTACCTTTTAGCAAGATACTATGAAAAGAAAAACATTGAAAAAAATTAATACAATCTAATCTTCAGTCTTTAATATCCAAGTCTCTCTTATTTTCTTCCTTCCTTCTAAATCCTCAAGCTTAAAGTTTGGAATTTTTCTTAATAATTTTATCGAACTTAATTTTGTTTTATCTGGTTCTATTTTCTTATGAATCAAAAAACCACAATCTTTAAAGAAAACTTCTGCCGTCTTAAAGCTTTCAAATTTATTATCATCCACATTGTGTTCTGTGAGAAACCTTCTTCCCTGATAATCATAGAATCCCTTATTGATATCATTTTGCTTTTCGTTCTTAATATAGATATCTGCTGTTATCCAAAAACCTCCTTTCTCGCTCAATAGATTATGAATGATTGCGCATAATTTTCGTTTTTGTATTTCGTCAAGATAAACCAATAATCCTTCATTCGCAATAGCGATGGGATTTGTACTAAAATGATTGATAATATCAAAAAAAGCATATTCATCTAATGCATTCAACCCCTGCATGAATAAATTATCAATAGAATAATTACAAGTCCTTTTGGTTAATTCCTGTATAATAAGCTTTTTACTTTCAATTATTTGAGGTAGGTCAGTATCTACATAACTAACATTGGGATCTTTACACATGCTTAGACCTCGAAAAGAAAAACCAGAAGAAAACTCAAGGATATTTGTTATACCTACTTGATTCAATGCCCTATCAACAGACTTATATCTGCTTTCAAAATGAATTAGTCTCAATAAAAAGCCAATAGAAGATAATTTTTTCTTTAAATCTTGTATACTGTTTTCACCCCAGATCAATCCGGCAGCTTCTCTTGCAAAGGGAATAGTTGTTAGAGCCTTTGTTAAAAGTAGTGATTTGGCAGATGGACTGATCGAATTAAATTCGAGGTTTAAAGATTCTTTCATTATGCTTAGTGATACTTCTAATCCATAAAAATTTTTCTCCAATCAATACATAACCACTCAAGAAAACTTAAGTTTTAAACATGGTACTTAGTATTATTGTGATATCATTTCTCTTTTTTATCTAAGTTTGTTTTTTTTAGGACATGAATGAAAAGGAAAAACTTGATATTGTTGCTAAATTTGAGAAATATTTAGAATTAAATCCACCAGAATTTTACAAGGAATTAAAAAAAGCTATCAGCACTAATAATCGAGATTCCATTTGGGGCCTTTCAAAGATTTTCACTAGATATCAATTTAAGAAGCTAAATAATTAGAGTTTTTTCTGATAATTTTTCTCCTTTATCGCTATTGTACATCTCTGTACAATAGTTTAAAAATCTTAATTAGACTAATTTTGTTTTTGTGTACAAATCAAGATCATTTATAATTTATATACAAAATTTGTTTGTTCGTTATCATAATATAAAAACTTTTTTATTTGATAGTCTTTATAAAGTTGAGGACTATTTTTTGTTTAAGGTATAAGATTATATTAGTTAAAAATAAAAGCTAAAAAAATTTTTATAACATTATTAAAAAAAGGTTAACAAAAAGTTATAGTTGAAAATTATGATTAACATCTCAGGAAATTACGAGAAAATGTTGGAAGATAATTTAAAAGAGGAATTGGTATGGTTAGAGGATGAGTTCAATTTTTTATTTAAATCTAAAAAAGATAAATACACTAGCCATGATATTACTCTCGGGAGCAAAATTTTGGAACAAGTAATTGATAATATCAAGACTAATCATAACGAAGAATTGTTAAACCTTTTGGCCGTCACTTTAAACAAGATTGAGCATTTGTACCCAGACTTTTTTTAATTAAATTTATTTTTAAGGTCTATTCCATTTTCTGTAAAAATCTCTTAAATTCATTTAGAAAGAAAAATTATTTTAAGAATAAAGCTCATATTTAAAAAGAAATAATGAGAATTTAATATCAGAAAATATGAGTCAATATTGATAATGGAAAGAATAATTATATCTCATTGGAATCAGCAAACAGGACCAGAACCGATAATCCAATACCCTCCAGAGAAAAATTTTCCCTCTAAAGATTTATTCTTAAAAATTTGGGCTAAGCATGAACTAAATAAAAATAAAACTTCTATGATCGAATTTATCCCTGAGGATGGTGAGAATAGTTTTGTGTCAATTATTCAACATTTCGAAAATGAAATATATTTCCTTATTTTAGTTTATGAGCATGGTAAAATAGTAGAGGAGACCTCTCCGGATATATTAGCAAGTATGAGTAAAAACTTGATTGAGTTAATCAATACTAACAAGATTACACGAGCTATTTCGGAAGCCTATAATACAATAAAAAATTACTCAAAACTCGATGAAGAAGAAAATCTAATTAATTTTTTTCAAGATAAGATAAAGTATACAATACTACAAATATTACGAGATGGTGTAATATCTAAATTTGATCTGACTAATAAGTTACGGCAAGATTACGGTTTTTCCACATTAAATATTGACCTAATCCTAATAGCTTTTATCCGTGAGAACTTAATAATCAAAGCGAATGTTCCAGGAAGTAAAGAATGTTATTTTTTGGTAAAGGATGTATCTTATATGAGGATCCCCCCCAATTCATTACCCATGGATAATAGGGAGGATGTAATATCCAAAAAATATTTAAAAGAATTAGAAAATTTCTATTATGGTTATGATATTGTTTCTGAGATAGAAAATAAAACAATTGTCCAATCTGTATTACTAGATAGGGATGTTTTCTCTTTGATTAAATCCCTAAGGAAAGAAAATCTTACTGTGAATGAATGTTTTAATATATTAAATAATCGCGAAGAGCTTTTTAATGAACTATTGGAAAAGAAATTTATATATGAAACTAAAGGTATTGTGTATATCTTCTCGGATGTTCGCTTTATTAAATTTAAACCACATTATATAATCAAAAAGTTAGTGAGAAGGTATCAGAAACAAGAGATTTCTTTAAATGAATATTTAGCGCATTTAAAGTTATTAAACGAGAAACCTACGGAAAATTTTTCCACAGATTATGAAATTGTGTGAGGTATCCTTCAGTATTACCTACAATTTAATAATTTTTTATTAAAAAGTTTTAATTCACCTAGTTAAGATCGAAGAGTCTGAAATTTTTTTATCGATTGGGGCTATTCCGTCCCCATATATATGATATAGTCCAGTTCTTCGAGCAGTCTCATAAAAACTACGAAAAATATCTTTTTCTTGATCAAACAAAGCGCATGTTTTATATATTAAAGGATTCCATATAAACAATTCATGTTTAGGATCATACCAAAGATTCTCCTGTTTCAAAATTGAGATAAAATCTTTATCATCGATTATTTCTTTAAGATCTTGTTTATTTAACATGATTATCAAAGGAATTTCTTTTATAAGTCTATTATTTGTTATATTTTTTAACTCTAATAAGAATTCAATATTATCCTCAAAAAATCTTATTTGAGAATCAACAACAAAAATAACAGCATCAGTTTCTCCATCAAGGTCATTAAAAACTTTAGTTCGAAGCGGAGAAAAAGATTTTTGACCCGCGACCGTATATACTCGATAATATATCTTTTTTTTTTTTGTGGATTGAAAAATACCTCTATCAAAATAAAGCGTAGCACCGCTTGTTCTATCTATCTTTTGTAAATTACTAACAGGAATAATTTCTCTTTTTCCATCCTTTGTTAATTGATATAGGGTTTTAAGTATAGTAGTTTTGCCGCTCTGGGCAATCCCGTAGTATATGATCTTCAAATAAATGTTTCCATTTTTATATTGAACCATCACAAAATCTCCTAGTTATATTTATAATTGAATTAGCTTAATAGAATCTTTTTTTGTCTATTAATTACTTATGTTTTTCTTTGACTATAATATTATTCCACTCTAATAAATTCAATTTGAATATAAACTATAATTTTCAAAATTAAGGATTAAGTGTTATAATATTATTTTTATAAAAAACAAAAAAAAAGAAATTAATTATGGTCTAAATTTATTACTACATTTACTACAGATTGGATCGGTCTCTTCTTACTATGGTTTAAGGTTCTTTTTCTACTATTAACTATGGGAAGATTGGTGAAAAAAATAATAGCCATCCTCCGATGATTACTTCAAATATAATCGCCACCAGACCACCTATAACTGTAAGGACTTGAAAGCCGCGTTTTTGTTTAAAGTTAGGTTTTGTAAGTTCTATTCCATTACCGAAGCCAATTAAAATGCCAGCAACAATTCCTAACCATCCAATAAAGAGGGGTACTCCTCCATAGGCAACTAATACGATTGAAAATGCGAGTGTACCAATGGACCATAAGATCATTGCAAATTTGAACCTAGAGCTATTTGTTTCGGTAATGGTACGAGCTGAATCACTTAACGAAGATTTTTCAGCACCACTAGTACTTGAGTATTGTCTTGCTATTTTGAGAAATCCCCCATAGTTTTTATCATCATAGATAAGGATCAAGCCTTCTCCCATTCGACAGATGAGAAGAACGATTCCAAGTATTATGTTATATGGGAGTCCGAAAATAACAAACAATATTATAGTAAGTATAATGACGCTTACATTATGTATGAGCGCTAACCCGATACTTAATTGAAATTTTTTTGGAGCATCATTAATCTCTTGGAGCCAAGATTCTGAGTAACTTGTTTCTACTTTATAACCAAATACCGGTAGCACTATCAAATATAAAACCAAAATAAACAGAAAGAGAAAACCAGCTAATCTTATTAGGATGATCAAAGGGAATCCTCCATGTCACCGTATTTTTTGTATAAATAATATTGTGTAATTTTATACCACCTTTTTTTTAAATATTTTTAATTGTTAATTTTAATACAGATTGGGGTTCTAATAATTTTTTTTTATAATACAATATTTTTTTTACAATGAATAATGAATCTCAGATAGACTAGAATAAGAAGTAGTACTATCTTCAAATTAAAATTAAATTTTAAGTTAAAGTGAAAATTTATGGCGGGTTTTGATGAAATGTTTGATGCTCGTACTGAGATTGAAAATTTTACTGAACAAAGAATAAGAAAATTATTAGAAGAACCTATGAATTCTTTTCAAGAGCCTAATTGGGTTCAAGCAGCAATACTTTTTGAAGATGTGGCAATACCTTGTAATAAAGTTTATTTTAATGAGGATATGTATAAATTAGCTAATGCAATTGTAAATAGAGCAAAGGAAAACGGGTGTGAAGTTGTATATATAATAAATCCAGAGGTATATGATCTAAATAGAGAGATTACTTCTTCAGATGATTTCGATATCGCTAGCCATAAATCAACTATTAGAAAAATTCTTAATTGGATGCAAAATTGCAAAGATTTCCTAAAAGTATGGCGGTAATCCTTTATAAAATTCTAATCTAATAAATTCAATTAGATTATATATAACAATTTTCAAAATTAAGGATTAATTTTTTTTACAATGAATAATGATTTTCAAATAGTCTATTTAATAAAAGGAAAAAAATCGAAATCATGCATACATATTCTGACTCAGATTGGAATTGGGAATTTTATCAAGAACTCGTGGAGGATGTTAGCGAGAATAAGAATATAATCCAATGTATGCAGTGTGGAAAGTGTGTTGGTTCTTGTCCTGCCTCTAAAATCTCTGACTTTAATATCCGGAAAATTGTAAATAAAGTACTTCGAGGAGATAAAAGCGTATTGAAAGATTCTGATATTTGGTATTGCTTCTTATGTGAACGTTGCACAAAAATATGCCCAAAAGACAATATCAATATCCCCTTATTAATCATTAATCTGAGGAATGAAAGCTTTAAGAAGGGCTTCGGTCCCAGATACAATAACTTGGGAAAATACGTCGAAATGTCTGAAAGATTTCTTACTAAAGGTGTAGTAGTTGAAGAACCCCTAGGTAAATTGCTCCCAAAAGAAAGAATTGATGAGTTAAATGAAATATGTAGTTTTGCTAGAATAAAATACGTATTTTCGGCAAGTAAACTCAATAAAAAAAAGAAGAAAAAGTCAAAAAAATCATAAAAAAATCAATCTAATATGATAACAAGCAACCTTTCTTTAGATTTAGATAAAATAGAGAGTGAATATCCAGAAAATCCAATAGATTTTTTCAGAGATAAAAGGATCTGCCTTTTTAAAGCTTGTTTGGAGGGAAAAAGATTTTTCCCTGGTGTAAGATGGGGAATTCAAGACTTTCTTGAAGAACTAAAATTAAACGTAGATGTTTGCACTAACCAAACGTGTTGTAGTGGAACTTTTTTCCAAAGGAATTTGATTACTAGAGCTCAATTCAGTGCTATTAATGAAAGAAACCTTTTTGAGCTTAACGAGCAAGCAGACATTGTTTTTTTCAGTTGTAACGGTTGCTATAACTCTCTAATGCGGGGTCGAGAATTCTTACAAAATCAAGAAGTTTATGGAAAAACTATTGAAATTTTAAATAATGTAGGAAAAAAAGTAGGAGTAAATAACACAGGAAAATACAAAATATTAGAAGAACCAAGAGTTCGATTTATCCACGATTTGGATTTTTTATACTTAATAAGGAATGAAGTTCTTAATTCATTAAAGTTTAATTTAAAAGGTCTCAATGTAGCTGTGCATTATGGCTGTCATTACTTGAACTTATCAAGGGATAAAAGAACCTCTGAAATGTATTTAAAGGATAAAACTAAAATGGATGATTTAGTCACATTATTTGGTGGGACATCTATTGATTATCAAGAAAAGGAAGGTTGTTGTGGTTGGGGTGCAAGTCAAATAGTAATACATCCGAAAGAAGCATTACAGATTACCCATAGTAAATTGAAAAGCGCAGAAAATGTTGGTGCTGATTTTATGCTAATGCCCTGCCCTACTTGCTTATACACACTGAGTAAACCAGAATATAGGGAAAAAATTCATAATTGGTATGGAGAAAAGCTAGATATTCCCACAATTCATCTCAATGAATTACTAGCAATATTAAGGGGGTGTGAAGAAGATCGATGCATATCTCTTCGAAGAAAAATACCCCGACTCCATGAAATTTTCGAAATAATAACAAAAGAATAAAAAGTCTGACGTCAATTTTAAAACTTAAAGCATAAATTCCAAGTATGAAGTCGGGAATCTAGGACAAGAATCTAAACAACACTTTTCAAAAAATAAGTCATAAAATAAACATTAAGTATAATTTATATTAGTATTTTATTTTCCAAAAGTACTACAAGTTTAATTAAAGTTAATATGGGAGAAAGCAAGATCTTTTCAGATTACGCTCAGAAAGAAAAAAATGGGAGTTAATAAAGGAGAAAGAAAGAGGATTTATTCAAAGTACTCGATAAGATTAAATAAAGAATAACTCCTGTGTTGCTTTTCTTAATTTAGATCAACAAGTAGAAAAGAGATAAGAAATTATAAAAGGTAAAATAATTATTTAGATAGTGAGAAAAAATGACCTCTAATCTTAAGGAAGAAATTATAGATCTCATAAAAAAATTACCAGAAGATGCTACAATTGATGATATCATGTATCATCTTTACGTTAAAAAAAAGATACTCGCTGGTATTAAAGATCTAGATCAAGGAAAAGTAATTCCTCATGAAAAAGTCATGGAGAATGCTAAAGAGAGATTAGAACAATGGTTGAAATAGAATGGTCTTCTATAGCTCAAAATGATTCAAGTTTTTAACTTCTTACAATCTCCTCCTTAAAGATTCTTTTAGCTTGAATATCACCAACCTCGCATAACCTTTTTAGTAGAGGGAAGGCTAAGTTTGAATGAATGAGTCTCGTATCATAACTGACATTAAATTTAAAATTTAAAGAAAAGATTCCAGTTCTTTGAACGGGAATTTAAGACAAGTAACTAAACCTAACATTATAAAATATATTTCATAAAACAAACATTAGGTATAATTTATATTAGTATTTTATTTTCTAAAATTACTACAAATGTAATTATTGTTAATATGGTAGAAAACAAGCATCCCATACCTTCCTCAAAGAAAAGAATAATCGCGATATTTTTATTAGTTCTTACTACAGTGTTATGGGGTACGTCATTCATCCTTACAAAAAACATAACTGAAAATGTTCCTATTTTTCTTTATATGGGATTACGATTCGCAATCGCCTTTTTAGGGTTTATACCGTTGTTTTTTCGCTTAAAAAATCTTAATAAAAGAGCAGTTTTAATGAGTTTAATCACAGGTATGATATATTTTGTTGGTTTTGCGATTCAAACACATGGGCTTCAAACAACAACCGCAGGAAAAGCTGGTTTTGTGACTGGATTGAGTGCAATTATAGTCCCATTTATGGCGTGGTTTATGATTAAAAAACCACTAACCAAGAGAGTTTGGGTAGCTGTGATATTGTCTATAGCGGGAATGGCTTTCCTATTATTAGAAGGTGAATCCGGAATAATTATTGGTGATTTAATCGTATTAATTAGTGCTTTCTTCTGGGCTCTTTATATTTTATATAATGATAAATATGTTCCACTCGTGGATATTTATTCCTATTCCATGGTACAAATAGCGGTAATATCTGGTGCTAGTTTTATTAGTTCTTTGCTATTAAGGGAATCTTATTCTTCATTGTCACTAACTCCATCTTTTTGGTATGTAATGGTATATATGGGCATCGGGGTTATGACCCTGACTATTCTTTTTCAGAATTGGAGCCAGAGATATCAAGGTCCAACTCAAACTGCTGTTATTTTTACCTTAGAACCTGTTTTTGCAGCCTTGTTTGGATTTATTATTGGAAATGAAATATTATCTTTGCTTGGTTGGATTGGTTGTGGTTTTATCTTTATCGCAATTATCATTACAGTGTTTAAAAAAACCGATCATAGTGGTATTAAATCCAAAAAAAAGAATTTATTGGTACAGCGTACATAACTTTTTACTCAAACAATCATTTAAATATTTAAAAAGGTATTCTTTTTATATAAAAGGGTTGTTTTGTTAAGAATAATTCTTTTCACCAATTTTTAATTAAGTTTAAATTAGTTGAATTCCCGAGATTTGAAAAATGGCCACACCTGAATTAAATTCAAAAGATCTAGTCATATGTAATAAGTGTGGCAACGTAATGATTACGAGAAAGATACGAATGAATCATTCAAGTGAAGAAGAATTCCAAACCATCAATCAATGCATAGTATGCCGATTTTGGACCCCATTAGATGGATAAATTCTGCGAGTAATAATTTTATTCACTTTGGGAATAGAGATATGCAACATGTTTGAAATTCGAAACCGTAATATCGAATTTTCACCATTTTCATTCTTTATTACTTAAAAACTATGATAAGAAGTTTTAAAATCTTAACAAGAGCCTCAATTAGTGATTTATGCACTTATCTATCTCTAAACATTAAGCTGGAAAGAAAAAAAGAAGTGTCCTAAGAACCCGAGCAAAATAATAAAATCAGGGAGAGAATTAAACTCAAACGAGTTTAATAGAGGGCTTAATCAGAGAGGAGAACCTCCAAACTCTTGAAATCCAATGTTTCTCGGATGCAGATTGGACATCTTCTATCTATAGTAGGCAATCCATACTTAAAAATTAGACGATTATAAATTATTTCTGTTCTTATGGTGAGAACAAAGTGTGAATAAACTAGCACCTCTTATACCTTATAATCTAAACATTATTTATTACTAAAATCATTAATGACAATAAACTAATATCTCTAAAAAATGCAAAAAAAGAAACTAGCCCAATAACTCTTCTATTTTAAGTTTTAATCCATCTTCAGCTGCGATAATTCTTTTAATGTTAGTTTTTTCTTGGAGTTTTGCGACTTGCTCTGGAACATGATTTTTCTGTGAACGGGGTCCATCCATAAATGAACCAAAATGACTAATAATTAGACAATCTAGTGGAGTGCTAATCTTATTCAGATAGGGAATAACTTCATCAGTACAAACGTGTCTTTTGCAAGTTACAGAATCCGGACGCAATAAATTCAGAATAAGAATGTTAACATCCGCAAATTGGTCTGAAAATCCATCAAAAACCATAGTATCACTAGAATAAGCTAAAGAATAGTCATCAAGATTAAATCGTAGTCCAAATCCTTCATTATTAGGAGAGTGAACAACTTTACTTCCTATTATTTCTACTCCCTTGTAAATGATTATATCCCCAGTTTTAAATTTAACAATTTTTTCGACCATATTTAAGTGATAATCAGAAATCAGTGAAATAACATCATCAGTGGTGATCAAAACGCCCTTTTTATAATAGTTATAATTTTTATCGTGCAATGATTCCCTTGAGCTTTCGATTACAGCACTTAAATCGTTATAATGGTCAACATGGGAATGAGATACAATAAATAGTTCAGTTTTTAATGGATCTTCTCCATATTGATTAATCCGAACAATGGCACCGGGCCCGGGATCAATGTGAGCTTGTAGTCCATTGAATTTAAATAAAAATCCTCCCGTAGCACGATGTTGAGTTCTTATTTGATGCCTTCCTCCCCCAGATCCAAGAATAACTAACTCATCGTCCATAATTTAATAGTTTTTTCTCCTTTAAATCAATATTTACTAACTTCAATAAGCTTTTTTGCTAGCGAATTAAATAACAAATCAATATTGTATCCTATTTTAGCAGACGTTTTTATATAATCAAACATATTAAAGATATTTTTTACGTGAAGTGCACTTTCATCGTCTACCGCTATAAAATCTTCTAAATCATTTTTTGTTCCAACCAATAGGATTGGTAAGTTTATATCATGAAGTCTGGCAATATTTACCCATTCCAAAAGATCTCCTATTTTTGGCATCCTTGTTAAGTCAAACAATAGGATTGCACCTCGAGCACCCATAACAAAACTATCAAGAAGATGCCGAAATCGTTGTTGTCCTCCTAGATCCCATAGTTGTAGAGAGCATTGTATATCATCAAATAAAATTTCTTTAGTGAAAAAATCTACTCCAACAGTCATAACACTGGACTCATCGAACATCCCATCTACATATCGACGTAGTAAACTCGTTTTTCCTACCGTTGCATTTCCAGTTACTAAAATTTTAAATATATAGTTTCGCAAAATTTAATCTTTTTAATTATGGATGGGTATAATAAGGTAGAATTAATACAATTATTTATTTTAATTGACACTAAACAAGATTTTTCTTTTTTTATTACTTTTAATCTGCAATATTGTCTAAATTCTTATCACCCAAATATTATACTATTTTGTAAAATCTTGAGGTATAAGTCTAGATATAAAAAAATTCCTAAACAAATTCATGTTAAGACAAGAATACTTTCAGATTCCAATTAAGGCGTTAAATGATTATGCAAAACGGATTGAAAGAAATTATATTAGTAAAACTGCGTCAGAAATTACATACTATGATGATTTAAGAAGATTTTTAGAGCAAATATTCCCGGTTAATAAGGGATATTTAGTTCAATCAGGATATAAGATAAAGAGTTCATCTAATCGTCCAGATCTTACAGTATTATTCAAAAATATTGTACTTTTCCATATCGAGGCTAAACTTCCGAACACTCCTCTTGAAAATATTGTAAAATTCGACCCGACTAACAGATTGAATGATCAAATCTTACGGTACAGAAGAGAAGGCGTACAATTACTAATTACCGATTTTAAAATTTTTTTATTGATTGATCCAAATACACCAAATACACCAGAAATTAAACAGAAAATAAAATTTGAATGTATCTTATTGGAAGAAATAAAAGCAAAATTTAAACCTGCGAAAAATGCCTTACCTAACTTAAAAAGGTTGTTAAATTATACTTGTGAAGAACATCTTCAAACTATCTCTAATATAAAGAACCTTATTAATCCATTAGCAGATATCGCTAAAATTATTAGAGATAAAGCAATTAAAATTTTGAAGAAATCACAAACAAACAATATTAGTAAAACTGAAAAAGTAGCTGCTAAATATTTAAAAGAAATTCGAGATGATTTTAAGAAATCAATTTTTAAGGAAGAGTCAGAAGATGAAAACTCCTTATTTTCAGATCTTTTTGCTCAAACATTAGTATATGGTGCTTTTTCAGCCTGGATGAAATTCAGCCAAAATTACTCAAGTAAACCAAAATTTACATTACAATTGGTTGGTGAATATCTTCCGTATGGTAGTTTCATCCGAGACTTATTTTTAACCTTAAAAAGCAAAATTCCTTCAGAATTTAAAATGATTTTAAGTGAATTAGAAGTACGTTTTCAAAAAACAGAATATAAGGGTTTGGTTAATACAGAATCTATAATTACTACCTTTTACAGTGATTTTCTAAACCTATACGATCCACTAACGGCGAAAAATAGAGGTGTAGTTTATACTCCTCATGAAATTGTTGATTTTATAATTCAAGGAATAGATTTTATGCTAAAGAGGTGGTTGGATAAACCTCAAGGTTTGATTTCTGAAGATAATTTAGAATTAGAAGACAATAACTCCTTATTGAAAATTAAGCAAACTCAACTTACTGAATTTCATCCTAAGGCTGGCGTTAAAGCAATTAAACGTCTGAGGATCCTTGATCCTGCGGCAGGTACAATGGCGTTTGCGTCTGGTCTCTTAAATTTTGCTCAAGAAGAATTTCAGAAAAAATTTTCACAAGTTTCATTAGCTCAAGGTGCTTTTCAAAAATGGGTTAAAGAGACGTTTTTTAATAATGTATATGCATTTGAAATTCTTATGGCTCCCTACGTTCTTGGACATATAAGAACATTTTTAAGTCTTGATAATTTAGGTTTGGCTTTAAATTCTGAAGAGTTTCATTTAAAATCATATTTAATGAACACATTAATGACACCACCTAAAGATAGAAAAATTGAAGAATGGATTTTTAATAATATTGATATTGGACGTGAGATTAAAGAAGCACTTCAAATTAGAGATAAAAAAGATATATTTGTAATTATGGGTAATCCCCCTTATAATATAAGTAGTCAAAATAATTGTGAATGGATAAATGAAAAAATTAATGATTACAAAATTGGATTGGAAGAAAAGAACCTTAAAATTCTTTCAGATGATTATGTTAAATTCATTCGGTTTGGACAATGGAAAATTGAGCAAGTAGGTACAGGAATATTAGCCTTTATCACAAATAGTCGATATCTGGACGGCCAAATGTTCTCAATTATGCGCAAATCCTTGAGAAAAACATTTGATTATATCTATATCGTAAATTTACATGGAGATATGAGGAAAAAGGAATCTGGGAACCCCTTTAATATACGCGTTGGAGTTGCTATAGCATTTATGGTGAGATTGGATAATAATCCAAATAAAAATGCTGCAATATTCTATATGGATGTTCCGAATGATACTCGAGAGGAGAAATTTGAAATCTTAAATCAAGGATTTAATGAAGAAAAATTTCTGGTATTACCCGAAACTACTAAGAATTACTATATTAAAATTGATACAACCTATATGGATCGATTTGAACAATTGATTTCTCTAGAAAAGTTGTTTATATCCAAACCTTCAAGTGGTATAATGATTGGTAGAGATAGATTATTAGTGGATGTAGATAAAGAAGTTTTAACAAGAAATTTAACCCGATTTTTCAATAAAAAATACGAGGAATTGAATGATCTCAACATTAAAGTTAATGATACAAAGACGTGGAAGAAATCAAAAGTATTCAATGGGACTAACCTAGAAAAATCAATAAAAGAAATAAAAAAAATTAAGTACCGTGGTTGGGATTTCAGATACCTAGCTTATGATAGAGCACTAGTAGAAGGTCACAGGATGGGGTATATTGATCAGATTTCTAAATCAAATCCCGCTATAACAGTTACAAAGTCCTCAAGGAAAAAAAAATTTGAAACTGCCTTTATAGTAGATGGAATTTTAGAGAAATGTTTTATGGCAGTAACAGACACATCCTATGCATTTCCGTTATACTTAAATGATAAAATCAATATAATAATCCCCAAATTACCATATAAAGCAAATCAAGAACAAATTTTCTATTATTGTTATGGAATATTATATTCTCCTACATACAGGAATAGATATGATGAACTTCTAAGGAAAGAATATCCAAGAATACCATTTACTACGGAGTCAAAAATATTTAAAAACATGTCAGATATTGGTAAAAAATTGGCCGATGTCCATCTAATGAGGCACGATATTAGTTTTCGTTTAGAATTGGCGGAATTAAATCCCGAAGATTGGATTATAAATAATTTTATTTTCAAACCAGACGAAGAAACCTTATATTTTGATAATATCTTAAAAGATAAGGAAAAATCCACTATTGAGATTGCTTGGATAAGAGGAATTACCCCAGAAATTTGGAATTTCTCAATTGGATCTATAAAACAAATTGAGCAATTCTTAAAATCTCGAAAATATAATTCATTTCAAAAATATAATACTCTTCAGAGAGGTTTAAATCATAAAGAATTAGTTTATCTTTTGAAAATGGTAACTGCTATTGAAAAAACTATTGAATTGCTCCCTCAAATAGATCATATTTATAACCAAATTGACATTCTTAGTTAAAGATTTGAACCTCTTCTTCCCATTTATTTAATAAAATCAATTACTTAATATTTAAATATTAATTAAATACATCAATATTATTATTAAGTTATAATCTGATTAAAATTAGTTAACTTGACTTCTGAAGAAATCAAGATTTCAAAAACTCTTGAGAATGGAATCGAATTCTCATGTCAAATGTGTGGTGATTGTTGTAAAGGATTCAATGAAGGTGAAGTCTATTTATATGAAGAAGATATCCTTCGATTAGCAAAACACTTAAATATGGTTGACAAAGAAGGACTTAAGAAATTTGCAAAAAAATATGTCAAAGTAATTAATGATACTTTTTTCTGGAGGGAGACTGGAGCTAGTAGGGGAAAGACTTATAAGTTTAAGACTTTATCGTTTGTTTTCACTGGAAATGATGAACATTGTCATTTTTTAGATGATAATAATCATTGTACCGTCCATACAGCTCGTCCATTCCAATGTCGCTGTTTTCCTTTTTGGAAGATGATGGTTACTAGCAGAAAAAATGTTATAGAATATGCTAAAAAATGTCCAGGTTTACAGGCATCTCTTAAGGGGCAAGGTAAATATTATAATCCTCAAGAAATACAAAAATGGGCTAGAGCAGAATATGAAATGGAACAAAAATATTTTTTGAAAGTAAAAGAAAATAATTTTAATATCTTGAAAGTCTATCCCTTTCTACCAGAAGAAAAGCTTAAAGATGTCAAATAGCTGTATCGTTTGAGCGATATAATAGAATTTTATAATATAAAGAAGAAATAATAATATCTTTTACTAATTATTAGGAATAATTAATAAAAGCTTAACTCTATATTAACCATAGAACTGCGAAAAATTACATACATATAAGTGGTATTAAATTGAAAATTGGTCTATTTATTTGCGATTGTGGTAAGAACATAAGTGGAACAATTGACAATGAGTATTTAATTAACTATTTCAGCAAAATACCTGAAATTCATGTTATCGGAGATCAATATCTATGTTCTGAATCAGGCCTAAATAAAATTATTGATGAGATAAAATCGGAAAAGATAGATCGAGTAGTAATAGCTGCTTGTTCTTTTAAATTGCATGGTTTACTCTTCCGAAAAACTATTGAAAAGGCAGGAATTAATCAATTCTTAATATCTTTTGCCAATATCAGAGAACAAAATTCCTGGGTTCATTTTACTCAACCCGAGAAGGCTACAAGGAAAGCTGTTGATCAAATAAAAATGGCCATAGAACAACTTAAACTATTAATACCTTTAGATGTTCAATATTCTAACATCATTCCATCTACTTTAGTGATTGGGGGAGGGATAGCCGGAATCAAAGCTGCGTTAGTAATAGCAGAATCAGGATATAAAGTCTATTTGGTAGAAAAAAATCCCACAATTGGAGGTCACATGGCACTATTTGATAAAACCTTTCCCACTTTAGATTGCTCAATTTGTATCTTAGGCCCGTTGATGACAGAAGTAAAGGATCATCCTAACATTGAGCTCATAACTTATTCAACTGTTGAGAAAGTTGAAGGATATATTGGTAATTTTGAAGTTTTGATTACAAAAAAACCACGTTTTATCAAAGAAGATGTATGTGTTGGTTGTGTTGATATCTGTCGAGATGTATGCCCAATTGACATTGAAGAGACTTTTTTTCCTCGGAAAGCTATTGATATAACTTACCCTCAGGCAATACCTTTACTCCCTAACATTCTCGAAGAGTATTGCATCGGTTGTAAGGTTTGTCAGCAAGCATGTGGAGAAAGAGATGCTATAGATTTCGATCAGGAACCTGAAAATTTGAATATAAAGGTTGGCTCAATTATAGTTGCAACAGGTTTGAAAACGTTTGATCCTTCCTTCCTTGGTGAATATGGTTATATTAAAAATCCAGATGTCATAACTACAATGGAAATGGAAAGATTACTAAATAACGATGGTCCTACTCATGGAAAAATAATTAAACCGTCAAGCGGTACAAAACCTAAAAAAATTTCATTTATTTTGTGTGTAGGTTCTCGGAATAAACAAATTAATCGAGAGTATTGCAGTCAGGTTTGCTGCAATGCGTCGATTAAACAAGCTGTAATAATTAAAAAAGAAAATCCCGAAATTGAGATCAGTATTTACTATAATGATATTAGAGCTGTCGGGAAAAATTGTGAAGAATTTTATAATAGAGCTAGAGAAACTTTTGGTATAAGATTTATAAAGAGTAGTATCTCTGCTGTGTTAAAAAGTGATATTTCAGAACAATTATTAATTCGGGGAGAAGATGTTATTGAAAATAGGGTTTTTGAGAATAAAACTGATTTAGTAGTACTAGCTGTCGGTATTGAACCCGCAGAAGGGACAAATGAATTGAGTAGGGTTTTAAATATCTCTCTAGATCCTTATGGGTTTCTTTTAGAAAAACATTTAAAAGTACGACCATCTGAAACTACGTTAAATGGAATTTTTTTAGCCGGTGCTATACAAGGTCCAAAAGATATTCCCTCAAGCATTGCCCAATCGGAAAGTGCAGCTTCTAAAGTTATTTCTCTGATAGCAAAGGGGAAAGTTGAGTTAGATCCTCACATCATCTACTTCAATAAAGAGAAATGTGACTTATGTCGATTATGTCTTGATTCTTGTGTATATAATGCGTTAAAAATCGATGAAGATCAACTGAAAATAACAGAAGAAAATTGTTCTGGGTGTGGAGCCTGCGCTGCTATGTGCCATTCTGATGCATTGTATATACCAGGGTTTACAAAAGCTCAGCTATCTGCTCAAATTCAATCGCTATTAAAACAAAAAAGCGAATCACCTTTAATTATAGCATTTTTATGTAATTGGTGCTCCTATGTTGGTGCCGATCTCGCAGGAACAAGCAAATTAAATTATCCAACAAGTATCAGAATAATTCACGTTATGTGTACAGCAATGCTCAACCCTTCTTTAGTCTTTGAAAGCTTCTTTTACGGTGTTGATGGTGTGTTAATTGCCGGATGTTATCCCCAAGACTGTCATTATAAAGAAGGATTTATTAAAGCAACCTCTCGATACGAAAGCATAAAAGAGATCCTGATCGAAACCGGGATTAATGAGAATCGGGTTAAAATTATCAGTATAGATGCGGGTGAGGGGGAAAAATTTGCCAATGTAATAAAGGAATTTAAAGAAAGCTTAGAAAAATTAGGTCCTATTCGCCCTAATGAGTATACAAAATCCCTTTCAACTAAGAAAAAAGAAAAATCTAAAGAAAAGGTTAAGCAAAATTAGATGAAATTTAATTAATTATTCAATTATAGATATAAATAGAATTAACTTAAATTTCATAGTGTACAAAAATTAAGTTTTACTCTATATTCCTAACATTAATCCAATTAATGGAATAATTGTAATACCACCAATTTTAAGTGTGAGTCAAATATGAGGGTAAGAGCCATTACGATTGGGCAAATAGTGCCTTTTTTGTACAAGAATGAATCGATCTTATCGTTTATGCAAGAAAATCTTGAGAATTTTTCGAATCTAAATAAGGAATTAATTAAAGAATTTGAAGAAATTGGTTATCCCGTTCAAAGTAAACGATTTTGCTCCCAACCTCTTTTCAGTTATGACAATAGATTGTTTTATGAAAAAAATCTGAAAGATACTCTAGTAGAAATAGAGAGTCAATTAAAATTTTTACAAGAAATGTTTAAAGATTATGATTTTGATTATTTTGCCTGTGCTATGATGCTGGCGAACAAAATTCAAGAATTAGGAATTTTTGAGAAGTTACTGCTGGAACAAGTTCCTCAATTCATAAAAAACACCGATATATTTTTTACTTCTTTACAAGTAGCATCTACACGAGAAGGGATTAATATTTCTGCGTTAAAATCTGGTGCCAAAATAATTAAAAAACTGTCTGACCCTGATCCATTTAATAATTTAAATTTTTGTGTGTCTGCTAACGTGGGTCCAAATTTTCCGTTCTTTCCAGCAGCTTATCATTTTTCAGATAAACCCGCTTTTTCACTTGCTTTAGAAATGGCTGATGAGGTGGTAAGTGCCATTGAAAAATCAGATAGCTTGAAAGAAGCCCAATTTAATTTACTATCAAGATTTAATCAAATTTATGACGATACCACCAAAATTTGCGAAAAAATTGGTCGAAACTTTAATGTTGAATTTAAAGGTATAGATTTTTCACCAGCGCCCTTTCCAGAGGTAGATAAAAGTATTGGAACGGCAATTGAAAAGCTGGGAATTGAATATTTTGGAGCCAATGGGACTTTAACAGGAGTTGCGTTGATAAAAAATGCAATGCCTATTAACAAAGAGAAGGTTATTGGATTTTCTGGATTTTTTCAACCTGTATTAGAAGATTATATATTATCTAAAAGATTATCTGAGGATAAGTTCAATCTAGATTCGCTACTTTTATATTCTACTATGTGTGGTGCGGGACTTGACGTTATTCCATTACCAGGAGATATAACAGAACGAGAATTATTTTACATTTTATTAGATATGTGTACAATATCGGTAAGATTAAAAAAACCGTTAACTTGTAGGTTAATGCCAATACCAGGAAGAAGTGCGGGTGACAAGGTTGAGTTTGATTTTGAATATTTCGCATCATCAAAGGTAATCAATTTTAGAAGGCTAACTGGTGAGAATAAGAATGATCTCTTTAACAGAAATGAGAAGTTTCTCAAATTTCTGTAATAAGATTTTTTTAGATGAATTGAATACTTATTTTTTAAAGAGTTAAATTTATAATTGTACTGGAATTCTTGGTAACTAGAATGGAAGATAAGAGAGAAAAAAGCACTTTGTTGTTCTTTAATGAAGCTGAAGAATATTTTGATAAATTTGATAATCAAGATATTATAATGAATGAACCCGTGAGGGAAAACAGGTTTAATACTAACTTTTTAAGAAACACAATGTTAAATGAGTTAAACAATTTAAAAGAAATTATTGAAAATAATCCAGATTTAAAAATAGAAGCATTATCAGAGGAAAATAAAGAGAAATTTCATAAATTTATTAACTATTATAAAAAATGCCCGATCTGTGGGGGTCCTAATCATTATTTCAACTTAAAACAATTGTTTTTTAACGAAAGTAAAAAAAACCTAATAAGGGATCTAATTCGGTTAATGAATGTTAAGGACAAGAAATTTAAAAGGTATAATCTCACTCTGGGAGTTCCCTGCTGTAATTGTTTTGAAAAGATAATCCAAGAATAATAGAAAAAAATTAATTACTATAGATAATCTACTACTTGTCCACTTTGAGTGATTTCATAATAGATCTCATTTTCTTTAACAATTTTTTTAACACAAAAGGCTTTGATTAAGTAATCAATATTATAATCAAGCGAAGCTTCATCATTAACAAGATCTCTGCCTTTCAAAATTTTAAATAGATCATTTTTTGAAATTCTTTTTGCTTTGTTTACAATAATTAAAATTTCACGTCTAATAGGATGATTTACAGCTTTTAAATACAGTGAGTGTAAATATTTTGATCCTTCAACAGTTTTGCCATAATCTTCCATACTTTCATAATTTTTAAAATCAAATTCATCAGGCATGCTTTTGAAATAGCTTCATAAAAAATAAATTTTATTTTAATAACTAGAATTTGTTTTAATTTTTATTAGGAGTTTTTAAATTTAGATTAAAAAATAAAGCGATTAGAAACACAAATTAATAAGATGGATAAAATGGAAAAATCAAAAACAATTTCTTTAGAAAAACCAGCTCTCATAAATAATAATAAATTAAAGTTTAATCCTAATAAAGAGAAAATGGGTCAAAAAATAGAAAATTTATGGGGTAACGGTAATTTTAATGGGAAAAAATCTAAGTTTGAGACCAAAAAATTATACGTGAAATTAGAAACATCAGGGAAAGAGAGAAGAAAAATTTCATTAAAACTTGAAATTAATAGCCCAAATGTCCATTCTAGTAATTACAATCTACTTTCTGAGCTTTTAAAAGAGTTTTTTAAGGTTGAGGATCGTAAACATTAAGTAATTTCTTTTTTAAATCAACAATCACCATTCAATCCTGTTTTTATATTTTTAAAGAAAAATAGGTAGAGTTTTAAACCAAAATATTTTATGTTAGGACTCTTATTTTTTCATTAATTAGAAAATTTGATGAGAATAAAATGGATTTTACAGAAATAAAAAATCTTTTGGGTTCTGAAGCAGATAACCTATTAAATCACATATGTACCGGGATTCCGAAAGATAGCATACATGCACCGGGACCAGACTATATTGATAAAGTCTTTGAGCACACAGATAGAAATAATTTAGTCTTAAATAGTATGGGAAGATTATTCAATCAGACAGGAAGATTAGCTGGAACTGGATACCTTTCAATTTTACCTGTAGATCAAGGTATTGAACATAGCGCCTCAGCTAGCTTTGCAATCAATCCTTCATATTTCGATCCAGAGAATATAATTAAACTAGGTATAAATGGTGGATGTAGTGCTGTTGTCTCCACTCTTGGGGTATTAGGGTCGGTTTCAAGACGCTACGCTCGTAAGATTCCATTAATTGTAAAAATTAACCATAATGAACTCCTTGCTACACCCAATATATCAGATCAGACTCTTTGGGCGGGTGTTGATCAAGCTTGGGATATGGGAGCGGTTGGGATTGGCGCAACAGTTTATTTTGGTGCACCAAATTGTAGACGTCAAATTCAAGAAATAAGCGAAGCTTTTAAATATGCACATGAATTGGGGCTTGTATGCATTCTCTGGACCTATTTAAGAAATACTAAAGAATTTATTAAAGATGGAAAGGATTACCATACTGCAAATGATTTACAGAGCCAAGCAAATTATCTAGGAGTAACGATTGAAGCAGACATTATTAAACAAAAGTTATCCACTACTAGTAGAGGATATCTTGACTTAAACTTTGGAAGAACCGATAAGCTGGTTTATAGTAAATTAGCGACAGACCACCCTATCGAGTGGAATAGATATCAAGTTGTTAACTGTTATATGGGAAGAATTGGGTTGATTAATTCTGGAGGTGCTTCCGGGGATAACGATATTGCGGATGCGGTGACTGCTGCTGTAATTAATAAACGTTCGGGAGGTATGGGATTAATTCTTGGTCGTAAGGCGTTTAAAAAACCAACACCCGAGGGTATAAAAATATTAAATGCAGTACAAGACGTTTATTTATCTAAAGAGATTTCATTAGCTTGAGAATTTAATTATCTTTTTTTCTTTTTTTTTTTCACTATTTGAAGACTTGATTTTTAAATTGGTTTCATAAATTGTAAGAAAAAAGATTGCTTAGAAAATTAAAATTAAAAGTGTATTTTTCATTATTCTTCTTAAAGAATAATTTTTCTTCATTAGATGAAAATGCGAAAGGATAAAAACTTTAGACCAGATGCTAAGCAAAACCCTTATAGAATGAAGCGATCGGCTCCAATCCCTATTAGGTCATTCATTGACTTCAATACTCAAAGAGTATGTCCTTCATGTGGGAAAGCAATCAAGATATCTCACAATTTCTGTAAATTTTGTGGGGTTGACTTGAGTGCTATTGAGGCAATCGGGAGTTCAGATGAGATTTCAAAGCAATTAGCAATAACAGCGGTTACCGATCCTGATCCTGAAGTAAGAAAAGAAGCAGTAGATACATTAGGAGATTTTGGCGAGAAAAAGGTACTGGGTGTATTATCACATGTTCTTCTCAATGATCCAGATGAGGAAGTTAGAAAAGAAGCTGCTGACGAATTAGGAGATCTTCATCATCCCTATAGTATGGATGTACTTGCTAAAGCCTTGAAAGATGAGAGCCCCTTAGTAAGGAAGGAAGCTATAGAAGGTTTAAAAAAAATTAAAAAAAAAATTAAACCAGAGAAACAGTACAAGGGGAAACCTGAAGAAAGGGCTGAACGGGAAACTAAAAATGAAACTAAAGAAAAAACAGAAGATGAACCTCAAAATCAAACTAAAATTGAATGAGAATACTATAGTTTAATCTTCATTATTAGGAATTTTGGGTAATGTCCTTCTCCCTGTTGACTTGGAATTTACAGGATTTCCTTTTACGGACATAGTTTTGGGTTTTTCTGGCATCGGTTTCATTCCGGGTTTCTTTTTAGGTGCGGGTTTCCTTTTTGGGGCCGATTTTTTCCTAGGTACCGGTTTCTTTTTGGGTGCTGTTTTCTTAGCTGCTGATGTTTTTTTAACAGAAGCTGGTTTAGAATCCCGTTGATTTTCTAAAACTTCGATAGCTTCAACTGAGGAATTGTCTTCTCCAAAATATACTCTTAACACATGATTATTCAGTTCTATCATATCTTTTGGAACTTTTTTAACAGGTTCCCAATCAGTTTCTACAACATCTTCCCCAAAAATATTTGCTGTTTTTGATACTGCAGCATAAAGTGTATGACCTACAATTAAATTTAATCTTTTACAATCAGGTGGGGCGTCATTCTTTAGAATTTTCTCCATTATTTCTTTTTTTCGTGATTCTGAAACTCCTTTTGAAGGATAAGATGCAGAACTTGATGATTTTGGAATTGGACCCCTTGTTTTTGTTGCGGGTGCAGATGTGGGATATGAAGAAACTACTTTTTTACTGCTTGTATCTTGTAATGCGGGGGAATAATATTTGACTTCTTTCTGAGATGTGGAAGGCTTTTTCACATCAGTAATCACAGCCCCTCCCCCTCCCATTCTCTCTTTTTCCGCATTTCTCACATATCGCATATCTTCGAGTTTTTCGGTAACTTCCATTGATTCTAATCTAAAAACATTTAGAAATTCTAAAGGTTCATCTCCGGCATCTACCGAAACAATTTTGCAACGATGAAATTTAGCATGATTCATTAACTCTTCTTGGATAGCTTGGGCAACTCTAGAACTGATAAATCTTTTTCGAACTGGAGATTTAGGACCCTTCCAAATAAAGATCCTTCTTACTTCTTCATGCACTATTACAAGTACTTGTTCTGGGTGTAAATTGGCTTGAAGTTCTTCTTCTGGAATGAATATTCTTTCTTTTTCTCCTGAATCATCCAGTTCAAAAATCATAAAGGGTTCATAATCTGACATTTTTATCTAACAATAAAGAAATATGATTAATTTTCAAAATTCATTTGAATTTTCTTAAGTAACTTACTTATTTTATAGAAAATATAAAATTACGTTATTTTAAATTTTATTTTTCCGAAAGGTAAGAATATTACCAAAAAATAATAAAAGTAAAAATGTTAATGATCATGAAGTACATTATCTATTGATAAAACAAACCCTAGCAGAATACGCCTGTCAGTTTCATTATCAAGTATCCTCAAAGCATAAGTATCTTTAAAGTCTAATAACCCTCCAAGAAAAACATCTCTCCATCTGTCTGCTTTTTCGATTTCAGCAACAATTTTTCCAGACATATCAGTTACCTTATAGGACCACCCCATAAATTTACCTTGAGCCTCGAAGAAACGTTCTCCACTTGCTGACTCTAAAAAAAACTTTGGTCGGAAAACAGAGAGTATTTTTTTTTTAATTCTAGCAATCATATTTCCTTGAGGATCTTTTAGATCTTGGGCTCCACGGGCAGATACGATTTTTGAGTGGATAGTAGCCGATAATGTGCCATCAATTTCGAGTAATTCAACTCGACGACGAATACTTAAAATGACTCTTTTCATCTTTCCAATTATTTGATTATTTTCATCAAGAATCTCGCCGGAACCCCAGTCCCAATATTTTAAAGGAATAAGATCAACGATATCTTATTTTTCCTTAAGGATAAAGTAGTTACGGCTGATGTCGAATAACCCACCAGGGCGATCATAGGATTGAAAGCCCATCGTCATTGGTGAAATGCTTGTTGTTGGGTAAACGACCTCTTCACTCTGTTTCACACTGGAAGGGATCGATGCACCACACTTCTCACAAAATCTCTGCTGTTCTGTCAAAATTTCAACTCCACAATTAGGACAATATTTCATTTTTTTCCCTCTTTAAATTCAATTATATTTACAGTTTAAATGGTAATATTTTCTTTTAAATTTTACATTTTTAGCACAATTTCTCTCTTTTAATTCTTATTTGCAGGTTTTAATTTAGGAAAATTAAATCTCAAAAAACTTATGTCAGTAATCTTTTCAAAACGTTTTAATTGAATAAGGATTAAATTATATCTATCATATGCCAAACACTAGTATTCCCAAAATCCTAAAGTTAAAAGATTATATAACCCTTATTGGGACTACTCTAGGGATTATTGCTTTAGTCTGTGCTACATTTGGAACTCGAGAATTTATTTCATTGGGATTTTTTTTAATTTCCATTACTTTAGGAACAGATTTGATAGACGGTTATATTGCCCGTAAAACAAAAACCGTCAATAATATGGGGAAGGAATTGGATTCTTTAAGCGATTCATTAACATTTGGCATTACTCCTGCAATCTTGGCATTTCAAGCATTTAAAACTGAAACTATTTTTGACATAATAATTATAATAAGCTCTATTTGTTTTGCTTTTGGTGCTATTCTCAGATTAGCGCGATTTAATATAACTGAAGATTCTGGATATACAGGACTTCCTACACCTATTAGTGCTCTAATGTTAATTACTTATTTTTATACCAACTATTTTTACGCATATGGGATGGGAGGTAATACTTATCCAATACCATTGTTAGCATCTTATTTAATTCCTGTTTTTATGATTTTAATCGCTTGGTTTAATATAACAACATTTATCAGATTTAGTGAGAAGGATAAAATAGTTTATATCGTTTTCATTGCTATCGCTCCATTATGTCCAATTTTTGGTATAATCGGTATATTAAACCCTAATTTCTTCCTTTCTATGGCAATATCAATATTTTTTTTAACCTCTTTCATACTCGCATTGATACTTATTGTTAGAGGTTTCTTCCTTTATTTTAATAGGAAAAAGAATTGATCTTATTTATAGAATAACATTACGCAGAATTCCCTAAGCGAATTTATTCTTCCAGCTCTCAATATTCTCTATGATCTGTTTTGAATCAATTTCTTCAAGTAAAAGGTCATTAAATCTATATTGATTTATTAAACTCCTTAATTTGTGTAAAGTTACGGAAAAACCTCTTTTTTCAAGAACAAGATCCGCAATCTTTTGCAATTCGGCACTAAATTCCTCCCCTTTTAAGTTCGGTAATTTTTGAACTAAATTATCAAAGGCAGAATTGATCAGTTTGCCTGTTTCATCTCCTCTCTTTACAGTTTTTTTAGGTTTTGAAGCAGGTTTAGAAGCAAACTTTATTTTTTCTTGTAATTTTTTCTTAATCTCAGTAATTTGATCTTTTTCTCTTTGCCTCATAGGCGTTGCTTGAGAAATCTTTTCAGAAGATGGTATTTCTGCTTGCTTGACAATTCTAGATTTTTGCGGAGCAGTAGACTTTGGATCTTTAGGGCTTGTAATGGGCTTTATTTTCTTAAAAATCTCATTTTTGGCTTCCTTGATTGATTTTGATAGAATTTTTGAAGATTTAGCCTTTTGGGAGGCATAGAATGTATCTGAATAAGCCTCTTCCCATATATTATTTATTAATGGATCAATTACCTCAATTAATGGTTTAAAATTAACTCCTACTCCGATAAAGTCATTTAACTGGTTTTTTATGTCTCTTTGGATTATACCAATAGTTATGAGATTATTATCCTCCTTAATCGCGATTAAATTCTCGTTTTCTAGGGTTTTATATTCAATATTGGTTAAAGAACTGAACTTTTTAACAATGCTATTGGTATGTGGTTCTGAAGCGATAATTTTGATTTTTAAACTTCTAGGAATTTTTTCAAACTGTTCAATTGCTAAATGATTTTCTATGTGAGGTACTACAATTATTAGATCATCTTTCGATGTAGCAATAGATTTTTGAATTTCTTCATTAATTTTTATAAGGCTACTAACGGTCCAAATATTAACGATTTGTGTTTTATCTGAAGTACTCATTTCTTGATAATACGCTTTCATAAGATTTTCAACAGGCTTATTCAACTGTGAGACTTCCTCAATAGAGCTTTGAATTACAGCATTTATATTCTCTAAAACCTTATTTTCTAGGCTTCCCATCTCTTTAGATAATGAGTTGTTATTTTTTTTAAGCATCTCATTAATTATATTCATTTTATTTTCAAAATTACTTAACATGTTAAGTAAAATCATTTTAAAGTCATCTCGATGTTGGAATGTAGTGTTTATTAAGTTTACTATCGGTTTCGTAGCTTTTTCGAACTCATGTTCAATTGTTTCGTAGAGTTTACTAGAAAACTGTTTTATTAATATCTCTGATTTCTCTTTAAAGATTTTATCGACGATAGATAAAATTTCTTCCTTATGTTTTTTGAATTCTAATGAATTAATTTGATTAATTATTTCTGACTTAATACTTAAAATCTGCTTCATGAAATGAGTAAATTGTGTTTGTGTCTGTGTTTTTATGAGTTGGCTTAATTCAAATATTTCTGTGTTAATGCTCTTTAATTCTTCCATTCCTTCGACAATGTCTTCTATTTCTTGTTTTTGTATAATAATATCTTCTTCGATATCGTTCCTCATGTCATGAAATTTCTCAAGAATGGTATCCAATTGAATTCCTTCATTCTGTTGGAAAATTTGATTTATAGTGTTAACTATTAGATCTTTAATCGAATCTTTTATTCCATTTAGGTTCGCATTAATATTTTCATAATAATTTACTATTGGAAGAATAGGTGGAATTGCATAATAATGTAATAAAATTTCTTTATTTTTTGGAATTAATTGAATCAACAAACCTCCGTTCATTAATTGACTTAAATTTTCATCAAATTCATCTAAAGACGTTTTTGAAACAATTGAATACAATTCATGATAAGTAAGTGGGGATTTCCCTATTATTTTTAAATAAATCTCAATAGCGTTATTCGAAAGTTGTAATTTTTTTAAAAAATCTTCCATCTTTAAGTCACATACTTCTTTCTCATAATTTTGTGAACTTTATATAAATTTTATAAACATTTTGACTTTTTAATTGTATTTATTTTTCATCTTTACTAAAAAATATAAGGATATTCTAACATTATGATAAGTAATAAATTTAAAGATCTCTGCTGATTTTTTATAAGTAAATGTGAATACTATGAAGGAAGATGTCTACTTTTACTTGGATTTAACAAAGGATCTTCTGAAAAAAAAAGAATTGGTTAAAGTCATTAAATACTATATTGATGAGAAAAATAAAGCAAACATAAATGGTCGATATTCTCTCCTTATCTTCCAAGAAGAGGGTAACCCAATTTTTATCACTGATAAAAAGGATTCAGGCATAATCGCAAAATCACTTGACGAAAATTGGAAATTTAGACCAAAAAAACAGAGTTTCTTTGAAAATGGCTTATTTTATATCTTTTCTTACATAGCCGAAACTGTTAGAAAAAAATCCAAATTTAATCGAATAATAATTATAACAGATACCCCATCTGATTTATCTGAAGGCTATCAGGAAGCATTGTTTAATCTCGTCTCTAAAATAAAAAATTTTCCTACCTTTATTGATGTTATCAGGATTTCTGATAGCAATGAACGATTCTTTAGTGATGATGTAAAATTGAATATGTTAGCTAGTGATACTAAGGGAGGTATATTTTATCTTAAAGACAAAAAAGAACTTAGCGATGTGATTAAAAAATTAGTGAAAACTAAGCAATTTACAAGCACATTTGTAAACCAACCAGATCGTATTAAGATTACTAAAGAAGATTATGCATTTTATAATCAATTAGCAAAATCATTAAAAAAATCAGAGGTATCAATGGAAAAATTGATTTGTCATATATGCAAGGAGGAAGTATGTCCATTATGCACTGATGTATACGACATTCCTCTATTTTGTGAAGATTGCAATTCTAATTTTCACAATTGCTGTATTACTAATCACACTATTAATCATAACATTGGAATTCCTAATATTTTACGCTGCCCTGGACCCTCGTGCGATGTACTTCTTAAAATAGATGAAGATGAAATTATTGAAGTATCAGGTGAAGTGGAAGTGAAAAGTGTAAAAGAATTTATGGCTAAAGAAGTTTTTCATGAAATCCCTAAAACACTTCCTGAAGTATCAACATTGCCACCATCATCTTCTAATGTTGGTTTAGTAAAGACATCTAAAACAGAATTAAGATCAGCTAGTACTAGTGACTCAATCGAGGGGGTACCGGTAAAAACTATTCATATTGGCGGATTTTTTGGTAAATCTTATACAGTTAAGAAGGTTGGTGATAAAATAGTGTATGAAAGAATAACTAATAAAGCAACTTTTACCCCAGATACGACGACAGAGTGAAATGAGAACAATAAGATTCCCGTATCTAATACTGCCAATTATCTGAAAGCTGACCAAACGAGAAAAAAAGAAATAAGTCTTGTCATATGTCAACAATGTGGAAGTCAAATAGATCCAAAACAATAGATAAAATGCCCAACTTGTGGACACCAAATCTAGATATTACAATAAATTCAAGAGTTAGCAGCTTCTTTTCAAGTAAATCCTCAAAAAAAAATCATCTACGTATGTTTATTTATAAATAGAAGATTATGAAATAATAAATAAAAATAAATAATACTTCTACCATTATTTTTTTATAATTTACCGATATTTCTAAAATAGCAATTCATTGATTTTGATGCTACCTAAAATATTATCCGAAGAGTTTATTTTTTATATTGATTTAAGCACAAACTTTCTTAAAAAAAAATCAGTGATGAAAGCTATTGGTTCATTCATCAAAGAAAAGAACAAATCAAATGCTTTAAGTTCTTATGGTGTTGTATTTTTTCAAAAGGATGAAAATCCCGTAAATGAATATAATTTAAAAGATTCCGAATCTATTTTAAACATTATTGATCAAGCTTGGGAAAAAAGAGAAATTGAGAAGAGTTATTTAGAGAATGGTCTTTATGAAATTCTAGCTTATATTTTTAGAACCAGTAGAAAAGTTAGAAAGAATTATCGTGTAATAATTGTGTCTGATACCCCTAGTAAATTATCAGAAGATTATTATAACGCCCTTTATGATTTATTACTTAAAGCCAAGAAGTTTTCAACATTCATTGATATAATAAGAGTGGGAGATGAGCAGTTTTATGAAGATGACGTAAAACTAAAAGTTATTTCTTCGGAGACTTTCGGGGGGATGTTATACTGCCAAAATGAGAAGCTCTTACAAAATATTTTAGGGTCATTAATTCAAAATAAGAGTGAATTTAAAGTTTTAAAAAGAGATGAAACAGATACTATTCTTCCTGAAGATAAAACGTTTTATGAACGTTTGGCAGTCGATCTTATCTCCCTTTCTGCCGATGAAGAAGAGATATGTACAATCTGTGAACAGGAATTATGCCCAATATGTGAGGCTCATTCTGATGAAGTCCATAAATGTTTTAATTGCAACGCAAAATTCCATAGTTGTTGTGGAGCTAGATATTCACTTGCTAAGAACATTGGGTTTAAACATCTATTTAGATGTCCACAGTGCGAGACTTTATTAAAACTTGATGAAGAATATGTAGAGATGATATATAGAGAAGACCTCGAAGAAGAATTACCTGCAATTGATGAAGTTGAAATCGTTAATGAAGAAGCTCAAGTAGAAGTTAGCACCGAAGAGGATCTACCTATCGAGGAACCAGAAATGGAACAAGAAATTGATAAAGAAGTTGAAGTAGCGAATTCTGAAGTTCCAGAATCTCCCCCACCATCTGAAGGAACCAAAAAAGTCAAGGTTGGCGGATTTTTTGGAAAGGAAATTGAAATTAAACTAAAAAATAGTTCCTCCACTACTCCTATAAAGGAAATGTCTGAGCCAGAAGCAGCACCAGAAAAAACTGCCTCTATAACTACACTAAAGCCCCCACGAAAAAAGAGAGTGAGCACAATAAGATTATGTCAAATTTGTGGTACTACATTACAAAGTGCTAAGAATTGCCCCAAGTGTGGAGCTAAAGTAGATTAGTGAAAGTCTCCAATAAAATTTTTCCCTGAAACATTTGTTTCTTATTCTAATTATATAAGATATATACTTAGCATGGTGAAATAATGGACCTAATAATTCGAAATATGACCAAAGATGATGAATATTATGTTAGTACATGTAATCATATGAATGAAAATAATGAAGAAATTGAAATGTCTGCTCTTCGTCGAATAACTTGGCTTAAACGCATGGAATAACATGGTTTGAGAACAAAAGTAGTTTTATTAGGAAATATTCAAGTAGGATTCATATATGTTATGCCTATTGAAATAAAGCCATGGGGTATCCAAGGGAATGATTTAATGTTTTTTCCGTGCTTAGTTTCGCGACCCAAGTTTTCTCTGAAAGGTATAGGAAAAAGATTAATCAAAGCGGCAGAAGAAGAAACATTAAAGCAACAGCGTAAATGTCTTGTTACAATTGGTTGTTTTTGGGATTTTTAGTTAATGCTCGCCTAATATTTCGTCAAACTCGGGTATGAAATAGCAGCGAAAAAAGGTGTAGAAGCAATTCTTTGGAAACTATTTAACTCTAGTGCTGATCCTCCTCAATTTAGAGAAATAAACTATAGATATCAACCAGTACAAGGGAAAGTTGTTGTAAACCTATTTTGGAATACTTTCTGCCAAACAAGTAATGTAGAAGCCCAAAGAGTAAGAGATGTAGTTTCAGAATTTGAAGATAATGTTATATTCAATGCTATTTCTGCTGACATTCCATCGAATTTACAAAAATTTGGTCTATCTAGGAGAATCTATATCAATGGTAAATTAATCAAAGTAGGACCGGAGATTGAAAAAGAGAAGTTGAGACAAGAGATTAAAAAAGCAAAAATTAAATAGGTTTGGATTAGACAATTAAAAATAAATTGGTTGATTAAACCAAATGGTTAAAATGTTTGTTAAAAATGAATTAAAAAATTTTCAAGAAAATAGACCTAAGTCGAAAAAAGTATGGGAGAGAGCACTTAAAGTATTACCAGGAGGAATTTCTCATAATATTCGAACTTTTGGTCTTCCTTTAGTCGGAGGATTTCCCGTATTCATTAATTCGAGTAGAGGACCACATCTTACAGATATTGATGGAAATGAATATTTAGATTGTTGGAATGGCCATTTCGCTATGATTTTAGGTCATAATCATCCAGAAATTCAAAAAACTATCGAGAAATATCTCAAAAATGGATGGCATTTTGGTACAAATACCGAACACCAGGTAAATCTTGCTGAAACTATTATTAAAGATAATTCTGGAATTGAAAAGATGAGATTTTGTGTGAGTGGTACTGAAGCTACAATGTATGCTACGCGTCTTGCCCGAGCATTCACTAAAAGAAGGTTTGTAGCAAAAGCTCGTTTAGGATGGCATGGCGCAAATGATACCTTAAGTTATGACTTAGGAAATTTAATTGGTAGTTCTCATCCTCCCGGACTTATTAACGCTGAACAAGCGGGTATCATTACATATGAGATAAATAACGAAAGTACTTTTGATATGATAAAACAAAATGCTGATCAATTAGCAGCAATAATTGTAGAGCCTGTCTTAGGAGGAGGTGGTGGTTTTCCAGTCGAACACAGTTTCTTGAGGAGATTGAGAGAAGAAACAGAACTTCATGATATACTTCTTATTTTTGATGAGATAATTACAGGTTATCGTTTTACAGATTCGTTATTTCAAAACGAGTTAAATATTTTACCTGATTTAACAACGATGGGTAAAATAATTGGTGGAGGTATGCCAATAGGTGCTATTGGAGGAAGAACAGATATAATTGAGCAATCTAGCCCTGAATCGGAGAATATGGTGTTAATAGGGGGGGGAACCTTTTCAGGCTATCCTCTTAGTATGGTTACAGGGTTAAAAACCTTGGAAATATTGAAAAGTTCTCAGCAGGAGTATACTCGTATTAACCAAGAGGGTAATAAAATGTTAAATAATTTAAACCAATATTTTGGTGAAGAAAAACTTTCTATCACAGCAATTGGTTATAAATCTATGATTATGCTTCATGCTTTATCAAATTGGATTGAAAGTCCATCAATGCGAGAAATTTTTCAGTTTAAAGATAAAAAGAAGGAAGCCTTATTACAATTGGCTCTTTTTAATCGAAATATATCAGGATTGCACGGTTTGGGTTCCATTTCTATGGCTCATACGGATGAAAATATTGCTCGAATACAAGAAGTTGTTCAAAATATAGCACACCCTGTTTCCCAATCAAACTTTAATTGAAGTTACAAAGGAGAAATTAAGTAAACTATTTTAAAACAACATAAATTTAAAATTCCTGACATGGTGAAGATATGAATCAAAAATTTGATGTTATACAAGTTGGGTTAGGTCCTATGGGTAAAATTATTACTAACCTTCTGTGCAGTCGAAGAAATATTAATCTAAAAGGAGTAGTTGATATTAATCCTCAATTTATAGGAAAAAAGCTGAGCGAAATTCTTGAAACTGATCTTGAATTTGATCTTATCATCGAACCCAATTTAGATGGTGTTTTATTAAATGGGAAAGCTGATGTCGTTATTATTGCCACTTCATCTTCACTGGATAAAGTGGCGCCTTTAATTAAAAAAGCAGCTAAGTCCGGATCGAATATTATTTCGATATGTGAAGAACTATCTTATCCTTTTCAGCTTTACCCTAAACTCTCGGAAGAATTGGATGAATTAGCAAAAGTAAATCGAATCACAATTACAGGAACGGGAATAAATCCAGGATATCTTATGGATTTGTTACCGATTGTAATCACTGCTCCCTGCCAAAAAATTAAATCAATCGAAGTAACAAGAATGATGAATTCAGCAAAAAGAAGAATACCTTTCCAAAAAAAAATCGGTACCGGTTTAACAGTTGAAGAATTTCATAGAAAGATTGGCAATAAAGAAATCACGGGGCATGTAGGATTAATTCAATCGATCCAATTGATAATAGCTTCTCTTGGTTTCACGTATGATGAAATCATTGAATTACCCCCTAAAGAAGTTATTACAGAGAAAGAGCTCAAAACTTCTTATGGGGAAACAGTGCGTTTAGGTTATGTATGTGGTTTACAAAGTAAAGCTTTTGCGAAAAAAGATGGACGTGAAATAATTGCCTTAGATTTCGTAGCATATGCAGGAGATCACGAGGAATATGATCGGATAATAATTGATGGGATCCCACGTATAGAACAAAAAATAATAGGTGGTGTTCATGGGGATCTAGGCACTTCTGCCGTGGTAGTTAATTTAATTCCCAAAGTATTAGCTGCTAGACCCGGATTACTAACAATGAAAGACCTTCCTGTGCCATGTTATACTGGAAATATTTGGAAAAATGAGAATTTTAAGCTAGAATAGAAAAATTTATCGTTTATTGACGTTTAGATTATACTAAAAAGCAACACTTATCGGAAAATACAACATAATTGCTAGGATAGCTGAGATCGGAAAGGTTAATAGCCAAATTGCGACTATTTTCCATAAACCTTTTTTCATCGGAGAATTACTTGCTTTTGAAAGTCCTACTAAAGAAGCCACAAGCAAGTGAGAACCAGAAAGGGGGATCTTTTGAATTGTCCCAAGAAGCATTACTACTGCTGTTGGCACTTGCACAGCAAATGCTGTACTTGGGCGAAGTTCCGTCATTTTTCCTAGACTTTTAATAACGATTCTTCCTAAGAGTACTATACCCGCAGCTAAACTTAATCCTGTTATGATTAGTAGTGAGATTACATTTATATTATCACCTGCTCCCATCACTATTCCGACTGCGTTTGAACTATCGTTACCAGCTCTGGAGAAGGCAGTTATACATATAACTATTAATATTAAATATGAATACTTAGTTTCAGATCTCTCATAATCTTGAAATCCATTTAAATTCTTAAGTTTATGATTTTGAAGTATTTTAACAACGAGATAGGTAACTGTAAAACCCACAACTGGAGATAATAACCACCATATACTCATTCCTAATATAGTCCCCCAATTTACACCTCCCCCACCCCCTAAAAGTAATCCTAATCCTATTATTCCTCCTATTGTCGAATGAGTTGATGAGATTGGTAGTCCTAATGCACTAGCTACTATTAACCAAATAGCAGTTGAGATCAGTATTGTCATGATAACAGCATTTTGGCTGACATTAGTTGCATCATAATCAATTAAGAGAATACTACCTCCAACAGATTTTGCAACACCTTCTCCTAACAGAATAGCTCCAGAGATAGCAAAAATTATTGCTAAAATGAGTATTTGTTTCATGTTAAGTATCCGAGAGCCATATAAAGGGGCCATAGTCTCATCATTTGCGCCAATAGCTATTGCTATCACGATTGAAATTGCTAAAAATATCATAAGAATTACTACAGAATCCATTTTCTTTCTTCTCCTCTTTGATTACAATTGTATTTTTATTTACTTGGATATTTTACAATTAGGCTTCTTAAAAAATCACTAATTTCTTCAGCTCTGATAATCATATCAAATATTTTTATGCATATTTTCGAAGTTAAATATACTCTTAAGGATTTTTCTTCTGATTTTTGATATATTAAACCTAATATTTTGTATTTGGCATCACGAGCACTTCGCTTTAGAGTTTCAATATGGAAGCTTTTCTGATAAGCAGTCTTAAAATCGGTCTCCATTAAGTTTACCATATCCACAAGAGTATCGATTGTTTCTTGGTATAAATCGTTAATTACTTTCATATCCTTTTTTATATCATCAAAGAGTTCAAAAGGAAATACCTTAAGCCCCCTTGCCAATTCTTCAGAATTATCTGATAAATCATCCAAATATTTAATTAACCGATAACGATCTTCGACTAAAAAAGGGAGAGCACGTTTATCTTTATAAAGAATGTTAATATAATTTTCCTTAGCAACATCAGCTTTATGTTCGCATTCTATTACTTTATCTAATTTCTTATTTTTAATCTTACTACTAACAAGATCATTAATACAGTCGTGAAGTAAGAGCGAACCTTCTAAAACTTCCATATGGAATTGACTTGCTGCATTTAATAATCGGCTTCTTTTATTTGTCTTGAGTTTTAATTTCATTCCACTCACATCAAGATTTAATTTAATAATCACAATTATTATTTATTTCTTAAAAAAAATTGTATTTTTTCTATTATTGAAAGTTTAAATCCAAATAGAAAAAAAATTAAAAATAAGTAAGATTAAAAGATTTAAAAAATAATTTTTGAAACTTCTCTTGCCATTTCTTAAAATTAAAGTAGAGGATATAATATTTGATCCAAAAGTACAAACTTACTGCGTAAGTCCTTCATTTAAATGTCCCAATTATGGACATTCATGGACTTGTCCTCCTGAGGCTCCGTATATGAAAGATGCCGTATCAAAGTTTCAATCTTTTTATCTCATCTATGATGAAATCAATTTAAATGAATACATAAAGAAGAAAAAACTAGACAATCCAAATTTGAGAGAGGAAAAAATAAGAAATCAAGCATATACAGATAGTGCTTTCAAAAATAATTTAGAAAACGAAATTGATAAGTTTCTTGGAAATCATCATGAGGATTATGAAGAAAGACTTATTTTATGGGCTGGATTCTGTCGAACTTGTTATAACAATGTTGATAAAGGGTGTACTTATGATAGTGGTAAACCGTGTAGGTATCCTCATAAACAAAAGTATGCAATGGAAGCGGTTGGAGTAAATGTTACAGACACGGTTAAAAATTTAAGCGTGAATATTGAATGGCCACCAGTTAACTTTGTGTATCGTTTCGGATTGATATGCTTCAAATAATTCAATCTAATTAAAAAACTAACAACAAAATTGGACTCCATTTTCTTTTAATAAAGTTTAAACTTATTTTTTTATAGGTAAAAAATGAATAATAATTTCTATAACATTGCCAATTCAGGCTTATTAACGACGACTTGGGATATAATATGGAATGATCCAATTGGTTGGTTTTTAGAACTATCCTTATTCATCCAAATTTTAATTGTTATTGGATTAATAGCCCTTACTATAGCTGCTCTTGTTTTGGTTTATTATATCTTAAAAGCTGTTGCTTACTTACTATATTATCTTTTTAAAGGTTTGTATTACCTCTTAAAAGGTATTTATACTGGATTATCAAAGTTATTTGAAGAATTAACATATACGATTTCCGGTAAACCAAGGAAAAAGGATCAGACCATACCCCCAATATCTGCGGAATTAATAGAACCACCTGTACATGCTTCCAATTTCGAAGAAGTAACTGACGTAAAAATCCCATATTATTGTACTGAATGTGGACAAAAAATAACGGAATCTGTGAATGCACTTCTGACAGAAAGAGGAATCGCGTTTTGTTTTTATTGTGGTACAGAATTTAAGCTGAAAACGGTTAACACTTCGAAGATTTAACACTAGAATAGAATAATTTAAATAAATAAAATATGAGAAGCAAAAATTTTTTCTCTAAAAGATATTACCATCTATAACTATTGTTTCTGATCTATCTGGACCAATTGAAAGGAAAGCGATCTCCGTCTTTAATTCTTCTTTAATTGCCTGAGTATATATTTTTGTTGCATCTGGTAATGCATCATATCCCTTTTGGGCAATTTCAGACCATTCCTCTCTGGTTCTAGCCTTCCAACCTTGAAAAGATTCATAAATTGGGTTACAATTTTCGATTATTTCATGTTGGATTGGCCAGCTTTCGAGAATTTTACCGTTTAATTCATAACCAGTGCATACTTTAATAGGATCAATCCCTTCTAAAGCATCTAAAAGTGTAATGATAATTTTATCCACACCATTAACCATTATTCCGAATTTAATATTGAAAAGGTCTAACCACCCAACTCTTCTTGGTCTTCCTGTTACCGTACCGTATTCATGACCTTGTTCTCGAATTTTTTCAGAGGTGCCATCAACTAGTTCAGTTGGGAATTTTCCCTCACCCACTCTTGAAGTGTAAGCTTTAATAATGCCAACTATTCTGCCAATTTTATTAGGGGGAATGCCTGTTCCTGCACAAATCCCCAAGGCGTTTGAATTTGAGGAAGTTCCGAAAGGATAAAAGCCATGATCTAAACCCAAAAGACTGCCTTGGGCGGCTTCAAAAACAATTTTCTTTCCAGAATCTATTTCTTTGTTTAAATAATAAGCTGTGTCAATTACATAAGGTTTTAACCTCTCACCATAGGATTTGTATTCTTTAAAGATTGAATTTATGTCTGCCTTCCAACTTGGATCATAAATGTTAATTTGACTTTTCTTAATAGAATACAATTTTTCTAGTTTTGGTCTCATTATTTCTGGATTTATCAAATCAAAAATTCTAAGACCCCATCGAGCAGCTTTGTCAGAATATGTAGGTCCAATGCCTCTTTTAGTTGTACCAGCACTGTATTTTCCTTTTGATACTTCTTCTAAGCCATCCAAAATATTATGGAATGGAAATATGACATGAGCAGTTGAGCTTAATTTTAAGTTAATTTTTTTGTGCAATTTTTTCAAATCTTCAATTTCCTCAAGTAAAACTTTAGGATCGACAACGCATCCATTCGCTATAATGCATTCCTTCTCTAAGGGTGCACCGCTTGGCATTATTTTAAATTTATATTTAATTCCATCTGCATTTATCGTATGCCCTGCGTTATTTCCTCCATTATATCTTACGACAATATCTGTTCTTTGAGCAAAATAATCAACAAATTTACCTTTGCCTTCATCTCCCCACGATAATCCAATAATAGTGATATTTTTACTCATATTCATTTCCCACTCATAATACTTAAAATTTAAATCAGTTGATCCTATCCAAAAAAGATTATAATAAACCGTTTAAAAAATTTTTGGTTAGAAAGAACGGAAATAAAAAAGATACGTACTGATTTTTATATTTGAATTTTCTTTAAAAGTATAACCCCATTGTAATAATCTCTTAATAATCACTAAACTACTTTTAAAGAGATCTTGCTTTAAAAACTCTAGAATGATGCAGAAAATAACTTTATTATTCGATACGACTCACAATGAAATGTTAAATATAGAAGAGAAAGAGTTTTCTGATTTCTTAAATCTTTTGAATAGGATAGATGTAAACGTGAGAAAAGATGAGAACGAACAACTTAAATTAGATATTCTGAAGGAAATCGATCTTCTAGTCATAGGAAATCCTATTGATGATTTCTTCTCAAGTATCGAAGTTAAATTAATCGTGGATTTTGTAAGATCCGGAGGAGGTTTACTATTATTGAGTGAGTATGGTTCAGATTACTTACAGAAAACCAACTTAAACGACATTGCGGGGAAATTTGGTTTTAAGTTTGAAAAAAATCTTGTTAAAGAGGTTAACAAAGCTAATCAAAATTATATTAGTACACTTCACATCATTAATTTTTTAAAACATCAAATTACCAAACATATTAGAGAGATTAAATTGGGAGGATCATGTTCTCTTTTCTTAAGTAAGGATGCTAAACCATTATTACAAACTAACCAAAACTCTTGGTCGGAAGTTTTCAATAGCTCTACTGAACAGTGGATAAAAGATGATGAGGAAAAAAAACACGTTATAGCTGCTTTTACAGAATTTGGCAAGGGAAAAGTAGTAGCAATAGGAGACATTGACATCTTCACTTCTGATTCTAATTTTGGCTTGAATTCACTAGACAACCAAAAATTTGTTCAGAACGTAATCAACTGGCTAATCGAACCAGTTAAGGAATCAAAGATTAATTCTTTTATTCTTAATCAACTAGGAGATCTTCAATTTGAAATCAGAGAGTCAAATAAAATATTGAATAATATTATAGAAACAATGACGATTCTAGAGAAGAGGATAAGCTACCTAGAAGAAAATTCTCGAATTCACTCTCATCCAATCAATGTCGATCAGGATGGGGAGAGGGAATCATTACAAGAAGAGTAGTCTATGAATCAACTGGATTATTCATAAATACAATTAAATATTAAAAACTTAAATTTCTATTATACTCAATTTCAATCTTATTAAACTTATTTAGGAGTGATAAAAAAATGCCATTAAAAACACCAGATGAATATCTTGAATCAATTAAAAAACCAGTTAATTTATATATGTTTGGCGAAAAGGTAAAGGAGTTTTGGAATCACCCTATTATCAGACCTTCAATAAACACGGTAATGAAAATTTATGAATTAGCACAATTAGATGAATATAAAGATATAATGACAACCACATCTCACTTAACAGGTGAGATTATAAATAGATTTACTCACATTCATCAATCTATAGATGATTTAATTAGAAAGGTGCAGATGCAACGATTATTAGGACAGCATACTGCTTGTTGTTTTCAAAGGTGTGTAGGGTTTGATGGCGCCAATGCTCTTTATAGTGTTACCTATGAGATGGATAAGAAATATGGTTCTAAGTACCATGAACGGTTCAAAAAATTTTGGATAGACGTACAAAATCAAGATTTGATAGTAGGTGGTGCAATGACAGACACTAAGGGCGATCGAAGTAAAAGACCTAATCAACAACCTGATCCTGATGCTTATTTACATATTGTAGATGAAAATGATCTAGGGATTATAGTTCGCGGGGCAAAAGTTCACCAAACAGGATTTTTAAATTCTCACAAGGTTATGGTAATGCCTACGTTAGCTTTAAGACCTGGTGAAGAGGAATATGCTGTAAGTTTTGGAATTGATGCTAATACAAAAGGAATAACACTAGTCTACGGTAGACAATCATGTGACACACGTAAATTAGAAGAAGGAAAGTTAGATATAGGTAATTATAAATTTGGAGGTCAAGAAATTTTTGTCATCTTTGAAGATGTATTTGTTCCAGAGGAAAACATTTTCATGAAAGGAGAAATTGAGTTCTCAGGTGAATTAGTTAACCGGTTTGGAGGATTTCATCGTCAATCTTACGGAGGATGTAAGGTAGGGGTTGGAGACGTGCTTATTGGAGCCGCTGCATTAATTTCAGAGTATAATGGGACTGATAAAGCATCTCACATAAGGGATAAACTTGTTGAGATGGTTCACCTAAATGAAACACTTTATAGTTGTGGGATTGCGTGCAGTTCTTTAGGATTCAAGAGAGAAGCGGGAAATTACGAAATGGATATGCTTTTGGCAAATGTATGTAAACAAAATGTGACTAGATTTCCCTATGAGATCGGGAGATTAGCAGAGGATATAGCTGGAGGTATTATTTGCACTTTACCGTCTGAAGCCGATTTCAAATCAAAACAAGTTGGACCTCTGTTAGAGAAATATCTTACCACATGTGAAGGATTACGTGTTGAAGATCGTTATCGGGTTTTGCGTTTTATTGAAAATTTAACTATGGGTGTATCCTCCGTCAGTTATAAAACAGAATCAATGCACGGAGCTGGTTCTCCCCAGGCTCAGAGAATTATGATATCACGGGGAGCAGATTTGGAAGGAAAGAAAAAATTTGTCAAAAAAATTTTAGATGTTGAATAAATAAGTGGAAAAAAGTTTTAATTTAACGAAATTAAGAATTTAATATTATTAATTAGAACTTTGAGTCGCATATTATGAATGAACAATCATTTAATGAGATCTTCTCTAATTTTGAGGAAATCTCAAATAATTTTATGAGAAAAAATCAATACTTTGATATCTTATATGACTCTTTCTCATCTATAAAAATTAACAAATCTCCTTCTGTTGAGTCAATTTCAATTAACTCAAAAAAATCAGGAATTGTTGCAAGGACTTTCAGTGGTACATGGGAAGAAATAGCATTTAATAATTTCTCTGATCTCAAGAATATTCCAAAATTATTGCCTAAATCATCAAATAAAGGAGAAGAGATTGCTGAATATAAGGGTTGGAAACTAAATAAAGAAGTTATCCCTAAAATTAATCCATCAGATATACCGATAGAAGAAAAAATAGAAAAAATTAGACAAATTTACGATTTTATCCAAAATTATGATAGGAGAATTTTATTATCTAGAATAATATATAAAGAAACTCATACCACACGCATTTTTGTAAACAACGAAGGAAGTCAATTAAGGCAAGTAATCCCCCGTGTTCGGCTTTATATTTCTCCCATAGTAAAAAGCGGCATAAAGGTGGAGTTTGATTATTTTTCTACGGGTGGTGAAATGGGATTTGAAATTTTTGATGAGATAACTGATAGTAAATTAGAACAAATAGCTACTGACTCTATTGATATGTTAAAAGCAGAAAAATCCCCCTCAGGAAGATTTCCTGTAATTTTAGATCCCGGAATGGCAGGAATTATAGCCCACGAGAGTTTTGGGCATGGTTTAGAAGCCGACCAAGTATTAAGAGGGAGAAGTTACTTAAAAGATAAATTGAATAAAAAAGTAGCTTCTGAAATTTGTGTGATATGCGACACTCCAAGTTTAGAGAATCAGATTGGTTCATATTTTTTTGATGATGAAGGAATAAAAGCTGGAAAAAATGTTCTCGTTGAAAATGGGATCTTAAAAAATTTTATTTATGATAGAAGAAGTGCTTCAGTACTGAATGGAAGTCCGCAAGGAAATGGAAGAAGGGAGAGTTATGCTCATGTAATTCATCCAAGAATGTCAAATACATATTTTGAGCCAGGAAATGATGAACTGGAAGATATGATATCGGAAATTGATGATGGTGTTATGATTCTTAAATCTTACTTCGGTATGGAAGATCCTATAGGTGGGGGGTGTCAATGTTCTTCTAAAAAAGGATATTTAATTAAGAAGGGCGAAAAAACAAAATTGTTAAAAGGTATAGCTTTAAGTGGATATGTTTTAGATATTTTGCAAAATATTGACGCCGTAAGCAAAGATGAAACCAATTTTCACGGTGGAACCTGTGGTAAAGGTCATGCTGATGATATACCAGTAAGTGATGGCGGAAGTTATATTAGGATAAAAGAAGCATTAATTAGTCCGGGGTGAGATCAAAACGACGCATGAGAAACTTGAATTTATTGAAAAGATTTTGAAATCGAGAAATGTTCAAGAATATGAAATTTTTCTTAAAAAGAAAAAAGCTTATGAGTCAATTTTTTTAAAAGACAAAGTGGATAACCAGAGAAGTGTCAGTGATTTTGAGTATTCATTTAGGATTCTTTCTCAGAAAGAAAATAAAACGGGGATCGGAATTGTAAAAGGAAATTCAATGAAACCACGAGAAATTGAAAAAAATATTGACATTTGTATAGATTTATCAAAAATTAATTTGAGTTCTAAATACCATTTTCCGAGTAGATCCTCAACACAAAAAGTGTTAACATATGATAATAATGTTATAAATGATCCTATAGGTACTAAAAATGATTTAGTAGAAGAACTCTTATCTGAGATAAAACAAAATAAAGAGGTTCTACCAACTTTTGGTCGTTTTCGTGTTCATATTGATGAATTTTTCCTAAAAAATAGCAATTCTATTGATAGAAGTGCTTTAAGAACGTATTTTTTTCTTGAATTCTCCCTAAGAGCTCATAAAGAAGGAAAATTATCAGAATACTGGCCATTTCTCTATATTAAAGACAAAGATCAATTGAATTTTGCAAGAAGAGTAGAAAAGTGGGTATCTTTAGCACAAGATACCTTAAAAGCAAAATTTCCTAAACCTGCGAAGAGTGCAACTATTATTTTTTCCCCTCAAGTATTACACAATGCTCTTAATCCCGTAATTGGTGCTCACGCTTCAGGAAAAGCTTTTCATGATAAAGTTTCATTATTTAAAATAAATGAAAATGTAGCTACCGAAAATATAACGATATTTGATGATGGATTATTAAATGGATGTCTTGCTACAAATGATTGGGATGGTGAGGGAACGCCACACCAAAGGCAAGAGATAATTAAGCAAGGAATCTTTCAGAAAATGCTTTTTGATCAGAAATATGGGATACTAGAAAATACCATATCAACTGGAAACGGGATAAGAGCTATGGATGGATCCATTATTAATAGTATAAGTAATCTTGAAATCTTACCCGGGGAAATAGCCTTAGATGAGATGATTTCAGGCCTAAAAGAAGGATACTATATTGAACAATTTTCCTGGTTAAGACCAAGTGAATTAACAGGGACATTTGGTGCAGAAATAAGAAATGGGTACTACATTAAAAATGGTAATTTCGAGACTCCAATTAAAATGGGAAATGTCAGCGGTAATGTTATACAAATGATCAAAAATTGTTTATCCATATCAAAAGAAAGGGAGTACACTTCCAATAATCTTTTTCCTTACATGGCATTTAAGAACTTAACCGTATCGTCCTAAGTCATATTTTATATTCCACCAATTTAACTAAGAAGAATAAATATTTTTAAAAAAACACCCCTATTAGAAGAAAGATGGCTCTCCTTCGAATTTTCTTACGGGTGGTTTCATTTTAGCTGTCTCTTCCGGAGATAAAACTTCAACTAATTCATATTGCGAGTTACCCCTTCCCAATTTCTCAAGAAACCTAACAGCTTCATAAGGATCTTTGTAAGGGCCATGAAGTCTCGTGAAAGGGTGAAGATCTTCTTTAGGGTCTAAATTTACGTGTTTTAAAAAGGGGGGAATGTTTTTCTCTATAATACCTTCTTTTTTAATTAAATCGAGCGTCGCAGATTCAACTGCCACGATATCTTTTGATCCTAAAACTCCAATATCATTAATTACAGCTGGTTGAGCAAACCCCATACAATCGCAGAATGTAGTAATTTGGAGTGCAAAATTTAAGTAGAAAATCTTTGCTGGATTAAAAGTCTCAAGAACCTTATCTGTTGAAATTGCCATTAGTTCTTGAAATGCCGAGTAGCTTTCTCTGGGTACTTTAAGAGCTCCTACATCAGCATCATTTTCGATACAAGAAAAGCATTGGTGACAATCATGATAATTTCTTATGAGGTTGTTATTCGCTCGAGTATATCGAAGTGCACCATAGGGACACGCTTCAACTAGTTTTTTTGCATGTTCAGCAGTTCCTTTCTCTTTATCCCAATATTTTTCAAATTGAGCCACACCATGTATTTTCATCCATCGAGTCGCACCCGAGTAACCCCCAAGAGCAATATTCTTAATAGCTCCCCCATAACCACATGCTCCGTGCCCTTTTGCATGAGTTAAATCAATTAGAACGTCAGCATCTTTAAGAACACCCCCAAGATCAAGTTTATCAATTCCTTTGTAATTGATTTCCACCGGAGTTATATAACCATCTTTTACTCCGGCGATTGGGATGATTGGACATCCGCACGTTTCTTGTGTATAACCTCTATTTACTGCATTATATACTGCAGTAGGGTTATCCGTAATGAAAGGGAAAGCTCCAGTCTTCTTTACAGCCTCGACAATACGGCGCACAAAGAATACTGGGATTGTTTGGTAGCCATCATTAAAACCAAGGTGCATCTTGATTGCTACTTTTTCTCTTTTATTTATTGTCGTTTGTTCAATCAATTTTTCAGTAATAATATCTACTTTAGCAGCGAATGAAGCAAACCGTGAAGCTTTACCATGCTGAACCGAACCGAGATAAACCTCTGATTTTGTCGAACTCATAATACTGTGAATTTTAAATTATTTCAAAAAAATAAATTTTAAGTTTATTCTCAAAATTATTTATCAAAAATAAATTTGGAGGTTATGTTTAATACAAAAATTATTTAACTTTCCTTAATACAAATAAGTTAAAGGTCTCAAAAATAAAAACTTAAAAATTTTTTGCTATGGCACGCTGCCCAGAATGCGGTGGGTTTATGAAATACCAATCAGCTATTAAACAAATCGTTTGTCAATCATGTGGACTATCGCTAACAAGACATGAATTAGATAGATATTGGAAAAAGGTTAGGAATGAAAACGCTACGGAAGTAGACGACTCCCAACGCAAAAAAAACCGACGTAAAGATTGGTTAGAGTGGTACTCAGCAAGTAAAAAAACCAAAGAAAAAGAGTTTTGAATTTTTTTATAAATTATCTTTTTTAGAGGGTATAAATGTAATTCTATTAAGAACGTTGAAGTTGAATTATTTTAACCTTCTTCTAATAATATATCTTAAATTCCTTTTTAAACTATTTTGGATATTTTGACTCTAACCAAATGTCATAGGTTTTTTCCTTATTTATAGGAATAGCACGCAAAAATCTTGCTAATTCAATAACCTCACATTTGTTGAAATCCGTTATAATATTCCCCATGTTTCCATCAAAGTTCTGTCTTACTCTATTATCAAACATAGAAACTATCTTGCAGATTAACTCTCTACAAGTGTTATCTTCAAAAATTAGAGTAAGTAAATGTAAGGTAAACTTTTCCACATCATGATAAACTGAACCTTTTTCCCTGAATAAATAAAGGGAAGATCGTAAATTATTACACGCCATTCTGAAAATTTCTTTTTCATCACTATTTAAAGCTTCAATATACGACTCCTTAATAGTTTGAGATGCATCATTCATAAAGTACGTAAACCATCCCAATTGGAGTGCCGGATCTTCTTGTCCAATTGGAGTGCCGGATCTTCTTGTCCAATTGGGGAGTTTAAATAAGTTATAACTCCTTTATATCCAAAGTTATTATATAGCGCATCAAAAAGATAAAATACTCGTCTATTAAAAGGATTTAAAGAGTCAGTAATCTTAATACATTCAAAAAGATGATTATGGTAATCCTGCAAACACAATTCATTCTCGCAAATCTTGCAAAAAACCATAATGAATCCTTCGATCTTTTCTTTTTGAACTACGAATAATATTATTTTCTTGCTTAAAGATTAATAAGGATTTTCTTTTATAATATATATTATATCTAATCCTACTTCATGCCGGAGTCTATTATACTCTTTAAATTTTTTCGATGCTGTCATATCAATCCCTAGAGCAATTCCAAATTTACACTTCTTTACATAAATTTGGTTCTTAAAATCTAGATTTTGTTGTTTTTATTTAAATGTATTGGGTAGCTTTAATTAAACTACTAATTACTGTAAGAGTAATAAATTATCATTGAGAGAGAAGAGTAGACAAGAAAAGTGAATTTTTTGTGGTTTAAAAATATATACTCAAATTTAATACTCGTTCTTGAATTTAACTACTAAATTTTCTTTCAAAAAGATCTTCTAATAATTCTGCTAATTTACTTGCAGGAATATCTAATAGAGTTATTTCTAAATGTCTACCACGTGTAGCATCTTCTATCCGTACTGTTTTGGAAGCAATAATTTTAAGTTGGTTCAATTGACGAACATATTTTCTAAAACTCATTTTTACATGAGGTTCTTTTGAATAACTTTCACAAATAGATTGATATTCTTCAAATGCATCATCTACCAATGCGTATGGAGTTCCATTGCTCATTAATGATCTTACAATCCCTAGCAAAGCTAAAAGCTCTTGATCTTTTAAACCATCAATTATCTCAGCTCTGAATGTTGGGTATACGTCATCAGAAGCGCTTCTGACTATATCCGCTGTAATTTGGTCGAACCCTTCCTTATCACAATACAACCCGCTCTTTCTTATAATTTCAATACCATGCCTCATATTTTGGTTTTCAACAACAATTTGAGAAACCATTGTAAGAAGATCCCCATCTATTACATATTCTTTTAAAGCAATATCACTTCTATATTGTAAAATTTGCATAGATTCTTCAAAATTATATGGTTTAAAATGAATTTTCTCGTTCAATCGGCTTAAAACTTTCTCATTTTCAATCTTCATCCAATCAGCACCCCTACAAATTAGAAGAATTGATAATTTTGCATTTTGATGCCCAAAGGTTTCAGCGATGTTTAAAAAAGCTAACACCTCATCTGGTTTCAGTAAATGGACTTCATCAATGATTAATAGCATATAACCATTATCTCGAATTAATTTGGTAAGTATCAGTTTTAAGGCTTCATCATCAGAATATCCTCGTCCTGAGCCGTGTGTATATTTTGCTAGCAATTCCCTGATGATTTTACTTTTTGATCGAAAATTTATACAATCGAAATATTCAAGAAAGAAATTTACATCCTTTTCAATTGCATTTTGCAGAAATAATTTGCCAAAAAACCGTGCTGTACAAGTTTTTCCAATTCCTCCTTTTCCCAATATTAGGCAATTAATAGATGGTTGCTCATCTTCCTCTAAAATTCTCCTATAATTAACAATTAACGTGTTAATTTCATCATCTCGACAATATAGCTTTTCTGGTACAATGCTCTTATCTAAAGAATTCAATTGCCGAAAAACTGATTTTTTCATTAATTGTTTTCTAAACGCATCCTCGTCCATAGTAAATCGATTTATGAAGATTTAGTTTGTTAATGTATAAGTAGTAATGGTACAAATTAAGTTTAAAGTTTCTTATTCTTATGTAATTATCATGTTTTTATTATAAAAAGAATTCTAAAAAATTAAAATTTTCACCTAAAATTATCCGAATTATTCAATGGATGCATTGTTGAATAAGATTGCTTTAATTTTGTTATATCATTTTTTGCATAGATCATTGTAGTATTTGGACTTGAATGCCCTAATATATCTTGGAGTTCACTAATATCCATTCCTGAGCGCCTAAGATGCGTTGCTCCAGTATGTCTAAACACGTGAGGAGTTACTATTTTCGAATCTGGAAACCCACATTTTTCTTTGATAGATTTAATATCAGTTTGTACTATTCGTGGACTTAACTTCTGATGCCTTGTATTAACCAATAAATAATCGTCAGAGTCATACGAGATTCTATTATTCAAATATTCTTTGAAAATATCTAAAGTTTTATTATCTACCGGAACGATCCTTTCTTTGTTACCTTTTCCCCTTAATCTTATGTATCCTTTATTAAAATCAATATCTCTTATTTTAATATTACAAAGTTCACTTACTCGAGCCATGGTAGAATAAAGCAACCTAACAATTAGGTAATAACGCTGGCTTTTTTTTGTGTTAAATAGAAATCTATCTTTTAACTTTTTAAAGATAACTCCGATGTCTGAAAGATCAAGAAATTTAGGTAGGGCTTCCTCAAGTTTTATCTTTGGAGACTTAATAGTACTCATAGGATTTTTAACGATAAATTCGTTTAGAGTTAAGAACTTGAAGTAAGAACGTAAAGTTGCAATCTTTCTGGCAACTGCTTTTTTTTGATACCCCTTATCCTTGATTTTCTTCAAAAATAGCCGAATCCTCTGTCTAACCATAGGAGAATTCATATCAATATCTCCGACTAAACTAACAAATTTATCAAGATCATATTGATACGCTTTTATAGTCGATGGTGCACATCCTTCTTCTACTTCTTTGGAGATCAAAAAATCCTCAATAAAATCAGAGAACTTACACTCTACCATAATGATTACAGTATTATCATGATATTACATAATACAAAGTAATATCAACATATATATGAAAATGGGAATAACACAAATAATGCCAAAAAATTTAAATTATGGTAATGATCTATTAAATATGGGAATGAATTAAGTTTTAGGAGTTGAATAATTTTAAAAATAAATACTGAAATTAGAAAGGTAGATTCTCAAGGAAGAATTGTTTTACCTCATAAATGGAGAGAAAAGGAGCTAAAAGAGGGAGATGAAGTAATAATTATTGAGGATGAAGGAATTCTCAAGATAATACCCAAAAAAAAAGTTGATCTAACTAAGTTTTTTGATTCATTAGAATATGATGATGATCTTATAGATAAACTTGAAAATTGGTCTGATTTTGAAAATTACTTTTTAAATAAAAAAGATAGGGAAAGCTAAAATGATTTATTTGGATGCTAACATTTTTGTTTACGCTTATTTTAAACCAAAAGAAGGGAAAATGTTATCGGATAAAATTAAATGGTGTAAAGAGGAAGCAAAAAAGATTGTTCAAGAGGTTAATGAGGAAAAGACTAATTATTGTATTTCCTTACTCCAGTTGTCAGAAATAGTTAATCTCTTAAAAAATGCTATGTCTTGGGAAGATTTACAAACATTTATCATGGGATTAATTTCAAATAAATCAATAGAAATTATAGAAATAACAAAATTGATGTATATAAATGCAATTAATAAAATAGCTGAATATAATATGGATTCTAACGATATTTCTGCGTACTTACTTATGAAGGAAAAGAAGATTAAGAAAATCTATACATTTGATCGTCAATTCGAAAAACTATCGGAGATAATTTGCTTACCTCAAATACCTAAGGAATTAGTTTGAGCAATGGAGGAAATAGAAGAACACTTAAAAAATATCAAATTCTTCTAGGAAAGAAAGATTAGTGGATCTACGCTAATAAAAATAGTTTTAATCTTTTTTTAATTGGCGTAAATACTTAGCAGCACTAATTCCTGCTCGTGCACCCTCAGAAGCTGCATATACTACTTGAAAATGACCTCCTGTACAATCACCCGCAGCATAAACTCCTTCAAGATTTGTTTTCTGGTTTCTATCAACTTTAATATTACCTTTCTCATCAATATCAATGCCAGCTTTCCTAAAAATTGAATTAGAAGATATATGAGATAAGATAAATAGGGCATTTAAGTTGAATTCTTTTAGTTCTTCAGTTTCCTCTGAATTTGATTTAGATGTTCTTACAATAATTTTTTGGATTATACCTTCTGAATTCGGAATAGCTTCAATAACTTCCGAATTATCGATAACTTCAATCCCCGCATTTTTTACTTCGTTTACTATGTCAGGTAATTTATCTATGCCTACATTGGTAATTACATGAACTATACATCCCATTTGCTGAAGAGTTAAAGCATCCTCTAGCATTTCTTCATCATTGCCATACAAATAGATTACTCTATCTTTGTAGAGAGGTCCATCACATAATGCACAATAGGAGACACCATAACCTAGTAAAGTACTCTCTCCTTTTATTATTTCTTTACGATGTCCTCGACCTGTAGCAATGATAACACAATCAGATGTTATATTGGCTGTTCTTGTAGACGTCATGTTTACTCCCATCCCAAGCATCAGTGCAATAACATCACCTTTTATAATTCTCACATTTTCAGAATAGACCTCGACATGAGCTCTAAACTTAGCTAATAGATCTTCACCCTTGATATCTATCTCTCCCGGCCAATTTTGTAGTTCTTTTGTTTGTGCTAAAGCTGATAATTCTTTACCATCCAGAATAATAATATCTCTATTTGCACGTGCGGAATAGAGTCCAGCACTAAACCCAGCGGGACCAGCTCCTATGATTAAAACTTCGCATTTATATTCATCCATTTAATGACCCTCTCAGATACCTATTAAATAAGAAATTATAGAAAGATTTGACATTTTAATTTTATTAATTCATATTCATAAAAAAAATACTAACCTAAATAATTTAATATTATTATTATAATATCTCTTACTAAACAACTTCTCTTAAAGATTCGTTTCATACTCATTTTTACATTAATTAAAAATATCTGTATATTAATTAGTGCGTTTCCTGGGATTGATCTTTCATTCTTACAAAAAATAAAACGCATATTTAAATATAATTTTGACATCATTGTAAAGTGGTTATTTATTAGTCAATTAATAACTAAAGGTGAAAAAAATGGCTCGAGTTGAGAGAAATATTGAAATTAATGCATCTCAGGAAAAATTTTTTGAAATTTTAGATGATACCCTTGGTAGTACCAAATGGAATTACCAAAATCTCTGAGGATCGATTTGATATAAAGTCTACTGTTGGAGATTTTACTTCTATTCGTACAGAAACTATAAAACCAGTTAAAATTTCCTTGAACATAGAGGGGGGAGTCTTCAATTCTATGGGATATATTTTAAACGTAAAAGGAGATATGGTTGATGTCAAACTCTGGGGTGAATTTGATGATGAGAAAAATGAAAAAATCTTGGTAAGTGCTGGGGAAGTGCTTCTAAAGTGTGTGAAAAATTATGCCGAATTTCTTGAAGATGGCGGTAACCCTGACGATTTTGATAAAAAACAAATAACAGTTGCTCCCTAATTGTAATATTTTATTCTTAATTACTTTTTTTTTCATAAATATTTCTGTTATTAATGATTTAAGAGCAGGAACCTTACTGATTTCAAAAATTATGAATGAATAATCAACATTTTAATTTAAAATGTTTAGCTGTTTCCGTAGAAAATGATTTTTCTTCAATTCAAAATGTTTTAATGATTTAGGAAACTTTGTTTGATATTATTGTACCATTGATTTAAAAAAAAATTAAAAAAAACTAAAAATTAAGTGAAAAATTATGGCTGTACCAATAATTTTAATCGTTGCCTTAATTGCTGGGATAATCTCTATTGCAATGTCGTTATACTTTAGATACTTAGTGTTAAAAGAAGACCCTGGAAACGAACAAATGCGAAAAGTTGCCGGATATATCGAAGAAGGAGCAAAGACCTATATAAAAATCCAATATAAGATTTTAGGAATTTTTGTGGGAGTCATTGCAGTTGCAATGTTATTTTTACCAAATCCTTTTGAAGATAGCGATACCTATACAAGATTATTTTCAGGTGCATTAAATTGGGAGCAAATGATCGCTTATATAATTGGCGCAGTGGGATCTATGATGGCAGGTTGGTTAGGAATGTATGTTGGCGTTAAAGCAAATACCAGAGCAGCCCAAGGATGCACAATAGGAACTAAAAAGGGTTTTGATATTGCATTTTTTGGAGGGGCTGTTATGGGACTTGCGGTAGTTGGTGTTGCATTAATCGGAGTTTCTACATTATATTGGATAATACCAGATCCCATGATAGTGCTGGGATTTAGCTTTGGGGCGAGTAGCGTCGCATTATTCATGAAATGTGGTGGGGGTATTTTCACGAAGACTGCAGATGTCGGCGCGGATCTTGTAGGAAAAGCAGAATATAATCTTCCTGAAGATGATCCACGTAATCCCGCCACAATTGCTGACAATGTTGGTGATAATGTTGGTGATATAGCTGGTATGGGAAGTGACCTATTCGATTCTTATGTTGCATCTATAGTTGCTGCAATGATGCTTGCAGCTGCTTTTAGCATTACGGGAACCATTTATTTCCCTTTTGGGGGCATAGATTTAACAGCAGAAGGAAGAGCCGTACTAGTAGTAGCACCCATAGTTTTATGCGGCGTTGGATTAATGGCATCGTTGATTGGAATATATATAATAAAACTGAAGGGTTCTGATGAGCCTGGAAAAGCATTAAATACAGGAACTTATCTAGCAACCTTAGTCTACTTTGGATTATCTGCTTTGGTTACTTTTCTCTTATCTATTGGATTAGAGGTAGCAGAAATAGGTTTACTATGGCGTATCTGGGGAACATCCGCAATTGGGCTAATAGGGGGTATTATTTTAGGATTTACAAGTGATTACTTTACAAGAGATGATAAAAAACCAACAAGGAACATAGCTCATGCTGCTAAGGAGGGTCATGCCGTTGTAATCCTTTCTGGGTTCTCATATGGATTAATAAGCGTTGTTCCTCCCGCATTAGGAGTTATACTTGCCATGGCTGTTGCATTTTGGCTAGCTGGTTTTTTTGGAGTAGCAATGGCAGCTGTAGGTCTGTTATCAATTGTAGGAACTATAGTATCAAATGATGCCTATGGACCTATTGTCGATAATGCAAGAGCAATAGCAGAACAAGGAAACTTAGGAGAAGATGTAATCCGTATAGCTGATCGTTTAGATTCAGCAGGAAATACGGCTAAAGCAATTACAAAGGGATTCGCCATAGGAGCTGCTAACCTTACTGTATTAGCATTACTATTTTCTTTTGTCGAAGAAGCTAGAGCTAAAGGAGCAACCATAGCTGCTATCGATTTATTAAATGTAAATGTTTTAATTGGTGCTTTTATTGGTGTAGTTATTCCTGCTCTGTTTTCTGCGTTATTAATATTAGCTGTACAAAGAAATGCCGCAAAGATGGTTGATGAAATTCGTAGACAATTTGAAGAAAATCCTAAAATCCTATCTGGAGAAGAACCTGCTGATTTCAGCAAAACTATAGATATAGCGACAAAGGGTTCCATAAGAGAATTAATATTACCTAGTCTCATTTCTATTTTAGTACCTATTGGTATTGGAATTTTGTTTGGTGTAGCAGCATTGGGCGCTTTCTTAGCTGGTGCGATTTTATCTGGATTTGTCTTTGCTGTGATGATGTCTAATGCGGGAGGTGCTTGGGATAACGCTAAGAAATGGATTGAAGATGGAAACTTAGGTGGTAAAGGAACCAATGTACATAAAGCTTCTATTACAGGAGATACTGTAGGAGATCCATTTAAAGATACCGCAGGACCCAGTATAAATACTCTATTAGTAGTAATGTCTTTAACAGCATCGATTTTTTTGGGATTTCTATTATTATTCAATGGAGGAGCTGGACTTTTCGCTAATCTTTTAACGATAGTAATTCCCTAATTTAAATATATGATTATAAGAGCAATAAAAAAACTTCTTTTTTTCATATTTTTTATTTTTTTATCCTCTTTATGGATTATATCAAGACTTTTGAAAAAAGAATTTTTATAAGAATCGGTAATATTTAGATAAGTATTAATGAGTAAAATCCTCAAAAAAGTTTCCCAGAATATCATAAATTCTTACATTGAGAAAAATCTAGATGATTTTTACATCAAATCTTCGACACATTCTAACTTCAATTCCCATCTAGAAAATAAAATATGCTGGGTCCTTGCTAAGGAAGTAGACTGGCCTGAGTGTATATTTAGAGCCGATTTTGAAAACCTAAGTACACAATATGAGATAATAACAGTAAAAAAATTAATTCAAGAAGGTAAAGCACCAAATGGATGGACGGTAGGACCTTTGACAACTCCCAAAAATTTAGGTAGTATTCTAGAAAAATTTGGTTTTTCAAATGTCTACCATCAAGCGGGAATGGCACTTGAACTAAAAGATATTTCTAATCAAGTAGTAACTGAAAATGAATTAGATATTGAAATTGTTGAGGATAAAGAACGTCTAAAGCAGTGGATGGATGTTGTTTCACCAGTTTTTGGCATAAAAATTGATTATGAATTATTGGAATACTTACTTATAGAACCTGAAGCAAGATTCTATATCGGAAATTTTCAAGAAAAGTCAGTAACGTCTTTAATGCTTTATCTATCTTCAGGAGTGGCTGGGCTTCATGCTGTATCTACATTAAAAGAATACAGAGGTCGGGGTTTTGGACTTGCTATAAGTTTGAAGGCATTACTAGATGCTTATAAAATGGGGTATAGGGTTGGAGTACTTCAAGCATCAGCTCTGGGTGAAAATATGTACAGAAAATTAGGATTTAGTAAATTTTGCGATATAATTACATTTGAATTAGATGTTGAAAACAAGGTTTGAACTGAAAAAACAGTAGATTTGACTATTCTGTGTAAAATTGTTTAATTTCTGCTTCTGTTAGATTTATATCTGCCGCTGCTGCATTATCTTCTATGTGTTTGACTTGAAACGCTTTAGGAATTGCTATAACATTTTCATGATTGATAAGCCACGCAAGCGTGATTTGTTGAATAGTCGCATTATACGAATTAGCTACTTGTTCCAATTTAGATCTAATATCTACCTTTAAATTAGTATATCCTCTATGGCTTAAAGGGCTGTAAGCAGTTAATAAAACTCCTTCCTTCTTGTAATAAGGTAAGGAGTTATGGATATGTTTCTGTCTCAAAATGTTTGCGCGAAGTTGATTTGTAACTATTTCTGCCTTTTTGAGATACTCCTGACCTTGTTTAAATTGATCTACAGAATAATTGCTAACACCAATATATCTTATTTTACCCTCATTTAAGAGTTGTTCCATTAACCTCATATGTTTTTTAATTTTATTAAACCCTAATGAAGGAAAATGTACTAAATATAAATCTAGATATTTAGTATCTAACCGTTCTAAACTTTTATTACACGCTTTAATCATTGATTTAAATCCAAGATGCTTCGGAAATAGCTTACTTGTAATAAATACATCATCTCTATCATATTCCTTTATCACTTCTCCAATCGTTCGCTCAGAAGCTCCAAAATTATAAAGCTCTGCTGTGTCAATATGCGTCATTCCGAGCTCAATTCCCCTTTTCAGTGAATTTCTCCATTTTTCATAATATTCTTTATCTTTTCCTGATTTGATCCCCATAGTACCCTGTCCTATAACCGGGATTTGTTCTCCAGTTTTACCTAATTGAACTTTTCTCATATCGATAATAACGTCCCATAAAATTTAATCTCAATTCTTATTATTTATTAATATTGTCAAGGTAGAGAAAAAAAAATTAATTACTAAATTTAAGAGTGACAGCTTGAGTTTGTACCCCCCTTTCTGTCTACTACTTCTGTCGCCAAAAGTAGGATCGAGCATCAAACTAAGCGGCCTACCTAAAGCTAGCTCCAAGTACCTTATCGCTTTCATTTGGCCTTGCACCAAGGTGTTAGCTCGTTCCAACCATTCCTTCTTACAATTTCTCTGGCTTATATCCAAATCATTAATATACGTAAAAAGGCAGTGTCGTTTCAGTTGCTAAATTACGGTTTTCACCGTAGTAGTTCTCTACACCTTGCTTGGAGGGTGAGGGGAGGTTCCTCAGCGAGTTAAACTCACCGTCAGCTCGACAACTCAATCTGTCACTAAAATTAAGTATAAAAAATATAAATACTCTCCTATTGTCTTCTTAAATTTATTCTTATTTTAACTCTAAATTTGTAAAATGATTCAAAATTCAGAGAGATTTGATAAACAAGAGATCTAGGACATAAAAAAATATATAAATAATAAAAAAAAAAAATTAATTATTGATGCCTAAATTTACTTCTTTTCTTTTTAATTACTACTGCTGTAACACCAACGATTGATACAATTAATATTAGTGTATCGTAACCGGGAATTTGGTCTATAGGAAAATCTTCAGAAGTTTCATACCGGATATTATAAACATTTCCAGTGTTATCACCATAAACTCTAATATAGTAAAAACCACTACTCGGTACAACAAAGTCAATAGATGCATCATCGACCATCGAGAAATTTCCTGTTATTACGGTGAGGTCAACATTGTAAATTTCAAAACCCAGCATTCCTTCTGCAATATCATATTTCATATCTACAATCAAACGCTCAAATCCAGTCTCTACGTAAAATTCATACCAATCTTCATCATACTGCACAGCTAATCCCTGATCTTCCCATAACGACATATGACGATCTATGAATGATATATCATAAGCAGATGTCGAAACGTCATTATCCTCATACATATCATCAGAAAACCAAGATTTTACATCATCCCACCAGAGATCATATTCGTTCCCTAAATTTTCACCAAAAACTTTAATAAGGTAAAATCCACCCCTCGGAGCCGTAACATTAATATATTCACTATTATTAATAGAATAACTTCCAACACCTGTAAAAACTATATCCCAATGAAAATTACCAGATGCGTCCAAAATTCTATCTAAGAAATAAATTTCCATATTGATGTCCCCTAACGAATGGTTAAAATTTAGTTTGACTTCAAGATTTAAGAATCCGGGTGTCAATTCAATAGCATACCAATCATCGTTCCCTTGGTTAGCTACACCTTCAAGATCACTAAGCCAGGTTTGTTCATTTTGAGCAAGAAAGGAAGGATGACCTTCGTGAAGCATAAGAGGTTGATCGTTTATTTCGTATGGATCATCTCCTATTGCAGGAATCGTGTTAACCATCAAATCATAATGATTCCCATAATTAGGTCCGTAAACAAGGATGTAGTACCATCCACTCCCAGGGAGAATGATATCGATAAATTCACGATTATTTGTAGAATGACTCCCTGCAATAAATTCAAGACTGGAATTAAACACTTCAACATTAATATCACCCGCAAAGTTGTCATAAAAAAGTTCTAACACCAATCGCTCGTTACCGGGTTCTACATAAATCTCAAACCAGTCATCGTCAAATTGAAATCCGGGACCATATACTTCAGTTAACCACCATCCTTGGTAACTGGATAGATCAAAAGCTTCAAGATTGTTATTGTTAAATTCATATGAATCATCATATGTAGTCGATATATCAGAGTAGTCTTCCCACCAGAGATCATAAACAGTACTTTGGTTGTCTCCGTAGACTTTAATATAATAATAATTTCCTTCACTAAGTTGAATGTCAAAATATTCATCATCCTCAAAAGTGTTACTACCTCCAAGAGGGTTAAAGCTTGTATCAAAAATTTCAAGTCCAATATTACCCTGAGTATTACTGTAGACTAGTTCTACATAGAGCCAATTTTCTCCAAAGTCTAAATAAACTTCGTACCAATCTTCATCCAATTGAATTCCTAACCCATTATTCCAATATACATCGCTTAACCATGTCGCTTGATATGGTGAAATATAAGGCCCAATATCATTTTCTTCATAATTATCGTCAGGTATCAAATGATTACGATCTTCCCATAATAGGTCATAGTGATTCCCAGCATTACCATAGTACACTCTTAGAAAATAGGTTCCCGCTGTAAGGAGTTGAATATCGATAAACTCGTTATCAGACACTGATGTACTGCTTATCACTGTAAAATTGTTTACATCTCTTAGTTCAATGTCAATATCACCTTCCCAATGAAAAAAGCGAAGAAAGACAATGAGACGTAATTGTCCTGACTTAACTTGAATTCTATAGTAGTCTTCATCAAATTGAGCACCACTTCCCATTATCTGACTCAACCATCTTCCTTCAAAAGAAGTGAGATCGAAAGCATTAAAACTGTCGTCATTTTCTTCATAAGCATCTTCCGAGCCTTCCCACCTGAGATCATACTCATTTGTGGCATTCTCACCATAAATGCGTATATAGTAAATTCCAGTCAAGGTAACGAAAGTATCGATAAATGTGTCAAAAGTCCAATCTATAAGATTAAGAGTAAATCCGTCATAATGATAAAGTTCAAAGTCAATATCTCCATCAAACTGGTTATAATCGACTTCTATATGAATCCAATCCTCTCCAGGCATTAAAAATACTTTATACCAGTCATCATCGGCTTGTATCCCTCTGTGAATCTTAAATCTATGATTTGGCCCTGAAATGTCAGTAGCATTAAACCAATCGTCGTTTTCTTCATATTCATCATCTGTAAAATAGCTCTCCCACATTAAATCATAAAAATTCCCTGTAAAATTACCAAGCACTTTGATGTAATAATAACCGTCATGAGGTGCAAAAAAATCAATATATTCATCATTAGTCGGAGAATTACTAGAAGCGTGAAGAATTCCCCATTCATCCCATAATTCCAAATCGATATTTCCAAGAGTATTCAAAAAAGTTAAGTTGACTTTCACGTGCTGGTATCCAAACTCAATATATATCCCATAATAGTCGTCATCAAAAAGAACACCATTTCCACTGATATTACTTAACCAAACTCCTTGGTAAAAAGAGATGTCATATGCCTGCCAGTCATAATCATTGTCTTCATATAAATCATCGCCTGCACTAATTGAAAGTGAATTTTCATCAAAATCCTTGTTTGTTGTCCAAAAATCTATAAGTGAGATACTAGTACTAAAAATAAGAAGTAAAAATATGATAGATACTCCAATCTTCATATTTTTTCCTAGTTTCATATCAAGCTAGCCTAGATTTACCTATATAAATTTAACAGTTAAGTTAAAATGAGTATTCCAAAGATACGAACAACTAACTTATCTTTTTTGATAACAAAACATGAAACATCAAAGAAGTAAAATCGAAAAAAAAAGAAAAGAATGAATAATTTGTCTAATAATTTATGATCTTTGCCTTAAATTCATTGATATTAATAAAAAATATGATTAATCTGCCAAACTAAAGGTACAGTCAGTATCTCCACATCCTGGGCACTTAAAACCATCTTCAGGGAAATCATCTAATTCAAATTCGTGATCACATTTATCACATTTCCATTTCAAAAATTATTCCCCTTCAAATTAAAAGATTGATACACCTAATACAAGTAAAATATTCATAATATAAAGTTTTGTGAAAGAAAAACCTAAATTTTTGAATCTACATGGCGTTATATTTACACAATATAACACTTAACTCGTCTTATAATAAGGTTTTTGAATGTTGAGTTAGTCTAGGTTAAACAATTTTACATTTAGAAGATTTATAAGGTGATCATTTATTGGATATTTAGTTATAAACCCAAATGGTACTATAATTGAAAGATCAGAAACGGGTATTTTAGTTATAAAATCTTGAAATTTCCAAGAAAATATTCAACTAATTTAGTAATAAATGTATTTTTATGGCATCTTTGTAAACCATTACTGAATATTTATTGATTTACATAATTGAATAATGTAAATTTAAAATATGTAAGAATTTAAATGGGATTATAAAATAATTAATTGTATTGAAAAATTTCAATTAGAGGTGAAAATGTGAAAAGTTCTACGTTTAATTTTACAGATCAAGATGATATCGAGATTTTTGTGTATAAATGGGAACCAGATGTAGGATCTAAAGCTGCTGTACAATTAATTCATGGTCTTACGGAACATGCGAAAAGATATGCTCGAGTGGCAGAAGCACTATGCAATGAAGGATATATTTGTTATGCAAATGATCAACGAGGTCACGGAAGAACTGCTGGAGATTTAACTGAAGCTACTTTAAAAGGGAATGCTGGAGTTCTAGGCCCAAATGGGTGGAGGGGGGTAGTTAATGATATTCACGAATTATCAAAAATTATAAAAAAAGAGCATCCTAATATTCCATTGTTTTTAATAGGACATTCTTGGGGCGCTTTTGTAGCGCAAGATTTTATTCAAGAATGGGGAAATGAGATTAATGGTTGTATTTTAAGTGGGACTAATGGAAAAGTAAGATATTTAGTAATAAAAGCCGGAAAATTGATTCTTAAATTTGAAATTAAGAAATTAGGTCTAACTGAACCAAGTCAAAAAATGTATGATATGAATTTTAAATCTAATAATCGAGATTGGAAACAGGAGGAAGGTGCAACAGGGTATGAATGGCTTAGTAGAGATAAAGTGGAGGTTCAAAAATATATTGATGATCCATGGTGCGGATTTGTCAGTCCTGCTACTCTTTGGTTAGAATTTATCAGAGGATTTGACAAGATATACAATTCTGAAAACGAACAAAAAATACCGAAAAATTTACCAATTCATTTTATCTCAGGCTCATTATGCCCTATTGGAAATAAGACTAAAGGTGTGAAAGCAATGATTAACCGATTAAAGAAATATGGAATGAAGGAGGTAACTTATAAATTCTATGAAGATGCCAGGCATGAGTTGTTCAATGAAATCAACCGCAACGAAGTTATTGGAGATGTTATTAATTGGCTCGATTCAAACTTATAATTTTCTTATTTATTTAACTCTCGAAACTTTAATAATAACTCTTTTTGTTTTTCTGAAATTTTTTTAGGGATTTCAATAGTAACAATTACATATTGATCTCCTTTACCTCTTCCCCGTAGATATGATACACCACGATTTTTGATCCGAAATTCAGTTCCGGGTTGAGTTCCTGGTGGAATCGGTAATTCTTTTTTGGTAATTTTCTTTTCTTTGGAATCTAGAGTAGGAACTGTGATTTTCCCACCTAATGTGGCGGTTACTATATCAATATCTACTGGAGTATATAGATCATTCCCCTTACGTACAAAATGTTCACTATCTGCTACTCTAATCATTAAGTAAAGATCTCCAGGTATAGCATTCACAGAAGGAACATGTCCCCCTCCCTGAACTTTTAAATGAACCCCATCTTCAACACCGGGGGGAATATTGACATGAATCGTCTTTTCCTCTGGAACTACTTTTTTTCCCCCACAAGCCTTGCACTTTTTATTTATTACTTGACCTGTTCCGTTACAAGTATAACAAGCAGATTCCCGAATTATAGTACCAAATCCAGATTGAGTCATCTTCCTAACTCGACCACTTCCTTGACATTCCGGGCAACTTTTCACACTTGAGGGATCTTCTGCACCTGTTCCTTCACACTCATCGCAAGGGGTATATCGCTCAATTACCACATCTTTTTTTGTACCAAACATAGCTTCTTCAAAACTAATTTTGAAGAGATCTTCAATATCTTGTCCTACTTCTCTGCGTGGAGCAGCTCTTCTTCTTCCCCTTGATCCAAATCCAATATCATCGAAACCCCCAAATGGACTAAAATCACCAAATATTGACTTTAAGAGTTCTTCAATACCGGGCACTCCCCCAGAGAAGAAATCACTCATATCAACTTGTACACCTCTGTGTCCAAACCGATCATAATTTTGTCTTTTACTCTCATCGTTTAATACTTCATACGCTTCCTGGAGTTCGATAAATTTTTCTTTTGCTTTAGGATCTGTCTTATTCAAGTCTGGATGAAGTTTTCTAGCTAAACGTCGATAAGCTAACTTAATATCGTTTGTAGACGCATCTTTGCTCACCCCTAGTACTTCATAGTAATCTCTTTTCTTAGAACTCATATAGACTTAGCCTTTTAATGTTGTAAAATAAGATAGAAATTCAATTAATTAAAATTGTTTCTGAAATTTAATTTTTTAGGTAATAGATCCTTAATTAAAATATACTATAAATAAATAGAGTCTGATAATTATTTCACATCTTTCCACTCTTTTTAGCAATTAAGATATAAATTTGTTTTCTTATAGTATTCCTAAGCTATACAATTAAACAAGTGTGTAATTATCACCATTTTAAAGTAATTCTATATTGGGAATATTAATATTAATATGAATTTTTATTGTGATTTAGGAGTTTTGAATGAAAAATAGTGTTATATTATGCATAACGTGAAAATTATGAAGCAACAAGTTATGATTTCTCCAGGAGAAATTGAATTTATTGACGTTCCAATTCCAGATTTAATGGAAAATCAAGTTCTCGTTAAAATAATGAGAATTGGTATTTGTGGAAGCGATATTCATGTATACCACGGTAAACATCCTTATACTAATTACCCAATTACTCAGGGACATGAAGTTTCTGGGAAGATTGAAAAAATAGGATCTAATGTACAAGGATTTAAACTAGGAGATAAAGTGACGATTCAACCTCAGATAGTTTGTGGAAAATGTTATCCATGTACTCACAATAAATATCATGTATGTGACAATCTTAAGGTTATGGGATTTCAAACAACTGGGACTGCCTCGGAGTTTTTCGCTGTAGAATCTGAAAAGGTGATAAAGTTAATGGATGAAATGACCTATGAACAAGGCGCTATGATTGAACCTTGTGCAGTAGCTGTCCATGCTGTATTAAAAGGAGGAAATATCACCGATTTTAATGTCTTAGTATTAGGATCTGGACCTATTGGGAATCTTGTAGCCCAAACTGCAAAAGTTTTCGGAGCAAAGGCTGTGATGATTACCGATTTAAGCGATTTCAGATTAGGAGTTGCAAAAGAAGTAGGCATTGATTTTACTATTAATCCTACAAGGGTTAATCTTTTAGAAGAGATTATTAAGACCTTTGGACCAAGCAAAGCAGATCTAATTATAGAATGCGTTGGAGCAAATGAAACTATTGATGATGCTATAAAAAACGCAAGAAAAGGTACAGATATAATTGTTGTTGGTGTTTTTGGAGATAAACCTACTATTGATTTAGGAAGTGTTCAAGATCGCGAACTAAGGGTGATTGGTAATATGATGTATCAGACCGATGATTATGTTAAGGCAATTGAGCTTGTACAGTCGAAAAAAATATCTCTAGAACCATTAATGACGACTCACTTCCCGTTTGAGGATTATGATAAAGCTTATAAGTTTATTGAGAATAAAAAAGATAAAGTAATGAAAGTTTTCATAGATGTTAATCAAGAATAGGTGGAAAAAGTTGAGAAATATAAATTATTACAATCCTACAAATATTAGATTTGGTTGGGGTAGAGTTTCTGAAGTTGGAGACATTGTAGCTCGATATGGTAAACGCTGCCTAATGGTAACAGTAGAACCTTTTCCAGCTCTTGAACCAGTATTTAAAAGGATAATTAAGTTGTGTTCTGATGCGGGAGTCGAGATGTTTCATTTTGATGGGGTACAACCCAATCCAACAACGGATAACGTTAATGCTGGTGTTAAAATGGGTGAAAAGAAAAATATAGATGTGATTTTAGGAGTTGGGGGTGGTTCAAGCATAGATACTGCGAAATGTATTTCTGTAGGCCTAACACACAAAGGAGATGCTTGGGAATATCGTGTGATAGATGGAAAACCAATTAAAGATAAATTACTTCCTATTATTGCAGTATCTACTACAGCAGGAACGGGTTCGGAAGTTACAGCTGCTGCTGTGGTAAGTAAAACTGATATACATTTGAAATACGCTCTTTATGACACTTTATTATGCCCAACTGTAGGAATAATTGATCCAGAACTAACCTTAACATTACCTCCCCATATTACAGCATCTACAGGATGGGATTCATTTTGTCATTCATTTGAAGCGTATACTCATAATATAAATTCTTCTGATTATGTAGACATGCATGCTCTAAAAGGAATAAGGCTTGTAATTAAGAACTTGCCAATTGCGATAAAAGATGGACAAAATAAAGAAGCTAGAGAAGCTCTCCATTGGGCAAATACACTCGGAGGTCTTGCTATTCTTAATTCGGGTGTTACACTACCACATGGGATGGGAATGGCTATCGGTGGAAGTGCTCCCCATATCGCACACGGCGAAGCATTAGCTATTATGTATCCTGCCATCAACCAATGGACCTGGAAACATTCGATTAAAGAATATGCAACAATAGCGAGACTATTCAATCCAGATTTGAAAGATGAATCCGATGAAGTTGCAGCAGAAAAAGGGTGTGATGAGATGGATAAGTTCCTAAAAGATATTGGGATGTGGATGAGCTTTAAAAATAAAAACGTGTCTGAGAGCACATTGAAAGATATAGCAGAAGACACATTTAAACTCCCTGATTATTCAAATCATGCCTTAATACCAACAGCCGAAGATGTAATGGACCTTCTTAAGAAAAGTTTTAATCGATGATAAGAAGAATTGATCTTATCTTTATTTTTATGACTAGATAAGATTGAGATTCTTCTTTATCTAAAAATGAATGTAAGAATACATACCTATATAGATTAAGTTAAAATAGTTTCTAGAATGAAAAACAATGAAAAATCAGGATGAGATTGCAACCATCAATAAACGACACTGGAAGAAGATGGTGAAGGAGGAATGTGGATTCACTCGTCCATGGTTAGAGCTGGATCATTAAATTGTTAGTCAGTATGCAATGGGTAAGTTGAATCCTGTACCAGAAACATTGGTTAGCATTTATCCATCTAGTGTCCTCTCTGATATTGAAAAACAGTTGCGTTAACTAACAAGAATCTTCATAATCCCATTTTAAAGTTCCATAATATATTATACCAATTCGAGTTCCATTTTTCTCAATAATATGATCTCTGAGATGTCCCTCTTTAAATATAACATTATATCCATATTTTGGGATCTCACTTATACTTTATTAATAATATCCCATCTTTTCTGTTAAACCTTTAGCTATACCCATATTTCGAACTATTAGATTAATTGGCTCCCATGGAACCTCACAACCCAACGCATACATGTATTGTCCTCCTGGTTTTCCCCCTTCAATTGTATTAGAAACTTCATTTACAACATCATAAGTAGAATATGATAGGTTACCAAATACTGTTGTATTAGTATTTCCACGTAAGCAGTTGTTATTACCACATTTCTCTTTTGCTTTTTTTAGGTCAACTTGGTAGTCAAAGTCTATTATATCAGCATTTGTACTTGATATTAGTTTGATCATATCTCTTCCTTCTTTATCAACAATATCATTATCACCGCATACATGGTAAAGCACAGGAACGTCCTTTCGAACATAATTAAATAATTCTTTGGTTGCATCTAAACAACAACTCTCATATCTCATCGGACCAATTTGGGAAATAGCAGAATCACCCGCTCCTATTATATCTGCTCCAGCTTCTATTTGCAGTTTAACAAATTCTTTTTGGACAGGAAGAATTCTCTCAATTAATCCCTTTATGATATTAATCCAGTTGTGTTTCTTACATTGTAAGAGGACATTTATTAATCCAAATAAACTACAAATTTCGGCAAAAGGTGCTTCAATCCAACCAATTATACATTGATTTCCCCCATTAATTTTATTAAATTTTTTAACAGAGTTGACTCGATTCATAATCCTCTGATTTTCAAGTAAGTTAGGCGTTTCTATTGATTCAAAATCGCTTATTTCGATATTCTTTTTTGCAACGGGTGTATGACTCTCCCAATCAACCTCGACTCCCCAAGCACTTGCTTCTCTATAAGCGTCAGTAGAAACATTTACATGATCGATTCCTAAAAACTTGGCACATTTTACTTGAGAATCTACTAAAATTTCTGGATTTTGACAGTATTGATGATTATAGTCTACATTAGCTAGACTTGCGGCTAAATGCATAATAAATGGATTAAATGGTATTTTTTCAGGAGTACCCTTAATTGCAGAAATCGTTAAATCATGTGAATTCAAATTCTTGACCGAATCAAACAATTAAAATATTTAGGTATAATCTTATATTGGATTTAAAAGTTAAAACTTAAACTAAATTGAAATTCTAATTTTTAAGCAATAAAATCCCCACAAACTCAAGGAGAATAAAAAATAATAACTTATAAAAATTTTATTATAAATTCATTAAAGGGATTAAGAATTCAGACTGTTTCTACTTAAAATATAACATGAACATTTAATAATTGTATTTAGGCTAGAATTATCGTATAAATATAAATTAAAAATTAAGATGATGTAAAGATGAGTCTAGTATGTAATAATTGTGGAAGAAAAATAGAGACTGTGTCTCAACAATGTGGACAAAGTGTTAGTATTAACAATGAAACCAACAAATGGGAATGTGACATGGGAAGATGTGGTGTAATTTCGTTTGATAAAATTCTCTGTGATAATTGTTGTATCAACAGTAGTATTTTGGAAATTTTTTATGGATTTGAACGTTTATCAGAAGAAAATCAAGAATTACGGCAAGAATTAGATGAGTTAAAAACGAATATTGTCCAGATTAAATTAGAAAATCCAGATTTTGCGTATTGGGTAGAATTTGGGAACGGTAAATTTAAAGTTGGTAAAGGTGAAATAAGCGGTGCCACTATTGATATTAAATGCTCTCAAGAAGTCTGGAGTGATATCCTTGCTGGAAGAAAAGTTAGTTATAGTGAATTTTTCAAAGGTACTCTTAAGGTCGAAGGAGATCTTCAATATTTTGTGGTATTCGTTGATTTACTTGAGGTAATTTCAGAAATTAGTCAAGAAGTGGGGGTGGTATATAATGAATAAAACTTTTGTGTGGGGTCATAGAGGTGCGGGTTTTAGAGATGTCGAAAACTCTTTGTCATCATTTAAGAAAGCAGTTGATATGGGTGTTGATGGAATTAAAACAGAAGCTCAATTATCAAAAGATGGAGAAATATTTTTGTGTTTTCAGCAAAGTCTAAAAAAAAATGGAGAAGATATACCCATTAAGGATTTAGAAAGTAGTGAGATTAGATCCTTAAAGTTAGATAACAATCAATCAATTCTAACTCTTCCTGAATTAATCAGTGAATTTAAAAATCATAATATCCGCTATAATTTTGATATACGAGACCCTGAAATTGGTATAAGAATAATTGAAATAGCGAGAAAATTTAAAGTAATTGATAAAATTGAGCTAGCGAAAACAGCAATGGATGGTTCTCCTCTACCTGATATCTTTGGTAAAATTAGAGAATTCGATAAAAATGTTACATTGATTAATACCATTTTTCTAAAGTATGCAAACAATGAAAAAGAGCATCTGGAATTAGAGAGTATGAGAGAACTAAATATCCAAGGGATTAATGTGAAATATAATTTTGCTACTTTTGAATTATTTAAGTTGGTAAAAGAAAATGGCTTTAAATTCTATGTATGGGGCCTGCTCTTTAATAGATCAATAAAAAAATTTCTACGGATGAATTATAATGACCAACCGGTAGATGCTGTTATGTCAAATTTTCCCGATCGATTAGTCAAATTAAGAAATGAAATTCAAAATGACGGGAAGAAAAAGTTAACTCCATTCAACTAAATTATTAATAAGTTGAGTTATACTTCCCAAATTTTTTTTGGATCATTTAGCTATGAAAATAAAACCTCTTGAATATTGAGAGACATTTCCATTTAAATAGAAATTTTTCAAGGTATTTTGAAAAATTTATTTAATTGCTCTATTTATGAATATAAGAGTTACTTAAATGCAAAAAATTTCTTTAAAATATCAGGAGGGACAGGATTTTCATAACATAATCCAATTTTCTTACATAAATTATCAAAATCCGTATCTGTTGTTAAAATTGAGGTCACATTTTCTTGTTTAGCCAAAGCCAAATAATAACAATCATAAATATCGTGGTTTAATTCATTCGATAACTTAAAAGCTTCAATAATCGTTTCTCTATCCAAACCAACATAAATTGGACTTGAATAATTCTGTACAAATTCTAAAATGATTTCTTTTACAAGTTGTTTATCTATGTTCCATTTAGTAGTTAAAATCCAAAACGCACGAAATGGAAGAATTTCTGGAATAATTAATTTAAACGCACCCTTTAAACCTTCATCCATTTCATCTTTAATATAATTGAATCCAGGATGATCTTCAACAAAGTAAATAGAAAAAAAATTTATATCAATTAATTTCTTACTCATTCACTCACCAAAAGTTGATTCTCCAGCTTTCAAAAAAGCATTCTTACCCCAATTCCCCATGCTTTTTACTGTTTTTTGTTTTGGAATAACTAGTTTAAGAATTAATTTATCATTTTCATCTATTATTTCAAATTCCTCCCCTGGAATGAAATTATGCTTTTCACGGATACTTTTTGGAATAGTTACTCTACCCCTCTCATCAATAGTTACTTTCTCTACCATCTTTTTTTCAGCTGTTTTTCTTACCCATTTTTTTTTACCCATTATATGATACCCCAGATAGACTTATAAATTGTTACAATTATAATTTAAAGTATTAAAGCATCAAGTAAAATTTCATAATTAACTTAATAAATATTAAATAAATAATCCTATAACTTAATTTATCTCGATACCATTTTTTGAAAGCTAACTTAAATTTTTTTTATTCTCAAGTTCCGTATTTTAACATTAAGCTCCTCTAGTTGCACTTCCTTAATTATCTTGACATATAATCTAATACAATCTTTTTCAATTAACAAAATTGAACGAGGAAACTAATTTTTCCAACTTAGATAAGTTTCTTGGAAAAAATAAAGTTGAGTTATACTTCCCAAATTTTTTTTAGGAGGCAAATATGAAAGTAAAACCTTCTGAATATTGAAAATAATTTGTATCTAAACAATCAGTATAGATTTCATAATCATTGAGAATAAGGAAATATAGCTTTAAAAACGGATCCTTTATGCATTTTTTATAATTATTAAGATTATTAATCAAAAAAAATGGATAATGTAATATTTAAAAAAATCAAGATTTAAAAATCAAGAAGAATTTGACTGGATTTAGTCATCATCCGAATCATCATCCCATTCTACGTCTACTATCTTCTTATCTTTCTCAATATCCTTTTTTCCTTTATCTTTATCTGTTTTATATGTTGCACCACCAGCTCCAGTACCACCCATATCCCCTGGGGGTGCTCCACCCATCCCTCCTGGAGGTACACCACCCATTCCGCTTGCAGCACGCTGGGCTTGTTCTGCGGCTTGTTGATAAACTTGATCTTGAGCTTGTCCTTGGTAAATCCTCTCGGAGAAACTATGCATAGATTTTTGAAGATTTTCTATTCCCATTTTGATTCGATTTGCATCATCAGTTTTAACATCCTCTTCTAGTGATGCTATTGCAGCTTCTATTTCGGTCTTCTCATTATCTTCAATTTTATCTTTATTATCTTCTATTAGCTTTCTTGTTTGATAAATCATAGAATCCGCGGTATTCTTTGCTTCAACGAGTTCTTTTACTTTCAGATCCTCCTCTTCAAATTGGGAAGCACTCCTAATTTTTTCTTCAATTTCTTCAGGAGTTAAACCTTGAGCACCAGTGACAGTAATTCCTGTTTCTTTACCTGTTCCTAGATCCTTAGCATTAACGTGAACTATGCCATCTGCGTCAATTGAAAATTTAACTTCAATTTGTGGTATACCTCTGCGAGCAGGTGGTATACCCGTTAAGTGGAACATTCCCAATGGAATATTATCTTTAGCCATTGCTCTTTCACCTTGAAGTACATTTATAGTTACTGCGGGTTGATTATCTGCTGCGGTACTAAAAACTTGACTTTTTTCAGTAGGAATTGTAGTATTTCGCTCAATTAATTTAGTGAAAATATTTCCTAGTGTCTCGACACCTAAGGAAAGGGGAGTAACATCTAATAAGAGTAGATCTTCTACATCACCGGCTATAATTCCTCCTTGAATCGATGCACCAATTGCAACACATTCCATAGGATCTACTGAATGTTCTGGTTCTTTACCAAAATATTTCTTAAATATTTCTTGAACAGAAGGCATACGAGTAGGTCCACCAACTAAAAGAATCTTATGTATGTCATTTACAGCTATTTTTGCATCAGAAACAGCTCTCCGCATTATAGGGTCTAATCTACTAAGCGTTGGTTCAATAAGTGATTCCAATTTTGCTCTCGTAAGCTCCATCGTTAAATGCACCGGATTACCTTCTTTTTGGGAGAGATAAGGTAAATTAATTGTAGTTGAGAGTGTTGTTGATAATTCAATTTTAGCTTTTTCACCAGCGTCCTTAATTCGAATCCAGGCCTTACTATCACCCTTTAAATCAATTCCTTCTTTCTTTTTAAATTCTTCAGACACCCAGTCAATTATCGCGTTATCCATATCTGTACCACCGAGTTGAGTATCTCCAGCAGTTGACATTACCTCTACTACTCCTTCCCCATACTCCATGATTGTGATATCGAACGTACCACCCCCGAGGTCCAGAACACATATTTTCATTAATTTGCTTTTTGTATCTTTATCAAGGCCATAGGCTAAACATGCTGCTGTTGGTTCGTTAATCATGCGTACAACTTCAAGACCGGCGATCTCACCAGCATTTTTAGTGGCAGTTCGTTGAGCATCATTAAAATACGCTGGGACCGTAATTACTGCCTTCTTTACTTCTTGTCCTAAATACGACGATGCATCATTCTTTATTTTTTTAAGTATCATAGCACTAATTTCTTCGGGTGAGAATTCTTGAGTCTTATCTCCTACCTTTAATTTTGCTTTGTACGATGTACCCATTTTACGTTTAATAGCAGTTATGGTTCCATCTGGATTAGACACAGCTTGTCTACGAGCAGGTTCACCCACAATTTTTCTTCCACTTTCGTCAAATGCAACATATGAGGGAAATGCTTTTCCCCCAAGTGTCCTCCCCTCGGCAGCAGGGATTATTTCTGGTTGTCCTGTTCCGCTTAAAACGGCGCAAGCGCTATTTGATGTACCCAAATCAATGCCTATGATTTTTTCCTTTCTAGTTTTCTTTTTCGATTCTTCTTTTACTTCTTCTTCTTTTACTCCTTCTTCACTCATGTATCAAACACCCTCGTTCTTAGTATTATGAGCATTAATAAATTTCAAAGCTTTTCTAATATTTAATAGTTATAAATTTGTAAATTTAGTATTGCTAATTAATTATTAATTAAAAAAGAATTAAAAATTTTATGATATAGGCTTCTTTAAAAGCAATTCTAATTCTGTGATGTTTTACTCATTAATGTAAACTGTAGTCAAAAAATTTTCTTTTAAATCCCACACAAATCTCTTGGTGAACTGGGGTATCATACAGAAATTTTAAATAGAACAAAATTTATTAAAATGTAAATTATGAGATTTATCTCGGGACTCAAAAATTTATCAATAAAACCTCAATATCATAAAAAATAAATTTTAGATCAAATTCTAAATCATATATTTGATGATCATTATTTCAAGGGAGCTAATATGACTGAAGACAATAACAACGAAATAAAAGAAACATCTAAAGATGCAAATAAAAACACAACCGAAGAAGAAGGAAAAATCCAGAATGAAAATACTGAAGATAAAAACAATTCTCCCGATGAAATAAAAAGCGAAGAAGTCAAGCAGTTAGAAGAAGGGGAACATTTTGAATTAGAATACTTCTCTAAAGATGAGGTTCTTGAAAAAGTTAAAGCTATTGAGAAAGAGCTAACAGAAGTTAAAACTACTTCAAAAAAACTTAGAGAAGAGTCTGATGAGTCAAAAAAAAAATACATGCACTTACAGGCTGAATTCGAAAATGCTCAAAAACGCTGGAATAAATCAAGACAGGATTTGAGAACTCAGTATACCGCTTCCGTCCTAAAAAATTTCTTATCTTTGTACGATTCTTTTAAGAAAGCTCTCGATAGTGATAATGAAAGTGAAAAAAAGATATTGAATGGCTTCTACAACCAATTTATGAGCGTTTTCAAATCCTATAAGGCTGAGCCAATTGAAGTTAAAATAAATGATCCTTATGATTATACTAAACATGAAGCATTAACTTCGCTCGAAAGAGAAGATATCCCCGAAAATCGCATATTAGAATTAGTCCAAGATGGTTGGAAATATGGAAAAGAAGTAATTAGATACTCCAAAGTAGTAATATCACGTAAACCTAAACCACCTGAACCAGAACCGAAAGAAGAAGAAACTGAAGATTTAGAAGAAGACCTAGAATCTCCTGAAGAAGAAAAAACCGAAAAACCCGAACTTGATCAAAAGAAAGGTAGACAGAAAAAATCAAGAAAAGATAAAAAAGGTAAATTCAATAAAAAATCAGGTTCAGATTAGATTCAATTTTTAGAAAAAAGATTTTAATCTAAAAATTTTCATTATTAAAAAAAGATCAATTTTTGTATAAAACTTTAGGTATAGTACACAAAAAGTCATTTTTCTTTATTTTTCTTTACAATTATTTATATGACTGGAATATTTTTGAACAAAAAGATTTAAATACAAAATCTTTGATTAATAAATTGTTAATTATTCAAAATAAATATATAAAATAAAAATATTTTATAATACTTCTGAATAATGAAAAAACAATTCTGAATAAAAAAAAAGTACAAATAAACATGTAATATACAAAAACTACAAATTTTTAATAAAATGAATAAAATAATATCAAAAAAAGAAGGGATTTAAAAAAATGAAATTAGGTGTAAGAACAAGATTAGTTGTCTATTTTCTAGTTATTTCGGTCATACCATTAACGGTAATCACAATTTACTCTACTTTTACGCTAAAGGCATCATATACAAGCGATCGATTGGCTCAACTACAAGCCACTGGGAACAATAAAGTAGGTGTGATTTCATTTTGGTTTGGATACAGAAAAGCTGATGCCGTGGCCTTGTCTCATTCTCCGGGTTTGGAGGATAACGTAGCGATCATGGTTGATCTGGCAGCAAATCAGACAGAAAAAGATGCTGCTAAGATTATAGTTGAAGAATATATTGGAAATCTCCTTTACGTTTATGATGTGATGGGACAAACGGTGTATTATGAAACATTAGTACTTGATGTGAACGGAACTATTATAGCACAAGCTCAGGAATCAGGATGGACAGGTTACACACACTCTCTCGGAGGTGATCAATCGAGTAAGGATTATTTTATAGCCTGCTCTAGTACAGAAAATAAAAATAATGGAGATTATGTATTCCTTTCGGATTTTCGATTTGCTGGAGATGGCACCACTGTCCAAATTACAGCATCATCCCCTATTTTAGGCGACAATAGCAATTTTGTAGGGGTGCTAGTTGTATATATAAATCCCCAATGGTTATATAGTTTGATGCAAAATACTGAGGGTTTAGGTACAACGGGAGAGACATTTCTTTTGAATAATGAGCTAGAATGGTTAAATCCTAGTAAATATGATTATTACACTACTCAAACAGGTCAGTATAGTACGATTGAAGAAACTGTTTTGGTTGCAACAGTTAAAAGTGCGGGTACTTTAACGGCTCGAGATGAGAAAACAGATGTGACAAAAACAGACATATTGGATTATAGAGGAATTCTTATAATGGGCTCATTCCATTATTTAGAAATAAACTCTGAGGGCACAGCATGGATTTTAGTTGCTAAAATGGATATGTCAGAGGCGCTAACAATACCTACAAATTTAATGTGGATGTCAATCATTATTATGATAATCGCGGTTGTAATCATAGCTGTTTTCGCGTTATTAATTTCGCAACGATTTACAAAACCTTTCATACAATTGGATAAAGTTGTAAGTGCGAGTTCAGATGTAAGTATTAATGTGGCGAATATGGCTACAGAATTATCAGCGAGTGCAAGTGAAGTTAATGCTGCTTCCGAAGAAATCGCATCAACAACCCAAGAAGTTTCTCAAAACACGCAGAGTCAAGTTAAATCCCTAGTAGAAATTAGTAAAATGTCAAAGGACATCAGCTCCTTCTCACATGAAGTTATGGCATCAACTAAAGATATTAATAGGATAATGGATTTAATCACAAATATTTCTGATCAAACGAATTTACTTGCACTAAATGCTAGCATAGAAGCAGGTAGGGCTGGTGAGCATGGTCGAGGTTTTGCTGTTGTAGCTGATGAGGTTAGGAAACTTGCTGAGCAATCACAAACCGCAGTTATTGAAACAGCTAACAAAATAGAACAAATCACTGCTAAAATTGAAAAAACTGTTGAGTTAATCGGAACTATAACTGTGGATATTGAAGCTGCAACCTCAGCGGGTGAAGAAAATTCTCGAGCAATAGAAGGCATTAGTGCCTCTGCTGAGCAACAAACTGCTTCAATGGAAGAAGTCACTTCGACAGCAAACAAATTAGGATCAGTGGCAGAAGATTTGAAAGATCAGCTAGCGGAAATTTCACAAGAAAATGGAAAGTCTAATAAACGTAAACGCAATGGAAATGGAAAGTCTAAAAAACAACAAATAAAAAAGCGAATAGCAAAAGTTTCTGCGACTATAATAAAAAAGAAGGATGAGTTTTCTGAGCAATAAACTGGAGAAGAAGATCTTTGGCTACTTTAAAAACATAAGGAAAAAATCGAGGAATAAAGACAAGTAAATTGTAAATTCAAGAAAATTTCATAAAAATGCGGGAAAAATAATATAATTTAAATTGTGGATTAAGTTTCACACATTTTTTTCATTAA
>CAZALK010000019.1:0-92975 GCA_964486045.1 uncultured archaeon
GTAGATCTCGGTGGTCGCCGTATCATTAAAAAAAAAAAAAAAAGGTTAAAAAAAATGACCAGAAAAGAGAAAAAAGATATAAAAAAAGTTAAGAAAACATTTGCAGGGTATAATCCCGTAATCCAAAATTATATTAGGTAATTTTTTTATTTTTTTAATTATTTATGCTTATCTTTAATTTTCCATTTCCATATTGGGGGGAAATAACTTCCTAGTAATACTACTAGGACTCTATTTTTCTTTAATTTTTGTTTTACTCGTTTCTTTAATTCATTCTATTTGAAGGGTGATTTTAGGGAAACATTAAGGTCTCTAAATAAATAAAATGACTAAAGATCATTTATTTAGAGACCTTCTAAACTAAAATTTTAAATTGCTAAAATTATACTCATTCATTAAGCAAAATATGATCATCTGATTTCCTTAAATAACCTAAATGAGCGATCCTCAAAAATTTAGATTTAAGATAACAGTCATCGGTGATGGCCAAGTAGGTAAAACCTCCTTGATTAAAAAATTTACTCAAGGTTCTTTTGTTCAAGATTATGTGAAGACTTTAGGAGCACAATTTTCTAAATTTGATAAAGAAATAGAAGGTGATGAAACGAGATTGATTTTCTGGGATATAGCCGGTCAAGATGATTTTCGTTTTTTACTCCCTACTTTTTATAGAGAAAGTAATGCAGCAATTATTGTTTATAGTCTTGAGGAAAATAATCTTGGAAAGCAAAGTTTTGAGCATGTATCAAATTGGTATGAAAATATCAAAAAATTTTGCGGGGACATTCCAATGATTCTATTTGGCAATAAAGTCGATTTAATTGAGGAAGATGATCTCGACAATCCTAATGCTAAAGATTTTGTAGAGACAGAGGGGTTTCTTGGTTATTATTTAACCTCAGCAAAAACAGGACAACGAGTTCATGATGCTTTTAATACAATAATAAATGAATTATATTACAAATCCAAGCTTTTATCAGAAATATAATGATTTAAAAATTCGAAAGATCAGAAAAATTTTAAAAATCGGCTTCCATTTCAGCAATCTCTGCTAAGAAGAGCTCAGCAATTGTCAGCCAATTTCGTTTAGTATCAAGATCACAATAACATTTGTTTGTAAATTCCTTTCCTTTACTAAGGTTTTCGATAGCTGAATCTTGATCATCCATTTCTTTATAACATATTCCTAATTTAATATAAGTTTGATTAATATACCACTCATTGTTATCTAGTTCTATGGCCTTTTGGAATTCGCGAATAGCTTGTTCATATTCCTCAAAATTCATTAAAATCTCCCCATAAGTATCATGGAATATTCCGTTTTTTGGTTCATGTTTGATTAGATCTGTTATAATTTCTATGACATTTTCTTTTTTATCTAAATATTGTAACCAATAAATTTTATTTAGCATAAGATTGTTATCGCCTGGATATTTATCAATTAATTCGTTAATGATTTCTAATCCCCCTTCAATGTCTTTCTTTTCTTTAAGAATATAGGCCTTTTTTATTTTTAGGTTCCTTTCACCCTCGGGAAATTCTTCAAGTAAATTATCTAAAATATCAAGAATTTCATCGAACTTATCAAAATAAATTAGAATTCTATTTTTTGAATTATAGAAATCAAGATTTTTAGGACTAAATGCAATAGCACGATTAATTGATTCGAGAGCTTCTTCATAATTATTTGATTCCAGCAAAAATTGGCTTTTTAATTGATAGTACCTTGCTTTATTGGAATCGTTGGGATCTAGATCAATAGCTTTATCTATTTCGATTAGTCCATCTTCTCTATCTGAAACAAACTCATATATTTGATTATAACCATTTATTAAAGCCTTTAGAGCGTGAGAAAGAGGGTGATCGGGAAAAAATTTCTGCTCTTTTTCGACTATATCAAAAACTTTTTCATATTCTCCAAGTGTCATTGAAGAAAATCCCAATATAAAGAAATATAGAGCGTATAACGGATTTTCTTTATCAACTTGAGAAGCTTTTATATGCTTATTAAGAAATTCTACTGATTCATTATTACGGTTTAAATTAGAGAGAATCATTGCATGGTAAATAACCAGATCTAAATCTTTCTTACCAGACTTAATAACTGAATTGACAAGATCTAATGCAGTACCATATTTTTTTTCATCTAAAGACTGATTAATCTTCTTGTAGACTGAATCTGGTTTTAAAGCCAAATAAGGTCGTAAAACTTCTAATATATCTGTTTCCAAATAATAATTCATTTTATTGTCACCTATAAATTGATATCGAGAGGTTGTAGAAAGACCCTCCTGTAATATTTCAGGGATGTTCTGCCAAATTATGCCTTCTAACCTACTAGGAATACCTGATAATTTCTTTTCTTTTTCTATTTTAAATGCCAAATAATTAATATACTCAGGCAAAAACTTTAGTAATGATTTTTTCAGCTCCTCGGGGAAAACAAATTGACAAGCTTCTTCCAAAATCGCATTAACGGTAGATTTCATGTCAAGAGGAAGAATTAAATTTGATGAACTTTCAAATAGTTTATTTAAATATGTGAATTTTGTAATGTGTTCTTCTGTAATAACTCGAAGCATCATTTCTATTTTCTCATCTGATTGAAAATAGTAAACCTTGTCTTGAGGAGCCTCTAATTTGAAAAATTTTATTGTATAGATTTGATTTTCAATAATTTCATCAATATAGTAATCAAGAGTAGTTTTTTTAATTTGGTATTTTCCTGAAAATTCTTCAGGAAAAATGTAGTTTGGATACATGGTTGGGTGATTAATTGAAAGAAAAAGTAAAATTTTATGAAAATCTTCCTCATTCCTTAAGACATTTTTAATTTTTGAATATTCTAATTTTAAAACACTATTGAGGAATCTAAATTGAATATTTCTTTCTTTTATATCAAAGTCTTTAAAAAATTTGAGCGTTTTTTGAGTTAATTCTGTAATCCGCTTGCTTTCTTCTTCTAATATTGATTGTCTGTCTAAATCATAAAACTTTAACATGTTAGAATATTCGGATTTACCGGTTTGAGTTATCTTATATTCTTTTTCATCTTTTCTTACGAAATTTTTCTTTAGTAAATCATTTAAATTTTTTGATAATGAGGATTGATTAATTGACAAAGGCTTTTCAAGAAAATCTGCCCATTTGCAATAATTATTATTATAAACCATCCATAGAATCCAGTGATCATAATTTCTATGAGCAAGTATTACTTTTGGGGGATAACTTAATTTCCTTCCCCCTCTTTTATTTTGTCCTAATTCATAATACCTTTCACGTCCCTTAGTAGTTATGAGATAGTGATTGAATTCACTTTTTAAAATATAACCATCGCGTTTAAGTTTATTTAAATATATAGATAAGGTTGATCGATTTACTTTTTCTTTTAAATCTGACCAAGAACATACTTTATTATTACTTAATATCCAAAGTATAACATACTCCCAGTTGGGTTTGCCAACAATCGGGCTTAAAATCTCTTCAGGGGGGTAATTAACCGTTGATTCCAAAATTCTTCCATTATAAAACTGTTGCTATTATGTAAATATTAAGTAGGTTTATATATATATTTTTTGATTTGAACTCTAATTAGACTTCTAGAAGTATTATTTTACCTAGACATGTCAAACAAGAATAAATCGTTTAAATAAGAGACTATCTAAAAGAAGTCTAAGAGTCCATTCAAGGTTCCCAGAATCAAACTTTATATAAAACCTTTCTATTATATTATTTAATTAAGTAAAAAAAATAAAAATTGCTGATAAAAATGGTCCAAATATATGAAAAAGTAATGGTTGAAAAAGTCGAAAAGATTGATGAGGCTGAAAACCAAGAAGATGAATTACTTGGAGATTTGAATCCAAAATATTTTGAAGAAGCTATTCATCTAAAAGAAGCTAAGAAAAGTATTACGGCTTCAGATATTTACGCTGGCTCTAAATTCAATTTTTTTAGTGCTTTTTAAAAGTATTAACAAATTTTTTTAATTCTTATATTTTATCTTATATTTTATATTCTCTACTTTCAACCTAATACGTACAATTATTCTTTTAAAGGTTTTTTTTTCATTTTCGTTATAAAAATTTTTCAGGAGATAATATTAAAAAAATCTATTAGCAGTTTCAAAATTAAAACTTTTGTTAAATCTTATAAACTTAAGTAGAGTTTTACTAGTTTATTAGTTTTAAAAAGAAGGGTCTATAACAAATCTAAGACTCCGCGCAAACTTTTCTTAATAAAACTATATTACGATCCTTGATCTAACTGATCTTATGAAGAAAAAGATGGATGTGTTAAAAAAAATAGATCAGTTTTTAGTTGAAGAGTATGCTCCCATAGAACTTGAGGAACTGTATGTGATTTTAATAAAAAGTACTTCAAAACATAAACAGGAAGATAATAAAGGTAAAGAAAACGTAGTAAAATCTGACAGAAGCTAAAGGACTGATTATTCCTGATTTGAAGGGAGTAATATATATGCTTTATAAATAAAATGTTGAATTAAAGGGGTGATAAAAAAAATGGTTGAAGTGTTATTAAAGAAAAAGGATCTTGAGGATCTATTTGAATTAGAAGATTTTGTGATTTTAGAAGAGCTCCCCACAGTTGAAGAAGATCATGAGATGGTGAAAGTCAAGTTAGAAGAAAAACCACTCAAAAAAGCAATGCTAAAATTGTTGAAGAAAGCTAAATATAATGCTAAATATTTGGAAGAAATGGTAGATGTGAACAAAGTTAAAAGAAACATTCATTATAGGAATTTTGGGCTTTTCTAGAGTTAATTTTTCCTTATCAGACTGATTTTATTCTGAGATCAGACATCAGGGAGAGATAAAATCAGGGGGAGGGGGACCTTTTCTGATCCCCCTCTTATTTTTTTTCTTTTTTATATTATTGTTAATGCTTTAAGAAATCATATGTTTAAAGTAAACCAAAATTTTAAATTGAAGAAAAGCTGATATAAGTTTAATTATTAATTTTTGAAAGAAATATACCAATATCTCATTCTTTCCAATAAACTCTATGAACGATAGTGGACGCAAATTTAGGTTTAAGGTAACTGTCATTGGAGATGGAAAAGTCGGCAAAACATCCTTAATTAAGAAATTCACTAAAGGATCTTTTAAAAAAGATTATGTAAAGACAATTGGGGCACAATTCTCAGTCTACGATGAAAATATTAACAACGATAAAATCAGATTATTGTTTTGGGATATCGCCGGTCAAGATACGTTCCACTTTTTACGACCGAATTTTTTTAAAAATAGTAGAGCAGCAATCATCGTTTATAGTCTTGAAGATAATAAATTTGGGAAGGAGAGTTTTAAACATATCTCAACTTGGTATGATGACATATCAAAATTCTGTGAAAATATCCCTTTTGTAATTTTTGGGAATAAAGTTGATTTAGTTGATGAAGCCAAACTAGATAATTCTAAAATCCAAGAAATAATCGATGAGAAAAACTTTCTTGGTCATTACATAACCTCAGCAAAAACTGGAAAAGGAATTCTTGACGCTTTTAATGCAATCATAGAAACCCTTTATTCTAAAATTAAATCTCTATCTGGTGAAGTAGCAATCGAGTAATGCTGAAAGTTTTCCGAAAATTTTAATATGGAAAAAATCGATTATATCTCGTATAAAAAATATTAATAATGATATTTTGATCTTACAAAAAATGCAATGACTGATATCAATTACCTCTTTAAAATTGCTGTTGTTGGTGATGGAAGAGTTGGCAAAACTTCCTTAATTAAAATATTTACTCAGAGTTCTTTTGAAAAGGAGTATATCAAGACGATAGGTGCCCAATTATCTGTGTATATTGGAGAAATTGATGGAGAAAAAATTAAGTTACTATTTTGGGACATCGCAGGTCAAGACACCTTCCATTTTTTGCGACCGAATTTTTTTAAAAATAGTAAAGCAGCTATTATTGTTTACAGTCTTGAGGGAAACAAACATGGTAAACAGAGCTTTAAACATATTCAAAATTGGCAAAATGATGTTAAAAAATATTGCGGGAATATTCCTGTAATTCTGTTTGCTAATAAAGCTGATTTATTGGATGAAAGCAAGGTAAATTATAACGAAATTCAATCAGTAATTAACGAGAATGACTTCCTTGGATATTACATAACATCGGCAAAAACTGGGGAAGGAGTCATTAAAGCATTTTCCGCTATCATAGAAAATTTATTTTACAAATTTAGATCATTATCTGCTGAATTATAGGGCATTGATTTGTTATTAATTACTAATTAGGTGAAAATCTAAAATGCTTTATATATCTGCTAAACGATTGATTAATGGAGTAATAGTGATAAGTTCTATTATTATTACTTGGAGATTTTCCTTAGTTGTTAAATTGGGAACGCTAGTATAAGTACTTAATTAAGAAGATCAAATCCATTATTATGACTTATAAAAAAATCGCTTTTTTCAAGAGTCTCTCATTAATAGATCGAGCATTTCCCCTTAAAGTACGTGATGATCCCAAATATGATAATCATCCCCTAATAAATAAAAAAGCGATTGATGAAGCGGTAAAAGAATATAAAAATAAAGTAGCTTATGCAACTAATAAAAATATCCCTAATGTCTCAGTCTTAAAGACAAATATTGAAGGACGCCTTTTAGCAGAAAATATTCCAGAAATTCCTTCAATTGTTATCAATGAAATATGTACTGAAGAAATAATTCGTAAAACTCTAAATAAACATGATATTTCACATATTGCATTAAGTATATACGCAACCGGAATGTATGAAACAATAAAAATAATAAAAACTATTCAAACAGAATTTAAAGACGTAGAATTATATATCGGGGGAGTTGGAACAGTATATTCCCATTTGCAAGAATTAGTAGAGCAGAAAAATACGTGTACTGGAAATGGTATAAATTGGATGAGAGGTAAATTCAATTTAAAACCCCTTTCAAACGAGGAATTCATTATACCAAAAATATTTGGAAATTTTCCTGAATCACCAGTTCCTATGAAAACTGCTTTTTTAATAACACAGCTTGGTTGCCCAAATAATTGTGATTTTTGTATTACTCCTAATTTTCTAAAGTATAAAGCCCTTTCAAATGGTGATAAAATAATCAGGTTTATTGAAGACCTAAGCTCAGAATCTAATAAAGATATTTTTCTTTTCATGATTGAACCAAATGCTTTTTTCCCAGAACACACTTGGAAGAAGATTTTTAACTACTTTATCGAAAATTCGGGAAGAATTGATAATAATATTTTTATAGCTTTTGAAGGTTCACTTAATCATATAAACAAGTTTGATTTAGAAACCATTCAACGGAAATCCCCAATAAAATTTTTATTGATAAGTTATGGGATTGAAAGCACCCTTAGAGGTGGCTATCTCAAAAATCAAGGCAATCCTGAGAAAATTATAGAAAGATTAAACAAAGTTGGAATTGTTACTAAACAAAATTACATATTGGGACTACCCTTTCACACAAAGAAAAATATTGATTTAGAAATCAAAAATAATTTAAAATTTCATCCTGATCTTTATTCGGTTTATAACTTTAAACCTATTCCAGGGACTCCTTTATATAATCAGTTGAAATCAAAAAATCGTGTATACGATAAGACTTTACCTCTTGAGTTTTTATATGCATTCGGATTCCTTCCTTTCACTCATGAACATTTGGGAGGAGGATTCAACATATTGAAATATATTTTTAAAGCTATTTACGAGAATGAAAAAAGAAGCATTGATATTTATGGTAATTTCTCAAATAAACTGTTAGATTTATTTGCTCTTACAAATTCTCGCAAAATTAAATGGGCTGCGAAATCATTTATGAAAATAAATAGTTTGTACTTTAATTCTTTTCAGGCTCGAATGCCTAATAGATTAGCAACTATCTATAAACAGAGGTTAAAATCTCTTAAACAAAAGTACAAAAATTTTTAGAAAATTATTATTTCTCAATATTTTTTATATTTCTTAAAATCTCTAAGGGAATAATATTTTCTGTTCTTTTTTTGCATAAATGTTTATATATGAGTTAATGGTATCTTAAAATAATCCATCATTTTATTAGTTTACAAAAAATCTACAGAAATTTAATGAAAAAATATGTCAGAGATTAAAAAAACTCCAAGATCAATTTATTATATTCTACTTCCTGTAACTATTATATTTAATGTTGCTTTAATATTAGGAGGGATTCTTAGTTTTAATGCAGGCTTACTGGAGATTGCTCTACTTTTATGGGTTACAACCCCTATAACGGATGCTTTTTTAATATGGGGAATGATTAATTTAAGAAAATTCCGGAATAAACTCTTAGAAGAACCTCTCCCCAATCCACCTTGTTTAATATTTGTGGGGATAATAATATCAGTAATAGTTTTATTGAGTACTATAAATATAATTCTTTAATAATCATTATTTTTTTTTTAAAAGAAAATTAATTATTTATGTTCTATTTTTTCTCAAATAGTTTGAGATAATATTAAAGTAGAATGTAAAATTATTGAATAAAAATTACTGAATTTGGAGAGCTTAAAATGATATTTCTTTCTCCTGAAGGTTGGGGAAACGGACTCTCGGCAACTATTGCCTTTATTTTTGGTTTGGTACTTGGTTTAGGAATAATTATTCAAGCTAGAAAAGTAAAGGCTAAACTTCTTACACTCATGGGTTTGAATATCATTGTAGCAAGTCTATTTTGGGTTGGATTAACTCTTGATTTTCTTTCAATTCTTTTAACTGGTAATAATTTACCTAACCCAGGAGGTTGGATGGGGATCATTAATACTATGTGGGCACCTATAGTGCTTGTAATATCACTATATATTGGAGCGGAACTGATGATCCCAAATTTAAAGAATTATATTGTAGCTTCTTTTCTGATTCTAACAGGTATCTTTGAATTTTTTATGTTTATAAATCCCTCTGGTGCATTCAATTATTTAAATCCCATTCCACCAGGGTCAAATCTAATCATAATATTAATGGTCAGAGAATCACCAATTTTTCTTTTTTTTATTTTATTTCAACTTATTGGATTCACTTTTTGTGGATTTGGATATTTAATTAAAAGTTTTAGATCTAGTGGAGTCCTTAAGAGAAAATTTTTATCATTATCAATAGGCTACTTATTGTTTGTTGGGATTCCTATCTTTTCAGCATTGATGTCTTTGATAAGAATAAGTATACCGGTAGTTCCTTCTAGATTAATAATGGCTAGCGGATTTTTATTTTTTTATGCTGGATTAAGAGAAGCTCCAGCTAAAAAGAAAAAAAAAGAACACTATGTTAAGGAGATCAAAGTTGAAGAGTCTCTATTCAGATTATATGAAAGACCAATTCAAATTTCTGAAGAGGAAGTAATATTTCACAGAGATAGGAAAATTTGTTTAGTTTGTAAAGGAAGTGTATTACGATTAAGTTACATCTGCCCGAAATGTAATGCGCTTTATTGAAAAAATTGTTCTGAAGAATTAAGTAATCAAGAGAATATGTGTTGGGTTTGTAATGAACCCTTTGATGAATCTAAAACCACAAGACCTCATAAAATTACTTATAAGGATGTAAAAGGTTTAAAAAAAAAGCATAAAGATACAGATGTCTGACAATTTAGGATATCCTATCTATCAAACTTTGCTTTTCTTCTGTCTTTTTTAAGCTAAGCTTCTTCAAATTTTTTTTTAACTGAAATCCTTAATATCTCATTTATAATAAATAAAATTTTTTTATCTGAATCGTATTTAATTGCTGAAAAGCCATAAGTTTTAAGATTGAATACTGTTTCTATTTTTTCTGGTTCAAAAGCTGTGTCTTCTTCATCCTGATAGTTTGCAATGAGATAGAAATCTGCTTTGTGGACTTTTGGTTTTATTCTTGAATATAAATTTTTAGTTAATCTCAAATTACTGTCAGCAGAATTCGTGATAATTATTATTACATCAACTGTTTCTAATAGAATTTTATATCGAGTCGTGTTATATGCCAACACTTCCATATCAATCTTCTTTATTATGCATTGTTTTATATCTTTTAAGTTAGATAGTCTAATTAATTTTTGTGAGATTTCGTTAAGATCCTCATCAATATCTAGTATATTTTCACCAGGCAATAAATCCATCATTGTTTTTTTCCCAACTCCCTTTACCCCCATTAATAAGATTTTGGGAGGAATAATTATTTTTTTTTCTACAATCTCATCAAAATCTTTAAAAATAGAAGTATTCCCTGCCCATTCTTTTAAGTGAGATCTAAATCTCATGATAAATTCGGATTTCATTAATTCAACTTTGGGCCTAATTTCTCTTTCTAAGTCGTCCTTATTTGTTACGATTACAAATATATAATCAAATTCATTAGAATATGAATAAAACAGATTGAAATTTCTAAAACTGAGGGTTTTAATTTGACCACCCTTAATCTCTTGAGCAAAATCGCTTACTGCTGAAAGAAACCCACCAACAATCTCCTCTTTTATCATAATATCTTCAAAGAAATTCTTTGAATAGCAGAGAACTCCTCCTGAACTTATCACAAATATTTTTAATATCAATTTGGATTTTCCACAAATTATCTGTTTATTATTGATATAATAATGTTAAATAAATTAATTAAAATGATTATGGAAATTGAAATAAAATTATTTAAAATGTAAATCCATGTCTGTTTCTAGGAGGAGTTATATATAACTAACAATTCTGAAGTCTTAGAAGATTTATATCCCCTTATTGCTAAGATGTTTAAATTCGCCGATCAACAACATGCTTATTTTTGGTTAGCAGAAACAAGATTATTACAGGCTAAGTTAGCATTGATCCAGATGAACATTGAGGAAGCAAAACAAAAATTAACTCAAGCCCAACGAGTTGCTGAATTACACGGACTTAAATTATTAGCTTTTAAAATTTCCGCTGAACATGATAATTTGTTGGAGCGGACAAATATTTGGGAGAATCTCAAAAAATCTAATGCTCCTATGTCGGATGGTATAAAATTTGCGTCTTTCGAAGGGCTTATAGAACGTATGAAAGGCAAACGTGCGATTAAATCCCCTTTAATAAGTCCTGAAATACCTGTATTGCTTCTCATTATTGGAGAGGGGGGATTCCTACTATTCTCTAATTCATTCAAAGAAAAATTGTTTCTTGAAGAAGATCTTTTAAGTGCCTTTCTGTCAGCCTTTAATGCATTTAGTAGTGAACTCTTTTCAAAGGGATTAGATCGTGCGAAATTTGGTGAATACATGATCCTCATGAAAACATTGAATTCTTTCTCTGTTTGTTATTTATTCAAAGGACAAACATATACTGCAAAACAGAAATTAAATGAATTTGCAGAATATATACGATCTACTACATCTATTTGGCAAACTTTGAATAAATATTATAAAACAAGCCGGACCCTTGAACTAAAGGATCTACCCCCCCTTGAAAACTTAATATCAGAGATTTTTATTAGTTAAATCCTTTTAGAAAATATTTTGAAAACTGAACCAAATTCTATACTCACCCATCATTTTTGTATACTTTATTTTATCTCTTTCTTTATATATTCTTAGGGAAATAATGATTTTTATAGCAAAACTTTGATTGGAAAAATTAGATAACAATGATTAAAGAAGAGACTATTAGATGGATAAAATGCAGAAAATGCGGCTTCTTACAACATAAATCTCATTTAAGATGTTTACAATGTAGGAATGATACTTTTGAAGCAATTTCATCCACAGGACTATGCAAGCTTTTAACATATACAATCTTAAAAGCACCACCTGCTGAATTTCGCGACAAATCTTCTTATGCACTTGGTATAGTTGAGTTTGGAAATGGTATAAAAGCCCTTGGTCAGATTACATCTCAAGAAAATTTGTCATCTGGTATGGAATTAAAACCAGTGTATAAACAAATATGCGAAAATTTGGATGGGGAAGAAGTTTTTGCGTATGCTTTTGAACCAGTTTAATTGTATTTAAGGAGAAAAAATAATTATGTTTTCAAATGAAGAACTTGAAAAGATTAAAGATAAGAGACTAAAATGGGAAGAGAAGACCCTTTCGAAATTTACTGACAAGGGTGAATCGAAAGAGAAATTTGTAAGTCCATCAGGAATTCCTTTAAAACATGTTTATGGACCTGAAGATATTGAAGAAATGAATTATTTAGAAGATTTTGGGTTTCCGGGTGAACCTCCTTTCCTAAGAGGTGTGTACCCTAATATGTATCGTGGCAGGGTTTGGACCATGAGGCAATATAGTGGATTTGCTGATGCTTTAGACACAAATGAGAGATTTAAATATTTAATTTCCCAAGGTCAGAAAGGCTTATCAATAGCATTCGACCTACCAACACAAATGGGCTACAATTCTGACAACAAAATATGTTTAGGGGAAATCGGTCGTATTGGAGTCACCGTTAATTCTTTAGAGGATTTTGAAAAAGTATTTAAAGATATCCCCTTAGATAAAGTCTCGACTAGTATGACAATTAATGCTCCAACTGCAATATTATTAGCGATGTATATTGCAATTGGGGAGAAAAATGGAGTTAAACCCGAACTACTAACAGGTACAGTTCAAAATGATATATTGAAAGAATATGTAGCACGGGGTGCATATATATTCCCACCAAAGCCATCTTTAAGATTAACGGCAGATATAATTGAATATTGCTCAAGGAATTTACCGAAGTTTAATACAATCAGTATTAGTGGATATCATATGCGTGAAGCAGGATGTAATGCAGTTCAGGAATTAGCATTTACATTAGCTGATGGTATTTCTTATGTTGAAGAGGTTCTTGGAAGGGGTTTGAATATTGAGGATTTTGCTCCAAGGTTATCTTTCTTTTTTACTACTCAAAATAATTTTTTTGAGGAAATTGCTAAACTTAGAGCTGCCAGAAGATTATGGGCTAAACTCATGAAGAATCGATTTAAAGCAAAAAACCCTAATTCATTAAGATTAAGATTTCACACTCAAACTGCGGGGGGTACATTAACTGCCCAACAACCTCAAGTCAATATAGTTAGGGTCGCAATTCAAGCATTAGCAGCAATTCTTGGCGGCACACAATCGTTACACACTTGTGGTGCTGATGAAGCCTTAGCTATTCCAACTGAAGATTCTGTTAGGTTGTCTCTAAGAACTCAACAGGTATTAGCTCATGAAACTGGTATCACTGATGTTGTTGATCCACTGGGGGGTTCTTATTATATTGAATATTTAACGAATAAAATAGAGGATGCAGCTATGGCATATATTACAAAAATTGATGAAATGGGTGGTATGCCTATGGCGATCGAAAAGGCGTACATCCAGAAAGAGATTTTAAATAATGCATATATGGAGCAAATTGAAATTGATAAGGGATTTCATAAAGTCATTGGAGTGAACGCTTTCTGTACAGAAGAGGATAGCAAAATTGAGACGTTTAAGTATGATGAAAAGTCAGAACAACGAATTCTTAGTTCTTTAAAAACCTTAAAAGAAACTCGGGATGAAGAATTAGTAAAGGCAAAATTAGAGAAATTACAAAAAGTAGCTCAATCGTCAGAAAACATTATGCCAATCATGATTGAAACGGTTAAAACATACGCAACAATCCAAGAGATTTGTGATGTATTGAAAGAAGTTTTCAGTGAATATAGATCACCACAAGTTTTTTAGTAACATTTTTTTCTTTTTTATTAAATTTCTTAATTAGAAAAAAGTTTGACTAACGAGACACCCTGATTTACAAAAGATTAAAAAATAAAAATAATTGATTAAATACCTTCTATGTTTAAAAAAGGTCGTTATAAGATTTACACGCGTATTACATTTATTTTAAACTTTCAGCGCGATATGAAGCAGCAAGTAAATCAGTGACATTCATAACCTTTGTAGGTAAATTAGCTCGTTTGACTGCATCTGCTAATTGAATGAAACAAAAAGAACATGATGTTGCTATTATATCTGGATTTGGTGCTGTTAACATATTAACTTTAATTCTTGAAATTTCTTCAGAGAGAATACGACGACCAGCACGAACACCCCCACCCGCTCCACAACAACGATCACTCTGCTGAATGTCAATGAATTCAATTTTAGGAATTAGTTTTAACAACATTCGGGGTTCCTTACTAATTTTTTGAGATCGATTTAGGTGACAAGGATCATGATATGTTACTTTTATTGGTAGCGGATTTAGCTCTCTAACATTTAAATTGTTAATACCAATTTCTTTAATTAAAAACTCATTAATATCAAATGGCTCAAACTGGTATTGTTGAGAGCCATGTTCGTATAAAACGATGGGCCAATCTTGTTTTATAGTAGACATGCAGCCGGGACAAAGAGCTATTATTTTCTTTACTCCCATTTTTTCAAAATATTCTACATTCTTCAAAACCATGTCATTGGTTACGGATCGTGAACCCGTTCTGAAAGCAACGCTGGTACAACAAACAAAGTCCTTAGGTATATGTACTCTAATATGATTTCGCTTCAATACTTCAATAACATTATGCCCAATTTGTTGGAGTCTTAAGTTAATTAAACATCCCGGGAAAAAAATCACTTCATCGATTGGATCCTCAACATCAATGAAGGATGGAACCTGCTCTGTAAAAGGTTTATCAATTACACTAACTGAATATCCTGTATTTTTAATCTGGTCAATAAAACTTTGATGTTCTGCCAACGGTCCCATTCCTCTATCAACGACTCGAGCGCGTAAACCTTCTATTGCTTCTCGACGAGTATCGATATGTTTTGGAATACATACGTCTTTACATAATCCACAACTTGTGCAATCATAGATACCATTACTTACTGCTATTTGAACTCGATCACCTTTATCACGGGGATCAAATTCAAAACGAGCTAGTTTGCACATTGCGATTGGACCGGGAAATTCTTGTTTGGCAGAAGCTACTACAGGGCAGGCAGCATAACATGAAAAACATTCAATACAGGAACGGAGTTCCATAGCTCTTGAAATATTTTCTCGCTTCAATATTTCTGGGCGATCAGGAGCTGATGTCCGTTCGAGATATGGGCGTAATTTCTCTAAACGCTTGAAACCTATCCCAAGATCCACAACTAGATCACGTATTACTGGAAAATTACCTAATGGCTCTATAACATACTCTTTATTTGGATCTACAATACTTCGACAAGCAAGACCTGGAATCCCATTAACATTAATTGCACATGAGCCACATTGACCACTTCTACAATTCCATCGATAAGCTAAAGATGAATCAACATTTTGGAAGATATAATGCAACGTATCTAGAATCACTTGACGATCCGTGTAGGGAACATCATATTCAATAAAGTAAGGACCATCATCTAAATCTGGATTATAGCGACGAATTCGATACTTAACTATTTGTTTATCTACCAATTATATCACTATTTAATGAAAATCCCTTAATTAGGTTGGTTTCCATTTATTAAATGAGACTGGTTTTTTTTCTAAAACCATTTTTTGATTTTTCATTTTAATTATTATATTTGAGAACCATTGGTTGTTATTTGGAGTTGGATAGTCTGTTCGGAAGTGTGCTCCACGAGATTCTTCACGCCAAAGTGCTGAGCGGACTAACATTTCAGCAACAAGTAACATATCATACAATTCTAAGGAATTAATCCAATCTGTATTGTATCTTGTTGCTTTATTCTTAACCATCAGTCGAGAATCAACTCGTTCTTGCTGTTTTTTAATGAATTGTAGAGCTTTATTAAGATCTTGTTCATTTCTAAATATTCCTGCATTATTCCACATTATTTTTTGAAGCTTTTTTTTCTCAGTCGAAGAACTGATTCCTTCTTCGCGTTCAATAGGAGCTCTTATACGGGAATATTCTTTTTTTATAAATTCTCGGTCAATTTTTGGAGATGATGCAATTGTTGCATGTTTTGAAGCAGAAATTCCAGCTATTCTTCCAAATACTTGTGTATCCGCAAGAGCATTTCCTCCAAGCCGGTTACCCCCATGTATTCCCCCAACTACTTCACCAGCTGCAAACAAACCTTTAAGATTAGTTTCTGATCTTTCATTAATTTTAATACCACCCATCATATGATGAGCAGTGGGGGTAACCTCCATTGGTTCGTTTCTGATATCAAGCCCAATATCAAGATAGTCTTCCAACATGGTTGGAAGTCTTTCTTCAATAATCCTAGAGGGTAAAAACGACATATCTAAGAATACTGCCCCATTTTTTGTTCCCCGTCCTTCTAAAATCTCTGTTGCGATCGACCTAGTGACCTCATCTCGACCAGCTAATTCCATTAATTGAGGATTATATCTCTTCATAAATCTTTCTCCCTCATTATTTAAGAGAATTCCCCCCTCTCCACGAACGCCTTCTGTGACAAGACGTCCCTTAGCTGAAGGTGGTATAGCGGTTCCTGTGGGATGAAATTGGAATTGTTCCATGTCAACAAGCTCTACTCCTGCTTTATATGCCATTGTATAACCACTACCAACATCGACTTGCGCATTGGTAGTGATTTCATAAATACGACCTGCCCCTCCTGCAGCCATTACAACCGAAGGCGCTCGAATAATTTTGAAATTTCCTGTCCGAATATCGATTACAGTAACCCCAGCAACTCGGTTGTTATCTCGTAGAAGTGAAGTAGCAAAAACTTCATCCATAATATGAATTTCGCGTCTCCTTAATTCTTCAGTTAATGTTGACAGAATTTCATGTCCGGTCTTATCTCCTGCATAACATGTTCGACGATAAGTTTGATGACCAAATGGTCGTTGCATGATTAACCCATCAGGAGTGCGAGAAAAAAGGGCCCCATAATTCTCTAAGTCAAAAATTCGTTCAGGGGCATCATTTGCTAAAACTTCTACAAGATTTTGATCATTAAGATAAGCTCCTGCATCTAATGTATCACGTGCGTGTACTTCCCAAGAATCATCAGGATCTAAATTTGCTAATGCTGCGTTGAATCCACCCTCTGCCATAATGGTATGTGCTTTACCGAGAATGTCTTTTGTTACTATTAAAACCTCTTGATTTTGGTCTGAGGCAGCAATTGCAGCACGACATCCTGCTCCTCCTGCCCCGACAATTAAAATATCTGTATCAACAATCTCAAAAGTCACCGAGATTCCCTCGTTTTTATTTTTATATTCCTTAATTTTTCTGGTGAATTAATTTCTATTTCCTCTATGGAGAGATCTTTTCTTAGTGGTTTGATAAATGCTTTTATTACCCATTCTAAAGCATTACTCTGAGCTTTTTCATAATCTTCAGCTTTAATATCGCGATCAATTCTCATAAAGAAGTTATAAGGTTCCTCTTGAGTAATGTCTTTTGAAAGAATCCAGAAAGAATTACTCTTTTCAGGAATATTTAAAGAACCCGTTATTTCATACCATTCTTTAATAACTGTTCTTCCATGAACTTCCTTATTTTGTTTTACTATTGTCATTTGAACATTTTGTAAAACAGATAAATTATCTAGGATATTGAATAATTTTTCGCTTGAAATTATTAAATTAAAGTCGACAACTTTGATTGTTATGTATAAATCGGCTCTAAACATAGTCAAATTTCTCTACCTTGATTCTACAAACTTCTATCGTATTCTTTAAACCAAAACACTACAAGTAAAATTCTAAAAGGTTTAAAGCTTTAAAATGTTATAGGTTATTATTGTAAAGCACAATTTATCCTCGTTAATTTAAATAAATAAGATTCATTCAGACATTATACTCGTTAAAACCAATAATTTATTGTTTTATATTGTTTTTTTACATTTCAAGATTCTCGATAAATGTGAGATAAATTCTAAAGATCGTCAAAGATCGGAACTTTCTTCCCCCGTTAAATACTAAGAAATTAAATTTATGAGTTTCAGTAAGGGTTGAATAAAAAAAAAGAGATGAAATTAAAATGAGAAATTTTAATTCAGCCTATTAATAGTCTTCATATTTATAAATTTATACTTGAATGAATAAGTTCTAACAGAATACTACAAAATTGTTTTGATATTAATAAATTAATCGAAGAAGCATAGGAATCTCTTAAGAGAGCGGGATAATTTTCCCATAATTTTATCTATTAATTTTTGTAATGAGATAAAAGGGAAAGTTTTATATTATGATCTCACTTTTTAATCCTACTAAACCGTCGATAATTTGAAAAGATCTTTCGATATTATTGACATTTGGGAAGTTTTCAATGATTTTGAGAACAAATAAGTATTAAAAATTAAAAAAAAAATTTAACCTAAAAAATTAAGAGATGAAAAATAAATGAGAAAAAAACAAATTTTCGTACTACTAACACTCTTCGCGTTTTTAAATGCTGCTAGTCTCGGAATATTCATTGTATCAGCTACCGCAAGTACTATTGTCGAAATGCCTGAATATTTAGCCGTTGACATTAATAGTGGTCTAGCTGGGAATGTAGTTATGCCAAAAATTACCGGTGATCTTGGTCAATATAGTACAGTAGAAGACTTCGAATCAACACCTCCAGTAGGAACAGTTGCTGATGATTGGTATCTTTTAGCTTCGACAGGAGATCCCACGATGACACTTCGTGCCGTCTCTGGAAATGTTGAAATCTGGGTACAAAATAATTTATCCTTTCCAGGGGGAGATCCAAGAAATGCAGATCCCTATAATACGATGATTACTGACGATATGATAAATTATTTAGCCGACCAATTTAATACTGCTATTTATCCTAATCTAGCCGATTATTTTGGTACACCTTTAGATAGAAACGGTTCAAATAATTTATTTGAGATAATATCTTGGCCTGGTCCAAGCTATTGGGAATGGATCGAAACTGATAATCCTCAAAGAGTCATATTAAAAGTTCTCAATTATCGAGATGATAACTTTTATGACCCAACATATCCGTACTATGTAGCAGGTTTCTTTGCCGACCTTTATACTAATGTTTATTATGATAGGAATATGGTTCATATCGATTCTTGGCGATGGTGGCAAAGACTTGGCCCAGAAGGGCAAGAATGGTTCCCGGAGCGTCCTGATTTGGTTGTGACTCGGCCAAACTTATATGAATCAGTAACAGCACACGAATTTCAACATAATATCCATTTTGATCACAATCCAGATGATCCTAATTTTATGAACGAAGGTAGTTCCATGTTTGCTGAATTAGTCAGTGGTTACCCAGTCGATTGGAGTGGTATCAACAGCTTTTTACAGACACCAGATAATTCTCTAACAGAATGGGAGGATCAAGGTGGTATTAACGTTTTGGCTGATTATGGTCAGGCCTTTTTATGGACGACTTATTTAACGGATCATTACTCGACTGAAGAATACAAATTCCTATCTCGTTTCATGCAAATAGGTGAACCAGGGATTGAAGGGATTGATCTTACATTAGAAGATTTAGGATTTGATGAAAGATTCGAGGATGTTTTCAACGATTGGAAAATTGCGAATTTAATCCACTCTGGAGATGGGATATATGATTATATTTCAATTGATTTTGACGATCCTGAGGCTGGAGATTTGAGAGTTTATGAGTTAAAGAATAAATGGCCTACTGATGTTTTCGGAAGCGATTTTGGAAATACAGTTTCGATCCTTGGCTATGATACGGGTATATCTAGAGTTGGCTCATATGGAACGGATTATATCTTATTAAACAAATTAAAATGGCAATTTGACTCTGAATTACAGTTTAATGGAGATGAAGTTGCCTGGGTACCACATTGGTACAAAGACGGTACAGCATGGTATTCAAGCAGTTCTGAACCTTTAACAGCATTAGACCTCTTTTTAAATGTAGACCTTACTGGTACTTCAACTTTAACAATTGATACTATGTATGAAATAGAAGAAGGTTGGGATTTTGGTATTATTCAAATAAATGATGAAAGTTCAGGAGAATGGGTTACGCTTAATAATTCTTATACAACTTCTGAAAACTGGGGTACTACTGACGCAATTCTCGAAAGCCTTCCAGGGTTAACGGGTAATAGTGGTGGTTGGATAACAATGGATTTCGATCTTGCAGGATTTTCAGGACCATCGACTATTCGTTTCCGTTATATGACAGATTGGGCTTATATGGATCCTGGATGGTGGATTGATAATGTAAAAATCGATGGAACACCAGTGAGTGAAGGTGATTATTGGGATTTATATGATCCACCAGCGACTTCTTTCATAGTAACAGTGATAAGACAGGATTTCTGGGAAGGAGAATATTATTTCAGTTTAGTTACTGAGATGGTATTGGATTCTAATAATGATGGCGCTATAGATTTAGCACCCTTCCTTTCGTCACCTGGACCACACCTTCGATATCCTGACGTTATATTAGCGATTACTCCACGTGTTGGTATTGCAGACTACTCATTCTCCGTAGTTAAAACTTAATGAAAGTTGTTAAACAATTTTAAATATTTTTTTTTTTTAATTTCTTGTTATTTTAACCAGAATATAATAATTAGTATCACTAAAAGCAAAAATCAAGAGTAATCACTGTTTATGTAAAAAAATTAAAATATTTAAAATGATAAACGTGAAAGATTGGAGTGAAAATGTACAATATAATCTTTTTCCTAAATTTGGCTTAACCGAAAATAAAGCAATTCTTTATTTTATAAAGCGAGATTTACTCATAAGGTATTCTTCTATTGGGGCAATTAACTATTTTAATAAAACTGGTAACGCCTCTCAGGGAGCTTTTGATAATGCTGCTGCGGTAGGGACAATTATAGAGCTTGCAAGATACTATAGGGAAAACCCGCTTGATAACATTGATTTAATATTTTTAAGTACGGGTTCTGAGGAACTTAATTTAGGGGGCGCTATTCACTTTATTAAAAGATATAAACATGAATTTGAAAAAAACTCCACGTTTTTTATCAATCTAGATTTAATTTGGGGATCTGAAGTTATACGCTTAACAACATCTTATGGGATTCCACGTAAAATATCATCTGTTAAATTAAATAATTTATTTTTCAAAAGTGCCGAGGATTTAAATATTAAAATTAAGGATATTTATTATCCCTCAGGGGTTTGGTCAGATTTTATGCCTATTGTCCAAGAGGGATTTGAGGCGTGTTGGGTAGGTTCTGAAACCGGTTTAAAATTTGTACATACTATCAATGACACTATGAATCTAGTTTCAAAAGAAGGAATCAAAAATACTCTCTTTTTATGTAAAGATGTAATTGAAAAATTAGATAAAGAATTTAATTAACCTACACTTATTTCAGTCTTATTTATTTAACATCTTATATAGTTGAAAAATATAAAGTGATATATTATAAAACTTAAATTATATTCTAAGATTTAATTATAGAAATTAATATATTTTAAAACGGATATATTCTGATTATGATAACTGTAGAACAAGTTAGAGAAGTATTAAAAGATAATGTCATAAATCTCCGATTTCATGCGAGAGGTGGCCAAGGAGGAGTTACAGCCTCAAATCTATGTGTAGAAGCGTTTTATGGTTATGGTGTGTCTCAACCTCTTTTTGGCGCAGAACGAATGGGGTCACCTACTGAAAGCTATGTAAGACTCTCTGCAAATGAAGATTTAGTGCGATCAAATGAACAAGTATATGGTCCACATTTTGTATCTGTATTAGATCCTTCATTGTTGGGAGAAATAGATGTAGCTGCGGGGATACCTAAAGGTGGTTGGTTAATAGTAAACACAGTTTTGAATCAACAAGATATTCAAGATAGTGTAAATAGAAAAGATATCAATGTTGCGACTATTGATGCAACAAGAATCGCTACTGAAGTACTAGGAAGAAACATTACTAACACTATAATTTTGGGTGCTTTAATCCGAGTTTCGAATTTGTTTTCTTTTGAGGAACTATCCGATGCTATAATGAGAAGATTTAGTGGAGAAATTGCAGCAAAAAATGTTGAAGCAATTAAGCAAGCCATTGAGGAAACCTGCGTATATGACCTTGGTACTGAAATTGATTTTTCCAAAGATACAAAAATCCCATGGCAACAAATAAAATTAGGCCTCCCGGGATATCAAGAACTCGACAAAGCTGGAGTTTGGTATACTGATGAAGATGTAATAGAAATGGGGAGCTCTCAAGTAATGACCGGAACTTGGGGAGAGTGGGATATAATTTGGGATAAAGAGAAGTGTACAGATTGCGCACAATGTTGGTTTATTTGCCCAGATTTTGCAATAGTTCGCGAAAAGGGAGAAGATAATTTATGGCATATGACTGGAATTGATAATTTTCATTGCAAATCGTGTCAGAATTGTATTAACGTTTGTCCTGTAGATGCAATTACTAAAGAATTAAAACAAGGTCCAGCGTCATGTGCTGTACCTGAAGAATAAGGGAGGAAAAAATTATGAGTATTGAACCAATGAGAATATTTTTTAAAGAAATTAAAGAACCTATTGAAACTACTATGATTGGAAATTATGCAGTAGCTGGAGGAGTTACTCAAACTGACCCTGACGTTATATGTGCATTTCCTATAACACCTCAAACACAATCTGTTGAAGGTTTGTCAGATGTAGTTCATCACGGAAGACTCAAAGCAGCTTTCATAAATGTGGAATCAGAGTTAGCAGCCATAAGTTATTCAACTGCAGCATGTGCAGCTGGAGCGAGAACCTTTACAGCTACAGCATCTCAAGGTTATTTATTGATGACAGAAGCGTTACCGATGGCAGTAGGGTGGCGAGTCCCCTTAACCATGTTGATAAGCGCACGTGCATTCAATGCACCAAATCTATCAATCTGGAATAGTTGGGAATTCACACAAGTTAATTCTGAGTTAGGCTGGAATACTATTGTGTCCGAGAATGTACAAGAAACTTACGATGCTTCAATTTTATCTGTGATGATTTCGGAGGACTCACTTTTCCCTACGATGTTTGTCCATGATGGTTTCATAATCTCTCACTCTGTTCAAAGACTAACATTGATACCCGATGAAGTTGTCAGAAGTCTTACTCCAAAAAAACCAAGACATCACATTACCACAGAAAAACCTGGTGTATGGGGTGGAATAGTGACTCCAGGTTACTTTATGGAAGGGAGAAAGAATTTAGATGAAGCAAAAGAATCTGTGCTAGGTATAATGAGAAGCTCATTTGAAAAGTTTTCTAAAGCAACAGGTCGTAAGTATGATTTAATTGAAACATTTAACTTAGATAATTCTTCAAAAACAGCATTCTTGACAATGGGTTCGATGTGTGGTAATATAATTAGCTGGATGACGAGAAATAAAGATATTGGCTTAATAAAAATTAGGGCTTATCGTCCTTTTCCTCATGAACAATTAAAAAAAATTATTGAAGATAACCATATTGAGAAGTTGATTATTTTAGAAAAATCTGACTCATTAAATGGAGTACTTCCTCCATTTTCAATGTCAATTGCTTCAGCTTTATATCCCCTTGGAACCATTTTTAGAAGTTTTGTCGTTGGTCTAGGTGGGAGAGATGTTACAAGAGATGAATTTGACGTAGCTAAAAAGAAAATTGCAAAAGTTTCTGATATGAAAGGCAAGCTTTATATGTATTTAGGGGTAAGGGAAACAAAATCAAAAATATTTGGGGTGGAAATGTAAAATGTCTCAACCTGAGAGAAATATCATTAAGTTTGATGATCTCCTCACAAGAGAAGGAAAAACCAATGTTTTATTCCTAAATTATGATAATGAAGCTTTCATGAATACTGGTATCCAGGAAAGCGGAGCAACCCCTCCTTATGCATCTACTACAACAGGTCCAGCTGGAGAAAAAATACCTGGGAAAGTTGGTGTGAAGCAAGATTTAGTTACACCTTTTGGTTTTTTTGGCTCAAATGCTTTATTTTTAGCAACTGGTAACCCAGCTTATCCAAATGATTTTATGGGTAAAATTGTTGAAGGATTAAAATCAAATGGGTCTGCTTTCGTTCAAACATATTCTGATTGCATGAGAGGATGGCGACATGATGCGGGAGATGCTGTGAAAATCTCTAAACTTGCTACAGATTGTGGATATTGGCCACTTTATACGATTCGCGTGAAAGATGGCCTCCCAACTTTCTCTTACTATCGTGGTTTAGATATTGTTAAAGAGAAATTTGTTGAATATTTGAAATCAATGGGAAGATTTAGACACCTATTTAAACCGAAATTCATGGAGAAGGAAATAGACGAAATTATTTATTATACCGAACAAAGAAATAAGAAATTGAAAGGATTAATTGAAGTTTTTGGAGCCGAAAAACCTATTGATGTGTATAGAGTGAATAGAAAAACGTTAAAACCGCAAACTCATTTATCTCCAGGTCATGGTCTCTGTCCAGGATGCGGAGCTGGTATGGTATTAAACCAATTAGCTACAGCAGCAAATGCAGTCACAGGGAAAAATATAATTTACGTCAATAATACATCATGTATTGAGGTATCAACATCAAAGGATAATGTAGCTTCTTGGAGAGTTCCATGGGTTCACCATCTTTTTGAATCCGGGGCAACTGTAGCAGAAGCCATAAGTACTGCTTATAAAATTCGAAAAGCTAAAGGTCAGTTTGACGGTGAAGTCCCTTATATCATTCATATAGGAGGAGATGGATCAACATATGACATTGGGTTTCAATTCCTTAAGGCAGCCATTATCAGAACGAGTACTATGGTCGAAATGAATGAATATTTAAAAGATCAAAAATAAAAACTTTTCTGAATTAATCAAAAACTTCAAATATTTTTTTATCCTTTTTCTTTACTGAATATCTAAAAAATTGTAGATAAGGCTTAATAAACCCAAAGAATATTAATTTTTGGCAATTTTTTTATTTTCGAGAAGGATATTGACTAAGATGTGGATATGATTAGTGTGAACAAGAATTTAAAGAAAAGCATACACTTATATAATAAAAATTTTTCAATTTTTAAGAAATGAAATTTTAAATTTGGGTAGATTTAAATTTTAGACAAAGCGGAAAATCCATTAGAAAAACAGAAAATTGAAAATGAATTAAAAGAACTGGAAAAATATAGGTCAATTTCAGAACAATTATTAATGGGAATTGCCATATTTCAAGATGGTATGGTAATATATGCAAATCCGACGCTGACTAAGATTAATGGTTTTTCCAATGATGAGATGATGAGTTGGGATCCTGGTGAATTTCTAAAGAATATTCATAGAGATGATACCAACTTAGTTGTAAAATATTTTCAAGAAGCCTTAGAAACACCACCTAAAAGTACAGAATTTGAGTGTCGAGTGTTTTCAAAAACAAAAGAATTAAAGTGGGTTCGAGTTTTCCTAAGACAAATTGAGTTTAAAGGCAAACATGCTATATATCTTACTGTAATTGATGATACAAAAAGTAAAAAATTAGAACAAAAATTACTCGAAAATGAAAAAAATTCTCGAGTAAATTCTTTTTTAGCCCGTTTGTTTATGGAGAGTATGTCTTGTATTGTTCTTCTATTGAGACCAGGTACTCGTGAAGTAGTTATGTCAAATCAAAAAGGTATAGATGTTGGAGCATTACCGGGAAGGCATTGTTATGATACGTGGGGTCAGCGCAATGATCCATGTCCTTGGTGTTTAGCACCTAAAGCTTGGGAAACAGGTAAAGCCCAGCACTCAATTGTTGACGCACTTGATAAGGTATGGGAAGCATATTGGGTTCCGATTCGAAAGGATTTGTATCTTTACTATGCTTTTGATATAACTGATCAAGCAAAAAGAAATCAAAAAATTGAAGAATTAAATAAAATGAAGTCTGAAATAATAGCAAGAACATCTCATGAATTAAAAACTCCCTTAGTTTCAATTAAAGGATTTACGGATCTTTTATTAGATCGCCTGAAAGATTCTTTGGATAGCAAATCAATTTTGCTAATAGAAGAGATAAAAAACGGTTGTGCTCGTTTAGAAAATTTAATCGGAGACATATTATTAACATCCCAATTAGACTCCAAAACCTATGAGTTGCATAAAACAACCCAAAATTTATCCGATCTTGTAAAAACTTGTATAAAGGAATTAACAGGATTAGTAAAATTACGACATCTTAAAATTAATTTAGATATTCATGAAGACTTAGTCACTAAATTAGATTTAGAACGCATTCATGAAGTAATCTCTAATTTAATAACCAACGCTATTAAATTTACCCCAATTAACGGAGAAATTGATATCAAATCTAAAAAAAAACAGAATTATTATTACATTTCGGTTAAAGACAATGGGATTGGATTTACAAAAGAAGAAGAGAATAAAATTTTTACACAATTTGGGAAAATCGAACACTATGGTCAAGGATTTGATGTATTGATTGAGGGAACTGGCCTCGGGTTATATATTTCTAAAAGAATAATTGGGGCGCATGATGGACAAATATGGATGAAGTCTAAGGGAAGAAACAAAGGCTCTACTTTTACATTTACAATCCCTATCATAAAAGTGTAGTTCGCGTTCAATCAGTTTATTTATTTTTGAATAGATTTTTCATTTTCAATCACGACAAAATGATAGTAAATTCCTATATTTGGAGGATTTATTTAATCTTTTGAAAAGAATAATAACACTTAATTCAATTAAAAAATTAAATTAATTTACAAATATATTATGGGGATTTGAGTGGAACAAGGCTATAGTTCATTATCGAACTTAGGTAAAATAAAAAAAAATGTTAAGAGAATGCGTATCTCCAGTTATGATAAATCTGGAGCAAATGCCGATTTTGTAATTATTGATGAGCAAAATAAATTTGAGCTATGTTCTCTAGAGACGAGTGGGATTATTAAACATATTTGGATGACTTTAGCATCAGCAGATCCGTATTATTTAAGAAAAATTTTAATACGTATATGGTGGGATGATGAAGAAAATCCTTCTGTTGAATGTCCTATTGGCGATTTTTTCGGAATTGGTCATGGGAAATCCGTGAATTTCTGGAGTTTACCTTTATCTATGGGTCCTCAAGATGGTAAAGGATTCAACTGTTTTTTTCCTATGCCATTTTCAACTAGAGCAAGGATCGAGCTTGAGAATGAAACTGAAGTGAAATTAATATGTTACTATTATATTGATTATGAGAAATATGAAAAAATTGATAACTCCTTCGGAAGATTTCATGTATCCTGGTACAGAGAAAACCCATGCTCAGGTCAGGACTATGTACAATTAAAAAAGTCGAATTTGAAATCTGAAAAGTTTAGTAAAAAAAATCCTGATCATACAGATGATTACGTTATCTTAGATGCTAGCGGTGAGGGTCATTATGTAGGGTGTCATTTAGATATACATAATTTATTTGAAACTGAGAGAATGAACTGGCCTGGTGAAGGTGATGACTATATTGAAATAGATGATGGAGAAATTATACTTCATGGAACTGGTACTGAGGATTATTTTTGTACTGCTTGGTCTCCATCGAAATTTTATTGTTCACCTTATTTCGGGATAACATTGCCAGGTGGGAAGAATTGGAGTGGAAAAATCTCATATTACCGATACCATATAGAAGATCCGATATATTTTCATAAAAATATTAAAGTCAAGATTGAACATGGACACGCAAATCAACGTTCAGATGATTTTTCTTCTACTGCTTATTGGTATCAGACGGAACCTCACAAAAAATTCAGCCTCATAATGGAAGTAAATAAAAGATTACCAAGAGAAGAACCTAAGTTGAAAGACTAACTGTTATTAGGATTAATTATTCGAGAGCTTCTTCGATTGCGGCTCTCGCAAGTAATCTAGTCGAATCTAAACATGGTAAAGGACAATCTTTAGAACCCATCAAAATTGGAATTTCTGTACACCCAAGAATTACTGCGTCGCATCCATTATTTTTTAATCTTTTAATAACACGATTAAGATATAATCTAGATTCTTCTTTAATTATACCGTTTACGAGCTCTTCAAATATTATTCGATCGACTTTACTTATATCAATTTCTTTTGGTATTTCACTTTTTATTCCAAGTTTTTCTAAGGATTTGGGATAAACTGATGAGGTTACTAGGTATTTAGTACCTAATATGCCCAATTTTTTAAACTTACTACGTTTAGCCTCTTTTCCTACAACTTCAGCGATATGTAGCCAAGGAATCGGGGATTTAGATATCATTAGGTCGTATGCTTGGTGGATAGTATTGTCAGGACAAATTGCAAAATCTGCACCTGCTTCTGCAACAATCTTTACTGACTTAAGCATAAGCTCTGCTACTCTTTCCCAATCTCCATTCCAGATGTGTTGCATGTAATCCGAAAAAGGTGGTGTATGCATAGTTATTTCAGGGTGCCTATATTTAAATAGTTTTACCGGAGCTTCAATACATATCGTTGTGTAACATAAAGCCGCACCCTCCGCACTACAAGCAACAATTCCTATATGTTTTACCACATTAAATCCTTTTTTATTTTTTAAAACTTTTCAATTCTTAAACCTTTTTTTAAACTCATCTTTCTCGTATTCGTTTAATTGTTTCAACTTTATTTCCTTCAGGAAGATGAATATGAGCAACAGTAGCACTAGCTTCATAACACTCAACTACATCATCTATTAATTTTTTTTCAGTTTGAGCCCAATTTTTAATTTCGGGATATACCAAAGAATTAGCAGTTGTAGCTGTTATGATTATTTTTTGAACTTCATTCATTTTAAATTCAATAATTCTAATGATATTTTGAAGTATATAAGCTTTATTTATGAATACAGCTAATTCTTTTTAATTTGAGTTTTGGGATTGTAATTTTGAAGAAATATGATAACTAATATTCTTGATAAAAAAATGCATTTAGTGAGTTGAGATTATATTCCATAAGCCAAAAACATAATTTTATGATTGAGGTTTAAAACAATATGGAAAATATAATGGAAAACACAAGAAAAATCAAGGTATCATTAAAAAGCAGATCTACTCTTGAGGGCGCTGGAGTTCGATTAAAGCGTGCGTTTGGATATGCAGATCCTTCTTTAGACCCATTTTTACTTCTCGATGATTTTCACTCAGATAATCCTAATGATTATCTCGCAGGATTTCCATGGCATCCTCATCGGGGAATAGAAACAATAACTTATATGCTTCACGGTAAGGTGGAACATGGTGATAGTTTAGGTAATGGAGGCGTTATTGAAGCAGGTGACGTTCAATGGATGACTGCTGGATCAGGCATAATCCATCAAGAAATGCCTAAAAAAGGGAGAAAAGATACATTACTTTGGGGATTTCAACTCTGGGCAAATCTTCCCACCTCCCATAAAATGATGGATCCAAGATATCGAGATATTAAAAAAACTCAAATCCCAGAGATCTCATTAAATGACAATAATGTAAGAATTAAGATAATATGTGGTGAAGTAAATGGAATTAAAGGGCCGGTACAAGATATAATTACTGATCCGGAGTATATAGAGGTGACGATTGACCCTAATTCAGAATTTATTCATCGTATTAATACTGATTATAACACGTTTGCCTATACAATTGAAGGTGAAGGATACTTCGATGATAGAAGAGAAGAATTATTTGGGAAGGAAACACTGTTAATATACCAAAAAGGGGATTCTGTAAAAATTTGTACAGATAATGAAAAAGTTAGATTCTTACTAGTGTCAGGGAAGCCATTAAATGAGCCTGTTGCTTGGCGTGGCCCTATTGTAATGAACACTGAAGAAGAATTAAGGTTTGCCTTCAACGAATATCAAGATGGTACATTTATCAAGCATAAATGATTAGTCATTATCTCACCTGAGTTCTTGACTATGTAATTGTATAATTTTAAATGATCAGAGTTTTTCCAATTATTTAAAAACATAAAGATGGCAACCTAATGGGAGAAGAAGTCTCGTCTGAATTAAAGGAAAAAATTAATAAAAATGTAGAAAAAGTATTTGAGAAGTGGATTGAGAAAGCTTCTAAAGGCGAATCTATAGAAGGATTAATTAAAAGTCTAATGGTTGAAAAAATTATGAATATCCTTGGAGTTGTAATAAAAAGAACTTTAGTAAAGAAACTAGCTAAAAAAGCAGTAAAAAGGAGAGTAGACAAATTCTGGGATAAAAATAGGGAAATGATTATGACGAAAATTAACCTTCTGTAACTATCTTTTTTTTTCAATTTATTTATTGATCTCATAATCATTTACTAAAATTCAAGTAAAAGACAATATTTTCTATTCTATAGGTGATCAATAATATTTCAAAATGATTTTAAGGTTTTTGATGCGCATCTTCACACATATGGCGTGTTTCTTGAGCATAATGAAGATATTATTCAATACATGGACAGATTTAATGTAGAAAAAGCTATTATAACAACAATAAATAGATCAAAATACCACATTAAACAAAAAGAAGCAGTTTCTCAAGTAGATAAAGGAAATGAAATTAATATATTTATGGATAGATTTAAGGAATTAATGCTTCAAGGTCAACTAGATCATTCTGATGTCAAGATGGTTGCTAAAAAAGCTCCTGAGAGATTTTATAAGTTTTTCTGGTTTAATCCGAATATTGATCAAGAAAAAGAAGAAAAAGATTATCAAATTTTAGAAAATCACTTTAAGGAAGGTTTTTGTGGTGTTAAAATTCATTCGGGTTTTCATAGGATTAACATACCGAAGGATATTGTAAAATTAGTTTCTTTTATGCAAGAATTTGATAAAAACCTAATTTTATACATTCACTCCTTACCAAAAACATCCTTTTTTAAAGGAGTATCTACGAAAGATATATCTAATTTAGCTAAAAGCTTTCCAAAATTAAGAATTATTGTTGGCCATGCTGCAAATACTATGTCGTATGCTATGGAAGTAGGTATGACTTTAAATTATGAAAACATATTTTTTGAAACCTCTTGTTCAGTCTCATTCGGAATTTACAATCTAATAAAAATTATTGGTCATGAAAAAATTCTCTTTGGTTCTGATTCACCAACAGCTTCTACACTCCCCATTGAAATTGAAAAAATAATGTCATTACCAAGAATTTCAAAAGAAATAAAGCAAGATATCTTATTTAATAATGTACATCGTCTACTAAATACTTAAATCTAACAGCAGATTTATTAATATCATAGTCATAAATCGAACTCTCGGAATTTTTTTGACTAATTTCTAATGGTAAAACTCTCAAAACAAATTAATAATCCAGATTTTTCTCAATTGCCAAATATATTAATCAATTAATTTTGTATCAAATTGTTATTAAAGTTTGAGATATTCTAATTAAATACTATCATTTATTTCTATTTTAATAATAAATCAATTAAAAGATTAATCCTATTTTTTTATAATTATAAAGAAAAAATTACTAAGGATGATTAAGTGAGTTATTTAAGGGATAATAAAGTCTGGGAGGAAGAAGAAGAATTAAAGTGGGATGTAATAGAAATATCTAAAGTTGACGACAAAATTATTAGAACCTTAATCGAAAAAATGTCTTTGGATTCGTCTGATTTATCAGATAGTTTTTTTATCGCTTTTGAAAGTCTTTTGAAAATTGGAAAGAGAGCTGAGCAAGTGATTGATTCTTACATTAAGGAGACTAATGAGATACATAATTTTAAAGTAGATATTTTTAATTTCTTATTAGATTTCATAAAAAATAACACAATTGAATTTATATTAGTACCTCAACTTTATAATCCTGATTTCATAGCTAGAGCTCGAGCAATCTTTAAAATTGAACAAGCAGGTGATCAAAAATATTTAAAGTTTATAATGCCATTGCTAAACGATCCTGACGATTCAGTTCGCTGGGCAGTAATAAGATGTTTGGATAGATTAAATATGGTAAAAAATCCGATAGTTTGTAAAGAATTATTGATCTTTCAAGAAGTTGAGTTAAATCCATATATAAAAGAAAAATTAAGGGAGATCCTCAAAGTACGAAGGAATTAAAGTAGCATCTAACATATACACAAGATTTGTCATATTAATAAGCCAGATCCTTAATGAATTTAATCATATAATTTTTTAGAATTGGTGTTAAGTCATTTTTCCACGCATGCCCATCTAATCTTCTTGCTTTATTTACTCTGCTAAAGCTAGTCATAATATTAAATAATGTACGTCTTACACTTTCTATTGGATTTACTCGTCTAAATTTCTCCGATAAGGCTGAAGTTAAATCTTCTGCAAGATTTTTAACCAACAGTTCTCTAAAATCGTCAAAATTATAAAGTTTTCCAAATTTGAAGTACGATGACAAAAATTGGGATACTGCATTCTCAATTTCTTTTTGAGAAATCTCTATTTTTCTAACACAATATGTCTTAATCAGGCGTTCTAATAATAACCCGTTAAAATTTTCCTCAATTTTTGCCTTTTCAAAACTAGTTTTCTTAAATTTTAATTCTTTTCTCTCTTTTTCTTCCTTTCTTGAAAATAAGACATTTTCATAGTCTTTTACGATAATAACTGATAACGCGGATCGTAATATTATTACGTTCGTGTTTATTTTTTCTATTCCCTGAAAATGAGTCGGGACATTATGAATATGCTTTTCTAATATATCTTTTATATTGAGATTCTTTGATTCATAGGGACTAAAAAAAATTTCATATAATGCACTAAAATTATATTCTCGGATATCTTCTCTAAGCGAATTTCTTATATACTTATCATATTCTAAAAAGAATCGAAAAATACAATCATCAACAGCTAAACTCAAATTGTGGGAAGGATATTGTGCCCGAATAAGGTACTTTTTGTATTCTAACCGGATTTTTTGGGCTCTTATCCATTCAAATGCCAGATCTAACTGTTCTTTGCCTTCGGCAATTTTGTCTCTAAAATATAACAGGGTTTCATAAACTTCATTATAATTAGAACCGATGGATTGGTTTATTAAAAATCTTGCAATAATTTGACTTGGACCTAAATTCTTAAATTGATTCTTAAGTCTTTCGTAATACCTTAATAGTCTATCCTTTTCTATCTTATACAGTTTCTCAAAATTTGATTCTTCCATTCTAACTGTTAAACCTCAAGTTCAGAATCATCTTTGTTATCATGAACATCCGCTATTTGATTAAGTTCTTCATTCGAAATGGTACCCCATATCACATCTTCAAATTCTGGATTTATAGATTTGATAACTTTTCTGAGATTTTTCTTTCTATCCAAAATAGTTCTTAATATTTTTCTATAGTAAGACATGTTATGGTTTTCTTCGGTATCCTGACTTTGTTGGACTAATATAACGCCGTAACTTTTAGAAATACTGTTTTCTATGACAAATTCTTCAAAATACACAACTTTTTTATTTTCATGACTGAGTTTGATCAATCTAATATTCGGATATACTCCTTTTTTATTATAAAGATCCAATGTATCACTTATCAGATGCTCATAATAATCCGGTAAAATTGACATAACATAAAACGATGGAATAAGATCTAAATATTTTTTTCTGAGTGGGTCATTTTTATCAAACGTAAAGAGATTTGAAACTCTTAAATCTTCAGAATTTTTCCTTTCTATTACTCCTACGCAATAATATTGTTGTCGTTCTTCCCAATAGACTTTCCTGGAAGCTCCAAGAGAATACTCTATAAGATTCATTCCTCGATATAATTCATGATGAAGAAATCGGTCTAAATTGAATCGAGAACCTAACAAATTTTCGTTTACGATTTTACCTTGGAGAATACTAGGATGGATATATTTTGAAATTTCATCATGTATCAGCTTAATATCTTCAGTAAAAGGAGTGCTTATTAATGTGAAAAGGTTTGTACTCCCGTCTAATGTTCTCATTGAAGAATTAAGAGCAAAAAAAGACTGAATAACAGATGCATCGTAAACTTCAACATCTGATAATGATAATGAAGACTCGATAAATTCAATTATCCAATTATTTCCTATACCACTAGCCGCTGTTAAGAATACAGGCCCTAGAAATTTAAATGAAAGCATTTTCAATTCATTTTTTTTCTCTTCACTAAAATTTTCAGAGCTTTTAATATTTTCAAATACTAAATTATCCTCATCAGCGAAGAAGAGTCCTAAAATAATTTCTTCGTTCTGCATTATCCTTATTCTCACAGAAAAGGTTTAATATAAATCCTATTATAAGATAATTCCCATAGTTTTAAGTTTAAGTTTTTCAAAAAAGATTCTGGATTCCCCTTTTGACTTCAAAAGAAATCGTTTTAGAAAGAAAAAATCTGAAACTAAATTTTCAAATTTTGTGGTAAAATTCAAAATTCTCAATATTTCCATATATTATGTATGTGTTGATGGTTAAACAAAAAAATTTCAGATTATATTTATAAGAATTTGTTTCCATTAAGATAATAATTGAGTGGTATAATAATTTAAAAATATATTAACTCACAAAATAATTAATATATCTAATGAAATTTAGGATTTGTAAAAATGTCTCATTACGATTTCACCTTTAAGATTCTTCTTTTAGGGGATGCATCGGTTGGTAAAACTTCGTTTACCAAACGCTATTGTTACAACATTTTCAACCCAAGTGAGAGATTGACTATAGGTGTTGACTTTCATGTTAAAACTATTGAACTGAATGATAAAAAAATAAAACTTCAAATATGGGATGTTGGGGGAGAGGAAAGATTTAGATTCCTTTTACCAACATACTGTTTAGGTGCAAATGCCGCATTTCTATTATATGATATAACACGACCATCTACCTTGGATAATATCTCAGAATGGATGACAATAGTTAGACAAAAAGGTGGACCTATCCCCATTATGCTCGTTGGTTCTAAAATAGATCTTTCAAAGATTTCTAGACAAGTTCCAAGAGATTATGGGATTCAAATTGCCGAAAAAAATAAAATGGCTAGCTTTGTTGAAATTTCAGCTAAGGATAATGTTAATGTTGATGATGCTTTCAACGTACTTACAGAACTGACATTAGAGGGAACTAATAATAGGTGATGTAATGGAAGCGGGTTTATATTTGTCACTTAGTCAGTTGTTTGATTCCATCGGTATTATCGAAAAAGGGATAGAAAGAATTTACCATTATCTCTTAGATAATAAAAGAATTGATAATCTCAAGGAAGTGTGCAATCAGTTTAATCTCTCTTTAAAAAGAGGATATAAGATCTGTTCAGTACTCAGTGATTTAAATCTTGTCCAAATTTATGACAGACCAATGAAGATTCATTTAGCGACTCCTACATTAGAATTATGGCAAAATTTAATTCATCAACGAGTTGAAAATCTACAAAATCAATTTCAAGAGAAGAGAGATAAATGTGAAGTTGCTCTTAAATCGTTTATTAATAAATACAAATTAGAAGAACAAGCTCCCCAAGAACCAGTTGAGTTTATTAAGTATGATCTACGGAATCTTGATGAATCTTATCATGCGCTTTTAGCTCAAAAAGAATGTAAAATCGCTATTGGCATAAAATATAATAATCCATTAATAGATTACATCCATGAAGATTGGCGTAAAACGATATCCGAGGATGTTCAAGATTCTGTTGGACTTGGGATGAACAGGATCAAAGAAAATATAGCGAAGATAAATATCAAGGTTATCTTTAATTCTGAAGTGATTAAAGAATTATTATCAAGTAAAGAATTTGCTCTCCTTATTGAGCATGTTGAACCCTTTAGTATGCAATTCAAGAGTATTTCTATTCATGTTACTGACGAGGATTTTAGTAATTTTAGTCTCACTGATGAGGAGATTATACAGCCAAGTTTCGATCCAACTAACATTTTAATCGGGATTTATGTCTCTAGAAATAAAAATATATATCAAATTTTCAATGATAAATTTGAAGAGATATACGATAAGGGAATCCCTTTAAATCAATTTTTAACTCAAAATGAAGATATAACAACCAATTCTCTTAATGAAACACAAGCTTTTGTACTGTGCGTGATGTGATTTTACCCGATATTGATAAAAAAGAGTCAAAAATTATTGCTCTCTTTTTTGTTTTGCTATTAAAGCTTTTCTAAACTTTTCAAGCATTGCTCTTGGTGTAACTGTGTAATCTTCTTGTCGTTCAAATCTTTTTAAGTTTTTCTTAATTCCAAACAAGTATTTCGCAATATCTTTAAGCTTCTCTAGTGGATATCTTCCCATCATAGTAATAGTCTCCATTTGGGGTGACCCTCCTCCATGAAGCCCAGCAACTTGCAAAAGGCCTGCAATATCAGAACATCCAATGCATTCAATTCCTTTAAAGCATTTTAAAACATTTTCAGGACTTACTCTTGGATTTCTCTGCATATATTTCATCGCTAATGGACCTACTTCTTTATCATAGAATGTATCAAGGTATGGCAATGTTGCCATTAATCCACCTGCTAAATCCGCCAATATTTTATATTCTTCGTATATTCGCTCCCCTGCAAGTTTACGTCCTGCATTCGTAAGTATCTCATCTGGAACTTGAGTACCAGATGGAGCTTTTTCAGAATGAAGAGCACTTGATTCACCAGCAGCAAAAACTAACTCTGCGGTCCCTAAAATATGGGAAATCTTATCTTTTACATGGGAAGTGCTTTGAATTCCATTATATTCTGCAACCAGAGCAGAAGCACTGGCTAACACTTCTGACATTGCTGCTTTACAACCAGTATAAGAATGACGATGATAATGTGCAAACATTAAAGCTAAAAATCCCGCATAAGGTGTTTGTTTATGATCTGCATGACCGTTTAAGAAAATTCTCTCTTTTGGGATAAAAACATCATCAAATATTATAAAAGTCTCACAGTCTCCTAAAGCTAAAGCTGCAGATTTCATATGCTCTGGAACATTTTTAGGTTGATGGAAATATGCGGGTCTTACCAGTAGTTTTACCCCCTCCCAATCAGCGGGAATGGCAAACGCAACTGCATAATCATGATCCTCTGGCATCATCATTCTACAGGGAACCACAATAATCTCATGCACATAGGGTGTATTGGTGATACAACATTTTGCACCTCGAACTACAATTCCATCCTCTCTCGTTTCCACAATCCGTAAATATGCATCTGGATTTTCTTGTTGAGAGGGACGTTTTAGACGATCACCTTTCACATCAGTTGACGCGCAAGAACCTGCTAAATCATTTTCTTGAAAATATTTTAAGAAATTATTGAAATTTTCATAATATTTGGTGCCTAATGATTGATCACATTCATAAGTAATGACAGAAAGAGCATTAAGGGCATCTATTCCCATGCATCTTTGAATACAACCTGAAACTCTATGGCATAAAACTCTCGTCATTCTTTGCTTTTTAAACAAATCTTCTTTATTCTGATGGATGTGGCAAAATCTATTTATCTTTTCTCCAGTTAAGTGTGAGGTTGCCGTACATAGATCTTCAAATTTTTTATCGTGAGCAAGGTTATATGTCTCGCGCAAGATATTAATCCCACCTCTTATTCGAGGATCATCTCGACCAACCAGTTCGTCTGCTATCCATATGTTCTTTTTCATCGAGTAGAGTGACTCAAGATATTCTTCAAAAGTTTTCATAATTAGAATAATATCTTACATTAAAAAAAATTAATTAACTGAGTTTTAAGAGTTTTCAAATTTTTTTATTATTTTTAGTAACATCAAAAAGAGATTTAACTTCTACAAACCTGGAAAAGAATATTTTGTAAGATAATTAAATTAATTCATATATTCATTTTTATGACGAATAGTACTATTTTTATTAAACGATTTTTAAATAAAATTTATTTAACTGAAAAAGATTCATTGATTGCTAAAGTTCTGTTTATTTTATAAGTATAAATCTAAAAAACTGTAAAACTTTTTCAAAAAGCTTTTTAATGTACAATCGATAGCATTATTAATATCTTAAAAATATGGAATTTTGAATAATGGATAACCGTATATATCTTTTGGATGTAACTAATAGAGATGGAGTTCAAACAAGCCGTTTAGGTTTAGCTAAATTAGAAAAAACTGTTTTAAACATTTTATTAAATAGGATGGGAATATTTCAATCCGAGATCGGCTTTCCAACAACACTTCACGAAACTAATTATATTAATGCCAATTTAGAGCTTGCTAAAATAGGAGTACTTCACCCAATGAAACTGTCAGGATGGATGCGAGCGATTGAGTCAGACGTGGAAAAAGCTATGGAACTCACACAGTTGGAACATATCAATTTATCAATCTCTACATCCAATCAGATGATAAACGGTAAATTCAAGGGGAAATATGATGGTAATGACATCATCAGAATGATGGTGGAAGCTGTAAAAAGAGCAAATGATTTAGGGATAAAAACAATTGGTGTAAATGCGGAAGACGCTAGCAGAACTTCACTGGAGTTTTTAATCAAATTTTCATTAGCCGCAAAAAAAGCAGGAGCTCATCAAATCCGATATTGTGATACATTAGGGTATGAAACTCCCTTCCGAATTCATTTCCGTATGAAAGATCTTACAAAAGCTGTAGATTTACCAATGGAATTACATTGTCATAATGATTTAGGTATGGCTGTTGCGAACTCAATTATGGGTGCTAAAGGTGTTCTTGAAGAAGGTCAAGATGCATTGATAAACACTACAGTTAATAGTATGGGTGAAAGAGCGGGTAATGCTGACTTAGCCTCTACAGCGTTAGCTTTAAAGCACGGCGCTGAAATTGAAGAATTGGGGATGGTAGATCCACGAATAGATTTATCAAAGGCATGGAAGATTGCAAATTATGCATCCCATGCATTTGGAGTTCCTATTCCAGTTAATCAACCGGGTGTAGGAGATAATGCTTTTGCTCATGAATCGGGAATTCATGCTGATGGTGCTCTTAAAGATCACAAAAATTATGAATTATATGACTACGATGAATTAGGAAGAGGAGAAACGATAATGATTGAAACTGGGAGAAAAATAACTACAGGAGAATATTCCGGGATTTCTGCTTTTATGCACAGTTATAATCATTTTAATATACAATTTAAAGACGATGAGGAGGCGAGACAGATTTTAGAACTTGTGAGATATGCTAATGTACATAAACAACGACCCTTGGTAAAGGAAGAGTTTATCTTTATCGCAGAATATCCGAAGATTGCAAAACAAATATTAACTATGGCCCCCCCAGATATCTCAATAGATCGACCTCATTATGAGATTGCTAAAAAAAGGTTAGAAAAAAGAACTGAGGAAAAAAAGTTAAATGTTGTAGTTAGGGATTAATCAAGCAAATATTTCCCAAAATGTTCCTCTAAAGTTCGTTTCTTATTATTTATTTTTTTAAAATTTAAAAGAAAAAAATTTGGTAAATATTAAAATTCAAGATTACACCCGATTTAGTCATATCTCCTGTACGTTGCCAATAACCAAACGAAGCCGGCTAGTCCGACAACTGTTGCCACTACTGTAATGTAATTTGGCCAATATGACCAAAATGTAGAATCAGAAGCTGATCCAATCACTGCAGTGATACCTGCTGCTGCCATTATGCTTAAAACTACTAAGCCCATTCCCAATGCATATTCTTCTTCTCTGAACAAACCAATACCCGCTACTAGACACCAAAATCCTAACAGAATTGAAATTATCCCTTGAGTACCAAAAATAGAGAGCGCTTCATCACCTGGATTCAACCATGTTGGAAGTAAAATACCTGCCCAAGCTAATAGTTCCGTAACAGCTTTCAGAATAAACAGTAGGCCAATGATAATCATTAAAAAATTTAATAATTCATTTGAATCTTTTTTTTCTTTATCATTCATAATAAATTCAACTTTTATTGTTTATAGAAATTCAAAGTCAAAGATAAAAACAGATCCCTTTCATATAAATTTAATGAGTATGGGATCATAATCCCTCTCTATCAACTTTCAGAATTTTAAATGATAATAAAGATAATACTAATATCTTTTTTTTAATGATCTATAATAAAATTACCTTAATTTTTTGCAATAAAAGTGGATGTATGAAAGATTTATTGATTTTAGAGAAGATTAAACACAATTTTCTTAATAGAGGTTTGAATAAGGAAAAAGCTGCTGACCTATTAATTTCCTTAATAGAAGGTAGTGATAATACAAAAACTCGAGTATACAGTATCAAAACTTTAGAAATGATCGGCTTTCGAACGAAAAAAATCTTTAACACCCTCGAAAACTATTTAATATCTGATCAAGATGCATCTTTAAGGGCTGCTGCTGCTGAATATATAATTCTTAATTATTTGGAAGAAGGTATAACCCCATTAAACTGGGTTATTCAACATGATAAGTCTCCTTTAGTTTTAAAAATATTTTATGACTTTGAAAGTAAATTTGATGAGGGAAATTTCGGTCTAATTTCAGAAGAATTACGTTTAAGAAATAAAGAATTTGCTTCGGGTTTAGGTATCTCTCATGAAGAATCAAGGTTTTTCTTAGATTTAGAAGCATTATTTGCTGAAGATAAGGGAGATTATGAGTTGGATCCAGAAAGCTATAAAAACTTCCAAAATTTAGCTGATTTTAAAGGAGGTGAACCTTGGCTTATAATAAACAATAAACACGTTGAATTTCTGAATTTTAATTATTACAAGTGGAAATTTGTCAAAGATAATCTCGATCTCGTATTTTCTCTTTCAAAATTAATTGACCTTGATTTTTATATCAATTCACTTAAGAAATATAGTTATCAATATCTCATGATATCTACAATCCCTGAATCAATTGGGTCTCTTAATTATTTAAAAAAGCTAATACTACGAAAAAATGGTCTTGAGAAGATTCCATTTTCAATTAAAAACCTCTCCCTTCTTAAAGAATTAGATTTGAGTTATAATGAACTTGAAGAAATCCCCCAATTCATAAAAAAAATTAACTCACTAGAGAAATTAAATGTTAAACATAATAAGATCCGAAATATCCCTGATTCTTTGCGAGGATTTCTAAATTCACTAGAGAATTTCTCTTATTGATTATATAAAATACTATTACTTTTTATTGAATTAGTTCTTATCTCATTCAATAAAACCTAGATTTTGTTTTGATATGAGAGCAAATAGTTACCTAAATCTAAAAATCAAGATTAATTCATACTCAATATATTATTAAATTGTGATTATTATGGTAGATGTTAAAAAAATTAGTGGTGGCGAGATTGTAACTAAGTGCCTATTAGAAGAAAACGTTAAATATATATTTGGGATTGTCGGGGGTCAGCTCTTAACAATTTATGATGCTATTTATCGGTGGGGTCGTGAAAAAGGAATTAACACCGTTATGTTTCGACATGAACAAGCTGCAGCACATGCAGCCGATGCGTGGGCTAGGGTTACTAATACACCAGGAGTGTGCATGGGAACAGTTGGTCCTGGAGCGATGCACTTAGTTCCAGGTGTGGGGGCTGCTTGGGCCGATAATATCCCTGTAATTGCAATAGTGGCCCAAATACATAGTCGAGATTATGATAGATTCATGTACCAGTCAGGATTAGACCAAACAACAATGTTTAAGCCTATTACTAAATACCAAAAAACTGTCCGTAAGATACAAGAAATACCTGATGCGGTCCGTAAAGCTTTTCGAGAAGCCACTGGAGGACGTCCTGGCCCCGTCTTATTAGAACTGCAAGAAGATGCATTAATTGGAGAAATTGAAGAAGAAAAGGTCTCAATTCTTACTAAATATCAATACCGGGCAGTTGGAAAGCCAGCAGTTGATAATCAATTAATAAAGGATTCTCTCAACTTACTGTTAAACGCGAAAAATCCTTTAATTATCTCAGGTGGAGGAGTTGCTCGGGCTGAAGCAGAGAAGGAGATACAAGAATTTGCAGAGTATTTGCAAATCCCTGTAATAACTACTTTAATGGGAATTGGTACAATCTCAAATCAATCAAAATGTCATTTAGGAATATCGATAGGAGCTCAGATGACAATGGGACGTGAAGCTGATGTGGTTTTAAGTCTCGGTAATAAGTTTTCTTTTGTATTGGGACACGGTGCAGAGCCCGTATGGAAGGATTCACAAAAATTAATACAAGTTGATATCGATCCTGGCATGATTGGGCGAAATAAACCTGTTTCCTTAGGAATTGTGGCTGATTGCAAATCATTTTTAACTCAAATTCTTAATGAAGTAAAAAATACGGAGAGAATCGAGACAAGAGAATGGTTAGAAAATCTCATTAACTCAAAAAAGCAAAATGAAATGGCAATGAAGAAAGTAGCATCAAGTGATCGCATACCTATCACCCCAGAAAGGATGGTAAAAGAAGTGTTGGAGTTTATTGATGAAGATGCAATAGTAATAATAGATGGTGGGAACATCTCCGGGAAAGCTTATGCACAACTTCATTTATATAAAGATAGGAAACCTTTATCGACGCTTCAAGCAATAGGTATGGGGCACCTAGGAACTTCAGTGCCTTATGGTATCGGTGCTAAACTGGCAAAACCAGAAAAACAAGTGATATCCATTTCGGGGGATGGTAGTTTTATGATAAATATACAAGATTTAGAAACAGCAGCTCGTTTGGGCCTAAAAAACTTGATCTTTATAGTAGCTAACAACAACGCATGGGGTATGATTAAGACAGCGCAGCAATTTATGTATGAAAAGCGATATATAGATGTAGACCTCCCTGAGTTTGATTATGGTAAATGTGCTGAGTCATTTGGATGTTATGGTGAATCTGTATCTGATCCCAATGAATTAAAAAATGCTCTTGAACGTGCTAAAAATTCTAACAAACCAGCAGTCATTGATGTAAAAACTGAATATTAATTATTTGGTATAATATCAAATATCTGGTTACACCTTACAAATTTAATAGTTTTTATGAATTTTTTTTTCTTCTATTTCTGCTAAAATCTGTTAATCAATGTTTTATGCATTTCCATTCAATTCTGGAAAATCATAATTTTTTAATTACTTGTCGATTAGTTAATTATATAAATCTTAAAATGAAGATTAATATCAAATTCGTTATCCTTTTAAGTTGTGACTAAAATGTCTGGTAAAAAAATTTCTGGTGGGGATGTACTAATCAAGTGTCTTGTAGAAGAAGATGTTAAATATATGTTTGGCATTCCAGGAGGACAATTATTAACCATGTATGATGCAATCTATCGGTGGGGGAGAGAGAAAGGAATTGATACAGTCATGTTCCGTCACGAACAAGCAGCAGCACATGCGGCTGACGCCTGGGCAAGAGTAACAAACAAGCCTGGTGTATGTTTTGGAACGGTTGGTCCAGGGGCGGCACATCTCGTCCCTGGGGTTACAGCAGCATGGGCCGATAATATCCCTGTTGTATCAATAGTACCTCAAGTTGATATTGCGTTAGAAGATACTTTTACATTGCAAGGGAATTTAGATCAAGTTTCATTATTTAAACCTATTACAAAATATCAAACAAGCGTAAGAGAATTAAAAAAAATTCCAGATGCAGTTCAAAAAATATTTCGAGAAGCAACGGGAGGACGACCGCAACCAGTATTGTTAGAAATCTTTCCAGATGCTCTCGTTGAGCAAATTAATGAAGAGGAAATCCCAATTCTAAAGAAAGAGCAATATAGAGCTTTTAACAAACCTGCTATTAGTAAAGAACTAATCAGCAAATCATTACACATGCTAAAAAACGCCAAAAAACCATTAATTGTTTCTGGTGGGGGTGTAATGAGGGCAGAGGGTTGGGATGAATTAAAAGAATTCGCAGAATATTTACAGATCCCTGTTATGACTACAATCATGGGAATTGGTACAATGGAATTTTCTTCAAATTGTTATCTTGGAGCAGCAATGAGTAGTACAATTTTTCAGGCAACTAGTCAAGCTGATATGGTTTTGGCTCTAGGTTGTAAATTTGGGTTTTCTTTGGGTCATGGAAGGGCTCCAACTTGGCCTAAAAACCAAAAGATGATACAGGTTGATATCGATCCTGGGATAATTGGCTTCTCTAAACCAATTACCTTAGGCATTCAAGGAGATTGTAAAATGTTTCTAAAACAAATTCTTGAGGAAGCGAAGAAGACAAATAATATTGATAAACGAGAATGGTGTGATTCTCTTAGTGAAAAAAGGAAAAGCGTGAATGAATCGAAGATGAGAGTAGCATCAACTGATGAAATACCAATAGATTCCCAAAGAATGATTAAAGAAGTATTTCAATTTATGGATGAAGATGCTATTTTAGTTATCGACGCGGGGAATACGGCATTTTTTGCTCTAGAACAAATAGATTTCTACAAACCCAGAAAACCTCTCTCATCACTTCAAGCCATTGGTATGGGACACCTTGGTGTATCTGTACCCTATGGTATTGCAGCAAAGTTGGCAAAACCTGAAAAACAGGTAATTTCAATTTCAGGTGATGGGGCTTTTATGATGAATATACAAGATTTAGAAACTGCTGTTAGACTTGGTTTGAAAGACTTAATATATGTTATTGGAAATAACAGTGCATGGGGGATGATTAAAGTCGGGCAAGAATTTGGGTACCAAAAGCGTTTCATAGATACAGATTTTCCAGATTTTGATTTCGCAAAGTGTGCAGAAGGTTTTGGGTGTTTCGGGGAAACTATTACAGATCCAAATCAACTTAAACCTGCTCTTGAACGGGCAAGAAGTTCAAATAGACCAGCAGTGTTGGATGTTAAAATAAAATACTCTACGCCTGATATTCTAATGTTAATGTTTACATTGGGTATTTATTTTAGATAACTAGTTAAAAGGAAAAGGTAAAATAATAACAAATATCAAATCATTTGGTGAAAAATTTGGCAGAAGAAAAGAAGATGATAAATGGGGGGGACGTATTAATAAAATGTCTCCTTCAAGAAAATGTTAAATATATGTTTGGTATACCAGGTGGACAATTTCTTAATATGTATGATGCTATATATAAATGGGGTAGAGAAAGCGGCATAAACACTGTATTATTTAGACATGAAGCATCTGCGGCTCATGCAGCTGATGCTTGGGCAAGAGTAACAAATACTCCGGGAATTTGTTTTGGAACAGTAGGCCCGGGTGCTTTAAACTTAATGGCAGGTGTGGGCGCAGCATGGGCAGATAATATTCCCGTAATTGCGATTGTATCACAAGTAAACTCGAAATTTCAGGATTCATTTACATTACAGGGAAACTTGGATCAAATTACTCTCTTCAAACCTATAACAAAGTATCAGAAAACCGTTCGGAGATTAGAGGTAATTCCCGATGCAGTTCATCAGGTGTTTAGAGAAGCTACAGGCAACCGCCATCAACCAGTCTTACTGGAAATATTTGAAGATGCCTTTCTTGAAGAAATTGAAGAAGAAAGATTGGAAATTCTTGAAGTTGAGAGATATCGTGCTATTACAAATCCAAGTATAAGTAGTGACTTAATAACAAAGACCTTAGATCTCTTGGCTAACGCAAAAAAACCCGTGATTATTTCCGGAGGTGGAATTGCACGAGCAGAAGCATGGAATGAGTTAAAAGAATTTGCAGAATATATGCAGATTCCTGTAATTACATCTGTGATGGGTATTGGAACACTTACAAATAAATCAAAATGTTTAATAGGTGCTTCAGTAGCAGGTCCTTCCTTAAGAGTAGCACCAGAAGCCGATGTTATATTAGCTCTTGGATGCAAGTTTTCATTTACCTTAGCTCATGGAGAAGAACCCTTTTGGAAAAACACTCAACAACTAATTCAGGTGGACATTGATTCTTCAATAATAGGTAGAGCTAAACCGCTTACTTTAGGGATTGTTGGTGATGCAAAACAGTTTTTAATTCAAAGTATTGAAGAAGTAAAAAAAATCGATAAAGTAGAAAGAAGGGAATGGTTGGAAGAACTTGTGATAGTACGACGAAAAACTCAAGAAAAAATGAACAAAAAGATTATGAAAGATAAAACTCCAATTATCCCCAAAAGACTGATAAAAGAAATATTGGAAACAATTGAAGAAGATGGTATACTTATTATAGATGGTGGAGATATTTCAACAAGTACGGTTGAACAAGTTGATTTCTATAAAGACAGATCACCTTTATCGACTCTTGTAGCTGTTGGTATGGGGCAATTAGGCACCGCAATTCCCTATGGAATCGGGGCTAAATTGGCGAAACCGGACAAACAAGTAGTAGCTATAGCAGGTGATGGTGCCTTTTTGATTAATGTTCAAGATTTAGAAACAGCTTCAAGATTAGGCTTAAAAGATCTCATCTATGTAGTAGCAAATAATAGTGCTTGGGGTATGATCAAATCTGGTCAAAATATTTTCATGGGTAAGAGGCATATTGATGTTGATCTCCCCGAGTTTAATTATGCTAAGTGTGCGGAAAGTTTTGGTTGCTACGGAGAGGTTGTTACTGATCCTAATGAAATCAAACCTGCTTTTGAAAGAGCCAAAAATTCTGGAAAACCAGCAGTTTTAGATGTTAAAATTGCCTTTGATACACCTGATTCCACTAAATTGATGGCAAGTATGGGGATTCTATAACATAATTTCATTTATTTTCATCCTTACCTTAATCCTTACCTTAATATTAATCGAAGTATCTTAATATGAAAGGAGTAATATTTGAGAGAAAACGCAAGATTTCAATTGAGGATGAGTTAATTAAACCAAAAATCTTATAGGAATGAATAAAGTGCTTCAAATATTTGAAAAATTAGCCAATCCTCTGCATAGTGAATTAAAATTGATAGTTGATTTGAATAAACACGTAATTTTCTTTTTTTTTACAATTTTTTGATAAAATTATTTTAAGTATTGAATTAAATACTAAGTATAATTCAAATGTGATATTAATAACAAAGAGATTTTTCCATGGTAAAGATGAAAGGACAAGTTCAATGTATAAATGACGAAATTTTGGAAAAGATGAATTTAAAAAATCGGTATAGTTTTCTGAATAACAATTTAATGAGTATTTTAAAACCAGAGCACTTTAAATTTTTAAAACAAACTCAGAAATTTTTTCTTCGTTTTGAGGAAAAAAATAACATTACTCATAATGAAGATTTTTACTCTTGGATTCCTGAAATTGGAAGGGAAGGATTGGTTACAAGGATGAGTAGCTTTAAGGAATTAGGATTAAATTATGAACAATACGGAATGACAACAGAATTCATGAGATGCCTTGCAATTGATTTTTTTGATCCTCAATTAGCAATGGGAATTGGGGCGAATGTTTTATGTGTGAATCCTCTGGTGGCTCATCATGAAAATGTAGAAGAACGATTGAATGCACTTAGAGAATTGGTGACTGGAGAGAAAATTGGGTGTATCTGCATTACTGAGCCTGAACGAGGTTCGGATGCGGTCCATATGTTAACAACCTGCAAGGAAAATACGGATGGCAGTTTTATTGTGAATGGAGAAAAAATATATCAAACGAACGGGGCGAAAGCTGATTTAGCGGTAGTATACGCAGTTTCAGAGGAAAACAATGGAAATACAATGGCTCAATTTTTAGTCGATACTTCCTGGGAAGGATGGAGTGTTGAAAGATTAAATATCCCTTGGACTCCCAGAGTATATATCGGAAAGGAAACGTTCAAGAACTTAAGAGTCCCGGCCGAATATGTATTAGGGAAACCAGGTCGAGGAAGAGACCATCTTTTTGAAGGTTTGAACTTGGAAAGATTAGGGATTGTACTCCTCAACGTATCAGAGGCATGGAATGCCATTTCTCATGCTGTTATATATACAAATATGAGAAAACAATTTGACAAAGAAATACTAAAATATCAAGGAGTCGGTTTTCCTTTAGCAGATATGTGGGCAAAAACGATGAGTCTCACCTTAGCAGCGTTACATATTTGTCAAATTATTGATGAGAAAATTGAACAATTCGGGACACTTCCACGAAATATTAATTTAGCTCTTGTAACAACTGCCTCACAATTAAAATCTCAGAGTGCTAAATTAACAGAGCGAGTTTGTTATGGGTGCGCAGATCTGATGGGGGGTGCTGGATTATGTGACAATACCTTAATGAGTGACTTACTTGGTATTTCTAGAATCCACCAAGTTGGTGGAGGAACTTCCCAAATTCAGAATCATATTATGAGTCTTGCTTTACGACAATTATTTAAACTTTTATAATGCAATTTTTAATGGATTTACATGAATAATAGATAAGAAAGGTGTAATAATATGGAAATAGAAGATTTAACTGAAGTTATATATGAAAAAGAGGAAAATGGAATTTGCACCCTTACATTTAATATTCCTAAAAGGAGAAATGCGATGTCTGTAGTTACCTTTCTTGAAATTGAAACTGTACTTGATGATATGGAGAAAGACGAAAATGCACTGGTGTTAATAATTACTGGATGTAAAGAAGCAAATGCTTTTTCATCTGGTGGATATTTTAATATGAAATACATAACATCGGTCTCTCCTGAAATTATGAAGGATGTTGATTTAATGGATATCGCCCAAAAAAGGACATGTATGAAATTTTGGAATTTTAAGAAGCCTGTAATCGCAGCAATTAATGGTTTAGCTGTGGGTATAGGTATTACAATGCCATTGATAGGAGCAGATTTAATATATATGGCTGAGGATGCATGGATTGGTTTCTATTTCATCAAACGAGCTGTTATTCCAGAATTTAGTTCTTCTTTTGTATTACCTTTTTTGGTAGGATTTCATAAAGCTAAGGAACTAATGTATTTTGGAGATAAAGTCACTGCTCATGAAGCAGAAAAATTGGGATTAGTAAACAAGGTTCTACCTTCAGATGAATTAATACCTTATGTTAGAAAACAAGCTTTAAGATTGATCCCTCCCAACAGTCCTAGTTTATCACTAACTAAAATTAAACAAATTATGCATAGTAATTTTAAATCTATTGCCTCAAAAACCTTAGATTTGGAAAATCAAGCGCTTAGGGAGTTATTTGAAACTCATGATTTTCGTGCAGCAACACAATCACTTATCACCAAAAAGGATCCCATTTTCAAAGGAAAGTAAATCAACTCATTTTTGAAAGGTTTAAACTATTATTTATATTTCATCGAAACTCTTATTAAATGTGGTTGATTTTAATATTTTTATTTTAAAATGTTTATGAATTAGTATTAATTAAGGAGTAAATCGATATTATGAATACAAACTGTAAATTTGTTTTTGTAACAGGTGGAGTAATGTCTGGGATTGGAAAGGGTGTTGCCACTGCTAGCATTGGGAAAGTTCTTCAATTCCGTGGATTTAAAATTTCAGTTGTTAAAATTGATCCATATTTAAATGTAGATCCCGGAACTTTAAACCCAATAGAACATGGAGAATGTTTTATCACGGAAGAAATATGGGAATTTAAACCCGTATTTGAATCTGATGAAAGAACATATAGAATTTCTGAAATTGATCAAGATTTTGGCACATATTCTAGGATATTAGGTATCGAGATGCACCCCTCTCATAATATAACCTCAGGGCAAATATATCTTTCAACAATTCTTCGTGAAAGGAAAGGCAGATTTTTAGGAAAAACTGTTCAAATAATACCCCATGTTACCAATATTATTAAGGAAAGGTTGATGGAGATTGCTGAAAATGAAGAATTAGATGTGTTATTAATTGAATGCGGGGGAACCGTGGGTGATTTAGAATCAAGCATCTTTTTAGAGGCATTCAGGCAAATTAAATTAGAATCCCCTAAACATACTGCTTTCATTCATGTTACCCTTGTACCTTATTCGCGAGCAGTTGGACAGCAAAAATCTAAACCTACTCAACATTCAGTAAAATTACTTCAAAGTATTGGATTACAACCTGATATAATTATAGGTCGAAGTGAAAAACCTTTAGATCCAGAAATCAAACGGAAAATATCATTATACTCAAATGTTCCAGATAACGCAGTAATCTCAAATCCTGACCTAAAAATTATCTATGAATTACCATTATTTTTTGAAGAACAAGGATTGGGAGATCAGATTTGCGAGCTTATTGATCTAAAAGCAAAACTCGTATCTTATAATGAGGTTACTAATTACTCTGAATGGGTTAAAATGGTTGATTTATTCAAAAATGCTAAACAGACTGTAAAAATAGCCATGCCTGGTAAGTATTTTAACATTTCTGATTCCTATATTTCCATTAATGTTGCATTAGAAGATGCAGCAGCCCATCATGGGTATAAAACTGAATTGAAAATGATTAATATTGATGAAACAACAAATGTTGGGGATGAAGTAGCTGATTGTGATGGGATTCTACTCACTCCCGGATTTGGGGAAAGAGCTGTAGAGGGTATGATTTCCTCTGCAGAATATGCTATGGAAAATAAGGTTCCATTTCTGGGTATATGCTTCGGAGCTCAATTATTTTTTGTTGGATTCTGTAGAAAATATCTCGGACTCAAAGGTGCCAATTCAGTAGAAATCAATCCAAACACACCATTTCCAGTAATAGATCTCTTGGAAAACCAAAAAAGCATAGTTGAGAAAGGAGGTACAATGAGATTAGGCGCAAATAAGATTATTATAGAAGAAGATACAAAATTATTTGAAGCATATAAACAAAAAGAAATTCTAGAAAGATTTAGGCACCGGTTCCACATTCAAGAACGATTCATCACTGAAGAGGCAAGAAATAAGGGTTTGACTATTTCAAGTCGAGATGAAACGGGTGAAATTATTAACAGTATAGAATTAAAGAGGAAGGATCATTGGATGGTCGGCACTCAATTTCACCCAGAATTTAAGTCAAGACCATATAAGCCTTCCCCAGTATACTTCGACTTCATCAAAGAGTGTATTAATTATAAGAACTCTAAAAAGTAAGGATAAAAATTGATTAAATTTCTTCAAATATGGTAACTTCTGACATCTTCATCAGCAAGTTAATATGACCTGTGAATTCATCATCCGAGCATAGAATTATTAATTCTTTCTTGATAATTTCTGCACTATCGTTTTTTTCTCTAAACTCAAAAGGTGAAAGTATCCCAGAAGAACTCTTCTCTTGTAATTGTTTAATAATTTTATCAATTTCTTGATTAAATTCTGTTAAATTTCCTAAATTATCAGCTAAAGCTGATGGAAGACTTGAATGTATTTTTTTTAGAGAGTTTGAAAAAGTTAGAAGTTTCTTAGAAAATTGGAGTCTTGTTTCTAAAAGATCATAAATTTTTTCTGATTCGTTAAGAAGTCTAAACATCGTTTCATAAAACTTAAGATCGTTTTTATCTCTAGTAAGAAATTTGGTAAGGTTCACAACCTTCTGAGAGGCATCAAAATCTTCAAAATTTTCATATTCTTTAATCTTCTTTTCAGTTTCTTTAATATCAAGATGAACTTGTTCTAATTTTTGGTTGCTCAGATATCTGTCTAATTTCATTATTTTCCTCTGATATTCCTGTTCATTAAGAATGAGACTAGTGATTTCAAAAACTTCTGGTAAAGGAGTATATAAATACTTCATTATTGATTTGTATATCGAATGTTCAGTATTTGCAATTTTATTTTCAAAAAACTCAATCGTATCCATGTTTTGGCTCAATTCTACCAAGAATTTAAAGAATTTTCTCAAGCTGAGCATATTTTTTTGGGCATCAAATGCTATTGAATACATCTCTTCAAAGTATTTTTTATAAAATCTCACTGCTAACTCAAGTTTTTGCAGAAAACCGTTTACAAGAGGTATAATTTCTCCTGAAAGACTAGACTTCTTATATTCTTTTCCTATATCTTTTAAGCGTTCTTCTTCACGATACGTAATTATTTTAATAATTAACTCTGGAAAATCCTTAGTGACTATATCATAGGTTTTAATAAAGTAACCTTTTTTGCTTAGTACAGGAACTATCGTATTTATTGTCATTGTTCGTTGCTGGATAGCTTTTAGATCTTCTTCAAGGATTTTGTTAATATGATCGTCAATATTTTGCTTTTTCTCTTTATTAGCAATTTGTCTATCTTTCAGTAATTGCGTAAGTCTTATTGATCTAATTTGAGCATTTCTTCCCCCAAACATTTCAATAAAAATTGACCCCAGAATTCTAAATGCTAAAGCTCCTGTTAAGGAACGATCCTTCTCCTCCTCAATCAAAATTTGATTTGTCAGCATATTCAATAATCGAAACGTAAATGATTTCTCCTTCTCTCTAGGAAATTCTGAGAGCCGTTCTCTATATTGTTCATGAATCTGGTCTTCAGGGAACTTATTTTTCCACAAAAAGTCTAAAATTCGATCCCCTTCTGGATTCGGGAGAATTTCTAAAAATCTTGGAATGATTTCGGCAATCGCTTTAGCCCAACTAAAATGTTCTTTTGACAATGGAATTTCTTCATGGTAATCAGCCAATAAATCATGAATTAATCCCCCTTTATCAAACACTTTAGGTCCATCATATTTACCAAGAGTATGAACAAGGATCTCATCAAAATTTGGATCTGAAGACAATGGCATTCTTATCTTGATCTTCTCTAAGAAGGCTTTATAAAGATCAAACAAACTCCTAACTTTATGATTAGATCTATTAATTATGAATTGGTTTATCTCAGCATTATTTAGATCGTTTAATTCTACTAACGAATTGGAAAATATAATAGCCCCATTAAACACTAACTCCACTGCTTCTGGTTCATGGTATGAAGCAGATTCTGAAAATTTAAATAGAAATTTTGCTAAATCAGAGCCTAGATATTCTCTATGTTGTTCGGGCATTTGATTTATAGATTCTAACAGTTCTTCATTTAACATTTCAATCATATCTTGCCCAACTATCATAGCATATTTTTTCTCTGCCCGTTTTAGGAAAGCTTCAACATCCGAAAATTGAACACGTTTTTCTTCTTCTCCTAACAAATGAGTTAATATATCTTCTAAGCTATCACTAGATTCTAGTAGATTATTCTCTTTAACAGCCTCTAGGAACGCTTTAAATAAATCCAATAATGTAAATAATTTATTATTACTTCTTTTTATTATCTCTTGATTTATCTGATCCGATGTTTTTCCATTAGAATTAGCGATAGATTTGGTGAACACCACCACATGATTTAACATTCTACTTAACGTTTCCGGTACTAAATTTTCTATACTCTGCGAGAACTTGAATAAATATTTTGAAATTTCAGAACTAAAATAATCCCGTAATTTTTCATCAACCTCAGAAAGAGCTTTAATAATATGTACTGAATAATAATGTGATTTTTCCTCCCCTATTTTAAGAGTAAAATTTTTCTCTGCTCTTTTTATAAATAACTCTATATCATTAAACTGAGTTACCTCTGTTTTACTACCAAATAAAGTTGAGAGAATCTCTTCGAAACTTGCTTGATTCTTCATAATTTCGCTATTCATAGCTTTTTCAACGAATACACGCATTAAATCTAAGAGATTTCGCGTCTTGTTATCACTTCTCTTAACCAAAAGCTGATTTACTTGGTTTCTATCCTTATTGAGTAAACCCTTAAGCGATTTGGCAAATATTAAAACATGGTTAAGTACACTCTCAATAATTTCAGGAGATAAGTTTTCAAGGTCTCGAGATAAATTAAACAGATATTTCGGGATTTCTGAGCCAACTGTTCGTCGAAACTTTGCAGGAATTTCATTTGTAGCCTTCTTTATTTCCCCGAACATTAAATTTGTTGTTTCTTCTCCAATTCTATCTTTAAATGGTTTTTCCGCTCTTTTCAAAAAAACTTCCATCTTTAAAACACACTCACAGTTCAAAAAATTAGTGAAAATTATCTTTATGTAATTGTTCTACACTTAAACCTAATCAGATATATAAATAACCTACATCATAAATTTAAATTTATGTTTCTCGGCATTTATCCCACTTGAATAGACAACTTATATTCATATTCAGATAAAATTACTTTTAAAATTCTGATTTTTAATCAAAAATTTTAAAAAAAGTGGGTAAATTAAAAATAGGAAAAAACAAATGGAAAAAAAGTATTTAATCAGAAGAAGTGTACATTCAAATTAGTTATCTAAAGTGGTTACATCTGATTCTCCATGTCCCAATGCAATTTCTGCCTGCATTGAAATGGGAGGATTTACACACCAAATAAAATGACCATCTTCAATCTTTATCTTATGAGGTGTTTTACGCATACACTCATTGGTTCTTGCTTCTGATATACACCGAGGATTAAAGGTACACCCAGGAGGAGGTGCTATAGGGCTTGGAACTTCTCCCTTAATTACAAACCGTATTTCTTTATTACTAGGGTCGAGTTCGGTTCTAGATTCTAAAAGAGCTATTGTATAAGGGTGTGTAGGTCTAGAGAAAATTTGATCAGTTTCTCCAATTTCAACAAATTTGCCAAGATACATAACGGCAACTCTATCAGCAATATGATTGACAACAGCTAAGTTGTGAGTTATAAACATAAAACCATACCCGTAAGTCTTCTGCAAATCTTTTAGTAAGTTAAGAATCTGAGCTTGAACAGATACATCTAAAGCAGAGGTAGGCTCATCTAGTATAATTAACTCAGGATTACTTGCTAGAGCTCTCGCAATAATTATTCTTTGTTTTTGACCACCAGAAAACTCATGAGGGTAACGATCCATGTGCTCTCGTTTTAATGATACCTCATCTAGCAATTTTAAGACACGTCTTCTTATTTCATATCCTTTGGTAATACCTAATAAATTTTTCAATGGTTCTGCTAATATATTAACAATTTTCATTCGAGGATTCAGAGAAGCATCAGGATCTTGATAAACAATCTGTATTTTTCGCCTTAGAAATTTTGGATAATCGTCAGGGATGGTTTCATTATTAAATATAATTTCCCCCACTTCTTTTGGTATTAATCCTAAGATTGCAAGGGCAACCGTAGTTTTTCCGCAGCCACTTTCACCTACTAATCCTACTGTTTCCCCAGTTTTGATGTCAAAACTGATTCCATCAACAGCTTTAACAGAACCAAATGATCTTTTGAGCATTCCTCCAATGAGAGGGTAATATACCTTTAAATTATTTACTTCTAATAATATTTTACCATGTTCAAGAATAGTAAGATCTCTAATATCTTCAAAAGATAATCTACTTTGAAAGATCAGTTTTAAAATAATACTTGCAATTATTGGAACCGGAATGCCAAAAAGTAAATTCAATGCAAAACTACCAACAAATAACCTTCCTTGGTTAGCAAAAAGAAAATTTGCGAAAATAATACCAGGAATAACAGATAAAAAAATAATAATATTTCTTTCTTTTACAAACTGTATCTTATCTCCCCAATTCACATTAAAAACAGTAATACCAATCATAATGATAACAAGAAAGTAGAACATCATGCCAGAAGTCATCCAACTCTGACTTTGATTACCACCTTGTGTCATTATGAACATATTTTCAAACATTATTCTAATGACAAATCCCGTCAAATAAATTAAAGCTTGTAAAATTGCGGTAAACAATAAAGATTCTTTAATATCTTTTTTATACCACAAATGTACTACATATGACGAAATTACTACTAAAAGTGCCACTCTTAAAAGATCCAAAATTAAGTTGTTTCCAAGAGTAATCTGGATTACAACTTCAAGACTTAAATTTATTAAAGTCCAAAACGAAACTATTTTTATAGCTGTACGGGCTGAATCATCCCACTCCTTCTTTCTAGCAGATCTTCTTATTAATAAAAATCCAATGAGTAATAAAAGAACATTAATGATGATAGTAAGCGTCAATTCTCCAATTGTTAAATTACCTATAATTTGCAGCATTTTAGATCGTCTCTCTTTTTTAAAATTTGTTCAAATTTTGTTTTTATTCCACTTTTTATTAAATCTTAGTTTTCATTTTTCAATTATTTGGCTCTCTGCTTTTTTTATTGATATCTCAGCAAGATCTTTATACTGAGGATCATAAAGATGACAAGCTACGAAATACTCGGGTTCTATTTCTAAGCTTCTAGGAATCTCTGAATCGCATGGTTCAAAACAGTATTGACATCGTGGATGAAATCTGCAACCTGAAGGTGGATATATCAAGTTTGGTACTGTTCCGGGTATAACATCAAGTATTTTCCTCCTTTTTCCTACAACTGGTACAGCTGCTATAAGACCTCTAGCATAAGGATGATAAGGTGTTCTGAATAATTTTTCTATATCGCCGTATTCAACTATAAACCCGCAGTACATTACAGCAACGCGATCACACATTTTTGAAATAATTCCTAAATCATGAGTAATAAACAATATTGAGGTATTATATTTTTTCTTCAAGTCTTTCATTAATTTTAAAATCTGATTTTGAATTGTGACATCTAACGCGGTAGTTGGTTCATCCGCTATCAATAATTTAGGACTGCAAGCTAGTCCCATAGCAATCTGAACACGTTGGCGCATTCCTCCACTTAACTCATGTGGATACCTATCAAATATTAACCGTGGTGTTGGTATATTTAAATCTTTAAGCATTTTTTGACTTCGTTTTCGAGCAACACTATAAATACTTGTGTTTTTTTTCACAGCTTCCACCAATAATTCATCTTCCAAATGCAATTGATACACCTCAGAGATTTGATCACCTATTTTAAACACCGGATTTAAGGAGTTAAGTGGATCTTGAAAAATCATGGTAATTTTACTTCCACGATAACGCAGAAATTCATCATCAGATTTTTGATGTAAATCTTCCCCTTCAAAAAAAACCTGCCCACTTTTTATTTCACCTGGAGGACGAACTAGTTTAAGGATAGATAAAGCAGTTACAGATTTTCCACAACCAGTTTCTCCTACAAGACCGAGAGTTTCACCTTCCTTGATTTGAAAAGAGACACCCTCAACAGCTTTTACAATCCCCTCTTCTGTGTTAAAATAAGTTGTAAGATTTTTAACATCTAAAATAATTTTATTTCCATTGCCCACAGAGGTTGGTAGATCAATTTCCTCAATATCTTTTAGAGCTTTTCGGAACTTTTCCATCACTGTTTTAGATGTATCTGGTGTAAATTTTATTCTTAAGGAAACAAAAACCGAGAGAATATAAATTCCAGTGGCGACGAACATTGAGATACGAATATCATGTATTGTGAAAAACATTATAGAGAAAATATTTTGAAAAAATCCAAATATTCCCCCTCCGACAAGATCTCCAACCTTAAGGTGTTTTAAAGCAATTGTTATCATAAGCATTATAATTTGAGTACCAATTGCAAATCTTAAAGAATCAAGAAATTTCCTTTTATAAAGTTTTAAAACCAAAACTGTCCCAATAACTATATTAATACCAGTAATTAACAAATCACTTAGCACAGCGATCCACCCTAAAGTTAATGGTACCAGTAATGCTAAAGATATTAATAATGTCTCAAGAACTAAAAAGAGCCTCAATGGCAGATTGATAATAAGCCACGCAAGACTAATGCGAGCCGCTTTTTTTTTTGATTTATTCCACATTTTTACCGATCCCGCATACCATCTTACAATTCTAGAGCCTACAAAAAACAAAATGGTTGAAAGAAGTACCACATTTGTAATAAACATAATGAATGGGTCATTTAACCAAACAAAAAGATACAAATAAATTATAAAGAATGGTCCAATCCAAATCCAAAATGTTATTATCCCACCAAGTAAAATTGAACCTCGTAGCAACATTTTCGGAACACGATTATGGACAGAATTCATCCTATCAAATAGTAAAATAAGGAAAAAATCACCAAGAACTAAGAAAAAAGCACAAGAAACGCTAAGAAAAAGAACTTCTGCTATTAGATTTGGTCTTAATAGTATTGAAATTGCATAAGTTAATATCATAACACCCCATAAAAGTGCCGTAAGAATAGTATTGAACTTGTTATCAAATATCCTCTTTGATACTACTATTTCTTCGTCTGATAAATTAGATTTATTAAATTTCTTGATAAAATAAATATAAAATTTAAAAGAAATACCTTCTGGAAGTCGGATTGATCCCTCTCCCCTCTTAGTATCAGGAGTGGAGTCCTGGTATTCCAAGATGCTTTCTGTTTCATTATTATTGCCTATCTGTTTTTCTAATTCTAATTGTAAAAGTTGTTGAACTCGTTTTGAACTTTTTTCACTACTTTCTGGCAAAAACTTGGTTTTAAGGAGGTTGAAAAAGAAAATTATATATAAACCTGAAACTACAAGAATTGTTACACGAATATCTTGCTTAAAAATGACAATTCCTAACCATCTATTCAAATACAATTCAAATATAATTTGTTGAAATGACCACAAGCCAAATACGATCAACCCACTATAATACATTGAACTTTTAATAATACTTTTTGCAACCCGTTTATCAGTTGGCAGAGATCTGTTAACTATTGTGGTAATGAAAAAGTCAATCGCAAGTGTTGCAAACGTCCATAATATACCAAGATTAAAAACATCTGGGGTTTCCATTGGAATGTTAAGAATCGGAATTGAAAGGAAAAATGCAGCGGCAACCCATGTAACCACCATTAAATAAAAAAAGAATTTTCTAAAATTAAGATATGCTGAATCATCCTCTCTTGAAATTCTGGAAAAACCATACTTATTTATTAACGGTTTATGTAAAAAATAAAATACCGTCACCATCAAAGCAAAAAAAAGGAGATCCTCGTTAAAAATTCTAAATATTGGACTAAATAATCCCAATACTTCAAAAAGAACTCTAATCCCAAAAATGATACCAAAGCTAATTAAACAAGTAACCAGGGAACCCTTTTTCACAATACTTTTTGTTGTTTTCTTATCTTTATAAAATAGATTTAAACTAAAAAGTAGAATTATTAGTAATCCGATTAGCATGCCTCCAACTTCTATTAAAGAATATCCAAAATTTGGAACATATGTTTGAAATATCATCCGTTTAATTTTCCCTCATATCTATATATGTAATCTAGGATCTAATGCATCCCGCAAACCATCACCTATTAGCATAAAACCAATCGCAGCTATTGCGATAAAAATTCCTGGCCAGAAAAGAGCCCACGTCGCGCTAGTCACATCTCTTCCATAATTAATATCCGTTCCCCAATCTGCAACAGTCGCATCGCTTAATCCTAAATATGCTATGCTTGCAAAACCTAAGATTGCACCTCCCATTGATCCAAAGAAACCAACAATGATCGGTGACAGCGCATTCGGTAGGATATGTTTAAACATAACCTTAAACTTCGCCGCACCACTAGTTATTGCTGCTCTGACATAAATGTTCTGCCTTACTTGTAAAACTAAGGCTCTCACCCATCTGGCACTACTTGGTATAAAGAATATACCATAGAGAAGCAGAAGATTATATAAATCTTGCCCTACCATAGGAGAGATAATTATAATAAGAATTAATAAAGGAAACGCGAACCAAAAATCAACAAAACGCATGATAATCGAGTCAACGACTCCACCAAAATATGCTGAAATTGTCCCAACTACTATCCCACCTGCCGTAGAAATCAAAACTGGAAGTGCTGCTGCTGTAAGTGCTGTTCTAGCACCCCAAATTAATCTACCAAGAATATCGTACGCATATTTTGTCGTGCCTAACGGGTGTTCTGGAGATGGTGGCGCGAATGGTGTTCCACCCGGAGGAGTATAAGGTCTAGATAATAGTTGTAATGAGTATGGAGTAAGCCAGGCAGAGAATACAGCCAATATAGCTAAGAACAAGATCATTGCGATTCCCGTAATTGTTAACGGTGTAAGAAGGCGTCTAAATAGTTTTCGTTTGGATTTTATTTTACCTATTTCAAATTCAGTAGAACTGAATTCAGGTTCTCGCCAACCAGGTATTAAATAGAACTTTAAATATTTTTTAATTTTCCCTTTATTCAAAGAAGGGAAACGTTCCTCAGTTAGTGATTTTTCAATTTGAATTTGGGTCATTTGATCACATTTCAATTTTTTAATAGATTATTCGGGGATCGATAATTGTGTAAGCAACATCCGCTATGAGCGTTCCTGAAATTATTAGAATTGTAGAAAATACTAGAAAACCGTTTATTATCAAATAATCACCGGCTTGTATAGCTACTAGGAAATAATACCCCATACCTGAATAATTAAACGTAACTTCTACGAAAAGAGACCCTAAAAGTGCTGCGGCAGTTCCTCCTATAATAAGATGGCTTGTAGGGAGTATCCCGTTTCGTAGAGCATGTTTATTTATTACATCTTTTTCTTTAACACCCTTAGCACGCGCAGTTCTAACATAATCCTGATCCAACACATCTAACATACTAGATCGCATTTGCCGAGTGACACCAGATAAAGATACAAAGATCATACAAAACACAGGGAGAATCAAATGCAGAAGAGTATCCCACAAATAAATTTGATCATTATATATAATACTATCAATAAATCTAAATCCTGTACTAGCTCCTCCAGTAGGAACTGGATTCGCCAAAGAAGGATTGTTTGAAAATACAACTGGAATATAAAATCCACCATAAGAAAAATTTCTCACCGTAATGCCAATACCTATTTGTACAAGTGAAGCAATATAGAATACTGGAAATCCTGCTCCGAGGATGGCTATACCTCGAATTAGGCTATCCTTTGGTTTATTTCTATCTTTTGCTGAAGTAACTCCTAATTTAATGGAAATGATAGGAACGATAATAATCGAAAATAGCATTAATTCAATAGTTTTTGGAAAAATTGTTGCGATAACATGAATTACTTTTTCCCCAGGTAACACAATAAATGATTCACCCCAATCTCCAGTAAAGAAGTTTTTGAGATATATACCAAGTTTTACATACCATGGGTCATACCACCCAATTCTTCTCAATTCTCTTTCAAAAACGTTTCGGTCCATTACACCCGCAAGTTTATTCAATTCGGGACTTACAGACATCAAATGAGATAAAATCCAAGTAAAAATTAACACTGCGATTAAAATAGGAAACATCAGTAATATTCGCTTAAAGACATATTTCATCATGTTCCGTGCTTGGCGAGCCATTTTTTTACCCCATTTATGATACAGTTTAAACCATATTTTTATTTTCTGAAATATGGTTTAAGAAAAAAAGAAACTTATTTAACAATTACGGTTTTTTTTCAAGATATTTACGTTCGTAATGCAGTAAATTTGAAAACTTTAAATAGTTAATTGTCGTAACCTTATATTAACTTTACTAAGTAATGATTATTTAGTAAAAATATCTAAACTAAAAGAATTAAAGCTTTTAATAAGTGATAAGGAGAAAAAAAAAAATGAAAAAACTTTCAAAGTATTTAGCTTTTTTCTTATTGATATCTTCGATAATCATGCCAGTTCTTCCGGCCATTGCTGCACCTGTAATTGCAGCACCGATTACGTTTAGAAGTTCATCTTCAGCACAGATTGTTACAGGAAACTGGGATCCATGGTCAACTGATGGATATAACATTCTAATGACATACCGTGCTTACGCTCTGGAATTTCCTATGTCGGGATATGCTGACTATTGGGGAGGTCTTAGACCAGGCATCCCAAAAGAGGATGAATGGTGGCCAATCCTCGCTACCAGTTGGGAAACAACATATCGAGTAGGAAGCAATAATTCATTGGGCTTCAATAACTCTGGTGGAAGAGAAGCAATCACATTCTACCTCAGAGATGGAGTAAAATTCCATGATGGATCAGATTGGAATGCCAGTGTTATGAAATGGAATATCGATAGAGCGTATGTAATCTCAGGTAATTTGACCGGTAATGCAAATGGAATATACGATCAGAGAAATACAGCAAACATCTGGGATCCAGAATCAGATTGGTCTCAATATTACGACGAAAATTGGAATTTATCTGAATATGATGCCCCAGCTGCAACATCTGCTCCCTGGTCACCACCCGACCCAACTAGATATTCATATTACTATCTTAGCGATCCTGACGGAGTTAGCCCAATAATTGCTAACAATTCTAACCCATACGGAGGTTGGGATTCTGTTGCACTTAATTTTATACATTGGGCTCCATATGATCAGATTCCGATGGTCAGATGGGTAGAAATAATCGATCCTACCGGACCTGATGGGGTTTCAGGCGGAACAGTCAAAGTTCATTGGAACAGTTATAACACCTATGGAATGGAAGGAGCTGTATGGACTCAAATGATGTCAATGGCGGCTTATGAGGCTGATTATTCTGACACAGCTATTTATGGGTATGCCAACGGCAATGATTTGATTGGTACTGGACCGTATAAATATGTTGAACATGATGAATTAGCAGATCGAGGTGTAATGGTAAAATTTGAAGATTATTGGAACAGAACAGCCCTTGAAGCTGATGGTTGGTATGATGTCGAGCGATACGAGCTTGCTCAATTCGCACCAGGTGATTTAGGGAAAGATGCGCGAAATGCCGCATTGCTTACTCACGAGATAGATTATGCCTATGATTCAATGACAATGCCTATCGATTACGCTGCTGTAATGGCTGACCCTAACATTAACTATTTTGAAGATTACGTCTCAGAATATCAAACACAGATCACATTGAATTCTATCAATGAAACATTTTGGGGTGGTGGAAAGAATATCGGCTGGCCTGATTGGTGGCTAACTAATTTTTCATATGTTGACCCTTATATTTTAAGTGTCTATTATGCCCAAGAGCAAGGAACCCCAAAAGCGCAAGGAATACCTATTGCCCTTCGCGAAGCACTTACGTATGCATTTGATTATGACACAATGATAGATGTCGATTTGAGAGGTAGGGCAGTTCGAGGAACCGGCTTGGTAGGTGCAGCTAATATATTTAAAAATGATAGTATAAATCTACCAACAACGAATCTCACCCATGCCCGACTAGCTTTACTTAACCAAAATGGCTCAGATCCACGTTCATTAACGCATGAATGGTGGCCTATTAATTTTACAAAACGTTTGGAAGATGAAGGGTTGACCATCGCAAGTTCTGACACAGCCTGGAAAGCCACTGCAGCCTCGAATCCTATATTTACAGTTAACTTTTACTGGGATCAACAACATCAAGAGTTAGCAGATCAATTCGAATTGGCTTGTAATCTGCTTGGAGTCGCTATAGTACAAGACGCAGATAATAAGGTTCCAGCCGGTACCAGTATTTGGAGTCACGCAGTGAGTTCTTATTGGACGAAAACTCTCGATGGAGTATCTTCGATTTGGTCGGCATCGGCTTGGGTTATGGATTATCACATGCCTATGACTATTCCAGAAGGATGGATCGCTGCAAATTATGGAGATCCCAATAAAGGGTCTTGGCGCAATTGGCCAGGGACTGTAACAGAATGGTGGCCAACATGGAACTTCGGATTTTCCTATGATACGGATATTGATAACTGGTTAGCTGTTATGTACATGTCAGAACCAATTCGTAAGAAAGAATATATCGGTAAGATCGCTAACAAAGAGCAGAACGAGTTATTTCCGATGATCTATGCGTACCAGACTAAAGGTGGAGAAGCCATGTGGGCTAACTGGGATACGTGGTGGGTACTTGATAGGGATAATAGACCTGCTGGTCACTGGGGAGGTATCTCAGCGCAATTCCTGAGTTACACTCCAGGTGCTGGTGAGTTTCCTCTAATTCCAGGCGCTCCATTACTTCTTACATTGACATTTACTGCAGCTTCGATGCTTGGTATTATCTATACTATAATGAGAAAAAAGAAACGTAATTAGTAATTTAAAGGCAAAACAATTTTAAAATTAAATTTTATCTTTTTTTTTTTACTTTTTTTTGAAGGACTCTGAAATCTCAAGCTTTAATTTGTTGTGTAATAAACTAAAGATGTAGGATTTAGACCATTGATGGTGTGTGATATGTTAAAACATTTACAAAAATAGTTAATATATTTATGTTAATAAATTCTATTCCCTTGTGGTTTTATTCTAAAGATAAAATCAATTATATCACTTTTTTCGCTAGCACGAATTGTTTAGTTTTCATTCCACAAACTGCTCCAGAAATAGCTACACCAAATATAATTATTATATCCAAATACCCCTCGATACGGGTAAATTTTAGGATAATAGGTTCGCTACTAAATCCAAACATTATCGCATAGAATATGAATCCTTCTGCGATAACTAAGGGTACTAACCAAATTGAAGCTTTAATTCCATAGTGAGGAATATCTTCTTTATAAGTCAATAAAAAGCACACAAAAAATAACAATAAGGCAGGTAGAAAGAAGTTTCTAATATAGGTGGTATACGTCCAAAAGAGGATGGTTTTATCCATATCCACAAAAGAAATCCAATCACCTAATGAATCAGTCATCATAGTATTCGCTATTATTCCGTAATACCCCAAGAGAACAACAATGTAAGCCAATATTACACCCCCTTGTCTTCCCCAATCTATTTTAATATGTCCCTTTTCATTCCCAGTGTTCAATTCGATTTGACTGTCCGCGTCCATAAAGCAAAAACACCTATTTTGGTATTAATTAAAACAATAAATTTAACTTGTAAAATTATTATAGAAATTTAAATTCTTTTCATTTCTGATGATAAGTAACCTATTTTTTACGTTCGTAAAATTATCAAATTTTATTTTAAGAAATCATGTGTTTGAGTATCCCAAGTAGAATTTCTCGATTTTCCACTATCCCACTCTTCTTTCAGAAACCTCTTAAGCAATGTAGTATTGTGGACATTTGGTAATTCTTCTTTAAATTCGATGAACCTTGGTACATGAAAATAGGCTAGATTATGATACAAGTGATCACTGAGTTCTCTATGAGTTATAGAACTATTTTTCACTTTAACAGCAACAATTTTGAAATCAATCTTTGAAACATTTCCATTAGAAATAGGAATAACAGAAGTTTCAATAATATTTGGGTGAGACTTTGCCATTCGCTCAATATCTCTGGTAAAAATCGTATCATTGCCTTTTTGTATAACTTCTGTTCTTTTTCCTTTGAAATAGATGTATCCCTCATAATCTTTATAACCGAAATCGCCTGAATTAACCCAATTATTCTCTCCTATTGTAACATCTTCATTTTCTGGTTTTTTATAGTATTCAAATACAGCCCCTGATTTTCTTCGAACAATTATTTCCCCAATATTATTAGGACCAGGAGGTAACTCATTTCCTTCTGAATCTACAATTTTCAATTCGATGAAATCTAATGGTTTTCCAATTGAACCGATTTTGCCACCTTTAGATCCGATTTTATTCATTGTTATGCCAATCCCTTCATAATGCGACCAACACTCGTATAAAAAAATACCAAACCTTTTTTCAAATGCATTCCACAAATCTATTTCTGTCCCAAATCCAAAGGCGAATTTGATAGAATGAACGCGGTCATTTACTTTAGCTCTTTTATCCAATAGATCTGTTAAATAACCTCCAAAATAACAAAAACAAGTAGGTTCATATTTTTTAATTTCTTTCCAAAAAGTTGAAGGATTAAAAGCTTCTGTGATTATTATTGATTTATTATAAAATAGTGAGGGTATTATTGCAAAAATATGGGTAACCCCATGAGACAATGGTAATGGGCAATAAATTTTTGCTATTTCATTTAAACCTATTTTATTTAATTCAAATCCTATTGTTATACCAGCTAAAACAACATTCCTATACAAAACTCCTTTGGGTTTTCCAGTGCCACCTGAAGTATATAGTATTTCAATAGGATCGTCATTATATATATTAATATTAGGATTTTTTACATTTGAAGTAAAAATCACCTGAAAGTTTTTGTATTTATTATTAAAATTGAAATCTGAAGGTGCATTTCGAATCAAAATTTTCTTTATTTTATGTAGTCTGTTTTCAATCTTCTCAAAATTTGCTAGAAATTCATAATCCAAAATTAAAATTTCAGTATCACTGTCATCCAGTATATGTTCTAATTCATATTTTTCCAATGAGTTATCAAGAGGTACAAAAATACCTCCTGCTTTAGCTATACCAAACCAAGTAAAAATGAAATCTGGGCAGTTATTCATCAGCAATGATACTATTGGCTTTTTTAAATCCAATTCACCCATTAATTCTAAAATCCCATGTGCAACTCTATTTGAACTTTTATTTATCTCTTGATATGAATAAACTTCATCCTTAAAGTAAAGGAATGGTTGATGTTTATTTTCTACAGCCTTAATTTCTAATAATTTTGGAAGTGTCGCATTTTCAATACCAAATTCTCTTAGGATTTTAGAACGATCGTCATTTCTGCTTATTATCAAAGATTCATCTTCTATTTCAATTATTACTTCTTCATCATCATGAAATGGAAATAAACCGTCTTTATAGACCTTGCTTGGAATGTAGATCCAAGCACTTTTATAACCACCATTACCAGATTTTTTAGTAGTAATTTTTCCCTTGGCTTCTCTCAAATGATCACAACTTTGTCTTTTTTTAAGAAAGACATCTTTACTACCGTAATTTTATTGAGTAATAATAATAGCTTTAAAATCTTTTCCATTGTTTTGAATTATATATCAACAAAATTTGACACAAGTTTGTATTAATGTTCGAGATATCATAACGAACTTAAAACTAATACAAAAACTATGGTTTTTAATTAAAAAAAGATGACATTAAATAATTTATGAATAAACTGGGGTTCAAAAATCATAGTTTTTTACCAATGGCAATTCCCTCATGAATTGCTTCTAACATCCTTCGAGCCTGTGAACAATCTCCTATCGAATGTATATTTGGAAGCTTCTCTTTTAACGTATTGAGTAATTTAATATTAGGTTCCATACCTACAGCTACACCCTTATATCCTGCTTCAGCGCATAGTCTTGCTGAATCTCCAAATTTTTTAACTAACTCTTCCACTTCCTCAGTGGTTAATTCTCTTGGCATTTCACCTCTTCCATTAAAACCCGGAAGAGGGGAAGGTGCTACATGTTGCATTCCTGTCAAGCCTGAATGACAGTATCTACCTTCATTAGATAATTCCATAACCGCAACAGACCCATTATTGTTAATTGAATCTGATAATTTCTGTAACCCTTGTAAGTACTTGTCGTCATCAGTAGCAATCATACCTTTACCTGCCGTACTTCTAACAGAATAATCTACAATGGCCAATTCTATTCAGATAAAACCTGCGCCTCCTTTAGCTCTTTCTGCATAATAATCTACATATTTGTCAGTAACCTATCCATCGTGGCCAAATCTTGAATTCATAAGCGCCATCATTATTCTATTGCTAATTTCCACATCTCCAATCGTAATTGGTTGGATTAAATATTTTACATCCTCTGAAATCATAATTTTACTTACATTTATGTTTTATTTACAGATTTCAATGTTAATTTTATTAAAGATTTCTAATAATTATTATTATACGTTTTTCATTATTTTTACTAATATTTAATAATTCATTTTGAAAAATTTAGATTGTTGTGATTGTACATGGCAAAAAGCGAAGATGTTAAGCTTATAAGGACTGTATGTCCAGCTCATTGTGGAATTGATGGCTGTGGAATAATTGCTCACTTAAAAGGAGATCATATAGTTAAATTGGAACCTGCTGATTTTCCAAACGAAAAAGATCGAAGGATATGTCTCAGAGGGTTAACCAGTTTAGAGATTACTTATCACTCAGATCGTATTCAATATCCAATGAAACGAATAGGTGAAAGAGGTGAAGGGAAATTTGAAAGAATATCATGGGAAGAAGCGTATGATTTAATTGTTTCTAAGTTTAAATCTATATCTGAAAAATATGGATGGAAATCGATTGGATGGGTTTTAGGCGGTCCTGGGGCAGGGACCACAAAATTTGGTGCATACCTTAGATTAGCTAGCTTAACTCAAAGTACACGTGTGAGTGCGTGGGGATATGGGGATGCGGGGTTACCTTGCGGAAGTAGGATAATTTTAGGGCATCAATTTCCTTATTTGTATTTACATGGGGAATTTTGGCAAAGAAAATATCCTGAATTACTTGTAATATGGGGTACGAACCCTGCTGAATCAATGCCTTTACAAAATATGAGAAAGGTCTTGGATGCCAAAGAATATGGAACTCAAGTGATAGTCATAGATCCTCGATTCACAGTTACTGCATCAAAAGCAGATGAATATATCGGATTAAAACCTGCTACAGATAGTGCGTTAGCACTAGGAATTATGAATGTTATATTTCAAAATAATTTATATGATAGAACTTTTATCTTAGAACATACAAATTGTCCCTATCTAGTGAGAATTGATACTGGAAAGATGTTACGGGGAAAAGAGATTGATGCTCAAAAGGCAGATGCATATGTGATATGGCATGAACCTTCTAACTCTCATAAAACCCTATCTCGGACAAACGTTAAGGAAGCGAATCTTACCGGAACTTACAACATAAACGGAATTGAATGTAAAACAGTGTTTCAGTTATTAATGGACTTAGCAGGTGAATATACTCCAGAAATAACTGAAAAAATTACAGGAGTAGATAAAGAACTTATCATTAAACTAGGAAAAAGAATAGGTAATTCAAAAAAAATTAATTTCTTAACTCATATGGGTTTCACGAGAACTTATCATGGAGATATTTCTCTGAGAGGTGTAATTTCTGTAGCTGCAATTACTGGAAATATAACTACATCAGTAAGTTCTGGTAATATCCCCGGTATTCTAAATTGGAATCCGTTCTTGAAGGCAATTCCCGACAAGCCTAGCTTTCATAGAATGGGTATTCTCAATCTTTATGATGCGGTGATTTCTGGGAATCCATATCCTATTAAGGCTCTTTGGTTTGCTTTCATCAATTTTTTGAACCAATGCGCTAACTCTAACAAAATTATTGAAAAATTTTACCCTAGTGTAGAGTTTATTGTACAAACTGAACTATTTATGACTCCTTCTGCGCGATACGCTGATTTATTGCTTCCAGTGTGCAGTTTCTTAGAATTTTCAGATTTTATAGCTCAGCCCTATCCGTATGCCCAACTTCAACAGAAAGTAATTGAACCATTATATGAATCTAAATCTGATGTTACTATTGTTGCTGAGCTTGCTCAACGTCTTGGATACGGGGAATATTTTAAGGGTGGAGAAGAGGGGATGATAGACATTATTATGAAAACTCGCTCTTTTGAAGGAACATCTCGGGAAAAGTTAAAATCTCAAGCATATATGTTACCACCACTTCCAGAAGGGGCTACATTTCCTATGAATTTCAGAACACCTTCGGGAAAAATCGAATTATATGCAGAGCAGTTAGTAGAAGATGGAGAGGCCCTTCCGGTTTATTTGCCACCAATAGAAGCTCCAATTACTTCAGGTAAAATGAAATATCCTTTAACTCTAGTCAATGGTCATACTCGATTTCGTACACATTCCATGTTTGCGAATGTGAAATCTTTATTAAACTTGAATCCTGAACCTATTGTTGACATTAATCCATTTGATGCTGAAAAACGAAATATATCTAATGATGATAAAGTTACTGTTTTTAATGATCGAGCTCGAACTACACTTCGGGCTAGAATTACTGAGGGAATCCGACCGGGAGTACTTAATATTACTGAAGGTTGGTGGATAGAACAGTTTGAAGAGGGAAGCTTAAATCACCTTACTCACGATATCATTAATCCAGTGCAAGATAAAGTCTATGAACCAAATATGCATATGAATGATGTTGCAGTTGAAATCACTAAGAATGAGGGTGCAAAAAAATGAGTAATAATAAACTCTTAGGTATGGTTATTGATCAAGAAAGATGTATCGGATGTGAAGCTTGTAGTATAGCATGTAAAGTTGAAAACAACTCAGTTGATTATTGGATAAAAGTAGAAACTCAGGGAGGTGCTAATAAAGATACTCCAGGAGGAAGTTTCCCAAACTTAACAATGGAATTTCTTCCTAAATTATGTAATCATTGTGAAAATCCCCCTTGCGTCGATTCTTGTCCAGAAGATGCTCTTCAAAAAAGAAATGATGGGATTGTGATCTTAGATCAAGAGTTATGTTCAGGATGTCAGGCTTGTTTAACTGCCTGTCCTTATAATATCATAGTATTTAATGAGAATGATAATGTTGTTGAAAAATGCCACTTTTGCGCTCATAGAGTTGATCAAGGGCTTGAGCCGTTTTGTTTGATTTGTTGTGAAGGTCAAGCGATACACTTTGGAGATTTAAATGACGCCAATAGTGTTGTTTCAAAACTAATATCTGGGAATAATATTTTTCAACTAAAAACTGAAAAGGGTACAAATCCAAGCGTTTATTATTCCCCTCCCAGACCAAAAAGAAGATTATAGATACAATTGGTCTGGTTTTTTATTATTTATTTTTAATTTATTCAATGAAAATGTCAGCAATTATATTTAAAGAAGTAATTTAAAAGTCTTTCCAATATTCAAATGTATTGTTTATTTGGTTAGCTTTTACAGCTTAAGAAAAAAAATAGGAAAATAATAAAAAATTGTAATCTATTTTACATCTTCATTTTCAATTATCATTGCAGTTCCTTGACCCCCACCGCAGCACATTGTAGCCAGACCATATTGAGCGTTTTTCTCTTTTAGGATTCTCGCCAAGCTTCCAACTATTCTTGGACCTGTTGCCGCGATTGGATGACCAAGAGCAATTCCACCACCTTTAACATTAACATCATCTAATCTGTCGTCTAATCCCATCTCATGAACCCAGTTAAGACCTACAATAGCAAATGCTTCGTTGATTTCCCAGTAGGCAATGTCATCAGTTGTTAATCCCGCATGTTTTAGTGCCATCCACGATGCTGGAACTGGGCCTCTCCCCATAACTGTAGGATCTACCCCTCCGAAACCAATTGAAACTATACGCGCTAATGGGTTTAAGTTATGCTTTTTCATTGCATCTTCAGACATTAGCAATAATGTTGCTGCTCCTGCGTTAGTTGGACATGAATTCCCTGCAGTTACTAATCCCTGTTCGGTTTCAAATGCTTTAACATATTCTTTTTTGGTCATTAGTGGCCTGTAGTATCCGCCAGCCCAACCAGGTTTACTTAGTGCTCTCAAATCTTTTGTTCCTTCGTAAGTAGCATTTTTTCTGACTGAAGTATCATGTTCAATTAACATTGGGGTATTCTCATCACCTTCGGAATGTGCCATTACAGGGACAATTTCACCCTTGAAAAAGCCTTCCTCTTGAGCTTTCGAAGCTAATTGATGACTGCGAACAGAAAACCTATCATTATCCTCTTTTGTAAAAATACCCGCATTCATTTCTGAGAGTTTTTGAGCCGTCTGTAGCATTGATCCCGTACAACGGAAATCAACAACATCATCTACAAAAAACTCATGACCTTTCCTCATAGCAGGGGGGATCTCTCTAGATGTTGGGGGTTTTGATCGTGACATAGTAGCGTTATTTTTTCCCGAAGCTATAACAACATCAGAATATCCTAGTGCAATATTATTATACGCTATAGAAGCACAGGTCATTCCTGAACCACACTGCCTATCTAATGCGATAGATGATACTTTCGTTGGAAATTTAGATAAAAACATTGGATATCTTCCCCCAAGGGTTACGTATTCATAATTAAAATGAGTCGCTCCTATATAAAATTCATCCACATCTTCAGGTTTAACTTTATCTTTTAATCTATTATCAAACATTTCATTTAACGTTAAGGCAGTTAATTCATCAGGCCTTAAATTTCCTAAAACGTCTCTGGGTGGTTCTCTTGGGCGAGATCTTGAAAATGGAGTTCTTATAAAATCTGTAATATAAACATCTCTTATTTTCATTTTTTTTTAACCTCTTCTTATTATTTGTATTTCATATTTAATTTTAAATATCTAAATTCTCAATTACTACTGCAGTACCTTGCCCGCCACCACATGACATAGCAGCAAGTCCATATTTTGCTTTTTTCTCTTTAAGAATTCTTGCTAATGTTGCCGTTATTCTCAGCCCTGTAGCGGATGCTGGATTCCCTATTGCTATTGCTCCTCCATGAATATTCATTTTGTTTTCCCAATCAATCCCTAATTTATTGGCAGCATTAAGTGCTACAATGCTAAAAGATTCATTGATTTCCCAGAAATCGATATCTTGGACTTTTAAGTTTGCATGCTTTAAAGCCATTTGAGAAGCCGGTACTACGCCTCTCCCTCGTACAGTTGGATCTACTCCTGCAAACCCAATTGAGATAACTTTCGACATGGGTTTTAAGTTGTATTCTTCAAGTGCTTTTTTAGACGCTAATAAACAAAGTGAAGCTCCATCACAAAGAGGAGAACTATTCCCTTCCGTTATAATACCTTTTTCTGTTCCAAATTTTGCGATATATGCATCTTTGGCGAATATAGGATTTTTATAACCACCTGCCCATCCTGGAGTGCTTAGAGGGGGTGTATTAGCAATATCATCTAGTGTAATTGCTTTCTTTATAGAATTATCTTCTTCAATCTCAATTTGGTTATCAGATTCGCCTGCTTTATGACCTTTAACTGACATTATTTCTTCTTTGAAATATCCATTCTCTTGAGCTTTTTCTGCTAAATTTTGACTTCGTGAGCTAAATGTGTCCATTTCATCTTTTGTGAAAAGATCTGCCTCCTCCTCTACAAGTTTCTGAGCTGCTTGAAATAATGACCGACTTGTTTTCCAATCATATAAATCATCATTATACCACTTACTTTCTGGATCAAGCATTAGTTTATCAGGAGGCCATCCAAATACTTTCACTTTTCCATCGTAAGTATGGAGTGGTACCCTTGTAAATTGATCAAAACCTATAGATGCCACCACATCGGAATAACCCATTGAAATATTTGCAAAACCAACGTGTAAAGTTGCCATCCCGGAACCGTCTTGTTTGTCAAATACCGTTGCAGGCACATGAAAAGGAAAATTTGCCATAAAAATAGGAATTCTTCCCCCAAATGTCCCATGCTCATGCTGTAATAAAGCACTGCCTACCAAAACCTCACTAACATTCTCACGCTTGAGTGTACTACCTTTATTAGGTATTTTATTGTCAAACATGTCTATTAAAACACGAGCTGCAAGTTCTGGACCCCATTGTTTACTAAAAACAGCATCATCGGGTTCCAGAGGATTTGATTGAGAAAATGGTGTCCTTACATGGTCTACTAAATATACTTCTTTTGCTTCTTTCATATTTCATTTTCTCTTTTTAGTTTTAAATATAAAGAATATAATGTTGAAATTTAACGATTAAATAAATATTTTCATATCAGTATAACTTGTTATAGTGGTTTTTTATTCAACAAATTTTGCTAAAAATTAGAAAAAACAGCAATACAGTTATCTAACTAAAAAATAAAACTTTATTATCATATCAATTTTAATAAGATATTGAATACATAATGACCTAATAAAAAAATTATTGGATGATAAAAAGTGAGTGAAGCTGACTATAAAAAAGCTCTTAATGTAATATTTAAATCAGGAGGATTTCGATTTCCTTTTTCAGAAACTATACATGAAATTCTAAAAATAACTATCAAAGATGAAAATCTAGATTTCATAATGGCTTTTGAAAACCAGAAATCTCAAACAATGGAACAACTTAAGGAGAGCAGTGGTTTATCAGAAGAAGAGATCTTAAAAAAATCTGATGCTGTAGCAAAAATGGGAGTAATAATCAACCAACCCAATAGTCAAGGGGTTATGGTATATCAAATGTTCCCGTTTCACAGGCAATTTGAATATATTTTTATGCAAAACCTCGAAAAAACTGACGAAAATTATAAGATAGCACGATTATTTGGTAAATTGAATGAAGAACATGATGGCATAGTTCAATCTCAATATGATAGATTTAGTGCTGCATTGAATAGCATGCCACCCCAGGATCGCACTATCCCGATATTAAAAAATTTGGAATCAGGGGAAGAGATAAATATAATCGTAAATGAAGAATTAGAAGTCCCAACAGAAAAAATATTACCTACTCAACAAATTAGAGAACTTATTGAGAAATATGATGATATTGCTGTAGGAAATTGTTATTGTCGTAACCATCAGGAACTTCTAAATAATCCCTGCAAGATGATTGAAATAACTCCAAGTTGTATGACCTTAGGGAAATCAGCAAGGCATACTTCTAATCACGGATTCTCAAAATTAGTGTCTAAAGAAGAAGCATTGGAAATCTTGAAAAAATGTGAAGATGCGGGATTAGTCCATAAAGCCTATCATAAGTACGGTAATTCATCAGCCGAGGAAGTCGCAATCTGTAATTGTTGTAACTGTTGTTGCTTGACTGCACGGGATGCCTTAATTTTTCCTGTAGTCAATGAAACAAATTATTTAGCTAGCATCGATGAGGATTTATGTACAGGATGCGGTATCTGTGTAGACTTGTGCTATAATAAGGCTATTGAATTGAATGATGACGATAAAGCGGAAAGGGAGGAAGAATTCTGTGCTGGATGTGGTGTGTGCGCATATCATTGCCCTGAAAACGCAATCTCTCTTATTGAAGGTCCAAGAATGGTAAGAATGCTCCCCCCACGTAAAAATTAGATTCTATACTCTTTTTTATTTCTTTTTTTGTATCTCATTTTCATTCCTTAGAATTCTACAAATCAGTGATGCAGAACTTGCTGTTTGAATTCAAATTATTTTAGGTAAGACTTTAATAAAAGTCTTACTTCTTTTATTTTATGACTAAATTAAAAGTTGGACCAAAGGGGCAAATTACTTTAATTAAAAAGCTGAGAGATAAATATGGTATTGAACCAGGCTCCCTTGTGGAAGAAATTGAAGTTGATGATGGTATATTAATCAAACCAATAGAATCTTCCTTAAAAAGGTGGAAAAATCTAAAGGAAAAAGTGAGTAAGAAATGGCCTTCAGATATCTCTTCTATACAAGCAATTCAAGAGGATAGAACAAAGTGAAAGGGGTAGTTGTAGATTCTAATGTTTTCATTGCATCTTTGATAGAAGATGATAAGTTTTACATGGTAAGTATCGATTTCATTGAAAAAATGAATATAGAGGAGTTAACTTTTCATATATCAATGATAATCCCAATAGAAGTGTCCTGTGCCATTGCAAGAAGAATTGGTGCAAATGAAGCTAAGGAGAGTGAAGAAATTATCCATAATTGGATTAAGGAGAAAAAAATTATTGCTTATGAATTGAATGAAAAGAGGATGAATGAATCCCAAAATTATGGAACCAAATATAAATTAAAAGGAATGGATGCAATCATTGTCCAATTAGCTCTTGAATTAAATCTTCCTCTGATAACCTTTGATAATGAGATAATTGAAAGAGCATCGGATATTCAATTTTTCAAAGCTTAGCTACCAAGGTTTTACACGCGAATTTTAAAATAATATAAATAATAGAAAGATGATTTTATCTATAAAGCAGTAAAAGTAAATATTAAATACGGAAGGATTTTTAATGGATGAATTGAGAATTAAACGTTATCGCGATAAAATAAATCATATTGTGGATTATATAAAGGACTTAACAGGAGAACCTAAAAATGAGCTTGAAAAACGAGGGATATTCTATTCATTACAAACATCTATTGAAGCGATTATAGATTTAATCGCAATCCTTACAAAAGACTTGGGGATTCAAGTAAAGGATGATAATATAAACATAACTGAAATTGTTAAAAAAAGAAATCTAAAATCTGAACTAGGAGAGAATTTGAAAAAAGCTAATGGTATGCGAGATATAATAGTCCATCGTTACAATGATTTTGAAGAAGAAATTATTTTAGAATCTGTTGAAGAAATTAAAGATCTATTACCAAAATGGATAGAGGTGGTGGAGGAAATCCTGAATGAGCTCTCGTAAGATTGAAAATTTAGCGGAAACCTTAAATCCATTAAAGGGAAAATATGAAGTAGTCCTTTATGGATCACAAGTAGAAGGAGGAGTTCGACCAGATTCAGATATCGATATTGGAGTGATAACTCGTGAAACCAATATCAAAACTAATATTGAAACACAAAAAGAGCTATTGGGGATGTTTCCTCTTGATTTTGATGTCAGAATATTTGAATTATTTCCAATTTACATTCAGATTTCAATAATAGAGACTTATCAAGTTATATTTGGTGATATCTTAGAAATTTCAGAATACTTCTATTCTTTTCGGAAAAAATGGGATGATTGTAAACACCGGATTTTATCAAACCAGTTCTCAAGCCACCGTGAAAGGTTAAACTTAAATAAGTAGACTTTTCCTTATTTAGATTTTAACTGGTTTTAAAAATCTCATTTACAACATTCTCGAAAGAGCATTGATTATTTAACTCATTAAATTCGATTATTTACTCGGGGATGAGGTTCATTGAAATTTGAAATTTTTACTTGATGAAAATGTTCCTCAATCGATCAAGAAGATAGTTACTAATCTTGGACATAATGTGATAATATTAAAAGATTTCAATAAGTTAGGAGCAATAAATGGGGATGTTGCAGAATTAGCAATTAAGGAAAATGCAATAATAATTACATTTGATACTGATTTTTTAATCTTAAAGAAAAAGATCCAACCTCAGATATTGATTCAGTCATCTTTTAGTTTTGACCTATTTTTTTAAGGATATTAGATTTTTCCCTAATTTGAATTGGATGATTTTTTAATGAAAAATAAGAAGTCTTTTTACCTTAAAAGACTTTGCGACCAGCTTGTTATATCATAATCTTGAAATGATAAATCACTGAAAAAAAGAAAAAAAATTAAATTTAAAGACTTATTCTACAATGGCATAAGCGTTTCCTAGGACTACGGTGTTATCTTTTCGAACTTGAACTATGTAACGGCCGTTATCCTTCCAGCCTTCTGTTATGAGGGTCTCTCCAGGGAACACGACACCTTTAAATCTTGCACTGAACTCTTTAAAGCGAGAAACATCCCCATCACATAGTCCATTAACAATAGCACGTGTAGCAATCCCGTATGTACATAAACCATGAAGGATTGGTTTTGGTTGACCTGCCATTTTAGCAAAGTTCGGATCTATATGTAGTGGATTAAAATCTCCACTTAGTCTATAAAATGCTGCTTGATTTGTACTAGTCTGATAAGAAATGCTAAAATCGGGTTCTACTCCGCCGGGAGGATTTATGGGCTCAGTTTTTGGTCCTGGATCTCCACCGAATCCTCCTGACCCACCAACGAAAAAGGCATACCTTGTATCAAATATATGCTCACCCTCAGCTGAATGTCCGGTTATTTTTGTATATATGACAGCAGCTTTCCCTTTATCGTATATGTGTTCTATAACGGCTTTTGTATTTATTGTTCCGTTAGGTTTAAAAGGCACATAAAGACGGATTAATTGCTCACCATGTAATAATCGGACAAAATCAGTTCCCGGTGGGAAAAGTAGCCCGCTTCCAGCTACTATCGTTGCAAAACTCGGAAACACTTTCATACCATCTTTTACTCTTTCATAAACAAAGGATAAATCTTCTGCTTGTGCCCCAATTCCCAAATTATACAAGGCACTCATTTTCCAATCATATGTAAATGTTCCCTCTCTTGTTTGTCCTACTGAATTTACATCTATTTTTGACATTCCTATTTTTCACTTATTTTTATAAATTGAATTTTATGAGTAATTATACTAAATACAGATCAAATTAAAAATAATTTCTAAAAAATGGTTATTATAAAAAGGTAAATAAAAAGGAGTTAAAAGGTAAATTTTTATTACTCTACAATAGCATATGCGTTACCTAATACTATTGCTCCTCTTTCGGTCTTCACTTGAATGATATAGCGACCATTATCTTTCCAACCCGAAGTTGTCAGAGTTTCACCAGGATATACCTCGCTAGTAAATCTTGCTTTAAATTCTTTAAAACGTGCAACCTCGCCATTACATAAACCTTCTACTATAGCTCGAGTTGCATGACCATAAGTACATAAACCGTGAAGGATTGGTCTATCAAATTTTCCACTTCTTTTAGCAAATACTGGATCCAAATGAAGAGGGTTATAATCTCCTGAAAGGCGATAAAGCGCGGCTTGGTCTACACTTGTCTTATATGGTACGCTAAAATCAGGCTCTTTTCCCTCAGGAGGATTTAAAGGTTCAGCTTTAGGACCACGGTCTCCACCCCAACCACCTTCACCAATATAGAAGTGAACGTATTTAGCATCGAAAATATGTTCTCCATCAGGTGTTCGACCCGACATTCTAGTATGAACAACAGCAGCTTTCCCTTTGTCAAATATATTTTCGCATACGCCTTTGACTTTTATTTCTCCTTCAGAAGGAAAGGGTTTAAAGAGTTTTATCATTTGTTCTCCATGGATAAATCGAGCCCCGTCAACTGGTTTATTACTAAACCTTGGGAATCCTACTCCTGCTACAATACATGCATAACTTGGGAAGACTTGTACACCCCCTGGTGTTCGTTCGTAGACATAAGGTAAATCTGTGGCTTTAGCACCAATCCCAAGGTTATAAAGTATTAGATCTTTCCAAACATATTTAAAGGTCCTTTCTTCAGTTTCTTTTCCTATAACATCTAAATTTAAACTTGTCATATTTAGATCTCTCAAAATTATTGAATATTATAATTAGTTTTTATCTCGAATAATTAATTAATCATTTCAATTAAACGTTATTTTTGTTTAATCGCTCTGGAGTTTAAATAATGAGAGAAATTTTATAAAAAACTTTCTAATACAGCATAAAGTACATCATCTTTCCAAGGATATTTAAAAGTTCTTTCAGTGTTCTTCACAGCAACAACATTTAAATCTAATTTATTCTTATTTCTAATCAAATTTCAATCATTTTAATTTCTTGATTGTTAATAGCATTTCAGATATCACAATTTAAATAAAACCACTCCTTTTTAAGCCTTCTATTAACCACTTTATATTCATTTCTAAACCATCTAATAAGTTATATTCCATAATTTTTGAATTAGGAATGTAGGTCTCAAAATATTTAAGAGAAATTTCTCTACTTGAAAGGTTTTCGCGATACCATTGAATTATCGAATTTTTCGATTTAAAGTGAAAATCTTCCATGTCCTTTAGGAAAATTTCAAAATCTCCTTCTGTCCATACTCCAAAATGGGCTAATGAAATAGAATCCAACTTATCTTTCATATCTCTAAGTTTCTGAAAGGTTTTAAGTAATTCTGATTCGTTAAACTCAGGAGGCATAAAAGCTGGCTGAACATACGTATATCCTGATTTATTGCTAACGGCATCCCCTGCAAAAATATTTCTGTTTTTTGCGTCTAAAAGTGCGATAGAATCCATTGTATGCCCAAAGAAATTAATTACTTCTAAAGTCAGACCATTTAAATCAATTATATCGCCTTCTTTTAGAAGTGTAACATTATTTATCGGCTCCACCGTGGCCTCAAACACATCATTCATTGCTGCGGGATTCTCTAAATTTTCAAGTGCATTTTCTGATGCCAGTACTTCGATATCAATCTCTTTCATTAATGCTTTTAAGGTATGTAGTCCTGCTGTATGATCCCAATGCGCATGACTTAGCAAGATCTTATGGATCGGGTAAATATTGTACTCCTTTAACTTATTAACTATTTTTTGTGCTTGATCTGGAGTTGAAGTGTCAATTAGCATTCGTACCCCCTTATTTTCAATAATATAAAGAGCTAAACCTCTTGGAGCTCCAAATAAAAAACCATCAACTAAATAACTATTATCGTTAAATCTCCCATCTTTATAGATATAAACCAATTTGATCACTCCTTTAATTGGGATACACTTAATAATCTAAGAATTGAATAAATATGAAAATAAAAAATAAAAAAAAGATAAATTTAACCCTTTAAGGTTTCATTAACTCGTCCCCACCAGCAGCACCTTCACGTTTTGAAGGCAAATCCTTCATTAATTCTGGAAATCTCTCCGCTAAGATTTGAGGAGTAAAAGGTTTCCAATTATTTGATATTTTCTTTACAGCTCGCCAACCTCTATAGACCCAGACTTTATCAGCTATGCATCGAAATACTTCCCCATTGATACCTTTAGCTTCGTCAGTAGCAAGATATGCCACCAGTGGTGCAAAGTGTGAAGGATTAAAGATGTCAAAACCATCAGCGGTTTTAGATTTAAACATTTCACTCATTCTAGGAGTTAAATCAGTTGTCATCCGGGTTCTAGCACTTGGTACAACACAATTTACAGTTGCGTATTTCGTAAGTTCTCGAGAAATTATTACTGTGAATGTTGCAATACCCGATTTAGCAGCACCATAATTTGATTGTCCTACGTTTCCATAGAGCCCAGAATCAGAAGCGGTATTAATAATTCTACCAAAATTTCCTAATGACTCATCAGATTTGCCTTTTTCCCTAAAATAAGCGGCAGCATGCCGAGTAAGATTAAAAGTACCTTTTAAATGAACAGCTATTACTAAATCGAACTCTGCTTCAGTCATATTAAAGATCATTCTATCTCTTAAGACTCCAGCATTATTCACGACAATATCAAGTTTTCCAAACTCAGCAATTGCTTGATCTATCATACCTTTTGTCTTATTATAGTCAACCACGGAGTCGTAATTAGCGATAGCTTTCACTCCAAGAGCTTTACATTCCTCTACAACAGAGTCGGCGATCTTGGTATCCTCTTCCACATGACTTGCACCACCACCTAAATCATTAATGACTAGATTACAACCTTCTTTTGCCATTGCCAAGGCTTCTTCCCGACCTACACCACGGCCTGAACCTGTTATTAAAGCTACTTTACCATCTAACATTCCCATATTTATAATCACTTTCTTTTTTTATTATCACTTTCTTTTGTTGAAAATCATTTTAGGTTAAAAAATTAACCTTTTACTTTAAATTTTTCATATTTTTAAACTTAAATACCAGCATTGATTGTAATCCCACCATCAAGAAGGATTTTTGCACCTGAAATATAACTTCCTGCTTTTGACGCAAGGAAAACAACTGTTCCTTTAATATCATCTCTATTTCCAAATCTATTTAATGGAGTTAGATTCAATAAAGGAACTCCAACCATTTTAAACATCGGACTGTTTTTATCTTGGAGGAATTCCATCATTCCTTCCTCCATGTCACCGGGAAGGAGTGCATTAATCCTAATATTATATTTTCCCCACTCAACAGCTAATGATCTTGTCATTCCAATAACCCCAACTTTTGATGTTGCATACGCTGTCATGCCACTTGAGAACCCGACCTGACCATTTAAGCTCGAGATGTTAATAATACTCCCACTTTTTTGCTTTATCATCATTTTTCCAATTTCACGACAGCACAAAAAAGTTCCTGTTATGTTTGTATCAATAATTTTTTTCCATCGTTCTAAGGTATATGTTTGAGACTGCCCCATATCAGATACTCCTGCATTATTTACAAGAATATCACATTTACCATAATGTTCCTTCATTGTTGTTGCCATTTTATTTACATCATCTTCACTTGTGACATCACACTTAATAGAGATACAATCTCCTCCTATCTTTCTTAGTTTTTCTACAGCATCATGTAGTTTGCCATGGATATTTCTTCCACAAATTGCTATATCTGCTCCTGATTCAGCTAATCCTTCAGCTGAAAAGTATCCTAATCCTTTTCCACCACCAGTTACTAAAGCAACCTTCCCATCAAGGTTAAATAAATCTGATATATGCGTCATAAAATCATCTTAGGAAGGATACTATTAAAAAATTTGGTATATAAGAAAAAAAAAATAAAACGATTCTATGTACAGAGAACGAAAAACATTAATCTATGAATTTGTCATACAATTCAAAGAACCAACACAGAAGACTTCATTAATCTCCCCGGAATCAGTAAGATCTGCTGTTAAAACAGCATATTCTAATACTCTCTTAGAGATCTAACTTATTAACAAATTCTGTTGTTTTTCTATACTCTTGTAGGGTAAAGAAAAGTAGAAAGTACTACCTTTATCTCTTCCCTCTGATTCTACCCAAATATTTCCACCATGTAACTTTAAAATTTTTTTTGAAACATATAAACCTAAGCCAGTTCCATCGATTAATACATCTAATTTTTTTCCATATCTCTCAATTTTTCCAAATTTTTTGAATAATCGATCTTTTTCATCTACTGTAATCCCCACTCCATTATCTTGTATCGAAACAATAATTGTTGAATCCTTTATTTCTGATTTTATCTTTATTTTTCCACCCTTTGGAGTATTATTTATGGCGTTACTTAATAAATTAGATATGACTTCATATATTTCTTCTTTTACAAATTCTCCATAAAGGTCTTCATCAATATCTAATTTTAGTGAATGATTTCTTAGTTGTAGTAAAGAACTTAAATCTCTTATGCATTTGTTAATAAGAAAAGATAGATTTTCTGTTTTGGGATTGAGGGTATAACTAGGAGAATCTAAATGAGAAGTTATTAATAATTTTTCAATTTTATCTTGCAATCTTTCGTATCCTCTCTCCATTTCTTCCAACCATACAATTGTATCTGAGTTTAATTCTTGTCTTTTTTGGTTTAACATAAGATCAAGATACCCTTTCATCACAACTAAAGGTGTTTTCAATTCATGAGATACTCTGTTTAAAAATTCAGTTTTTAGGCTACTAATTTCTCTTAATTTTTGTTCAACTTGTTTCAATCTTGTTATATCATGAAGAATAACTAATATCGATTTACCCCCATCTGGATTATTTAAGGAAGTTCCAACAAAATCAAAGGTCTTTTGAATATTTTTTAAATTGAATTCCTCTCTAACAATATTTCCTGATAAAATGTTGTTTTTTTTACAATTAGGACAATAGCTTGATCTATCAAATAAATATTGAAAGCATTTTTTTCCTTCATAGCTACCAAATTCCTTGATAAACGCGGGATTTACATACTCAATATCATAATGTCCGTTGATTATTAAAACCCCATCTTGAAGTGACTCAAGAATATTCATCAGATTATCACGTTCATTCTTATATTTTTCTTCAGATTTTTTTAATTTTTTCTCTATTTTAAATCGTTCAATAGCATATAAAATTGAACGGGATAAAACCACCTTATCTAATTCACCTTTAACCAAGTAATCCTGAGCTCCTTTTTTAACTGAAGCAATCCCATGTTCTTCATCATCCAAACCTGTTAAGATAATTATTGGAATGTTAAGATTTTTGTCTAAAAGTGTAGACAATGATTCAGTTTTCTTACTATCAGGTAGGGATAAATCTAATAAAATTAAATCAAATGGGGTTCTTTCAAGTAGATTAATTGCTTCAGTAAGCCTTACACTAAATTTTAAGTTAAAAACAAAATTCTTAATATTTTTAAGGTACTCTTCAATTATGCGAGCATCACCGATATTGTCTTCAATCACTAGTAAACCTATGCTTTTGGATATCATATTTTGAGTAGGAAATCCTTTAATTTATGTGTTTTTTTCGAAAAATTTGATTATAATAAAGATTCATCTTTTGTGATATAAAAAATAGTTACAAGAATGTGAATTCATAATGGGAGCAAGAATTTATAATATTTCGTTTTTTGAATTTTATTGTTAAAATGATTTTTCTATAAAACTTAGGTTATTAAAAGTAAATATCATTTACCAGTACCATTTGGTAATTTTACTATTGTAAACCAAAAATTTTCAATAGACAAAATTACTTTAAGAAATTGATTTAAATCAAGGGGTTTTGTTATATAACAATTAGCATATAAATTGTAAGATTTTAAAATATCTTCTTCTGCTTCAGATATAGTAAGGACAACAACAGGAATTCTTTTCAGGTCATTATCTTTCTTGATTTCAGCCAAAACTTCACGACCGTCTTTTTTAGGCAAGTTTAAATCAAGGAGAATTAGATCTGGACGAGGTTTTTCTGAAAATTTGCCTTCTTTTTTTAAAAAAGCTAATGCTTCTTCACCGTCCATAGCTATATGTAAATTATTGGAGATTTTACTATCCTTCAGCGCTTCTTGTGTTAAACGGATATCTCCGGGACTATCTTCTACTAGTAAAATTTCTACAACTTTAAATTCTTCACTTAAATCCATAATTTCACTTAATTAAATATAATATATATTATTTTTTTTTTTAATGTAATATATACTATATTTTTGGCAGTAAAGTGCGTAATTAATGAATCTGAAATTATTTTCACATATTGTGACATTTTTTAATTACTTGATCACAATTTTTTAAGAGGAATTACAAATTTAAAAGTAGAACCCCTTCCAACTTCAGATTCAACCCAAATACGACCATTTAATCTCTCCATAATTCTTTTACAAATAGCTAAACCAATACCAGAACCAGGATATTCATCTCTATTATGTAGACGTTGGAAAATAGTGAAGATTTTTTTAAAAAATCTTTGATCAATCCCAATCCCATTATCCTTAACTGAAAAAATCCACTTGTTTTTTGTTTGTTGAGCCGAAATATGCACTTGGGGTAGTTCTTTACTTCGAAATCTTAAAGCATTACTAATTAAGTTTTGAAATAATTGCATTAAATGTGTTCTATCTGCAAATAAACTTGGCATTTCACCATAAGTTATTTTTGCACTCGTTTCTTTAATTTTTATTTGTAAATTCAAGATTATATCTTCTAAAACATGCTCTAAATTAACTATTTTAAAGGGTTCTCCACGGGTTGTTATTCTTGAATAAGCTAAAAGGTCGTTAATAAGCGTTTGCATCCTACGAGCACCATCAACTGCGTAGTTGATAAAATCATTTGCATCATCATCAAGTTTATCTTTATATTTCTTTGCTAAAAGTTGTGTAAAACTTATTACCATTCGTAAAGGTTCTTGTAAGTCATGAGAAGCAACATAAGCAAACTGCTGTAATTCTCGATTTAAACCTTTTATGTTCTCCAATTTGTTGTTTAGTTCTAGTTCTGCTTCCTTTTTTTCGATAATTATTTTTAAACGGTATCCAATATCATCAATTAAAGATCTTTCTTCTTCAAGAAAAGGCTTATCTTCAAAATAGTAGACCTCAATCTCCATCAATTTTTCATTTACAATTACACTAGAAGACAATTTCCATTCAGTTTCTTTGAAATTATTTGTTTTAAACTCTGTATTATCAAAATTTATTCTTGCACATGTTATTTCTGGAAATTGCCATGCAGGGGGGATCAAATCTAGGGTCCCTAGTAGTATTGCTTCTTGTGATATTTCTGGTTTCTCAATAAGCTTAGACAATTCATATAAACAAGTTATTTCTTTAACTCTCTCCATAAGATCACGTTGAGCTTCTTTTAATTTATCTTTAACTCTTCTTTGTGCGTTGATCAAATATTGGCTGAATATACCAGCAAATATCATTAAACTGATTGGGATTAGATGCACAAAAAGCTCGTGAGGATCAATTGTAAATATATCTTGAAAGAGGAACTCAGTAGTAAGGAAGATATAGTTGTCAAGTAATCCCTCTATAAGTAAATAAAAAGCTGAAAAAACAAAACTTAAAATTACAGAAATATTATTTTTTACAATGCTAAGTTTTTCTTTTGATTGTCTTCCTGTTTTCTTTATATCAGTTATATCACGTAAAATCGATTTAAGATAATATTTACCGCTCATTTTTATTGATTTGGCATTTACTAATATATCTCTAATTTCACCATTTTTTCTTATGTACTGTGTTTCAAAAATGGCTGAGCCGTTTCTAATAACTTTATCGATGTGGGCTGAGTATTCTTTAGAATTTTCCATGAGATCAAAATCGGGAATTCTTAAGGTTTTAAATTCCTCACGCGTATAACCAAGATTTTCATTCATTTGATCATTAAAATCAACGATGTCTTCTGTTTCTGCATCAATGAGTATAATTGCATCAGCAGCTTGTTCAAATAATAATTTATATTTTTTTTCTGTATCCTTTGAAGTTTGTTCCGCATTCTTGCGCTCGGTGATGTCTATTGCATATTCGATCAACTGAACGACATTCCCATCTTCATCCAAAAGTGGATAAGTTTGAATTTCATAAAATCTGGCATTTTCCTCTTTATCATAATGTACATGTTCTACTGTACAAGATTTTTTAGTTTTTATCACTTCTGTAAGAGGACATACACATGGATATTCGCACGGTTTATCACGATTGTGAGCAAGGCTGTAGCAAAATAATTTATTGTCGAAAACCTCAGAAGAACCCGTAGAATTAGCTAATTTAATCGTATAATCCCCAACATTTATTACTAAGAAGGGATGCGGAAGTGATTCTATAATGTTGTTAAGAAATACATTTTGTTTTCTAAACTTTTCTTCAGTTTCTCTTAATTTTTGTTCTGACAAATTTAATCTTACTCTTTTAATTCTTGAAAATTTAACTCCTTTGAAGGATTAAATGAACAGAATTTAATAAATTAATAAATAATAATATAAAAACAACCCCGATTTTATATACTTTTGTCAAATTTGATGCTTTAGCTATTTTTCATGAAGATGCGAATAGAATAAATAAATTTGATATATTTAGGTTTAATTCAAAACTGTATTTTTGATATAAGATAGAAAAAAAAATGAATAAAACGTTTCTAATTAAAGATATCTAAATGTGTTTATTTATGCATCAAGATTTTCTATCAAGGTTGCGACACCTTGACCTCCACCGACACAAGCATTTGCTATACCGTATTTAGCTTTCTTATCCTTTAAGATTCTTGCTAAAGTTCCGGTAAGTCGTACCATTGTTGCTGCTAATGGATGGCCAATCGCAGTAGAACCGCCCATTACATTAACCTTTTCCATTGGAATACCAAGTTTATCCATACAATTTAAAGCCACAATACAGAATGCTTCATTAATCTCCCAATAATCAATGTCATCTGCAGTTAAACCAGCATATTCCAAAGCTTTTTTAGATGCGGGTACTGGTCCTCGTCCCATTGTTGAGGGGTGTACTCCTGCCCAACCAATTGATACTATTCTAGCCATGGGTTCAAGTCCTCTTTGTTTTGCTTCCTCTGCTTCCATTAAACATGCAGCAGTAGCTCCTGCATTTAAGGGAGAGGAAGTGCCTACAGTTATAACACCCTCTTCTGTTCCCTCTCTTTTTACATAACCATCTTTGCCCCCATTCTTTTCCAAGTAAAACGGTCTAGATAATCTAGGTAATTTCGCATGACTTTCCATACTAGATTTTCGCACATTCATGTCTTTATCAACTATCATCGGAGTATTAACATCTCCTGCTACATGCCCTTCAATCGGAATTATTTCACCTTTAAACCACCCAGCTTCATGAGACGCAAGAGCTAAGTTATGACTTCTTACACCCAGTGTATCCATATCTTCTTTAGTAAAAATTGGCACTTCTTCCTCATACAGTTTTTGAGCTGTTTGTAGCATATTAAAAGATGTTCGCATTTCATATTCTGGATGATAAAATTTACTATTTTTATCCATCATTTTTAAGCTGGGCGAGGTTCCTACGCCCCTAATTCTTGTCATGTGCTCAAATCCGGTGGAAAGTACAGCTTTACTATTACCGGTCATCAATTCCATTATCCCAATATGCATCCCCGAACCAGCAGATCCACACTGCCTATCTATTGAGAATGAAGGTACCCTCACCGGAAAACCAGCTAAAAAAAGAGGAGTCCGACCACCATACGTCCAGTTCTCTAAAACACCCGCAGCGACACCTACCGAAACTTCATCAATGTCACCTTTCTGTATGCCTTTATCCGCCAAACTATTATCAAAAAACTTTACCAACAACTCAGCAAGTAGCTCATCCCCTCTTATCTCACCGAACACATCCCTTTCTGGTTGCTTTCCCCTTGAACGAGAAAAAGCAGTTCGGGCGTAATCAATCAACCATACTTCATTCAAATTCATATCATTTTCACACTTTATAATATATATTGTAGGATGAAGTCTTTCATTAAAATTAAGGTTTTTTTATATATTTTCTATCAGACCTTAAAAATGTCACAGATCTTTATCTTAGATGTAACACAAACAATAAAGTGCATTAAGCAGTAAACTTATATCTCGGTCCTGAGGATTTGTTCTCAATTATTAAAATAAAAAAATTAGAAGATTAATTTCCCTTCAATATATTTTGAGATTGATTTAAAAGAAGTTATAAACTCGTCTAACTCAAACACATCTGTTATCTTATTAGCCCATACGTTGCTATAAGCGAAGTTGTATTTAATCTTTTCATCGAATTTCTTAAGAAGTAGGTAGGCGACCAATTCAGCTAGAATTTCGTTTTTAGCGTAATCTTTTGAAATATGCCCAGCTATTCCCAGCAATGAGATAGAGATATGATGCCCGGTTTCATGTAGAAGACTGTGAGAAGATTTCTCATAAAGGATTATGTTGTGAGAAAGTGGATCATATGCCCCTTTTAGCCTTTGGGACTTGAAATCCTCTTCTATTTTTATCTTAGGAAAATTGGTTGCAACAAAGTTAAAGGCTGTGCTATAATCGATCTCGGAGTTTTGCATAATTTTTTCGTCAATTTGCTTTTGTTCTTCTATATAATTTTGATACTCCGTTGTCTGCCACATATCAAAAACGTTACCTACTTTAAAGAAGTTTATCGTCTTCTGCTTTTCCTCTTCTTCTGGTTTACTCTCCATTTCTTTTTGAACTTTTCCAAACATTGGGATTAGAATTTGATACGATTTTGAGTTTTTTAGGATTTGTATGTCTTGTTTTTTCCAGTTTTGAAATCCGTTAAGAATTCCAACAAATTTGTTGTCTCCTCTTCTTTCTGCTTGAGCCAACACTAAACAAGTATTTCTTAAGCTATATTGGTGCATTTGCTTGTAATTTGCGACAATTCCAATAAAATCTTTAATGGTTTTTTTCTCCATAAATTGTTTATAGAGGTCTTCAAGGTCTTGTTTTTGTGCTTCCTTCTTTGTCTTGTACTGTTCTTTTTGTTCGGGTGTGAATGTTCTTTTTCCTTTGGTCTTGCTTTGTGCTATCATGAGGATAAGAAATTAAATATCACTAATATTTGTGAAGGGACAGAGGAATTAATAATGCATCCCCTTTATAAATCCTTAATTTAATAATCTGTTTCTCTCCTCTCATTAAAATAGGCTTCTTGCTGTTAAATATACATGACTGCCAATAATAAAGGATGTGGAATAAGCTTTACTGCTAAAAATGGGAATTCAATTAGTTCTTGCTATGATAATCCGAAGACTTTAGAAATTGATTTGAAAGCGTTTTCTTCTGAGGTTATCGATAACAAGACTCAAAAGAAAATTGATGAATTCCTATCCTAACTTCCTATAACAAAATAATTTAAAAGAAAATTGATGAATTCCTATCCTAACTTCCTATAACAAAATAAAACCCTAAGTGATAAAACAATGAGCTTAAACATAAACCCAAAAAAGTTAGTAGAAAGACAATTAAGCAAATATCATTATGAAAAACGATTAAGCAAAGCTGAAAAGATTAAGATTGTCTTCTCTAATATGGAATTTAATATTAGAATGTATGAGAAACATAAAAAGCGTAAAAAAATAGATACGATAAGAAAGAATTAAATTATAATCAGTGGACTTTAATATCTCAAATTGAATCTATTAAGAACAAAAAGTAACTTCCTTTTTCTTTTTTTTTCCTTCCTGTACTAATGCCAAAAATCTTTGTTCAAAGCATGAAACAGAAACAAAATGATAAAATCCCTTATAATACCAAGTTTAAAGAAGAACATGGGGGATTTAATATAGAATGATGTTCCCGTTTTTCTTCTCCCATTTAATATTAATTCTAAGTTTATTAGGTAGTGAACTAATTTCATAAAAAGGGAGAAAAACCACAAAAAAAGAGAAATTTGAAAATCTTAGTTATGATGTGCTTTTGATTGAAATGCTGTCTTAAAGCGTGAGAGGATCACAGAAGTAAATTCATAAATTCTTTATTAGGTGCATTAGGAAATTAAAAAATGTAGAAATAAAAAAAAATTAGTTATTGGTGGGTGAATTCATTCATATATTGTATTTAATGTATGAATTCCAATCTTTTATGAAACATTGCTCATCTGCGTGGTAAGCTTCTTCGAGACGTACCTGGTCAGATTTTTTTCAGTTTATTTTGGAAAAAAAAAATGTAGAAGATTATAAAAATTCAGAGAAGCTTTAAAACCAATCTCAACAAACCTATATAAAGAAAAACAGTTTTAATTAGACTCTATATTTACATTTTTTTATTTAAATATTCAGAGCATGAAACTTTAGATAAGGTAATAATAAAAACCTTAAAAGTGACTATCACCACTAAAAAAACTGTGGAGGGATATGGCTTAAAACATGAGTGATAATAAAGGTATTATACTAAAATATCTTACTTAAAATAGGGGATAATAATGGCAATATTTGGAGGTGAAGAAGCTTCTCAAGAGTTTTTTATTAATGATTATCTATATGTAAAACTAATTAATGAATGGACAGAAATTTTTGTACGTGGTAAGTATATGTGGTATTGTAATAGGTTATTGTTAAACATCTCAAAGAAAAAAACCGAAGCTTCCGACCACATCTGGACTAGTGATGAAGCTTCTACTTACCTAAAAAGTACTAAAGACTATCATCCAGATTTAACCCCAGAGACAAGGTTCTGGGCAACATGTAGTAATTTGCAAGTGTGGGCAGAAAATAATTATGATACGCGACTTCTCCATCGTAGTTTATCATTCTCACTCTTAAGAGAATTATATAAGGCAGGGGATCCTTTAGCTATTAACAAATATAAAGAAGAAATAGCCCTAAGAATACTTGCGGGATATGAACCTGTCATTGAGTATCTTATACAAGAAGATTATCTAAAAGCTTTTTCTACTGAAGAGTTGGAAGTCATTAGAGAAGATGTAAATTCTCATTCATCCTTTCCTTTAAAAGTGTTAGAAAGGTATCTTGAATATAGAAATAATTCGCTCGAGCTTGATCTTGAACTTCTTCGATTTATTCTTAATTTTCTCCTTCATGTAAGAGTAGGAACTTACAAAACTAAAGATTTGAAAACACGAGACATTCCTATATATCGTATAATTCATATTCTTAATTTTATTCAAGACTATCCTGAGCATCAATTAGTATCTAGAAGTGGAATACAGATTAGAATCACTAGCCCAAAAAGATTTGAAGTGGTAGCCTCTCCGTTGTATGGGGTATTCTCTCTCACACAGCGTATGGTACTTTACTTCTATTCTGCTCGCAACAAGCATAGGTATATACACACCCGGTGGATGTGTGATGAATTACAACGTCAAATGGGTAAATTATTCTATAGAATTGCATGGCTTGATGATGAACTCACCCCAGATGGAATCTATATGGGTAAGAAACTTGAGGAGATTATAAACAATGTTCTTAAAGGTATTATTTCTCTTGAAACTGCAACTCAAAAAATTCAAGATCATCACACGTTTTTGAGGACCCATAAATTTCCCCTACCAAGTAAGAGTTATGATGTTCAGTCTCCCCTAGAGTTTTTTGGTATGTGGTGTTATTCATTAAACAAATATCTTGGTCTGGAGTAGAAGGAAGGTGAAACTGAGATTATGCTAAATATGCCAAATGTTTTTAAAATAAATGAATTCATAACGATGAGGTTAGAAGGGGGGAGGTCAAACGTGTATGTAAAAGGAGAACTGTTTAGACAGTGTAAGTACTTATTACTAAATATTCCGTTACAAGATGATAATACAATTGAAAAAATAGATTCAATCGATCAAGCGGCTCTGTTACTTGATCATTCAATGGAGCATAGAGGCAATAACTATTCGATACCTCCTGAGATGGAATTTTGGGGGCATTGTAGCAATATGCAGACATGGGTGGAGCATAACTATGATACCCGAATTTTTCATCACAACTTAGCATTTCCCTTACTTAAAAAACTTACAGATGTTGGGGATCCTCTAGCCAAAAAGGTGTTTAAAGAAGAAATAGCTCATAGGCTTGAACAAAAATACATTCCTGTAATTTATTATTTAATAGGTATGGGATATTTAAAATATCTATCCGAAGATGAAATTAACTCACTCGACGAGAGTGTTATATCTCTGATCTCAGAATTAAAATCTCGATTAAAAATCCAAAACAGCCTAGAAGACTCACGACCTTTGCCTACACCAGAGACTCAAGATGGTATAGTGATGGATTTAGAAGGGATCGAACGATTACTCGAAAACCAAGGATATCGAACAGCGATTAGGGAGCTTGAACGGTTCTACAATTTGACTCCTAAGCATTACCTAATCACCCAAAAATTAAAAAATTTCATCGAATTTTTTTCTTTAGAAGAACTTAAGGATGTCTTTAAGAATATTGGTCTAAAGAATCAAAAATTTTTGCAACTTATTAACAAACTTATTCATAGGAAGAAAATTATTGGGAAGGTAAAGGAAGGAAGACGTATAACTATTACAGAAGAATTGGTAGGTTACCAACCAAATAATTTAAAACTTTTATGTGAGATACGAGAACTATATAAAAGCAATAAACTTTATTGGAAGTATTATAAAACCTCAATTGTCTATTTTCTTTCCAAATATAGAAGAAGGAATCGTTTCCTTATGGTGTTTAAAAAAGATTTTGAGAAAGATTTACAATGAATAAAATAAGTATATTTACAATCTCGGTTGAAAACGTATGAAAGAATGTAAGATTAATGGAAGAAAAAGATTAGCCGAAATTAAACCTTACCAGAAATTGAGCTGAAATTCTCAAGTATAATTAGAAAAGTGCGTGAATAAAATGGAAAAAAGAAGAGAAACCTATAAAAATCCAGAAGAATACTTACCTCAAACTTTTGGGTTGACAATACATTATATAACTCAAGAAGATGGAGTAGATGTGTACGAGTTTGATTTTCTCGATTTTGAGGGAAAAAGTGTGTGGAATTGCATATCTAAACACAAAGGCTATCACGACTTAATGAGAGCTGTAATTGAGATAAAAAGCAAGTGTGAAAATGAAATTTTAATTCTGTATCTTTCGGACCAATAAAAAAAGGAAAAGAATGGAGAATTTAATTCTACAAATCCTCACCTATCCTTCTTTAATTTTGTTATGACATCGCTTACAAACTGTAATGAGATTTTTAGGATCAAGGCATGTTTCTGGATTATAACTAGCACTTACTCTGTGGTGTACTCCGTTAGAAGGACTGCCACAAATACGGCACTTGTCTTTATCTCTTTCTAGGATATCAGTCTTTCGGACATTCCATTCTGGGGTGTTGTAGAAAAGCTTGATTAGATTATTTTGCCTTTCCAATTTGCTCAAGGTCT
>CAZALK010000020.1:0-87509 GCA_964486045.1 uncultured archaeon
TAGAGGAGCAGTGGGATCCAAATTCTCCCGAAGAAGTAGAAGAGCAGTGGGATCCTAATGGAGAAAAACCAGACAGAAATTACAACCTTAGCAATCAAGATACTGTAACCATTGTGGTACCAGAAGAACAAAGCCCTCACCCGGATATAGAACAAAAATCTGAAATAGAAGCCGATTACACAAATAAAGATTTAGAACTTGATCCTTCTCTTGACAATGATACAGATAAGATAATAGATGAAGTAAATGAGCAAAAGAGAGGAGATAAGAAAAATTTAGAGGATAACATGGAAGAAATAAATTCAAATGTAGAATTAGAGAATGTAGGCTCCGAACAGAGTACATTAATCCTCCACAAAGAATCCCAAGAACCATTTTCAAGAGATGATGAGGGGAATATTATCCTAGATGCCGATACATTAGAATATTTTGGTGAACATGCGTCTTCTCAAGAGGAAATGGAAGTAGAAGTTTTAGAAGAAGAAATGGAAGAACTCTTTAAAAGTTATGAAGAACATAGACTGGAACAAGAAGAAGGAACAGTGACCTCAAATGATTTAGATCATGAAATTAATCAAGAACAACATGAATTAGAGCGAGAATTTCTTATAGAGCAGCAAGAAGAAAAGATTGATCAAAAAATGATACAACCTCAAGAACAAGAATTAAACCAAAAAGTTTCACAAACACCTAGAGAACAAATTATAAAGGAGGTGGAAACAGATCATCATCAGAATCGGGATGAAGAACTACAAGAATCGTTACAGGAAGATATCCATGAAATTAAACAAGAAAATGCTAATAAAAAAATTGAATCCCGAGAAAAAGATCAGGAGATCCAACAAGAACCTATTCAAGTAGCTTATTTTAGTTTAGATGAGAATGATATAAAAGAACGATATAAACAAGAGACTGGAAGAAGACCGATATATGCAAGAAAAGAAACTAAAGGGTTTATTGAGTGGAAGGAGCATTTAATACAATATAAAGAAGAGCAGGAAGAGAAACATAGTTCCTTAAATGAGAAGGAAGAAGAGTTTAAAGAACAACAGAAAGAAATTCGAGAATATAGAGAAGAATGGGCTGAATATTTAGTAATTAACATTAAAGAATCAGAATTTCCAGAAGAAATAACAGAAAAACTTGATCATTTCCTTGATAAATATGAGAAGCTCAGAGAATTGCTTAAAGAAGTAAAAACAAAAGAAATTTCTGAAGAGGTGTTTGAAAAAAAAGTAAAACAGTTTGAGCACATATTAATTGAGAAAAGTGATATTGCGAGACCATTATTTATGAATTTCGATTGGTATCGCAAATATTATAATGAAACTATAAGAAAATCTGGAAAAAGAGTAGCTAAACTTTATATTTCAAAAAAAACCAGAGAGTTTTTATCTTATATTTCTGGAAGAATAAAACAGCTAGAAAATAGAGGAAATTTCTATGAGAGTGCAGAAAAATTTGAAGAATTCTTAGAAAAATCTTTTCACGTAAGAGAAAAATGGGCACTTCAGCTAATCAATCTTATTAATGAGGTTCCCAACAAGGAGATCTCTAAAGAAGCTAAAATGGAGTTAGCAACTGTAATAAAAAGATATTGTGAAATTAGAACCATCATATTTAACAGAAACATTTTAAAAGAAGATAAAGAAAAGCTTATACAAGGACGTATTGAGAACTACAATCCAAGGTTTTTTGAACTGTTTGAAATTTTAAAAAGATTTCTTGGAATTTATGACACTTATAGTAGAAATTGGATGGAACAGAGTTTAATTCTTGAAGGAAAAAAGACTATCAGACAATTATCTCAAAAATTGGAGAATATCGAGAAAGAGAGTGTATTACGTCAAATTTTAAATGAAGAAAGTTCTTCAATTCAAAATTTTAAGGAGGTTTTAAAGGAGAATTTATATAAGAGTACAGAGTTAAGAATGTCTGAAAAGTATAAAATCATTAAGATTATTCAGAATGAAAATTTTAGCAAAGAAAATAAAGTGAAACTAACTAATATATTAAGTAAGCTAAGTTTAGAAGAATCAATTTCTTTCGGTTTTGGAACTATTGGGATGGCAAAACAAGGACAAAAATTTGCTGAGAAAGAACATTATACAAAACTTCTAAATAGATTACGTTCCGAGATAACCAATTTAGTAGCCACTAAGGAATTGCATCGAAATCGACTTGCAAATTGGAAACTTGCGAAATACTTAGATTTCCCTTTCGGAGACCGGAGTGACGGTAGAAAGTGGGATACTGTCTCTACTATCTCTAAGGGTGAGAGACATATAACAAAAGAAGATTTAGAAAAGTCTAAAAAAAGTTTGCTGAAATTCTTTGGGGAAAAAGCTAAGGAATGTATCAGTATTATTAATAATTTCTTAGGTAATAATCGATTAAGAAGATATAGTAAACAACAATGGCAAGATCATAATCCAAATCTTAATGAAGCGTTCTTTAAATGTCTCAAAACCGAGTTATATACCGTAGATACTGCAATTCCCTCATATTGGTATGGATTTATGGGATCTGACGCTTCAAAACAATCTGGGTTGTCTAAACAATCAGTAAATGCAATTAGAGATCATAGATATAGATATCAAATAACAATCGAACTTTCAATAAAAGATAAAAACTTACTTGTGCAGTTTTGCGAAACTATTGGTTTAGATCCATCAAGGATTAAAGAGAGAACAAGAGAAAAATGGGGTAAAAACTATTTACATGCCTATATAACTTTTAATTGTCGGGAAATGGTTGAAGATCTAGATAAATTAGGTTTTGTCAGCTCTAAAGAAAAAGCGAGGGATGTTCCTGACTATATAAAGGATGCAATGAGTTTAGCATTTAAGAGTCTTAACAGGAAATATGTTGGACCTAAACATATAGCTAGTACTCCTTCTGGAAGAATTGCCTTGACTTGGCTTCGGGGTGCTTACGATGGGGATGGCCATTCTGATAGAACAGAATTAGGTTCTGCATCTAGGCAATTTTTAGAGTCTATAAGACAAGTCTTTAAAATTAGATACCCTGTGAGACCTCATTCTTCAGCTCCGAATTTTTGGATTTTAAGTCTTGGTGCAAGACTTTTTAATGCAATGAGTTCAGTTTCCATGGAATATGGTTTAGGATTAGAGAGAAAAAACAAACATTTTTCAGAAAGTCGGGAGGCTTTAGGCATTTTAATGGAATCCTTAGAAGATCTAAATATTGATAAACAACGGTTAAAAGATCTAGTTTATAAATTTAGACAATATGAACTTGTAAAAATGTTTGGAACAATACAAGAAACTTTTAGGAAATTATTGGCTCAATGGAATATCAAATTGCCAGCAAAAGGTTATTGGTCTTCTAATAATAAGTTCTTAGGAACCAAAAAGTTATAAATATTAATAAAAATAGTTTATGATCCTTTTACTACTTTTATTTTTGGAGCGTAGGCGTCCTCTACACCATAATTGTTAAAATTGATGCTGTAATGATCCCGCCAATGAGATTTCACATCTTCGAGCATAGCTTCCATTACACCATCTTTAACTTTTCCTTCTGCACAAATAGTCGTTCCCATTGGTGTGGCTGTAATTTTTCCGTCTTTGACAACAATCTGACCATCTTTTATCGTGTATGCAGCAAGAGAAAATGCTTTCTCAATCGCATGTCCATCCGCTTTGTCTGGATCTAATTTGTAGATAGCTACATCTCCAATAGCACCTTTCCCAATATGACCTCTATCTGTCATGCCCAAGCATTTAGCAGTACCTGCTCGAGTGACAATGCAAAGCTCATTTATTGTAAGTTCTCGATCAATATCTATTAATTGTGTCTTCTCTGAAGCTTTTTTGGAACATTGGTTTAAAAGTAAGTCATCTCGGGATTTTTTATCCATAAGCCATCTGAAGATTTGGGGGTATGATGTGAAAGGCCCCCCGTTTGGATGATCTGTGGTCATGAAGACTTGCCAGGGATTCTTCGTAAGGAGCATCAACTCCAACCCAATTGCCCATTGAACGGCATTCACCGCAACCTTAGGGGAAAAGAAATAGGGAACTATACCTGAACCCGATTCACCTTCAACCTGCCCATTTATCCATTTTACTCCTGGACGGGCGCCCCAGCTTGATGTACCCCCCAAATGATGCAGAGCGAACTGTCTTGCTTATGCGAGATAATCGCATTCGACCCAAGGTCCATCTGCAGTCATTGTGGTAGTTGCTGATTTCGCGAAAATCACTTGTCCCATGTCAATAGTGATGTACTTATGTGTGTTTAGAAATTCTGCGATATCCGCGGCTCCTGACTCAAAATTTCCCCAGTTAGAACCAGAATAACTGTGAAATTGACAATGAGTCAAATGTAATTTAGAATCTCTTCCCTTCTTAGATTCGATTTTTTCTACTGCTTTAAATGTCTCAATTGTATGTTCTTTATTTCCTGGATGACCTAAATTATTTGCGTGGACGTGGATAGTATGTGGTAAATTAAGTTGCTCATTCGCTTTTGTTAATCCTTCTAAGATTTCTCTCGGAGAAACGTCAAAATGAAAAACATTGTCATCTAAGGAGTTTACATTTTTTCCCCAGCTCCAATTTTCAACACCTCCAGGATTAACGATTTTTACGCCATATCCTTTAGTTATTTTCAAGATCCAAGCAATATAAGCAGCCAGTTTGTCGTATTCTTTATTTTTAATAAATTCCATACAAAACCAATTATTTCCCAGCAGGGGTATTGCCGCCCGGTCCAAGATCGGTGTATCTAAAAACTCTTCATGAGTATGTCGAGCTTTAAGAAGGGGCATAGCGGGTTCAACTACTGTAGTATACCCTAATCTAGCGTATCGATATCCAGTAACCCAAGTTGAGGGTACGGACCAACCAGTTCCACTACGAGTAAGTTTAGTTTTTTTTTCATTGAATTCTTCAAGCTTATCATCTGGTCGAAATAAGCGCCCTGCATTAACTTTAGTTCCAGCTATATGTGTATGTATATCAACACCACCTGGCATAACAATCATCCCTGAAGCGTCGATAACTTTAGCATCTCCATTAACTTTATCTACAATAATCCCATCCTTAATATGGATTTCCTTTTTCTCTCCATCAATATTATTCAAGGGATCATAAATTACTCCATTTTTAATTATTAAATTTTGCATTGAAACCTCTTTTGAAAATTTTTAGCTATATGACTTTTAGAAATAAACCTACTAATTTAAAGAATGTATAATTTTTATAAAGCTTTATTATAAAATGTAAGTAGATTAGATGTACCTAATTATAGATTACAGATAATCAAAAATTGTTTAAAAAAAGTTTTTGTTTATTCAAAATCTTTTTTAAAGAGCTCCTGCGAGATATTATTCACTTCTGCTGGTTCAAAAAACTGAGTAAAATCAAGGTATTTTGCCCAATCTATCTCTTCATTTTCAACATTCGAGTTTATTTCAGTTCTCTGTTCAGTTTTTTCCATTTTTTCACCTCCAATTGATTTCCTTATGTCGTGTTTGAACCGTAGAATTCTTTTTAAGATAACATCATCTGAAGATCAAGAGAGATCAAATCCATAAGAAAAGATATTTCAAAAAAAGATTCAGGTTAGTCTCTCTTGATTTAGAGTAATAATAATACTACTACTAAATTGAGTAGTACCGATACTAATAATTTCTTCAAGAGAGGTTTAACGAACATTATTACTATACATATCGATTGTACATATTTAAAGATTTCTCTGGACTTTCCTAATTTATGTGGAAAATAAATTAATAAATCAAGCATAAAATTAATTTCAGATATAACTAAAAAATTATGAGAGAAGTTTTTCTTTTTGTTTAAACTTAAATAAGAGTTTTATTTTCTAATAAAGTGAAACGTGAAATTTTAATACAAAATTTTGTAAGGACAAATACAGATATCAGTTTATCTTCCCCTCATTAGAATTGGGAGTTAAGTCATGGTTAAAATCTTTATTGTTGATGATGATCAATCTCTGCAACGGTTATACATACTGATATTAAAAGAGGCAGGATTTGAAATTGTTGATACAGCTCTGAATGGAAAAGTTGCTGTTGAAAAATTTCTTTCACTTGAAGAAAAACCTGATATAATATTAATGGATCATCGAATGCCTATAAAAAATGGGCTTGATGCCATGACAGAGATTTTGCAAATAGATGAACGGGAGAATATCATTTTCGCAAGTGCTGATATTAGTATAAAACAAAAAGCTCTTTCACTTGGCGCTTGTGAATTCCTCGATAAACCGTTTAATATGGGTAAGTTATTAAATACCATCCAGAGAGTAGTTAAAAATTTACTTATCGAACATTAAATTTAAAGAAATTTAATAGCAATAATATTTTTTTTGTGTAATTGGAAATTTTAAAAATTTTTACACTCGTTCTGCTCTTCTACATTCTAAAAAGATTTCAAAAATTTATTAATAGAAAGTATCTTCATGTTAGGAACACCTTGAATTGAAGCTTTATCCCAATGAATATTTAATGTATTTATATAGCTGATAATAAGACATATTTCTTATATGTTGTAGTATTATAGGAATGGGAGCTGCTTTTTAGGGTCCATAAAATTCTTGAAACACATTTTTTTATTTTTTTCTATTGAAAAGTTATTTTTATATACTCCATTGACCTAATTAATATTAAATTTAAAAAAAAAAATAATCTAAAAAGTGATAAATAATGGGAGCTGGAAAAGTTTTAATTCTTATTGGTGCTCTACTAACCCTTGTATCTATGTTTTTCTTAACTTTTAGTGCAACAGCTTTTCCCGGATTATATGCATCTGGCTTAGGATTTGCATTTAATATTCCAGACATTTTAACAGGTGCAGACGGCTTTGCTTTGCTTATGGGTATTGAGGTGATGGTAGTTTATATTCTTACGATCGTTTATCTCGTTTTCTTAATTTCTGGAATTTTACAGTTAGTGGGATTAGCAAGCCGGGTTGTAGCTATTATAGGGTCGATTTTACCAATTGTAGTGGGCATATTAATTCTTTTAATTAATCTTGGGATTTTGGATATGGGTCAATACACTATATTGTTCTGGCGAGCACAACTTGTGGACGGAATAGTACCATTCGATTTGCCTCTTGGCCCTGTATCATTAGGTACATACACGTTATTAGCTGGTGGCGTTTTAGGGTTTGTTGGAGGAATAATAGGTACAAGCGACGACTATTAAATTTAATTTCTTATTTCTTTTTTTATTTATTTTTAGTCATAAATTTCTTTAAATCTTCAGGAGTATTAATATTAATAAACGTAAGTAAATCTTCATCTAATGGTTTAATTAACTTTTCAATTGAGAGATAATTAACCTTCCAATTCTTACCAACCAAGTTCGTCAATTTTAAGTCATTTTTCAATAAATTTATTCTTGATTTACGATATGCCTTTTTAATATTGTAAATAGCTAACAAGGGTTCTATATAACCATTGTTCCATCTTGGAACGCAACAGTCAAAACCACATGATTGATTTATTATATATTTTATTACTTTTTGCTGAATTAAAGGATTATCACACGATAAGGCAAAAATTCGTTTGTATCCTAATTCGTTTAATTCTTTGAAAGCAGTATGAAGTCCTAATAATGGAGCATGTAAATTTGAATTTTGCATTATTTTATGATCGTCTAAAATGAAAGCGATAATATTGCTAATGTCAATTTTATCGATATAATCTTGAATCTGACTAGGAGTATGAGCAACTAAAAAGATATCATAATTCTCATTTTTAAGAGTGCTTAGCAAGTGTGAGACTAAAGGTTTTCCTTGGAATTCATAAAGACCCTTATCACTTCCAAAACGGGTACTTTTGCCACCAATTAATACAGCAAAAGCAATATCTTTTGACTTATCGATTATATTTTACACGTTTTCTCTTTAGATTTTTAATATTCTATTTAACTAATTATTAAAAAGTATTTATGATTTATTTTAATTGAAGATAATTAATTTGCACTACTTATTTAACCTCATATCATGCTCTTTAAAAGAAAATTTAAGAAATTTGTAGATAAGCCTAAAGAACACTGTGCTATTTTCGGGGTTTGTTGTAATGATATTGGATTTTCTGTTACTAAATTGTTATATCAAGGATTACTTGCATTACAACACCGAGGACAAGAATCAACGGGAATTTCTATTTTAAAAACAGGTGGAAAAATTTATACCTACAAAAAAAATGGATTAGTCTCAAAAGTTTTAGAAAATAAAGTACTTTCTCAATTTTGGGGTAATATAGGCATAGGTCATAACAGATATGCAACCACTGGAGCTACAGGATATAAGTCTACGGATTATATGCAGCCCTTTCATTTTAATAATCATGAAATTGAATTTTCTATGGCTTTTAATGGCACGATTGCTAATTTTGATGAAGTCAAAAAAAATATGTACGAAATGGGACGAGTTTTTACCACAGAGACTGACACTGAGGTGATGGCGCAATTAATTGGTTCTATTGCCATAGGAACAGATGATTGGTCAGAAGTACTGCAATTAACTAGTAAATTATTGGATGGATCTTACTCTTTGATTTTAATGACGGTTGAAGGAGATATTTATGCTATGAGGGATCCTTTAGGATTCAAACCACTTTGTATTGGGGAATTGAAATCTGATAAGAGAAATCTATATTTTGTGGCATCAGAGTCATGTGCAATAGATGTAGTTGGGGGAAATTTAATAAGAGAAATAAAACCAGGTGAAATTATCCATCTAAGTCATCAAAAAGATATACATTCTGAGCTCATAATTAAATCAAACAAAAAAGCTTTATGTCAATTCGAATTTATCTATTTTGCTCGTCCAGATTCAATTATTGAGGGAATTTCTGTTGCAGAAGCAAGATTAAGACTAGGAGTAAATTTGGCTAAAAGAGATCCCATTTTAGATAACCTTGAAATAAAAGAAAATGCAGTAGTAGTGCCTGTTCCAGATTCCGGTAGAAGTGTTGCTGTAGGATATGCTAAAGAAGCTAAACTTCCCTATGTAGAAGGATTAATGAAAAACAGATATGTTTACAGAACATTTATTATGCCTAGTCAAACAAAACGGAAAGTCGCTGTGAGAGAAAAATTAAATACTATTAAAAGTGTTGTCTCAGGTAGGGATATTATTCTCTTAGAGGATTCCATTGTGAGGGGCACAACTATGCAGCAAATAGTATCTATGTTAAGAAATAAGGGAGGTGCAAAGCGAGTTCATATGCGTATAAGTTGCCCCCCTATCATCAGTCCATGCTATATGGGAATTGATTTTCCAACAAAAGCAGAATTGATTGCTGGAAGATTCCATGAGTTATATGATGAAAATTATCTAGAAGAGATTCGTAAAAAAATTGGTGCTGATACATTACTATATCAAACTCTTGATGATCTAACTCAAGCAATTGGAATTCCTAAAGATCAATTATGTCTAGCATGTTTAACCGGTGAGTACCCTCTAAAATCTGTGCAAAGATTAGCAGAATTGGAAAAATCAATAGTTAGAAGTAGGATATAATTATTTTAACTACTATTCAGCTCCATCCCAGCAATATGTACACAGTCTTTCTTTTGGCAACCCTATAGCCTTAACCAAATCTTCTAGTTTCTGGTATTGTAAGGTTGTCAACTGCAACCTTTTACGTATTACTTCAACCATAGCTTTATAATTGTCAGACTCTAGATTAATATCTCCTGAAGGATCATCAATATCACTGTTTAAATTGAAGAAAGTAGGTAATGATAAAATAAGTTTAAAATTTATTTAATCTTGCATAGTTGTTAATTCCTCGAAAGCTAATAATAATCCAATACCATCCCAACAATAAGTGCATAATTTCTCCTTAGGTAATCCAATCGCATTTACCAAATTCTCAAGCTTCTGGTATTTTAGGGTAGTTAGATTTAGTTTCTCTCTAATCACTTCAACCAAATCCTTATAATTTTCAGAATCAGGGTTAGTATATTCAATAGGGTTTTCTAAATCCTCCCCTATCAAATCTTTAATCGCCCAACGTCCCGCTAAATCTAATTCTGAACGAGATCAGGAAAAATTAAGAAATTTGCACCCAAAAACAAGTGGAGGACAGGCGGGTCTCATGTGAACTTCTTTTGCTCCAAAGTCAAATAATCTCTCTATCCGTTTCCTAAGTTGGGTACCTCTAACAATAGAATCTTCACAAAATAGAAGGCGATTATTATTAATGAGACCCTCAATTGGGATCAGTTTCATTTTAGCAACTTGGTCTCTTACAGATTGGATTTGAGGCATAAAACTCCTTACACTAAGTATAAATCTAAACGAGTTACAAATCCGTGTCAAAAAACAGATTATATTTTAGCTACAAAAATGTCAAAGGTTTTTTCTACCTCCTACAATAATCAATGAAATTTTTATAGATTTGAATACCATTTTTACTTGATTTTTCTGGGTGAAATTGTGTTGCAAAGATATTATCTTTACAAATTATTGAGCTATATTCAGTATTCCCGTATCTTGTTTTTCCAATGATATTTTTGTTCTTCTTTGGAATCGTATAAAGGCTATGAATAAAATAGAAATAAGAATCATTAGGTATACCTTGAATTAAGAAGTTTTCTTTATCAACAAAACTAACATTATTCCAACCTATCTGTGGTATCTTATTTACTTTTGTTTTTTTAAAAGGGATCACGTTTCCCTCAATTAAATTCAATCCTTTATTATCTCCCATCTCAGAGCTGGTAGAAAATAATAACTGTTGTCCCAGACATATTCCAAATAATGGAATTTTCTCATTTACAACCTGATTTATAGTTGAAATTAGATTTTTCTCTTTTAAATGCCTCATAGCATCTCCAAAAGCTCCTACCCCCGGTAGAATAACACCATCCGCGGCTAATATCTCTTTTGGGTCTTCTGTAATAGTTGATTCAACATTTAAATGCTTAACACACTTATAAATGCTCTTTAAATTTCCCATCTCGTAATCAATGATTGCAATATTAAACGGCATAATTTATATCCTCATTGGTACGCCAGCTTTTTTACATTCAAGTTTCACTTTTTTTATTGGATATTCATTAAAGTGAAATATGGAAGCAGCTAAGGCAGCATCTGCTTTACCAATCTTAAAGGAATCAATAATATGTTGTGGATTACCTGCTCCACCTGAAGCAATGATCGGAACGTCTAATCTCTCACTAAAAACTTGAGTCAATTCTAAATCATAACCTTCCTTGGTCCCATCACAGTCCATTGATGTTAACATGATTTCACCACTACCTAAGCTAGTAGTTTCTTCACCCCAAAGAATAGCATCCTTTCCAGTAGGTGTTCGACCACCGTGTATGTAAACTTCCCACCAACAATATTCATCTTTAACCTTTATGACAACATTTTCTTTTGCATAATCAGGAGATTTGACATAAACTCTTTTTGCATCAATTGCTGTCATAATACATTGAGAACCAAAGATTTTTGTAGAATCTTTTACCAAGTTTGGATTCTCAACAGCGGCTGTATTTATTGAGACTTTATCTGCTCCTGCTCTTAGTATTTCCTTAATATCCCCTACGGTTCTTAATCCGCCCCCCACAGTAAATGGTATAAAAACTTGATCTCCTGTTCTTTCTACTAATTCAATTAAAATTTTCCTCTTGTCTGAGGAGGCTGTTATATCTAAAAAAATCAATTCGTCTGCTCCCTCTTCATCATAAAATTTACTTAATTCTACAGCGTCTCCTGCGTCTTTTAAGTCAATAAATTTTGTACCTTTAACGACCCTCCCTTTTGTCACATCTAAGCAGGGAATAATTCGTTTAGTTAAAACCATGATATTGATTTTATATTTTTTTAAGTGTCCTTTCTTAAATTTTTATCTGAGTTGTAGCTTTTTTGAAGTCTTCCCTATATTCTTTAGATTCAATCATTTTTATTTCTATATTCTAAATCATAGGAGTGAAATCTTCATTAACTTCTTAATTTTATGTAAAGTGTTATGTCAAATTTAGATAATTAAATAATCCTCCGACTAATTGTCCTGTGCTTATCCCAGCATCCCCCGGTGATATACTATTATGTTCTAGAAACACAAAACCAGAATTTAAAACTGCATCTTTTATAGCTTTTGAAAAAGAATAATTATAAGCTACCCCACCTGATAACCCAATTTTACCTACATTATTTTCTTTAGCAATTCGTATAGCTGTTTTAGCAAATGTTTTACCAAGTTCAATTTGGAATTTAGCAGCAATATCTTCCTTTCTGAGGTTTGGCTCTTCTAATAAGGAGATTATATGTATAATTAATTCTGAAGTTTTAATAATATATATTCCGTTTTTTTTTGTAAATCCAATTTCGAACTCGACATTATGTGAATTTCCTTTCACAGCCATACCTTCAAGTCTCATAGCGGGTTCTCCCCTATAAGTTTTTATCTTTGAAGCTCCTAATAGATATGAAATTGAATCGAATAACCTTCCAGTAGAACTAGTTAAAGGTATATTCTGAGAGGAAAATTCGCTATTTGCATGTTTGAATTGAGAAATTATTGTTTGTAATTCAGTAGCTTTATATTCAAGATCATCTTCAATTCTTAATTTTTTGAAGAGCTTATTAGCTTCATCTGAACCGAGTGCATTTAAAATTATAGAAGCACTCATTCGAGCAGGATATTTTGTACAACGATCTCCTCCTATCATGGGTTGGTATTCTAGATGCCCTAATCGTTTATAATCCTTATATGAAGATAATAGAATTTCTCCACCCCATATATTACCATCTTCACCATAACCAACACCATCAGCAGCTATTCCAATAATTTTTTCATCGTTCTGTACATTATTCTCAACCATCAATGATAATATATGAGCATGATGGTGCGGTATTTTAAATAAACTACAATTAAATTGATTTTTTAACTCACCCGCTAGTTTAGTTGTAATAAATTCCGGATGAGCGTCACATGCTATGAATTTAATTTCAGAATCCTCAATTTGCAAAAGTCTTTTCATATGATCTAGAGCTACTTTTAAGAATTCATAAGTCTCTAGATGAGAAACATTACCAATGTGTTGCGTCGGAAAGACTCTATTTCTCCTTAAAATCGCCCCTGTCGTTGCTAACAAGGGTCCAGTTGCAATTGCTCCTGGAATATCTACTTCAAATGGCAATGGGAAGTATTCTGGTACATAACCTCGTGATCTTCTAATAGATTTTACTTTTTCATCATGAATTCTTAAAACACTATCATCTACTCTTTGGTGTATTGGTCTATTGTGAAGGAGAAAAGCATCTGCCAGATCTTGAAGCTGATCAAATATTTTTACATTATCAGTAGCCATAGGGATGTAAGATTTATTTCCGCTGGTAAAAACTAATGGCTTTTCTCCAATATAATCAAATAATAGATGATGAATACCGGAATATGGGAGCATTATTCCGACATTACTTAATCCTGGAGCGATTAATTTACTAATTACAGAATATTCGTTTGAATTTATTCTTTCTAAAAGAACAATAGGTCTGCGAAATGATTTCAAAAGGTCACGCTCTCTTTTGGAGATCTTTAATATATTTTTAATGATTTCTAAATCTGGAACCATTAGAGCAAAGGGTTTATACTTTCTATCACCTTTTCTTTTCCGTAATTTAAGAATAACATCGTCATTATCACAATTTGCCACTAAATGCACACCTCCTATACCTTTAACTGCAATAATATTTCCTTCCTCTATTCTTTTAGTTGTTTCATGCAAAATTTCTTTTATCGAACCATCTTTGATGATATCTCTCTGTTTGTTATAAAGTTTGTAATGGGGTCCACAAACAGAACAAGAAAATGTTTGAGCATGAAATCTCCGATTTTTGAAGTCTGAGTATTCCTGAACACACGATAATGGATCTGCCTGTTTACAAAGAGGAAAGTTAATCATAGTGCTTCGCTCTCTATCATAAGGTAATTCAGTAACCGTTGTAAATCGTGGACCACAAACAGCACATGCAATAAAGGGATACTGATAATACTTTTTTTTTTGAGAATTGTACATATCCTTTAAACAATCATTACAGATTGCAATATCTGGCGGGAGTGTTAAACTAATACCTCGTCCTTGCTCACTTCTTTCAATTTTTAATTCTTTAAAAATTACTTCAGAGGTAAATTCCTTAACTTGAATGTTTTCTATAAAACTAATTTTTGGTTTCTTTTTTCTTATATTTGTAATAAAAGTATTGACATTAACTCGTTTTCCTTGTAGAACTAATCTTACTCCTGCATTTCCTCGATTTAATATACTTCCCCTTAAAGCTTGATCACGAGCTAAGTTAAATAAAAAAGGTCTAAAACCTATTCCTTGAACAATTCCCGTAATTTCAATTTCTACATTAATTATTTCAATCAAATACCAGTCTTTTTAACTAAACTAAGTAACTATCATAAAAAAAATTAATTTGAGATTTTATTTAAAAAAAGAAATCGGTTAATTAGAAGTTTTTTTATTGGGGTACTTAAGAATAAATCAAGAAGTATTTTTATTAATTTTTAAAGAAAAATATAGAGTATGAATCCTTGAAGGATTCTACCAACCTATTGAAATCAAAAAAATACAAATCTTATATTAATTTGTATTTTCTGGAACAGATTCTCCAGTGTATGGCATTTTATAAAGCCTCCTACCCATTAATTTATGGTTGGGCGCTTTATTTCTTAAAAAATGTATATAATGTACGAGAAAAAGAGTTCAATTTAAATCTTAGAATAAATAGATTCTTAAAATACAGAGAAATATAATAAATCATTTCCTTGGTCCTTATAGTAATTTTATTCACTATGATATCTATAGTAAATAGAACATGTACCTTCCATTGATACCATACAAGGTCCAATTGGATTAATTGGTGTACACTCCTTTCTAAACAAACTACACTCGTAAGGATAGAGTTTTCCAACCATAATTAAGTGGCATGAACAACCAGGTGGAATATCTTGAGACATTTCAATTTTGATATCAAACTTTTTCTCTGCATCGAATTCTTGATATTTTTCCCTTATAACCAAACCTCCATCAAGAACTCTCCCAATTCCTCTCCATGGAGATGAAACAGGCTGAAAAACATCCGTAATAATTTTTTGGGCGATTAAATTTCCTTCAGGTTTAACTACTCTAGAATATTCATTTAAAGAGTCGTATTTTTTATCTCTCACTTGCTTTAGAAGCATTAAAATTGAGAGTAAAACATCATTAGGTTCAAATCCCGATACAACATTAGGAATTCTATACCCCAGTGAAAAAATCTCATACGGTTTCAAACCAATAATTGTTGAAACGTGACCAGGCGATATAAATCCATCTATTCTTAACTGGGATTGGCTTATTAAAAGTTCCAAGGCGGCTGGAATTAGTTTGTGAGCGCAAATTACGGAAAAGTTCGAGGGTGGATTAGACTGTAATTCATAACCAATTAAAGGAACAGTAGTTTCAAATCCTATGGCAAAAAATATAACCTCTTTATCTGGGTTTTCTTTCGCGATTTTTACAGCATTATTAGGTCCATACACTATTCGAACATCAGCTCCTTTAGCTTTGAGTTCAGCTAAAGATATAGACGTCGCAGGTACTCGTATCATATCCCCAAAAGTTGTTATAATAGTATCATCTCGGCTCCCGAGTTTAATTGCTTTATCAATATCCGCTGAAGGACAAATGCATACTGGACACCCCGGACCCGATAGTATTTCGATTTCTTTTGGTAAAAGAGTTCTTAAACCGTATTTTGACATTGTATGTTCATGAGTTCCACACACATGCATAAATTTAACTGGTTTAGATATTTCTTTACTCGTGTCATTAATTGCTTTTATAATTTGAGATGTGAAATCTTTACTCCTTAAAACTTTAATTCCGGGGATATTCATATTTTTCACATTTTAGCAAATTCGAGGAATTGGTTCACCTAACGGCATATCTACAAATCTAGTGCCCCCTACAATCGTGTTTAAGAACACCTTCTTAGGATGATCTACCTTTACCTCGCCAATAAGTTTTGAATTCTTTCCTATTTCAGTTAATTTTAATTTATCTAAAACATCCTTAGAATGAGCAGGATCAACGGCTATAAGTGCTCTTCCTTCACAAGCTATATTATATGGATCTAACCCTAACATATCACATATAGCGGTAACTTGTTTTTTAATTGGAATTTTTTCTTCGTCAACCAAGATACTTACGTTAGATTTTATTGCCCAATCATTTAAAACGGCTGCTAATCCTCCCCTTGTAGGGTCTTTCATGGCATGAATAAAATTGTTATTTATTTCAAACTTAAGTGAGCTATAAATCTCATGCAATAATGAGATGTCTGATTTTAAATCAGTAGAAATATTTAAACCTTCTCGAGATGCCATTAAAGCTGTCCCATGATCTCCAATACTTCCAGTAACGATAATTTTATCTCCAATTTTAAGATTTTTATCCAATATCCTAATTTTTTTATCCTTTATTCCTATTCCTGTTGTGGCAATTATCATTTCATTCAGTGTACCTTTTGGCATAACTTTAGTATCTCCAGCAATTATAGCTATATTGGCTTCCAGTGCTTTTGCATTCATAGACTTAACTATTTTTTCTAATTTTTCAAATTCTATTCCTTCTTCAATGATGATTATCGATGTTAAAGCTATTGGTCTTGCACCCATCATTATGAGATCATTCACAGTACTACAAACACTTAACGTGCCTAAATCTCCGCCAGGAAAAAACAGGGGATAAATCGTATGACCATCTGCTGTTACAACAATTTCTTTATCATAACGTTCTAATGGTATTGTAGCACCATCATCTAATTCCTCAACACCAATACCATTATTAACATTTTTATATGGAATATCTTTAGTAATGAAATCTATTAATTCTTCTTGTAAAAGTCCCCCAGCTCCATGTGCCAAACGGATGACATTTAGATTCCGTTTTTTTTCACTCATGACAAAAGAAAAGAAAGAAAAATTAAAAGAATTTAGATTATCTACTCTTATCTAGTGAAATTCTTATTCAAAGATATGAAAATCACTTAGTAATTTTATAGTTTCAACTACTTTCATACTTTTTCTTTTTTCTAAATATCAAAAATAAAACTATCGCAATGGATAAAGGAACAGCAATTCCCATAACTAGCATAGCTTGATTTCCCAAAAAGTATAACACTAATCCTGATATAGGTGCTCCCAGTGCAATTCCCGCAACAACTAACGCATAAAAAGTACCAGTGGCAACACCTCTGTTATGTTTTTCAGTATTATTTCTCATAATTCCAGCTGAAGTAGGGAAAATCATTCCATGCCCAATTCCAAAAATAATCATCCCAAATATTGGAAGTGGTGAGATCACTGAAATTGTTAATACGAGAAAACTAAGGGAGACAAATAATAATCCATAAATCATTATTTTTGATTTTCCTTTCTTATCACTCAATATGCCTGATGGGTAATGAACCAATATTGATAATAACACTAAAACACTAAAAATCATTCCAATTTGACCATCGGTATAACTAGAATCCTTAAGAAGAATTGAGTATGTCGCTGTAATAATACCTAGATTAAAATTCAACGCTAAAATGCCTAAATATGGAGAAATCATCTTCTTAGAGGCAATTACTTCCCTAAAAATAGCAAGTTCCTTCTTTAAACTTAATTTCTCTTTAATTGGTTGATAGATTGTTGGTAGAACAAATGATAATGCCGCCATAACAAACAATAATATTGAGATAATAAGAAATAAATTCTTATAACCAATTTGTGTAGCACCCACACCCCCAATCATAAAGCCAAATAGGAGTGCTATCCCAAATGAAATTCCATATAATGCCATTCCTCTCCCACTTTTCTCTTTTGGTGTTGCATCAGATAGATATGCCATTGTTCCTGGGCCTCCAAAACCACCACCTAATCCATGAAAAATCCTAGCAAAAAGTAAAAAATAAGGATCTTGAGCAAGCGAATATAATAAAATTGATATTCCGTCTAAAACAATACCAATCGTAATTAAAACTTTTCTCCCAAATTTGTCAACTAATCTTCCTGAAATGATATTCGCTGGTATGTGAACCATTGAATAAGCACCAACAATAAAAGAAGCAAGTATAACTGACGCCCCCAAACTAATAGCGTAATTAGAGATAATTGGAATCGCTACTGTGCTATCAAAATTCACTATAAAGGTTAATGACAATAATACAATGTAATGCTTTCTTCCAATTTTCGATGTCTTAGATATGCTAATTTCTTTACTTTTTCCCGATCTCAATGTCGCGTATTTTATTACTTATGTTTTTTTCTAAAATTATGTTAATTTTTGAGTGATTTCTTAATATTGATAGTACGTTATTGAAATATCAAAATTATTATTACAATTTAAAATTGATTTTTTAATTCCCTTCAGATAAATCCATATTTTAGTCATTTAGGACAAGCAAATGTATACTAGAAAATAAAACTCATTAATGTTATAGTTCAAAGAGTTTCGAATAAAATTTCAGTAAGCTTAAATTAAAATTCCAATTAAAATACTTGAGCATATTATGGGATCTTCTAAAAACCGTTTAGAAAGGGAGAGGGAAACAATGAATACGATGATTTACATGTATTGTAAGAACAATCATGATTCTAAAGATATATTATGTCAAGATTGTTCAGAGCTTTTGGAATATTCTGGAGAAAGACTCAAATATTGCCGGTTTGGTGAAAATAAACCTACTTGCGAGAAATGCCCGATACATTGTTATAAACCTGCTACTAGAGAAAATATTCGAAAAGTAATGCGTTATGCTGGACCTCGAATGATTTATACACACCCTATTATGGGATTTCGGCATCTATTTAGAAAAATTAAAAAATTTGAAAATTCCGATTAACTTGTTTTTATTTTTCTTCCCATCGTTTATTTGAGAATATGGGTTCCAAAATCTAAAAATCAAAATGGAAAGCATTAAGAAATTTGGTGTTGATGCTATTATCGTAAATTGTCCTGCATGTTTTCAGCAATTTAATACTCGACAAAGGGATCTTTCTAAAAATTTTGAAGCAGAGGTTAACATTTCTATCTTATATTTGACTGAATTATACGCCTTAGCGATTGGAGTTAATCCAGACGAGTTAAGATTAAAATTTCATCGAACAAGATTGATTGCAGTTCTAGAAAAGCTTGGAATATAGAAAAAGGACTCAATATCATAATAATTACTTTTTTTTATTTTCTAATTTTTAGCTCTTTAGTACTGTAAAATTTAAATAATAATGAATTCTTTAGTAAATTGGAGTTTTTAAATGTTTTAAATCAAGAACTCTATCTTGGTATGTTTTAAGAATATAAGAATTTATCAACCCATTTTAAGAGAAAATATAAAGATGATTCTCTATAATTTAAATCGAGAAGCTCCTTGGTTTTACCACCATATTGAAAATTACTATCATCTATTTTTGAATATTAGATTTAATAATAGAATAATTACTGAAAGATTGATAAATTTTTCAATAGAATTGGATATCCAAGGATTTGAAGGTATTATTTTTTATATGTATAAGCCACATCCTAGAAAGATAATATTCGACATATATAACCATTCAATTGATCAAACCCATAAGATTGATAACTTAAATTACATATTAAATAAGCAACCACTGAATTCATTTGATTTTGCAATCATACCTTTTGGCTATTTTAAAGATGAGCATAAATTTAGATTATCAATAACTAATAAAGAATTAGAATCAAGTTTTGATATCTTTTCTTGGGCGCCATCAAAAATTTACAAAAATGTGAAATCTGTTATTAAAATAGATAATCGATATAGAGAGTTAATACCCATTGATGATTATAAAGGATTTTTTTTTCAAGTAGACGGTTCGTTTAAAGGGAATGAAACTGGACGTTTATTCGATTTGATTAATCATCTTGTTGAATTAGATAAGAGTACTGATGAAATTAGTAAGAAATCTGCCTTTGAGCCTATGGATTTAGAAATAAAAACTTTAGTGTCTAAAACTAATGAGTTTTTATTTGAATTATGCAAAAAAACAGTTCCGCTAGGAATCAAAAACATATTACGAGAATTAGAAAGACTTAAATTCAATATTGACAGTCTGTCGAAAGAAGAAATCTTTAATTGGCTTGATGACCTGATTGATTTTTATGCTAGGAGAGAATAAAGTATAAGAAAAATATTAAATTGGATTTCAGATCAGAGATAAGCGTCTATTCATCTCTGTGTTTAATTTTATTGAATATTACATGAATTAAAGCTCCAATGAAATAAATTATTCCGATAAATAGTAACCCAAATTTTAGTGTCGCGCTTAATGATGCAATGAATGCATTCCATTCGTTATGAAAGATCGAGACATAATTAATAAATTCACATTTTCAATTATATCGAAAATTCCTGTTAAAAATGGTGTAACAACAATATAAGTCCCAATTGTCTGTATTTTGTTTTCGGATTTTTGTAATACTAGAACTACAAGGCTAAATGCCAATGAAACATAGCCAATTATAAATAAGAAGTCCCAAAAAATCGCTATTTTCTGACTGGCAATGCCTTCATAATCCCACACTTCAAAAATTTTCTCAACTTGACTAGAATTCCAGGCAAATTCATAATCTAATATTCCATAAGTCGAAACTGTTGAATCGATGGGGATAAATACGAAGATTTCTACTAAAAATACTATTAGAAATCCTACTGCAGTAAGTATAAACAATAGTTTTATTTTCGGAAATTCCTTAAATTTATCTAAAAACAGTTTATATTTTCACGTTTTAACTTGATAATTTTCATGAGACTCATTTAAACATAATATTGTTTTCAAAATACTTAAAACTAAATAATTTACTTTTATAGAGAATCATTAATTTTAATTGGCTCGGTTTATTTTCAATAGTGTAATAAATAAAACTAATTAAAATGCTATTATGTGTTTAGCTATACCCGGGAAAATCTTGAAGATTGATGGGAATTCTGCTTTAGTTGATTTTAATGGCCTTACGCAAAATGTGATAGTTGTTTTAATTCAAAATCCCGAAGTGGGTAAATTCGTTATTGTTCACGCGGGTTATGCTATTGAAATGATGAATGAGAAAGATGCCCTAGAATCAATTGAACAATGGAAAGAACTTGCTGAAGAACAGAATTTAGATTTGTCCGATATATTATAATAAACTTAATCAACTTTTATAAATCAAATAACTCTGATTTTAGTTTTTTTAATTTTCTATAGAGATTCTTAATCGCTTTAATACCCTCTGAATTTGAGTTAAAGTCGATAGGAGATTCTCCTTTCAAGTCCGCTCTGCCTATTTCGGGGTCAATATTGATTGAATGGTAAAGTGGGATATCCCAATTCTTTATCCGTTGATTAATTATTTCTAATTGAGTGTCATCGGTTAATTTATTTGCAATAAGATAGATATTAATAACTCCTAATTTTTTGGATAATTCTATAATTTTCTTACACAAATCTAATGATTTTTGGGAAGGTTCCGTTATTACTAACATTACGTCAATTCCTTTTGCTGTCCCCCTACCTAAATGTTCTAAACCCGCCTCAAAATCAACGATTATAACTTCTTCTCTCTTTACAATTAAATTATAAAGTAATGTCCTAATTAATGCATTTTCAGGACAAAGGCATCCGGTCGCAGGTTCTTCAATAGAACCCAATACTAGAAGTTGTAACCCATCTGGTCCTGAAATCTTATACTTATCTGGGATATCTGAAACCTTTGGGTTAATGTTATATATACCTGATCCTGCCCCGTTGACACTTACTCTCTCGTCAATAAGTGTTTTCATTTCTGAGATAGGAACTATTTTTTTTTTTGTCTCATTTTCAATTCCTAATGTATAACTAAGATTCATAGCAGAATCATTATCAATCGCCAGAACCTCATAGCCATCTTTAGCAAACATTCTTGCCAAAGTACCGGCAACTAACGTTTTTCCGACACCTCCCTTTCCTGAAACCGCAATTTTTATAGTTCTAGCACCACATAATTGTTAAATATCAAAATCTTTTTGATATTAAATTTTATTCAATTTATATAAAATTTACTACGATAATAATATCATCTATTCTACTGTCTAGTAGTTAGATTAATAAATGATGACATAAGTAATTCCTAAACGATTTGGGTAGAGGAAATTATTAAAAACTAGTAAAATAATTAAAAATTAATAATTAATATATCAATTTATGTATTAAAATTTTTTATCAATTATTGATTATGACAGAGTCAAGAAATAGAGGACTTGCTCCGAAGAATGATGTTGAGCACGCTTATTTTAGTGGCATGATTATTCAACGAGTTCGTAATTTCGTAAAAAATGATAGTGTCAATGAACTCGTCAATTGGGGATATGGATCAAGTAGTAGAACGATTGATCCTAAAACTGTAAAGATCAAAGGAGATCGGGGTACTAATGGAATTTTTACTGCGTTTAAATCAGAAAACGCTGAACTTTACCAATCACTGTTACCAAAACAGCTTGCAATACCAGAAAAGCCCATTATCTCTTTAGTTACAGTAGATTACAATACTGGTAATTCTATAACCCGTTACAATGAAGGTATGGTTATGATAAAGGGTATATGTCCTGATGGTGAAGAAACTTGGTTTGTATTGAGTATGCCCGTTGAAACATGGTTAATGATGGAAATGGGAGTGGACTGGGGTTTTCCAAAACAAATTTTTGATATTACAGTCGCAAAAGAGAATACTTTAGTCTTGAATAAAGGTGTTAAACATTTAGCTCTTGACCTAACTCCAGACTCCTCTTTAAAGAAGGAAGACATTCTTATTCCTAAAGGAGATGCTTGGGGAATTAATAATATGGCAGTAATTCACCCTGTTAGAAAAGATATTTTGTTGAGATTTTCTTATGGGCCCATAAGCGTTCAAGAAAGGGTACAAGGAATAGTGAGAGTCTCAATTGATCGAAAACAATCTTGGGCGGAATTAATTCCTGAAGGTTTAAACATTCCTGGTGTGTCACAGAGATATGTACCTGTTGGAGACTCATTGATAAAAAAAGTCTTTTAAAATCGGTGAAATTTTTATTTCAAAACCGTTAAAAGTAGGGTTGGTAGGAACAGGAGCAATGGGATATGCTCATTTACAAGCTTATCTTAAATATCCTGAAAAAATCAAATTAGTAGCAGTTTGTGATTTACAAGAACAAGCTGCTAAAGCATATGCAAAAGCCGCAAAAATATCGTCTATTTACACTGATTTTGAAAAGATGCTAAAACAAGAGGATATCGATGCGGTTGATATATGTACCATCCATGATCAACATAAATACGAAACGATTTTAGCTGCTGAAACAGGTAAACACATATTACTTGAAAAACCCATGGCTTGTTCAATGAAGGATTGTCGAGACATGGTTCAAGCAACTAAAAAAGCCGGAGTTACTTATATGATGGCTCAAGTTCTTCGATATCTACCTTCCTCTCAGGCTGTATTAAGTCTTATGGAGAATAAGGAAATCGGTTCTATTAATGCGGTACGAGGAGACTCTATTCTAAAACAATCCTTGATTTTACCTCATGATCATTGGATGTTTGATGGTAATCGTGCAGGCGGAGGTGTTTTGATTACACTTTCAATCCATATGATAGATCTTTTAAGGTATTTTATTGGAGATGTGAGAAAAGTCAATGGTATCTGTAAAAATTTTAACCATTTATTTGTAAATGACGCTGAAGACTTCTCAAGTGCTACTTTAGAATTCAAAACTGGGACAATTGGGAATATCTTTGGAAGTCTTTCAATTGGGAGAACTCCTTGGAATATAAAATACATGATTTTTGGTGATTCTGGGACAATTTATTCAAATCCTCCTCCCATAAAAAAAGGACACTATCAAATCGGTAATGCGATGTTATCATCTAAAAAATTAGATTTGGAGGATAAAACAACTCAGAAAGGAAAGTTTATACCAATAAATCAGGATTCAACAAAAGTCGTAAGCGAAAATCCATTTATTAACGAAGTTATTCATTTTGCTGATTGCTGTCAAACTAATGAAGAACCAATAAGTAGCGGGAAAGATAACTTAAATACTATGAAAATAATCTTTGGTATCTATAAATCATCTAAAACTAGTGAAGTGATTAATTTGAATGATATATAAAAATGATTTGTTAAGAAGAAATTACACATTTGAGCAAGCAAAATTAATTCAAATTAAATATCAAAACTTCATTAAGAGCTCAAATATTGATGTAAATTCTAATGATACTACCTCAATAAAGACTATTGCCGGAGTAGATATTTCCTATTATAGCAGAAAAAAAGCTGAATATGGCGTCGCTTGTGCAGTAGCTTGGAATATTGAAAACGAATTAATAGAACAATCCTCTTTCAAGAGTGGTATTATTAAGTTTCCATATAGACCGGGATTCCTAGGATTTCGAGAGTGTAGACTACTTGCTAAGGTGATCTCTAAACTTCGAAGAAGACCGGATCTTATATTATGTGATGGTCATGGAAAAATCCACCCCCGAAGATTCGGGGAGGCAGTTCACCTTGGTTTTGCTCTTAATATTCCTACAGTTGGAGTAGCCAAGAATCACTTCATTGGATATTCCGAATGGAATGAAATAAAAAGGTTCAAAGGAAAGAAAACACCTATTTGGGCAAACAAGCCTTTAAATAAAGCTGTGGAATTATCAAATGAATTGTTAGGGTGTGCTGTTTGCTTAAAAACTGATACCAAACCAGTATTCATTAGCAAAGGTTATAAAATAAATCTCGAGGCTGCAGTGGCAATTTGTTTAGCTACAACTAAAAATCATAGACAACCAGAACCGCTTTTTTTGGCAGACCACCTTTCTAGAGCAAAAACAACTGAAATGCATCCATTAGATATTTAATAATAGTAAATTAGGCCATTTCTCCCAAAACCTTTAGCGCAAGCTCTCTTACATCAATATCTATGTCTTTCGTGAGCTCTTTTAATAAATCTTTAAAAGCTTTATTCTCAAAACCAAATTTTGTTAGAGCTTTGATAACTTTAAATCTAATTACCCAGTCTTCATCATGAAGTAAATCAAGAAATGCTTCATAAACTTTTTCATTTCTTATTTCCCCAAGAATTTTTAAAACAGCTCTTTTGACATCATTATTTTTGTTGTCCAGGTCTTTAATTAAATTATTAATGACAACTTTTTTGTCAATATCATCCAACAGATTAAACATTCTCTTAAAAAGTGAAATCTGAAACTGTCCTGGAAAGTTAAAAACTACAGATTTATATTCCCTTTCTATTGGTTGATTAGTATTTCCTTGGTTTAATTCTAATAAAATATTATTCAACCTTCGGTTTTCATTTTGATACTGGGATAATTCTTCTTTTAGATTGTTAAATTCATCGGTGGTATAAGTCAAGCTTACAGGAGTACCATCATCTGTTTCTAATCTCTGCTTTAAGTATCGAACTTGCGCTTCGTAATCATCTAATTCTAATGCTAAAGCTTCAATCTTTTGAAATGCTAGGGATAATTCTTCCGAATTCGATTCCTCTTTTTGTTTTTGTGATTGAATCTTTAACGAATCAATTTTTGTACGTAATATTCCATTTTCTTCCATTAATTGAAAATTCAAAAGCTTCATATTATCAATTTCCTCACTTTCTTCCATATAATCTTGATTGGTAACTTCAAATTCACTTTTTCCAGACTTCATCGAGTTGATTTGACTTTTCAATTCTTCAATTTCACTTCTGAAATTTTCACTTTCTTCCGTAAATGCAAGTATCAATTCTTGAGCTTGAATCAAATCCTCATTATCTTGGTTAGTAAAATTTCCATCTTTAGAATCCTCAATTTTTAATATCAGCTCATCGATTTTAGTGTTTTGTTTCTCATTAATTTCGTCTTTCTTAATTAATTTTTGTCTTTGGGAGATAACTAGATCCTTTAAAATGTCAAGTTCACTTGGAACAGTACCAACATCTAATGTCGTTGAATCAGATTGTTCGCTGATCAACATTTTCTGTTCAGTTATAACACCTTTCAACCGGTTAATCTCTTCATTGAGTGAGTTAATTTTGGCTTCTAATTCTGCATGGGATTTTGTTTCTTTTTCGACAGTATCAATTATATCTTTAAAATCTTTACTCATGGCTTATACATCTAAATAATTGTATTTTATATGAATCAAACTGACTTCAATTATATTAATATCAATATTCATATAATATATTTTAGGTTGCTTCAAACTATAAAAAAGAAAGTGATAATTGAGAAAGTGAAAAAAATATCTTTCTTGAAATTATTGAATTTTAATTTCTTTTATTACATCTCCCTTGGCAATAGAATCAATAACTTTTTGATCAGCAATAGGATCTACAACACCGCCAAAGATAGTATGTTTATTATTAAGGTGTGTGGTTGGAACATGTGTAATAAAGAATTGAGACCCGTTTGTGTTGGCACCAGCATTCGCCATAGCTAGAATACCTGGTTTATCAAATTTTCTTCCTGACTGAAACTCGTCAGCAAACGGATATGATGTTTGTCCTCCTTGAAATGGAAATGAAGTAATATCTTTATTTCTAGGACCACCGGTACCCTTACCCAATGGATCTCCACCTTGAATCATAAAATTTGCGATTACTCTATGAAAGACAATTCCATTAAAATAACCTTGTTTTGCTAAGAATAAAAAACTAGCTATTGTTAGTGGAGCATCATCATCAAATAACTCAAGATTAATATCTCCCTTATTAGTTACCATCACAATTTTAGTCATACAATAAGATAAGATTTGGTATTTTTTATTCTTTTTCAGATATAATTATGTTGTACAAGTGTGTTTGATCACAATGAAAAACTTAAAAGGAAGTACGATTATAAAACTTTATAAAAGGTGGTATTAAGAAATATCATTTAGATCTGAAAATGACTCAAAACGACATCTCCTTTTTCTTTAACCCCGCAAGCATCGCAGTTATTGGCGCAAGTGCTATAGAGGGTAAACTTGGTAATACAGTTTTAAATAATATTATTAAATCTGGGTATAAAGGAAAAATTTTTCCAATTAATCCCGGAACTGATAAAGTTTGTGATATTCCATGCTATAAAAGTGTTCTAGATGTACCAGAGAATATTGACATTGCTATTTTTGTAATCCCTGGTAAATTTGTAAATCCTGTTGCTGAAGAATGTGGTAAAAAAGGAGTAAAGGGATTAATAGTAATTTCTGATGGATTTAAAGAAATTGGAGGAAAGGGTGTAGAAAGAGAGGAGCACCTAATACAAATTGGCAAGAAATACGATATGAGAATTTTAGGTCCTAACTGCTTGGGATTCATTGGACTTAACTATAATGGTTCATTCGCTACCGAAACCCCTAAAAAAGGGGGAATTGCTATGATTTCACAATCAGGTGCTATGCTTACAGGCATGATGGATTATTCCATGACACAAGCTTTTGGATTCTCCTATAATATTAGCCTTGGGAATAAAGCTGACTTAGGAGCAGTAGACTTTATAGAATTTTTAGCGGAAGATGAAAATACCAGTGTTATCTTATGCTATCTAGAAAGCATAACTAATGGTCAGAAATTTTTAGAAATTCTGCCTGAAGCTACACGAAAAAAACCAATTGTTATTTTGAAATCAGGAGTAAGTGAAGCTGGCGCTAGAGCTGCGTCTAGTCATACTGGAGCACTGGCAGGCGCAGATATTGCGTATGATCTTGCTTTTGAAAAATGTGGTGTTATAAGAGCCAAAACAATAGAAGATCTATTTGACTATGGTGAAGTTTTCTTGTATCAGCCTGTTCCTGCGAATAATTCTTTTGCAATAATAACAAATGCTGGAGGTCCTGGAATTGTTGCTACTGATGCATTTGAACGAGAAAATTTGAAATTTGCTAGTTTTTCAGAGTCAATACTTCATGCACTAAGAACAGGATTGCCTTTACACGCATCAATTTTTAACCCAATTGATATTATTGGGGATGCTACTCCTGATAGATATGATTTTACAATTAAAACCATTTTTGGTTTAAACGGTAAAACAGAATCCAATGAAATTTCAACCCAAGGTGTTTTAATAATTGTTACTCCACAGGCTCCAACAGAACCAACTAAAGTAGCAAAATTAATTCATGAAATTTCTACTCATCATTTAGAAGAAAAGCCAATTGTATGTTCCTTCATCGGAGGAAAAAATATGTCGGAGGGTAGAGAATACTTAAAACAAAATCATATCCCTTGTTATCACTTTCCAGACCGAGCAGCCCACTCATTAAAAACACTCGTAAAAAGAGGTAAATACTTAAAAAGTACTCCCCTAAGTGATTTAAAAATTCCCAAATTTGAAGTAAATAAAAAAAGAGTAGATGAAATATTCGCAAGTATTAGAGAAGATAAGAGAACGGTCTTATTAAGCTATGAAACAAGCGAGGTTTTTGATTGTTATGGAATTAAATCCCCTACTTCTAGACTAGCCAGAACTCCTCGACAAGCAAGAAAACTGCTCTCAGAAATCGGTAAATCAGTAATGAAAATTGTTAGCCCACATATAATTCATAAAACCGATGTCGGAGGAATTCTATTAAATATTGAGACAGAACAAGATGCTTTTGAGGCTTACATCCAAATTGTAAGTAACGCTAAAAAATTTGGTCCACAAAATGCGAAAATTTATGGTGTGGAAGTGCAAAAAATGATCGACTTTAAAACTGAGAGAAAAGTTAATGAAATTATCATAGGGATGTCGGGAGATCCTCAATTTGGGCCACTCCTCATGTTTGGTAGTGGTGGAATTTATGCAAACTTCATGCAAGATGTATCTTTCGCTTTAGCGTATAAATTTACCAAAGCTGATGCTAGAAAATTGATTGAAAGCACAAAAATCTTCAACCTCCTTCAAGGAGTGAGAGGGGAATCACCTTCTGATGTAGAAGCTGTACTTGATGTGCTTCTAAGATTATCCCAACTTGTAAATGATTTCCCAGAAATTGTAGAATTAGATATCAATCCTCTTTTAGCATTTGTCAAAGGTTATAGCGCTGTAGATATTAAAATCACAATAAAACGATAATAGGTACATTGTTAAAAAATAAAATAAAAATAAATATATAAAAGAATTGAAGAAGATGGTAAAAGTATTTTATTTATGTTCATTGAGAGAACGTGCTGGGAAAAGTTTCCTTTCGATTGGATTCATCCAGAAATTAAAGAAAGCTGGTAAAAAGTTTGCCTATTTTAAACCAATTGGGGTCCCAAGAGCGGCCTTTTCCAGCAAATCTGATTCAGATGTTGATTTTGTCCTCAATACAGTATATGAAACTGACCATCCCTATGATCTAATTTCTCCAGTTTCAATTCCAGCTTCATATTATGTAGATTTAGTTGATGCTAATAAAAAAGGTGGATACCTTCTAAAGATTAAAAGCGCTTATGATGAACTCACTAAAGATGTTGATTATGTGGTTATTGAAGGGAATCCAAGTATTAGGAAATTTGTACGAACAGGAATTGATGATGTGACTATAGCACAGAATCTTGGTATTAAAGAATTAATCTATGTTTCTGTAGATTCAAGTGATCGATGTATTGATAACTTCTTTTTTACGAAAGAATATTTTGATTTCCGTAAAATCGGCATTTTAGGTGTTCTTTTTAATAAAATAGATTTTGAATATATTGCAAGAATTAAAGAGATCTCAGAAGACCATATTAATCGATATAATATTCCCGTTTTAGGTATTATCGAAAAAAGCGTAGAAATATTCTCACCACGAGTGAACGAGATAATAGAGCAAATTGGGGGAGAATTACTAAATGACTCAGCATCAGCAGGATTGAATAACCTCGTAGAGACCTTTCTCATTGGTGCAATGAATGCTCAGAGTGCTTTAAAATATTTACAGCAAGTGAAAAAAGCAGCATTTATCACGGGAGGAGATAGAACAGACCTCGCACTGGCAGCACTTGATCAAGATGTATCAACATTAATCCTAACAGGTTTCATCCAACCCGATATGGGTGTTATTACTGCGGCAAATAAAAAGGGAATTCCAATTATCTTGAGCCCCTCTGATACTTATACTACCATGAGAAATTTAGAACGTTTGAAACCAGGAATTCAAGAAGATGAAATAGAAAAAGTTTTAAAGATAATTGAAAAAGAGATTGACTGGGATTTTTTATTAAAATAAAAAAAAAATTAGATATCGATTTAAAACTTCATATCCCTTTAGACTAATGCTCCAAGAAAAGCTAGAATCCCAAAAAGTATTAGCATAGGTAAGATGAAAATAATAAACACTAAACCTATAATACCTAATATAAGACCCGCAATCGCCATCCCCTTTGATTCATCAGCAATTAGCCCAATAATACCAAATAGAATAGCCGCTCCAGGAAAATAGAATGCACTATAAGGAAGAACTACTGGAATCAAAGCGAACAATAACCATCCAAAGAAACCCAATATACCACAAATTAAAGCAAGAATACCAAATATTTTTCCCAATTTTTGCACCATTTATTTATTTTTTTAAGGTAACACTCTGAAAGTGTATGATATTAATGGGACCATGAAGTATATAAGTTTATATCTTTTCCCTTTATCATCACTTCTCGCTTTTTCTACTTTTCAATTTTGGGGAGTTAATGTATAGAACTAATATATTAAAAAAGATATTGATTGGAGTTTACTGTTTTAAATTAAGCCAGATTCTTCATCCCTTAATTATTTGCGAGTTTTCTTTTTTTAAAATTATGTTCGTATAATTTTTCCATTATTGGTTTCATAGCAGGACAGTTATCCCAATTGCCATTAAAATCACACTCTAAACAAATTTTTTTAACATGCTTAGCTCTAATGTAGGCAATAACACCCACAATAAAATTGATCTCGAATAAGAGCGAAATCTTAAGAAATAGAAAGAGAGGAAGAAAGAGAGTAGAGACTATCAGTAAGCCTGTTCCTATACCAATTGATATTTTTGAAAAAATTTTTAAAAATTTATGCTTTGTTAACCCAAATATATTTAAAACTATTGGGATGAAGAAAATATAAGCTAGGAAAAACATTGTAAAAAGATTTAACAAGCTTAGATTAAGAAATAAAATAATGAATAGAATCGTAAAACCGACTGTTGGATAAAAAGTAAAACACCCAATGCATAATTTTTTTCTTCCAATATGATAGACATGAGTGGAAAATCTTTCACAGTTTGGGTGATGTGATAAAAGTATCGGTTTAAGATCTGATAAAATAAGTGAAATACGAGATAACTTCATTTTAAATCCTTTTAATGATTATTAATTAATAAGAAACATTCTATCGATAATGGTTATATTATCCTTTCATATATACTAATGTTAGGTAAATGAAATAAAAAAAAATTGAATAATTTGAATTTTAATTTCTTTTTGGATTTAATCCCTGACAACTAGATATATTATACAGCCAATACATCCTGTTACGAGAACGATCAATAACCAAACTGCAGCATTCATGTCTCTTTTTTTTGCATCTTTATAAACCCAGACTGCTAAAACTATACCAATCACAAAAAATAAGATAACTACTACCATTAAAATTAAGTATATTCCAGCAAATAACCCAAATGGATCAAGTTGAAAAATCATTTTATTTTCCTCTTTGAATTTATTTAATTTTTGTTTAGAATTTTGATTTATACTAATTACTTACGTGATTCAAGTATATAAACTTATTTTCCATAATTACACTTAAATGTTATCTTACTCAATTTTGAATGAATTCTATGTCTGAAATTGAAAGGTTGTCAAATTATTGGAAATTTTGTTTTAAGAAATAAAAAACTAATTTAAATTTGAAATATGTGCATGATATAATTGCCATTAAAAGAAATTTTTTTAGTAAAAAGTGAGTAATTATGGTATCTAGAAGAATTAATGAAATTTCTTATGCTATTCGTGAAATAGCTGCTGTTGCTAATGAAGTTGCGAAAAGTGGGAAGAAAATTTACCATTTAAATATTGGAGATCCTGTTATATATGATTTTACTACACCTCATTATATTTCTCAAGCGTTAGCGGATGCTACCTTTGGAGGAAAAAACTACTACATTGATTCTTTAGGTGCACCGGAACTCAGAGAGGAATTAAGTAATTCTATAAACCAGAGATATAAGTTAAATGTAAACTCTAACGACATTTTAGTAACAACAGGGGTTACAGAAGCAATATTCTTTATTATAGCTGGGATTATAGAAGATAAGAAGGAATTATTGATTCCCGGACCTAGCTATCCACTTTACATAAATTATTCAAAATTTTTTGATGGTGTTCCAATAGAATATGAACTCGATGAAAATAATAATTGGGAACCAAATATTGATGATTTAAGAAAAAAAATTACAAACCAAACCCAAGCAATTCTAATTTGTTCTCCTAATAACCCAACTGGTGTAATGTTCAGTAAAAAAAATATTAAAGATATAATAGATATCGCGGGGGAGTATAATTTATTCATATTATCAGATGAAATTTATGATCAGATCATCTATGATAAACAGTTTACATGCCCAGCAACTCTTAGTAATGATGTCCCAGTTATCGGACTTAATGGGTTTTCTAAAACTCATTTAACTACAGGGTGGAGGTTGGGGTATATGTACTATCATGATCCTATGGATAAATTACATGATTTAAGACAAGGCATAGCAAAGATGGCTAGGGCAAGGTTATCAGCTAGCTCTACTGCTCAGTATGCTGCCATTGAGATATTAAAAAATCCCGGGACACATACTCAAGAAATGGTTACTAAATTAAAAGAAAGAAGAGATTACTCTTATGATAGATTGAGAAAAATTGAAGGGGTTACTTGCGTAGAAGCTAATGGTGCTTTTTACTTATTTCCTAAATTTGATTTTTCCGAATTAAAAAAGTGGAAGAACGATAAGGAATTTGTCGTTGAGTTTCTTAAAACTACTGGAGTTTGTACTGTATATGGTTCTGGTTTTGGCGAATACGGAAAGAACCATGTTAGATTAACATTTTTACCAAAAATAGAGATTTTGGAGATTGTCTATAATCTTCTTGAAGATTTTATAAGATAAATCTCTCAAACCTTAAGATATAAGACTAGAAAAAAAGAGAAACTTCTAAATGGTACTTAAAGACAAAGCAAAAAGCGAACGGAAGAGCCTTTATTTTGATTTAATATGTGGTGTAATAAGTTCAACCTCTGCTTTAATAGGTATAATCTTTATTACCTTTATGCATGAAATTACCAATATGACGGGTTTGCTAGCTGGTTTGACTTTTTGGACTGCATATTTAGTTTTTTCGTTATTTTTATTATCCGTTGGGTTATATACTAGGTGGAAAGATAAAAAATTTGACAATAAACCGCCAAGAAAAGATTTAAAACCACAGATAGTATAGTAATATTACTTTCTGGTGCCTACTTCCCTGATAATTTTCACCACCAACGTTTTAACATGTTGTTTTAATCATTACAAGAAGAAATTTTTTATATTAAAACCGCATTTTAGTGAATTATGATCAATAAATTTTATGAGAATCTAGCTGCATTAGTAGTTAATTATTCCGTAAAAGTAAAAAAGGGAGATAGAATATATATTACTGGTCCTGCTTTCGCTAAAGAACTCTTTCAAGCTCTCTATGTTGAAATTATAAAATCTGGGGGAAATACTTTTCTTCTACCACAAATAGAAGGAATTGGAGAACTAAAATATAAATATGCATCTGAAGAACAATTAATATATGTAGATCCCATTTTTAAATTATTACTCAAAGAAATTGATGGTTACATATTAATACAAGGAGATTATAATACTCGGAAATTAAGTTTGATCGATCCAAGAAAAATTGCAAAATCTCAAGGATCACCTGATAACCGGGAGCTCTGGGAAATTTTAATGGATAGGATTGGTAGAAAGAATCTTAGTTACCTTGTTGTGCCATTTCCGTGCAATTCATTAGCCCAAGAAGCAAATATGGATTTATTTTCCTATTTTGAGTTTGTCCAAAATGCTTAGTTACTTCACAAAGATGATCCTGTTAAAGAATGGTCAGAAATCGATAAAAAACAACAAAAGATTTGTGAAGTTTTAGATAATGTTGATAAAATTCAAATAATTGGTGAAGATACAGATTTAGCACTTTCAGTGAAAGGGAGAAAGTGGATTAATTGTTCTGGACAATTAAATTTACCTGATGGAGAGGTTTGCACAGGACCATTAGAAAACTCTGCTAATGGACATATTAGATTTACATATCCTGGATTATATCAAGGGAGAGAAATTACAAACATATATTTGGAATTTAAAGACGGAATAGTTTTAAAAGCTACAGCAGAAAAAGGGGAAGAGATATTAAAAGAAATATTAAAAATTGAAAATGCTGATAAGCTAGGGGAATTTGCTATCGGGACGAATTATGGAATCACTCAATATACTAAAAATATATTATTTGACGAGAAATTGGGAGGTACAATACATCTTGCTCTTGGGGGAGGACTTGAAGAAGCTGGTTCTAACAATAAAAGTGCTCTACATTGGGACATTATAAAAGATATGAAACAGTCTGGATCAAAAATTCTTGCTGATGATAAAATTATATATGAAGAAGGAAAGTGGAAGATATAAAATAGGATTAAGAGGATTAGTTAATGCATTCAATTTAATAAGCCACATCTTTTTTTCTTTTCTTGAAAAAGAATAGATTTATATACATATTTGTCTTATTTTTTTCTGGAATAATAATTGAATAATCCCATTTTAAAATGGGGTGAATTATAGTCAACACGTAGAGTCACTGTACTGTTAAGAATAATGATTTCATTAGCCTTAATAGATGTATATGTGATACACGAGACAGGAAATCAATTAGAATTCCAAAAAATAAAATTTTTACTATAATTCACCCCACCCTTATTATATTCAGATATTAATTCAAATATCTAATTGAGAATTTTTCTGTTTTTTCTTTAATATTAATCACATTTTTTATTTAATACCCCTCAATAGAATATCTCTAAAATTTTATTCTCAAACGATTATAATATCTAAGTATTACATTAGAAAATATAATTCCATAGGATTCCTTTAAGTAAATATTAAGATAATTTTACACACAAATTATTTATCAAAAAGTTATGGCTCTTCTTGGTTAACTTTAAGGATAAAATTATTTGGACATAAAATTGTGCGGAATGTCATAACAAAAAATAAGAAAAATATAGTTACTTAAAAATATGGTTTATCTTTAAATAATTAGAACCAAATTGTCCATAAAAAAAAAGATGAAAATTAGCAACAACGAAGAAGATCATGAGTTAGATTGTTATCTGAATATACTTGAATATTTCCAGAATGTCAAGATAGATAAAAAAAATACTGACATTTGGAAGAACCAATCTTTTATCGATCTTATGAAATTGTTAGAAAATAAAAAAAATAGGGCCTTGGTAACCAATGCTATAATCTTAATTTTATCCTTATTTGATGATATCCCTCCAGATACTTATAATAGCCGCGGAGAAGATATTAACATGATTTCTATTGAAGATAGAAAATCTCTATTTGCCGGTTTAGATGAAGACTTTTTACCTAATTAAACTGAATCAGTTTTATTTCTTTTATAGTTTCAATCATTCAAGTAAAAAATTCCTAAAAACATTCATTTAAATTTTTATAGTTTCATTTTTATTACAAACAGTTATAGATTTATTTCTATGGATAAGGGGATACCATGCACATAAATCAAAAGATTTCTCTTAAAAAAAAGAGGATCAATTGCTTATTTGTTATAATTTCGATGTTTTTTTTAATTTTATTCATTAATTTGAATTTAATCAATAATTCGAATCTAACTATCTATGATTCAAAAAATCCAAATGAAGACCATAATGATTCCTTTCAAAATATAAAAACTTCCAATTCAGAATCTATTTTATTCCAAGGAACTGAAGCCCATTTAAATATAACTGATACTGGTAATTTCTATGAATATAATCAAGAGATATCAGTATCGAATCAAGGGGAAACAAATTTAACATATTATTTAGACGATGTACATGACTGGAAAGGTTCAACAATAGAAACTACGATAACAAATATTCAAGATACTAGAAATTGGATTAATAATTCTGGATTTAAATCTCCTATAATTTATAGAGTATATCAAGTCTTTCAGACAGATCATAACTATTCAAATAATAATAATCTAAATTGGGCTAGTCCAGAATCTTCTGTTTTTGAGTCAGGAGCAAAATATATTAGAGTTCATTTTGTTAATTTTTCTTTTGAGCTAAGTTATGATTTTTTATATCTTGCTAATGAAACTAATGATATCTACTATGTGAATGATAGTAAAGCATATGATTTATTTTCTCCGTGGATTCCTGGGGAATATATCAAAATAGATTATGATTCTGATAATTCTGTTGATGATTATGGTTATTATATCGATTATTATGAATATATTAATGATAGTTCAAATACCGTAATTAATTCAGAATGGAGTTTTAATTATAACCAAATTGGAACAACTGGAAGGAATTATAATGGGGTAAGTGAGATTGACAATAGTACAGCTATGTATGTTGCTATGTATGCAGAATATCTGGATTACAATCAATTTAGTTATGAAGATGGAGCATTTTCTGAAGTTTATCAGGATTTTAGTATACCTAGAGGTACAGTAAGTGACGCTTACATAAGTTTTGATTATTATGCTCAATATGGATTAGCAACGAATGATAACTATGTATATGTTTCAATTAATAATAAAAAAATATATTCCAAAGGAATTGCAGATCTATTAGAGTTAGGTAAGAACCAATGGCATAAAACTGGAAAAATCACTACTAATTTTTGGGTTAATTCTTCTTCTATTTTTGATTCAAATGTTCAAAATCAGCAATTTAATATTTCAATAGGGATAAAATGTGCTGGTGGGTATACATACACTAATTTTGATGATGGCTTTTTAAATATTATTTGGTTTGATAATGTATCCTTAGTTTTATCAACAATAGGAAACTCAAGCCAAGATGATATAAATTTAAAAATTAATTCAGAGAATTTATTTGAAGGAAATGAATGGGGGTTTTCAAACTTAAACTTCACCGGAATTTGGGAAACAAATCCAGTAACTCTATCAATAAATACAACATCGCCGGATCTAAATTTCATTTTAAATACTACGATATATGGGAATCACTCTGGGACTTCAAAAATTAATCAACAAAATGATGAAGGAATTAGCTATAAAATTTTGAATAACGGGTCAATTTATTGGGATTTTTTTCACAATTTTTATATGCCCTCTCAATACTCTGATTTTGAATTCAATATACAAAAGCCAAAAAATTGGAAATTTTTAGATAGTTTAGATCCTACTCTACAATCTCGATCATATGAAGGTGGAGATATAGGAGATTCATTTTTGAAGATTAACAAAACAAATGCAATTTTTCCTGGATGGTGGTCATTTAGAGCTGAATCTCCTAATTACCTTAATATTTTAAATTCTAAAATACTTAAGGAAAGTCAGTGGGTTACAAATGCGTCATTTAACACCGGAGAATCAACTCGAATAAAAACTCAATTAAATTACTCAGGTGAAATACCAAATGATGCAGGAGTAATTAATCTTACAATATATCATCCCAATGGAACGATTTTTTATGAAGAAAGCGTAGCGCCATTCGGTGGTAATGTATCATTTTCAGAAATTACCTTTGGGGTGTATAATACTAGTGGCGGTCTTTATGAATATACTCTATTTTGGAGTAATAGTACTGCATTAGGAGGTTTAATATCAAGTTTTATTGTCATGCATCAAAGTTCAATAACTTTATTAAAACCGGATAATGCAATTTCCGATTTAATAACAGATGCTTTTTTTGGAGATATAATTCCATTACGGATCCAATTAAAAGATTTAGAAAATAATAGATCACTTTCAGGAGCCATGGTTACTTATAATTGGTCAACAGGGTTAGAGAACTTTGCAGAAGCAGCTTTAGGAATATATGAAACAATATTAGATACCTCTGAATTAAATTCAAATGGCTTTTATGAGATTTTCATCAATTCTTCCAAACTTGGATTTACAAATTATAATATAACAGTAAAAATCAATTTGCTTGAGGAAACTAACTTACTCCGCTTGGAATCATCGTATTATATTGAATTACATGATAATAGTACAGTTAAATATAGTTATACTAATTTTTCAGGAGGTGGTATTTCAAGTGCTATTGTAGACATTAATTTAAATAATTCCTATTAGAGTATAACAGATTTTCTTGACGGTAATTATACTGTAGAATTCGATACTTCATATATTAATAATTTAGGAGTTCATCAAATAGAATTAAACTTTTCTAAACCTGCATTTGAAACTAAATATGCATTACTTCAGTTTGAAATAATAGAACAGTCTGTAAATTTGTCTGTATATATAAATTCTCAAAAAATTCAAGAAAACTCATTAATCGAAGCGATGTTTAAAGGAACTTTAAATATATCCGTAAGAATTTTTGCTACAATTGATGAGACCTATCTTTCAGGAGGTAATGTGACATGGGATTCTGACAAATATTATAAAGAAATTTTAGAAGGATCAAATTCTTGGTTTAATTATTCAATTCAATTATCAAGTAACAATTTCTCAATGGGTTTAAATTTCGTGCTCATACAATTTGAGCAAGCAAATTATAGAATCAGCAGTTTTGGGTTCCAAATATTAATGGAAGCGCAAACTGTAAACATATCAACGTTTATAAATGGAGAAGAAATTCCTGAAAATTATATTGAAGAGTTAACTTTCAAGGAATCAATGAATATTTCAGTAAAAGTATTTGCTAATGGTGAGAGTGTTTATTTATCTGGGGCAAATGTCACATTAATCGGTGATACCCTTAACACAATAGTACCTGAAACTGTTTTTCCATGGTATAATACTTCCATTATAATTTCGAATTCTTATTTTAACCCCGGTGTAAATTATGTTTATTTAAAATTTCAACTTGAAAATTATACAACAGACACTTTTTCATTTCAATTGATAATCAAAACCCAAACACTTAATTTGTCTGTATATGTAAATTCAGAGAAAATATCAGAAAATAATCTTTTAGAATTCAGATTTAATGAAGAATTCTCTATTTCTGCCCAGAGTTTTGCGACTGCAGAGGAAGTTTATTTAACTGGAGGAATATTAACTTTTATTGCTAGTACTTATGAAAAAAACTTAACAAATCTTTCCGATTGGTATAATTCAACAATATCCTGTTCACCAGACATTTTCTCAATAGGAGTTAATTATATATATTTGAGATTTCAAAAGGAGAATTACTCTACAACTCTTTTTTCTTTTCAATTACTAATTGATCAAATTGATCTTCAAGTAGATTCGATAGGTTTTGAGGACACTATTAATGTCGAAATAGGTGAGACATTTATTATTCAGCTAAAACTATTAAATCCTAATAATAATATGACGATTGAGTCCGCTACTATAAGTTTCACGTGGGAATATGGATTTGGAGTGTTTAACGCTACACAAAATGGAATTTATCAATATACATTAAAATTACCTAAAAATCTAAGAGGAAATTATCAATTTAATCTAATTATTATTCCAGATAATACAACTTATAAAGCAGTCCAACATTCTTTTGTTGTTGTAATTAATGAGCCAATTATCCAAAATAATTCTCCAGGATTTTTATTATTGAGCATTATTCTCATTTTAATTGGTATTGTGAGTGCATTAGGAGTTCTTAGTTTGAGATCTTATGTATTATTGCCAAGAAGAAGGAAAAAGGAATCAGAATTATTATCGAAGACTCAAAGATTCAAGGATCTTAAAAATATTCAAGCAATTGTTATGATACATAGAATAAGTGGAATACCACTTTACACAAAGACTTATTCGATTTTAGAAAAGCATAAAAAAGAATTGTTTTCAGGGTTTATTCAAGCTATTACAACAATTGGAGAAGAATTTACTGATTCTGAAGAAATAGAGAGTAGATTGGATGCAAAGAAAGAAAACTTCGGAATTGAAAAGATAATTGAATTAGATTTTAAATATTTTTATTGCTTAATTTCGGATAAAGAAGATATAAGAATAGTATTTATCCTCAAAGAAAAATCTTCAGAACGACTGAAAAGTCAAGTTTCACATCTTTTGCTGGCTTTAAACCTCAAATTATCACAATATATAGAAGATTGGGATGGTTCTTTAGACATATTTGAGGAGATGGTTCCTACGATAATAGGTGAGTATTTCGAGTTATATTATAAAGGCTCATTTAAACTTCCTAAAAAATTAAATCTTTTTAAATTAAGGAAAGATAAGTCTCTGTCGAAGATGGAAATTCGAGTTCTAAATGTAGTTGAATCAATGTTAAAAAGGGGTGAGGAGATTCTAACTTTAAACAGTATTCTCGAATTGGTTAGTGAAGAAAATAAAGATCTGATTATTGAAGCAATTGAGGTATTGATAGAAAGAAAATTAATTATTCCCGTCAATCCTTAAATTTATAATAATAAAATTCAAATTTTAATTTATTTTTCTTTGACTTGAATGGTAAATCCAGAAGAACTAAGATTTATCTGCACAAGATGTGGGAACTGTTGTACAGATCGCGATACTATTGTTAATATTACATACTTAGATATTTTAAGATTAAAAACAAGTTTAAAATTAGATCTGAAAGAAACCATTGAAGTTATTGGATTTTATGTATTTCACAAGAAGTTAACTGAAAGAAACTTGAAGAAAATGGTTGTTTCTCCAATAGAAACTGAAAGGGGTTTAGCATTTACTGGTCTTCTTAAAAATAGCTTAGGTGAGTGTTATTTTTTTGATAATAAAAAATTGGAATGTTTAATTTATGATGTAAGACCTATGCTTTGTAGAACTTTTCCTTTCTCCTTTTATACAACCAAGAATATTGAAAATCAAGCTAAAGGAAAGGTTGAGATTTGTTATACTGAGAAAGCTAAGGAATATTGCCCGGGTATAGGTTTAGACTCAGAAATTATTGAACATGATCACTGGTTAAAAATTGGTAAAGAAACTTTAAAACAACTAAAAAAAAACCATCTTTTTAATGAAAAATGGAATATTAACGTCAAAAATGGAAGTATATTACCAAAAGTGAAAAATTATCTTAGAACTATATTTAAGATTAACGAAACTTAAGCCAACAAGTTAAAATAACGTTAATTTAAAGATTTAAAAAATTTTGAACAGTGTATTGAGTGCAAGCTAATAAAGACCAAAATAGCATCCTTAACTCAATCTTATATGCTAATTTATCAATTCTCCAATTAAAATCTTTATCAAGATTTTCTAAACTAAAATATTCTGTTGATTTTATAATGAAATTGAGTAATCGACTGCTTAATATTGATTCTTGATTTTTCATGTCAAGTAAGCTTAGTATTAATAATGTTTTAGCAGAATTTGTTACTAAATCATCAATAGAACCCTTTTGAGTTAAATCTTTTTTAAGCTCATTAATATAGAGGGTATTAAACTTTGAAGTATTTATTTTCCTGTCCAATATTTTAAAGAACCCTATATAATTATAAATATCCAATACTGGATTAAATCTTTCTATATTTAATAAATCTAATCCTAAAACATGAGATAATAAATATTCTTTATTCAAGGGGATAATCCCACTTTTTTCTAAAATTTTTAAGGATTGTAAGGTATAGTGATTCAATTTTAATTTCTCTGGTATGAAAATTTTGAATTCTGCTATTAGAAACTCTTTGATCGCTTGAAGATTTATTATATCAATATTATGTATTAAATCCAATTCGGTTGTAATAGCAAGTCCATAAAAGATATTAATAGGATCAGGTACGCTATTTTTGGAATAACTAAACACTTTATTAGAAATATAGTTTTTTAAGATTCCTACTATTTCTGTTGATGTAAAAGGAAATTCAATCCCTAACATCTTTAAGATTGAGATATAATAATAGGAACTTTCCAAATCTAAGAAAGCAGGATTAATTATTCGTGAATTCAGCAGATTGACAGTATTTATTTTAAATCTATTTATGATATTTGGATCTACAGATGGTAGATTGCCAATATCATCCAGGAAAATATTCGTTTTTTCCTTTGAATCATTTTCAATTTTTTCAATGTTTTTAGGTTTAATATTATCCTTTGGAACAATGGAAGGTATTTGCTTAAAATCTTCTGCATATCTTTGATAATCTTTATCTAAATTTGTCTCTTCTAATTTTTCGACAGAAGATTTGAACACTTCCGTTTTCAGTTTCTTTAAAGTTTCAATAGAATCCTTCCTAGCTTCTTCTAATTGTTTTAAAATATCTAATTCATCACTTTTCTTTTCCTTTGTATTTCCAGGTCCTTTTTCCTCATTCATTATCGTATTATCAAACTTGGTAAGATTCTTTTTGGTTTTTTCTATTTTAATAGATAAATCTGATATATTTAAATATTCTTCAATACCCGTGAGAGCAATATATTCTTTTATTTTATCAGAAATAATATTCTTTTCTTTGAATTGATGTATTTTGTTAACAAAACTAGGAGATATTAATTTAAATAATCTTTAAAGCTTCAATTTTTTTGATATCCAAATCTATTAAGTATTCAATTATGATTTTGAATAAGATTTTAGTCACATAATCATTAAGATAATGTAGTAAATAAGAACTATAATCAGGTTCCTTTATATTATTTTTGTTAATCTCACTTAAATAATTAGTTTGAATTTCTGTCAATTTGCTTATTGGCACTCCAAGAGTATTTAAGCCTGTTTTTATTGCTTTTAACATTTTATAAAGAGTTGCTTTGAATGTTTTTTCTGTCTCAGTTGAAGTATCTATCTCTAAATTGATATTTTTATAAGAAACAAGGTCTTTTAAATACAAGTAAGATCTCTTGTAATAATCTACAATCTCGTTTTTCATATATGATAAAAATTCAGTGAGGAAATTTAGTGAATCTTCCATTTCCCGATTTCCTATTTTATTAAAAGGTATATATTGAAAATTATAAATCTATGTTAACATATATATGTTATAAAAAATAAAACATTTTCACTTATGGAGGGTAATATTTTCGACCAGATTGCTAAAGATTATCACTCAAAAAGGAGAAAACCGTGGAAACCTCTTGAATTCTTTTTTAATTATTTAAAAAGGAAGAAATATTTGTTTAGAGGGATGTCTCTAGATTTGGGTTGTGCAAATGGTAGAAATTTCAAGATTTTAGGAAATTATCCCAAAAAGCTAATAGGAATTGATAATTCACTTGAATTCCTAAAATTAGCTCAGATTGGTTTAAAGAACTCAGAAAAATATCTAAAATCAGAATCAAATTTAATTCAAGTTCTTCTTGCAGATTTAAATTACCTACCAATTAGAAAAAATTCAATCCAAAATATTTTCTCCATCGCGACTATTCACCATATTAAGCATAAATCTACACGAAATAAACTCATATCTCAATTTAATCATATTTTAAAAATAGATGGAAACCTTTTAATAACTGTGTGGCGTAAATGGCAAAAAAAATATCGAAGTTATTTTCTTTTAGATGGAATTAAAAGGAGTTTTAGTTTTAAACATAAGAAGCAACAAAAAATTGATGGTTTGAGTCAGTTTGGGGATAAATATATACCATGGACGCTTTCAGAAGAAAATATGATATTTAGTAGATATTATCATTTTTTTTCCAAACGAGAGGTTAAGAATTTATTAAAGAACTTTACGATAAAAGAATTTAAAATTATGGGTGGTCCAAATAATCATGATAACTTTTTTATTTTAGCCCAAAAAAAAATTATCAGTGGCATTCAATCGAGTTGAGGGTTTTCAACAGACTTGGTTTAAAATTATCATACATGCTTTCTATTACTGCCGTATGAATATTTATTAGTCTCTCAGATATTTCGCAAAAGAAAATACCATGTATTACCCTTTCAACAAAATATCTTTTTCTTATCATTTTCCTTCGATGCCCATACCAGAATGTAAATTCATGGGCCATTAGCCAATCTCTTTCTTTTTTAGTTACTACAATGCCTATTGCATTATAGGTTTCAATGCACCTTTCAACTTCTTTATAATAGAAAAGATTTGCTCTATCTTTTTTTTCCCAATTTAATTCAATTGTGGAATCTGGACCCCAAATCTCATCATAGTCATTTTGAGAATGAAATATAATTGAACCATTGTTTTCATCACCTTCAAATTCTGTTTCTTTAAACCAAATCGCCATCTTATTAATTGATAAATTGCATTCCGATTTTTTGTATACATAAAAACTATATTCCATGGTTGAACCTACTCAGGTTGATTGTTAATTGAATAAGGAAACTTATTTCTAAAATATATTTAGTATTTATAAAGCTTCTGGTACAAGAAAATACCTAAAAATAAAATAGGTATAAAGGTTGAAACTACTAATTAAAATAATAGATTTTACCGCTTGAGCATTTCCTTCCCTTCTTCAATCCATTTTGCTATTCTTTCTAGAGAAACACCACTGATTAAAGATACTAATTCTTCAGGATTCTCCTTAATTAACTCCTCCACAGATCCAACGCCAAGTTCTGCAAATTTCTTTGCTGTAGCAGCACCTAAACCGGATAGATCAGTTAAACTTGTTCCTGCTTCTTCAGTTTTAACTTTCTCTCTTTTTACAGGTTTTTTCTTCTCTTTTTTTACAGTATCTGCTTTTTTCTTCACTGCGGGTATTTTAGGGGCTTTTTCAATAATTTTTTTGGTTTTTACTTCAGGTTTCTCTTTCTTAGGTTTGAAAGGGGTATTCTTCTTCTCTTTTTTTACGAAGGGTTTCCTTTTTTTTTTCTTCTTCTCAGTTACCTTAAGTGACTTAAGTTTTTCAACGTTTTCTGGATAGGAAGAACGTCTAAAAAAATCAATTTTAATATTTAATTCCTTTAATTGACTAATATATCTTCCTGAATCCTTTATTTCCCTCAGAGAGTAACCTTCACCCTTTCTCAAAAAAGACTCTCTCGAGGGACTTTTTACTAGGGCAGTGAGTTCTATTTTATTCCCCATGATTAACACATGATTATTATAATACTAAGGTAATTTTGATAGACTTAGAAACCATTTATTTTTTTCTATTTATATCAAATGCCTTAAAAACAGTTTAGATAGGTATTTTCAGAATCAAACTTATCACGAAGATCTTTATTCCCTTTTAACGATGTCTAATTGTTCTAATTTTTTAAGTGCATCAGCAATCTCATTTCTTTTCGAGCTTAACATTCTCGAAATTTTCAGAGCTGAATTTTTTCCAGTGCATAATAAAGCAATTTGAAAATCATAATCGGTTATTAAACCCATTGTCAAGACTTTTTCTAATACACTTTTTGCGACCAGCAATTCAGGAAATCCTTCTGCGATTTTTCCTCCCCTTGTTAGATTTTCAACATCAGCATTTAATGTTTGAAATCGACCCTTTTCCGTTGTAGCTCTAAAGACTTTAAGATCTGACTGATGCTTTTTCCAAAATCTTTTTGCAATTTTATGAATTACATCCTTTATTTTTTCTGTATCATCATCTGCGTCAGAAATCGAACAAAATAAGACTCTAGATAAAGGATGATAATAAATTAGAACAGTTGAATCTTCAGATTCTATAACTCTATTCATCTCATTCACTCGTCTTCCCTTTACCATTGATTCTTGAATGATATCGATTGTTTTACTAATCACATTAAAAAATCCAGTTAAAATATCATCTTGGATTTTTTTTAATTCTTTAAAGGTTGATTCAAAAAGTGAAATTCCATTATCTCCATCGATTAAATAAACTTTATATATCAAATTTTCAACAAATTTGCACTATATTCTTCTTATAAAAGTAATAAAATCTCATCCTTTTGAATTTTTATTAAATCAAGTTTCTAAATAATTAAAATTAAAAGCTGAAAATTTATACATTTTATAAAAACTATTTAAATTCACGATTTCAAGAATGAAAACAAAGAAAGTATTTCTTTTTATGTTCTTATTTTTTTTTCCGGTATCAATTTCAGCTTATCCGAACTTACCGACACCATCAACAATGTTGGATAATTTTCCATTCACATCTTCCCCTGATTATGGTGTTTCTAATTATAATATTACCCAAAGTGTAAAATATAATATAGAAATCAACTTTACTTTAACTCACAAATCAGGTCCTGGTTCCTATTATTTTAAATTTGCACGATTAAATAACAGAATGCCAAACTCAACAAAGTCTCAATATACTCCCCCTTATCAAGAGAGTAATCTTTTATATAATAATATAACAGGATACTCAGTGCTTAATATGGACCATAATGACCAATTTAATAACACTTATGACTCTTTTAACGCAACATTACTACCCGAAGAAACAGTTACATTAAGTCAACACTATATCACTGAAGTAAATGCTATCAATTTTCTGGAAGTTGATATGGCAGATATTGAGGTCTATAATACGTCAGATGAAATATTCTCTTTATATTCTAACAATACAGAACTATATTATGAGCGAAACAATTCCGTTTTAGTTGATTTGTCTAATAACCTTGTAGATCCAGCTGATAATCCGATAGAAAAAGCGCAGAAGATTTTTAACTGGGTTATAAGCAACCTTGAATATAATGGAGAGTTACCTGCTCAAGAAAAGGGAGCCCTTTGGGCTTATAATAATCTAAAGGGAGATTGTAGTGAATATTCGAGTTTGATGATTACATTATTACGTATTCAAGGTATACCAGCTCGCAAAATAACCGGATTCTTAGTATCTAATAACCTCGCTTTGAGACCTCAAGCAGGTAATTCTTGGAACTTCTATGTCTCAGATTCAGGCGATAACATGTTAGGACATGCTTGGATTGAATATTATGTTCCTAATATTGGCTGGATTGCAAGTGATCCTACTTGGAAAACAGGTTATTTTAATAATATTGATTATCTTCGGTTCCATCTCAATGTAGGAGCGAACATCTTTTTTCCTCCTGATAGTACTGTGAGTGAGTTTGCTAATCCCATTTTTGCTTATTCTGGAGGAGCAACCTTTACATTTAGTTATGACATTGATATAACCGTTATAGAGTCGAACCTGTTACCGTTGGAGCAATTCCCATTATTGTTTGCTATATTTATTGGGGTAGGGGCTGCCGCTGTGCTATTTACACTGATTATTATAATAAAAAGAAGTCGCAAGAAAGATTTTTTTGAATATGAATAAATAATTCCAAGATTTAGTTTTCTTTTTTTTTTCTAAATATAAGTATGGATTAACTCCAGCAGATTTTTTGAGAAATCTGGTAAGTTTTTCTCTATTTTTTTAATTTCAAGAGATTTTTCAATAAACATTAGTAAATATAAGTTATATTTTTCAACTTGGATTTTTTTAAAAACAACTTTCTTAGAGTCGTCAGCAATTCCGGTGGATACTAAAAAATCTTGTTTCAATACTTTGAATTCCTTAAAGGTTTTATACAAGGTTTGAAAGTGAGGTGCTGAGATTTCAAAAACCCTGTCAGATATCTCAGATTTTGAAAAATTGGATAATATTATTCCATTTTCGTTAAGTAATAAAATTGCGTCTGAATTCGTTTTTCTTGCGAATTGCTTCAATTGATTTCTGAATAATTCTCGATTAGGACTTAACTGAGAAAGTCCATATGAATAAGCAGTAATAAGACTCCAATGGTCGAAAATACTAGTTTGGAATATTTTAGTTAAAAATCGATCAGATCTCTTTTCTACCTCATCAGCAATAATTTCTAAATTTTTAAATATTTCTTTTGAACCCTTCAGATCAGGATCGAATTTATTTAAACACACAACTATGGGCGGAAATTCATCTAATTCGACTAATATTTTCGAAATTCTTTGGAAAAGATTTAATGCTTCTTCAATTCTCTCTACATCTTGTATATCAATAAAGAAGAAAATTAGATCAACATTATATAAATAGACTTGACTTTGCTCAAGAAATCTTTCTAAATATTTTTTTTGGCCACCTATATCCCATAGAGAGATTAACGAGTTCTGTTCTTCAAATATATTCTCTTCTGTTCTTTCAACACCTTTAGTAGGTAATGATTTGATAATTTCTGAATATTTCTTTCTGATTCCATAAAGAAAACTTGATTTACCAGCCTTATCTAATCCTGTCAATAATATTTTAATTTGTCTTTTTGGAGAAAAAGGATCTTTTAATTCTTTTGTAAACTCGAATAGTTCTTCTCTAATATCATCCATTATTCGTTTCTGGTCATTAAATTCTTTTACATTCTGAATTTGTGTAGCTGTTTTATCGATTATAATCCTTAAATATTTCATATTTTCATAAAAAAAAACCTTATCTTCTTCGTCAATTAATACAGTTATTGTCGCAGCTAGTGCTTGACCGCGTGCTTTTTCATCAGGGATAAGAAAAAAATAAGTTAAGCCATTCAATTTTAAATCAGGAAAAGGAAGAATTCCAAAGTAGTTAACTCCTATGTCTGATCCCTGAGAATTTTGATAAACTGAATCACCCATAAGCAAACTAATAGTTTTCATAGCTATTAGAAGTCCTGATTTCTCTTCTAGGTTAGAAGGCCATATTATTCTAGGTGTTGGGCCTTTTTCATCAAAAATACTTAAAACAACCGCTTTTATTAGATTGGATTTTTTGTCACCTGTATCGTTTCCTTTCATCTTCTTCTTATTCGAATTTGAGTCGGTTTTTGCCAATGTATTCCCTTATCTCTTGCATTAAAATAAGTGATGTTAGATTTTTATTATTATCTCTAACTTATAGTTTAATAAAATCTTGAAATCACATTAATAGATCCAAAATAACAATTATTATTAAATCATTACTTTTCTCTCTGAAAAACTGATAATTAAAAAAAAATTATGAAAAAAATCCCAATCTTACTAGTTTAGACGGTAAAAAGATTCTATTTACAAAATCCTCTAGAGTTAGATTACTTTTTGTAAGTTCAGTTAAAGATATATATTCAATTGCACCATTTTGGATAAACTGGTGGTAAACCTCTTGATTTTTAACTTTTTGTATTACATTAATTTCAGAATCTTCCCGAAAATGAGCAGTATTTGTATAATATGACATTTTTCCTTTGAATTGGGGAATCGCTACTCCTGGAAAATGTTTTAGATCTAATTTTGCAAATCTGGAGGGTGATTTTTCAGAGGTATTTTCACTTAATACATGGCGAATATTACTATTCTTAGATAGCTCTTTACAGACTTGATTCATCTCAATTAGGATTTTTTTGCCAAAAGTGAATACATCTGAACCTTCGTGCAGCTCGTAATCTGTTAAGAATTTAATAGCTTCGTTTAAACCAATAAAACTTATTGATAAGTATTGATTTTCTAAATTATAGAGATTCTGATTCTTAATATTAGTATTAAATAACGGCAAGTGATTTGACTGTAACCTTCTTCTTATGATATCATATTTTTTTAGTAAAATCCTAGAAGATAAATTCATTTTAGCTTTGAGTATCTCTAAGAAATCATCTTCATCCTTACTCAGATAAGCAAAGCGAGGAAGGTTCAAACAAACCTCTTGAAGCATCCCTTGGTTATCATAACTAGGATAAGAAATTTTTTTACCTTTTTCATCATTGAAAAGGTGAGCATTTGAATTTAATAAAATTGGAGTTCTCATTGTTAATGTTTCATCCCAGACTTTATGATAAGCATCACCATACTTATTTAACAGTGTTTCATTAATATAAATTTCATGTTTGGGAGTATTAAATGGATTTTTATTATCATCACCTCCTTTAAAATTATAGGTAAAGGAGTTAAATATCTTCAGACAATCCTCATAATAATCTTCATAACATCCCTCGATTTTTCCAAAGGGTCCAACTGCAGGGTATTTTAATAAATATTTAACAATAGTAGGGTGAGTCATAATAGTGGTTGGAGGAATTGTCCGACCGGTTATTACTGAAAAATAATTCATTTCATAAATGAAATTCCTTATTATATGATTTAAATCTTGTTCATTAGATTCTTTAACATATGGTGCTAAGTAGATATTAATATTATTATATCCTTGACTTCCACAAATTTCATTTTGAGTTAATAATAACCATTTAATTAAATGATCGCAGGCTTCCCTTAAGTTTTTTGCTGGTTTAAGTTTGCAACAAGGAAGATTTTTATTTAGAGGTGGTAAGCCATTTTCTAAAACGATACTGGGATCCCAAATTTGAGTCAGTGGTTTTAAATCAAAATATCGCAACTTATGAATATGGATGTCTCCGTATAAATGAGCCTTGGATTCTTCATTGGTGAGAATTCTTAAATGAGCATATTCTTCAGAGATTCGATTTGAAGCCCAATTATGTATTTTCTCGGGGTTTATCACAATTTTTGGGTAATCAACCAAACCCTTTTCGAGAATTTCTTCATAATCCATTAATGGCATTCCAATTCTAGTGTATAATTTACGTTCATTTTCAAAATGTTGTTCAGAAAGTATTGAGCATACAATTTCTCTTATATGCGGTCCAGAAAGAAATTTGATGCCAGAACTAATGATCCTTCTTACTACAAGTTCAGTAATCCTCTTAGCTTTGTCTTCACTCAAGTTAGTCTCTTTAACAATGCTTTCAAAAATTATCGGGGAGTTAAAATCTGTTAAATCCCCTTCAGTTCTGAAAACTTTTGGTAATAAATCCATGATGAGGTTATTATCGATTTTTTTTAGTTTTAATATTTACCTTTGAATTATTATATTCAAAAACCTTAAAAAAAAAAATTATTAATGGATTACATTAGATGTTAATTTTACTTTTTACATGATTGTACTCAATCTTTAAATAGATCCATAAGGAGCATTTAGTTTGAGTACTAAAGCTTTTTATAGAATTTCTTGACTCTCTTTATGTTATTTTATAGGGAGAACGTAAATTATTATATGTCAAAATTATACTCATATTCCTCTTTACAACGATTTTTTAGCAGTATTTATTATATCTTGCAGGAGATTGATACAAAAATTGTTGAAGTCTGGTGTGAAATTCCAAGGATTACATTTTTTAAGAATCTTAGTAATTCTAAGCTTAGAGATTTCTTAGGGAAGTTTGAATTTATCTCCATTAAGAAGGGGAACTATATTTACTATGTTGTAATTAATAAAATATTATTTATCATCGATTGCATCAAATATTTACAATTTGACATTAAAAATCTTTCTGAAATTTTAGACTATAGTGGATTTGAGACATTAATAAAAGAGATTTTATCTAAAAACAGTTATCGGTCAATTACAAACTTCCGATTTTCAGATAAAAATAAGGTAGGATCAGAAAATTCACAGAAAAGGTATGAAATTGATGTTATAGGAATTTATTATAATTTTATTTTAATTATAGATGCAAAACAATGGAAACATAGAGATACGTTTGGTTCATTAAATAAAGCAGCAACAAAGCAATATCATAGATTATTAGCCCTAAAAAGAAATCCAGGAGTCTTCGCAAAACTTATCTCTGAAATACTAGGTGAAAAACCCAATAAAAAAAAACACTTTCCATTAATATTAATTCCCGTTATTGTAACACAAGAAAATAATTATATTAAATTAAATGATGATCAGGTACCACTTGTTTCGATTTATGAGTTAAATGCTTTTTTAGATGAATTACCAAACAACTTACACTATTTTAAAACCGTTCAAGTAGATAGAGTTTTTTTATAGAAAAAATATTAATTTTCACCTATTTGTGAAAAATAATTAATCAATTAAAAAGATGCATCAACCCAAGATGTTATTTTTTTAATCCTAAATAATGTTTTACTTGTTTTTTTATAAGATTCATAGCAATAGAAATAATACCACTCTTAACTTGAGGATGTGAAAACAGTATTAAAATCATATCTTTAAGACTCGAAGTTTCTAGATCAAGAAATGCCATATCTAAAACTCCCTCAGTACCTCTCACTGATATCGATCTTAAAGCTCCAGCACTTAAACCATCGATGATATCCGCACTTATCATTGAAAGATTTATCCCTATTGTACCAAATAAGGATTCCGATATTCTACTTGAAATAGCTGACGCTAACATTGTCCCATCTGTTTTTATGATTGCTGATGCCTCAATTTTTGAATCTAAAGTTATCAATTCTTTTAATATCTCATTCATCGAAGCTGGTGGTAATTTATTTTTTGGTTCTTTCTGAGAAGTTGATTTAGGTTCTTTTAGTTTTATTTTATTTACGATAATTTTCTTTGATAGAAAACCAAGAACCTCCGACATGTCTTTCTCTAGTTTCTTCTGTTTTATAATAGCAAGATCTGAGTCTACAGTTTTAAGGGGGAGCGGAGTTGTAGATGGTTTAGGTTTCTTAATTTCAACTTCGAGAACAGATTTTTTAAGTTCTTTTAGTGCATCTGAGATAACTCCATTAGATTTAGGGATGAGAGAAATGAATTCTTTTTTGTCTGAGAGAATAGTACCTTTAAATGGTTTCGGGGTTATTTCTTGTAATATTGGGGGGGTTTTTTCTTCTAAATTGTGTTTCGTTTCTAGAGGTATTTCTGTAAGGGAATCCGATTCAATTTCTTCATTATCTTCTATTGGAATATCACCAAGCTTTGAAAAATCACTTAGTTTCTCTTCTTCTATCGGTATCTCATGTAATTCTAATTCTTCTGGTTCTAGATCTTCCGGTACTTTAGGTTCTTCTATTATTTGAGTAATAGGAACTTTTTTTGCTTTTTCTTCTTTAACGGTTTTAGGTTTTTTAGGTCTAGAGGTTCTAGTAGAAATTGGTAGTAATGCCCCACATGTTCTACAGATACGAGTTTTTTTCTCATTATTTGTTGTCCCACAGTTATTACAAATTATTATTGATTATTCTCCCCCAGTATGATTTTAGCACTAATACTACAGTAAATTTTAGAAATTTTTAGTTATTAGTTTTATAGTGTTTAATTTATAAATAGAAATTTGATATTATTAATATTAGCAACTTGAATTTGCCAATTTAATTTGTACTTTTAATGAATATTTTTAAAATTCCTAATTCTAATTACAGTCATTAAAGTTGAATAAAAAATAGTCATAAATTATTTTAGAAACTGCTATTATTTATAGAGGATCTCTTTCAATATTTTTGCGAAAGCTTCAAAGTCTTCTTTGTTAAAAACAGGATTATCTTTTAATAGAAGTAAGTAATAGGGTGTGGACTCTTTTCGTAACGAAATCTGTTTAAACATGAAATTTTTCCCATATCTTTGTACAATCATTCTTTCCTCGTACTTTTTCTCCAAAACGCTTGTGGATTGAAAGGAATCATGAAGAGTGAGAAAATATGGGGTTGAAGCGGTGAGTAGGTGCCGAGTCTCATCATCCTTATAATAAGATCCAATTATTAGTGAATTGTCGTCAATTACTACTACCCCACCGGAATCTACCTTTTTAGCAAATTCTACAATTGTTTTTTCAATTAATTCAGATTTTGGATAGAGACTTAAAAGGATTTCAGACATGGCTGCTATTATTGATGAGAATTCATAAATGGAGGTTTCATAGAAATAAATTTCCTTATAATCTGTAGCGTTTCTTATTAGTTCCTTTAAATCTATTATAAGATTTTCCATTTCATTTAAGGCACCCCTCTTTAAAGCAGGATCATATTTATGAAGGAAAACATAGATTGGTGGTTCAATTTCCAATTTGTTAAACTGCTCAATAACATCTTTAAAATAACTTATTGCTTCAGGTATTCGCGGTTTATTCTGGATATCAATAACATAGATGGCAATTTCAGTTCCATCAAAGTATTTATTTGGCTTTTTTAAATAGGAGATCCTATAGCTAACCTGCCCGCCTAAATCCCATTCACTTATCTCTTTTCCTAGAAAATCGAATATTCTCCTTTGCGCTCCTCTCGTAGGAGATAATACAGCAATTTTTGAGAATTCTCTTTGGAGAGATAAAATTATGCTTGTCTTGCCTGCATCATCTAGCCCCGTAAATAAAATCTTTGAAGATTCGGGTTCAGCTTCTAGATCATCTTTTTTTAAATACAAGATTGATTGTTTAAGATTTTTCTCCATAATTCAATTTCACCTATAATCTTATAATTAGAAATTTACAAATATATTCTTTATCAAAATACAAAATTATATTATTGTTTATTTAGATTACGGATTAAAATTTGTTTTGGAAAAATAATTTGAAATCCTGATAATTTCTAATTTCTACCGGACTTGGGATCTCTTTGTTATTTTGGATAATATTCAACGAATTTGGTATTTTTGGTGTGATTTTAATTAATGAGATAATCTCGTTAGGGAACTTTGCAGGATCTGCCGTTTCGAAAATTATACCCTTGCATTTTGCATCTAAAGTATAATTATTTCTGTAAATATCTAAAGATGCCCATCCAACAGCCCCATGAGGTTCGATGATCCTGTGATATCTTTTGTAAAAATTTATAATTGTCTGTTTTGTTAACTTATCATTTATTGAATATGACACGATTTCACGTCTAATTTTGCCTAAATTTGGATATTTTTGCATTACACCAGTCTCATCAATCTGACCGTTATACAAATCTATAATTCGTGCAAAGTTCGAAGGGTGGCCAACGTTCATAGCATTACTAATACAATTTTTTGAAGGTTCTACTTTTTCATATATACCTGTTTCTAAAAATCTTGGAAATTCGTTGTTCTCATTTACTGCTGAGATAAATTTTCGTACAGGTAAACCCATTTTATATGCTATTAATCCACCCATAAGATTTCCAAAGTTCCCAGAAGGCACTGAAAAAATAACTTTCTCATCAGTTTCTTCAATAACACGGGAATAACTATAGAAATAATAAATAGCTTGAGGGATTAATCTCCCAATATTTATTGAATTCGCTGAAGAGAGCCCAGAGTCTTTTAAATCAGGATCAGCAAAAGCAGATTTGACTATACTTTGACAATCATCAAATTTCCCATTAATCCCAATTGCTGTTATGTTCTTTCCAAGTGTGCTCATTTGTTTTCTTTGTAAATCACTTATTTCATTTCTAGGGAATAAGACGATAACTTTTATTCTTTTAACATCAAAAAATGCTTGAGCTACAGCTCCACCAGTGTCTCCTGATGTTGCAGTAAGAATCACACTTTTCTTATCTTCAATTTCAAGAAAATATTCCATAATTTTTGCGAGTGTTCGAGCCCCAAAATCTTTAAAACTCGCGGTTGGACCTTGGTCTAGATAACAGACATAATCATTTTCGCGAATTTTTTCAATGGGCACTAAAAAATTAAGAGCATCTTTTAAAATTTTCTTGAGGTCATTATTAGGTATACAGCCACCTATAATTTCAGAAATAACCTCAAATCCAACATCATTTATCTTCAAATTTTTAAAGTTATTGATAATTTCCATAGATAATTTAGGAATTTTATTCAGCATATATAATCCTTTATCTAACGCTTGCCCTCTTAGTACCGCTGTTTTAAAATCAACATCCGGGGTTCTATAATTTGTGGAATGATATTTTATCATAGATTTTTCAAAACAATTTCAATCGTTATAATAAAATCAATCAACGCTCAAAAATTAAATACTTATGACTTATCTTTAAAATTTTTTGAAGACAATTTTAATTCCTTAAAATAGTTTAATACATAATAATGATTCATATCTCTGAAAACCATTGAGGTGACAATAATATGAATAATGAAGATAAAGAGAAAACCTATGGGATTGAAGAAATATATGAAATGCTTGATAAAAAATTGAATCATGAAGAAATTTACAATTATATTGAAACAGGTATATTAGAGGGACAGATGGTTGATGATAAATGGCAGATGACTCAAAAATCTATAAATAGTTTTATGAAAACTTTAGCTGAAGAAAGAGCATATATGGTTGGACCTTTTACACTGGATATTTCAGATATTAAATTAGAAGGTAGGATTCTAGACATAGGAGGAGGTGGAGAAGGGATTATAGGACAATTTAAGAAAGAACAAGTAATCGCAATTGATAAAAAAAAGAACGAGTTAGAAGGAGCACCTAAAAGTGGTGACTTAAAAATAATTATGGATGCGAAAGACTTGAAATTCTTAGATAATACATTTGATACTGTTACCGCGTTTTTTTCGATGATGTACGTTCCTTTTAGTGATCACATTCTAATTTTTCAAGAAATTTGTAGAGTGTTAAAAATAGATGGGGAATTTTTACTCTGGGATGTTAATATCCCTAAGAGGACAAATAAATCAAAAGATATTTATGGGGTGACCCTAAAGGTTAAAATTCCTGAAAAAATGATAGAAACGGGTTATGGTGTATTTTGGGTTAGAAAAAAAGATGTAGATTATTACAAACAGGTTGCTACAAATACTGGATTTAAGATTTTAGAGCAAAAAGTAGAAAATCAAATATTCTTCTTACGATTCAAGAAAGAGATATAATAATTAAGTTGAAATTATGACAAATTCTACCATTAATCAAACGGGTGTCTTATAAAGATTCTGCTAGCTCGTTAATTTTAACTAGTACTTCTTCTGGAGTGCTTACTCCATAGACAATATCATTTCTCCTATCATCTATTTTTTGATTGGCAATTTTAGAAGACCACCCTTCAACACTTGACAAAGCAACAATAGGTTTATTGTATATCCATGCGAAACTAATTTCAGATAAGGTTCCTGCCTTACCACTAATAGCTAAACATATATCTCCCGTGAGAACAACTACTATATTTCTCGCTTGAGAAAAGGGACATGGAATTACAATATCTACATATTTATTAGCACGATCTTTTTCCTTGTATGGTATAATTCCAATGGTTAATCCATTATTTTCTTTGACACCTTTACAAATAGCCTTCATTACTCCAGATAACCCACCACAAGCTACAGCGTAGTTATTTTTTGCGAGTAATCTCCCAATTTCAATTGTTTTATCCTCTATTTCTTTACTGATTTCGCTTGCTCCAATAACAGATATTACTGCTTTATAATTATCTTTAAAATTAAATTTCAGCTTAATTATCCCTCCGTTTATTGTAATTAAAAGAATTTTTAAGACATGGTTTGTCTTTTTATCCCAATGTTAACTAAATCATTTATAATTGCTGATGCTGCCTCAAAACCACCTGCTCCTCTCCCTATTAAGATTATTGGTCCTGCGTATTTAGTTTGTAATTCGATTACATTTAAAGTTCCATTTATATTTAATGGGGAAGACTTGTCAATTAACATTGGTTTAACAATAAGTTTATTTGATTCTGCCATCGCTAAATGTTTTATTACATAACCCTCTGATTTTGCAAGATCTATTGCCTGAGGTGTTATTTTTGAAATGCCTTCAATTTTAACATCAGTTATGCTTTTTGAATAATCCAGTAAATCATTAGCTATTATTACCAATTTGCCTGCCGCATCATACCCCTCAATATCTAACGTCGGATCTGTTTCAGCATATCCCAATTCCTGTGCTTCACTCAATGCAAAAGCAAAATTAACACTTTCTGCAGTCATTCTACTCAAAATATAGTTATTCGTCCCATTAAGGATAGCCTTGATGCTTAAGATTTCATTTCCAATTAAATTCTCTCTTATACCTAAAGTTGGAACAGAACTAGCTACCGTAGCTTCATATTTTAAACTACAATTATTTTCTTTAGCTATGTTCTTAATTTTTTCATATTCTAAGTAGAAAGGACCTTTATTTGAAGAAATCACATCTATATGGTTCTTTAAAGCTTCAATGATGTGAGTAAGCCCAGGTTCACCCGTTTTGTGATTAGTGGGTGTGGTTTCGATACAAACATCAATTTTTAGTTTTGAAATTAAATCAATTGGCGTTACACCATTTTTCCAGTTTGGCAAATTTTTGATGTCTTTCTTGTTATTAAGTAACTCCTTTAAGCCAATTCCATCTTCTTTAATTAAAGCTCCATCAATCTCAAATATTGAGTTCACATTAAATTTTAAATCAAATTTTCGTTCAAAAAATTCTTCTTTTTCATACAATAATTGAAGAAAACTAGTACCTACGACACCCATTCCAATTAAACAAATTTTAATGTCCATTTGCCTCAGGAGATCTTTTTTATTCTAAGATTTAGTTGATAAATTAAATTAGTCGGCTACCATACAATTACCACGTTAATTATAAGAAATTAATTCCTTCTAATTCGTTATGAGAAATAATTCTTTTTCATCACAAATCATTCTAATTTCATTTACTATCTCATTTTTTGTAGTTCCTTCAGAAAATTCAATTTTAAGTTTTACATTACTAACTTCTTCAAATTCCGTAAAAACTGCATGCAATTCTAGCACTCTAATACTTTTAGAAGCCAATCTTTGTAATGTATCTAGAATATCTGTACCAAAAACATGTCCAGTTAAGAGAACAATTATACCCTTTCTTTCTATCCCATAACTAACATTCTCAATTTGAATATTCTTTTCTTTTAACTCCAATTTAATATTTTGCATACTTATTTCTTTTATATCTTCAATCAGCTCAAAATTGATATTGACAGGTATCATATTATTTATCTTCCTATCATGGAAGTGCAATATGCCATAAATGTTCCCCCCATTCTGCGAAATTGGCTTTATTAATTCTATTAAACTTCCTGGAGTATCAGGGATCTTTACTTCTAAATTTATCATAATTTAATCATTTCAAATTTTATTTTTTTTGCAGTTATATTGAATATGCTACTTCTTAAAATCTAATAACTTCTACAGATTCAGTTCCATCGTTTATCTTCAAAAGATTTGGATCATTAATAATTTTACCTATTAAATTCGCATCTAACCCATATTCTTGAAAAATCTGTATCAATTCATTTGTTTTATGTACTGGAGCAGTTAATATGAATGAAGTAGTGAGATACATTTGAATAAATGTTTGTAGATCATAATTTTCATCTAATAATACTGGTGGTATTTTGATTTTTGTAATATCCACATTAGCACCTACATTTGAATATTTTACCATTTGTAATATCGTTCCAAAAATTCCGCCATTAGATACATCCTTTGATGAGTTAGCTAAATTCTTTTTTGCAATAGCATTCATAGCTTTTCTTTTCTGTAATACATGTTCAGATAATTTAAAAGTAGTTGTGTCATAATAAAGATTACTTGCTGTGCTTACTCTTCCATCAAAATCAACAGCTAAGATTATATCATCTCCTACTTGGGCGTTTCCAGCAGAGATATAATCTTCCTTCTGAATTTCACCAATCATGGTAGAACTTAATTCATAACATTTCCCATGTATATTTGTATGACCTCTTATAATTGGAACTCTAAATTTATTAGATCCCTCACATATCCCCTTTAGAATTTCTTCACATGATTCAGGATCCTTTACAGAAATTATTATACTTGCTGCGAGTGGGGTACCACCACATGCATAAATATCATCAACACTGACTAAAATAGAACTATACCCTGCTCCGCGCCCAAAATTCTCGATAAAAGATGTTTTTATCCTATCGGTTGTTACAAGTATATATTTTTCGTTATTTTTTATCGCTGCCGCGTCTTCTCCGATGTCTAAATAGATATCTGTACTTTTAAAAGAATTTTTATCAATATACTGAATTATCGGGGTAATTTCTTTCTTTTCAATAATATTTTTATTGGTTTTAATGGTTTCAGCAATCTTTTTAAGTATCATTTATGAAATTAATATAAAGTTATTAATAATTAATTTTTCTTAATTTACCTAAGGAAATTTAAAATTTATAATATAAACAAAAATTATTTTATACAATGGAAAGATTATTTGAATCTTCGCTAATTAAAGGATTTATATTTAGTGCCTACGGGGAACTAGGACCACAACCCGTTTATACATGGCCTAATTATTATACCGAAAAAGAAATAAAACAAATTAAAACTGAAGAAAAGAAATCTCTAATTTTATCATTAAGGGATGTCACTCAAATCTCAATAAAGAATCTCAGCTTATTTATAAGTGACAGAGAATTCTCACAAGAAAAAGACTTCCAAAATCTAAGATATTTCGCTATTTTACCCTATCCTGATTTTAAAGCAACATCTCTCACTTATTTTCATTATATTGAAAATGGTACTTTTGACCTACCTGTCGCCACCGCATTTTCAATATTAGTTGAGGAATATAGAAGAAGTTTCTTATACAATAATATAAACAGAATTAAACCGATAGTATCTGAATTCTTTACTCGGTTTGATCAAAAATTACTTGAGAATTATCCTCCTAAAGAAGAAATAGAAGAATTTTTTATTGAGTTGTTTAAACAGCTTAATGAGATTGAAAAAAATCCATCAACCCCGATCACCTCTCACCGAAAATTAAAACTTATTTTTGCAGGTTTAGATGATTCTGGTAAAACCAGCTTCCTTTTAAGTGTTGATCGTAAATATAGTAAACTTATTGGGTTAAAACCAACTACAGGAGCGAGTATCAAATCAATTGAAGCTCTAGGTGCTACAATCTTTTTGTGGGACTTAGGTGGCCAGTTGAAATTTCGAAGAAAGTATATAGATAAGGCTGAGATTTACTTATATGAAGCTGATTTAATTTTCTATTTTATTGACGTAAGAAATGAAAGTAGATTTGAAGAAAGCATAGAATATCTTCTTAGCATAAAAAAAGTATTAGGAGATTTTAAACAAAATACTCCAATTGTCTACATATTATCAAAAGGAGATTCTGATATTATAAATACAGGAGAAATCAAAAATAATATTGAAAATGTGAAGAAAAAACTATTTGAAATTACTCCTAAAGAATCCCCTGAATTATATGTCACCAGTATCTTTCAAATTTTTACAATTCTAAGGGCATTTTCTTCTGGAATTTCAAAATTAAGCCCTAATAGAAATTTAATAAATCATAACCTTAGAAATTTCTCTCTTAAAACAAAGGCTTTTTTAACATTACTCTTAAGTGAAGATGGTTTAGTTTTAGCAGACTTCTATTCCTCAAAAGCAAAGAAACTAACAAAGATTCCCAAATCTGAGGAACTCATAAATGTTTTTGAGGTAACTGCACCTCAATTTGCCATGCTATTTAAAATCTTCTCAAGATTCAAAGCTTTAAAAGAAGAAGAAGCGATATTTAAAGTGTCTGATTCTGTAATCCTTTTTAAAAGGATCAAAGTTGTTGAGGAAAACATGTTCATTCTATTTCTGGTTGATAATGAGAAAAGAAAGGAAAAAATCAACATTAAATTGCCCGTTTTCTTAGAGCAAACAAAAGAGTTATTGTTAAGATATATTGCATAAGTGCATTAATATACACACTTTAAAATAAAACTTTTAAAGGATTACTTTTTGAAATCTCTTTTTTTAAAACTCTTTTCCTATAATAGGAATTGACCCCAGAGATCAGAGCAACCGCAGGTACCACACATTTTGCGAACTTAAGTGGACCAAATAAAATGAAATCGCTTGGTGCACATGCACAATATACCATGATAGAGGCTATACTACCACATCGTGCAACCTCTCCATATTTCTTTATAAAATCCCAACCATAAATCACATTAGCAGGAGCACATCCTGTAGGTAATCCAAACTTATTTTTTACTAAATGAGATGTCTCAAAATTTATTGAAATTGATGGTAGATCTAACACTGCTGAATCGACCAAAATATTTTCAATTTTTGCCTTCAATGCTTTTGGAATTAATATTTCTTCTAATAATTTTAATTTCTGCATAGGAAAAAGATATCTTCTCCCAAAAGTTAACAAAATTGCGTTTCTGACCCCGATATTTTTTAATCTTTCAAGGTTTTCCTCGGTTGTCGCTTCATCTATACTGTTTAAAATAGCTCGATCAAGCAATCCTATTTCTTTTAATCCTTCCATTGCAGGAATACGAGAAAAATCAGTTAACCCATCAACCAAAAAAGGATAATCAACAATATCAGCTACAAATTCACACTCTTTTATGAGTGCTTTAGGGTATGCACCAACGACATCAATTATTCCCTGCATTTTTGTGTCTTCAATAATTTCAGTAAATTCATTTAATTCGTTTTCAACGAGTAGTTTATCTATTTCACCGGTTTTCTCATTTAATAGCGCATCGTGATTCCCGTAAAAAACAGTACCGATCATCGCAATAGGGTTTTGGCCAGGATTTCCCCCAATTCGATTCTTCCCTATTTGCAATACTTTCTGTTCGGTTTCGAAATTTAGCATAATTCATGAATTTTTCGTTGTTATTTAATATAAAGAGAAAAATGATTCTATTATTCTGCGTGAACAATTATCATTTATACTTTATTTTCTGCAAATGGTTTATCCAACATTAGTAATTTAATAAAATTCGACACTTTATCATCGGGAATTATCAAGAATTTTCCTTTTATAGAATAACCATGAGCTTTTGCCCATGGATTCATTTTTTCAGAATAAGTCTTTTTATCCATCCGTAACACCTTTCTGATTAAATTTAACTCAACTTTTTTTAATTTAGTGACAATTTCCTTTATTTTTTTCTTTCTATTATTCTTTACTGGCTCTCCCACCAAGGTTCCAACATATATAATGCTAATTATAAACTCGGGAATATACCGATGCATTAGAAGGACAATAATCGCAGCAATAAACGAGCTTGCGGCACTGATCGAGAAGTGAATATCTACCCAAGCATATCCAATATTATATAATTGAATTTGAATCAACATTCGGATAATATTGACAACATAAAAAATAATTGATGAAATAATAAGAGCTTTAGTTTTTCTCCAAACTACATCCCTTTTTGTTTCCCTATCTTGGCTATGTGGCGTGAAAACAATCACACCTACAAAGATGACAATTGCCTGAACGCCTGTACAAAATGTCTCAAAATAAATGGATGATTTCCCAGGAATATTAAATTTCCAATGATACAATGGTCCTGGTTCATGAACAGCTGTAGCATTCATATTAAAAAAAAGATTTAGAAAATAAACTGTTTGCTTAACTGTAATTTCGTGTAACCAGTAATTCATCTCTAAATCGAAAAACAGATAAACCAAATAAGCAGAAATGGGTGCACCTATAGCTAATAAAATCAGAGATCTTATTGAAAAGATATATTTCTTTTCATTAAATTCGATTATTGGCTTTTTAAAATTCATTAATTCTTTAAACTTCTGCATCCAATTTTTCCTCTCTGTCTTTCAAATGTTTAAAATGGTAATGAAATCTGTCTATAATTACATAATTTAAAATTAGTAATAATGGAATCATTACAAACCCAAGATTATAAGAACTCTCTGAAGTTAATAAAGGAATAGAATACCCAATTATAAATGCAAACAATAAGTTAATAGATAATAATAGCCAAATTAATACTTTCTTCTTAATTATTTGTTCCATGGTTTACAAAACATAAATTTATGATATAAAAACAAATTAATCATGATAAAAAATCTTTATTAAAGGTTAAATAAACTGATATTTAATTTTATTTCTAATCTCTTTTAGTCAATTTATTTAAAAGCTATTAGAAGCGCTTTTTAGGTTTGTTTTAGCCAAAAAATTAAAATTAAATAATATGATAACTTAATATCTAATAGAAATTTCAGAATAAAAGGAGTTTGTGGAGTCCAACAATGGTTCTTGAAGTGAAACCACCACCAAAAGAAAAAAATAGTCTAACATATACTCTCCAAAATTTCGTTGCTAAGTCAATTTTGCCTATAGAAAAAGACTTAGACTTACCCTTATTGGCTACCAAATTAAACAATTCAAAATATGACAAAAACAGCTTTCCTGGACTTTTTGTAAGGTTTAAACACCCAAAGTGTGTGATTATAATTTTTAGGAATGGAAAACTAATCCTAACAGGTTTAAAATCAGCTTCTAATATAGATTTAGTCTTAAAAGAGTTAATTCTTAAATTAGAGAAAATTGAAACAATAGAGACATTGAAAGACCAAATCAAGGCTGAAATTGTTAATATTGTAGTCACTGCTAATTTATTTAGGGAAATAAACTTAGATGCGGCAGTGATTAAGTTAAATAATGCAATTTATGAGCCTGAGGTGTTTCCGGGATTAGTTTATCATTCCTCTTCTCCAGTAAAATCTGTTTTTTTGATTTTTAGTACAGGTAAAATCGTTCTCACGGGAATACGGGAAGAAAACGTAATTGAACCTGTTTTAGTTAATCTTGGCCGTTTATTAAAAGAGGAAAATTTATTTAGAAATGTCTAACCTCGGATCAACATTCAGTATAATTTATTAAAATTATGAATAAGATTTTTTTTCTATGAAATATTGTAAATGTTGAAGAATAAAGTTAATTTTTAAAAAAATAAAATTTCATAAAGGGAGAATTAATATGTCAGAAAATAACCAGAGTAATCAAAACTCAGAAAAAGTAGAAGAAGCAGAAGCAAAAAAACCTGAGGATGAAGAAATAAAAGCTAAAACCAAATTCACTTTTAAATGCACTCGAGGTGGCGATTGTTGCATAGCTCGTGGACCTATTCCTATTACTTTTTGGGATTTAGAATTATGGGCAAAAAATGGAGTTGTTGCAAATTTCATGCCATATTTGGACATCTACCAAAAACCAGATGGAGCAATTGATTTAATATTAAAACCATTACCCCCAAAACCTAAAGAAGGAGAAGAAGAAGATACTAAAAAAGATCCATTCGGGGGGGGTATTCCGATTGAAGAATTACTTGATGTCAAGTGCCCGTTGTATAATAAGGATGATAAAAAATGTCTTATTTATGACAATCGTCCACTAAGTTGCAGAACTTATCCTTTGGAATTTGATGGAAAGAATTATATCTTAGTCGATGCTGATTGTCCTGGTATAGGTGAATCGGGCATGACTAAGGAAGAATTAGTGAAGATGAGAGAAACAGCAAAAACAATGAATTATGAATTAACAAGGATGAGAATCGCTTTACCAGTTTTAAATCAAGTTGTCTCCAATAATTTTATGAGAATGCTAATGAAACAACAAATGAATGCCATGAGTAATATGTCAGATGATGATCGGGGCAAACTTGACGATATACTCAAAAAACAAGAACCGGAACATAACCATGACTCAGAACATAACCATGACTTAGAACATGATCATGACTCAGAACATGATCACGACTCAGAACATGATCACGACTCTGAACATGATCACGACTCAGAACATGATCACGACTCAGAACATGATCATGAATAACAAACTTTTTTCTTTATTATAATTTTTTTGTAAATAAATACAAACTGCTTGTATTATGAGAGAGATAAAGGTTAAAAATTCAAAGATCAGACTTGTTCAAGGAGATATTACAGAATTGGTGATAGATGCGGTTGTAAATGCAGCGAATTCTCAGCTTAGACTTGGTGGAGGAGTTGCAGGAGCAATTAGAAGGAAAGGTGGGCCGACAATTCAAGAAGAATGTGACGTAATTGGTGAAACATTTGTAGGTGGGGCTGTTATTACAACCGGTGGAAATTTGAAAGCTAAACATGTAATCCATGCTGTGGGTCCTAGGATGGGTGAAGGAAATGAAGATACTAAATTAAGGAATGCCACTTTGAATAGTTTAAGGTTAATGGATGCTTATAGATTAAAAACTATTGCCTTTCCAGCAATATCTACTGGAATTTTTGGGTATCCAATCGGTAAATGTTCAAAAATCATGATTACGACAGCAAAAGAATATTTAAGTACTAAAACTCAAATTAATGAAGTTATTTTTTGCCTATATACGAGTTCAGATCTCGAAGTTTTTGAAAAAGAGTTAAAATAATTCATTCTTGACGTTACTTTTTTTATTAAAGTTATATTTATAATCAGAAGAAGAATAAATTATAGTAAGATATTTTCTCAATATAATTACAGTTTATGGGTTTATCTTTAAGATGAGTGATTATAAGTATATAAAATTCTTTGAAGATTTAAGAGTGGGAGATGTACCTCTTGTAGGAGGGAAAAACGCTTCACTTGGTGAATTATTGAGCTTTGGAATGCCTGTTCCATTTGGTTTTGCAATAACTGTGAACGCTTTTGATTATGTGTTAGATACTAACTTCTTTACTATAAAAGATAAGGAAGTGTCACTTAGGGAGTTGATTGCAAGAGATATTAGAAGGATTTCTAACGAATTGAAATCAGAAGATATAAAAGTCGTTGAGAAAGTAGACAAAATTTGCGCTAATATTCGCTATGTTATCGAACAATCAAAAATTCCGGATTCTCTCTCAGATGAAATCTTACAGGCTTATTCAAAGTTAAATGAAAAATTAGGGACAAAATCTACATTCGCAGTTAGGAGTTCCGCCACAGCTGAGGATCTACCTGATGCATCGTTTGCAGGACAACAAGATACGCATTTAAATATCTCGGGTGAAGATAATATTTTAGAATATGTTTTGAAGGATATGGCTTCTATTTTTACTACGAGAGCAACTATGTATCGTGAACGTGCGGGTTTTGACCACTTTTCTGTAAAGTTAAGTGTTTGTGTCCAGTTTATGGCAGGTGGTTTGGGTGGTGTTAAGTCTTCTGGTGTAATGTTCACTGAAGACCCTGATTCAGGTAATCCAAATGTTATTTCAATTAGAGGAACATGGGGCTTAGGAGAATTGATCGTGCAAGGTGTTGAAAAAGGAGACGAATTCTTAGTATTCAAACACGACCCCAAAGGACTAAGGATAATTCGTCGTGAATTAGTAAATAAAGAAAAAATGATGATATTTACTAATAAGACTGAAAGTATAGGTACTGAAGTCGTTCCGGTACCGGAAGACAAACAAAGAATGTATAGTTTAACAGAAAAGGAAGTTTTAACCTTAGCAGAATATGCACTAAAGATTAGAGAACATTATGGTAAAAGAATGGATATTGAATGGGCTGTTGGGAACAATAATGAAGTATACATCGTTCAAGCACGTCCCGAGACAGTTCATAGCATGAAAGGAGATGTAGAGGAAATATTTTATCTTCTTGAAGATCCCATGAAATTAATTCAGGATGGTTTATTAGTAGAAAATTCTGGAATTGCAATTGGTCGAAGAATTGGATATGGAAAAGTTAAGGTTATCGAATCAATTAGTGATGCAAATTTATTAAGAGAAGGAGATATTCTTATTACTGAGGAAACAAATCCAGATTGGACATCCTATATGCAAAATCTTGGTGGTGTTATCACGGAACGCGGTGGCCCAACCTGTCATGCGGCCATAGTTTCAAGAGAATTAAATATTTCGTCAATTGTTGGGGCTGATGACATTATACAGGTAATGAAGGAAAAGCAACGAGATGGGATTGACTATGTAACAATAGATTGTAGTGAAGGGGAACCAAGAATATGGTTAAAAGATGTAGAATATGACTTTGATACAATTGAATTCGCTAAACTCCCACAAACAAAAACTAAGGTATTGGTAAATTTAGGAATACCGAAGGGAGCTCTTTCCTCAGGGAAATATCCCGATGGAACGGGGTTAGCAAGATTAGAATTTATAATCAACGATGAGGCCCAAATCCATCCAAATGCTTTAATTGATTTCGAAGCTTTGATTTTGCGTCTTGAAATTTTACTCGATCAAAGAAATAAAATTGAAAACATAAAAAAAAGTGATTTGTATCCTAAAGATCCTTTTAATCAAGAAATATATCAATTAAGGCAGACATTAGATAAAATCAGAGAAGTTACTTTTGGGTACGATGATAAAAAAGAATTTTATGTTGATAAATTAGCTGAAGGAATTGCTACTATTGCTGCGGGAGTATGGAAAACTTTACCAGATGGCAGTGCTGCTGAATGTGTAGTAAGGCTTTCAGACTTTAAGACCAATGAATATGCAAATTTAATTGGGGGTTGGATCTATGAAGGAGAAGAAAATAACCCCCTTTTGGGCTTCAGGGGTTGTTCTCGCTATTCCCACGATGAGTTTCAAGAAGCGTTCCTCCTGGAATTAAGAGCTATCAAAAAAGCTCGTGGTTGGGGGCTGTCCAATATTATTCCGATGCTTCCGTTCTGTCGCTCCCATAACGAGGCAGCTCGGATATTAGAAATCATGGAAAGTGAAGGATTAGTTCGAGGAGAAGATGGATTAAAGGTTTATGTTATGGCAGAAATCCCTTCGAATATTATATGTGCTGACTTATTCAGTGAAATTCTTGACGGATTTTCCATAGGATCGAATGATTTAACGATGCTGACCTTTGGCGTTGACCGGGATGAAGCAAAGCTAATACCAATCGCTAACGAATTCAAATATACAACAAATAGTGAAGCTTTAAGAAGATCATTAAAACACCTCATTAAGACTGCTCATGAATATAATAGAAAAGTTGGAATTTGCGGTCAAGCTCCGAGTGATGATCCCGATTTCTTAAGGTTCCTTGTCCAAGAGGGTATAGACTCCATCTCATTAAATTTCGACACATTCGCAAAAGGGAGGATTAATACGTGGCGTACTGAAGTAATTGAGAATAAACTTAAGGATGATGAAGAAGGAAAAAGCAAATCTTACGGTTTTCTTAGTGATTGTGATAATTTAATTAACAACATCAGAATTCCTCGGGGAAAATTACGAAATTTGGTGAGAAAGCAAGGAAAAGAAGTCGATAAGAAACTTGGAGAATATACTGAACGTTATAATCAAATATTCCAAGAGATTCAAGATATTTCAGCGAAATTTGTTGAAGACATAGCTCAAACACAAAAGTTTGAGGATGTGTTTAAGAAATATGATGGTAAAATGACAATTTTTGAAGAGGAAATCCCCAAACTTCAGAAAGAAATTAGACGATTCAAGATATATTAATCAGCCAAACTTAAAAAATGCTATTCTTTCTATTTGGTAGTATACATTCCAATATAAAATGACCCTCACTAAAGCATGAGATTTGGAAATTTGGTATTTCCTAAAAATAAATTCAAAAACAAAAAAATTAAATTTTAAATAATATTTCAAAATTTAAATTCCTCATTAAATACACTATTTTTGGTGATTTTTGTCCATGGCAAACGGATTTAACGACGTAATAAAAACAGCTTTCGAAGAAGTTGAAAATCTTTTAAATGGGTTGTTAGGTGACCGAAGCGTACCCCGAAACATTAAAAGAGTTGCTCAGAAAGGTATCGATGAACTTAATAAAGAGGATGAAACCGCTGGTGTGCTTGCCAGTAATGTTATGTATATGGTTGATGATTTAAGTTTAGATCCAAATATACCCTTTCATTCCCGTACTACTATTTACAGAATTATTTCTATTTTAGAAAAAATTAAAGATTAAATCATTTCAAGAGCAATATTTAACTAATTATTTTTATTTGAAAAATTGGGGATTAATCAACTCCTATTTATTAAATTTCATTTTATTAATACAAGAATTTATAGAATCCTAATACCTATGGGAAGGTGGTCTAGATTGGTATGATTCTTGGTTCGGAACCAAGAAACCGGGGGTTCAAATCCCCCCTTTCCCAATAAATCTAACCCATTCATTTATAAAGTGAAATGTATTTAATTAGATAGGAATTAAGCAATTTATTTAATTTAATTGGGGACTTTGAATTATGGCATTAGATCTAAACGGATGGATTGATGGTATAACAGCCACAGGTGTAGTAGTTTTTGGTATATTTGTAGGTTTATTCTTTTTTTACGAGTCAAGAAAGAGGAATGCAAAACTTTTAGCTTATTTGGGTTTAGCTAATTTGTTTGCTGGTCTTATGTTTTTAGGTGTGTTTTTAGATTTCCTTTTTGTACTCATATTACAGCAGAATATTGTTAATAATGGAATTGTAGCATTACTTTCTTATATCTGGTTTGCTCCTGTAATAATATCAGCGATGTATATTGGAGCTGAGCTCTTAGCTCCAAAAATAAAAAAACCTATATTCATAATCTTCTTAATTATTTCCATTATCTTTGAAATTGTAATATTCATAGATCGTACAAATTCATTTAATTTCGTCCCTGCTATACCTATCCCTCCACCTATAAATTTAATTGATTATAATGTCAGTCTTCTCTCTTTAGCTGGAATACTTATGGGTGGGTTATTATTACTGGTTTTGGTATTTTTAGGATTAGGATTTTTATATAAAGCATTGCAATCTTCAGGAGTAATTCGAAAAAATTTCTTACTATTATCTGCTGGTTCAATTTCTTTCTGTATTTTTGGGTTATTAGAAGGTTTAATTGCTCCGGGACCGCTTGTAATTTTTATAAGGTTGGGTTATGGTAGTTCCTTTATACTCATGTATTTCGGTCTGTAAAAGATATCCTTAAGTTCTTTTTTTTTACTCAGCGAATAATATTTATATGTAAAAATTAAATTAATTGTTAAGAGTGAATTATTTATTGGTAGTTTTTAGTAAAATCCTTTGAAAACCATGGAAAGACAAATAATTAAAGCTGTAGTATACAGTAATTTAGATGAAGAATTGGGTCCCGATCCTAAAGCTTTTACACCTGATAATTTTCCTCTAGTAAATTTAATGCTTATTAGTATGAAAACCTTTGCCGTTCTTACTGGTGAGAAAGGATTTATACCGGAGTCACTAGTTATTCTTCCGTTTCCATCACTTAAACTAAAGGGTTTAATTAAGTATATTAATTGGGAGGACCCAAAGAAACGAGGGGGTTTTGGCCAATCTAATATTGCGATATTTTTCCAAGAAATGGATGATGCAATTTTTTATAAGTATTTAAAGGAACTCTCAGCTCCGTTTAACGATGTAGCCCAAAACATCGCATTTTTAGAAAAATCTAATGCTCCTAAGGAAGATTATATTAATGAGTTAATAAATCTTCAAAATGCATTAACCGAAATTTTAGAAGAATTAAGAAGCATAGAGCTTTCGAAGTCAAACGTTGAGTCGTTGGAAGGGAGAATTAAGGATAGGAATTTGATAGATTTTCAATTTAAAATTATTCTTGTAGGGGATCCAACGGTAGGAAAAACAAGTCTAATTCTAAGATATACTGATAATGCTTTTAGGCGAGCATATGTTTCAACTATGGGTGTTCATGTTTCAAATAAAATATTTAAAGCTGAAGATTCTGCGATTATCCAGCTTGTTTTATGGGACATAGGAGGTCAAGAAAGATTTAAAATAATGAGGCAACAGTTTTATCAAGGATCTGATGCAGTATTTATAATTTTTGACCTTACTAATCCCGATTCATTTAGAGGTGTGCCTAATTGGTATTCAGATATACAAAAACTATTAAAATTAAATAAAGAAGATACTCTAGGTTTCCTAGTTGGAAATAAGAGGGATTTAGATAAGGACATAAAAATAAAATCTGAAGAGGCTCAAAATCTGGCCGAACAGTTCAATTTAGAATATCTTGAAACTTCAGCACTCTCAGGAGAAAACGTTTATGCCGTTTTCAGCAATATCGCCAATTTACTCTATGAATCGAGAAAATAATTTTGGGTGAATAGATCGTGAAAGGATGGTTTCACGAACTTATAATTCTCTAAGAAATCTATCATTTAGATTAAGAATTTTTTTAAATTCAGACGGTTAACAGTGAAGTTTAAACTATAAATTGCCCGATTAAATTATATTAATTATTTCATTATTTTTCTATAAAGAGAGTAGATAATTTGTATATTGATTGTCATGCACACTTATTTTTTAACCCTATTCACACAGAAGCTATTGATGAAGATATCACAGGTGTTATCCCAACTCCTAATACAGATTTTATAAGTAAAACGATCTCTAACGCAGAAGAGAAAGGAGTTAGTCATTTTGTTGGAGTAATAAGCGATCCTAATAATTTTCCCTATTATCAGATTCAATTGGAGTTAGAAAATATTATACACATAATCGGGATCTCAAGGGGTAATGCACTTGGAGACCAAACACATATGTTTTCTCTACTGGAAAAGGAAATAGAAACAAAAATACCTCAAGGTATAGGAGAGATTGGTTTAGATTATGAATATGGTTTTGATAAGTTAAATATCCATGAAAAAAACTTGATGAAAAAAAAACAGCAGGAATTATTTGGAAAGTAAATTCAAATAGCAAAAGAAATTAATATCCCTATTGTCGTGCATGCTGGGTATGGAACAGATAAAGATATTGTTACAATATTAAAACAAGAACAAGCTCAAGATGTGGGGGGGCAAATTCATGGGTATATGTCTAATGAGGTGTTAGTTTCTGAACTACTTGATATTGGTTTTTACTTTTCATTTGGATATTTTCACACGAGAGAAGACGAATTCAAAAAAATAATTGAATTAGTCCCTTTAGAACACCTTCTTGCTGAAACTGATTATCCATATCATTTACTGGATTCTCCAAAGAGATTTATATTTCCAGAAGATGTAGTTTTAATAACTGACGAGATTGTTACTTTAAAAGTGATTGATTCTAAAATTTTTTGTAATCAGGTAATGAGAAATGCTAGACGACTCTTTAGATACTAGATACGACATAGAAACCGAGAAGATCCAACTCACTGAATATTTAGAAATGTTAAGATTTATTTTTACTTTTAGTTTTAAATTCAAAAATCTTAAATAAAAATTACTTATTATACTGAACTAATAAAAATTTTCGTCAAAAGAAGAGATAACAGATGAAGGTTGTCTTATTTAAGACAATTTTTTAAATATTTTAGATGTAAAGATTCTTAATTAAAATAACACCAATATTTTATAAAACTACATATATAAGTTTACAAATGAAGAAAGACTAACTATTTTGTTATATAACGCATTTCTTTATTATGATGAAAGAGATTATTAAATCTATTGTCTACACCTCAATGGATGAGAGGTTAGGACCGAGTCCGCATTTATGGTTGCCATTAGATTTACCCGAAGATATTCGAATGGGAGTAAGCATAAAATCAATTACGATGCTTACAACAGATCAAGGAATTATCCCTAAATCATTAGTAATCATGCCCTTCCCTTCTTTTGGACAAAAAGGATTGATAAAATATATTGAACGTGCAGATGATTCTCGCCGCGGAGGTATAGCATTATCATCAATTACACTATTATTTGATGAAGCCGATGATCTTATTTTCTATAAATACTTGGATTACCTTGAAACTGCGTTTTCTAAAAGCGCCCAGAAAATTATTGAATTAGAAAATCAGAATGCAGAAAGCGTTGAGATTTATGCAGAGATAAATATCCTTCGAAAAAACCTCACAGAAATTTTAAATGATTTACAAAACAAAGAAAAATCAATTATTGAAGGAAAGGCGTTTCCTAAAGAAGAAACTGATAAAGAGTTAGTTGGATTTCATTCCAAAATTATTGTATGTGGAGATCCATCTGTAGGTAAAACCAGTACTATCCTACGATTTACTGATAACGCTTTCATCCGTACTTATATCCCTACTTTAGGTGTAAGTATTTCTGAGAAAACTATCAAAATAAAAGAAGAGTATGTGAATTTAATCTTTTGGGATATAGCTGGACAAAGTAAATTTGAAATGATGAGGAGACATTTTTATCAAGGTGCAGAAGCGGTAATTGTTATATTTGATCTAACAAATCGTAAGTCATTTGAAAGTGTTTCAGGTTGGTATAAGGACATAAAGAGGTACATCGAAATCTACCAAAACACTTTAATAGGGTTTGTTTTAGGAAATAAAGAGGATTTAGTTGGTGAGAGGAAAGTTTCAACTGCAGAGGCTAGTAGTGTAGCCAAAAGTCTAAACATTGGATACGTCGAGACTTCAGCTAAGACTGGTAAAAATGTTGAACAGTTATTTTATAGAATAGCAGATTCTTTATTAAAAACAAAAAAAAAAAATGATTAAAAATTTGAGATAAAAATGAATTTAGAAGAAATTATTTTCAAAAGAAGAACAATTAGAAGATTTAAGCAAGATCCAATCTCGTTAGACACCTTAAAGAAGTTAGTGGATTTTGCTCGTGTTGCCCCAATGGCAAGTAATATTCAAGCCCTTGAATTTATCATCATTAAAGAGGAGGAAGAGAGAAAAAAAGTTTTTCAACTAGTACATTTTGCTAGTTCACTTCCTAAAGATCAAAGAACTCCTGAAAGCGGAAGAGAACCTACTGCTTATATCGTAGTTCTAGCAAATACCAATATAAAAAAATCCTTTGTAGATTTCGATGTTGGAGCGGCTGTTGAAAACATATTACTCGGTGCAATTAATTTTGGGATTGGGACATGCTGGATGGCTAACATCAACGCGAAAAAAATAAGAGAAATGTATGAAATCCCTGAGCATTATGATATAAAACAGGTCATCAGTTTAGGAATCCCGGATGAAGAATCTGTTATGGAACCAATTGAGGATTCATTTAAATATTGGAAAGACCAAGATGGAAAGATGCACATTCCTAAAAGAGATTTAAAAGATGTGATATTCAAAATCTATTAAATTTTCATAAATTTATTTCTTTTTTTTACTTATCCCCTTTACACCTCATTTTTCGGCTTCTATCTTAGGTAGATTAATATTTAAACCCTTTTATCAAGTTTAGCTTCAATGTTATTCTTATCTATATTTTAATGAATGGTAAAGTTTTCATTAAGATATGACTCAACTTCAATTTTATAGTCTATGTATATTTGAGTGAAACAAGAAAAAGATTAAAAAAGAAGTCCCTATATTTTATTTACAAAGTAAAAAACAATATTAAAAAAATAGAGGAAAAATGCATGAAGATAATAGAAATTGAAGGTGTTGGTGAAAAATATGCTAAAACTTTAGAGAAAGCAGGTATAGCAAATGTCAAGGACTTAATACCTTTAAAATGGAAAGAAATTAAGGATCTCGCTGCTAAAACAGATATTTCTTTAAAATTAGTTGAAAAATGGCAAGATCAGGCAGAATTAATGAAAATAAAAGGTGTTGGTCCTGAATATTCCGAAGTCTTGAATAGAGTTGGAATAGATTCAACTCGAGAACTTGCCTATCGAAACCCTAAAAATACACTTGAAAAAATTGTTGAATTTGACAAGAAACAACCTAATGTCATAAGAAAAATCCCAGTTGCTAAAGATATAGAAGGCTGGATTACTGAAGCCAAAGGTATGATTAAAGAGAAAAATGTAAAGATTACAACAAAAACAACTCCTATAATTGACATCGAGGGAATTGGTGATAAATTTGGAAAAACTTTAGAAAAAGTGGGTGTAAGTTTTGTCGAAAATCTTGTGGGTTTAGATAAAGACGGCATAAAAGAATTAGCTTCGAAAACGAAAATCTCAGAAAAATTAATAGACAAATGGGCAGAACATGCAGATTTGATGAGAATAGGGGGTGTGGGACCGGAATATTCTGAAGTATTGAATGAAATTGGAATCGACTCAGTAAAAGAATTTGCACAACGTAACCCCAAAAATACTTTAGACCGAATAATGGCCTTGGATAAAGAAAAACCAGACATTTTCAGGAGACCACCATCTTTAAAAATGGTTGAAGAATGGATTGAAGAAGCCAAGAAAATTAAATAATATTTTTTTATCTTTATTTTTTAGTTGAGATCAATATATTGCTGTTTGATTTTAGTTTTACATGGGTACAACTATGTGTGTTTGAGTTCTATCAACACCCTCAATCCTATGAAGCTTTGCTAGAATAGTTTTTGCGATGGTTTCAACATCCTTTCCTTCTACTTTTGTAATTATATCAATACCTCCAGTTACGCCATAAGTTTCTTTAACTTCTGGAATCTGATTTAATTCTTTAATAACAGATTCTACAAATCCAGCTTTAATTTTCATTAAGACAAAACATAACGTCAATTTTTAAAATCTCCTCTATAATATTATTAATATAATTGTTAAAATTATCTTGAGAATTTATATTATTTTTTATTGTTTAATATTAAGATTGAATTGATATTTAATTGTTGGAAAGCTTAATCTCGGTTAATTTGATCACTTTTCTAATGTTTTAATAAATTATTCGGGGATCAATAATTGTATAAGCCACATCTGCTATAAGCGTTCCTGAAATTATTATAATTGTAGAAAATACAAGTATTCCCATTGTTACTGTGTAATCGCCCTCGGTGATAGCGATATATAAATAATATCCCATACCGCCATAATTAAACGTGAATTCTACGAACATTGATCCCAAAAGTGATACTGCAATTCCTCCTGTGATAATGTGGCTTGTAGGGAGTATTCCGTTTCGAAAAGCATGTTTATTTATAACATCGCTTTCTTTAACTCCCTTAGACCGTGCAGTCCTAATATAATCCTGATCCAATACATCTAACATACTAGATCGGGTTTGACGGGTGATCGAAGATAAAGATACAAATATCATACAAAATGCTGGCAGAATCAGATGAGTCATTGTATCTAACAAATAGATTGGATCATTGTATAAAATACTATCAATAAACCTAAATCCTGTACTAACTCCGCCAAGAGGGATTGGAGTCGGTAAGGAGGGATTGTTTGAAAATAAGACTTGGATATAAACTTCACCATAAGTAAATTGTCTAATTGATATACCCATAAATAATTGTACAACTATAGAAATATAAAACAGTGGAAGTCCTGCTCCTACTATGCCCAAATCTCGAATAAGGGCATCTTTTGGGGTATTTCTATCTCTTGCTGAAGCAATTCCTAATTTTATAGCAATGATAGGAACAACAACAATCGAGAATAGCATTAATTCAATGGTTCTTGGAAAAATAACACCTATAATATCAAGTACTTTTTCTCCTTGTAATATAATATAAGATTCACCCCAGTCCCCAAGAAAGAAATTTCTAATATATATGCTAAGTTGTACATACCATGGATTGTACCAACCTATTCTTATCTTTTCTCTTTCAAGAGCTAGAATTGCATCAGGAGTAAGCAAGCCTAAATCCTCAAATTTACTCATAATAGGATCGACATCCATAAGATGAGTTAAAATCCAAGTAAATGTTAAAACCGCAATTAAGATAGGAATCATTAGTAATATTCTCTTAAAGATATATCTCGCCATATTCTGGACTTGACGTGCCATTTTTTTCCTCACTTTACAAATATTAATTTTGAAACCTTTTCTTAGCCAACTTACTTAAGCCTAGAAAATCCCCTTCTCTGCCTTGTTTAGATGATTTTCAATTAGGTTTTTTTATATTTCATAAGGATGGTTTAAAAAAAAATTCGCTGTATTTAGTATTTACGTTCTTTTTTCAAGATATTTACGTTCGTAATTCTTTACCCATTGATAATTTTGTATTTTTTTTTTTCAATAAGAGAGAGTAAATTTACCCTTGTTTAGAAAAGTAGAAAAACCATCATCATTAAATAAAATAATAACTTTTTTATGGAAATTTTTTGATAATTTTATAATCATGCATAAAGAAATTGAAAACTTAGTGGAAATATTTGTTGAAAACTATAAAGAAATTAATAAGGATAAAATAAATTGAAGTTTCCCAATTTTAGTCTTTGCAGATGCCAAAGATCCAATGTTTCTTCGATTAAAACATATAATTGGTCAAGACCCTTACTCGGTGTAATAAGTTTTGGGATTAGAACATGCTGGATGGCTAACATAAATGCAAAAAAAATAAGAGAAATGTATAAAATCCCTGAATATTATGACATAAAACAAATTATTAGTTTAGGAGTCCCAGATGAAGAATCCACTATATTTCGGTCATTTTGATCACTTTTTTAATGTTTTAATAAATTATTCGGGGATCAATAATTGTGTAAGCTACATCTGCTATTAGCGTTCCTGAAATTATTATAATTGTAGAAAATACAAGTATTCCCATTGTTACTGTGTAATCGCCCTCGGTGATAGCGATATATAAATAATATCCCATACCGCCATAATTAAACGTGAATTCTACGAACATTGATCCCAAAAGTGATACTGCAATTCCTCCTGTGATAATGTGGCTTGTAGGGAGTATTCCGTTTCGAAAAGCATGTTTATTTATAACATCGCTTTCTTTAACTCCCTTAGACCGTGCAGTCCTAATATAATCCTGATCCAATACATCTAACATACTAGATCGGGTTTGACGGGTGATAGTAGATAAAGATACAAATATCATACAAAATACAGGCAGAATCAAATGAGCGATAGTATCCAACAAATAAATTGGATCATTATATAAAATACTATCAATAACCCTAAATCCTGTGGTAACTCCGCCAGGAGGGACTGGAATCGGTAAGGAGGGATTATTTGAATATACGACTGGGACATAAACTTCACCATAAGTAAATTGTCTAATTGATCTGCCCATAAATAATTGTACAAGTATAGAGATATAAAATAACGGGAGTCCTGCTCCTACTATGCCCAAACCTCGAATAAGGGCATCTTTTGGTTTATTTCTATCTCTTGCTGAAGCAACTCCTAATTTCATAGCAATGATAGGAACAACAACAATCGAGAATAGCATTAATTCAATGGTTCTTGGAAAAATGACACCTATAATATCAAGTACTTTTTCTCCTTGTAATACGATATAGGATTCACCCCAGTCTCCAAGAAAGAAATTTCTAAGATATATGCCAAGTTGTACATACCACGGATCATACCAACCCATTCTTATCTTTTCTCTTTCAATAGGTCCAGATCTAACTTCCATCCAACCCTCAAATTTACTCATAATTGGATTAACATCCATCAGATGAGTTAAAATCCAAGTAAATATTAACACCGCAATTAAGATAGGAATCATTAGTAATATTCTCTTAAAGATATATCTCACCATACTCTGGACTTGACGTGCCATTTTTTTCCTCACTTTACAAACATTAATTTTGAAACTTTTTCTTTGCCAACTTACTTAAGCCTAGAAAATCCCCTTCTCTGCCTTGTTTAGATGATTTTCAATTAGGTTTTTTTATATTTCATAAGGATGGTTTAAAAAAAAATTCGCTGTATTTAGTATTTACGTTCTTTTTTCAAGATATTTACGTTCGTAATTCTTTACCCATTGATAATTTTGTATTTTTTTTTTTCAATAAGAGAGAGTAAATTTACCCTTGTTTAGAAAAGTAGAAAAACCATCATCATTAAATAAAATAATAACTTTTTTATGGAAATTTGTTGATAATTTTATAATCATGTATAAAGAAATTGAAAACTTAGCCGAAATATTTGTTGAAAATTATAAAAAAAATAATAAGGTTAAAACAAATTGGGATTCCCCAATTTTAGCATTTGCAAATGCTAAAGATCCAATGTTTCTTCGATTAAAACATGTAATTGGTCAAGAGCACAAACTTCCAAACGAATTGATGAGCACTGCTCAAACTATAATTACATATTTTGTTCCATTCAATCAAGAAGTAGTCCTTAGTAATGTTGGGGGTATAAAAGCTTCTCGAAAATGGGCGTTGGCTTATATTGAAACAAATAAGTTATTGAACAATTTGACTCGATCCTTATCAAATACATTACAAAACAAAAATTATGAATGCTTTGAAATACCTCCAACACACAATTTTGATAAAACCACATTAAAAGGATACTGGTCTCATAAGCATGTAGCTTATATTGCGGGTTTAGGAAGATTTGGCCTACATAAAATGCTAATAACTGAAAAGGGATGCTGTGGAAGGTTAGGAAGTTTGATAACATCAGCAAGGATTGAAGCTACAGAAAGAAAAATAAATGAATATTGCCTTTATTATCAGAATAACAGTTGTAAACAGTGTATTGCTAGATGTACTTTCGATATACTTAAGGATGATTCATTTGATCGACATAAATGTTATAATGTTTGTTTAGAAAACGGTAAACTTTATTCTGCATTAGGGTTATCAGATATGTGTGGGAAGTGTGCATGTGGTGTTCCTTGTTCACTTAAAAATCCTTGTTAGTATGGGATGTCACTAACTTACTCCTTTTAAAATGGTTGAATTGACATGGATTTTTGGAAATAAAATAAAAAGATTATTGCAGAGGATACACACCATATTTATGAGTAGCTTCGACCATCCACTTTATTCTTTGATATGTCATAGCAGGATGAGAATTGGAGGGTGATAATATATATCCTCCTCCCGGGCCTAATGCTTTAATAGCGTATTTAACTGCTTCTTCAACTTCTTTTTGTGTCCCTTTTACCAGTATATGCGATGTATCTATATTTCCAAGTAAACACAATTTATCCCCTACTTTCTTTTTTACCAAATTTAAGTCAACATAAGGAGGCTCCAAACAATGAAGACCATCAAAACCTGATTCAACTATAAAATCCAAGAGTGAAGTTATATCACCATCTGAATGAAATATAATTTTTCCACCCCATTCATGCACAGCTTCGGTTACTCTTTTCATGCAGGGTAAAACGTATTGGTTTATATATTTTGGATTGAGTAATGGTCCCGATTTAAATGCCATATCCCCTCCCTCAAAAAATATTTGTGCACCAGCTTCAGCATAAGTTTTAAACAATCCAATTACAAATTCAGTAGTTTGTTCAAAACGCTCTTCTATCAATTTAGGATTCTTACGTAACGCTCTTGCAAAACTATTCATTCCCATCCCTTGCCATACGGGGGGAAATACACTAGCAAAATCATCCTGTGCCATAAAACAAAAATCTGGATTCTTGAATTTCCCACTTCTACGGATGATTGTTCTATACAGCTTTTTAGCTCGATTGTAAATCTCGGGTAAATTAGGTTTTGGATAATTATCCCAATCTAATTGATTCTTAATCACACCATCAATATAATATGGAAAAATATGTCCATTATCATTTAATATCTTATAAACTCGACCAAAAATATCAGTCATTCTTTCTTTGCTCTCAAATTTGAATGGGATATACCCGATTCCACAAGTATCATACCCTACTATGGTCGCAGTTTCTATGGCACGCAAGAAGACATTTATTTCTATCTCAGCTATTATGTTATTTACACGCTCAACCCAATCATCGGGATGTTGTTCCTCAAGTTCATCAATAATATCAAAAGCTGTTCTAGGTGGTTTCCCAAGTACTTTATCACAAATGTTCCCATCCACCGCGACGGCATGAATTGGTACTCTATCTACAGCCTCTAAATTTAAGGCGGACCACACTCTTTCTTTACTATTCATATCCCTCTTAAAAAGGAGTATATATCAGGATAAAAAATAAAACTAGAATAAATTATTTTGGTTTTAGCTCAGGATTCCGTTCCAATTCTTTTCTCATTTTTTGAAGTTTCTCTCCATGCAAATCGTAAAATTTAAAGAAAATGATCGCGCCTACAAGTGCTAATGCGGGAAATACAAACACTAATGCTTTTAACCCAAGATCTCTTAACGCTGGGTCGGCAATAACAGGTTCATAGCTACTCCACCCGGTTCCTGAAAACACAATAAAAATAGTTGTTATAACGAGAATTGTTGAAAATCTATGAATAAATGCATTTACTCCATAATAACTTGCTGCTCGTTTTACTCCGAATTTTAATGAATCTTGGTCTATGACATCACCATGAATTAAGTCAATATAAAACAAAGCTGCTGATAATCCAAAACCAATCGTAAAAAAAATGATCATCGCTAACGTTCTACTCAACGCATTATTTGATAGGAAAACTAAGGGAAACAATGTAACAATCCAGATTCCTAATCCAAGCATCAAACCTTTACGTGTTCCTATCTTAGCTCTAATCTTAGATTGCAATGGTTGGAAAATTGCTGCAGAAAGGAGTGCTATCATCAAGGTTACACCAATCATAAGAGAACCCTCAGCAATACCTAAGATAAAGACAGCGAAAAGTGGAAATACAGTTAGTAACACATTAAAACAATACCAAACAAGCATATTTCCTAGAGTAAACTTTAGAAAAGTCTTATTTGAAAAAGTAATTTTGATAGATTGAAAAAATCTTGGTCTTTTCTCAAACGCAGCTTCATTTTCCTCTTTTTCTTCGACAGATAAGAAAATAAATAATATCGACATAATTAGAACAATCACGAATAATATCATCCCTGAAGTAATATACATTGATTTAATGCTTGCAACTTCAGCTGTGTAGCCTGCTAGATCAACCAGGGGATCTATTGTTGGAACTAAAGGAGAGATAACTATTGTAGGAATAAGAGATGCCAGTATAACTGCAATCATGGTAAATACCTTTATAAATATATTTACACCGCCCCTTTCTTTTTCAGTTGGAAACATTTCGGGAAACACAGCATTTGTATTGACTGAAAACATAGTATAGAAGAATTCAAATGTAAAAATTATAAAGATAAAATATACAAACTCTAAATTCGCAGGAGTAGTGAATAATAATACCATCATTAATGACAATGGTATAAATGAAATTAATAAATAGAGTTTACGTTTTCCTAATTTGCCTTTCTGCTTAGTTCTTTCACTTAATGCACCTAAAAGAGGATCATTTACCATGTTCCATAATCCCCATAGAATAAAGCCGATCCACATCTCAAACATGGTAAGCCCCACAACTGCAAAATAAAATGTAAAAACATAAATAGTAAATGCTTGATATGTTAATTGATCCCCAAATGCCGATGTAGCAAAGAGTAATTTCTGTTTTGTGCTTCTACTTAATCCTTCACTCATTTAAAATCACTAATGTTAACTAAAATTTTAACAAAGATAATTAAATGTAGTTAAATCTTGTTCTATTTAAAATTATTTCATTAGAGTTATTAAAAATAAAATCTTCTTGATCTCAAAATTATGGAAATATACAAAAAAAATGAAAGTGTAAATTTATTATGACAGATTTAAATTTAGTAGTTACCTATTTTGAGAGGGGTGGACCTCATAATACTGATATGGCTTTAGAGATTGCAAAAAAATATGCTGACCAGTTTGGTGTCAAAGATATTATTATGGCTAGCACAACTGGTACGACAGCAGAGAAATCGGTTAATGTCTTTGATCCAGCTAGTTATAATTTAATAGTTGTGACACATTCGTATTATTTCACAGGAACAAATAACAGACAAGAATTCCCAGAAGAAAAAATTACTTCACTTAAAAATAAAGGAATTAAATTTCTAGTTGGAACTCACGCTTTCGCAGGTGTGGAAAGGAGTCTTAGAATCGCTCTAAAGCAATGGGGCCCTGTGGAGTTAATGGCGAAATATTTTAGGACTATTTTCAGTCAAGGTACAAAAGTCTGTTTGGAGATAGCTATCATGGCTGTTGATGCAGGTTTAATAAAAGATATTGAGAGAGATGTAATTTGTATAGGTGGTACTGGGCGTGGCGCAGACACAGTGTGTCTCATTAAACCAGCACCCACTAGTTTATTTGACAAGTTACGAGTTAAAGCTTTCTTAGCCAAACCGATATAACAACAAGTCGAAAAAAATCTTATTTATGAGGATTAAGTTTAATGAAGAAGGAATTTGAAGCCAACAAAAAATTGTGGAATGAGCTTGTAGACATCCACGTGAAATCTAAATTTTACAGTGTCGAGAATTTTAAAACGGGTAAGACATCATTATTACCAACTGAAATTGAAGAAGTGGGTGAAGTAGAGGGAAAAACAATGCTACATCTTCAATGTCATTTTGGGATGGACTCCCTTTCTTGGGCTCGTAATGGGGCTATAGTAACAGGTATCGATTTTTCAGACAAGGCGATAATTAAAGCGTGTGAATTAAGCAAAGAAATTGGTGTTCCAGCGAAATTTATCCAAACCAATGTTTATGATGTACCGAAAATAATTAAAGAGAAATTCGATATTGTTTTCACCTCATATGGAACTATATATTGGCTGGACGATTTAATAAAATGGGCTAAGGTTATTAACCACTGTTTAAAATCAGGAGGAATATTCTATTTTGTTGATGGTCACCCATTTAGTCATATGATTGATGAAAAAACAACTGATATACTCAAACTAAGTGAACCGTATTTTACTGATGGGAAGCCATTTGTTTGGGAAGAGGATGGTGATTACACTGATGAGGATCCAAATAACCCTACAGTTCTTGAAAATAAGCTGGAATATGGCTGGGGACATACTATTGGTGAGATATTGAACTCATTAATAGAAGCAGGATTAAAAATAGAATTTATCCATGAATTTCCATTTGGGTTTCATAGTTTTCATCCAGATATTAAGAAAGATGAAGACGGACTATGGCGATTTCAGACTTTAACACCGAAGATACCACTTACTCTTTCAATTAAAGCGGTTAAAACATGATACTTAAGAATTTGAAAGTCTACTACTTAAACTGCTTTTAGATTTTTACAATCCTCTTCTATTACGCTTAATATCATGTTTGAGTCGTCTCTGCGAGTTAATAATTCAAATGAACTCTATTCGAGACAAATCTCAAGCAAATAAAATTAATACTTATATAAATTGCTCTAATAGTAAAATTCAACTATTAGCTCGGAATTGCTATTGGAGTAAAAACTTTTTTCTTTATCAAGTTAAGTATATCTTCAGCATCTTTTACTTGGAATTTCTTCTTCCCAAATAAATTTGAAACATAAAAATAATCTGAATTATTTTGTTTCATAACTTTTAACGCACGTTCAATAATTTGTTTTTCTGTTTGGCTAAACCTCACCTTTCCCAGTTTTACAACTTTTAAAGGATATATTAAAGTTATTTGCAAATATTTTTCAACAATATCATGAATTTTTTTAAAGGGTCTAAGATCGCCATCAAAATTTTCCATATATTTTCCTAATTCTTCGTCAATTTCGATAGACAATGAATCAACGGTTTTTAAAAAATCTTCGGACGGGCTGTCTTTCATTATAAAGACTAATCTAAAATCCTTAAATTCCGACATTAAAATTTTCGAGTCGTGATATACTCTAGTTTTATTGTCTGTGATTCTTTTCTGCTTTTAGTTAATTCTATTCCAAAACCTCTAATTGCCTGTAGGAAACCGGAAATAAGGCTAGAATCCATCTCATTGGCTGTAATGATTTGATCATAAACTAATAAGCCGGAATTTTTATCAGAAACAATAAAATATTCAATATTTAGAGCATCCATGTATTCATTATAAATTCGTTCTCTTTTTTCGTTTTTAATTCTTTTATTCCTTTTTACTAAAACAAATGATGTAGCTGTGAGTAAAACTATGCTCGTTATCGATATCAATATTCCATAAATGATTTCAATTGGAACTGTAAACGGCATAATAACCTGAAAATCATAAATCTGGAGTCCCGCATCCGTTGCATTATTCCAAAATATATAACACTTATATAATCCCTCCTCGGGGTTAGTAGATAAACTGTATGCAAAATAATTTGTATCTCCTAAGAGCTGTAGAGTTTCTGTTTCTATTGGAAACCCTAATGAATTGTAAAGGATAATGGTGTAATTTCCCTCCATGATTGGTTCTTGAATGGAAAATTGTATATCTTGTTGAGGCCCAAATGTACTTTTTGGAACATTTAGCTGAAAACTAATCTGAGGTGAATTGGCAACGAATCTCCAAGTAGCTCCATCCTCGATTGTGGCATTCGGTACATAAAAAAGTCTCTTAGTATAATTTAGATATGTCTGGGGTGTTATATTTAATCCATTCTTATATATAGAAAAATTAAACCAATTCATAGGAAATAGAAATTTTATGGAGTAATTATATGAAATTCTTGTGATCTGAGGTTGTAAAATCCATTGAATAGATTTACCTTCGCGAATTACCCCCTCTGATTTCTCCATAAAACTGTTATGAATTGAAATTTTATATTCATAATTTAGCAATAATTCAATGGATAAATTATTTAGAATAAAAATATTCATTGTTGCACTATATGGAGAGAAATTGAGATCTACAATGGAAAGAGTTCCTTTTCCAATTGATATATCATTATTGACTTGAAAGGAATTATTATTTATTCGGGCGATCATGTTTATATCTTCTGGATAATAAGATCTATTAACTCTTTGCTTAATTTTATGTAGAAAAACATCCCCGAACCTGTTTTCCCAATCTGTGTCATCTTCATTGTATCTACACATATAAAGTGAAGAGTTGACGTTTAGATTATTAATATACCAATAATACCGATCTTGCCAATTAGCACTCGTTCCATCTATTACTAAGCAGTAATAACCAGGTGAAAGGTTAATTGGGGAATTAAAATTCTGGATGTACCAATTAGGAATTAGGCTAGTATTCAATTCAATTTGTTCTCCATACACAACTCCGTTTGGCCTACGACTTCCTGAATTCCATCCTTCAATCCTCACATAGACAGGTCCTGGACTACTAGATCCTTCAGTTTTATAACCATAAATTTCCACGGCAAAAATGGTACTCTGCTCTGTAATATTTAATTGCATACCTGCAATTTCAATATTATTTCTTCGGATAGTTTCGAATCCAGATTCTTGCTCTTCTACAGTTACCGTTTCACTGCCCATTTTAATACTTGTAAAATTAATAGTAATTGCTGATAAGTTCCAAGTAGGTGATGGAAAATCAAAATTTACTGATGATTCATTGCTCTTTTGACCCCATTCATTTGCAAATTCTGTTAACTCAAATAAAGAGTCAATTTCTAAGGTAGGACTCTGATCTTGAGCTCTAATAGGTACAATAAGAAAAATAATCTGTAGTACTATAACCAATGATAAAAGAAAACTGTATATCCTTTTTTTTGGTAAATATATCCCCATACCAAAAAAATAATAACATTTCAGCTATTTATAATTGATGAAATTGTCAACAATATTATTTAACTAAGATTTGTTGATTCTTATATTCCTTTAGAAATAGGTTAGTTTTTTCATATTTTTCAATCAATTCTAAAAAATAAATTAATGAAGAGGCAAGAATTTCAATTAGATTAATCAACAAAAGAATTTAGTGAATGATTTTTTTTATAGAATTAGGCATACCTAAAAGTTTAAATATCATGCATTCAATAATTTAAATGATAATAAACTAAAATAGAGCATAATAATTAACTATTTTAGTTTATTAATCACTAAATTTCGAATTAGTCAATCATATTCAAATGTAAGTGATGATTTTGGAACTAATAGCACAAATTCAACTTGGATGGTTAAATGGATGGATATTTTTCATTATATTCATCATAACTTTTGGAATCCTTCTTAAATCATGCCCAAAAGAAGTCACTGTGAGACTTTATGATAGAAAAGGCTGGACTAGATTACAAATAACATTTACTGTAATTAGAAAGCTGTTAGGTTTATTGGTTATTGTTCATATTAGCTTTTCACCCCTAAAAATTGGATCCATTGATTTTATTATCGGTACAACGTTTTTCACTTTCGGGCTTGTTTTATTGACGATTGCAATTATGAATTATAAAAACTCTCCTCTTGATAAACCAATTACTAAGGGATTTTATAAAGTCTCTCGAAATCCTCAATTACTAAGTCTTTGGGTCATTTTCATCGGAATGAGTGTTGCCGTTGGTTCTTGGATAAATATTTTCATCATTCTAATTGCGATAGGATGCGCCCACTTCGGTATACTAGGGGAAGAAAGAAGACTTACAGAGCAATATGGGGATTCTTATTTAGAATACAA
>CAZALK010000021.1:0-74274 GCA_964486045.1 uncultured archaeon
ACTTTTTGTTCTTAATAGATTCGATTTGAGATATTAAAGTCCACTGATTATAATTTAATTCTTTCTTATCGTATCTATTTTTTTACGCTTTTTATGTTTCTCATACATTCTAATATTAAATTCCATATTAGAGAAGACAATCTTAATCTTTTCAGCTTTGCTTAATCGTTTTTCATAATGATATTTGCTTAATTGTCTTTCTACTAACTTTTTTGCATTGATGTTTAAACTCATAAGACAGTAAAAGAGTATAAGCTATAAGAATGAGAAGAGGCAAACAGTTTATTAATTCCAATTGGCGAATCTATAATTTAAACGCATTACAATTATAATAAATCATAACCCCATTCACAAATATTAATGATAATTTATTTCTAATACTCATGATAGCACAAAGTAAGACCAAAGGAAAAAGAACATTTACACTCCAACAAAAAGAACAATACAAGACAAAGAAGGAAGCACAGAAACAAGACCTTGAAGACCTCTACAAGCAATTCATGGAGAAAAAAACCATTAAAGATTTTATCGGAATTGTCGCAAATTACAAGCAAATGCACCAATATAGTCTAAAAAACACATGTTTAGTATTGGCTCAAGCAGAAAGAAGAGGAGACAACAGATTTGTTGGAATTCTTAACGGATTTCAAAACTGGAAAAAACAAGACATACAAATCCTAAAAAACTCAAAATCGTATCAAATTTTAATCCCGATGTTTAGAAAAGTTCTAAAAGAGACGCTTTCAAATTATGATCTTACAAAGTTATTTTATGGCTATGATCTTTTTGCTTGAAATCCCCTCAGGAGCAATTGCAGATCATGTGGGCAGAAATATTGCATTAATTTTATCTGGGTTTTCCATTCTCAGTGCTGCTTTTACATATAGTATTACACCTAATGTTATTTTGTTTTTTCTAGCTGAAACATTGTGGGCGTTCGGTGCTGCTCTCTTCTCAGGAACAGATGAGGCTTTCCTTTTTAACACACTAAAAACAATGAATAAAGAAGATAGCTTAGCTAAAACTTTAGGTAGAACCCAAACCATAAATTTAATTGCCCTAACAATATCTGCACCCCTTGGTTCAATTATAGCGGAATACATTTCACTTCAGTTTACAATGGTTTGCCTAGGTTTTATATACACTGGAGGGTTTCTTGTCTCTCTAACTTTTAAAGAGCCTAAACTGGAAAATAAAAGAAAAAATAAGAGTTATTTATCAATTCTAAAAGATGGTTTTAGAGAATTAGCTACTAACAAGATACTAAGAATTTTATGCTTTGATAGGGTATTTATTGGGGTGTTAACTTATTTTCTATTTTGGACATACCAAATTTACCTTGGAAGTGTAGGGATCCCCATCTTGTGGTTTGGTTTTATTGCAGCATTATTAAATGTAATAAATATGATTTTTACGATTTTAATTCCTATAATTATAAAACATTTTAAACACAAACTAATTCTTTTAATTTCTATAGATTCTTTAATCGGACTTGCATTCATATTATTAGGACTCACTACAAATGCAATATTAGGTATTCTTTTATTATTATTAATTGTAGCATTTGGGTATCCAAGATTTTTAATTTACATAAATGGCATCAATCGACAAATAGCTTCAGAAAATAGGGCAACAATTCTTAGTACTATCAACATGTTTGGAAGTTTTCTTATGGCAGTATCTTACCCATTTATAGGACTTTTAGTCGAATTAAATCCCTTTTTTGTGTTTATTTTGATTGGAGTTTTGATTCTTTTTTTCACAGCTTTAACACGCGTCAAAAGCGAATATCTATAGAAGAGGTTATGAAATTTTCTGGAACTTTAGTTTCAAAACTTCCTTTCTATTAATAAAATTTTACATAAAAAGAAAATTTTTAATCATATCCATCAATTATACTAATATCCTAATCTAAAGATAGGATAAACAGAATTTGGTTGTTATAATTTGACAGAAGAAGAAATTAATGAAGTCTTTTCTTTTATTAAGGGGGAAAGAATCGATTTAGTAGCAAATAATTCTAAATGGATTAGTTTAATCTGTAAATGGCAAAATGATCCTATAGTACGTAGGTATTCTCGAAGTGTAATGCCACGAACAGTTGAAGAAATAAAGAAATGGTTTGATTCTCCTCCCGAAAGAGGTCAAAAAGATCACATAAATTTTGTAATTTATCATAAAAATGATAAATGTCCGATAGGTATTGCTGGATTTGGACGAATCAACTGGATAAACCGCAATGCAAATATTTATGGGACAATTGGGGAACCCGAATATTGGGGAAAAGGTATTATTGGTGAAGTTGCTAAATTAGTGATAAATTATGGATTTACTGAGTTAAACTTTCACAAAATATATGCAGGGATTTTTGATCCAAATAACAGGTCGCTTCGTGCTGCCGAAAAATTAGGTTTTAAAAAGGAAGCTGTTCTTAAAGAACAGACGTACGTTGATGGAGAATACGTCGATGAACATAAATTTGCATTATTCAAAAAGGATTGGAGAGAAAAAAACAAATAACTGCTAAAATGAACTCCAAAATCATTGGGTTTTTTCGAAGTACTTTAATATCCTATTAATGAGGTTAATTTCTCATATTGTTCTCCTCCAGAACCCTTTCCTTTCTTGAACTCAAAAAGCTCCAAGAGGACATTATCTGGAGCAACAGCCATAACGTATTTCAGGTATCCCAAATTGCTAACGGGTTTTCTGAACTCGAAACCTTTTGATTTCATATGAGATATAAGTGCGTCGATATCGTCTGTTTCGATCCCTAAGTGATGCACGGGGCCACGAGTCTTGTCTTTAGGAGGCTGGTCGTAAAAATTTATTTTTGACGAACCAATAGCGATCATCACGTTTCGAGCTCCTCCAACGTTTAGATCGAAGATGACATCAGCTCCAAACATTTCCTGGTAAAAACTTATGCTTTCGTCTAAATTAGAAGCAAAAAGATGGGCGTGATGTATGCTAACTTTCATGCTGTCTCTTAGTAACATTATTTTAGAAGCAATTAGATAAATACATGAACCTATAAATATATAATTTACATTTTGATATAGAAAAGGGATTTTAAAAAGTATAATAAAGCTTTTGTAATTCTAATCTAATAACCTCATATTACATAATGAATTGCTTATCAAATGAGTTCACCATCGGAAATTACGAAAATATATATGAAGATGCCAAAAAAGATCCAAATATTGTAGGATTTTTCTTAGGTGGTTCTAGAGGAAAAGACTTCCAAACCAGGTTTTCAGATTACGATACGTATATAATCGTTAAAGATAGTGTTGTTAAAGAGTTTAAAGAAAGATATCCCTTTCGAAAATATGAAGGTATAGATCTAATTGTATTCTCGTTTTCTGATTTTAAGAAATATGCTCCATGGGGAAGCCCTGATGCCTGGGATAGATATAGTTTCTCTCATGTGAAAACATTAATTGATAAAACTGGTAAAGTACAAGAACTAATAGATGAAATGGCAAAAGTGCCGAGAAAATACCTCTCAAAATTCATAGGTGGAGCATTAGATGGGTATATAAACTTCCTTTATCGTTCTTTAAAATGTATTCGGGATGGAAATATTGAAGCAGCCCGTTTAGAAGCAGCTTTATCCATACCGGCTTTACTTGATGTAATTTTTTCTATACATAATGGTAGATTAAGGCCCTACTATAAATATCTTAAATGGGAACTAGAGAAATTCCCTCTAACTAAAATTCCTTTGACCCCCAAAGAAATTGTTAATAATTTAATGAAAATTTTAGAGAATGCTGATTACACAACTCAACAGAAGTTCCTTAATATTACTGAGGATGCCCTTAGAAAAGAAGGATTTGGGAAAGTGTTTGAAAGTTGGGGAGACGATTTCCATTGGATGAAATTTTTTAAACCTTTAAAAGAGTAATAAGCAGGCCCGGGGGGAATTGTTCAGGAAATGCGAAGTACATTTCATATTGAACCCCCGATCTTCAGCTTAGGAGGCTGCCGCCCTATCCGGACTAGGCCACGGGCCTTATTAATATTTATAGGTTGAGCTTACTTCTATAGAACGCAACTCCACATATTGGACAAAAGTATTTATCATTAATTATGATTGCCTTGTTAAGAGGTATTTTCAATTGACAGTTCATAACGCAACATGTTACTTCTCTTTGTTCTCCCTTTTCCTCATTCGACAATTTAATCGTTTATTTTTATATGAGTTTTTGTGTATTGGATTTTAAAAGTAATATCATTTTTATTAATTTTTTGATTAAAAGTAAATCGTTGCTTCTATATTCGTAAACTAAAAGAGAAAATTTCATTGTAATCCTTAATTGTCTAGAAAACCCAATCCCGAATTGAACTTATTCTAATAAATTTGAGACTCAACTATTTATTAATTCCTAAGTCAATAAACTAATATAAAAGAAAGTAAATAATCGTCCATATTTGCTAGCTGCTTTCCGCGAGGTTCAGAAATATTACGTTATCTCCACGAACAACTATGCTTCCTAATTCCTCATGTTCTTCGCGGATATTACCTTCTTCGTCTTGATATTCAAAAAGTTGGCTACTCTCTTCCAAGTAAAGGTTTAGGTGTTCATCGAAGCCAGCTAATATACCCCTCAAGAGCCTATTACGTTTAACCTTTATGAGAATTACCTTATTAATTGAAGATTTCAAATAGTCTATTGGTCTATTCGGACGTCTTTCCATATTAAAAACTCGAAAAAAGAATTTTAAAAATAAACTTTTATAACTAGAATTAAAAACAATCTGAATTAAAACCTTTCTAGATTAAAAAGCTAATTTAGATTCGAGTGTAAAATTAGTTGATAATAATTATTTAATAATTTTCATAGAGAAGATCCTAAAAAATATACTTTTAAATCACTAATAGTTTGTTATTATAGAAGAGTAATTGATGTTTTTTATCCAAAGATTAATATTTTGAAAGAGTTCTACAAAATTGAATCCTGAAAATAAAGAAAATACCAGTCAATCATTAATTATCAATCCAAATTTAGGGCGTCCCGTATTTTTAACAATTGATCCTAGTTTAAAAACGAAGGAATTTCAAACAGAGATACTTATTATTAGCAATGTAAAGGATCCAAAAGAAATAGAAATTAAAATAAAAGGAAAAATAAAGCTGGTTCCAGTTTTAGATTATATATGGAAATTCAGAAATATATTTAAAAAAAAAGAACTAGAAATCTTTGATGATTTGAAAAAAAAGAATTTCTGGACTAGAAGAAAGGAGAAGAAACTAGAGAGAAAGAAGTTAAAAGTTATTGAAAAGGAAACGAAAGATGATGAGGAGTTTTATGAATTCAAATTTTCTGATGTGAACTACCAATTAAAAAAATTGAGTTCTCACCCCTTTCGAGGAAAGCCCATTAATACATCCAATACTAGAATTGAAGTAGTTACAATAATCCCAATTTCTGAAGTCTCTTATTTAGATGGTCTTAGCCCGCAGGACCATATTTTAAAATATCAAATTTTTGAGAACCTTAGCACTTTCTATAGAGTTATAATCAAGTTTTCAATTAGCAAAGATGTAAAAAATTTTCTGAATGATAGAAATTTTGTTATGTTTGATTTATCCCTCTCACAAGAAAGAATAAATTATCACTCAATTGTGATTTCCAAACAAAAATGGGAAAATTTTCAATTTATCCATGCGACTGATTTACATTTAGCAGATAGAAATGATAGAATTTATAATATCGTTAAAAATTGGACAGAATCATCAATTAAGAGAAGCGTAGATGATTTTGTAAGTACAGTCGTTAAAAAATTAAAACTAAAACAGAAAAGCAAGAACAAAGATCAATCTTTATCTGAAATGAAAATTCCATTAAGAAAGCGTTTGATAAATCCAAATAACCAATTTAGAAAGTTTATCAAGTTAATGAACAAAAAAGTGTTTAAAAATGAGTTAGATTTTATCGTTTTAACCGGCGATCTAGTTGATTATACCGTTTTAAGTAAATTCTCAAAAAAAGCTCGAAAATTAAATCAATTTAAATATGAAGAATCTAATTGGAAAATCTTTAAGGATATAATTATTAATTCCAAATCTCAAAAGAATATAAAAGGAATAAAGAAGGGAAAAGAATTGCTCTGTCCGATATTCACTATAGTAGGGAATCATGATTATAGACCTTATCATTATGATCTTACTTGGGCGGAAATGTATAAAAAAATTGGATTGAATTCAGCTGAAGCCCTTGCTTTAAATGAACTTTTTTCGGCCTCTCCTATAACTGCTATAATTAAATCTACTTCTGCCCTTAAAGGTTATTTAGCTGAAATTAATCCCTCTTTTGATTTTTCATTAAGACTCGGTGATAACAATTTTATTTTTTTAAATTCAGGCTCGGATTCTTTTAAAAACCTCAGAGACTTAATCAGAGGTCATCCTTCTGTAACAGGTTTAGCTGGCAAACAAATAAAATATTTAGAAAACCTCATAAATCATAAAATCAAAGATAATTCCAATACCTTTTTATTTTTACATGGTCCTCCAATAAATACTGGGGCAAAAAAAATAAGAATTAACATCTTTGAAAAAAAAGGGCGAAGATTCATAAAAGAAAAAATTGAGGATTTTAAGGAATCGTTACTTCGTAAATTAGGACAACCTTCTTCTAAAGCCAGGTTAGATAAATCTTTTAATGTAAAGTATGGGACAGTTTCATCAAATTGGGAGAAAATCATAAAATTTTGTAAAGATTATTCTACACTTGTATTATCTGGACACACACATATGCTACGAGAATTTAGATTAGAAGATCCCATAATTAAAACGAGAGTCTATGATTCTCCTCCATTTAGCTTGAAGAAAATAGAAAATCCTGCAGCGGTCTATTATGATAACTATTCCGAACTCTATACTGATGCTGAAAGCATAGAAAAATACGGACCTTTTGTAGTTCAGACTCCTGCTTTAGGATTAGGCGGATATAATAATCCAAACACAGCGGGAGCATACAGGGAAGTGATTGTTAAAGATGGAAAATTGCACTCATTCAAGGTAAAATATATAAATCGAGAATAATGAGGGCAGAACTCTAATCTTTGGTACAACATTTATGATTTTTCTTTAAAATTTTTGGTTTAAATAACTATGAATAAAACCCAAATTTCGATGAAAGATTTATATCTCATTTATTGATGGAAGGGTCTTCCTTTTTTATGAATTGATTTACCCACAACTGCTTCACTTCCTTCAAGAACCATTTCTGATATTGTAGGATGGCTGTGTATAGTTTCTGATATGTCATGGATGGTTAAACCATGCTTTATTGCTAAAGTAAGCTCAGCAATTAGCTCAGAAGCTTCAACACCAATACAAGAAGCCCCAATAATTCTAAACGTCTCTTTTTCAGCCAAAATAATTATGAATCCTTCATCCTCACCCATACACTTAGCTTTTCCAAGAGATTTATATGGAAATTGCCCCATCAATACATCTATTCCGCGATCTTTCGCTATTTTCCTTCTTAATCCAACAGATCCGATATTAGGAGATGTAAAAATAGTTGAAGGGACTACCTTATAATTAGTTTCGGTTTTTTTTACAGGAAAACCCCCTATGCTAGAAAGAGCATTAGCCACTGCTACATCTGCTTCATAATATGCCACATGAGCCAGCATTAAACCACCAGTAACATCCCCTATTGCATAAATTCCCGGAACAACGGTCTCTAAACTATGTGAGTCGCATTTAATTGCCCCTCGTTGAGTTTCAATATTTAAATCTTCTAATCCTAGGTTTTTTGAATCTTTGTCTCTCCCTATAGAAACTAAGCAATAATCTGCTTCAAATGTAAATTTTTCTTTATTTTCACTTTGGTCTCTAGGAATAGAAGAAGAGATAGTGGTTACCCTTACTTTTGAACCATTATTTTCTACAGAGAGGACATTTTGAGATGTCTTTAACTCCACTCCCATGGTAATAAATTTCTTTAGTAGTTCTTTGACAATAATTGGTTCCTCTGTAGCTATCGGAGATGATAAGTATTCAAGCATTGTTACTTTACACCCAAATGACGCAAAAATGTTTGCAAATTCACATCCGATAACTCCTGCTCCTATAATTATTAGTTTTTCAGGCATAATTGTAAAGTTTGGATTTAAAATATCATCACTCGTTAAAATCCTATCATGATCAATATTAAAAGCAGGTATTAATGCTGGAGACGAACCTGTTGCTAAGATTACTCTTTTTGCTTTAATTGTTTGATTCTCTGTCCCCTCAATTGAGATTTCAAATCCTATACTATTATTTCCTCCTACTACTTTGCCATGCCCATAAAAAAGATCATTTCTCCAGGCTTTTTCTAGAGCCTCAATTCCACCTACTAATTCCTCAACAACTCTATTTTTTCGTTCTACAGCTTTTTTAAAATTAAGCTTATAGTCTTCAAATTCTATTCCAAACTTATCAAAGTCTTTAATTCGTTCAATAGATTTTACGGATGCAAATAATGCTTTAGTAGGGATACACCCACGATTTAAACATGTTCCCCCTAATTTTTTTTTCTCTATTAAAGCAACCTTAGCTCCGTATTGAGCTGCTCTTATGGCCGCATGGTAACCACCAGGACCCGCTCCAATAATACCTAGATCATAAAAAATCTCAGACATTTTAGTTTCTTTCTTGTTTATAATCTGATTTGAAATGTTGAATCATGTTAAAGATGTAAATAGTTCAATATGTAATAAATTTAATCACACAAAATTATAAAACTCAATAAAAACTTTCTTAATATTGTATTTTCAAATCGAAATGAAATATTAGAATCTCTGTGTTTTTATTGTTTATAAAAAATGTTTCTAAACTATTAAGAAAAGATTTAGACGAAGAAAAAATTAACTTAAGAAAGTTAGCAATAGAAGCGATTGAGAAGGCTATTAATTCAGTTAACCCTCAACGCTTAATTGAAAAATCAATAAGCATCCAAAATAACATATTAACAATCCAAGATGATGATTATGATCTCAAAAAATTTAAAAAGATTTCCTTTATTGGAGGGGGAAAGGCAACTGCTGAAATGGCATTTTCTCTAGAGAAAATCCTATTAAACTATTCAGATATAGTTTATGATGGAATAATTAACGTTCCAAAAGGGACAGTAAAATCTGAACTAATAGAGAAGAGTAAAATAAAAATAAATTATGCTTCTCATCCTGTTCCTGATATATACGGATTGAAAGGAACAAAATTGATGATAGATATTATTGAATCATCAGATAAAGATGATTTGATTATTATATTAATCTCTGGTGGAGGATCTGCTCTATTACCTCTACCAAAACAAAGTATTAGTCTTCAAGATTTGCAGTTGGTTAATTCTCTTCTTTTAGCAAGTGGTGCATCTATTCACGAAATCAATGCCGTCCGTAAACATTTATCTGATTTTAAAGGTGGCAATCTTGCTAAAAAAGTCTATAATGCAAGTAACGCAACCTTAATTTCTCTAATTATCTCAGATGTTGTTAAAGATAAATTAGATACTATCGCGTCTGGACCTTCTGTGCCAGATACTACTACTTTTAGTGATGCCATAGAAATTCTTAAGAACTATAGTATTTATGAGAAAATTCCCATTTCGGTCATAAACTTTTTGGAAGAGGGTTTGCTAGGACATAATCTAGAAACCCCCAAACTTAATAATGTGTGTTTTAATAAGGTTCATAACTATATAGTAGGTAGCGTTAAGACTGCTGTAGAAGAAGTCGTCTCCTTCTTGGATACGCAAGGATTTGAACCATTTTATTTTTCGAGTGAAATAGTTGGAGAAGCAGAAATATTTGGAAAATCGTTGTTTAATACTATATCTCAAAAATTGAAGGAAACTTCCAAAGGAAACACTCCTAGTAAATTTGCCTTAATCGGGACTGGAGAATTAACTGTAACAATTAAAGGTAAAGGTATTGGGGGTAGGAATCAAGAAATGTTGTTAGGGTTTTTAGACGTTATAAAGGAACGGGAACTCCCTTTTGATTTTTTGATTATGGGCGCCAATCTTGATGGCATTGAAGGAAATAGCGAAGCAATGGGTGCTCTTATTGACAACTTCGTGCTAACTCAAATTAAAAAAAACAATATTAATATAAGTAACTACCTGGAAAATAATAATTCGAATAGTTTTTTTAAACTTGTTGAAACTGAAATAGTGACTGGACCAACAGGATGTAACGTAAACGATTTGCTCATAATTTTACTACAATTTTAAATATTATTACTAATTTTTACACAGAAAAGTAAATTAAAGTAAATATTGTGTGTCCAAAGTGTGGTCATAAATTTATTGAATCTTTTTTTATTACTACGAAATCAAATTGAAGTGTTAACAAATACTCAAATTTCTATAAGAATATAACACACTGAATTTTGGTTTAATTGCTATATCTTAAGTATGAAAAATTTTTTAAGGGGTGTAGTAGATTTTATTTTATCGAGTTAACTTTTATTAACTCTTAAATAAATTTTCAATCTAACTAAAAAAATTAAACACTGGTAAGGAAAAATGGGAAAAAAAGATAAGAAAAAGGTAAAAAAACCATCGCGCATGGGATGGGATGATTCTGAGAAAAAAGAAGAACTGGTAGCAGACGGATTAAAAAGAACAGATAAAGATGAGGGAAGAGTTGCATTAGTTGACAGAGATACTGCAACACCTGTTATTGAGACATACGATGAGGATACTGGACAACTTGAAGGGAGTATTCTCTTGAAGAATGGTAATCGAGAGGGATTATTAGCATTAGTAAAAATCATTGAGGATGTCCAAGTAAAACAAGATCATGAGGCGAATGTTGAATCTTTTAGCTTTGGTGGAAAAATTAGTATTGAAAATCCAAGTAAAACAGATCGTTTATGGGACATTGACATTTCCCTAGAAAATATAGGTAGTACGAATTTAAAATCGAAGGATATATCAATAAGGGAATTAGGGTCTGAATATCCAGATAACGTTGATACCAGAGAATTTGAATTAAAAAAGGACGTGCAAAATCTCTTTCTAGTTAAAGAATTTATCAGTACTCTTTCAGAAGCTAATCAAATCTTAAATATTAATGATATTGAAAGAGAATTGTTAAATATTAAAGAAAAATCAGGCAAAATAAAGAAGAAAGTTGTCGTAACCATACCACCAACTACAAAAGAAGATGAAGATGATGATGGAGAAACATTGGAAGATGGTGGAACTGCTATTGAAACCGGTTTAGAGACTTTTGGTATTTCTATTGATAGAGAGAATACAATTACATTCGCAATTGCATTAAGGAATATGTTTGATAAACCTATTTCCGATATTGAAGTAATTAAAACTATACCAGATGATTTTACAAATCCTGTGGTGCAAGATACAACCGAAGGAAGAACAGAAATCCAAGGAGATAAAATAATTTGGAAGATAGATAAATTACGACCAGAATATACCGTTTTACTTAAATTTACATGTAGTATTACAGTAAATGACATCGCTAGAAGAAAAACAGGGACTATTGATGTTTCATATAAGGCTGCATCTTCTTTTGCCGAAGGCTTAGCAATTGATAAATTTGAAGCATATACACGAAACAAATTTTATATTGATACGCTTGAAAGAGACGAGGAACCAAACATTTGGGATAATAAATTAATCTTTGATAACTCATCTGATTTCATTATTCAGCTTTTCAATGCTGATGTATATTCTCCGGATGAGGAGACTAAAAAATTCGTTGATATTGATCCTAATGATGTTCCAATGTTACCATCAGGTGCCCAATGGCATTCGGTTAAATGGCAATATGAAAGTTCCGATTATCCAACATTTAGGAAGAAACTTGAATTTAGAGTTGTACCTGACTATCAGTATAATGTTAACGTCACAGTTTCAATATCAGATGTAATCTTAGAAATAGCAAGTATAACCGGGGAAATGGCTTATAATAAGGTTGAAACTCCAACATATAAAGCTCAAGATGTTATAGCTACTCTTAAAATGGCAAATAATGGTTCTGCTCCGTTGAACGAAATCGCAGTTATTCAACAAACTTTCACTGAAGAATACCAACCACCTAAAGTAAACGAGATTAAATTAACCTGGGATGGAGATGAAGTCGAACTCTCTTCAGGTGCGGTTAATTTTGAAATGGATGTTTTTACCATTTCTTTAAAAGATCTTAAAGGCACTAGTACGGGAATGCTTAAACCAGATTCAACTTTAGAATTTCAATACCCAATTCATTGTGTAAATCCGGTACGAGATTCAACATTTGGATCGGAAATTCTATTTCACGCAAATACATTTCCTGTCAGCAACGAATTAGAATTTATACCTAAAGTTCCTGTAATTGAAGCTCTTCACATCAGAAGGAAATTCCGTTCAAGTAAAGAAGTTGTTCCAATTGGAGATCTTGGTAATTATAGAATCATTTTAACCATCGAAAATATTGGTGAATCGAATTTGCATGACCTTGTGTTACTAGACAAGGTTCCTGATTCATTTGAGTATACACTAGACAATAGCGCATTAAAACCAAAGATCACTGATGAAGTAGGGCAAGATACCTTAAAATGGGAAATTGACGAACTGGAAGTTGGAGATACTCTAGAGATCTCATATGAGATTAGTGGTACTGGTGAATATAGTCCATCAGATGCTCAATTAGCACTATAAAATTTAACATTTTTTTTTAATTTTTTTTTTTTCACAATGGTTTAATAAATCTTAAGCAAATTATTAAAGGAATAAACAGAAAAGTTTATTTTACTTATTATCAAAAAATTCTATAGTCTATAGGAACTTTTTAGAAATTATGATAAGGAAACGATATCAACTAAATTGGACTTTTGAATGCCCCGATGCGGTTCTTACATGTTCTGTTTTGAAATGTAGAGATAAAAATTTCTTAGCCTTTGGTGGTCACGATAAAAAATTATATTTAATGGATGAAAAAATGAATATAATTGATGACAGAGAATTTGATGGATGGTGCCGATGTAGTTACCCAATTGATTTAGATGGAGATGGCTGTGATGAGGTGCTAGTAGGTGCGGGAGATGGAAATTTCATGGTATTGAAATTGAATGTAGAAAAGAAAAAACTCGTCGGATTAATGAGATATAAATCTTCTAAAAAAGTTAATTGTTGTATCGCAGGTGACCTAACAAGGGATGGAAATAACGAGTTAATAATTGGAAGTGAAGATAAGACAATCAAGATTTTTGACAATATTAAAGCAAAGGAACCAAAATTCATTTTCTACTATGATTCTTGGGTTACATCATGCACTCTAGGGTTTATGCAATTACCAAATGAAAAAGAACCTCTTTATGGATTGTTAGTTGGTACGAAAAATGGAATGCTTCAGTTAATACGCTTCAAAGATTATCAGCCTGAAATTGTATGGAATAAGAATTTCTCCTCCCAGATTAATACAATAAAGATTGGGGATGTAATTAATGACGGATTGAATGAAATTATCTTAGGGAATGATGATTCTACAATGAAAATTCTTAATAGTGAAGGAGAACTACTAAAGGAAATTGAATTGGAAGAAGGACGCCCACTTACTCTATTAATTGAGGATATAGACGGAGATAAAGCCAACGAAATTGTTGCAGGATGTTCAGATGGTTCATTAAAGGTATTCCATAACCCTGCATTAGATTCAAAAGATATCGAGTTAAAATGGAAAACAAAAGTTCCAACTTCGATTAAAGATGTTTGTTTTCTTATAAGCGATGAACCAGATTTAAAACATATAGTATTTGGGGGATACGACCGTACAATTCGGAATGTAACCGATTTTGAATGGGGTAAAAAACAAATTCTTAACATCACTCAAAAGATCCAAGCACCAGATATACAAGAAAGTAAGAAAAAATTAGTTGTTGATGATTTCACTAAAGTAAAAGAAGTTCCTTCGAATATTCGAGAATATATTTTTAAAATTTTAAAAGAAAAAGGATATATTAAAGAATTAGTAAAAGAATTAACAAAATTAGGATATTCCCAGGAAGAAATATCTGAACAATTGGAGATAATGAATATTCAGAAATCTATACTGTATGAGAAAGTAATCTATCCTGTTTGGAGTCTCCCGGGTGAAGAAATAGAAAAGAAGGGAGAAATTGAGTTGCCTGTTGAAGAAAAGAAAGTATCAGTTAAACACATGGTAATCGAGGAGCCAATCAAAACAGGTAAAGAAAAATTAAGAGTAGCCCTAAATACAGAATCTGAAAAGGTTAAATCCTCAGAAAAGATAAAAGCTGAAGAGAAGGCAATTCCAACTAAAAAAGTCAGCACTGGGGAATCATTAAAAGAAATTATCATCCAATATTTAAATGAGAATAAATTGGTTGCCACTAAACCTAAATTTATAAACGATATAATTGCCAAAGGTTTCCCTAAAAATAGTATTGAAAAAGAAATTAATTCTTTAAAAGAACAAGGATTAATTATTTACTCAAGAGCAAAACCAAAAGGTTGGAGTCTGGGGAATTGATCCCTAATCTGATTTTTTTATGAAAAAATCTTCTACAATCTTCTCAAAATGCTCAAATTGATTTAATTCAGAAAAATTTACCCCACTAAACTTTTGAACGAATAGTTGTAATATTGGATCTATCCTTTCAAAAAATTTCCTGACTAGTTTATCTGATTTTTTTTTAGACTTATCAGCCAGACCATACAATATTAAAGATTCTTTCATAGTATTATCGCTGGATTGTACGTCAGCCATTCTAAAGATAAATAATATATTTCCTGACTCCAAATACTCAATTGAACTATTACTGAAAGCAGTATCAGCAAATGCATTTATAGCAGATATAAAGGCTCCTCTGAGATCTTTACTTACTCCAAGTTCCTTCTGATCGGGTAGACTCTTAAAATCGTGACTAACAAGGACAAATCCTCTAAATACAAAGCCAAGTTCGTAAAGCTCCTTCAATTTAAGATCAAATCCTTTAATTTCATATAGTTCCTATTACTAAATTAGAACGATTTTATATATTTAACTTTAAACTAAACTTTAATTAAATTTAAATGAAAACTATTTTAAGGATCATGTAAAATTATTGATCATAAATATTTAATATAAGAAGGGAAAATTATATGAAAGTATTAGCTTTGGGAGGAACCGGGGACATGGGAAGAATGGCTGTAGCTATACTACTTGAATCTCCAAATGTAACTTCAATAACAGTTGCAGATAAAAATTATGAACGGGCACAATATCTTGTCGATTTAGTTGGTTCTGAAAAACTAAAGGTGGTAGAAATAGATGTTACTCAGAAGACTGACCTTATTAAACTCATTTCATCTCATGATTTAGTCATGAACACTGTTGGTCCTTTTTATAAATTCGCAACCGTAATTCTAGAAGCTGTTATAGAAGCTAGGAAACCGTATGTGGGTATATGTGATGATTGGAAACCTACATTAGATTTACTCGAAATGGATAATAATGCAAAAAATGCGGGAATCACTGCAATTATCGGAATGGGTGCAAGTCCGGGAATCACCAACCTAATGGCTGTTATAGCCTGCTCCAAACTTGATAAAGTTGATGAACTTATTACTGCTTGGGGTTACGGTATTGGAGAAAGAAGGGGAAATAAACCCAAATATTTTATTGAACCGAAGAAATTTTACAATAAATTTAAAGATATGCCAGTGATTGCTAATGCTGCTATTATGCATTTATTTTATGAAACTGCTGAAATTATCCCAACCTTTAAAAATGGTAAGATAATTGAGATTAAACCTCTTACAGATGCGAAACCACTTCAATTTCCTGGCTTTAAGGATACTTATGTTTGTCACATCGGTCATCCAGAACCTGTGACATTATCAAGAGTGTTAAACGTAAATTCCGTTTCGAACTTGATGTATATGGGTAAGACCATAACGGATATAGTGCGTAAATACACTCTACAGATATCGAATAAAGAGCTTACAGTTGTTGAAGCATCCATTAAATTTGGAGAGGAAGTAAGAGAAATGAATAGAAATGAAGAAGTCATCAAAGAATTCATAGATATGCCCCCAGGTTTAAGTGTTATTGCAACAGGAATAAAAGACGGAGCTCGAAAAAAAGTTGCAATAGCAAATAATCGTGTTCCATTTGGGGGGATGGCAGGGGTAACATCAATACCACTAGCAATAGTGGTAGAAAAGGTACTTAATGGTGAAATAACAAAAAAGGGGGTTCTTACACCAGAAGAAGCAATCTTAGATCCTATAGACTTTTTCGATAGATATGCAAAATATTGTGGAGATAATCTAACAAATGAGGATGTTTTGCTCATTAGAGAGGAAGATCTTTAGTTTGACTAAAATTATTGATTTTATACTTTCTCGATGACAAAACTATAAAATTAGGTAAAAATATTTCATAAATATTCAAAACAACTACATTGGTGGGTGTGACAAAATTATGGATAACGATTTAGATGCAAAATTTGATGAGAAGATAAAAGAACTAAAAGAAAAACTACCACATAATGTTTCAGGTGCAAATTGTGCTGAATTAACACTAACTAGCGTTCTAGAAGTTCTTGGTCTCCAAGATTACGTTTATAACAACCTTATTATTCCATTTGGTGTCGGATTAGGTGGCTATAAATCTAAGAAAGGCTGGATGGGCCCATGTGGATCAGTAAGTGGAGGATGTGCAGCCACCGGGGTCATTTTGGCGGGAAAGGAAAGAATGACAAGCGAATTAAGACCCATGGCATATTATAAATCGGCAAAATTTGCCACAGAATTCGAGAAGGAGTTTGGATCTGTTGTATGTTCAGAATTATGTGGGTATGATTTGAGCGACCGAAATAATTTTGTTGAATATCAAAAAAACAATACATGGGCTAAAACGTGTAATTACTTTGTTATCTGGGCAGTTGATGCAGTAAGAAAAATAATGCAAAAAGAGTTAAGCAATTGGTGACAGGAAAATTTCTGTCCATATTATGTTGTTACCATATACCATACATAATTTAATTTTTATTTCGTTTAACACTAAATGGTTTTTTTAATCTTATCTAAACTTTTTTTGAAATTTTATTTTTGTTTGAGTTTTTCTTTTCGAAATTAAAAATTTTTTATACTAATAATTGTATATTAGAATTATTCAAAACTAAAATTTTAATTTTGTAAAGTGAAGGAGAAATAAAAATGAGCGATACAGATGAGGATCGTTTCTGTCCCTATTGCGGAGTGGCATTAAAGTTTTCAGAGTTTCTGGAAGTTGTGTAAAATCACCCGTATTGGCAGCATATTCAAACAAAACACCCAGATAAGTATTCTCAGAAGGAAACATGGGTACAGTTATATCAAGATTATTCTTCCCTTGGAATGGACATATCTACGTCAATATTAGTAATCTCTGAATTGTTTAATGCCACGCCAGATGAAATAAAGTCGTTTTTAGAAAATGCTAATGTAAATTTTGAAGTTAATGATTGAATTTAGAATTAATGCATATATAACTCTTATACTAGAGAATGAAACAACAAACATCTAAATAAGCATTTTACTTCATTAATGGTTATTTCAGAATTATTTTATGCAACTAAAGAAGAAATAAAGTTGTTTTTAGTAAACGCCAAAATTATTAAGTAACTTTTTGGTGTTAAATATTTTCATCAACCTTCACTTTTAGAACAAAAATAAATAAGAATAGAGAGAAAAAATTTTCCATTTGTTGATTCAACTCATCTTTTTCATCTACACTAGTTAAGTATCAGATTACTCACAAATTTAAATTTAAAAGCAAAATTATTGAGGAAATAGTAAACAAGATTGAATTATTGCCCTTTATATTAAAGCTGGGATTTACCACATCACTAATCAAACTATTATATTTTAAATGTCTAAAAAATAATAAAACTATAAATCTAAGTAGCTTTAGGAATGATTAAGATAAAATTACTTCCCTTAGAATAATCCCCGGTGATTCTATCCTCAACCCAAATTTGTCCATTATATGTTTCAATTGCTTTTTTTACTAGCGTTAACCCAATACCCATTCCCTCAGATTGTTTTTCCTCCAAAAAACCTTTATGAAAAATTATTTTTTTTATGGAATCAGGTATACCTCTCCCATTATCTCTAAATTCCACTTTTATATAATTAATCTCTTCTTTTTTTTCCTCGGAAAATCTAATCAGAAGTTCTACTGTAGAATTCTTGTTATATTTTACAGCGTTAACTAATATATTTTCAAATATTTCTCGTAAGATATTATTAGCTTTAACTAAATAGTCTTTCCTGGGAGTATCCACTTTTACATTTATCTTTTTTAATGTAAAACTTTTTTTCAAGAAATTTATTGAAACCTTCAAAACATCATATATAACTACATTTTTTAAATGTTTTTGAGATTCTTCAAGCTGGGATAATTTTTGAACGTTTGAAATTAGTTTGGATCCTCTGTGGACTTGATTTTTTATTGACTCAAGCGATTCTTTCAAGTCTAGAGAAATATCCTTATCTAATGAGTTTATCTCTAAAGTTAACTGAATTACTTGAAGAATATTATTCATATCGTGAGTTATAAGATCTTTATAAAAAGTTGTCCTCCTAAATGCTTCACGATAATTTTGTTCAGATTCTTTTAATTTCTGTTCTGCTTCCTTATTATTAATATATCCTTTTAAACGGTTTCCAATATCCTTTATTAAAGATCTTTCTTCTTCAAGAAAAGGCTTATCCTCAAGGTAATAAACCTCAATCTCCAACACTTTTTCATGTATATTTACACTAGAGGACAATTTCCACTCAGTTATTTTAAAGTTCTCAGTTTTATATTCAACGTTATTTAGAGTTATTCTTGCGCAAGTTATAATGGGAAATTGCCAAGCAGGAGGAATTAATGCAAGAACACCTTGAAGTAATTCACCAGTCGAAGTGTCTGGATTTTCTGCTAAATCAGAAATTCCATACAAACATGTGAGTTCTTTCACCCGTTCCTTAAGATTATTTTCGGATTCTTTTAATAATGCTTCGGCTTTTCGACTATCTGTAATATCAATCCATGAAACTAAATCAGCGAATTTACCTGCGTAAGGGGTAGAATGGGAATAATTTTCAATCCACTTTATATTACCCGTTTTCGTTATTATTCTAAACTGGTAATTACGAACTATATCTTCTTCCCCAAGTTGTTTTTTTTTAGCTTGTTCCATAACAAATTCTACAGATTCAGGATGAAATAATTTTCTAAATTCATTTTCAGACCAATTCATCATTTCTTTAGTAGAATAACCAATTATTTTTGCTAAAGTTTCATTTGCATATTTGATTAATCCATCTTGGACTACACCGATTCCCATGAGAGATTGTTCAGAAATATTTCTAAATTTATCTTCCGATTCCATTAATTTCTTTTCTATTAATTTCCGTTCTGTAATATCTACGAATTCCAAAAAAATACATATTGGTTCGTTTTCAGCGTTTTTTATGAGTGTTCCACTCATTTGTCCCATAAAAAGCCCCCCTTTTCTTGTTCTAAATCGATGTTCACCAACCGAAGAACCCTTAGCTACGATTTTTGAGAGAACGGCGTGAGATCTTTCTATCGTTCCTCCCCCAAGTTTTAATGAATTTTCCCCAATAAGTTCCTTAAAATTATTATAATTCCAAAATTTTAATAACGCTTTATTAACATAAAGAAAATCCCAGTTTAAATCTATAATAGCAATAGCATTGATGGATTCATCTAAAACTTTGGATTTTAAATAATCAATATCCAGCTTTTGCTCAATGGAACTTTGTTCATTCATTTTTCGATTCATTTTCTATCAATTGTTTAATCATATTTTGCCATACCATACGTTTTTTACTTCGCATTTGTTGATTATTTTTTGGTTGAAATAATTTTGAATTCATATTTGAATGCATGTTTAACAGATCTTTAGTTTGCCAAATCCCTAACCCTAAACCAGTTAAATATCCAGTTCCAATACTAGTCATTTCACTTTCAGAGGATCTTCTAACGGGAATGTTTGAAAAATCACAAATCAATTGATTTACAATATTTGATTGTGATACTCCTCCATCAGTATTTATAGAGTGGAAGGTAATGCCAGTTTCTTTTTGTATTCCGTCAATAACATCTGTAATACGCATGGCAATTCCTTCAAATATAGCCCGTGCAATGTGAGCCTTTCCTGTAGTCGAGGACATTCCTTGTATAGAGGCGATAATAGAACTATTAAAATACGGATATTGGATCCCAACTAAGGTGGGTAATATTAATACTTTTTCTGTATCTTGAATTTGATTTGCTAGTTTATTTAAACTCTCTAGATTCTCTGTTAGTTGAAATATTTGGTTAAACCAGTCAATAAAAGTTCCTACGGTTGCAACAAATCCCTCTACGAGATAAGTTGGTTTATTATCAATCACCCATGCTAACGCTGTAATTAATCCAGTTTTTGACACATTTGCACTTTTACCGACATTCATATCAATAAAAGCACCAGATCCTAGTGTGATTTTCGCATCTCCCGATTCAAAACAACAATGTCCAAATAAAGATGACTGTTGATCACCTATCACAACTTTTATTGGGATATTTAAGCCTAATAAATCGATATTTGTTTGACCGTAATCATCAATTGTATTCAGTAACCGAGGAAGTATTTTTTCTGGAATATTGAAAATTTCTAATAGGCCATAATTCCATTTTAAATTATAAGGATTTAATAAACCAGTAGATGCATTTGTATAATCTGTTGCATGAACCTCTCCTCCAGTTAATTTATAAATCAACCATGTATCTAATGTTCCGAATAATATTTTTCCTGCTTCACATTTTTCTTGTAGTCCATCAATATGTTCCAAAAGCCATTTTAAACGAACAATTGTTAAAAATGGATTAAATTGAATTAAAATGCCGGTGGTTGATAATAAAGTGAGAGCTTTTTCATTTTTGTTCATTTGATCACTTGTTTCTGCTGACCTTGTATCTGCCCAGCTAATAAAATTGATTATAGGTTTACCTGTTTCTTTGTCCCAAAGTACAAATGTAGCTCGTTGGTTGGTAATTCCAATTCCTTTTACTTTATCTGGTGAGGTAATATTTTGGATGACATCCTGAATTACAGATTGTGTCGTAAACCAGATTTCTTCAGGATCATACTCAATGTATCCCGTTTGAGGTTGTAATATAGAGATAGTTTTGTATTTATGAGCAATTTTCTTTCCTTCTGAATCAAAAATCGTTGCTCGAATACCTGAAGAACCACAATCAATTATAAGAATAAATTCCATTTTTTACATATCACGTCCTTGAGACAGGTATAAAATCTTTTAATACCATTTTTATAAATAAATTTCAAATATTTAAATATTTTTTAATGCGAAAAAATCATAAATTTTCTTTCCATCTTTCTTGGAGGGTTTATGGTCCTGAGATTCAAATACACTATAATTTTATATCCACACAACTAAAGAGGAAATCAACCCATTCCTAAAAAACACTAGTGTTTTAAAATAGAATCTTTTAGTTTTTGATTGTTAAAAATAACAGTTGATAAAAATAAGGGTTAAAAATGATCTAAAAATTCTGTTAAAACTCTTCTTCCTCATCGCTTTCTTTGAGCAAACCAGCTTGCTTTAATAAATCTTCTACACTATCTCGAGCTTTTATAACTTGCTCATTATCTTTAAGCTTTAATTGGTCAATCATAGAGTCAGAAAATTCCATGAGTTTACCTATTGCATCGTTTGAAAATTCTTTTACTTTCTCAGAAGTTTCCTCAATAAAATCTTTCCCGGATTCTCCAAAGACACTACCAACAAAATCTACGAGAGCCTTATTCATTTTATCAATGAAATTTTCTCTTTCTTCACTCATTTTCTCTTACCTCGTTTTTTAATTATTGAGTATAATCTTTTTAAATATTAAAATTCATATGATATTTATTATAAATCCAATCTAAATGTAATATTTTACGGTTTGGATATATTATTATTATTAAAGCCAATTTTTTTAACAAGCCCTAAATAGAAAAACCTTGCTTCTTATGGCACTTTTACTTGTAAGATTTCTTACTTTCTCAGAAATGGATAAATTAATCAATTTTTATGGATTTAAAACGGTGAAATGGTGGTTTATGACCTTCTGGGAAAGGAGATTCATAAACTTTGTCTTTAAATGTATTTTTAAACTCATTCCGTGCGTTTGTTATTAATTCGGGGTTACTAAGAAATTCTAAAGCAGATAAACAGATGATCTGGGCAGCTTTAATCATACCTCTATGTCCAATACCCATTCCAGAGGTCGCTACATTTTGCCAAGAATGACCCGGAGATCCCACTACATGGCATGCAGTACCAAACTCTCCTAACGGAGTATTCCATGAGACATCTGCAACATCCGTAGACCCAGCTGCGACTTTTCCTTTTCCTAAAGGCGGAGCTATTACGGGATAGAGTGGTTCCGAGAGAAATTTCAATGCTACATCTAACATCTCCGGAGGGACTATCTTTTTTATAGAAGTAACATCTAGTGGAGGTAAAGTCTTTTTTAATTCTTGAGCAAATAGTTGTTCCTCTCTGTTGAATCTTGGGGGCCCCAATTGTCTCATTTTTTCATAAATTACATTATTCACAACCTCATTACGTATTGGGTTATAGGTTCCATCAATAAAATCAATTTCTAATCGAGTTTCAGTCATTAATACAGCCTCTTCTGCTACTTTTATTAATCGTTTATATAATTCATCAACTTGGTATCGTTCAGGAGCTCTAACAAAGTAATGTACCTCAGCTTCAGCGGGAACTATATTCGGAGCAAATCCACCATTTGTAATTACATAATGAAGTCGAGCATCAGATATTATATGTTCTTGAAGGTAATTGGCACCGACATTCATCAGCTCTACTGCATCGAGTGCACTACGGCCATTATAAGGGTCTACAGCAGCATGAGCAGTTTTTCCGTAGAATTTAAAGAAGATTGAGTTCAAAGCAGTGTTAGATTGGACTGCAATGTTATTAACCCAACCGGGATGCCATGTTATAGAAATATCAATATCCTCAAAAAGACCACCGGGACTTATCATATATCCTTTTGCATTAAAATTTTCCTCTGCAGGACAACCATAATATCTTATTGTTCCTTTTACGTCTCCGGCATCAATTGCTTTTTTAACTGCTAATACACCTGCTACTCCTGCGGTTCCTAAAAGATTATGACTACATCCATGACCTGGAGCACCTTCCTTTAAAGGTTTTCTTATCTCCCCCGCAACCTGACTTAATCCAGGTAAAGCGTCATATTCACCTAATATCGCGATAGTTGGTTTACAACTACCATAAGATGCAACAAATGCGGTAGGCATTGCTGCAACTCCCATCTCAACATTAAATCCATTTTCTTTGAGAGTTTTTGCTAATAACTCAGAAGATTTATATTCATAAAATCCCAGTTCAGCAAAACCCCATATTTTATCGCTTATTTCTGTGAAAGTATGTTGATTCCTCTTTATCCATTTTGAATATTCACTAAATTTCCTTGCCAGTTTCCTTCACATTTTTTATTGTTAGTATAATTTAATCATAAATAATTGAGATTATCTTTAAAAACTTTACAACCGATAATTTTTTTAGATAGATGTGATAGATAGAAGTATCTTTTATTCAAAATCTTTACAATTTATGCTAATTGTGTGAACTAATTATGAGTGACGAGAGAAAAAAACTTTGGGAGCCTTCAAAAAAATGGATAAAAAATGCAGAAATAACGCGTTTCATTGAATATGTCAACAGCATATATAAAATGAAAATTAAAGGAGCAAAAGAATTATATCAATGGTCGATCGATTATATTGAGAATTTTTGGGAAGCTATGTGGGATTTTGGTGGTATAATTGCTTCAAAGAAATATGATAAAGTTGTTGAAGACTTAAATGTATTCCCCGGCACTAAGTGGTTCCCAGGAGCAATGCTCAATTTTGCTGAGAATCTATTAAGATACAAGGATGACCAATTTGCGTTTATATTTCAAGGTGAATCTAAAAAGACCGAACTAATCACATATGAAAATTTAAACAAACAAGTTGCGAGATTAGCTCAATCTCTTCGGGAAACTGGGGTGAAAGTAGGAGATAGAGTGGTATCTTATATTCCAAACTTAATTGAAACGCCTACAGCCATGCTAGCCACTACAGCAATTGGTGCTATCTGGGCTTCTTGTGGAGCGGAATTACAAGCCAGTGCTGTGATAGATCGATTTGGACAAATTGAGCCAAAAGTACTATTTACTGTCGATGGGTACTATTACAGAGATAAAGTTTTTGATATTATCCCTAATGTTAAAGAAGTAGTGAAAGCAATTCCTTCGATTGAGAAGGTTGTCGTAGTTTCGTATGTATCTGATGGAAAACCAGATATTACCAGTATTCCTAATAGTATTCATTGGGATGAATTTCTTTCTCAAGAAGAAGATCCTAACCTAAATTTTGAACAATTACCCTTTAATCATCCTGTATATGTCATGTTTTCAAGTGGAACTACCGGAAAGCCAAAATGTATGGTCCAAGGAGCAGGAGGAGTATTAATTAATCACTTAAAGGAACTTATTTTAGCAACAGACCTTAGACGATCTGATGTAATAAATTACATAACTGCGCCATCTTGGATGATGTGGAATTGGTTGATTAGTTCTCTGGCTGTAGGAGCAACTATTTTTATTTATGATGGAAACCCCCTATACCCAACTCCTCTTAGAATGTTTGAACTCATAGAGAAATATAAAATCTCTATTTTCGGCACAAGCGCATCTTACTTACATCATCTAATGGGGATTGATGCTAAACCCTCTGAAAAATATGATATAAGTTCCCTGCGAATAATTTCACAAACCGCGTCTACTCTTTCTCCTGAAGGATTTGAATATGTGTATAAACGAATAAAACAAGATCTTTTTTTTAATTCTATCAGTGGAGGTACTGACTTTAACGGATGTTTTGCTTGTGCAGTACCTATTCTTCCTGTATATTCCGGTGAAATACAAGGGAAATCATTAGCTATGAAAGTTCAATCTTATAATGATGATGGTGAAGTAGTTGAAGATGGACAAGCCGAACTCGTATGCGAAATGCCCTCTCCTTCAATGCCTATTTATTTCTGGGGGGATGACGACAACATGACAAAATATAAAGCTGCATACTTCGATTTTTTTAAAGAAAAGGGTAAGAATGTGTGGCGCCATGGTGATTATATTGTAATTCATAGCGATACTGGAGGTATTACATTCTGGGGTAGATCTGATTCTGTACTCAAACCAAGTGGAGTAAGAATTGGTACAGCAGAAATTTATAATGTGGTTGAACAACTTCCAGAGATAGCAGATTCGCTTGTAATTGGCCAGAAAATCAGTGGGGATATCCGAATAGTTATGTTTATTTTACTGAATGAGGGATTTAAGTTAACAGATGAATTGAAATTAAAAATTAGAAAAACATTGAGAGAGAAAACTTCCCCTAGACATGTTCCCAAGCTTATAATACAAGCACCCCCAGATGGTATACCCTATACATTTAGCAATAAAAAAGTTGAGATTGCAGTGACCAAGATAATTCATGGAATGACAGTAGCCAATAGAGGTGCTTTAAGAAACCCAGAATCATTAGATTTCTACAAAGAAATGAAGTCCAAACTTCAATAATAAAATTTTTTTATTTCTTTTTATCTGAACCTCATTTTCTGCATAAAAAAGAAATATATGTCAAAAAGTAAAAAATATAAGGCTCTTTAACCATAAGTATTTTGAATTACTTAAAAATTTAAAAATATAGCGAATTATGACTCTAAAACCTATCAAAGAAGATATAATAAAACTCATACAAGAGTTACCCGATGATGCAACATTAGAGGATATTCAATATCATCTCTTTGTAAAACAAAAGCTTTTAAGAGCAGAAGAACAAATGAAAGAAGGAAAAACAGTTCCACATGAACAAGTCATGGAAAAGGCTAGGAAGAAATGGTTCAATTAGAATGGGCTGAAGAAGCTGAAGAAGATTTAGATGATATACTTTCTTACCTTTCAAAAAGCTCATCTCAATATGCTAATTTAAGAGACAGGGAATTATTCATTCAAAAATATAGACTAATTTATAGGTTCCTAGAGGAGGATGATAAAATCTTAATAATGATGATAATTCATGGAAGTAGATTATTGAAATTATAAGATTATCAAACACCTCCTAATGAATTTCCTTATACATTTAACAACAAACAAGTTCAGATTATTGTGACTAAAACTCTCCTTGGTATGTTAGTTGATAATTGTGGAGCTCATAGGAATCCCGATTCTCTTGATTTTACATGGAAATAGAGAATAAACTTTATAGAGATTAAGTATAAAAAAGTCTAATCTAATATATGTTATAAGAACTAAACCTAAATCTTTAGCATAAAATGCCTATATGCCCTAGATGTAGAACAAGAAATAAATCTACATATAATTTTTGTCGAAATTGTGGGAAAAAGATTAAATATTCAATTAAAGACTATAAACCAATAAAAAAGCAGATATCTGAATATAAAATAAATGAATTCATCACACTAAAACTTGAAAATGGGAAAACTGTAATCTATATTAAAGGAAAAAAATTCATTCAGTGTAAATATTTATTAATAGAAATTCCAAAAGAGAACATTGAAGATTATGATGAATTCATATCAATTGATGACATCAGCGAAACCCTCGATCATACCTTTGAAAAAACTATGAGTTATAATCAAATAAAACCAGAAATCGAATTTTGGGGTCATTGTTCTAATCTACAAGCCTGGTCTGAAAACACCTATGACACAAGTTTACTCCATAGTAATTTAGCTTTTCCTCTACTAAAAAAATTGACGGATGTGGGAGATCCCAAAGCGAAAAGCGTTTTCAAAGATGAAATTGCTGAGAGGTTAACTAATGTTTACACAAATGTTGCTCAATATTTAATTCAAGAGAACTATCTTGAATATTTTGATAATGAGGAACTGGAATTATTAATGGAAATATTTTTTGAGCAAATTGAACAGAAATTTAAAGAAAAACAAGGCTTTCTCCTTGATAAAAGCGAAATGGATATGGTTTTGAATATCATTAAACCTAATTTAAAGAATTCAAAGACTTTTTTACTTAATCATCTAAAACCTGTTGAGAAAATTAATAAGGAAACTCATTTGGGTTTTTCTCACAAAGGAAACCGAATTATTGTTGTAGGTTTTAATCGATGTGGATTAAAAATCCTGCCCCCTTCCATAGGATATCTAAAACAGTTAGAAGAACTCTATTTAACCGAAAATAAACTTAAGAATCTTCCAGAATCGATAGGGAATTTAAATTCTCTGAAAAAGCTCGATTTAAGTGATAATCACATAATAGAACTTCCTAGTGAAATTGAAAACTTAACTAACCTTAAAGAATTATATTTAGACCATAATATCATTACTTCTATATCTGGTTCGATTGCTAAATTAAGAAACCTAGAGGTTTTATCAATATGGGGTAATCAATTAAGGAATTTACCAAAAAACATGAATAACTTGGATTCATTAAAAGTTTTAGGTCTGAGCTATAATCAATTGGAAGAATTTCCCAATCTTACAACAGGCTTTAAAAATCTCGAAATTTTAGATTTAAGTAATAATATAATTAAAAAAATACCAGAAACTATTTACAATTTAAAATCGTTAAAAGTTCTATGGTTAAATAATAATCCAATTAATAAAATTACAGAAAGTTTATTGGATCTTCAATCTCTCTCAGATTTGTATATCGTAAACACACCGATAGCTTCCAAAGGGGATAATGAAATTAAAAAAATCTTTAGACTTTTGGAATCAAAAGATATTAATATCTGGAAATAGAAAAATTATTTTTAGTTTACATTTGATCATTTCATCTTTGTTCGAAAACTCTCAAATATTAATAACACTCCAATGATTAACGAAGAAGGCGCAGCAATTATAGTTACGTTTAACAATAGATCTGTTGTTCCAGTAATGACAGGATAGCCCGCTAATATTTCTGGTCTTATAATGCATCCCAACCCAATAAATATTGCACCAATAATTATTTTTATTGTCGTCTTTTTAGTTGCATCTGAATTTCTCAAAAATATTACTAGAAATATATAGGGAATGAACGATGTTCCAAAGAAAATCATTATGAGAACAAATACAGGCAAACTGGTAAAACCTAGCAGTATTACTATAATGAAAGGAATTACTCCTGCAAAATAATGTCTTTCATAAGTTATCTTATTCATAACTTTTTCTAAATGGATGATTTTGTTCCAAAAAGGGAAAAATAGTATCATTATTCTAATTCTAAGCAGTAAATTCGAAATTTCAATATTAGTCAAAAAAAATACTGAAAGAATGTTTATTATATTTTCGAACCCAATAAAAAAATAAAACATTTCCCATGAAAATAAGTCATTATAGAAATGGAAATCTCGCTCTTTTGTAAACCTTTTAGAAATGTATAGTTTATTTATGATCAATAATGCAAACATAATTGATAAAAAAGCACTTACGGTGAATAGTATCACACTTATTATTACTAGGCTCATAATCATCTCTCTAGGTGAAATTAAAAATTATTTAAGGTAAAATAATAGAACTGGCACTAGATGGCTTTTTAGTGATAATCGTTCATTTTTCACCTGATTTACTAATCTTCCAGCCATCATATTAATAGAATCTTCAGCTAAATCGAGATTAAAGATTTTTCTGTAGCTAGGTTTATCTGGGTTTATAATAATTTTTTTTTGCCACTGAAGACCCACGGCATTAGCTTGGAGTTGTAATCCAGCTAAAGCCATCCCGGCTTCAATTTCTGCCCAGTATCTCGGATTCATAAACGCCTTCCCTATTTTACTATGCATAAAACCTGAACATGGCGCTTTACGATCAATACACAGTAAAATTAAGCAGTTTGATAAATCAATTCCAAATTCCTCTTCAATTTCAGTTTTTGAATTGTCGGTAGTAAATTCTTGGATAAAATGATCATAATTCACCTCCGTATTTACCCGAACCCATCTATTTAGCGCGGAAAATCCTACAGGATTATAAATATAACCTCCTTTTGGTAGATCGGCAAAATTTTCTACAAATACCATTGGATAAACAGAATAACCAGCACAACCTGAAGCATGAACTCGCCCATAACCAAATTTTTCTATACCGTCTCGATTACCATGAGTTGTATGATCAGTTTCCCCTTGGCATGCCCAGAGTAATTGGGATAGATCATGCATTGATATGTTATTAGGAATCCGTTTTTCAATTTTATCATAAATTACAGAATCTAAAGGCACACCTTCATAAGATCCATTATATATCCCGCGATTTTTATAACAATCTGGAGTATCAAGGAGAAATGTTCCTTCTTCCAACTCGCTTTGGTACGGTTTTGATGAATCTTCTACTAATTCACCACGATCTCTGCCTCGTACTGCAACCGAGTATAGCCATACATGATTTTGATTTGTAACCTTATTTATGAGTTTATTTAATTTTTTTGGTGGTCTTGCACGTTGGGAGATACCAAGCCCCAAACTTCCTACTTTTAATGAAAGATATTGCCAGCATAGTCCTACGCGAATTAAATCCTCCAAATCTATTGTATCTTTCCAAAATAATTCTGGATAGAGTTCCATACTATGAGTAGTTTTCTCCTTATCTGTAACTAATGTAAATTCTTTACTATTATATTTGTATATACCACCAGTATAATCATCCCCATCGGGAAGCACAATAAATAAATTATTTGCTTGCGCAGCTTGAAGTGTCGATTTACAAATCTTTAAAATGTCTTGTAACGGTAAGGGTTGACCTTCACCAGAAGAATCTTTACGACTTGCTAGACAACCTTGTAGACTCATTTTCATAATATTTTGTTTTCAAACTTTGAAATTAAAGACAAAATAAAGCGTTTATCATCTTTTTTTAGTGAAAGAAAATAATTTAAGACTTTCTAATTTGATAAAGTGGTAACTTTTCGAATTAAGTTATGGATTGACTAAACCTCGTGAAGATTATATAAAATTTCCTAAATTTTCCCATACTCTATTAACGAGAGAAGATTTTATTTGAAAATAAAATGTCTGAAAAGTAAATTAGAAAATTCTAATAATTAAAAAAAAAGATAAGATTTGATAACAATTGCAAAACAGATTTTTACTATTATTATTTTTTTCTTACAATAATTTATTCCTTTTTGTAGCTTTTTATAGATTCATAGAACTAAAAGCGGAAATTTCCTCTACCGCCTCTATTATATGGGCTAGGAGGTGCTTTTTCAGTGACAACAACGTTGCTTGCTTGAGGTCCTTTTTGACCATCAACTACCTCAAACTCAACTTTATCATTTTCGTTCAAAGTTTTATATTCGTCATCTCTTCCACTTAATGCGCTGTAATGAACAAATACATCAGTTCCTTCCTCACTGTTTATAAATCCATAACCTTTTCGGCTATTAAACCATTTTACTGTTCCTTTTACCAATTTCAAAACCAAATTTTTAATTATTGATACAGTACTTTAATTTTCAAGTACTGATTTTGTAAAGAAACAAGGAATAATAAAGTTTGACTTTTTTGAGATATTTTAAGAAATAATCTATATAAGTTCTACATTAATGGTTGTGAGAAGTAAAAAGTTGAGATTTGATTTTCTGAAAAATAAAGATTCCTTTGAAAATAAAACCCGATGATCGATCTCACATAAATATTTCACAAACCTCGTTAAAAAAATTACTCGAAGATGGTTTAGAAATAAAAAACTTTAAGTCCAAAAAAGATAATTTTTACTCAAAAATTTTGAGTAGCATTATTAGTAGGCATATAGTAATAAAGAGAATTAGTAACTTCTTCTCCCTTTTTTGTTAATGCCACCACTACGGCCTTTTCCACCTCCAGGACCGCCTTTACGACTGCCTCCACCACGACCGCCTCCACCACGACCGCCTCCACCACGACCGCCTCCACCACGACCGCCTCCACCACGACCGCCGTAACTACCACGTGAGCTTAGTTGTGGGGGGGCTTTTTTAGTTACAACAACATTATTTGCTTGAGGACCTTTTTCACCTTGTACTACATCAAATTCGACTTCGTCCCCTTCATTTAATGTTTTATACTCATCCTCATCTCCAGCTAATGCTGAAAAATGTACAAAAATATCATTTCCATCCTCCGAATTTATAAATCCAAAGCCTTTACCGCTATTAAACCACTTTACTGTTCCTGTTACCAATTTTTTTACCAATTTTATTTTAATTTTTTATATGTGTGACAGAATCAATCAAAAGAAATAAATGAATGTTTTTGAAATTGAAAAGATTCAAGTAATGTTGAAATTGTTTTAGACCTTGAAAGTAAAGAGCAAATCAATAAAATCTATAAGAAGGTCATAACCTAATTTAATTAATCAACTCTAATTGGGAGCCTGGTTTCGTTAGTTTTACATTAATGGGATTAATATAAAAAATTAAACTTCAAGAAGGTATATAAAGCCTATATTTTTTCTCGTTTATTTTCGAAGACTTGAAATCTCCTTTGAATATACCTTGAAAAACCATTTTATTTGGTTTTGAAAGAAGAATCTCTCTCGTAAAACATCATAATGAGATTTTTCCCTTAAACTTGTTAATTTAGCTATATCTTCAGATTTAATATTACCCTCTTCAATTAGATTCATTCGGCATTTAAACTGATCTACCATCTCTATTGGTCTGAGGATAATTGTAATTGCTTTTGAAATTTTGGTTAACAATTTTTGAAGCTCCTTCTCTTGAAAATCAGGTAGATTTTGAATTTCCTTTAGAAATTCCCTAATTCGATTTAGCAATATTTTTGTTTTGAAATAGCTTATTAATTCTTTTGGTTTCAATATTTCTGAGAGGAATTTTAATATCCTAACAATTGCGTTCTTTTCTATGTTATTATTCTTCAACTCAATATTTAATTTCGTCAAAAATTGCTGTTTTAGAAATTCCTTATATTTTATTATAATAGCTTTCGTTTCTTTTCGGTCACTACAAATTTCTAGTATCTCACCCTTGGGGGTGGAATATGTAAATCCATTTCCTTCTGGTCCCAATCCTCCGAACAATACCATTGATAAGTTATAAAATTTGTAATGATTTTTTACCGACATGAGTTTAATCAAGTTTTTTTCAAGGTTATTTATTGATACCAAATGAGTTCTTTGTTTAAATTCAATTTCAACAAACTTCTTATTATTTTTATTTCCTTTATTTTCTAATCTCGAATACTCCTTTTGGAATGCATCAAAAAACTCCTCTATTCTTCCTAAATTCTCAACTCTCAAACCATATATTGTGTAATTATTAAAAAACCTCATAAGTTGATCTTCATTATAAAAAAAATCGTATCCTTCTTCAGTGGACATTGATGACTTAAATAATTCTAATATGTTCTTCAACATTGAATCATAAACAAAATAAATTAAGGAATCTGAAACATTACCAAATAAATCCCGTAAATTACTTACAATTAAGGTATTTTTTTTAATTTCTTCCATAATTTTGAACTTTTTAAGGGGAATATCCCTTTTGAGTAAATTATACTCGTTAAAAATTTTTAGTACTTTAAAGATATCCCCAATCTGACCTCTTGTTATTCCATTTAGATGTATGGTAGATAGGTGTTCAAATCGCTTTGGGATTTTGGTGACATCAATAAAAATGTCTAGATTAACAGAAGAATCAAGTAAAAGTTTAAAAAGTTCAAATTTCCTTGTTCTAAGCAACTTTGATAATACTTTATAAAAATTTTGATCCACGATTTTATGAATTCTCTCATTTAATTCTATTTCTGAATCTTGAATTGGATTATTTTCTGAAATATAATAGAGAGCTCTTTTAATTTCAAGAATATTCCCCACCTTAAGAGAATCTATTATCCTCTGTATTTTCAAAGAGATCATGATAGCTTGAAGTACATATAGGTAACAATCAGAAATTAAATTTACTATATTATTATGAATAAAGGAAGGATCAGTTTTATAATGACTAATTAACTTTAATATCCAGAGACTCAAGACCTCCGTAATACTCGTATGACTAAATTTGAATTTTATAATATCGTAAAAATGGATGATATACAGGTGTCGATACCTCAATCTAGTCATTTTACTATAGGCTCTTCTCCTTATTATGCTCATCAACATGCCTTGGGAATTGATATTTACCAATCTCTGTCTTTAGACGAATACGAAGTACTTAGTCCAATCTCGGGAGAAATATTAAAGGTAAAAATTTTGTTAGCCCCGCGACCTAAATTTATTGGGGGAATCGATAAAGATTATCTTATTTTAGTCAGCAATCCTCATAATCGTAAAATTACTTATAAAATCATGCATGTTAAACCTTATGATATTCGATCTGGACAGCAAATAAGAGTAGGAGATCCAATAGGAAAAACGATTCGAAATGGTTACTTTGCTTATTGGTCAAGTCCTCACTTACATTTAGAGATTAGACCCTCTAATGATGCTATTCGTGCTAGTGGTGGGAGAACCTTTTCATTAGCGTTTAATAAGAATAAAAGTAGAAATAATATTGAAGAACGTAAATATGAAAAAATACCTATAAAAGTCCATTCGGTTTATCCTGAATTTTACCTGGCTAGATTTTCAGAAAGACTATATAAATTTATAGATCCTATTTATGGTGTTAAAGTAAGGGTAAATAAAGAGGAATGCATACTAGATGGAGGTATACCTCATTATAAAAATGGCACACTTATCTCCTATGGTTGTTTTGAAAGAGAAAAAAACAAATCAATTTATTTTGAAAATCAAATAATTGGAAGATTGAATGATTCAAGGGCTCAATTTGGTTTTTTTAAATTTGATTCTTCACTAAAATTTTGTCTAAATGGGGAGGAAATTCGCGGAATTTCACTTTATTTAGCGAATTTCATACCGTTAATAAAGATTATACCATATAAAGATAACAATATTGCCTTAAACACTAACTCTACCTCACTATTAACCATTTTACCTCCTTAAGAGGGAAAATAATAGAACCAATAATATATGAGGGTTTAATACGCGTTAATTTTTTTTAATGATGCTTTTAGGACACTTTCGAATTTATTGCAAATAAAATCAGCATCTTCATCCGAAATACCGAGTGGAGGTTTGATCTTTATTAAATTCCGCATTAGAATCTTTCCAGAACCACTAAGATATGGCATACTAGGACCAAAGAAGATATTTTGTCTTTCTCCCTCATGTAATACTTCTTCCATTAAATCTGTAAAAGGTTCCCTTGATTTTTGATCCTTTACTAGCTCAATACCAATAAACAATCCTGGACCTCTTATATCACCAATAACATTATAACTTTCCTGAAATTCTTTTAATCTCTTAGTAATTTGTTGTCCTCGCTTTTCACAGTTTTCCCCTAGTTTTGCCCTTTCAATGACCATGAATGATGCAAGTCCTCCAGTACAACCAATTGGTGTATTACAAAATGTTGTGTGATCTTCAGCACCAATAAATCTTTTTTTAATTTTTGTAGATGCCACCATGGCTCCTAACGGAAATCCTCCACCAAGAGCTTTTGTAAAACACATCATGTCAGGCGAAACATCAATTTTTAGCTCTTTTTCATACTTTTCTGTGAGGGTAAAATATTTACCACATCTCCACACAGCGGTCTGAGATTCATCATATATTACAAATATTTTTTCTTGTTCACAGGCTTCTCGTAATTTTATAAGGAAATCTGGTGGAAATGGGATGTGACCTCCTGCAGCCTGCCAAGGTTCGAGTATTACACCAGCAAGCTTTCTCGTGGTTAAGCCCATTAAATATTCCTTAACTAAATCAAAACATTCTAAATTACATTCAGGATCCTTTTTACCATAAAACCCATTTTTATATCTCCATAAACATCGATAACAATAGGGTTGTGGCACTCTAGTAAAAAAGTCAATTCCAAACGGTCTAAATCTTGTTATAGTGTGGAATGGTTGAGAAGCTGTTAACATAGCGAGTGTATTGCCGTGATACCCTCCCCGAAAAGTAAGAAAATGATCACCTCCCTTTGATGCTATTAGAGCAAGTTTTACAGCAGCTTCAATTGCCAAACTACCCCCTTCATTATTAATATGAACTCTACCGCCTTTTAATTTCCCAGGGGATAGATCAGCTAACTTGTTGACAAACTTAGCTCGTGCTGGAGATACTACATCTGATTTGACATGAGTTAATCTGCTCATTTGTTCAGCGACAGCAAAATTTACATCTGGGTTAGCAAACCCTAAAGCTAATGTCCAATTCTGAGATGTACAATCAATCATCTCGGAAGTTTCTCCTGTTTTAAAATCTCTTACTACAACCCAAGGAGAACCAGGTTCTTTAGCTTCAATCAACACTTTATTTCCATAATAATTGTTCAAACAGTGGTTATCAAAAAGTAGTAATTCTTCTTCATTTACACCAGCAGATATTGCGCGTAATTCCTCCTTACTTAAAACTTTTGGATTAAAATCAACCATTTTAGACACTAATTTAATGATTAAATTAAGTAGATATTATTTATAACAACATATACAAAATTAATATTATGAATCACGCATTAATATTTAAAAGAAGATATTAAATTTCATATTCTACAAAATCTTGCTTATTTATTTTGTTCTATGTTTATTGGAAGGGTAAAATAAAAGGTAGAACCTTTATTTCTTCCTTCAGATTCGACCCATATCTTTCCTCCATGTAATTCTACAATCTTTTTTGAAATGTATAATCCAAGACCAGACCCATCGGATACTATATTTAATCCTTGCCCATACCTTTCAATTTTTCCGAATTGCTCAAACAACCTCCCTTTTTCCTCCTTAGTGAAACCGATTCCATTATCCTTAATTGAAACTAAAAAAGAATTATCCTGAATTTCAGATTTAATATCAATTCTGCCATTTATTGGAGTATACTTAATTGCATTAGTAATTAGGTTCGATAACACTTGATGAATTTGTTCCTTTTCAAAGTTAGATATTAATTCTTCATGAATTTGTAAATCCACTGAATGATTACGTAATTTTATAAAACCACGTAATTCGTTGACGCAAAATCTGATTAAGAAAGATAAGTCTTCTTCTGTTTTTTTTAATTGAACAGATTTAGTATCAAGTTCTGCTGTTTTCAAAATATCTCGAATCAAATTCTCCAATCTGACGCATCCTTGATTAATTTCTCCAATTGTACTTAGGATATAATCATCAAGATTATCACTATATAATTCTAATAAAAGACTTGAGAAACCCTTGATAGATACTAAAGGAGTTTTTAACTCATGAGAAGTTCTTCTTAATAATTCAGATTTTATTTTATTTAATTTTTTTAATTCTTGTTCTGCTTCTTTAATTGTCGTAATATTTTGGCTGATCACTTGAATTATTACTTTATCACCTAATTTAATTAGAGAAGCATACAAATAAATCCAAATTAAACTTCCATCCTTGTTGTAAACTTGGATTTCCTGTGGTTCTGAAGTACCATTTTTTATTAAATTTTTAAATCCTTTTGCGACTATAGGTAAATACCTTTCAGGAATAGCAGAGAGTTCTGTAAAGGGTTTACCAATAAGATCCTTTTTACTATATCCTGCTCCTACTTCATGAGCACGATTTACATCTATTATCTTTCCAGTCATATCAACCAAACCAACAGCGAATGGAGAATTATCAAAAAGTGCCCGGTATTTTTGTTCTGACTCTCGTAATGCATCCTCCGCTTGTTTTTTTGTTGTAATATCCGTAATAATATGAACTGCTCCTATGAGCTGACCTTCTGTATCACCAAAAACAGGATCTACAGAAATTTCGAGCCATTTTCCATCCAAATTTTTGATAGAAGTTTCTTTGTGACCTGAAGTCCGCATCTGTGACATAGGACACCAATCAACTAGTTGGTTAGTACCATGAACGAGTTCCCAACATTTATGACCAATTATTTCATTAAAATCTGATATCCCTAAGAACTCCAAGGTTGCATTATTACATAGTAGAATTTTATGATCCATATCAATAAGGAAAACAACTTCACTCATAGCATCAATAGTAGTCCTCCATTGAGTTATATTAAGTTTTAGCGATAATATTTTATAATTATTAGACTTATCTTCTGAATTTTCCACGTTATGTTTACCCTAATATATTTCCAATCAAAAATTTAATCAAAAAGTATTAAAAATATAAGATATATCATATTTAACCGTTTGTACTTTACTCTATAATAATTTTAAAGATTTCTAAAACCAGCTCTAAGGAAATATACAAATGTGTCATAATTTAGAATAGAAATCTGTTTAAATAATCAAATGATAATAAATGGTGTAGATTTGAAAATTACCTAAAATTTATTAAAAAAGATAAAGAATCTAGTATTATGGTTTTAAATAAAACTACGACCGTTCTAACAATAAAGACATCATTTTCTTTATTAGATCTGCTGGCAGTTTTATTATTATAAGCGAAATAATCCATGTTATCTCGTTCTTTTAAATTTTTCATGGGTTTTTACGCTAAGAATCAAACGTTTAAATGAACGTGATAAAAGGTGTTGAAATTAATCCAATAACAAATACTAAAAATAATGAGAATAACCTTAACGAGGGAGTAGAAAAATGTATAATCCTCAAGAAAAAAAACCAAAGGTAAAAAAAATGGGAACATGCGAAAACAAGCAAAAAAGGAGCGCAAACTTAGATGAATCAAAGCACATACAATTATAAGAAAAGTGAGAAAAAATGGCAGAAAAAATGGGCCGAAGCAGGTCTATTTGAGGCAGATAAAGATGATAGAGAAAAATATTTCATCAATTTCCCTTTCCCTTATTTGAATGGAGCTCCGCATTTAGGTCATGGTTATAGTTTACTGAAAGCGGAAGTAATGGCTAGATTTCAAAGAATGATGGGGAAAAATGTATTGTTTCCATTCGCTTTTCATGCAACTGGTGAACCCATCGTAGGTGTTGCAAAAAGAATCAAAGCAGGTGATGAATCTCAAATTAGAGCTTTAAAGATATCAGGAGTCTCTGAAAAAGAAATTCTAAAATTTAAAGATCCCGAATACATTGTTAATTATTTCAAAAACAAATGGATTGAGGCAACAACGACATTAGGATTGGCTATCGACTGGCGCAGGCAATTTGTAACAACACAATTAACTCCAACATTTTCAAAATTTGTAGAATGGCAATATAGGAAATTAAAAAAAGATGGTTATGTAGTTCAAGGATCCCATCCTGTAATTTGGTGTCCAGCAGATCAAAATCCAACCGGAGATCATGATCGATTGGAAGGAGAAGGGGCTCGTGTAGTGGATTTTATTGTTATTAAATTTTATTCTAAGGAACACGATGCTTTTTTCCTACCTGCTACTTTGAGACCTGAAACAACTTATGGCGTCACTAATATGTTTGTGCATCCTGAAGCGTCATATGTTAAAGTAACCATCAATGGTGAAAAAGTTATTATATCAAAAGATGTTGTAATTAAGTTTAAAGATCAGCAATTTGAAGTTGGAGATATTGAAGAAGTAGCAACTAGCGAACTAATTGGGACATATCTTACTAATCCAGTTAATAATGATCAGGTTATAGTCTTACCTGGTGATTTTATAGATACAGCTGGTTCAACTGGGGTTGTTATGTCAGTACCTGCGCATGCACCTATGGATTGGATTACTTTGAAAAATTTACAGGATAATCCTGATAGTTTGAAAATTTGGGGTATTGGTCAGGATGAATTGACATCAATCAAACCAATTGCCTTGATCAAAGTAGAGGGATATGGTGAATTTCCTGCTGGTGAGGAAATCGAAAATCGTAATATCACTTCTCGTGATGATCCGGATGTAAAAGAAGCAACTAGAAAAGTTTACCGAAAAGAACATAATTCTGGGAAACTGCTTGCAATAACTGGAAAATACAAAGATATGACGGTAGAGTCAGTAAAAGACAAGATCATTGATGATTTTATTAACGATAATTTTGCATTCATTTTAAAAGAACCCGGAGAACCTGTTGTTTGCAGGTGTGGTACTAGAAATCATGTTAAATATCTAGAAAACCAGTGGTTTTTGAAATTCTCAGATACTGAGTGGAAAGACAAAACTCACAAATTGTTGGATGAAATGGATGTTTTCCCAACTGAAGCTCGAAAAGCATTCCACAATACAGTTGATTGGTTAGAAAATAAAGCGTGTGCCCGCAGATCTGGTTTAGGAACCCCCATGCCCTGGGATACTGGTTGGATAATAGAAACTTTGTCAGATTCAGTCATCTATATGGCGTATTATATCATTTCCAAATATGTCAATGATGGACGGTTCACATTAGAATACTCAACTGATGAGGTATTTGAGTTCATATTATTGGGTAGTGGTGATCCAAAAATTATTAGTGATGAAGTTGGTATTAATCACTCATTGTTAGAAGAAATTCGAGAAGAATTAGTTTATTTCTATCCTTTTAATTTAAGAACATCAGGTAAGGATTTACTAACAAATCATTTGACTTTTATGTTAATGCATCACACCGCAATTTTTCAAGAAGAGTTTTGGCCGTTGGGTGTTGCTGTTAATGGTTATGTAGCAATCGATAGTGTAAAAATGTCTAAAAGGCTGGGAAACTTCAAAACTATTGAAGATATTGTCAAAGCATTTGGAGTAGATGCAACAAGATTGGGGTTCTTGATCGCTGGAGAGGGATTAAAAGATGCTTCTTTCTCTTTAGGTGAGGCTGAAAGTTATGTCAAATGGATCCAGAACTTGTATGAAATGGCTTTAGAGGATGTAGACGATGAAGAAGAAAAACAAATTGACCAATGGTTAGTTTCACGTATTCAAAAACAAATTGGGACAACTCTAAATTCCCTTTCCAAATTGAACACGAGAAGTGCTTTTCAATCAGCATATCATAAAACTCTGCAGGATATCCGTTGGTATTTGAAAAGGCGAGGATCAAAAGGTCCAGCATATTCATATGCCCTGGAAACTATTATTTTGCTAGTTTGTCCTTTCATTCCCCATGTCGTTGAAGAAATTTGGGCTATTAAAGGAAATTCAGGTTTTGCATCAAATGCTTCATTTCCTACTGTTGATAAAACTAAAATCATCAAGGATTCAGAATATGCTGAAAAATTCTTAAGTTCATTTATTGATGACATAAAAAATTTGAAAAGTTTCTTGTTAGAAAAGGAAAATAAACAATTGGAAAAAATTGAAGTGTTTATTGCTCCAAAATGGATGTATCCAATTTACTCTGAAGCACGTGAAAATGGGTTGAATGACTTAGTTAAGCGAATAATGCAAAATCCTAACATACGAAAAATTGGAAAAGGTGCAGTTAAATATGCTCAAGATTTAGTGAAAGATGGAGCACCTCCTGATTTTCCATGGAGCCATTCAGCTGCAATCCAAATCCTGAATGAAGCAAAAGAATACATTGAGAAGCAAGTAAATGCATCAATTGAGATTTTCGAAGCTGAAAATTCATCTCATAGAAAAGCAAAAGCAGCAATACCTAGGAGACCAGGTATCAACTTTATTTTGAGGTTATAAGGTTTAAATATTCGAAGGCTGTATTCTCAAAAATTCTTAGGAAATCCTTAAAAGCTGATTAATCTTTAGAAGAACATAACATAATCTAATGAGTCTACTCACAACTTATTTTTTTGTATAGTCTTTAAAATATCTAAGTATTTAATAACATCTCTCGTATCACTTTTACCTATACAGAAATCTAATTGTTTAGTAAAATAATTGTTAATAAGTTTCAATTGGGGGCTTGAAATTATAAATTTTGAACCATCTTCTATTTGTTTGTCTATTACAGAATCTTTTTCTGCCTCAATATTAGTGTTGATAATTTGAAGAGCGATCCACTCAAAAACACTCTCAATGTTTTCATTGGTTTTAGCTGAAGTCTCCATATAATAAACCTCTAATTCTTTAGCTAAATCCATTCCTTCTTTGGCAGAAACTTCTCTAATATCACTTAAATCTACCTTATTTCCTACAAGGATTAAAATAGTTTTGGGTAAAGCAACCCTCTTTATAATATCATACCATTTTCTTACATTTTCAAATGATTCTCTGCTTGTCATATCATAAACAATTATTCCTGCGCGTGAATCAGTTAAATAATCCGGCCACAAGCGTTGGAATTGGTTTTGTCCTGCTAAATCCCATATCATGAATTTTACAGAAATTTTTAATTCCTTGAATTCACATTCTTTTTTAGTTATAAACGTTCCGATTGTTGCTTTATAATCACCTTTAAATATATCATGGACATATCTTTGAGCCATACTTGTTTTTCCTACTCCTCCATCACCGATAAGGCTAAGTTTGTAAACATAGTCAGGAGAATGTGATTTTTTCTGATAATAGTCTAATTTATGTTTTAGTTTTTCCACTTCTGTATCCCTTCTAATTTTAGGAATGACGGGACTAACCGGTAATTCCCCATCAATAATCCGTGCTACTTTGTCGGCTGCTAAATATGTATACGGAAAAACATCATCAATGAAAGTTGCTGGGCTTAGAATTGAAACCAACACATTCTCTGAGCCGGCTTCGCAAAATATAAAACGATACTTGTCTGTATCAAATGTTCCTGCTCCAAAAGTTCCTAAATCAAAATCTTGAGTGATTTTTTTAAGAATTAATTCAACCAAAGAGCTAAATGCTCCTACAAATTTTTTTTCATCTATTTCTTCAGAATCTCTTGTTAAAATATCAACAACTAGACCTTCATTCCCTACGACTAAAACTGAGATTAAAGACTCTCCCACTTCTTGCATATACCATTTAAATAGAGCTAATAGTTTCTCTTTATCGATGTAAGTCATTATACTATGCCCAGTGGTTTTATAAGTTTCTACATTGTCTTACAAAAAACAGTTTTTATTTTAATTAGAATAATAATAAAGTTTGAATATTTTAATTCTTTTAAATGGAAAATGACAAAAAAAGTTAAAAACAATTTATACAGCAAGGACTTTAAACCGTAATTTACATTTCTTAAACAATTGTTTAATATTAATTCTATAGTATTGGTAAAGAGAAAAAAAACGTGCATCCTTTATTCTTCCCTTCAGATTCCACCCAAATGTTTCCTCCATGAAGCTCAACGATCTTTTTAGAAATATAGAGGCCCAACCCGGAACCTTCGGATATCACATCTAATCCTTTTCCATATCGTTCTATTTTACCAAATTTCTTAAAGATTTTTGTTATTTCCTCTTCAGTTAAACCTATACCATTATCTTTCACTGAAATTATATACAAATTTTCCCTTATTTCTGAGTTAATTTTAATTATGCCTTTAGGTGGTGTATATTTAATTGAGTTGCTCAATAAATTCATCAGCACCTCGTAGATTCTTTCTTTTTCAAATCGAGTTATCATCGAGTCTTGAATTTCTAAGATTAGTTCATGATTTCTATTAGCTACTAATCCTTGTAAATCATTTAAACAAAACCTTATTAAAAAAGATAAATTTTCTTTGGATTTGTTTAACCCCATTTCTCCAGACTCTAACTTAGAAGTCTTTAAAAGATCCTTTATTAAAGATTCAAGTCGAAAACACCCTGATTTTATCTCATGTAAAATAGAGATCGTATAAAAATCAAATTCTTCTAATCTTTGTTGTAACAACAAATCTGCATAACCCTTTATTGAAACTAATGGTGTTTTTAATTCGTGTGAGGTTCTGCTAAGAAGGTCTGATTTAAGTCTATTTATTTCTTTTAAATTTTCTTCCACTTCCTTTTGATTAGTAATATCTACCATTGACGATAGTATGGCCTTCTTATTTAGATAAATTATTGGTTTTGAATGAATTTCAACCCATTTTATTTTCCCTGATTTAGTCAAAATTCTACAGCTATACTTAAAAGCAGTATCATAATCACCAAATTGTCTTTCTCTTAGTAATTTCATTATAAATGGTAGATCATCTTGGTGTATAATTTTTGTAGCTTCTTCAGCAGACCAGGAAAAAATTTCTTCAATAGAATATTCAATAATATTTGATACGGCTAAATTTGAAAAAATTATTTTTCCATCAAAAGTAATTGTAATACCTAATGATGATTGTTCAGCGATTGTTCTGAATTTATCTTCTGATTCGCTTAATTTTTCTTCAGCTTTCTTGCGTTCGGTAATGTCTTGAAACGAATTAATATACTTTACTTCCACTCCTATGGTTTGAGCTGCAGAACTCATGGAAAGCCACATCCTGGAACCATCAGTGCGTTTTGAAAGGAATTCAAAGTCTTTTACATACCCATTCTTTTCAAGTAATTTAACGAAAAGGTCTCTTTCTTCTTCATAATAATAGAAATCTCTTGCGGGTGTTTGTAACATTTGTTCTTTAGAGGTGTATCCAAACATTTTTACTGCTTCTGAATTGGTTTCAAGAATCTTTCCTTCAGGACTACTAATAGAAATACCAACAGGTACTGCTTCCATGAGAGTCTTTAACTTATGCTCAGATATACGAACTTCCTCTTCCATATTCTTCTGTTCAGTTATGTCGTTGGAAAAACCAATAATTCCGGAAACATTTCCTTTTTCATTCATGATAGGAATCTTACTAGTTAGAACCCACTTTCTTCCTTCAGCTGTATCCCATGGTTCAACAATGTTTAGTTTAGATTTACCTGTTTTAATAACCTCTAAATCATCATCCCAATATGCTTGAGCTTCCTGTTTTGGATAAAGATCGAACAAACTTCTGCCCATTAACTCCTCTTTAGATTTATTGTGCGCATCAGCTAGATATTTATTTACTCGAATGAAATTATTTTGAGAATCTTTATAAAATAGCAGTCCAGGGATATGATCTAAGATCATTTCCATTTCTTTGCTTAATTCTTTATATTTCTTTTCTGAATCTCTTAATTTTTGTTCTGATATTTTTTTTTCATTAATATCTTCGATTATCGCTATAAAATATTTCGGCTCTCCCGAAGGTTCTCTCACAAGAGATCCAGTAAGATTAATCCATACTATAGAGTTATCCTTACAAATATATCTCTTTTCCATTGAAAATCTCTGGATTTTATTATCTAAAACTTGGGAAACGTATTCTAAATCTTCATCAAGGTCTTTTGGGTGGGTTATCTCTTGAAAAGTTAAATTAATCAGTTCTTCATATGAATATTTTACAATGTCACAGAGCCGTTGGTTTACTCTTAGAAAAGTACCATTTATAGTAGTGTGTGCAATACCAACGGGAGCTAGTTCAAAGGTTGATCGAAATCGTTCCTCACTTTCGATAAGGGCTTTCTCAGATCGTTTTCTTTCGGAAATCTCTCGTACTATTGTTAAAGCCATGTTCTTACCATTAAGCCAAAAAAGATGAGAACTTGCTTCTACGTCTATTTTTTCACCATTTTTTTTTATATCCACCGTCTCGAAAGTTAGATCTCCTTTTTCACGAAGTGTTTTGGGTACTTTTAAGGTTTTATTTAAATGAGTTGGTTCATTTAAATCGTACGGAGTCATTTTTAGTAGTTCTTCATTATTGTAACCAAACATTTGACAAGCTTTTTCATTTACTTTAATGAACTTTCCCAGATTATTATCATCATAAATTTCATGCAAAAAAATAGCATCATTAGCGTTCTCAAAAAGCATCCGGAATTCTTCTTCTGATATTTCTAATTCTTCCGTTCTTTCTATTATTTTTTGCTCTAGGTTTTTATTTAAATGTTGCAGTTTTTCTTTCGAATCAATTAACTTCTGCTCTGCATTTTTACGAGAAGTTATATCTTGGACTTGAACAAGGTAATTACTAATGGTCTCCATGTTGTTGAGAAATAACGGAGTGATTAATACATCAAGATAAATCTTGCCCGATTTAGTAGTGTTGTATAAATTCTGACTTTTTACTAAATCAAAATCAAATATACTTTCATATCTTATAGTTTTATGTTGTTTCAATTTAAGAAGATATTCAGGAGGTATATTTGGGTCACTAAATAAATCAAATCCCTTTATTTTATCCTTATTTTGAACACCAAATAATTCCATACATGAGTGATTCACATCAAATAATTTTCCATTAGAATCAAAGAGTTCAATCCCTATTGGAGAATCATCATAAATAGCTTCAAATATATTTTTAGCTCTTTTTCCATCATACTTGTTTGATTCAATCAAAATTTCTCATCCCCTTTTCAATTTTGAATTGAAGGAGGTACTATAATTGCAAATCTTATACCAATATCTAACAAAAGAAGTTGTATTTAATCGTTTGGTTTACTAAACTATCACATTATGTTTAAAAAATGTTTAATTTATTCTTTAACTCTTAATAGTGAAAATTCAATACAAATAATTTAGAAATGAAAAAATGGAATTGAGCTTGTAATTAAATTAAAATAAAAAAAACCTACCATGATTGTTTAAAGAGTAGAAAATTTATCTCATTCTAATGAAATATTTTTGTAATAATTATCCATTTATCATTTTCTGCTTATAATCGGTAAAGAAAAGTAGAATGTAGATCCTTCATTTCTACCTTTAGATTCCACCCATATTTTTCCACCATGAAGTTCAATCATTTTTTTTGAGATATAGAGACCTAAGCCAGAGCCCTCAGAAATCACGTCTAGACCTTTACCGTATCGTTCCACTTTCCCAAATTTTTTGAAAATTTTCGATTTTTCATGCTCCGTTAAACCAATTCCATCATCTGTTATTGAAATTATATACTGATTATCTCTAATTTCTGAATTAATTTTGATTTTCCCATTTGAGGGAGTATACTTTATAGAATTGCCTAAGAGATTTATGATTACTTCATAGATTTTTTCCTTTTCAAATTGCGTAACCATGTTCTCTTGAATTTCTAAAATTAACTCATGTTTTCTAGTTTCTATTAACCCTTGTAAATCTTTAACACAAAATCTTAACAAAAATGATAGATCTTCTTCTGATTTACTTAATTTAATATCTCCAGATTCTAATTTTGAAGTTTCTAAAAGGTCCTTTATTAATGATTCAAGTCGGGAACATCCCTGCTTAATTTCATGTAATACTGAGATTGTGTAGAAGTTAAGTTCATCATAATGTTGACTCAAAAGTAAATCTGCGTAACCTTTTATTGAAACTAATGGTGTTTTTAATTCATGTGATGTTCTAGTAAGTAGGTCAGATTTTAATTTGCTGACTTCTTTTAACTCTTCCTCCACTTGTTTTTTAGAAGTTACATCTATTAAGGTTGATAGAGTTGCACTCTTTCCAAGATATATAATGGGTTTTGTAAAAATTGAGACCCATTTAACTTTCCCTAATTTTGAGTTTATTCTTAATTCTAATTGACCTACAGAATCATAAAAACCGGGTTGTCTCCCTTTAATTTTTTCAAGCATAAATGGTAGATCCTCTTTATATATGATTTTAGTTAAATTTTCTGCTCCCTGGTTGTAAATTTCTTCTATAGAATATTCAATAATTTCTGAAACGGCTTTATTTGCGAATTTTACATATCCGTCTTGTTGGATAATTACACCAATCGAAGATTGTTCAGCTATAGTTCTAAATTGTTCTTCTGATTCCTTCAATTTTTGTTCTGTTTTTTTTCGGGTTGTTATATCTAAAAGAGAAGTTATAACTTTCGACCAAGTTGTTTCGAAACCTGGAATAATCAAAGTCCTCATATAAATGTATATTGTATCTCCTGTGAGAGTTTTTGTAACAACTTCAGATTCGTAGGTTGTATTTCCCCCTATCAAAGATAATAATTCTAGTTTATTGGTCGTGATTGCTTCTGGATTTGTAGAATGAAATGAGTCTTTTTCAAATTGATTTTTCAAATCAAAAATTTCTTTCTTGCTTCTGGATTTGTATAACTCAACAATTTTATTATTAACATCTATTAATTTGATCTTAGAGAGACATTTAATAACTACTTCAGGATTTTCATCAAAATATTTCTCAAAAGATTTTATTCCTGAAGCTTTTAATTTATCTACATAATTTTTCATATCAGAATAATCTTGTTCTAATAAGGCAATAGGAGAATTTTCAAATAATTCTCGATATCTTTTTTCTGAATCTTTCAGTTTTTCCTCAATTTCTTTCTCTTCGGTAATATCTTTAGCGATACAGAGAATTCCTTCATTTATAGGGTATACACTCACTTCGTAATAAGCCCCACGACCATCTGGATGCGTAAAAAACTCAGTTACACGTTCAGCATTCCTATTGTTTATCACTTTTTCATATGTCTTGAAAAAAAGGGTTTTTTCAATACCAGGAAAAACATCGAAGATTTTTTGACCTAATAAATTCTCAACAGGCATATGGACAATTTTCTCAGCGTTATTATTTACAATTATATATTCCCAATCTCTATTTAAGGCATAAACAGCATCTGTAATAGATTCGAGTAGCATTCTATATTGATTTGAAAGGTTCCTATATTTTTCTTCTGAGTCTTTTAATTCCTGTTCAGCTTTTATACGATCAGTTATATCAACAGCTAATGCGATTATTCCTTTTACAATTCCATTTTCATCAATATAGGGGATTTTACTAGTATTAGCCCACTTTCTACCGCTTGATGTTTCCCAAGGTTCAATGATATTAAGTTTCGGTTTTTTATTTTTTATAACTTCTAAATCATCTTCCCAATATGTTTGAGCCTCATCATAAGGATAAATTTCAGAAGCACTCTTACCTTCAATTTCTTCTTTTTTTAAGTTATGACCATCAGCCATAAATTTATTAATCCGTAAAAAATTATTTTCAGTGTCTTTATAAGCAATAACCGCTGGTATGTGATCAAAAATCACTTCTAATTCATTAGCGAGATGTCTATACAGTATTTCTGATTCTATTAGTTTTTGCTGAGCTTTCTTGCGTTTGGTGATGTCAGTATTTACTGAAACAAGAACTTTGCCATACTCGGGATGATCAAAGACTGAAACATTAACATAGCTCCAAAATAACGTTCCGTTTTTCTTAATATTTTTAATTTCCCCATGCCATTCTCCTGTTTCTGATAATATTCCCATAATAGTTTTTTTCGTTTCCTCAGGATTTTTGTCTGTGGGTGCATTAATAATTGCGATATCTTTTCCAATCAGTTCTCCGGGATTATAACCAAACATTTCCTCTAATGCAGGATTAGCATAGACAATTATCCCATCATCGATTCGAGCAAGTTGTACACCCTCACTGACATTTGTCATGATTTCACTATGTAATCGTAATTCTTCCTCTCTTTCCTTGCGTTCTGTAACATCTTGGAAAGAATTGATATAAACTGTTTGATCTTCGGTTTTTTGTTCAATAGAAGTTATTAAACCCCAGAAAACTTTGCCATCCTTCCGCGTAAATTTGGCTTCAAAATCTTTTACTAGCCCTTGTTCATGTAATATAATAAATCTTTCTCTATCCTTTGGATCGCTATACCGAGTTAAAACGGGTAATTTTAGGAACTCTTCCTTTGAATTTATACCGAAAACCTTGAAAGCTTGTGAATTACATTCAACGACCCTTCCTTCGGGCGTGGTGATGGAAATTCCAACGGGAACGGCTTCAATCAAATCTATTAATCTTTTCTCCGACTCTCTGATCTTATCTTCGGCTTTTTTCTTCTCAGTAATATCTCTATTGGTAGCTACAATGCCAATTCGATTCCCGTCATCATCTTTAATTAAAGAAACAGATGATAGAATATCAATAAGTGTACCATCCTTATGTTGTTGAATTACTTCACCCTTCCAAAATCCTTCCTTAAGAATTCGGTTCAAATTAACCTCTTTATTACCGTTTGGGTATGCTAACGGAATTATTTCTGATAAGGTCTTCCCAATTACTTCTTTTGCCTTCCAGCCATATATTAATTCAGCAGCTTTATTCCAAGATACTATTTTAAAGCTTAAATCAGTAGAAATAATCCCATCAGATACATTTTCAACAAGTTTTGCTTGATATCTTAATCTCTCCTCTGATTTTTTACTCCATGAAATATCTGACCAAAAACCGACTAATTCAACCGGATTTCTTTTTTCATCAGTAATCAGTTTAATCTCATTTCGCATCCAATGATGGTTTCCATCTTTAAACTTGAATCTATATTCAAACCCTAAATTTTTCTCCTTTGATATTTTTGAAAGTCTTAACAGTACGAAATCTTTATCATCTGGATGAATATTCTTTAACCATAATTCAGAATCCTCAACAAATTCTTCAGCTGAATACCCAGTTAAATTCTTTACATTTTTACTAAAAAAAGTTCCACTATAATCCCCTGATGGTTTGGAAGTGTAAAAAATTGTAGGTCCCGATGATGTCAAATAATCTAATTTATCCTTTAAATTTTTTAACCTTAGCTCAGCCGTTTTACGTCTTGAAATATTCACAACTATAGAACGTGACTCTATTAATTTATGTTCTTGATCCAGGATTGGATTCACTGTTAAACTTATCCAAACAAGTTCACCATTTTTTTTTTGCATTTGGAGTTCTTCATCTTGAATTATTTCCCCTTTTAACAAGCCATTAAATAATCTTTTAGCTTTAGAAATGCCATTGGCATTTTTTCCATATAAGTCTAGGTCTTTCATTTCTAATAATTCTTCTTTTGAATAACCTAAGAGATTCTCGGCTGCTTTATTAAATCTTTGAATTGATTTATCAGCACCTATGGAGAAGTAGGCATTTGGAGCATTTTCATACAAATCCTGATAAAGCTCTTCTGATACTTTTAAATAATTTTCCATTTTTCTCTGCTCAATGATTTCTGTAAAATCTTTTAAAATTATCAAGAATTTAACGGTTCTGTTATAATCGACGGTTTTTTGTACATAAAATTCAAAAATCTTGACAACCCCAAGTTTATGTTTGAATTTTAACCGAGTCGAATCTGTTTTATTATCAGGACAATTCTTTAACGTATAAATAGCTACTTCGAGATCTTCCTCATATATAAAATCTAATAAAGAATTTCCTTGTAATTCATCATTAGAATATCCCAGCAACTTCAAAAGAGGTAATTGACTCGCGTATTCGACCACATAATCCTGATTTATAATAAAAAGTGGTTCATCTATACTTTCTGTTATCATTTCAAAAGATTCTTCAAAAATCCTTAATTTTTCTTGTACTTCGACCAAGATTTCTCAACCTCAACTAATTTCAATAAAGATAGGTAAAAAATGATATCTGATAATTATATCAATAACTAACAAAAGTATTTGTATTTAACACTTTGGTTAAAGGCTTATCTAGGTAAAAGCTATTTAAATGGATATTCAAAAGTGTATTAATCTTTATTCTATGCCATAAACTTGGTGAGGTACGAGATATTTTGGAAATTTATCAATTAATCTTAGTCTGGTGGTAAAACATAGATGACATTCATCAACATACTTTTTTTCATGTTCTATATCATATTCTCTAACTAATTGAGCTGGACCTCCTCTAATTAGGGGTCCGCATATCGGGTGAGACTCAGCATCATAACCATCAATCAAATCTGATAGTGGAGTCTTCCAAAAGTTTCCAATGCTTAGACCTTGACAAATATGTGCATTTCCAAAAGAATCTAAATGAATTCTTCCGAGTTCCTTAAAATCTTCATGTGGGCATTCAATTAATTCATCCCATGGTCTCTTGGGTAAACCTTTAATCAACTTTTCAACGGATCTTCCTTTAAACATCGCTCCTCCACCTATTACAGGATTTCCTTTTACTTGATCCTTTTCAGTTTTAACTGTAGGTTTATCAATACAAATTGTTAAAACAGGTAATTTAAGATTTTCAGCTGCCTTTTTTGCATTTTTCGATAAATTTTCTTTTTCATTTTCGTAATGGAATGTGTCATCGCTTACACTAAAATCATCTATGCCAGATTCTGAAAAAGATTTAAGCCAGATTTCTGCATCCTCAATACTAGTTGCCCAAAATGAATTGGTTACTATTCCGGTTTTAAATCCATGTTTTTTTGCAAGCTTCACCCCTTCGATCATTATAGGATAATACAGAAATGGTTCATCTCCTTCGAAATAAATCCACTCAACTGTCCCAATTTTCTTCACTTCATTGATAACACTTCTAATTTGTTCTAAAGTGAACGTCCCTTTAGTACTTGGACTGCAGTATAAAAAACAATGATCACATGCATAATTACATGCATATATTAATAAAAAATGGATACCTTTCAACATTTTTGCTTTCACGAATGATGTTATTTTTATGTCAATCAATTTTCATTCTTAAATAAAATTATTTAATTAATTTTCATTAAGTCTCATAGAATTAAAACTAAAAAAAATGATTTTAATGGGATCAATAATATGATAGAATTTACAGAAGAGCAAGAATTAATACGAGAAAGTGTAAAAGAATTTGCTCAAAAGAAAATTGCTCCAATCGCACTTGACATGGAGAAGAACAAAAAAATACCAGATGATATTATCAAAGGTATGGCAGAATTAGGTTTACTTGCATGTACAGCTGATCCTGCTTATGGTGGCTCTGGATTAAATGCCGTTACTGCTGGAGTAATAGCCGAAGAATTAGCTAAAGGAGACTGTACTGGTTCAACATGCGTATTTTACTTAGTTCAAGCCGCATGGGGATATCTACTTAACAAATATGGCACCGAGGAAGCTAAAAAAGAAATATTTCCAAAGGCAACTAGCGGTGATTGGTTTCTCGGAATAGCTACAACAGAAAGTGGCGGTGGTACTGATGTTGTTGGGGGAAAGACTACCATAAAGAAAGATGGGGATTCATTTATTGTTAATGGAGAAAAAATGTATATTAGTGGTGTTAGAGAAGCTGTAACCAATGGTGGAGGGCACATTACTATTGCTCATCAATCTCCGGAGTTGGGTTCAAGGGGTATGACGGTATTCTACCTACCTTTAACAGTTGAAGGAATTACACCTACCTACATTGATGATTTAGGTCGAGAAGGAATCTCTTGTGGTGGGTTTTCAATTGATAACGTAAAAATCCCTCAACATTATATACTCGGTGAAGAAAATAAGGGTTTCTATATTATCCATGAAGGGTATGAATATGCGAGAGCTTTGATTGCAGTTATTTGCGCTGCTGCTGGATTGAAATCACTAGAAAATGGAATGAATTATGTGAAAGAAAGAAAGGTGTTTGGAAAACCTTTGGCAAAATTCCAAGAAATAAACTTTAGATTAGCAGAACACTATACAAAGTTAGAAATGCTGAAAAGGTTGGGCTATGAAGCGTTAAGAGCTATTGATTTGGAACAAGAAGGAAAAGGAAATAGGTTTGAAACAAGTAAAATTGTAGCAATGTCAAAAATGTTTGCTTCTGATTGGGCCTGTGAAGCAATTAACGATGTTATTCAATGGCAAGGAGCTTTTGGATATTCTAGAGAATGCCCTGATCAAGCAGCTTGGCGAGCTGTTAGGTCGTTTTCATTAGCTGAAGGCACGCGTGAAGTTATGAAAATGATTGTAGCAAGAGAGCTTCTTGGAAAGGAATTGACATCATATAAATAATATCAATAACTTTTTTTTATATTTTTAATAGTATTTAAATTAATCTTGAAAAGATTAAGTGTTTCTAAAAAGAAATTTTCATAATTATGAGATTTATTGTATGTGTTAAGCAAGTTCCTGAAACAAACGACCTTAAATTTGATCCAGATACAAATAAAGTATTGCAAGAAGGAGTGTCAACAATTATCAACCCGTTCGACCAGTTTATTTTAGAGGAAGCAATTAAAATAAAACAGGAAGGAGATGAAATTATTGCCATTTCTATTGGGGATGCTGAGACAAAAAGTACATTAATGAGATGTTTTGCATTAGGTGCGGATAAGGGGATCCTACTAGATGATGATAATTTTCAGAATTCCGATACTTTTGCTACAGCTAATATCCTAGCAACTACGATAAATAAAATCGGTGAGTATAATATTATTTTTTGTGGGAATTCATCTTTTGACACTGGATCAAGCCAGGTTGGGCCTGAATTAGCTGCAATATTAAATATTCCTCAGGTAACCTATGCCGAAAGCGTTGAGAATGTTGAAAATGGGAAGATAAAAATAAAAACCCAAACAGATGAGGGTTATAGGATAATAGAAGCAGAGCTTCCATTAGTTATTGCTGGGATTCCACCTTCGTCATTTCAACCTCGCATCCCACCATTACCAAAAATATTAGCTGCTCGGAAGAAACCATTTGAAGTTTGGAAATTGGAGGACATCGAAGCTGACAAAACTAAATTTGGTTCAGATGGATCGTTAATCAAGATAATTAAACTTTATAAACCCCTGAAGCGAGAAGAAGGGATAATTATTACCGATGAACCACAAACCGCTGTAGAGAAGTTAATGGATTTATTAGGCAAGGATAAGGTGATCTAATTATCACAAAAAGTAAAGATATTTGGGTATATGTAGAAATTAAGAAATCAAATATTAGGGGAGTTACCTTTGAATTATTGGGGAAGGCTAAAGAATTAGCAGAAAATTCTGTCAATAAAGTATGTATGATTATTCTTGGAAGAGATTGTTCAAGGTTCTGTGAAGAACTTTCTTATCATAATATAGATAAAATATATTTATGTGAAAATGAAATATTGGAGGATTACCTAACTGAAACATATTCTCCTATTCTAATTAACCTAATTAAAAAATATACACCAAATATACTATTATTTCCAGCAACCAAAATTGGGAGAGATTTAGCTCCAAGAGTTGCAGCATCATTGGAAACAGGCTTAACAGCAGACTGTGTTGACTTGAAAGTTCAAGATGGAAATTTAGTGCAGACTCGTTCTGTTTATGGTGGTAATTACTTAGCAGATATAATCTGCCCAGACAGAAGACCTCAAATCACATCAGTAAGACCAAATGTTATGGAAAAATCTGAACCAACTGAGAAGAATCAACCTGAAATTATAAATTTTCCATTGGAATTAGATTTAGACCAGCTTAAAACAAGAGTAATTGAAGAAATCAAAACAACAACATTAGATGTAAAACCTATTGATGAAGCTGATATTATCGTATCTGGGGGTAGGGGTATCGGGAGTAAAGAAAATTTTAGATTAATTGAGGAATTAGCAGAAGTATTAAATGCAGCAGTTGGTGCTAGCAGAGCATCTGTAGATGCAGGATGGATTTCAAAATCATGTCAAGTGGGACAAAGTGGTACAGTAGTTTGCCCTAACATCTATATAGCATGTGGTATATCAGGAACAACTCAACATTTAGTAGGTATGAGGAGTAGTAAGAGGATTATTGCCATAAACAAGGACCCCAATGCTCCTATATTTGATGTGTGTGATTATGGTATTGTAGGTGACTTCAAAGTTATTGTCCCCCTATTAACTGAAGGTTTTAGAAAAAAATTAGCCAAAGATTAATTCAGATATTACTAAATCTAATTAAATTGTTTATTATGAATAAAGTTGCTATCATAGGGGTTGGACATACTAAATTTGGCCGAATAGAAGATAAAGGATTGATAGATTTATTATCTGAAGCATCTTTAGGTGCGTTAGAAGATTCTAACACTAATGATATAGATTTTGATTCTGTTTTTGTGGGATGTATGGGTTCAGATGCATTTAATCAAATTACTGGGGTTGCTAGTGCTCTCGTAGATAGAATTAATCTAATTCCCGCTGCCGCAGATCAGATTAAAAATGGCCCTGCAAGTGGTGGCTCAGCTGTTAAGGCAGGTTTTCAAGCAATTGCATCGGGAATGAGTGATTTAGTATTAGTCGTGGGAGGTGAAAAAATGACCCATATTAAGACACCTGGGTTTATTACTTCATATGTGGCTACTATTACCCATCATCAAGCTGAAAGACGTCATGGAGTTTCAATTCCCTCACTAACAGGAATGTTGATGAGAACTTATATTGAAAGGTATAACGCAAAACTTGATTGGTTTTCAGACATCGTAATAAAAAATCATAAGAATGGTGCTTCAAATCGGTTTGCTCACTTCCAAAGGACTATCGAAGATTTTATGAAAAATAGCATTCAGAAAGGAAAAGGAAATTGGGAAAATGTTTATGATTTCTTAACTGATGATAAGGTTAATCCAATAATTGCTGATCCCATAAGACTTTTTAATAGCTGTCCTATCTCAGATGGAGCTGCCGCGTTAGTACTATGTAATGCTGATATAGCGAAGAAATATTGTGATACTCCTATATTAATTTCTGGTATTGGTCAAGCAACAGATACGCATATCCTTTATGAACGCGATGATATTTTAACGTTAAAAGCTTTGAGAATTTGTTCCGATAAAGCATATCGGATGGCAAAAAAGTCAGCTCAAGACATAGATGTATGTGAAGTACATGATGCGTTTACCATATTAGAAGTCATCCAAAGTGAAGATTTGGGATTTTTCAAAAAGGGTGAAGGTGCTAAGGCTGCGCATGAAGGTTTAACGGAAATTGGTGGTAAAATTCCAATCAATCCATCCGGAGGCTTGAAAGCTCGAGGACATCCTTTAGGTGCTACTGGTGTAGCTCAAGTTGTTGAGTTGGTATGGCAATTGAGAGGAGAAGCGGGTAAGAGACAAGTAGATGGTGCGCAATCAGGAATAACTTGTAATTTCGGAGGATTCGGCAACAATATTATCTCCATACTCGTAGAAAGGCTATAAAATTCTTTTTATTCTTGTTAAGTCATCAATCGTTAAATTTAAAGTATTATCACCTTTCCTAAATTGCATTACTCCCTCATGATTAATTCCTTTACAAAAATATCTCTTTGAATCATCAAGAATGACTTCCCTTTCATAAATTCTCAAATATTGATTATATTCCTGGATTAATTGTTGAGTTTCTTTTTCATTGTGTTCCGTAATTGGTGAAAAGTAGTGCTTTACGCGAGAACGTATCTGTTGAGCAAATTGATCTAACGAAACTTCTTTTTTTATTATGTCTTTGATGGATATTGTAATCGATTTTAGATTATTTGGCATCGCATTACTTGAGTTATTTAAATTTACTCCCATTCCAATCAAAAGATAATTTCTTCGAGGACTTACAATATAATCAATTAGGATTCCTGCAAGTTTTTTATTTTCATACAATAAATCATTTGGCCACTTAATTTGAACTACTAAATTATATTCCTCTTTAATAACTCGTGTTAGCATGATAGCAGTAAAATAATGAAATAGAGCTAATTGTGATTTATTTAAATCTAATGAAATAGAAATTCCAAGAGTTGCCCAAAATCCCCCCTCCGGGGAAACCCAATCATCTTCTCTCCTTCCACGCCCTTTAGTTTGGATTTTAGCAATTAATAATATTGATGGGTAATAATCATTTTTTAGGTATTCAACTACAGCATCTTGGGTAGAGCTTGTTTTATCAATGTGAATAATCTTTATTTTAGAAAGCATTTCAAATCGAATTTATTGTACAAGTTATTAATTAATTAGCTAGTTATTATTGAAAAGTGTATCCATTTAAATATCTTTAACTTTCAAATCTCAACATCATAAACATTTTTGCTTAAACTTGAAACTCCCTTATTCTACAATATTTTTTTTTATTTTTTTCCAAACGATTATCTCGGTCATTGAACTTAATAAAAATCCGAGGAAATTTTAATAAAGCCATGTAAAATTTAATACTTTTGATAGTGTGTTATCATGTAAAAATTTTATAAATTAATCTTTGATAAAAATAATAATTTGTTTAATTAAATAGTTGAAGAATTAAGATGATTCTAAAAGATAACGAGTCAAAAGACAACTTCAAAATTACTGAAAAACTGCAAGAGTTGAGAGAAGAATCCCGAATTGGAGGCGGAAAAGAACGTATTGATACTCAACATAAGAAAGGTAAGCTAACAGCTCGAGAAAGGATTGAATTGTTAGTAGACTATGAGTCATTTATCGAAATTGGCTCGTTGGTTAAGCATCGCTCCTACAAATTTGGATTAGAGAATAAAAGATTTCTTGGAGATGGAGTTGTCACTGGTTATGGAACAATAAATGGCCGAAAAGTGTTCATTTATAGCCAAGATTTTACAGTACTTGGTGGAACTATTGGAAAAGCTCATGCTCAAAAAATATGCAAAATTATGGATTTAGCATTAAAAATGGGATGTCCTGTGATCGGTCTAATAGATTCGGGAGGTGCTCGGATCCAAGAAGGCGTTGATGCATTAGATGGATTAGGAGATATATTTTATCGAAATGTACAGGCATCAGGAATTATTCCTCAAATATCTGTAGTTTTAGGTACTTCTGCTGGAGGAGCTGCCTATAGTCCAGCATTAACCGATTTTCTTATTATGGGTGGAAAAAACGCCTTTATGTTTATCACAGGACCTCAAGTGGTTAAATCAGTAACGGGAGAAGATGTGTCATTTTTGGGATTAGGAGGCCCTGAAATTCACTCAACAATTTCTGGTGTTTGTCACAGAGTTGCGGATACTGAAGAAGAAGCACTAGAACTCGTTAGGAAATTATTAACTTACTTGCCATCAAATAATTTAGATGATCCCCCGTCCCCTTTAGAAAAATTTAATGCAATGGATCCTTATCTATTAAATAAAGTTGTGCCCGAAAGTGAAAATGAACCGTATGATATGGAAACATTAATTAATTTAGTTGTTGATCAAGAATCATTCTTCGAAATTTTCCCTAATTGGGCTAAAAATATCGTTATTGGGTTTGGAAGGATAGAGAATCAAACAGTGGGTATTATTGCTAACCAACCGCTATATCTAAGTGGTGCAATTGATTATAATGCATCTGATAAAGCCGCTAGGTTTATTCGATTTTGTGATTCATTCAATATTCCTCTAATAACACTTGTTGATGTTCCGGGATTTATACCAGGGATAAAACAAGAAAATTCAGGAATTATCAGACACGGCGCCAAATTAATTTATGCTTATTCTGAGGCAACTGTAGTAAAAATTACGGTAATTATCCGTAAAGCTTATGGAGGAGCATATATTGTAATGAACTCAAAACAGTTAGGTTCAGATATCAATTTAGCTTGGAATTCTGCTCAAATTGCTGTTATGGGTGCAGAAGGAGCTTGCAAAATTCTTTTTCGAAATCATTTAAAGGAGACAGAAGATCCTGATAAAATGTTAAAAGAATTCACAGAAGAATACAGGAAAGAATTTTCTAATCCATATCATGTAGCTGAAAAGGGACAAATAGACAAAGTAATTTTTCCACATGAGACTCGTCTTGAAATCGTTAAAAGCTTGAAATTTTTTGAAACAAAACGTGATCAGTCTCCTAAGCGAAAACACGGGATTTCTCCTGTTTAATATTTATAATTGTTGATTTTTATGAAGAAGAGAAAAGATGTTTTAGATATTTTAGGCAAGGGAAGGATTCCCATATGGGGTTATTCGCCAAAGGGTATAACTGATCCTGCACTTTCAATTGAAATTTGCCGAATGGGAGGTGTTGGTTTAGTTGATCTTGAAGGATTGAACATAAATCAATGCCAAACACTTCTTAATAAGTGTTTTACGTTAATGTCTTCTGATCATTTATGGGGAATTAGAGTATCTACCAATGAAATTCTTAATTATCTTGAATTTCAAGATGTGGTCCCAATTATTATCTGTGCGTTTTCACCAGATTCAAAAGATATTGCAAAGTTGAAAAAAACCTCAAATTTACTCCTTTCTGAAGTTTCTTATTTAGAAGAAGCTTATAAAAATGCAGATTGGGCTGAATTATTTCTTGTAAAAGGAAGTGAAGCAGGGGGAATGGTTGGTGTAAAAAATAGCTTTATTCTTATTCAAGAATTTTTTAAAGCTGGACTCTCTTTTGTAATCCAAGGGGGATTTGGAGTATTCAATATCTCCTCAGCCTTTATTGGTGGTGCTTTAGGTGTAGTTGTAGAAAGCCAGCTATTTCTTCTTCCTGAATGTCCGCTAAGTCCTGAATTTAAAGATTATATCAAGACCATTGAAGAGACCGATTTTTACATTTTTAAAGAAACATCACGGTTTAATTACCGTTTAATTGGAAAGTTAGCTAATAAATCTATTCGCTCATTAAAAGAAATTGAAAAAAAAGAATTTTCAAAACTCAATGAAGAATTCCATGCAGAACTTGGTAACCTAAAAGAGAAGCTTAAAACGAAAATAAATGAACTCGCAAATAATCAGAAAATTTATTCTGATCTTGAACCAAAACATTCTTGGCTACCTAGCGACCAAGGTATTACTTTTGCGAAATTTATTCTCGATTCGTTCAATAATTTAGAAAATTTTTTACAGAGTATACCAAAGATAATTCAGAAACAGTTAGAAAGTGTTAAGGAACGGTGGCCGTTTGCGAAAAATTCTGATTTTGCCAAGAATTTTAATATCATTTATCCTGTTATTCAAGGTCCGATGGCGAATGTTTCTGATCACATTGCTTTTGCTACAAAAATTGCTGAAAATGGGGCACTTCCAATATTCGCTCTCGGTGGTTTACTGGAAAATGAAGCTTCTGCTTTATTGAGTGAAGCTAAATCGAGTAAATTATCTGAGACCTCATATGGATCAGGGATCATTGGCCTAGAGGCAGTTAAAGCTCGTAGGGAGGAGCATCTTAAGTTAATTTCTAAATTTGGCCCTAAAATCACACTAGTCGCGGCTGGATCCGTCGATTTAGGTTTACGAGTCAAAAATCTTGGAAATACCGTATTAATTCATACACCCGCTTTATCAATGTTCAAGGATGCCTTAAAAAAACACCTTGATTTTATGATTTTAGAAGGGAGTGAGTGTGGAGGTCATTTTGGGATTCTTTCTTCTTTTATTTTATGGGAATGTATTTTGGAATATTTATATATAAGCAAGCAAGAGAGAAAAGAAAAAGTCAATCTTATTTTCGCCGGTGGTATCATAAATGATATAAGCACCGCGATGCTTGCTGGCATGATTGGAGAGCACCTTGATATTATTAACCCTGGAATTCAAATGGGTACTGCTTATTTATTGAGTGAAGAGATTGTTAACACTCAAGCATTATCACCAGTTTATCAAGCACTATTATTGAATAATTCATGTACAACCGTAATTGGAACGAGCGTAAATACTCGTGCAAGAGTAATCCCTTCAGAATTTGCGTTTAATACTATAAAAAATGAAAATTTACGGAAAACTCAAGGGATTTCTATTTCAGAACGAAAGGAAATGTTCGAAAAAGATAATTTAGGAGCATTAAGAATTGCTACAAAAGCAGAAATTTGGAATGAAAATCACATTGAAGGAAGTGGTACTACGCAATTTATTCCTACATCTAATAAAAGACAATTAACTGATGGGGCTTTTATGACAGGTGAATCAATTGCACTACAAAAAACATTAAGAAGCATATCTCAAATTCATTACGATGTCATAGAGGGAGGTAGAAAATCCTTTAATATAAAGGTATCTCAACTTTTTAATGAAATCTTGGAATACAAACCAAAGAAAAGTGAAAAAAAAATGGGAAGTGGTGTATCTTTTGGAAAAAAAGTTGCTATTATTGGGTTAGGTGGGATTTTTCCGGATGCTGAAAACATTCCAAAATTCTGGGAAAATATCAAAAATAAAAAATACTCAATTATAGAAGTTCCAAATGAAAGGTGGGATCCTGAAATATTCTATAATAAAGATCACTCCGTCCCCGAAAAAACCTACACAAAAATCGGTGGATTTATCAAAAACTTTGAATTCAAGTCAATTAAATATCGCATCCCTCCAAAAATGGCAGAAAGGATGGATTTAGTCCAAAAATTGGCTGTTAAAACTGCAGAAGAAGCACTTATCGATGCGGGGTATCCTACTAATGCGAAACAACGGTTACCTATTGCAACTATAGTTGGTAACTCCTCTGGAGGAGATGCTCAACGTCTCAGTAATAAACGCATAATTTTTAGTGAGATTAAATACAGAATTAACGAAGCTAGTTCTCAAAAGATTCTAAACCAAGATCAAAAAAATAATCTTCTAAACTTCCTTGAAGAGAAAATTGTAAAACAAATTCCAACGATTAATGAAGATTCCATGCCCGGTGAATTATCAAATATTATTGCAGGCAGAGTAGCAAATGTATTTAATCTAACAGGCAAGAGTATGTCAATAGACGCTGCTTGTGCTTCAAGTTTAGCTGCTATCGATACTGCTATTAATGGGTTACTTGTGAAGGATTATGACGCTGTTTTAGTAGGTGGTTCAGATAGTTCAATGGATCCACAGACTTTCATAAAATTCTGTAAAATTGGGGCTTTATCTGAAAACGGTTCTTATCCTTTTGATGCTCGTGCAGATGGATTTATTATGGGGGAAGGAGCAGGATTTATGGTTTTAAGACTACTTGAGGATGCTATACGAGATAAAAATAAGATTTATGCTATCATTAGTGGATATGGAGGTTCTTCTGATGGAAAAGGAAAGGGAATTACAGCTCCAAACCCTGATGGACAAAGGTTAGCTATTGAGCGAGCTTTAAATGATAGTAATACCAAACCATCAGAGATTCAATATCTTGAATGTCATGGAACTTCTACAATCGTTGGAGATGCTACTGAATTGAACGTACTAAAACAATTTTTCTCTGGCAGAGATATGAATCAAAAATTAGCGATTGGGTCAATAAAAAGTCAAATTGGGCATCTCAAAAGTGCATCCGGTATCGCAGGTATCATCAAGAGTGTACTAGCATTACACCATAAGATAATTCCCCCTTCAGTAAATTATGTTACTCCTAACCCTTCAATAGATTGGGAGACAAGCCCATATTATGTTAATACTGAACCTATTAGTTGGATATCCCCTGAAGATAACATAAGAAGAGCAGGGGTATCTTCATTTGGATTTGGCGGAACTAATTATCATGTTATTCTTGAAGAATTTATTCCTCAATTATATGATGCAACTCCTTTTGCTAGTCAAAAAGATCCAATTCCCGATAATTTACTCGATTCTATTCCTTCTACTATTGCGGTTTCTCCAGAGCTTTGCTTTTTATTCAGCGGTCAAGGAAGCCAATATGTAGGAATGGCTAAAGAGTTATATCAAAAATATCAAATTATAAAGAATACACTTGACAATGCTAATGAAATATGCAAAAATTTTGGTGGATTCGATTTACTTGAAATAATATTCGGATCTCCAGAAATAACTGAAGAGGAAAGCTCAAACAAATTACGCCAAACTCAATATACTCAACCTGCTATTTATTCAGTTGAGATGGCGTTATATAACCTTTTTTATTCAAAAGGAATTATCCCGGGGTTAGTCGGAGGTCATAGTCTTGGAGAATTTGCAGCATTGGTTACTGCTGGTGTATTAAATTTTGAGGATGGTTTGAAAGTAGTAATAACTCGAGGAAAAGCTATGGCGGAATTACCCCCTGGAGTTGAATGTACTATGGCTGCTATCTTTGCATCTTCAGAAATTGTTGAAAAAACATTAAAGGAACTATCTGTAGAAAATGTTTCAATTTCTAATTATAATTCAACTTCACAAATAGTTATAGCAGGTGAAGTCTCTGAAATTGAGTCCGCAGTGAGTACTTTCTCAGAAAAAGGGATCCGGGCTATAAAATTAAACGTTTCAAATGCGTTTCACTCTAAATATGTTGCTCATGCTGAGGAAAAGTTGAAATCATTTCTTAAATCAATCAAGTTTAACACCCCCAGAATTCCAGTATTTAGTAATGTTACTGGGAAAATCTACCCGGAAGATCCTGAAAAAATTAAATCAATTCTTCTTAAACAAATTACATCTCCTGTAAGGTGGGTTGATGAAACTTTAAATATTTATCACCATGGGGGCAGAAAATTTCTGGAAATAGGACCGAAAAAAGCTCTGTTCTTCTTTACTAAAGATATTTTAAAGAAACATAAAAATATTGAAGTAAATTATACACTTTCACCAAAAGCTCCCGAAGGAGAACACATTCAGAAAATCCTTGAGCAGTTTAAGACTCTTGCACCAAAAAAATCCGTTGAACCTGTTAAGACTGCATTACAATCTCAACAAGTTTCTAAGTCAAGTTTAACTCCAACTTCTACTAGAGTTCCTACAACCCAATTTATTCCTAGATCTAATGATGAAATAAATAAAATAAGACAATTACCTTTCTTTAATGAATTTTTGGAAGAGCAAAAAGAATTATTATCTTCAGTTCTAATTCAAGGATTTCAAAGCTATATGAAGAAATATCAATCTTCTTTTAAACAACCGTCCACTTTAGATGGACCCAAATTCAATGCTGATCCTATTATGATAACTGGAGTAGGATTGGGACTTCCTGGAAAAAATCGGAATGTTTTTGATGATCAAAATATTGATGATATTCTCCACGGAATAAATTTAATTGAACCAGTAGGGAAAGAATTTGAAACTCAATTACTCCAACAGAATATCATTCGGTTAGAAAAATCACCAAATGGGAATGCTACATTTCAACCTGTAGATGAATTATCTAAAGTTATACACCTTGCAGGGCAATTGGGAAAATTTAATCCCACCGATGATTATCAATTTGATGCTAAAATGCTAAATGCTTTAGATATTACTTATCAACTCGCAATTTGTGCTGGATATGATGCGTTAAAGGATGCGGGTATTCCTTTAGTGCGAACTAGAATTAAAACGTCTACGGGTAAGATTTTACCTGGTGATTGGGTATTACCCGAAGATATTCAAGATGAGACAGGAATTGTCTTTGCATCCGCATTTCCGGGATTGGACAATTTCACAGATGAGTTATCATCCAAATCTGATGGTGACGCTTCGGAGAGGGATAATAATTTTAACCGTGCATTTTTGTTTCGAGTATTATCAATGGGTCATTCTCAGTTTGCCCAATTAATAAAAGCAAAGGGCCCAAACACAGCCGTTAATGCAGCTTGTGCCTCTACACCTCAAGCTATAGGGGTTGCAGAAGATTGGATACGAACAGGCAGATGTAAAAGGGTAATTGTAATTTCTGCTGATAATGTTACAAGCAAAAATCTTTTTCAATGGATTGGCGCTGGATTTCTAACAAGTGGGGCAGCAACAACACAATCTCGATGGGAAGATGCAGTTCTCCCATTTGGTAAAGGGAGAAATGGGATCATAATAGGTGCTGGAGCAGGTGCATTTGTTATTGAACAAGAGTCTGAAGCTAAAGCCCGAGGCGTAAAACCAATAGTAGAAATCCTTGGAACTTCTTTTGTAAATAGCGCATATCATGGAACTCGACTGGATAAAGCCCATATTAGTCGAAAATTAGATGAATTCGTTACAGAAATGGTGGAAAGGCATGGTATTACTAAAAATGAAATGGCTAATGAGGGAATGTTTGTAAGTCATGAAACATATTCCCCAGCTCGAGGAGGAAGTGCTGAATCTGAACTAGATGCTTTAGAACAAACTTTTGGTAAAAATGCTTATGATATAGTAATAGTCAATACTAAAGGTTACACGGGTCATGCAATGGGAGCAGGAATTGAAGAAGCAGTAGCGATAAAATCCATGGAGAGGGGTATTATTCCTCCCGTAGCAAATTTGAAAAGAATTGATCCAAATTTTAAAAAATTTAAATTTGCCAAAGGTTCAAATGAAAGGAAAAAATATGCCCTACGTCTAGCTGCTGGGTTTGGTTCTCAACTCGCTCTTGTTTTGTTCCGTTTAGTTTCTTATAATAATCGGTTAGGTAAAATTGAGTATAGTCGTTGGCTTCAAAAAATAGGAGGAGGTATGAAGCATTTGTTTGATGATGGAAGAGTATTAAAGATGAACACAGAGCTTATTAAACCTACCCAAACATCTTTATCACCAAATTCAAAGGAAACTACTCAAAGATCAGATATTATTGAAACGATTGATATCTCAAATCAAATCAAACAAATTATTTCATCAAAAACAGGCTATGATCCTGGCGATATTGAAGAAGATTATGATTTGGAAGAAGACCTTGGAATTGATACCGTAAAGCAGGCAGAAATTTTTGGAGAAATTCGAGAAAAATGGAATATTGAAATTGATGATTCATTCAATTTAGCAGATTATCGAACAATTAATGCTATTGTTCAAATGCTTACTGAATTTTTGGATTCTGATACTTCCTCCAGTACAGTTGTTTTTAGTCCAGATAACAGACAACTTGAAGAAAAACTAATTCAGATTATTTCTGAAAAAACAGGGTATGACACCGAAGATATTGATGTGAATTTTGATCTGGAAGAAGATTTAGGTATCGATACTGTGAAACAAGCAGAAATTTTTGGGGAAATGCGAAATTTTCTGAAGATCCCAGAAGAAACAGAAATAAATCTAGCAGGATTAAAAAGTATTAAAGACATAATTCAACAAATTCAAGAAAACTTAAATATCCAAAGTATAAAAACCGATACTGATGTTCCACAAAAAGACATAACTACGGAAATGGGTGAAACTTCAAATACAAAACAAGTGAGTAATGTGGTGAAGAAGATCATTGCCGACAAAACAGGCTATGAAATTTCGGATATTGAGGATTCTTATGACTTAGAAGAAGATTTGGGGATTGATACAGTAAAACAAGCTGAGATTTTCGGTGAATTGCGAGAGTTTTATAATCTAGAAGAATCTATTGAGATCAATTTGACAGAAATACGCACACCTTCTGAGATAACAAATTTTATTATGCAGTTTGTGAGTAAAACTCTAAAATTAGAGGAAGAAAAATTAGAGATCCCTATAAATATGGGAAAATCCTTAGAGAAACTGGAGGAGGACGTTGAGGAAGAGATTTACGTCTCACAAGTAATTCCTTCTCGTATTTTTAACCTACAATCTTCCAAAAAGATTCCAAAATTTAAGAATTTTGAAGCACTTATATTAAATATTAATTCAAGTTTATCAAATTACCAAAATTTACGTGAAGACTTCCAAAAAATAGGATTAAAAACTCAAATTTTCGACATTACTAGTGAAGAAAATTACATAAAAGATCTAAAAAATACAAAAAGTGAATCTCTTTTAGATGGTGATTTTAAAGTTATCATCCTAGTTGTTCCAGACAATACTCAATATTCCCTCAATGATAGTTTGTCTTTTTTTGACAGTTTATTTATTATTTTTCAATCATTAAATATTTCTATTATAGAAAAAATCATTATTCTTTCTCCAGAAAGCTACTTCGGGTGGGAACAAGGGGCTAACGCTCTCTCTTCTAGTATTGGTGCTTTCATCAAATCTATTAATAGAGAGTTTCAAATACCAATCAAGCACATTTACTCGGTGAATCCGGAGCAAATTAACCAAGAAATTTTAATATGGGATAATATTGAAGAGGTAGCCTATAAAGATAACATTCGGTATACATTGTTAAGAAAAAAAATAGAAGAATTTCCTAAACAAGGTAACTATTCAATAACAAAAGATGATGTATTATTGGCCACAGGAGGTGCCCAGGGAATCACTTTTGCTTGTATAGACGAATTGACGAATAGTATTAAACCACACCTGATATTACTAGGATTGGCCCCTTATGAGGATTCATTACATGAATACCTACATCAATCTCCAGAAAAATTAGAGGAAAAGAAGCAAGAAATAACTATTTTGATGAAGTCTAAACAGGAAAAGGTAACTCCTGTTATGATTAAAAGAGAATGGAAAAATTTTCAAGATAAATTGGATACTCTTCGAAACGTAGAAAGTTTAAGGAATAAGGGTTTAGAAGTCCAATATTACGCAGTTGATGTAACCAACGACGAAAAAATGCAAAAAACATTCCAACAAATCCATAAAGACGTTGAAAAACCAATAACGATCGTCGTTCATGGAGCTGGTATCGAAGAATCAAAGAGTTTTCTGAAGAAAAATTTGAAGATGGCCCATTTAGTTGTTAATGTTAAAGTAGGAGGCTTTTTAAATGTTCTCAAGCATTTAGAACTTCAAAACATGAAATTATTTATGGCATTTTCATCAGTTGCTGGGCGTTATGGCAATCAAGGTCAAATTGATTATGCTTTTGCAAATGCTTATTTATCAAGGCTGGCTTGGGACTATTCTCAGCGAAAAATCCCATTCTTAGCTATAGATTGGACAGCTTGGGCAGGTATTGGAATGGCCACTCAGGGTTCAACCCTACAAATCCTTACTCAAGCAGGAGTTGTCCCTGTCCCACCACAAATTGGTGTTAATATATTTTCCAAATTACTATTAAATAATTTCAAAGGAGAATATATTGTTGGTGGAAAACTGGGGATTTTTGAAGAAAAACTAAATGTTACTAAAACAATTAACAAATTGGAATTTCCGATGATAGATAAAATGAATTATCAACCAGATTTTATCATTGGTTCAAACACCCTAAACTCTGAATTTGACATTTATTTACACGATCATCAAATTCAGCAAAAACCAGTATTCCCTGGTGTAATGGTTCTGGAAACTTTCGCAGAATTCTATAACAATGTATTTGAAAAACCCATGGCTTCTATTTCAAAAGTTAACTTCCACACTCCCTTAAAAATTCCATTAAACAAGCCAGTTGAAGTTGAACTGAAGTATAATTATTCTAACAATGAAATTACTCTTTTATCGAAGACTTATCCTCTTGTTTTGAAAGGAAAACCCCTAATTAAGGAACACTTCAATGCAGAGCTTGGAAAATCAATAAAAAAAATGAAATGGAAAAAGGAACCTATTTTAGAACCATTAATCCCTCTACTTGATAAAAACGATATATACGAGATTTTCTTCCATGGAAAAAGTTTCCAAGTGTTAGATGAAATTATTCAACTAGAAAATGGAAAAATAATAGCAAAAGTTGATATTCCAACAACTTCACTAACCAGAAATAGTGAAGGAGATAAATTTCAACTCGAACCATTAGCAATAGAAAGTATTTTTCAAACAGCCGCATTGTTTGATGTTATTGTTAATAATCACATATCTCTTCCCTCTAAAATTTCCACTCTTGAAATATTATCAAACCAAAAACCGAAATACATAGTTGCTAAATTTTTGAAAAAAGATAAAGAACGTTCATACTATAATTCTGTGATCTTGGATGAAAATCACGAGATTATTATGAAAGTTTCAAATCTGGAAATTATCCATTCTCCACTTTCATTTGACATATCAGAAAGTCTATCTAATTATTTAGCTACATTAAAAGAATATTATCTTCTTAAAAATGGTAAGAACTCTAACATTTTTCACATCCTTCCTATTGAGAAATTAAAACTTTTATATCAAACAGATCCAAAATTTTTAGAAACTCATCTAACTGAATATGAAATTGATGCTTCCAAAAGATTTAGAAATGAAAAACGAAAACTCGAATATTTTTCAGGAATTATTACTGCGAAAGAATGTTATATAAGACAATCACCTGAAATTCTCTCTTATCACGATATTGAAATTCAAAAGAATGAAAAAGGAAAACCTTTCTATTATTCAAACAATACTAAGCAGAAAATCCCAATTAATCTTTCAATTAGCCATTCACATGAATTTTCTGTAGCAATCATGAGTAAAAACCAAGTTGGGATCGATTTAGAGATAATAGAATCACGATCTCCTTCTTTCTATAAAGAAGTGTTTACTGAATCTGAGATAGAGTTAATTTCGGAAAATAATAAATTAGGTACTCTATATTTTACTGCTAAAGAAGCCTTTTCAAAAGCGATTGGGGAAGGTTTTAATGTTAATTTTCGTGATGTTGAATTAAAGTATAATGAAAAGCAGAAGAAATTTTCTTTGATCGCTAAAAAAGATCAACCAGAATTCAATAAAAAATTCAAAAAATTAATATTAAAATCTGAATTCACTGAAAAATATGTGATATCTTATTGCGAGATTTAATTTTTGATTGTCGTTATAAACTCGGTGTAAATCATGGAAAAAATCATAATAGAAATTAAGGTACGCTCTGAAATTTTACACAGTATTCTTTTTTTACCTGAATCCAAGAATGGTAAACTCTTCCCTCTCGTTATCCGTGTTAATGGGTTGCCAGGAAAATCACCCGAAGAAGATGAGCAAAGATTTGCACAATATTTTATAGAAAATAACATTGCTTATTTCACTTACGATCATCAAGGAGTAAGAACGAGTACTGGAGTTTTCACCTATTATGATGCTCAAGCAAATATTGAAGAAGTAATAAATATTTTAGTCCATAATCCAAAAATTAATCCATTAAAAATTGGATTGCTGGGTGAAAGTTTTGGTGGGGCAATGATTCTTTGCCATGCCGTTAGAGATAAACGAGTAAAATGTCTTGCTGTTCGCTCGCCAGTTTTTGACACCGAAATTATCCCTAAAAATCCGTTGTTTAAGTTTTTCATAAGAGCGTTGACTCGAAATAAGGAAATGAGGTTTGCAGATATTGATTTTAAGAAAGAATATTCTAAACAAACTAAGCAATTTAATCCTGACAAATTAGCTAATTTTTTAACAAAACCATTTTATCTAATCGCAGGAAATAAAGATGCGTTATTCCCAGAAAAAGGATTTCATGAGCTTTTTAACAAAGTTAAATCTAAGGAGAAAAAAATTGAGATACTTGATGGGGCGAACCATAATTTTACTGATAAAAATCATTTTCAAACAATGTGTGAGAAGGTCGTTGAATTTTTTAATATTCATCTAGTATCAAATAATAAAAATCTATAAAGAGAGAATATTCATGCAAAGACAAGTCAAATTTCGCGGAAGAGACTATATCATCACTCCGCTAGACGATGGAAAATTAAAGGTTGATGATCATATTTATTCCCCAATAGTGATTCAAGAGACTGCAAAATTATATCGAGTGACATTTGAGGATTGCCAGTTTAATTTGGAACTTATTGATGGAAAATTGTTTTTAGAGGGTGAAGAAATTGATATTGAAATAAAACCCTATTTAAAAGCAGTAGATTCTGGTTCTGCAAGCCAAGTAGCGAAAATGGTTATAGTAAGGGCTCCTATTCCCGGGAAAATTTTACAAATTTTAACACGGGAGAACGAACGTGTTGAAAAAGAACAGCTAATTCTTATATTAGAAGCGATGAAAATGAAAAATAGGATATTATCTCCTATAAAGGGTACTATTACACAAATTTTTGTTGATGTTGATGAGAATGTTGGACAAGATCAACAGTTAATTAAAATTGAAAATTAGATTTTGTTACTTATCGGACCTGCTCAATTTTAGCATAATCCCGCCATTTAGTAGATGTTTTTGAGATAGTTTGAATTGGCTGAATTGAATAATTAAGCTCTTTGACGAATTGAAAAACCGCTGCTAACTTTTTTCTTTCAAGATCTTTCAAATCCTTTATAATGTTTGTTCGAACTAAGAAGTCGGTGGATAGATCCCCTTTTTTAAATTCTTTTGTTTCTACTATTACTTTATGCAAGTCTAAATTGGTGTTAATCCCTGAAATGGCTAATTCTTTTAAAGCACTAATGGAAAGATTTATTGCTCTCTTCCTTGTTTTCCCCCAAACTATTAATTTCCCAATTAATGAATCAAAATTGTGAGGAATTACATAATTTGGATATATATGACTATCAAATCGGACTTTTGGGCCACCTGGAACGATTAAGCGAGTAATTTTCCCATTCTGAGGCATGAACGAATTATTAGGATCTTCAGCATTTATTCGAAATTCAATCGCGTGACCGTTAAATGAAATTTCCTCTTGTGTGAAGCTTAAAGGTTTGTTTGAAGCGATACTTAATTGTTCTTCAACTAAATCTATACCTGTTACCATTTCAGTAACTACATGTTCCACTTGGATCCTTGGGTTTACTTCATTAAAATAGAGCTTGTTATCCTTCCAAAGAAATTCAGCTGTACCTACATTTGAATATCCTAATTCACGGGCTAATAAGCATGTTTTTTCCCCTAAATCATTAACGATTTCTCTCGGTAAAAATGAAGGGGCTTCCTCAATAAGTTTTTGATGCGATCGTTGGATCGTACATTCCCGATCCCCTAAATGGACGATATTCCCAAAATTATCTCCCATAAATTGAATTTCTACATGGCGGGGAGCATTAACTGATTTTTCAATTAATACTTCTTCACGACCAAAATATTTTAAGGCAATTAATTGGCATCCCTCCATAGCAATCTTCAAATCATCCTCAGCTTCCACAATTTCCATTCCTCGACCTCCACCTCCGAAAGCTGCCTTAATAATTATAGGATAACCAATTTTATTCGCAATTGTTATTGCTTCTTTTAATGTTTTTACAAATCCATCTGAACCAGGTAGTACTGGTAACCCAACTTTTTCACCAAGTTTTTTGGCCTGAACCTTATTACCTAAGAAATCAATAATATCCGGGCTAGGTCCTATAAAGGTTTTTCCCAATTTTATTATTTCTCTAGCAAATTCTGCATTTTCACTTAAAAACCCATATCCGGGATGGACAGCATCAGCCTTAGAACGCTCAATTATGTCAAGTAGTTTTGGAATGTTTAAATAAGTACACTCAACTGACTCCTCTCCAATGCAATATGCTTCATCTGCCATTTTTACATGTAAAGAATCTTTGTCTTCTTCACAAAATACAGCAATGGACCTTAAGTTTTTTATCCGGCAAGCACGTATCACTCGAACGGCGATTTCTCCTCGATTAGCAATTAATACTGAATGCATCACAAAAATCAAAATGAAATTTAATTAATAACGTTAATTACTTGTTTGATTAAATAATTATGTGTTTTATTAAAAATTGATGATTTTTTTAATATTAGATAAAAATTAAATTAGTTAAAGAAGCTTCTATTAATTATTAATCCACTTCTAAACAAGATTTTGAAGATAGTAAATTAGAAATAAGTATAATTAAAGAAACTGCTCTATTTCCACCAGAAAAAGATTTCCAATTGAGAGCCATTTTTCTTTTGTTTCCAAATCAACAACTTCATTTTCTGTAAGTTCTATTCCTTTTTCAAGATTCATAATCGCTAACTCGTAGTTTTCTAGTTCTCGATAGCAAATTCCTAATTTAATATAAGTCTGGTGAACATACCAATTGTCACTTTCTAATTCTAGTGCTTCTAAGAACTCTCCAGCTGCTTCCTCATATTCTTCAAAATACATTAAAATCTCTCCGTATGTATCGTGATATATTCCATTATCAGGAAAACGACTAACTAAATCCTCAATTATCTTTAAAGATTCTTCTTTTTTGTCTAAATATTGTAACCAGTATGCTTTATAATTTACTAAATCATTATCTTCAGGATATTTTATGATCAATTCTTCAATAATCTCAAGTCCAGCCTCAACTTCTTGCATTCTTCGAAGAACAGATGCTCTTTTCATTTTTATCTCTTTTTCACTTTTAGGAAAAATTTTCGACATTTCGTCTAACGCCTCTAATACTTCACTAAACAATTCGTAGTAGATCAATACTTTAATTTTTGAATAATATAAATCAATTTTCTCTGGATTTGCTTGAATTTCCTCAGATATTTCTTTAATTTCTTGTTCGTAATGACCTTCTATGCCCTCAGTGCTCTTTGACTGAAATATATCAACCATATCTTGCCATATTATTCCCTCTAATTTGTCTAATGTTTCTTTCAATTCTACTTTTGCTTCGATTTTATATGCTAAATAATTAATGTAATCAGGTAAAAACTGTCGTAAGGAATTTTTTAATTTTTTATCGAATAAAATACCGCAAGCATCTTCTAATATTTCATCCATTTTGGTCCGAATATTAATAGTTCGTGAAAAAAGTTTATTTAAATAAGTAAATTTGGTAATGTGGTCTTCTATAATGGTCCGAAGCATTATTTCTAACCTTTCATTTTCCTGAAAGTAATAGTCCTTATCTGGAGGTACTAAAAACTTAAAAAATTTTATCGGATATATATTATTTTCAACAATTTCATCGATATAATACTCCAGTTTTGTAACCTTAATCCCATAAGTGTTTGAAAAATCTTCAGTGGTTATATATTCGGGAAATTGATCTGGATGATTTGTTGAAATAAAAAGTAAGATTTTATCAAAATCATCTTCATTCGTGAGCATAGACTCTACTCGGGAATAATCTAATCTCAACATATTAGCAAGAAACCTAAATTGGATATCCTCGTCATCAATGTTATATTTAATGAAAAATTTAATAGTTTTTTTAGTAACCTCTTCAATTCTCTTACTTTCTTCGTCTAAAATTGATTGACGATCAAGATTATAATCACGGAGAATTCTGGAATATTCTATCTTTCCAGATCGAGTGATTCTATATTCTTTATCCTCTTTTTTCAAAAATCCTTGATCCTGCAACAAATTCAGATTCTTCGACAACGAAGACTGATTAATAGAAAGAGGCTCAGCTAAAAAATCGGCCCATTTACAGTGATTATTATTATATACCATCCACAATATCCAATGATTATAGGTTCTCCTTCTCCTTATAACTGCCGGTGGATAACTTAACTTTCTCTTTTTTTCACTTGAACTAGATAATTCTAAAAATCTCTTTTTTCCCTCCGATGTGATTTTATAGTGCCCTCTCGAAATATTTTCTGCAAAATGCTTACCTTTTAATAATGATAGATACTTTGAGAGAGTAGATAATCTCAGTCCAAGAGGTTCTTCTGTAAAATTAGACCACTCGCATTCTTCATTATTATTTAACATCCAAAGGATTATGTGCTCAAAATTCTTTTTCTCTAATACTGGGGGATTATGAATCTCCTCAGGAGGATAGTTGACCATTCTACTCGCCAGTTCTTTAGTCGATCATTTGGTTTTTTTTAAATCTAATTATAATTAGTTTTTTATACTATTTAAATTAGATGCACTTTCCTATTAATTCGAACTTCGCGAGAAGTACCTTAGTTGAAACTATATATTGAAGCTTACATAATTTAATATTATACAAAAAACACAATAAAAGGTTAAAAAAAAATGAACGGAAAAAAAAGAAAAGTAATGAAGGTTGTTGTTGGCTATAATCCAGTAAAACAAAATTATATTAGGTAATTTTTTTTAATTTTTCTATTTTTATATACTCATATTAAGAGTCTTTATTTCCATTTTGTGAAAATAACCTTTCTGATTTTTGAATTTCCTTTTATAACAAATCTAACCCTGACATAAGTATTTAAATTAAGTTGCTCCACGATTAATTCGAACTTCGGTAAAAGTTATGTAATAAAAACTATATAACAAATCTAATCTAACTAAATCTTAAGAAAAAAAAAAAAAAAAAAAAAAAAAAAAAAAAAAAAAAAAAAAAAAAAAAAAAA
>CAZALK010000022.1:0-70484 GCA_964486045.1 uncultured archaeon
TTTTTTTTTTTTTTTTTTTTTTTTTTTTTTTTTTTTTTTTTTTTTTTATTTTTTTGGTTTCAATATATTATCTTTAAATGATCATTTGAAGAAATCAGGTTAGATTGTTTTTTAATTATTATTTGAAAGAATCTTTTTTAAGTTCTTATATTTTCATTAAATGTATTCTCTATCAAGTGTCTTGTTTTATCCTAAAATACCTTTAAAATCTGCTGAAAAATTCTGGAAATTAATCCTCAATTTCTTGCTATATTCGGTTTAACTAATTATCGTTATAGCAGTTTCTGGGTTAGTGGGCATATTTTTATATGTTAATAATATGCCTTTTTTAGTGCGACTTGAATTCCAAAACAACAACCGATGGATCAGTATTGTAGTTATTGCTCTTATTCTTGTTATTGTAATCTCAACATTGGTATTATCTCGTGAGAGTTAACCAATTACTGCTTTAATTAGTTGATTTATATAGCGGCTTTCGGAATCAATAAAGTAAAATTGCTTCCTTTTGAAAAATCCCCCTTTACTTTATCTTCAATCCAAATTTCACCTTTATAGGAATCAACCAAATTCTTAACTGAAAATAATCCAAATCCCATACTTTTTCCGTTATCGTGGTGTGTATTCTTCAATTTAAAAATATTCTTTTTCTTTTCATCATCGATTCCAACCCCATTGTCTATAAATTCCATTTTCAAATACTTCTTCTTTCGTTTACGTACTTCTGAAACTCTGACAGTAATTTTGATGACTTCATTTTTATTATGGACTACCGCATTGATTAGTAGATTTTCGAACACATCTTGAAGGAGTGAATTCGCATTGACGTAATATTCAGTGAAAGAAGTATTAACACTAAAAGTTACCTTATCTTAAAGAGGAGTCTTTACAAAATTTAGTGCAGCTCTCAATAAATTTTTACAACTATTCTTTTCATTCTTTTTATAAATAGCGTAAGGTCATACTGCGAAGTAAATAAACTAAGCGAATAATCAAATTTGGTTTGTAGCTAATAATCCTTCTGTTTCACTTTGCCTTTTTTGTAGTAGTTAAATATAAGTAAAAGATTTTCACTTATAAAAGATAACTAATTATTATATTTAATATTGAAAAAAGTGGTTTATATGATTAAATCCTTCGATAAAGATTTAGTTCAGGGAGTTTGCAACTCAAATGAATTTAAGGGATGGCTTCTTTCAAGAAGGTGGTTTGGGGATAAATCAACTCTCTCAAATTTAGAGTTTTCAATCTTAATTAATTATTTTGAATTAATTTCAGAAAGGATTTTACTAAATGTAATCGAAGTTAAAACATCTAATTATTCTAAGACTTACTTTCTTCCTTTAATATACTATGAGAAAATTGAAGAAATTTTAGAACCGGTTGAAAAAACTAGAGAAACGATTATTAATCTTACTGAAAACACATTTAGTAAAAAACTTGTAATGACTGTTGACAAAAAACAGAAAATCTTCACATTAAACTTATTAGAAGCGGAGTTTTGCTTATTTTTTTGGAGAAAAATGTTATTTGATGCAAAAATTTCAGAACAGTTTCCGTCAATGGATATGGATCTAATCCTCTATTCTAAACAGTTTGAAAATGAAAATGATATGAAGAAAGTGCAAAACTTAATTGAAGCGGGATTAAATCCAGAGAGATATGACCTTACTTTAAACCAACTTGGTAAGGGAAATACAACAAATATGTTATTTATGCTGAATATCGCTAATAAGCGTGCTCCCAGCCAACCACCTATTTCTTATGTTTTAAAATCTTATAAGGATTATTCAGTGAGTTTAGAACCTTCAATATTATTTATGTTGGTAAAAAATAACTTCCCAAATGCCCCAAAAATATATGGGACAATTAAAATTCGTGATAAAGACACAATTGGAATAATTGAAGGTGTTCCTACTACTGGAAATTTAGGTGAAATATACTGGAATGAGCTAAATTCTATGATTAATAGCATTTTTAAGGATGTAAATAAAGATTATATGGAATTTAGCGAAAAATCAAATATCTCTAAGGTAATTAATGATAATTGTATTGAAACTTTAAAAATATCTTCAGAAATTGGAAACTACATTAAAAGTCTGCATAAGTCATTGATTTTACCTGAAGAAGAGCATTATAGTTTAGAATCCGTGGGGAGTAAAGAGTATCTTAAAAATTATACAGAGACGTTGAATACCATGATTTCGGAGTTATTAGGCTATATGACCCAGCAACCTGAAAGTGCTTTTTTTAATCTACCTAAGATTAGTTCAATTCTAATCGATATTAAAGATATAGTTGAAAAATTTCGTTCAGAATTCGAAGATGTAAATATTGATATTCAACCAGTACATCAAGATCTACATATGGAACAGATACTATATACCAAAGCTGATAGTAAATATAATTATTATTTTATCGATTTCGAAGGAGACCCGCAACTTTCTTTTGAAGAAAAAAAAAAGAAATTCCCAGTTGAAAAAGACTTAGCATCATTCTTAAGAGCTCTAAGTTATATAAAATTTAACACTATGCTTAACTTTATTGAGAAAAATATTATTCGAAAAGAGAAATATGAAGTACCAGAAGAAATACTTTACAACCTGTACTTCAGGAGAGCTGCTAGACCGTTAAATAAAATTCTTGATATAGTCCTAAATATTCTAAATACTTGGGAGAAAAAATTAATGCGAAAAATACTACAAAATCTGAAACTTAGTCATGTCTTAATAACATATTTCTATATTGAAAGGGCGCTACATGAATTAAATTATGAAATACTATTTCGACCTTATAAAATAATTGTTCCTGTTTTAGGATTAAAGGAAATTGTAGAAAAGAAATAGTTTTTTCTTCTTTATCTCAGTTAGACAGAAGCTTAAAAATTAGCTTATGCTATTTTTAGGTTTTTTCCTCAGGAATTTTTGCAAACCCATAAGAATAATAGGAGGAAATACGATCTAATGGACGAATCTCTCTATTATATTGCTGTGTCAAATTTTTACTTCCCTTTAATTCATTTTCAGTATATCTTGGATTAAGTTCTTTATTTTTGAATATTCGCCATATAAAAGCTTCCACAAATTTTTTAGGTCCAAATTTTTTGGAAATGAGTAAAAAATTTTGATCATCAATATATTTTCTAAAAAAACCTAAGTTGTTACATAAATCTAATTTAAAATTTATATCTATCCGATTTTTGATTAGTGCTATAGCGTTAATAAAGCGTGCAAATTTATCACCTAAAACTATTTGATCATCATCTGGTATTACCTCAACTAATTCTCGTAAATAACTTTTTAATATTATCATGAAATCTTGATCATCTAGCGATTTGACAGATGTCCTTTGCTTAATCAAGTATTTTGATAATTCCAAGTAATTTCTAATTATATCTGCTTTTGAAATGCCTAAATCCCTTTTAATAGCTTCTAAATTATTATTTAATTCTTCATCAATTCTTACTGTTATTACTACTGTTGAATCACTCGTAGTTTTTGCTTTTTGGGATCTGGATTTTATTGATCTGCTAGATTTTTGTGATGGATTAGGACTCATTTAATGAATCCTCATGAGATCTTGAATGTAATTATTGTAATATATTAACATCTTATGTAATAAAAGTAACCCTGGTATTTTAATGATTGTTTTTTATGGTTTTTATGGAAAGCATTAATAATTGATTATAGGTTTTGATTAAGCTTATTTATAAAATCTTAATGATTTCTATTTTCAATAATAAAAATGAATATAAACTAAGGGAATAGTGCAAAATATTAAAAATTTTCCGAGAAATATAAGATAAGGAAATTTAATATGAGAAAAGTGATTATTTTAAGTATTAAACTACAAGTTTAGACATTAACAACATTTAATTATTTCTTTTCTGCAAATTTTATTTCTTTAATTAAAAGGTTTTGAAAACAAACCAATAGACATGTTAAAGGCTAAATTAAAATTGATAGCAGAATTTGCACCTAATTTTTAAAGTTTTGATCAAAAATTGTCATTTTTCATGACGTTTAACTTGAAACAATTTCTATCAAAATTTGGATTGAGTTTTGCTATTTTCATCTAAAAAAATCAAGAATAAAGCAAATACAGTAATTTTATTTTTGATTTGGATTTATACTACGATATTCTTTTATTAAATGATTGGTTAATTAATGCAATGCATTTTTGAAACAAAAACCGAAATTTTTTTTTTTTAATATCATATGTAACTTAAGTAACTAATGTATTTAATCCTATACAAATGAATACTGACAAAATTACCGAAATATCAAAATTTGCATTGGCAAATATTAAAAGTGTAAAACCACATAATCCTCTTGCATTCAAAAGCAAAAAATTTATTAAGGGTTGAATTAAAGGTCATGGAAATTTCACAAACTGGAATATTGGAAGTTAATTTAGAAAATAAATCTGAATCTATCTCTGTGGAATCAGATGAACAGATTGAACTGATTGTTAAAGCGCTCTCCTCACGAACAAGGCGGAAAATACTACAACACATCCAAGATGAACCGATGGATGTTTCAAATATTGCCTCTATTTTACATATGACAGAAGCTAATATATCCGCCCAGATTAAAAAGTTAGATGCTGCTGGGTTAATTAACTGCACATATTCATCTGGAGATCATGGAGTTCGCAAAATAAGTAGTCTCAAATTCAACAGGTTAGTGATTAAATTCTAATTTTCCTAATTTTTACATAATAAATTTCTCTTAAAAGGAAGAAAAGGCTCCAATTTTAATAATTCAATTTCTTATGCCACGATATTCTATACTGATTTTTTAGGAAATTATTTGACGATGAGAGAGCTTATTACTTTAGAAAAATGTGGTGAAGTTAATCCCAGGTTAGCAATTAAATAAAAGGAAACGTTTGATCACTTTTTTAAAAATTTCTGAATAGATGAATGAAGATCACTATTTCTTTCCTAATGCAATCTTCCCTGAATCGGGTTCTTTTCTTAATTTTATTAGTGAAATGATCCCAAAAATAGGGCCAAAAACTAAGAAAGCAAATCCAAAAGTCCAACCAATTAATTCAACAATGACAGGTAAGAGCCAAATTGAAACATTTGAAATAGCAAAGCCAATTGCAGTTTGAATTGCTAAAGATGTACCGATATATGCAGGATCTGATAATTCTGAAATCATAGCAGAATATTGAGGTGAATCAGGGACTACTGTAAGGCCCCATATGACGGCAATGACTATAGCTAAAATATAATTTTGTAAAAAGAATCCAATCATCAACGAACTAGTACCACTAACAGCTAACATAAAAATATTAAACTTCGTTCTACCAATTTTATCAGCAACTTTACCACCAATAATATTTCCTAATGCTCCGCTTACAAATACTACAAAAGTTCCTAATGAAAAATATAAATTAACATCTATTCCTGGATTCGTTCGAGAATGAACTTCCTGTAAAAACTTAGGAATCCAAACCCAAAAAGCATATAACTCCCACATATGTCCAAAATAAGAATAATTTGCATACCTGACTGATTTCTTACTAAAAAGTTCTTTTATGTTTGAAATTTTAAATTTTGCGCCATTTATTAAATGTGGACCTTCTTTAATAAGTAAAAATATGAGGATAGAGCTAATTAAAGCTAGTAAGGAGGATAAACTTAATAATATACGCCAATTTGGCAACCCAGTAAGATTAAATATGAAAGGTAAGCCTGATCCTGCGGTTAAAGCACCTAATAAAATTCCAATTGCAAATCCACGATTTCTTTTATACCATGATGATATTAATTTCATCGAGGTTGGATAAACTCCTGCCAAGAAGAATCCTGTTATAAAACGGAAAGTGATAAAAATTGTGAAATTTGGAGAGAGGGCTGCAAGGAAGTTTCCTAATGCTGCTAATAATGCATTTAAACTAAAAAAAAGCGGTGTTTTAACTATATCAGGTAAATTAAAAAGTGAATAGATAAAACCACCTAGCACAAATCCAATAATTAAAATTATACTTAATAACGCGAGATTAACCGAATTAAGATTCCATAGATTTATTAATTGAGGAGTGATTGCATTAGCAGAAAACCAAACAGTAACAGAAAATAATAGAGAAATTGAAATTATTGTTAAAATTAAAGGTTTAGATTTCCTAGTGAGCTTAATATTCATTTTACAATTAAATCTATTTCATTTTTTATCTTAAATTGTTCTTCCCTAAATTTAAATTGATCTCTAATAAATTCAAACTTATGATGTTTTTTAGATTATTTGGAGTAATTAAGGATGTTACTGAACATTACCCTTGTTTAAAATTGATGAAAACTTGGTATACTCTTATATAAATAGGAAAACGCATTAATAACCTTATTAATGCAATTTTAATTAGAAATTTTTACGATTTTTTTAGTCTTCTTGTTTATAGAATTTACTTCATCTTGTCTATCGGTTTCCTTCGTTTGTTCTGTCATATATGGTTTCCCCGCCTTGGCAAGGTCCATAATTGCTTGCATTTCATCAGATATGACGTTTTTAGACATGCCGCTGGTACGAAGCATTTTCATTCCACTTGAAATCACTGTTCTTGCAAATTGAGGGATATTCTTGAACATCCAATTATGATTGCCGAAGGGGTTAAGATATCTTTTTACCAGCATCCCAAGCCACCCTTTGCCCAGATAATAAGCAGAATACGCTTCTGCAACTAACCGGTAGAGTTCTATATTTGTTAATTGCTCAGTTCTCATCATTGGATGGAATAAATTATAATATTTCGGATCCCGGCTCGTAACCATACCCTTTTTCTCCATTTCATCATAGAAGTCAGTCCCTGGAAATGCTGTTATAGGTGTCATTTGAACAAACTCCATCTCTAGCGATTTAGCATATTGAATGTTTTGTCTTACCATGGTTTTAGTTTCTCCTGGGAACCCGATAATCATTCCTCCAAAAATCGAGATTCCACGATCATGGAGCATAGAAACTACTTTTCGAACCTTTTGGGGTGTTAAATTTTTCTTATTCATTGCATCAAGACTTTGTTGATGTACAGATTCAATTCCTAGGAAAACTTGTCTCATACCTGCTTTATGCATTAGATCTATTAGCTCTGGATTTCGATACAGGGTATCAACACGAGATTGACAGGAAAGAAATATTTTATTTGGAACTCCTGAATGTATTATTGTGTTAAGAATTTCCTTAGTTCGAGACACCTTGATGGTAAAGTTGTCTTCACAGAAAAAGATAAAATCATTTTTCCAATCGATATCGTAAATCTCCCGCATTATTCGTTTTATCGATTTTGTTCTATAAGTTGTCCCTTTACGGCCCGAATTTCTCCACATTTTTATTATACAACAAAATTTACAATTATGCGGGCAACCACGTGAAGATTCAAGCTGAGCAACTCTTGCCCCTAAATATATGTATTTCTTATCATCTAAAAGATCTCGGCGAGGCATTGGAAAATTATCTAAATTAGGTTCTAACATCCGTTCTTTGTTATGTATAACTACACCTTCCTTGTTTTTGTAGGAAAGTCCATCGATATTCTTTAAAGCCACTTGTTTGTTATTGCCGTCAATAAAATTTATTAATTCCAGGTATGTATGTTCACCCTCTCCTCGAATTATATAATCAACACCAGGATGATTAATTACATAGTCAGGGGCTAATGTTGGGTGATATCCTCCTATGATTGTAGTACATCCTGATTTTTTAGCCATTTGAGCAACTTCTATTGCAGAAGATATCTGAGGTGTCAGACTTGAAATAGCAACAACGTCAGATCGATTTAACTCTCTTTTAAATTGTTTTTCTCGATACTTATGCACTTTAAAATCAAACAATTTTGCATCATGTTCAGGAACCATTGCGGCTATAGTTATAAGACTAAGTGGAGGACCTTTAATTACAGCATCAAGTCCGGATTCAATACGTGAAGGATTAACATATAATATTTTCATTTTTCGTAGTACCCTAATTTCCTAAATATAAAGTGCCCATTCTTCACTATCTACCTATTAAAGTTGAATTTTACTTATAGCTAAGAAGAAGCATAGAGAAATCAATAGTGTATTCTCAATATACTAAAATATTTATATTTTTAATGGCATATAAACATTGTTGTTATTTCTCCATAGTAATAGAATAAGAGTAGAGTGCTTAAAACCGTATAATTTAAATTCGAATGAAATTTGGTATAGAAGTTATAAGAAAGATTGCAGCAAGCTATTTATTGAGTTAAGTAAGAAATTAGTGTATTTTTGATCATTTCAAAATGCCCCAGGTGTGTTTTTGAAAGATCATCAAAAATCTCCTTAATGCCTAATTTTTTGATCCGTTCAGCTATTCTAAAATATGGAGAAGCTTTTAATTTTTTAACTAAAGGTTTGTTATCTTCAATATTTTCTAAGAGGAAATCAATCGGATCTAATTGATTAATATCGATTATTCCTTGAACAAGTGCCATTAGCATAGTATCGAACGTAATTCTCAGCACAACTTCGTGATCAAAGTCTTTTTTCAAAGGGAATAGATATGATTTAAGAATGGAAATTGATTCTTTGAATAATTTAATGGATTCTAGCCCAAGCTTCTTGATCTCCTCATTGTAGGACTTGTCTCCAGAAGTTCTTAAACAAAATGCTGCAACTGCCTGATACTCAGCACTAAAATGAATGAACCTAGATTTGGCATTAAGCATTGTTTCTTTGGATTCCTCTTCATCAATGATTTCTCCTAAATTATCAAGAGCGTTTTTAAAATGTTCAGCAATTTCACTAAATTTTTTAGCGGATGCTTCGAATTCCTTATTAGATAACAATTTGAAAGCCCTCTCCTCTTCTATTTCATAAAGCTTGTCAAATCCGTTAATTTTCATTACAGCCTTTAGAATTAAATTTTTCCCCACGTCTTTTTTTGTTGGGGAACGTTCAAAAACTTGACCCGCTTTTAATAGTAACATTGAACACAGATTAACAAACTCCTCAGGATCAACTTCATTTAGATAATCAGAAGCTTTCTGCCAACATTCCCCTGCAGTTTCCCAATCTCGCATTCTATATGAAATATTCCCCAATTGTATTAGTAATTTGGCAGAAACTTCATATAATTTTAACTCTTCGGTTTTCCTTATGATTGACTTCAATCTATAGGTCGCATGAATATTGGTCTTAAATTGTGCAATGGCTTGTGCAATTCTTACATAAAGCTCATCAATTTTAATATAACTTCCGAGATCAAGATAAATTTGAGCTGCCCTTTCAAAAAATTGGATGGCTTCTTCTCCTTCATTTTTATCAACTAAATTCTCAGCTTTATCTATTAACTGTATTGCTTCAATTTCTTTGTCTTCTCTATCATAATTGTTGATCATGGTTCCTTCCTAGACAGTTGAGAATTAAATTATATTTCCAATTTGTATAGCCTTAATTAAAGTATTAAAACTTTAGTATTAATAGCTTTTCCTTAATTTATTGAAATATTCTTATACAATTCTGACATACTCTGGATAAAAAGTTAGAACTAGCATCAATGTATTAAAACAGCTTTAAATTTCGACTTTTAACAATCTTTTTAAATTCAATAGCTTGATACGCAGAGGAAAACGATTCTTTTGCATCTTCAATGGCACCATAAAAAATAAAATTTGAAAGCCATGTCGCAATAAACATTATACTAGCTCTTCTATAACGTGTATGAAATTTAATATTTAAACGTGGAGAAGAATATTGAAAAAGAAAAAGATTTGGAGCAGTGCCAACCGGGAGCTTTAATGCTGTACTGATTAATTGTTGGGTTTCTAACACATGGGCTAAGCTCTCCAAATTAATAATTCCTCCATCAACCCATATTTTTTCAATACCCAGATTTTTCAACCCATCCAAAATATTTACATTATTAGGTTGGTTCTTAGCTGTTATATACTCGAATCTTTGGGTAGAAGTCATGTTTTCTGAGCCTAAGATTAATACCACAGCCGATTTTATTTTATATTTTTTAAATACATCTATTTCTTGTTTATTTTTGAGATTTGAAATAGTATTGTAGATATACTGGTAAGGTTTAACTCCTTTTTCTTCGAGATATTCAATCCCAGCAACTCTTGATTCAAAATTTCCACCCAAAACAAAAGGAGGTTCAAAATTATCAAGGTAAAACTCAAGATATTTTACCATTGCATCTGGGGTGGTTGCAGATATTTCCACTAAATTAGGTACCTTATATTTCTTTGATAATGTCATCTGGTTCTTAATGCGTTTTATAGCTTTTTGAACATCAAAAATCTCAGGATTTTTCCGATCTACTATTGTTTGATTTTGATAAAACATTGTACCAATCAATAAAGGCTGTAAATCAAAATTTCCTCTTCCTAGTTTAATATCCCCATAAATATAATATTCAGCATCATCCATTTTTAGATCCATTCTTCTATATTATACTTAGATTAAGATTTAAAAATTATTTAATCTGCTTGATTTTTCAAGGGTGAAAATTTGTATCTTAGTTTTATCAATATTCTGAATTAGGAAAATCTGATAGTTAATTTCCTCGTTGAATTTACTTTTTTAAATAGCAGTTAAATGTATGAAGACTATTATTTAGTTGAATTAATAAAATCTATTAAAATTCAAAGCAAAAATTGATTGAAATGAGTGGTGAAGAAATATCACAGATTAATGTAGCGGCATATTATCTTGCTCAAAAAGGTTATACTTTTGATAAATTATGCTGGGAGCTTGCCAGGAGACAATTAATTTTACAAAGAGATCCAAGACATGATAAAGAAGTTAGAATTAAAGAAAAAGCAGCAGAATTATTTTTTTCGGGAGCAAGTTATGATATATTATGTTATTTGATTTCGGAAATAGATATCAAGGCGAAATCATGAAAAGGTTGAAGTAGATTAAATCAGACAGTTTTAATCTTTGGTACTTCGAGAATGATTTAAATTTGGGTTCGTTAAATAATTAATTAAACTTTTTCTTAGGAAATTATAATGATTTTCATGTCTAATCATATTTTTTTTGTGTCTTAATTAAATTAAAAAAGATGCAATTTAACATCACATATTTTACAATGACCTTCCGGAAGTTTCTTAAAACAATCTTCATGGTAAAGAATATTACATTCAAGATTACCACATTGAACTGCTTTTTGCCCCTTCTCAAATATATATTCACAAACTGGGCAAGAATTAAAAAGGGTATCTTCTCCAAGATATGCTACATCTTCAATAAATTTGGCGGGGAAAATTTCAGGTTTTTTCGCTTGGTCTTCTTTAGTACTTCGTGAGAGAATCCGTAACTTCTGTATTTGAGTAACTTCAGTCGGAATTTTTAACAGGTAGAAGCAGTGTGGGCATCTTGCGGTTCCTGACCTTTTTACAACATGATCTTTTTGAGAATCTGCCCATGCTGCTAAACAATGTATATGAAATGGAGTAGTACAATTGGGACAGTAACGACCCGTCACATAGAAAGTTCCTTTTGTGTAAGGGTTTGCATCAGAAAAGCAGATTGAACATTTTTTATAATCACCTTCCCCTCTCATTTGTTTTACACGTAGTTCTTTCTCCTTTGATAGATCTTGAACCCTCAACAATTCGGCAGCGATTTTCCTGAGAAATGCTGGATTTTCACTTATCTTCTCTTTACTTGAACCATATCTTTTATAATTATCATCTGCAATTTCAAGAGCAGATCTTGATAAACTCTCAGAATCATTAGTGTAAAAATATCTACCACCAGTTAAATCACTTAATCTTTTTAAGATGTTCGTTTGACCAATATCTCCTACTAAAAATGTGTCAATTTTTATGTTTAATCCTTGTGCGAGTCTTGCCATTTTTAAAGGATCAACCGATGTATTCATGATTTTTCCATCAGAGATTAAGAGAATTCTTGGAGGCTTCGCACCTATTTTTCGTAACTCTGCAATGACGGTTTTTATTGCTAGTGCCAAACCATCACCTAATGCAGAATACCCTCCACATGTCAATGATTCCAATGCGTTGTTAAGATTAGTGATATAGCTTGATGTAGTAAAATCTATAACTTTTTCTGCAGTATTAGAAAATTTAATCACCGCAAATGTACTTAAACCATCAATACTAAACCGTTTACTAATTAATTCTTTAACTGCATTTATGCAACTGATTAATCGATTCGGTCTGAAATCTTTCCTATACATCGATCTAGATGTGTCTAAACAAACCACTATATTTTCAGGGACTCGTTGCTCAGTCATTTTATAATTGATATTCTAAGAATTTATTTATGAAAATTTAACTACTGTGCTTTACCAATTACTCAATTTTTAAACAGTAACAAATTATTAGTCTTACAACTTTAATAATAATAATAAAATTTAATAGTATCTTATTTAACTATTAAAAGTAAGAAGAAAAGTAAAAAGATAAATTTAAACCAATCTGATGCGGAATGTCAGATCATAATAGCAAAAGTGTTATATTAAAAGATTTTTTTAAAAGGAATGTTCTTATTAGTGAACTTGAGGATATTTTGAGGTTTAAACCAGAAGCCTTAATCGGAGTAGATAAAGTTAGTTCAGAACAATTAGTTGCTAATGGTATTAACTCGGTTGCAGATTTGGCAAATATGTCTGTTGCAAATCTTCCTGAAATAAGAGATATACTCCCCTCGATGTTTCAAAAATGGGTTAAAATTGCTCAAGTAATTCAAAAAAATGTTAAAGAACAACTTAAAAGACACAAAAAAATATTACTTACTGGACTTGATAATGGGGGTAAAACATCTATTCTTGCCGTACTTCAAGATAAATTCTCTATAATTAAATCTCTTTTACCAACAAGAGGGGTTAAAAGAGAAAAATTAGATTTCTTCGGATTCCCCATAATAAGCTGGGACCTTGGTGGTCAAGTCCAATACAGAGAGAAGCTTTATTTCAATAGACCCGAATTATTTTTCACCGAAGCAGATATAATGTTGTATGTTGTCGATTCACAAGATCCAGACAGATTCCCAGAATCAGCAAACTTTTTTAGAGAAGTGTTGAAGACATTAGCAGAATTAAAGGAAAATCCCGCTATTCTTATCGTTCTTAGTAAAAGCGATCAAGACATACGTAAATCACTCCAATGGCAACAAAGCGTAACTTCGGTTAAGACCAAATTTAATAATATCGCTAAAGAATTCGACCAATTCAATATTGATTTTTGCGATACAACTATATTCCAAAGCTATTCCATAATGCAAATGTTTAGTTTGGCCTTAAAAAAAGTTTCTGATACTTCTGAGATAATAGAAAATATCTTGGAAGATTTCACATCTCAAATAGAGGGAAAAGCTGCAAGCCTTGTATCTATGGATGGTTTGATATTTGGAAGTTATACTAATACTGATACAGATGAGATGTTAGTAAATAATACAGCTTTATTATTACAAACTCTCTCTAATTTTTACAACTCTGTAGGGTTGATACGTGAAAAATCAATAAGTCTTGAATTACCTCTGAATGGTTTTACAATATGTGGTGAAAAGCTATTTGAGTATTCTGATCTTCAAATCCCTGTATATCTATGGACTCTTGTTGAAAATCCAGAAAAGTTAGAAGGAAAATTAGATTATTTCAAGGAGCAATTACTACCGTTGATCAATTTATTCCTTTAAATTCATTATTTGAAGAAAGTTAAATTTTTCTTTTCTCCTTATTTTAACAATTGATTAATTTTTCAGCAGAACAAAGATATTTACTTTATTTCCTGAAATTAGTTCAATTTTTATATTACTTCCCTTAAGATAATCTTCGGGGTTAATAAGATCAATTTTGTATCCATATTTTTTATAATCTTCTTCAATCTGTTTCTTGGTCCATTCCATTACAAATATAATTCCTCGTGGTTTAAGAACCCTTATACATTCCTTAAGTGCAAGTTCTTTATTTTGGATATGTTGAAGAGAATCATACAAAAATATACCATCAAAAGAATCATCCTCAAAAGATAAATCTTGGGCATCGAGATATTGATATTTAATCTTACTGAATACCCCCAGTGATTTTGCAGATTCTTTCCAATCTCCCCAAATCTTATATTCATGATTTTCATGATGTTGGTAATCATGTTGTGCCTGAGACTCAACAAACATTTGCTTATGATCATCGTCCCTGTTGCCTTTATCAATATCCAATGCTGGTTCACCTGTAAGTACATCGAATCCATTTAAAGCTAGTAAGGTAGACATGGCACCAATGCCCGCACCAATGTCTAAAATTTTACTATCCTTTTCTAAATTAAGTTTCTTAATGTTTTCATCCAAAAATTCAGCACTTTCAGCGAATTCACCAAAAATTTGCTTAAATTTTTCTAAACTCATTAATTTTCAACTCTTTCTTATAGAAATATTTGATCTTTGATTATTTTTTAATTTTACCTCAGAGAGAAATCAGAGTTTATCTTGAGCAGCCAATAAATACTCATTGCATTTGTTTAACATTTCTATCGCTTTATCTAAATTTTGGGCTACTTCCCCTAATCCTTTTTCTTTCGCTACATCTCTCCATTTTGCATAACTCTCTTGATGCGAAATATTATGAATAGCCCAATGCTCGCAATATTTTGATAACTTTAAAATATATTTATCTTGCTTATCCAAACTTTCCCACAACCATAATTTTAATCAGATCCTATTTTGAGAGTTTTCTCTAATACATTAATTTTTGGTTTTTCTTTTTAATTAAGTTTAAATAACCAGAGATTATTATTGAATTACCCACACTAAATCAGAGTTCAATCAAAATGCATGAAATAGAAGATTATAGTGTAGAATCAAAAGATTGTATGAAAAATTTCACCTATAAATGTAAAAAAAAACTTCTTGAAGATCATTCAAACCTTATACCGAAGCAAAGTAAACTGAAATGTAGTTATATCGTTCTTAAGTTTCTGTATTTTTAAATTATAAATTTAAAAATTAAAAGTAATACAATGTATGTCTTTTATGACTTTAGTGATTAGCAAAGGAAAAGTGGAAAAATTTTATTAAAATGAATCGAGAAAATTTTCGTAAAAATTTAGAATCGGAATCTTTGTTAATTCCTCTTTTAGATGCATTTCCTTTTTACGCTTTTTTACTTGATGAAAACCATCGAGTATTATTTGCAAACAATAAATTATTAAATGATCTTAATCTGGAAGAGAAAGAAGTTATAGGAAATTTTTGTCATGGATTTATTCATAATACAATTCTCCCTGTCGATGTATGTCCATTAGAAGAATCTATTAAAACAGATAGACCTGTAGAAAAAAAATTTTTTGATAAAAATTTAAATAAATGGATTCTATCAACAATATTTCCAATAATGAGGAAAGATGAAAAGGATAAAGCTCTTTTCCTCCATTTAATTCAGGAAGTCACTCAAATTTATGATACCGAAGAAACTACTTTGGAATATAAAGAAGATCTAAGAGAATTAACCTCTGCTAACAAGGAAATAATATTAAGAGTATCGCACGAGTTAAAAACTCCAATAGCGTCAATGGCACTTGCATTACAAATGATTTTAGATCACTATAAGGACCAGTTAAACAGCGATGTTGTTAATCTTATTGAAATAATACAAAGGGGAGAAAGAAGGTTAAAAAGCCTAATAGACAATGTTATAGATGTTTCAAAAGTAGAATTAGGAAAGATTAAATTATTCCCTTCACAAGAAAATCTAATAGATATTATTGATGATTGTATAGAATTGATCAACCACATGGCTGATAAGCGCCAGATCTCAATAATTAAAAGCCTTCCTGATACTTTTTATCTTAATTTTGATAAGCTAAGATTAGAACAAGTAATCCTGAATTTACTTTCGAATGCCATAAAATATACACCTCCTTCTGGGAAAATTTTTGTTACTTTAAATGAAAACGATGATTACGTTGATCTCTCTATAGAAGATACAGGTATTGGATTAACAGGAGAAGAACAAGAACATATCTTTAGGAAATTTGGAAAGATTGATAGAGATAATCTTAAGCATAACCTAATAAATGAAGGCACTGGTTTAGGCTTGTACATATCCAAAGAATTAGTTAAATTACATAATTTTAGTCTTAGTGTGAATTCTGAGGGTCGAAATAAAGGATCAACATTTACATTAAGGATGCAAAAAGATAAAATTAAGAAATTTTCAGAAAAAGTAGTCTGACGCTAAATGAATCGAATAATTTTTAGGTAGTTGCGAAAAATATTTTTCCCTCTTTCAATATAGGCTTTCTTAATTTGGTTAAAGTCTGTTAATAATTGATTTGAATCGATATCCTTAAGTTCAGCCGCATTAGATATCCATTCCAATAACATCTCATCTGTTAATTCAAAATGAAATTGAAAACCATAATTATATTTTCCTCCTTTAATTATTTGATTCTTACAAAATTCCCCAGTTCCTAAAAGGTTGATTCTTTCATTTAATTCAACAGTCTCTCCATGTAATTGAAATACTATAAAATTATCTTGAACGTTATTAAAAATAGGATCCGATTTTCCACCATCCGTTAATTTAATTTTGAACCATTTCTCATTAAATTTAAATCCAATTTCTTCTGTTGGATTTTTATAAATGTCCCCATCATAGGCTTTAACTAAAAGTTGTAACCCAAGACAAACTCCAAACACATGAATATTCTCCTTTAATGCGAGTTTGATGAAATCCAATTCTCTTAAAATCTTTTCTGATTTGTCGTTTGCACTATCTGGACCTCCTAGAATAATTATTAGGTTATAAATTTCTATTTCGGGAAATTCTGTCCGCTGTGAGATATCGATAACGTCAAAGTTTATTTCATATTGGTTTAATATTTCAGAAATTAATCCTGGATTCTCGTGTACTATGTTTTTAATTATTAGGACATTTTTTTTCATGTAGTTTCTTAAAATTAAACCATTTAAAATTTTTTTTCTTTTATCGTATAAATTATCTATAATTTTACCTTGGATCTAAGCACAGTTTTCACGTTCTTACAATTAATCCTAAAACTTTGGGATTTTTGTGTTATCTAAATACATGGGTTCTCAATTATGTTTTTTATTAAATATAATCTAAAAAGTTAAAATATTAATATTCATCTTGGATTTTAATCAAATTAAAATTTAATAATTAAGAGAGATGAAAAGATTATGAAAAATCGAATAAATATTGAAGTTTTTAAGGAAACAATCGAAAAAGGTAAACAGGACAGGTCTAGCTATTTAAAAACTTTAGCAATTGAAGGTACATGGAGATTGGATGCTGATAGTGGTCCACAATTTGAAACGAAATTAAAAACAGAAAATGCGGGTGAAGTTCTTGTTCAGTCAGATGAAACTATTATTTTAGGTGGTGGCGGAACAGCCCCGAATCCTGTCCAATATTGTATTGGAGGATTATTAGCATGTTATTCTGCCACTTATGTGAAACTTGTTTCAATGGAAGACATTACGCTAAAAAGCTTTAAAATTAGAGGTACAGCGGACATGGATTTATCAGCAGCCTTAGGACTTACTGAGAATCCCCCTATAAGTAATTTAAAGATTGAATTAGAGATAGAAAGTGAGGAATCACTAGAAAAACTCATAGAAATTAATGAATTAGCTAAAAAACGGTGTCCTGCTTATTATTGCCTTACTCATGGGATTATCCCCCAAATTGATATAAAACAAAATTAATGCTTGAAGAAAGGCAAAAGATATGACAAGAATCTAAAATGGAATATATGTTGATGAATTAATCTAAAACAAGACGAAATGAAGAAGCATGGGATTTAATATTTTATTAGTGAACCCAAATAGATTTAAGGATCCTCCTGTGATTCCCATTGGTTTGGAATATGTTGCGGATGCACTCGAGAAAGCTAATCATCATGTAGATATATTAGACTTATGTTTCTCTGAATCTCCAGAAGATGAATTAACAAGTATACTATTTGAAAATTCATACAACCTCGTAGGTTTTTCAATCCGGAATATTGACTCATTAGATTATTTTAACAACGAGTATTTTTTACCCTCTATTAAACAATTAGTCCAATGCGTTAAAAAATCCAATATCCCTGTTATTCCAGGTGGTTCAGGATTTTCTGCTATGCCTTATGAAATATTAGACTTTCTTGATGCTGATTATGGGATTACTGGTCCAGGAGAAATTATATTCCCGCGTTTTTTAAAATTACTACAATCCCAAAAACTAACTCAGAACATTTATAATGGTTGGGAGTATGGATCTGATAGTGAATTAATTCATTTGCGGGGTCACAAATTCAATTATACTAAATATTCAGCCGTAAATGAAATTATTGGTTTTGAAACTCAAAAAGGTTGTGTAAATCAATGTCCGTTTTGTATTAAGGCGGGTACTCAAACATGGTACAAAAAAATTCCCAATATTATAAAAGAATTAAGATATCTAGTAGACCAGGGTTATACGCACTTTCGATGTTGTGATAGTGAGTTTAACTCTGATTTAGACTTCTCGATTGAGTTTTGTAGGGCATTAATTAATGCGAATCTTCACTTGAAATGGTACCTATTTATGAAGCCTCGCCCTTATAACGAAGAGTTATTTAGACTACTTCATGAAACCAACGCCTATAATGTATCTCTTAATATTGTAAGTGACAAAAGAATTCAAGAATTAAATGATTATACTCTCAATAATATAGAGGAAATTATTGAATATTGCGAAAAATACAAGATAGAATTATCTTTTAATTTGTTTGTTGGATATCCGAATGAATCGCTTGATTCTATTAAAAACATGATCAATTTTTTTAAAACTCATCGTCCTACAGAAGTAACTATTGACTCTTTTTATCGAGTATATGGCTATACCGTATTAGCAGACTTAATTAAAAGTGATGCTTCCTTACAAAGATCTTTGATAAAACCTTATTCAGAAGGATTAGGTTTTTTAGAACCAGTTTTTTATAATTCCATTAATGTGGATGTGCAAAGAAAATTAATTTCTGATGATAAATTGTTTAATATTGCTTGGCTTGATTCATAAGTTGATTATTAACTAAGTTAATCAACGTAAGAATAGGATTTAAAAAATAGAAGAAAAATAAATTTGAGATGATTAAAAAGATATGATAGGTCAAATTGAAAGTGGTAATATAAAAATAAGAATCCTTGCAAATAATTCAACAAGTATAACATTACAAACCGACAAGAAATTCCAAGGTAAGGTTATTCAACCTCAATTCGATGCTGTTAGGACAGTTGGTGAACATGGTTTAGGAATGAGTATAACCGTACTTGATAATGAGAAATCTCATCTTTTTTTGTTTGATACTGGGAGCATAAAACAGTCAATTGTAGGCAATATTGAAGCATTGGGTGTAAAATATGATGAAATAGAAAAAATTATATTAAGTCATGGGCACTTTGATCATTTTGGTGGTCTTACAGCAATAATTCCTAAATTGAATGAAGGGTCAAAGATTTATTTAAATAGTGCCTGTTTTGATCAATATCATCTCATATCTAGTACGATCGGTGAAAAGATACCGATTGATGAATTAGGACCTAACTTAGAACGGTTAGTAAAAGAGGGAAAGATTAAACATAGAAAATTAGAATTGCTTGATAGAAATATTATATATAATCTTGCTAATCAGAATAACGTAGAAATTATCGAGACCTCAGAACCAATGAAATTATACGAAGGAATGATTATCAGCGGGGAAATTGAAATAGTTGATAAGGATGAGGTGTCTCAGGATTTTTATTCAGAAAAAAGCCCTAAAAAATTTGAAGAACATAGCTTTAGAGACGAGATTTCATTATATATCAACATTAAAAATAAAGGATTAGTTATATTGACGGGTTGTGGCCATGTTGGGATAATTAATACGATAAAACATGCCCAAAAGATTACAGGAATTGACGCGGTGTATGCCATTATCGGGGGCTTTCATAAAGAGAACCAGAGCTTAGAAGCGATTAAATCAGCATATGGATTTATAGAACGTTTAGAACCTAAAATAACTTGTGGAGTACACTGTACTGGTTTTGAATTTAACAGATTTATGCGTAACCATGCTTCACATACTTTGGGTGTTGTAGGAACAGAATTTCGATTATGAAATTGCACCAGAAAAACGAAGAGATAATATAAAATACAAGATATTTTGATTCATCCGTTTCCAGTTGATATCAAATAGAAGTGGCCATAGAAGTTAGCAAGCGAATCATCGCGTATAATAATCATAAATATCTTGTCATCATTCCAATTTTCACACGTTCGTTGCAATGTCCACAGAATTCCACCCTCCCAGGTTATTGCCCATGCATCTTTTGCCGGCGGGAATATCATTCCAACACAATTTCCATCGATGGTCCATTTCTTGAGCGTATTGATGCCGGTTGACCAAAAATAGCCATCAGCCCAAACTATAGAATTGCCTAGCGACCAGGTTTTAGCATTGATTTCACCTACCAGATTCCCGGTTTTATTGATTTTATAGAGCGTTTTGCGATCCCTGCTTATCAAATACAGGAATTGACCATCAGTTGTCATGCCCATGGTTCCACCCTTATTCTTGTAAGGTATATCGAAGGATGCATAAATTTCGATTGCGTTTGAGACATTAATCTTGAATTTAAAGATTTTAAGAAGAGAAAAATCGTTCACCCAAAAGAACTCACCGTCGTATGTCAAGCCCCTCGGGTTCATGAGGTAGTCATTTTTGTAGAAAGTCTTGCTTTGGGTAATTGGATTTAATTTAACCAAATCTATATACTTTCCCAAACCTGCGGCCCCAATCTTGAATCGCCATAGAGATCCATTTATATATTCCAATGTCCAGCCAAATGATAAATCTTTCCCAATTCGAGTTTCAACCTCTCTCGTTAGATCAACCTCATCGTAGATATACTGGTATTGATCTGCAGTGCTTCCTGGTATATATGGTAAAACATGTTTCTTTGGATTGGGAAAAAGTAAAAGCGGTACCCATCCCGGGTTGAGCATGATTTCTTGAAATGTAGCATTGACCGTACTTCCGAAAGACCAGGGATCAATGTGGGGATAATTGGAAAATGAATTGTTTATAATCGATATAATAGAATCTCCGCTTCCAGTCAATGCATAATGCATGTAGTCAGTAAAATAATTGTCTATGATGGACACATTACTTTTTTCGATGTGGATAGAAAAGAAACCACCCAAGAAGATATTGGATTGGATTGTTACGTCGTAATTAAACTGTTCTAACGCAATGTCATGGTAGGAGTTATTATATAACAGGTTCCATCCATAGAACGGACTGGATCTTTCAGAATACAAGCCCTCGGAATTGCACCACCTGATGATAGAATAGCTGACGTTCACTTTGGAATCAAATTGAACGATTCCTAGTTCACCGAATTCAACGATGACGTATCTAAACACGCTGGTATTCGTGTTTCGGCATGTAATACTTCCCCAATCTCCATTTATTGGATTTTGTGCATCGGACGTGAACCATATTTGTGCTTGTGATGTTCCTATTGCATTCACAGTTCCACCGCTCACGATCAAGTAAACCTTGACGGGATACTTGTAGCCCCGATAATGTTTGAATTTCATGACGGTCTCAGGTTCTATTGTGAGCGTTACACCCTTGGGGACAACAACCGTTCCTACAACATGAATCTCTCCCGTCCAAATTGTGTTCTGCGAAAGCTGGCCTTGGACAGTTTGAACATTGCCTTGACCAATGGAAATACTGTCTTGAAAGGAGGGAACATTGTCTGATGTCATATCAGGCTTAATAAAGAATGGGAAAATCAGCCCGGATAAGCTGATGATTAATGTCAACACAAATATAGTTGAATTTTTTCTTGCGGATATGACTTTTACCCCCGACTGTTCATTTCTGAGTTTTCTCGATAAGAAATATGCAACTAAAACGATCGAACAGACTAAAATTCCGATAGACAGACCGGGTATTTTTTGTGCGTCTTGTCCACCACCATTAGGCTCTAAAGACCATTCGACACGGTCGAAGAATGCATTTTCTATAACCCGGTTGAGTTTTCCTGTATGGTCGTAATACAACGAAGTGTTTCTTGCTTCCGTTTCAGCATAGAGAAAAAAACCATCGGGGTAAGTAGTAACGGTGAACAAATCATACCTGTCCCAAACATCGAATTTATCACCAGATTTCAACGTCACAGGAATCCACAAAATGGTGTTAAATATTTTTCCGTTTTCAGGATTCCATTCAATTGTACTGTTTATCTCTAAATACGTGGTTTTTATGACTATAGATTCGCTCCTGTTGTATTCAGTCTGTAGTTGTAACCATGAATCATTGTGTGGGAGAACTGTAAATTTCACAGTTCCGGAATATTTATTCTCGAGCTCAACTCCATTCACGTAAAAATACCAATTATCTCCAGAACCAGGCATGTATTGAGCAGATATGGCCAAGTTAGCATGTGTAAGGGGCAATCCAATTATTGCACAAATAAAAATGAAAAACAAGATTTGATAGGATTTCAAAGTACTAACCATTTCCTTACTCGGGGTAAATTTTAAAAATTTGACAGAAGTTTTAATTTTTAATTTTTAATTTTATTTAAAAGTTCTCTAGTGTGTGATACAGTTGGGCATTAAAAAAAAATTCTCATGATGTCTGACTTTAGATAAATCGATTGAATTTTGCTTCGCTAGGCATATAAGAATGGATTTTTTAAATAAAAGAGAGAAAGAAAAAAAATTATTTCGTGTTTAAGTTCTACACATTCTTTTAAGTAAAGTTGGATCCACTATTTCTTTCGGTTTCCAACCTCTTTCTTTGAGGTATTCCTGTATTTCAGTTTTCATGTTAATAGGAATGTCTGCTTCAAGGCGAATGAATTTATCTAAATCGTTTGGAAACTGAACTCCTTTATATTTCCGTTCTAAATCAACCCAGTGGGATAGTTTTATCATACGGCCTTTTGAATTGTCGGCAGGACGTATCACGAGTTTTGCCACTAAGCAGATGGCTTGTTCAATACTTTCAGCAGGAGTTAAAAGATGCTCTGGTCCGGGACCTACAATGTGACCTTCGGTTCCATCTCGGGCATTGTAGACTTTCCATGTACTTTCATCATCCGCGCGACTAAGATACATACGACGATACTCGGCACCATGTGGACCAATTACTGCTGGGATACCTAATCCGTTAGCCATACTTGCTATACTAGCTGCCTTTTGAGAATATGCGCCCCAAGCCACACCTACTGCACCAAGACGATTCAAAATATAGTCTGCGATTTCTTCAAAATTGCCTCGTAGTGGTCTTCTCGCAAATATATTAGCAACTTTAATTGCTGCACCCGTTATCCACGCGTCGGCGACACAGCTTCCAACGTTAACCAAGCCTCCACGATCGAAATCACCTGGAAATCTTTCATACAGAGTTTTACCTTCATCGTCCTTTACTAGACCTATGTCCATAGCCGCGCAACCGGAGACGCAAACTATATAATTTCGGATTAAAAATTCTTCTGCCATAGTATAGAGTTCTCGAATACTGTGTGCATAATTTGAACATCCAATCAATGCAATAATGCCAGGGATCTCCCCAAGTACGATAGGGGCACCTACATTTCGAATTTCTGTGTCTAGAATAGGTCCGCGTCCCGATCTACATTTGTATCTTTCAGTTTTAATGTATTCACTTGATGCATACATAATTAAGGTTAAAGGAGAGACGTCTTTCATACAATCAGCCTCACATCTTCCACACGCTAAACACTCATCAAAAAGACTCGAGAGTAGAGTAAAATCCCCATCTTTTGCCAGACCTACAGCTTCAACAAGGGGTAAATCGTTTGGACAGTTTCTCTGACAATTACCACAACCATTACATCTCATTGCCATCTCTATAGAACCTTTCTCATCAGGAACACCACTTTTAGCATTTCTAATCGGTTTAATTTTTACAGCTGTTTCGGCGGCAACGGCTCCTGCTTTTGTTGGATTTAAAATTAAAACTCCATCTAACCTTCCACTTACTAAATCATCTACGATTTCATCAACTGGATCACCAGTTCTATCAGGTAGTCCAGCCATAACTTTTTCGTTAGTAGTGATATAAGGAGCACCAACTTTCTTAGCCTCGTCGTAAGTTTGCAACACTACACACTGTTCATCGACCATCACAACGTCAGCTAAACCAGAACGAATATATGTTAATTGTCTTGAAAATGAACCAATGATTTTTGCTCCATCGTAATACCTCGTTAAATCGTGAGCAGTGCAGCATATAGCTCCTACATCAAGCTTCTCATCTAAACCTTTCTCTCGTATATAATCAACTAATTCTACACCGGGTGCAACATTATGTCCAATCATCAAAATTGTTGCCTTGTTTTCAGTATCCATGGTACCCATACCGAGTTCTACAATTGGAGTGTCTGGTTCACCAACAGGCATCCCATATGCTGCGATTTGAATTGCATCCGAAACTTCCATTCCTATCGCGTCACATAAACCAGCTAAAAAACTTTTAGCTTCATAATCTATATGCGAACTTTCTTGTCCGGTGTGACCTGCTGCTAAGAGTTGCGTGATCTGGTAGTTTACTCAGCAAGCGCGAATATCTTGCCAAAGTGTACCCAGTCCATCGCAGTCTCCAGATCATCCAGACTTTCCGGCTTAATTCCAACGATCAAGCGTGTTAATGGCATCTCTACTGCAATATTATTTCCAAAATTCAATGGAACGTTACCGTATTTCTCTCGAAGCCAGTGTAGTAAATGGTCGCCGTGCGCGCTGTTTCGAACTAGATTTTTAAACAAAACCTAGTGACACGCAGCGCCTATACAACAAGCAATCTCTACTATACGTGCATTTTGCGTTTCCATATTGATACCACAAGCCCCTGTTCTACCCTTAGATAAATTGCATTTACCGTATGTGCAAAGACAACACATATCGCAAATCGGCATATATGTTGGTTTGTACCTATCCATGAGTGTGAAAAACCAGTTCCGCAGCGTTGGTATTCCTGGGCGAGGAGTTGGACCCATTGGTTCCCATTCAGTCTCATCACCATAAGAAATCCTGCCAGTCGTTAGCTCAAAGCCTTTAATCGTACCCAGCGGTCCCTTGTACTCATCTATTTTTATTTTTGCGCCTGTCTTTTCCATATTTTTAATTCACATTTATTTTGTTTTTTCTTTGTTCTTTTATTATAAATTTATAATTGAAATTTTAATTCTTATGTAGTATAATTAATCCCTAAAAATAAAAGCTATTGATTATGGTTTAAAACGATTACTCGCGATTTGGTTATAGAGATTTAGTGTGAAAATTCACACTGCTAATAAGTTATATTTAATTTTTTTAGTGGGAAGGATTTTTTAAGCAAAACTAAAACTCAAAATTTAAATGGGAGTATTAAATTATACATAAATTTTATGATTGAAGAAATATTGATTAAATCCCTAAAAAATAAGGATCTTTTTCTAAATCAAAATAATTTTCTCAGGATCATCATTAAAAACATGTTCCGCCATGATATGTTCCCAACCTTCAGCATCAAGCCAAATTATGCTTTTGTATTTAAAAAAAAGGAAAACAATGATTTTGAATCAGGGCTTAAAAGAGTTAAAGGTTTTAAAAACATAAAAGAAATAATTTGTGATGATGAATGGCAATTAGGGGTTCCAACGGTATTACCATCAATGTTTCCGGGATCTAATATGTATGAAATCCTTCCACATGTTTATTTAACAGATATAAATGGAAAAAGATTATTGGGTAGATTTACTTTAAAAGATGGTCAACTGGTTGATAATAAACGATTATGGTGGCAGAATAATGAAATGCTAGAGAAAAATTTTCTTTTTCGAGATGATAACAAAAAATATGGAATCGAGACTTGTTTTTTTATTACTACCCGTTTCGGATACACCAACAGGATTATGCAATTTATTGTTCACTTTGAATCCTATGAATTAAAAATGGGATTAATTTGATTTTGCTTATAAGATGTCTCAATTTTAAAGATACAAATCTAAATTCTTGAATACCTTATTGATGATTCCTTAAATGTTATCTTACAATAATTGATACTCCGAAATCTCATTCAATCCTATTATCATAAGAAACTTTTAACGATCTTTCGATTACATAATCCTAAAACAAATCAGGAGTAAGTTATATATTCTCTTATGCTTATTTTATTGGGGTGTTAACGTATTTATATCTTGTATTTTATGCGATTTTCTTTCCAAACCTTTCAGAGGGAATACAGGATATACTTAGTCCATTTAGTAGTAAAATAATATCATTGTTTATATTAGTAAATGTTATTGCAATTTTTTGTGTTTTTGTTACATTCCTTATATATTTAAATATTCTAATAATTAAAGATATAAAAAAAAAAGTCTTTATTTATTTAAGAAATGAAGAAAAAAATTGATTTAACTGTTTTTGTTGGTATTACGTTATTTCTATTTGGATTATTCTCTGCTTTATATGGAATTATCACCGTAATTATTAAGTTTTATCAGAAAGATAGAAAAATAAACCAGAAATTCGTAAAATAAATTTTTATATTCTTTTTAACCTTGAATAGATACTAAATTGTAATCCATTCATTATTAATACAGAGATACCAATAGTATATAAGACAAAACCAGAAGAATAACCAGATTTAATATAAATTAAAATGGCTAAATAAAATAATAGTTCAAATTTTACATTGAAAATGAGAATTATTCCCGGGATAATAAACAAAATTTGAGTTACTTCAATCAGATAACGAATCTGTAGTTTTTGTTTTATAGAAATCTTAAGAAAGAGGAGACATAATCCAATTAGATAAGCGTAATACAAATAAATAATGAATATACCGTCTAAGTTAACAGCTTCTATAAAATAAAGGTATTGAAAATGATTTACACCGAATAAGTGGTAATACCAAGGAATAGAAAAAGAAATTACTAAAAGTATAATTCCAATTAATTCTGTGACAATAGAAAATAAAACATGCTTTTTGGGAATAAAAGACCTAAAATTCATTCCATTCTTCCAATTAGTTGTTCGATCAACCGGTTTAATAAATGTTATTAAACCAATAAGATCAAGTAATAACCAACCGAGGAAAAGATGTACTAGATCAAGTGTGTCACTCATAATTATAAAATTTCCTAATTCTTATTTACAATTCTGTATAAAGATTAAGCAGATCTAATTTATAATAACTATGATCTACAAATTTTTTCAATAAAGAAAAGGAATTAAATGACCTTCAAAAAGTAGGACCAGAACGAATTCTAACATTGGAACAGCTTCCTAATAACGGGGGAGGGGGAACTGAAATCGTATGATAAGCAAAAAGCAAATACGTTTCAAAATTCTACCTACTTCATTACTTTTACCTAATTCATTATCTTCAAGACTTTATTATCAAAAAGTTAAAGATTAAAGTTAGCGATTATAGCTTCTGGAATTAAGATAGAGTATAAGATAATACTCTCTAGGATCATTTCTATAATGGTGATTATGAGAATAATGACTATGGATTCCTGCATTTTTTGTCTAAAAACAAGATTAAAAATCTTCACTCCAAGAAAGATGCTTATAAAAAACGATAAGATTACCAAAATAATCGAATAAATAAAATAAAGGCTAAATTCATTCAAAAAAGCCAGATCAAGATAAAAGGTTATAATTAATACAAAGATGAATATTAGAGTTCTCCAACCAAGAATAAAAAGGAGAGAGGTTCTAAATCGAGGGTTCCACCCTTTTTTTCTCTCATACCATCTGATAAGTATTATCCCTATTATTATGATAATAATATAACGCAAGAGTTCAGTGATTATGTTCATTTTATTCTTACCTTTTCTCTTCCATCAAAACCGGATGATGGTTCCTATTAATCTACTTTTTCTATTTTTTGTGATTTAGAGTCCTTAATTGAAGGAAGTGTTTTTATTATAGTATAAATATTAACAATAATCGCTAGGAATATAAAAATGATAATAAAGGGAAAGCTAAATAGTGTATATGATTCAAATAGGTCAATGTTCGAGTAAAATATTTGAGCACTCATATTCATGGATATTAGCTCAATAAGATAAAAAACAACTAATGCACTACTAGCAGAAAGTAAGATAACTGAATTTATTTTGTCTAAACGAAATTTAAACCACTTAGTCTTAAATTCCCCAGAATTATTAATATTTTCTAGAGCCTTCTCAAAACGGTGGTTTTTTAATATTTTTCCAATTGGATAATAGGAAAAAAGGATAATCGGAATAAAAAAAATATGAAATAAATTATTAAGAAATGAGAAGTAAAACAGATCTCCAAACATAAAAATATTAGTCAGATAAAAATGAGTAAAAAAAACAACACAAATAAGAGCTGAGGAGAGTAAGATTGTAGCTCTATGAGGGGTTAATTTTATCCGAAACCATGAGAACTCATCAAAAGTTTTCCTATCTTTATGATTTCTTTCTTTAAGAAAAAAACTAGAAATCATAAGAACTAAAGATACACTAACATATAGCACTGTTCTAATAAAATCATTATTTTGATATGCATTAGGAGGAGTATATGATATCCCTAAAAGATTCGATACATCTTTATTGAATATAGCAAGGTGGGAAAAGATCCTTGCTGAGAAGATTATGAATACAAAAAATGAACCAATAAAAATAAGGAGAGCATAATTCTTTGTAACTTTTGTTGAAGGAGTTATAGGTTTACCTCTTCGAGTTATAAAGAGACTGTATAGACACACTATCAAAAATATTGATTGTATTATAAGAGGAACATTGTTTGATAATAATAAATGCCCTGTCCATTGATATGGACCGATTTGAATCTCACTAATAGATGACAAGAGCCCAAACATGGAGAAAGGATATATAAAATGTTCCAAAAGGAGTTGTATCATGAAGATTAATCCTGCGAAGGATACACAGAAAATAAATAAGGATTGACCGTGAGAAATTTTTAACCCAAACCAATTTACAACTCTCTTTTGTGAAATAATTTTCCGTTTAGGTCTATTTTCACTTGTTCTATTTTTTAGAATTCTTCTAAAACCATAGAGACTCAAGGAAATAAATATGATATTGACAACTATTCGTATAATGATTGGTATAGAATTATAGAATAGATAGTCTTCATGATAGACTCCTGGATTTTCTAAATAACGTGGGACTGTAGAGAATATAAATTGAAATAAATTGAGGAAAATATCTCCAACTAAAAGGAATGAGACCATAAAGATACCCATAACAGATAAAACTAGGAACAAACTGACCTGCGAACGACTTAGTTCAAATTTAAACAATGTTAATTGAGAACTGCTTATAATCGGTTTATTTTTTTCATCATCTTCTATATTTATCACCATTTATTTTATAATCTTAACTTATCAACATATTTTTTCTAAATTGAGTAGAAAGGTTTCTTTGTTCTTTTTTATATTTGAGAAATAAAGATATTACACTGCTTAGTAGCATGATACCTATCATCAAAAATATGACAAAAAGGTTATATCCGGGGATAATTAACATAGGGGCAGTAATGATATCTCGATCAAATAAATAAATCCTGTGCCTCCCTCCTACTACAATATATTTACCATCTGAAGAAATTTCTAAACCAGAATCATAATTTGCATTAGTATATCCATCCAATCTATACCTCCATATTGGTGTTGAACTAGATTTATTAAATAAATAAATCCAATAATTACGGGTTAGGGCAACTATATAATCCCCGTTAGATGAGATAGCAACTGAGGTAATTTCTGATTTTGTTGAATATGTCCATTTGGGTATTGAATTATTTCGATTAAATAAATATACTTTTGTATCACGATAGTCACCACCAGCGACAATATAACTTCCATCTTGAGAAATTTTGATGGAACTTACGTGATCAGGTGCATTGTTGGTCCATAATGGAATTGAGCTGTTTTTCCTAAAAACATACACTTTATCGCCCCCCGAAGCTATATAATTTCCGTCAGCGGATATGGATAGGGAAGTGCTCATATCTCCTGATAGAGTGAAGGTCCATTCAGGTGAATTGTTAGATGTATTAAAAAAATAGAGCTTTGCTGCATTATCAGTTGCCGCCATAAAACTTCCATTTGAGGAAATCGCAACTCGAATTGTTAATCCCGTTGTGGAATACCCCTTAATAGGAATGGATTCCGTAGCGTTAAAAAAAAAAGCTTTACGATGGTCACCACTTGCGGCAGCAATATAATCATCATTATCAGAAATCGCAATATCATAAACCCACCCGTTGGTAGAATAAGCCCATTCAGGTGTGGGGGTTGAATTATTAAACAAGTAAACGGTTCTTTCGACGTAACCTCCCCCTGCTACAATATAAGAACCATTTCCAGAAATTGCTAAAGAATAAAAACTATTTGAAATTGAATAATTCCATAAGGGAATCTTGGTTGTAGAGTTTGAATTATCAAATAAAAACAATGTTCCATTTGCCTTTATTGAAATATCATATACTAAATTCTCGCTTGTAGCGGTAATATAGCTACCATCTGAAGAAATAGCAACCGCGGAAATGTATCGATTTCCTGATGAATATGACCATACCGGAGTTGTAGAAGGATTAGAATAAGTTAATGCAGAACCTTCAATAATAAGAAAAGGATTCCCAAATATAATAATGGTAAAAAATAAAATGAGAATAAGTCTTTTTGTATTCATCTTTAGTATTTAATTACCTACCGTTATTAAATGTATTTTTAAGTGTTAAATTTCAGTTAAAACTTTGATAATCCTAAATAGTTTAGTTAGTTTATAAAGATTCAGCACTAAACCTTGTTATGTAATACAAGAACTATGTAATATTAAACATAAATCATGTATAATCAAAATATATAGAATAAATCACAAAAATTCAGTATATCAATAGAAGATTTTAATAATTTTTATTCCATGATTTATATTTAAGATGAATTCAATTGATGATTTTATTGAGAAATATCGCTTAGATCGTTTTGACGAAGCCTTAGAGCTTAAAAGTCGTGATAAAATCAGTTTTTATAATGAATTAGAGGCTTTAATGACTACTATTTGCAGAATTTTTGATAAACTAACAACTGTGTTTTCTCTAAGAGGAGGGCAAGTATTAATGAGTTTAGCAAAGTTACAAGCTTCTGAGGAAATTATATCTAAGACTGATATAATGAAATGTTTAAATATAGATAGACACGAAAAATTAATCCATGCTTTTGATTTTTTGTTAGAGCAAAACTATATTGAAATCAAGAAAAAAACAAGTAAGTTTCATATGGTTAAATTGAATGAAAAAGATAATCCCGATTTTGAGTTATTTCGGGAAATTATTCAAAAGTTTTGGACATCCCCAGAGGAAGAAAAAAATAAAACAAAAGTGTGGGGTGATAAAAAGTGAAAGATTTAAATGACACACACGGCGAATTAAACCTTGAGAGCAATGATCTGGGTCCAAACTTTTTTGCGATTATCAAAACTGAATATTTAAAGAATCTACTTAAGGTATATCTTCTAATAATTACACTTATTGGTTTATATATGATATACCAATTATTTATGATACCTTATGAGCAAGGTTCTGGAAAATATTTATCTGATCAAATTGTTTTTTGGTTTCTTTTCTTAATCTTTTTATTCATCCACTTCTTCTTATTATCCTACAACAGGTTTTCTCCAACATTGGTTAATTTTCTTAAGGAAGAATTGCATCACTTAGGTTTTGAATTGCGAAGAAAGTACAAAACAAGACTAAATTTTTATTTGTTTAATAGTTTCTCTCTTATCTTCTTTATTGTAATGAATATTGGGATTTCATATTCTCTAGATTATGTGATTATTTCTCTCAATATTAGATTACTGCTAATCTATATTTTTTCAAGTATTAGTATCCCAATCCTATTAGGAGTATTACATGATAAATTTATTATCAAATTAAAATCCCCTTACTTCGTGCAATTTGATCTACAATGTAAACTAATAAAGCGGAGAGAAGTGGAGTCACAAATGATAAGAATTTTTATGATTTCCGATAAATTATGTTTAAAATCAAATGATTCAGGATTCAAAATCCATAAAGAGATATCAGAAAAAAGATGGCTTCCCAGAAAGGGAAGATTTACTCGTTCAACATATAATATAAAAAAATATTTGTATTTCTATGAATACTCAACTCCAATTAATTTTAAAGAGCATTTCTTAAATATTGTATCAGCTTTGAGAGAATGGGATACATCAATAAAAACTCATAAAAATTGATATAAAAGCAATTTATTCCAAAAAAAGGTGAGAGTGAAAATCAAAAAAAAACTTATAATTACCATCATAATAATCTTTCTAACAGGTACAATCACCCCCATGTCGTTATTTATTAATAATTCCTTAATTCTATCGAGAATCTACTATAAGATAAATTATGGGGCAAACGTTCAAAATTTTGAGAGTATAATCGAAAAAAGTGAATTATTTGAATATGAAAGGTACGTTAAATATTACGCTTATAGGAAAGGTGATGTTCAAAATTTAAGCAGATCGGATTATCACCATTATATTGACAGAGAATACATAGAATCTTTAAAGTTGAAGATTGAAGCAGATAAACAGAAATTTCATCTATTTCCAGCTTATCAACGTAATTTTGTTTATTCAGTAGAAGTTACTAATGAATCTTTGATATACCTGAACTACAACAATAAGGCAGTTATTAGAGCAGAGTACGCAGACCGCACAGAGATATTTAGGGCTAGCATGGCATTTTGGGAACCTAATTCCCCACATTGGACGGGGGTGTGGTATTTAAATTTTACACAAATCCCTTCTACTCCTAATTATAACGCTACGATTATATTAAGTAATATTTTTCTAGTGAAACTGAATCTAAAATATAATCAAGTTATTGGACTTGGGTCATCTTCATATTTAACAATTGAGCAAAGCTTATTTTTTAATTCTGATTTCCAAGTTATTTTTGTGACTATCGACGCAGCTGAAGCAGTTCAATAAGATTAAAACTCGATGTCGATGATTTAATAGAAATAGATATCTAAATTCAGAGTCTGATTTCAATGAAAATTCCTTTGAAAAAATCAAATTTAAATTTTTTTCTTTAATCATTCACAAAACTCGTAACTCTTACAATATTTATGAATATTACAAATGGTATAATTAAAGCAAATGGACAAGAAAATTGAATTTCAAATAGTTCGTAAAATATAAGAAAAAAAATTCACTTTAAGTAAATTATAAATGAAGAGATTTCTATCATTATTTAGGGCCTAAACAATAAAAAGAGTTTTTTTTAAAATTTATAGAGTGTTAAAAATTAAAAGCAAAATTAAAAGTTTTTTTTGGATATTGCCATTAATTGGGGGACTTCTAACACTCAGAGCAATTTTTACTCCAGCAGCTTATTATTTTGAGAGTAGTGGGCACTTAATTTTTTGGATGTGGGGTTGGTATGATAGATTAGGTATATGGGATTATGGCATGGCAAAGGGATTAATTACTGATCCATTAATCCTTAATATTGGAACTATATGTACTGTATTAATAATAGTTGGTGCATCTATCTTCATCGTTAACAGCATTTCAGCGGCTTTTATATTTAAGAAAGGTAATAGGTTTACCAAAATTGTATTATGGGTATGGTTTTTATGTGGAATATTATTTATTATAGCACCAATCTTTTGGATGACAATGGTACAAATTTTTCCACCATTTTCACCAATTCCTGTTGGTAGTGACCCTCCTCTTAATTTCTGGCACGTCTTTTTTCCAGCCTGGGCAGTTATAGCCCCAATTATAACTGGTGCTTTATCTTGTGGTACTGTTATTCTATATAAAATAATATTGATTAAATCATATAAGAACGCAAATAGAAATAAAATAAAAAAATTTTAATCTCCTATTAAAATGAAATTTTAAACAAAGAATAGTATAAAACTCTTTGAAAAATTGGATTTTCAAATTGGTATCGCTTATAGTTTGCAAACGATAGGGGAAATAAGTTATTACAAAGGAGATCTTAATAGTGCATTAGAATTGATTAAGAAATCTCTATCTACAGAGAGAATTGCCGATATCACTAAAGTTCAAGAGCAATAGGTGTTGCTGCTGGAAGTAAAGTTATTAAAAGTTATAATTTCAAGAAAAAAATGATTATAAAACCTCAATTAGACTAATCCCAATTTAAGATATTATAATTCATTTTTTTTGGTAAAATCGTAAGAAACCTTTTCCTATGCAAGCTGTTTACTAGCATTTTCAAAGAATCTTTTCTTCTTCAATCTCTCATTATACTCATATATAATGATACGCATTATTCCATATAATATAACTATAATTCCGACAATTGTCAGGAATATCGTCCAATAAATTGCACCCGATTTAGATTTTAATATGTTAATATTTGAGAGGAGATATATAGTAAAAAATAAACCTCCAGCGGTAAAAATTGAACCTAAAATCAATAAAAATAGTCCTTTCATTCTAGGATTGCTTATTAGGGAATAAATACCAACAAAAATAACCAATAATCCAAGAACACCTAACCCTAACATTAGGAATTCATTGCCAAATATATAAAATCTCACATTTAATATCAAGGAGATGTACCATATAATAGGGATACTTAGCATGATTAAACCTGAAATAACTAGAACCGATCCACTTCTATTTTTCTTTTCTCTCATATGTTTTAAATTATTTTTTCTTAGTCCTAATTCCAATTCTACAAGACTGGTAATACCACCAATAAATAAGAGCAATTCTGGGAGAGAGATGTAAAATATTTCAATTAAAACTTCAAAAAACTCTGCAAGAGTAAGAGATTTAGCGCCTCCAAGTTGAATTAACAAAAATAGAGGTAAACTAAATCCTACAAAAAAACACATAATACGCCCAACTCTTACCGATTTTATTTGCCTATTTTTACCTATTTGCCAACTTTTGTCTATGAATCCTAAAAGTGCGCCAACTATTGCACCTCCATTAGGGAATAGAAAAAAATAAAAGAATAGAACAGATTCCACATCCCAGTTCCACAGAGAATAATACCATCGAGCAAAGAAATACATTAAAATAAAGAATAAGATACCACCAATCATACTAATGCTCAAGCCTATCTTTGACAATTTACACCCTTTTAAGTATGTTTTACACAAAATTTTCTCACTAATAGTGGAAAACTATGTATTTTGCCTATAATAGATAAGGAAAATTTTCTTTAAATTTCTTATCGTGTTTTAATTCAGAGTATTTTATATAAAATGTATAGTAAAACAATTGAAAGCAAGAAGAACAGTTGAATTACTTTTACTTTATAATTTTCTTAAAGTGCCTATTCTTGAGCAAATTTATTTTTTCTTAGTTCTAATTGCCATTCTATAATACTGGTAATACCACCAATAAACAATATCAACATAGGGATAGTGTGATAAAATCCATCAAGAAACGATTCAAAAAAACTAATAAGAAAAATAGATGGATTTGCTAAAAAATAATATAAAATCAATAGAGGATAAATGATTCCTACTAAAAAACACATAATACTCCCGACTTTCACCAATCTCATTTGCCAATTTTTACCTATTTGCCAAATGTTGTCTATAAATCCTAAAAGTGCCCCAACTATTGCACCACCATATATGAATATAAAAAAAAGAAAACCTAGAAGACCTTTCATACCATATATCCATAAAAGATAATATTGTCTAGCATAAATATACATTAAAATAAAGTATAAAATACCACCAATCATGCTTACACTCAAGCCTATTTTTGACAATTTACACCCTCATAAGTATATTTCATACAAAATTTTCTTACTAATAGTAGAAAACTATATATTTTGCCTATAATAGATAAGGAAAATTTTCTTTAAATTTCTTATCGTGTTTTAATTCAGAGTATTTTATATAAAATGTATAGTAAAACAATTGAAAGCAAGAAGAACAGTTGAATTACTTTTACTTTATAATTTTCTTAAAGTGCCTATTCTTGAGCAAATTTATTTTTTCTTAGTTCCAATCCCCATTCTATCATACCGCTAATACTTCCAATAAATAATATCGATATAGGGATAGTCATATAAAATACATCAAGAAACGATTCAAAAAAACCGATAAAAAAAGTAACGACAAATGTAAACAGACCTTGGGAAGATATGTAAAAAGATTGGGATTTATTAAGAACTCAATTCGAGGATAATTTTTGAAAAGACTTGATTTCCATTTTCCAGATGACATTTTAAACCATCAGGAAACATGTGTCACGAAATCTATTATTTTGTTCTATCTTTTGTTTCTAAGTTATCGCAGAATCATCAAATTCTTTTGTAATTAAAAAATATCGGTTACTGTAAAAGATCAGAGCTAAACCTCCTAAAATACCTAATATTGTGCTCCATCCATACTGTTGAACCCATAGGGAAAAGTAATTTAATGGACTTAATTCAAAAGACTCCATTCCTTGGGGGATAGAAATAAATCTATAAACCAAATTATAGGTTAGGTAAATCGTTATAATACTAACAAATAAGAAAAAAGATCCAATTATAACTAAAATTACTCCTTTACCTTTTTTCCTAAAAAAAAGCACTCTCCTGTTTTTTACTTTATTGTAGATTATGTATTAGGATCAAAAAGAGTTATTTAATATTTACTCTCAAGATTATTGCAAACTGGATTTTTGTCTTTTGGGAGTGTACACTTGTTACACATACAATCTAACTTCCCCTTCATCTGGTTTGTCCCTGTTTGGGACTTTGGGTAGTGAACGTCACCCTTAACTTTTCCAAAGTTTGGTTTATTAAAGACTCTGAATTTACCTTTCCAAACATAATATTTTGTCTCACCTCCAGAAAACATAAAACTCTTATATTTGGTAGATCGTCTTTTCATTTTACAATATGACATTCAAGTAAAAACATTTAAATACAAATTTTGACTAGAAATAATTTATAATCCAGTTCTATGCAAAAAAACGATATTAAACTTCTAGACCATAATATTATAATATTATAATATTAGGCCTAAGAACATCTTATATGAAGAGGGCGAATATGGGACAAAAGAAGGTAGAGAATAAGGAAAACCACATATTTGCTACGGTTTTTCTTCGTTCTAGAGCTGAGAATATCCCCTTGGGGAAGGATGGAAAAATAATGAGAGAATCAAATGATATATGACCTCCCCCTGAATAATTTTTTATGGTCCTGCTTCACTTTCTATGGGAAAATACACAAGCATAACTTGGAAATCAGAATTAAAAATCTTAAGGTTAGTGATAATCATTTAAATTAAACATGATTCTATTATTATTAAAGGATTCCTTATGAAGAAAACTCATTATATCGTTATAGTGATATTTGGAATTTTAATTTCTCAGTCGATAATGCTTGTTGAAGGTTCTACCGAATGGAGTGCATCCATTTCTACTTCACCTTATCATTGGAAATCTACTTTAAACAAATTTTCAGACGCTGATTTATATCCTGATGGGGAATTAGTTGGCGGGATTAATAGTCCAGGAGGGGATATTCAAATATTGTTGAGGTCAATTCCCAGTAATAACTTCAATTTTTTTGAAGGTGACAGATTAGATTTTTTAATCGGTCTTGAAGGAGACGTGGCAATTGATGTCAGTAAATCTAATAGTGATTATCATCTTCTAATTTTACCAATTAACGTCAATGGAACCAATTTTTTCGAACTTTTATTTGAACAAACAGAACTACTGCAGAATCTTACTCATTCTATTTATATAAATTCAAGTATAGTTAACGATATTGCAACTCTTAATTTTAAATTTAATAACACTCTCGATGTAAGATATGAATGGGACATCACGACTGGGCTGTTAACGAGAAAATCAGTTATTTCTCCGTCTGGACCTAAGTTAATTATGGTTCCAGGTATAGGGCGTAGATTTATGGCTATTCCATCTTATTCTCTCTTAATAATATATCTCTCAACTATTATCGGAATTCTAATTATTGGAAAAAAAACACATTCAAATGTCTAGTAATACCAATTTTAGCTTAAATTACTTCTTAATCACCTCGGAGTTTCCAGGATTGGCAGATATATTAAACTCCATTTACGCTTCAGATTCCGAACACTTCAGTATTACCTTTGATATCGGTAATTTTAATAAATAATAGCAATTATTCAAATATTTTATCCTATGCTAGAGAATGCGCTAAAGATTCAGTTTTTCCGCAATCTACGCACGCTTTGGGTAGAGATTTGAAAGCCATGCCACATTTAGGGCATTTGCATAAAGAATTAATGAAGAAGAGGGTTAAGTTGAGACCTCTTTTTCTACAAGATCCTGTGAGTATGTAAAGAAGCACGCGGGAGATATCATCTTACTTATATTTATCGTGTTAGCAATTTCGGGGTTAGTGAGCATTGATATTATCTGGGGAGGGTTAGTCAATTATATCTCCTAATTTAGTACAGGGAGCAAAAAAGGCAGAAAGTAATTGCGACAACTCATAAAAAGAAAAAAAATAATTGGAGAGTGAGATTTTTTATATTTAATACCTTAATTTAACCATCAAATTCGTGTTGTAAGATATAACGTTCAGCTGGACCCGTAATTCCTGATGCTTTCATTTGTTCTTGAGTCCCAGAAGATTCCATGAATGCTTTGAATTTTGTCGGATCATCAACTTCCATTAAAACCCATGCTTCATTTCGATTCCCCATGGTAGTAAACACACGCCAACCTTTAGCACTTGCTCCCTTTCTTCCTTCTGCGTTTTTATTGAACACATTTTTCCATTCATCATAATCCTTATAATTTACTTTTATTAATGAAAACGGCATAAGATATGACCTAATTTTTTTTAATTAATTGATGTTGTTCGAACAGATGATATTTTTATATTTAAATTTCTCTATGATAAAATAAAAAGGTGAAAGAATTAGGTATTTCAAATGCGGAATCCTCTAGATTTAGAGAAAACACTTTAAAATTATTTTATTTCAGATTTTGAAATCTTCTTTAGAATTCGATTAAAATTAAAAGCAGAAGCAAGTAAAACATATTGCTTCTTACTTTTTACTTCTTCGATTTTATTACTCTCAATAAAATCCTGAATATCCTTTAACAAAACTTCAAATAATTCATGTAATTTCCTGTTTTCTAATTCACTCAAAAACATTATCGAATTAACCGATTCATTTCCTCCAAATATCTCTTGAATTATCTGAGCTACTGTGGTGAATTTACATAAGATAGCATTTAATTAAGTTCATAAGAGAGAGAACTAGTGCTACTCATAAATTTGATAAAAATGCGAAGAACTGTATAATTTCTCGGCTACATATTTTTTTTTACACAAATGTGATCATTTTTATGTAAAAACAAAAATTTATATGTAAATCAGTTTATTAATTATAAAATTAGTTTTATTTTACTAAAAATGGTGTAAAAAAGTATGGATCAGGATCTTATGTTATTTGGATTTAAAATTGTTTTCGCTGTAATCCAATGGATTATAGCATTAGCTTTAATATTCAGAGTTAAAAAAACTAAATTAAATAATTTATATCTCTTAGCATTTACCCTTTTTCTAGAAGGTATTGGTACTATGTTTTTATCAGGATCACTTACTATATTATTGATAGCTTTTATTACGCTCGATATTGCCGTTTGGAGTCATTTAATCTTTATCAAATTAACTTTTTATAAAGATAGGAAAAGCCCCATTTCGATATTATTAGCGTTAACTATACCAGTTACAATTGTACACTGGATTTTATCAGGAATATATGACATTGGATTGAATACAAGTTTTCTTTTATTCTTTGTAGCGAGATTATTATACTCTATACTCACGTATATTTCATATGGTTGGATGGCTTATTCATTAATAAAATCGTACTTGAAAATTAGAAATAATAAAATGTTGGAACCATGGGTAAAAGCAAGATATCTTTTAGTAATAACTTATGTTTTAGGAAAATTATTGATTGGAATATTACTACCTATATCTCCCAAGGACCAGTTAGCTTTAGACTGGAGCTTAATGGCTATGGCTTTTGTAAGCTTAATCATTTTAGTTTCACAATTTTTAGCATGGGTAATGCCAGAAGGCTTGAGAAAATGGTTGAACCGAAATTTTACTGTTCAAGTAGAAGAAATTTTTTCTGAAGAAGAATTATTGAAGAGTTTGGAGGGTGAATAACAATTGAATGCTATCAGTATTTTTGGGCAAATATTGTCAGAAAAAATTAATTTAAAATTAATGCTTAGTAAGGGAGTCATTAGAATTGCATTTGTGGAAGCAAATTTAGATCCTAATACATCTAAATATGGGCATTACAAAAAAGTTTTTGAAGAATATTTGAAAGAAAGGCTTGAACGGATTGGTATTGAAAACACTGCTGATATCGTTGAATATATGATTTCTGAACTTGTAAGGAATCAAGCTGTTTTTACTATGGGATCTTAATTTATTCAGTATCTACAATTTTTTTTTTTTTAATTGTGTCAAATCCATCATTGGCGCATATAGATTAATGATTTCGGTGTAATTCATATATTTATTGTCAAATAAAATTGTAACATCTCAGGTACGTGTAACAATCGCAGCTACATATCGTGTAATGGTATTACATTATTATACTGGTCATCATGAATAATTTTGAATTTCATATGCAAATCTAGGATTGAAGGTCAGGTTTATGTTTTGAATCCCTTTATTTTCTTAACTTGGGAATCAACCTACCAGTCTTCTCCATATATTCTTCGTAGTCTTTCCCAAAGATTTTCTTCATATACTCTTCCTCACATTGCACTTCTTTTGTTACAAATGTAAACTTTCCTTCTCGATCACATTCTTCAATAGAGTGTGTAGAGATGGTAAAAGCCATAAAGTAGAAAAGGGATAATAAGTTCAGGGTTATGAGGAGAAATCCTACGGGTATGAGGATAAAAGAGAGGTATAGAGGATGCCTTATATATGCATATAAACCAGTCGTTATCATCCTCCTCTCCTCGGTTGCTTTAGAATAGACTTCTTTGGTGACAGTTTTTCCCGCTATTAAGTATAAAATAAAACCAAAAAATATTATGATTAGGCCCATTATCTGTATGATTAGACCCATTATCTGTAGATAGATATTAATGGGATTAAAAAATGACAAGTACGGAGAATATAAGATTCCCATTCTGAGTATCAAACCATCTATAATGAACAATAAAGGGATAATTATGCTGATAGGTTCCTGAATTAAGCCCCAAATCTTAGGTGCCATCTTCACCTTCCGCTTTTCAGATTGTTTCGCTTCAAGCTCTTTCTTCCTAGCTTCAGTCAAAAACTTTTTTCCCCCCCAGTATCCCCATATGATATTATAGGTTAATATATGACATATTAAAATAACTAAAATAAGTACAGCCAACAATTTCATCGGTATCATAAGCGATGTCATTGGATCACCTTACACCTAGTCAGCTTATTCTTCTTGAGGATTTTTCATTTTTTAAACTTGGGAAGCAACAAAGTTAGTTCTTTGGTTTTCAAAAAGAAAAAATCGAAGCTTCATCCATACTTAAAGATTCGAGAGAAATCCAGAAACAGATTCCCCAGAATCTTCATCAACTAACCTATCATCTACTTGTTCTCCGATAAAGTCAAACTTATAAGTGCATATTTCCTCGTCAAGCAGAACGCACCCAATTTCCTCCCCACTAACATCTAATTGTAAAACTTCAAATAAACCATTAAATATCCCTAGGTATAGTAAGCAAAGGTTTTTACTCATTACATTGTCACTTTCCTCACAAGCAAGAGAATCTTTGATTTCAATTATCATATGGTCTTTTTTAAACGTACCCTTCAGTTGTCCAAATCCCATGAGTTCTATTGCTTCAAGGGAACCCAATAGTACATCTTTTTTAGTTGACATGGTTTCACCAGTCCAATCTTTGCTGTAGAAGAATTTTTCCATAAAACCTCTTCCCACTGTTTTACCCACCCAAATGAGTATATCATCTGCGTTGGTACCCGCGAATTCTGAGAATTCAATCAAATCTATAGGTCGTAACATCAATAATTTTAAATCCTTCTTGCGATCACCAAAAAACAGCTGCCCCTTTTTCTCATCGATATTTATTTGTAATTCTTTCTTCAATCTCTTTTCCATAATATCTCCCTAATCCTATAGTTCCATAAACTAAATAATTCTCGAAGAAGATGTTAGTTCTTATAATAGAAATTTAATCGGCTAGATATTTAAATTTAATTCTTGAATAGTACAAAGTAAAAATTTATTAAAATAGACGGTAATAGTTTGATATTCAATCCACCCTATTGCTTTCACGTGGTCAATAAATCAAAGATCGTGTGAATTGTTGCTTCAATATTAAAATTAGTTTTCACTGAGGTAAAAATGAACTTCCACCTTCTATTTTTGATTTTATCAAATTCAAAGTGTGAGACAATTTCTTCTTCTAAATTCTGAAGTTGAGAATTATCCTTCTCATTTAGTTTAACAACTAAATCAATCTTATTTCCCATTATCAATAATGGTGTACCATTCAATTCAGAATTGTTCAATATTTTCCAAAGCTCTCTCTTAGATTCTTCAAATCTTCGTTGGTTTGCAATATCTAACATATAAACAATAATATTGGAATCTTGAAGACCTATGAGCCACTTCCTCCGAAATAGTTGCTGTCCAGGCATATCCCAGACGGCTAATAACCCGCTTTCTGATTGAATATATTGTATATCAAATTTTCTTGTTGGTGTGAAAAAATTATCAGTAAATTCACCCGTTTTTAATCTTCGTACAAAACTTGATTTTCCAACTTCGTCTATGCCAAATAGAAAAACCTTAAAAAAGGAATCTCTCTGAAAGTGATATTCAATTTCTGAGGGTTTTTCCACAACCTCATCACCAAATCTTCGAATATCAATAAATATTGAGATTAGAAAATTATCAATTTCGGTATCATCTTCGATGAAATAACCCGAACTACCATTTAACAATTCAGTAAGTAACTCTTCAAATATTTCTTTATAGTCATAAGGATTATCTTCATCATCAAAGATTAAGCCAATAATAATGCTTTTATCAATTGATGAAGTGAATATATTGAGATCATTAATGTATTGAGCAACAGGTTTATCAATGGTGTAATTGTTTGAATTTTTACACTGTATAGTGCTAGTATTTGACGAGGATTCGTTAATCTCAGCAGGATGTCCTTGATCATGACCTTTTATAATGTTATTTACGAGGATTTTATCATTAATATTAATTATTTCATTTGGATAACAATAAATATTATGATTTTCTAAATCTTGAAATTTCTTGCCCTTTAATAAAAAAATGTTATATAACAATTAAATTTCCGAAATTCTTAATTCCTATAAGTTTGAAAATAAAATTTACTTAAAAAAAGTTTGTAATCTTGCCACTTTTATATACTTTAAAGTTTTCGGTTTAATTAATTAAAGACAACTATTTTATTGTTATTTATAAATAACCTATGATGAATATCTAAAAAAAAGGAATAATATTAATCAATTTTTTCTTCCTCAAGTTCACCTGAAGAGTCATCTATTGGTTCGAGTGTAGGTTTTTCATCTGAAACTTTGTCAGCTTCTCCCTTCTGTTCTTCTTTTGGTTCAGAAGTTGGTTGTTGGCTTGATTCTGGTTCCGACCCTTCAGTTACTAGTGTTTCACAAACAGGACAGCGACTCCATCCCGGTCTTAAAGCATAGCCACATTTTGTACATTCACCCATTTTTTTATCGGGCTCCCATTCAGGTATATCCAAACCACCTTGTCGTTTTCGAGACAATTCTTGTAGATCATCCTCACTCCAAACTTCCATACCTTCTGGTAAACTTGTTCCGCGCTCAGCAGAAAATTTATTTAATTCATCTTCCGTCCATTCAGGCATACTTGGTTGAGATTGCATTCTTTTTTGTGCCTCAGAGGCTAGATCCTCAGCTGACCAAACTTTAAGTTCTTGACCACCTGTAGTTCTTACTGCTCCGGGATGTTGAGCTACTGCTTGTGTTTGAGCTAATGGTTGAGGAGAAGGAACGTTACAACTTTCAGCAGAAAATCTTAAAAGAGCTTCAAAACACCTTGTGAATTGATTTGGGTCTTTTCCTTCATCTACAGTTATCAATAAAGTAGTTTTATCCGCCGTCTGAGGAATAGCAATACTGTACACGGCAATATCTGAAGAAAGACGACCTGATTCGATACTGGATGCGACTTTCTCCATTGAATTTAGTAATTCATCATCTTTCATTAAAAAATCACAAATTGGATCACCATGTCTTTGATACCCTTCATGATATTTTGCAAGGTGATTCCTAATCGTTCTGGAATCGAACGAATTAATTATGGCACTTATGTAAGAATAAATTTGAGATTTCGGACCTTTATCAGTTTCATCAAGTTTATAATCTCCTAAATCTACAGCACCCATCACTGGGGCAAATAATGGTTTTTCCCCACTCATTTTTCCAAAGATTGTAGGTCTTGAAATAACACATTTTATTTCTCCATAATAGGCAATTGCATTATCTAAAAGCTCAGCTTTCTTATCGAAAACGATACGGGGAACTGATCGAAATAATACATCAACCCAAGGCATCTCTTTTACAGGAATTATTGCTACACATGTCTTTTCAACTAATTCTCGTAGTTTTTTTACGTATGACTTCAATTCTTTCTTAATACTTTCATACTGCTCGTTTTCTAGTTCTTCTTCTGCTCGTTTTTCAAGTTCTTTGAATTTTTCCTCATTTGCTTTTAAATTTCCCCCAAAAGATTTTAAGCCCCCAATAATATTATCTTTCAGAATAGCAGTTGCATCATCAATCATTTTTTTCTGAAAATTTGTGAGTTCTTGTTCTTCACTAGACACTAAGTATTCAGCTGGATTAAATTCCAACTTATCCGAAAATATATTAAAAAGTTTTTGTTCTGACAATTTCTTTCCCTTTTAATCGTTAATAATTTCGATTAATTGATATTTATAATTATAATATATTATTTCTTTAAAAATACAATTATGAAAATATCAACTAACTTAGAGAACAAACAAGAAAAGGATATAACAGTATGTTTTATTTCAACCATAATCCGAACTAAGGAAAGTGTATATTTTAGACAAATTAGAATCTTTTAAAAATATCTATATTTTAATTTCAAAGATTTCATCAATATTATAAGTTTAGATAAGGAATATTAAAATCCGATTATAAAATTATTGAAGAAAAACCAGTTAATAATTAAAGTAGAATTAAGTGAAAATAATGATCAAAAATCATAATTATGTCTGATCCTAATCAATTTTTAATTAGATGACTACTTATTTGAATTAAAAATTTGTTTAAGATTATTTAAATGATTAAAAATTTTTTATTTTTTTATGGATTTTTTTTAGATTCGTTGTTTAAAGAATAACATAATACTATTTTTTTTTAACCATCTTTTATAATAAAATAAACCCTAAAAATATCGTTAAACTTGAGGATTTCAGCAACATTTAAAAAATTAACGTATTAATAAACATTTTGGTATTGGAAAAACATGACAAATTAGTCTTTCTTTAATATATTAATCCGATAAAAAAAAATGTTTATATATTATCATATCATAAAAGATCATGTAAAAAAACTTGTGGTTAAAGGCGATTGTTTTAAAAAAATCTTTAGACACGATGCCGTTTTTTATCTTTGAATGAGGAGAAATGATGTGAAGATAGTTACTGTTAACATTCCAGAATCTTATCTCGATAGTATTGAGAGGTTAATTGGTGAGAATGGATTATACCCATCTAGATCTGAACTTATACGTTGCGCGGTTCGTGAATTCTTAATAAAAGAGTTAAGAAATGCGAATGAAATGATTAAGTATAAAGAAATAGAAGTAGAGGAACTCGATGATAAGAACTTTGTTCGGGTACCAATTGAAAAAATGGATGAAAATAATGAACCTGTTCGAGAGTTCAAAACATATAAAATAGTTAAGAGACTTGAGTATTAAAAATTCCAATGCATTTTAAGGTTAGAATAGGACCAATCTTTCCTTATTTTCTTTTTTTATTTTTATTTACCACCTTTGTAATTTTGTACTTTATGTAATTAGATATTTCAGTAAGAAATAAATAAGATAGGAGTATTAAATTCTAAGGTAATATATAGTTTGAAACAAAATATGAGGTAATTTTCATTTCTGGTATTAGGAAAGATTCTAAGAAAGAAGAATTCACAACAAAGTTTATGGAATGGGGAATCATTAATAGAGAAAACTGGGAAGATAAAACTACATTTGATTTACCGATTAAGCGATGGGATCCTCTTTCAACAGTAAGGATTACTTCCGAAGATTTTGGCTCTCGAAAAGGGCGAGCAAGATATTATGGTCATTATTCCTACATATCCCCAATACGGGGAACAAGACCAAAAGGATTTAAGACAAAGGAAGAAGAAAAAAAATTCTTTGACTGTTCTAAAAAAGTGTTGAAAAAGCATCGAGACGTATTTTCCTCAGTTACAGAGGGAAAGCAAGTTTACAATGGATTTGGAAAGTCAATAGGTGATGGATTTACAATAATTACTAACCAAGATGAGATAAGGCGAGATAATCCTTTTTTGGAAAAACCTCACCGAATCGAAAAAATACCAGATACAACGAAAGCCATCACTCTCATTAATAGATATCCTTCTATGGCTAGAGTTGTTGATGCAAAAGTAGAGCAAGATATAAAAGATAATCTACCTCCTCAATTAAAGCTTTCCAGGGGTATCAACTTAGTTACTACCTCAAGGCATTTCTATCCTTCCTTATGTTTTGATTTAATTCCCACTGATGTTTTAACTGGAATTTTTCTTTCTATGAAGGCCGCAATACTTTACTCTATAGAAGAAGCAATTAACAGAGATTATTATGATATCCCATGTATGTCATTTTTTAACATTGGAAAAAAAGCTGGTGGTTCTCAACCAAGAATTCATAGCCAAACTTATATTGATTTAAATATGGATGGGCACGGAAGTCGTTTAGAAGGATACTTAGAAGCGTTTAAGGAAATGGGAGACGATTGCCATATCTGTCAAACTACCCATGGAAACACTGATCGTATTATATTAAAAACTGAATTCTGGACATTTTACAATACAGGAAGCCCAGTGAGAAATTATCATATCAGGTTTCATCCAACTGAACATATTAGGAGGTTTTCTCAATTGAAAATAAACCAAATTAAAGATCTTGCTGTTGCTTTAAAAATCATTTTCCAAGCATTAGATGATATAAAAATAGACAGTAATCGTAATATCTTGTTCAATTGTTGTCCTTATGGATACGATGCTGGCTTCCATATGTTTGCAGATATTATTCCTCACGAAATTATTGGAGGTGCTGAAATGGCAGACGATATGCGAGTGGCTAGGAAATTACCACACAAGGCTGCTAGTGAAATTAGAAAGTCGTTAGAAAAATACCTTAATTAGAGAGGACACTCCAATAACTTTGAAGTAGAATAAAAACCTACAACTGTTAGTTTAAGGCTTACTACTCCCCTTTTTAATAAGTTTTAAATTCCAATGAAAATTACATTTAAATCTACTAAATTTTATATATTAAATGAATATTTTTTTGTGAGTTTCATTTTGAGAGAATGGTCTGCGATTATCCTTGCAGGTGGTAAAGGTAAACGTTTAATGCCTTTGACCTCTTTAATTCCAAAACCACTAGTTAAGGTAACTAATGTGCCTATGATAGATTATGCGATTGCACATTTAATATATGCAGATATTAAACATATAGTAGTTGCTTTAGCTTATAAGGGAGAATTGTTAGAAGAATACTTAAAAAAAACCTGGACTCGGGATAAATTAGGTGATATAGAACTGGAATGCGAAGTTCAAGATAGTCGAGGAACAGCGGATGCATACAGAATGTTAACGGATTATGTAGATTCTGACAATGTAGTGGTATCAATGGGGGATTTAGTCACCAATCTTCCAATGAAAGATTTTATGAAATTTCATTCAGAAAAAGAAGGTCTAGCTACAATTTCAATGAAAACTGTTGAAAGTCATATTTCTCAATATGGTGTAGTTTTATTAGATAAAAATCGAAAAATTTATCTCTTCTTAGAAAAACCTGCACCGATGGAATTATATGTAAGCAGTATGTCCCAGAGGGCAGACCTATTCCTCCATACTAATATAATAAATACAGGGATCTATTGTTTTAAGAAAGAAATCTCAAATATTCTTCATAGTACTGCTCTAATGGATTTTGGGGGTGAAGTATTTCCATATCTTCTTGAAAATAGATATGATCTGTATGGGTATGTAAAAAATTACTATTGGATGGATGCCGGAAATTCTACTACATATTTATGGGCAAATTGGGATTTACTTCGAAAATATGCATGGCCAATTTCTCCTAATGGCGTGGAGTACGACGGGATATACGTGATGGGAGTGATTAATTCTGGTCAAAATATTATCATTGATAAACCAACGTGTTTTGGAGAACTTGTTCAATTAGATAATAGAGTACGAATAGGGGAGCTCTCTTCAATTGGAAGCAAAGTTTTAATAGGAGAGGATACCATGATTGAAAAGAGTGTTGTATGGAATAATGTAAAAATTGGAGCAGGTTGTATTATAACAAACAGTATAATATGTAATGATTGTGAAATAGGTGATAATGTAGTTTTAGAAAAAGCTACAGTTGCTCCAAATTGTAAAATTAGCAGCAATTCTCAAATTAGAAACCGAGCATTAGAATTAGGCTTAACCATTTAATATTACTCAACATGTTAAGGCTCCCAATTACCATTAAATGATAAATTTATATTTTTAAAAGTAATAATTATTATTATTGTTTTTATAACTAACATCCTTGATTAAGAGATGACGTACTGTACTAATTGTGGAAGTGAAATCGAAGATTCCTGGAATGCTTGCCCTAACTGTGGAAAGGTTTTAAGAGAAACAAAAGCCCCTCAACAACAGGCAGCACCTCGGATTCAACCACCACCACCACAACCATATCAACGAAGTTATTCTTCGGGTGGGGGAAATATATATGGCACAGTTGCCTTAGTTTGCGGTCTAATTGGTTTGTTTGGTGTTGTTCTTTATTTCGGTATTGTCTTAGGAATAGTTGCAATAGCATTGGGAGGCATAGGATTAAGTAGAGATAATAATAATGCTATGGCGATTATAGGTTTAATTTTAGGAATAATAGACTTTGTATGCTGTATAGCTTTCTATTTCCTGATCTTTTCATTGTTATCATTGTTTTCGTTTGTATTTTGGTAACAAATCTGGTACCAATATTAACCAAATTGTCTTTGACATTTTCGGTAGAATGTTAAAACTATTAAAATTGGTTTGAACTAAAAATGAAACAATTAAAATCTAGTCAAAATACAGAAAATAAAGGAGATCCTAGTTCATTAGATAGTACTAAACAAAAATATGGAAAGATTAAGAAGCTTCTTTTAAATATTAAAAGTTTTCTCCCATTTTTTTTTAGTCATCACCCAGAGTGTGAAAAATTTAAAGAGCACACAATAAATGTTGGTAAAATTAAATTATGTATAGGATGCTTTATTGGCTATCCAACGGCAATTGGTGCACTTTTTCTTATTAGAATCTTAAATTTGTATCTCCTGTTCAGTACACAACCTTTTTTTTTCTTAAGTGTTGTTTTATTAGGAACTTTTTTCTTAAGCCCTTTAAAATTAACAGAAAATAAAAAAATTAAGATAATTCAGAAATTCTTGATAGGAATTGGGGCGGCTATGTTATTTAATTGGATAATGGAACGACCTTACTCATTTAAAGTAAATATAAGAACAGCATTTATTGTTTTTTATATTTTATTAGTGATATTAAATTTACACCATGTTTACGGCATTTTAAGCTCTTGTTATATGTGTAAAACACCGTTTAGCTGGGGTAGGTGTGCTGGTTTTAGTAATATAAGAGCTAAGATGGAAAAAAATGGTTTAAATAATTTTCTCTTAAAGTTCGAAAATTTCTCGAGTAAATTATTAGAAAAGAGAGATAAGAGAAATAGTAGACATTAAATTATTTTTATACTCTGTTGAGACTATATTGGTCTAGATGAATATTTTACGAAAATGTAGTTGAAAGAAACTAAAATTATAATTGATGTCTATTATTTCATAATTATGACTCTTGGATATCTCGGATTAATCCTCCATGGGCATATTCCTTGGTGTAAAAAGTCGGGAGTTTGGCCAGCAGGAGAAGAATGGCTCATGGAAGCAATGAATGAGACATATATTCCAATGTTAAATGTTTTAAGGGAATTTAAAGAAAGAGGAGTAAAAACAGCACTAACAATAAGTATTACTCCTATTTTGGCTGAACAGTTAGCAGATGATTATATGAAACAAAGATTTTCAGAATACATGGAAAATTTAATTTCAAGGGCAAAAAAAGATATTACAAGATTCGAAAACCATCTTGAAAGGAAAATTATAGCAGAATTTCATTTAAGAAATTTTGAGTATGTCTTAGAATCGTTTTATCATAATTACTATAGAGACATATTAGGAAGTTTCAAATGGTTACAAGATGAAGAAATTATTGAAATAATAACATGTGGGGCCACACACGGATTTTTACCACTTTTTGAGAGCGATTCTGGAATTTTTTCTCAAATTCAAATGGCGGTAGACACTCATAAAAAATATTTCAACAAAGAACCAAAAGGAATTTGGCTTCCGGAATGCGCTTATCGCCCAAAAGACTACAGAGATGATAAATTTCGAGAAAGTATTGAGTACTGGTTGAATAATTCTAACCTTGAATATTTTTTTGTTGATTCTCATGGAATTATTGACGCCGAGATTATTCAACACAGAAATGAAATTGGTTTGAATACAAATTTTGGTTATAAATTACAGAATGAAATTTCGGTTTTTGGGAGAAATATAACTATTAGTAAACAAGTTTGGGATGCTAAAATTGGTTACCCAGGGAATGAGTTTTACAGAGAATTTCATAATAAAGATCACGAGTCTGGGTTACATTATAATCGAATTACAAACAAATTACTACCACAGAATGAGAAAGAATTATATAACATAAAAAATGCAGATAAAACAGTTGATTCTGATGCTTATCATTTTATCACACTAGTATCAAATGAGCTAAAGCAGGAATCTGAATCGTTTGTAGACAAGGGAATTGTAGTTTGCGCCTTTGATTTCGAATTGTTTGGGCATTGGTGGTTAGAGGGTGTAGATTGGTTAAAAAGAATTATAGAAATTATATCTACCGATAGTACTGTTGAATTAATCTCGATATCTGATTATATCTCTCAATATAAGGATAATTTCTCAATAATTAAAATGAGAGAAAGTAGTTGGGGAGAAGGAGGTGATTTTAGGGTATGGAAAAACCCTGATCATGATTGGTTATGGTCATATATAAATGGCTCAATAAAGGATTTTGAAGAAGTTTTAGAAAATAATCCAATTCCTGATGAGTTACAATTAAGGATCCTGAAACAAACCGCTAGAGAATTATTGTTAATGGAGGGAAGTGATTGGCCTTTCCTTATGTATACAGAACAAGCGAAAGAGTACGCTAATAAAAGGTTTCATCATCATCATCAAAGGTTTCTTAAATTATTATGGGCAGCGAAAAATTTCAATGACGAAAATAGAATTAACAGAGGAGAATTGAACGAGATTGAGTCCATTGATTCCTGCTTTCAAGATATAGATATCAACTATTTTAGAAAAAGAAAGTTGTAATTTTTATTTAATTACCAGAACATCACAAGGAGCGTCTTTCATCACACTTTCCGCTACAGAACCTAAAAATATTTGACTTAGCTTAGAATGTATCCCTTTAATACCTACAACTACTAGATCGAATTTCTCACTTTCTACAACTCTTTGAATATAATCTTCAGGATAGTCTTCTGTAACCAAACTAGTTTCGGTAGGTATTTGTAATTCTTCAAAAATGGCTTTTTTGTCAGCTAATATACTCACGCCTATGTCTTCAATCTCAGATTCGCTTAATCGTTTTATGTTAGGAATATCTTCTTCCTTTATTAACACAGGACGTGCGGTGGATGTCCCATCAAAGTAAGCATCAGAAGCATATGGTACAGTCCATCCATGAGAAGGAGGAGAAACTTTCTCTAGCATATGCTTAACAGAATGGAATATATGAATCTGACTACCCCATTTCTTATAGAATCCAATTATAATTGCAGAACCGCGATTTAGATGTTCAGATCCGTCTGTAGCTAGTAAAATTTTCTTATACATATCAATACTCTCAATGTAATTTTAGTTTTTAAATTTATTTTCTTTAATTTATAATTATATATGCAGATTTTGATATTTTGGGTATTATAGTTAATCTAAAAAGTCAGTTTTTAATAATAAATTATTTATAATTATTTATAATCACCTTTATGTATTATTCTTGGTTTTTAATACAATAATTATTGGAATTATTGAGATGATAAACCTATTTTTGACAAAATTTTAATTGGAATAGATGAGTCCGAAGAATCTTTGAGAGCCGCAAAACGAGTCATAGAAATTCAAAAGGATTCAGAAGGTGAAATAGTTGCGTTTCACTCAATTTTGCATCGTAATTCAGATTCTGACATTGATGATCATAAGAAACAGGTTTTTGATGAGATTAACAAATTATTTGAGGAAGCTAATCTTTTAATTGAAACCAGACTAATTCTTGATCAAAAGCCAGAAGATTACATCATAGAAATTGTGGAAAAAGAGAAGATTAATCTAGTAGTTCTTGGTTATAGTGGAAAACACGGAATTTTAAAGCGTAGATTATTAGGTTCTATCCCAACAGAAGTAATGAATAACGTTTTATGTGATGTGTTAATTGTAAAATAACTCATTTTGATTTCTAAACATATAAGAATTCCATATTATTTATTAAATTTCTAGAAAAAAGAATAAGCTTATTATCTGTAAGAAATTTATCACTTTCTTCAAGAACTCCAAGAAGGTGCCACCCCGCATCATAGTGTGGCATATATATCAAGATAATTTTGATTTAGAGGCACATCTTATTTTTTTTATACACAAAATGCATTTTGCTTTTATTAAAATTTAATAGCAATTTCATTTTTGTTTGAAGTAAAAAAGTTTGTTATATGATTTTGAATTTAAAAAAAAATTTTGTAAATCCAGTAACATTCGTAATTTTATTTTTTCTACTCACAGTTGTAGTGGGAGATTCCCGGACAAACACTATAGATTCATCAAAGTCTCCTTTGGGTATTAAAGACGCTGGATTTGGTTCCAACGCGAATTGGCATACTGATTCTTCCCAGATAACTCCTGAGGTGGATGTCACATATACTTACGAATATAAAACAACAATAGATCCTACCCATGAGGCGGATCTCCTTCAAACAATGACTCTCAACTACAAAGATGGGACAGGATCATCGGTCGGTTTTCAAAATGTTTTACAATTTTTTGCAGGGGGCTTAGACGTCACAAATGAACTAGTCTTAGATTGGGATAAATTACGATACATAGAACCTACTCTACTTACTACAACCACTATCAATAATGAAAATGTACAGTCCAGAAGTAAATTTAACGGATTTGATATCGTAAAAGGAAGTTCCCAAGATATAAAGATGGCTCAATCATACTCAGATGCTAATGATTGGAATTATGTGATAAATGATACAATCTACTTAGGCAAAATCGAATTTGCTAATCGAACTACTACGATAGGAGATGTGATCTTGAGTACGCGTAACTATACGCATAATAGTTTAGAATTGAAAGAAAGTATAGCAGATTTTAATGTCACTATCGATGCTACTATTGGAAATAGTACAACTATATATAATATTACAGCTATACTTAACGTACATGTTGTACACAATATAACTTATACAGATTATAAATACGGTGTTGTAATAGACTGGGATGCTTATAAAGATTTTCCAACAAATATTCCCATCAATACAGGAGATCAATTCTTCTTAGTTGCACAAGATCGGCTGAATGTTGGTCCAGGAACTTGGCAAATTGGGACTTTTGATATCAATAATGCAAATGATACGGCGATTTTTAATTATCAAGGAACAGAATATGCAAGGCAATTTCTCACAACAGAATATTCAATCAATGGAACTACACCACTTCAAGATACTAACAGAATCTATTATGCACTGAGTGCTCATTCCGAGTTATATGGTGATTTCTCAAGAGTTTTTGTTTGCTTCGATGGCTTTAAGTACAACCAAAGCACTGGCTTAACTTTTGATCCCCGAGTACTGCTACCCATCAGTGCCGTAGTGTCTGATTCTTCAATTATAGGTATTCCTGTATTTGTGTTAATAAGTGTAGGAGCAGTTGTTGTAGTCATAATTATAAAAAGGTTCAGAAGAAACTTGCCAGATTAAATCTAAATTTAATAATCTTAATTCTTTTTTATTTATTTGTCGTAATGATATGCAATTGATATTTTGGAATTGATTAGAATAAATTAGGGTATAACTCTTCAATTTCTTCTTTAATTTTATCAAGTAAATTGAGCAACACTATATTATCATATTCATGTCTATTTTCTAAAAAATAGTCCAGAATTCTATTCGCAGTGTCTACATCCATTTTAGTATACTTTTCTAGTCTAGCTTGAAATAATATTTCAAATTCTTCCTTCAACCATTCCAATTCTATAATTAAATTTTCTTCTAAAATTTCATGATACTTTAGGCTAACGTTCATCAAAATACCTCAACTCTTAAATGTCTAAATTAGGTTCCTTTTACCTTAAGATAAAGGTATTGAGATAACTATTTATAATTTTTATAGACCAATTTTTAAATGTTCTTCTAAAAGTCTTGAAATATTTTTTTATGCTTAAAATAAGAAGGTAAAGAAATTACGACTAAATAATTGTTATTTAGGATAATTATAATTAAATAAAAAGAGTAAGTAAGGAATTTGAATCTGAAGGAATAACATTTTAATTATATAGATTCTAAATAAATTTGTAAACCTTATAACAAAATCTAAAGGGAGAAAAGATGATATATCAAATCTTTGGTGAATTTGACATTATTTTAATTGGTATATTGATTTTTGTTGGTGTTGTTTTTTTTATCCTACTCATAACACTTTTAAGAGGATTTAAAACGGTAAAAGAATATAATCGTTTGATAATTTTTCGCTTCGGAAGATACAAAAGAACTATTGGTCCAGGAATAGTATATGTGCTACCATTGATTGAAACGTCGGTTGTTACTGATTTACGTATAAAAACTCTAGATATTGCTAAACAGGATGTTATAACTAAAGATAATATTCCGGTGACTGTTGATACAAGCGTATTTTATAAAGTAGTAAATCCAGAATTTGCTGTAACTAAAATTGAAAATCTCATGAGAGCAGTATTCAACTATGTTCAAGGAGCTTTAAGAGATGTTATTGGTAGTATGGCTTTGGACACTATCTTAACACAGAGAGAAAAAATTTCACAAGAAATCCGAAAGGTTGTTGATGAAGAAACTCGAGAATGGGGCATACAAATTAGTCAAATTAAAATACAACAAATCGAATTACCAGAATCTATGAAACGCGCAATGGCAGTAGAGGCTGAAAAAGAACGTGAGAAGCGTGCTACAATTATTGCATCAGAAGGTGAACTTGAATCAGCTAAAAATTTGTCAAAAGCAGCAGAAATCCTGGCTAATAACCCAACCGCAATCCAATTAAGAACGTTACAGACAATTTTAGATATTTCTCATGAACCTTCTCAAAAAATAGTAATTTTTATGCCAACTGAAATCGGGAGTTTACTTAAAAAATTTATAGATTAATTAAATATCTAATTTTTTTTTATTAGTCATGAGAATAAAGAATTTTCTCTAACCTTATTTTTTAGCAAAAAGTTTAAGGTCTAAAGCTTCAAATATGTGATTAGGGAATTTTGAATTGGAATGTATCCTACTTCATTAAAATAGAGTTAAAAAAAGAAATTAGAAAAAAAAGAGATTTAGTTATTAAAAAATATACGCTATTGAGCTACATACTCAATCGTTAATTGATTATAATGAGGACTAAGATGAGGACTAAAATAATCATCCCAATCAGTATATCCATTAATTTCTATATAATTTGTGCCATTACTATATACAAACGCAGATGAATCAACATGATGGTAATATTCGTTAAATGTGGCTCCTGTCTGTAAACGATCAAGAACAAATTCGGTTGCACCGTCTTTCAAAATACTGGTCTTATAAAGGAAACTGGCATTAATGTTCTTCAATAACACAGAAAGGTGAATTCGATACCAACCAGATTTTAATAATGTAATACGAGTATTGTTGTTTGAAACTGCAATATAGTTAGTATTATTTAAACTGTTACCCCTATATTCGTAAAGCCAATTATTAGTTAAATTGTAAGGTTCATAATCTTGATTGTCGTAAAGTGCATTCCATTTACCTACAACAGTAGTCCTTGTAAAATTATTAAACTCGTCCGTCAAAAAATTTAACTCGTCTGTCAAATTATTCAAATCATCAATCAAGTCATCAAGCTCTGCTTTAAGATCTGAATTGCTAGTATTTTGCCCGTTCCACACTATAAATGTAAACCCTATTGACCCAGCAGCAAGGATCAGTCCAATTATCCCTAAAACAGCACCACTACGTCCCATTATCTATCACTTTCATTTTTTTATTAATTTAGTTCCAATCAAATTAAAGAACAATTCTTTTTTCAAATAATAAACTTTATTACTATTAAGTAAAAATCATTTTAGTTCGAATCTCAGAAATTAAATATTTTAGTAATAGGATGCTATAAGCTGAAGAACGGCTCTTTCATCATAAAGTAATCTTAGTAGAGTGTCCTAACTGTTTATGAGAATGACATAAAAAGAGTAGTATTTTTTAAGGTTGATTCTCTTCTAAATTGTTCAGTATAAGAAATACATTCAGTTCAATATTTTTTTATCCTGAAAAATCTCTTGGAAAACAAAAAAAAGGCGTGAGATATTGATTGAAGATTAAAGTCATTTTCTGATTTTACTTTTTTGCAAACGGTTCAAGATCTATAGCTTCAAATATATCATCATTAGCTTCTATAGAACCAAGGAAGTGCCATTCACCTTCGTCGACATTCTGACCATTCGCATAAGTATTCGCCATGTTATAAAGTCTATTGAAATTCTCATAATGTAATGCAACCCGATTTTCAGCGTAATCTCTTGCTGACCAAGTTGTTATTAAAAATTGCCAATCACTGCTCTCTAATAATAACAGTTCTCGAGCCATCTGCTTAAGAATTTTAATGAGGTTAGGATTATTAGAATTTTTATACTTAGCTATAATATCTTCGCTTTTAGATTCACATTCATAAATTCGCTCCCACGTCCAGGTCGTCCACTCATTAAGCCAGACCCAGTGAGAGCTTGCTTGACCCCAAGAGCCTTCAATCACACTTACTACTTTATTGGGTGGGTTTTCTTCGAGATAAAGTCTAGTATTAGTTAATTCTATCTCAGGGTCATCTTCCATCCATCGTAAAACGCGTGCAATCCACCAATTTCCTTCAAACCACCAGTGTCCAAAGAGTTCTGCATCATAGGGTGCCACAATTATACCATTTTTCCCAAACTTATTCTTATATTCTCTTAAAATGTCTTTAGCTAAATTAATATAGTGACTGGCATTTTCATCCAATTTTCCAGGAATATCATCTGGCCAATATAGCATCTTCTTTCCCAAATCAAGCTTAGGGCTGGTAACACGCCAATATTTGAGTCCTCCAGGATAATGCTTCTTGTGGAAATCTAAGTACTCTGCACAACCCGGATATCCATGTTCCCCGCTCCATACTACGATTCCGGTCTTGTCATCTCTCGTGAAAAAACCGACTGGGGCTCCTGTTGATGGATCTGTAGAGATGAGATACGGTTCATACTGGGATTTTTCAAAAGAGGTTGGAATTTCTTCGTATTGAGATTCAAATTGCTTCCAGAGTTCAGCCAATAATGGAAACCTAGCAGCATAAACTCCTTGTGATTTTCCTCCCAATAATAAAGCTGTATCAATGAAGAAATACTTTAAACCGTTTTTAGCAAGAAAATATTCGATCCCAGGACGTTCGTATTCTTCGTCTGTTATTGGATTTTTCCACTTGTATCCTGGACGGTAAGCACATTCTGGTAACCATGCACCAGTAGGAGCCCTTCCAAAATGCCGTTTATAACTATCAACAGCAGTTTTGAATTGAGCATCTATTGAAGTTTCTTTAGAAAGAAGCGGAGTATATCCGTGTGTTGCACCACATGTTATTATATCTAAAAGACCCTTATCTTGCAAATCCTTAAACGCACCTACAATATCCCTATTGTATCTACGGATAAAGTTATCCTTCACCCTCGAATAGAACTCTTGCCACCATTTAGTTAACTTGATTCTTCCATCCTCGTATTTATTTTCAGTAAAATCCTCAAAATCAAATACTGCTGCATTATATTTTTCATCTAGATATCCAATAAACGCATCAACAAATCGAGGGTTTCGCAACATTTCACAAAGGACTGGTGTAAGGCCAACAGTGAGTTTTGGATGATATCCATCATCAATTAGTTTATATAACTCCATCAATAGAGGAATATAGGTTTCAGCAGCGGCCTCATTTATCCAATCCACTTTAGATAATATGATAAATTCATATTATTTTCCATGAGGCCAAACACCATGACCTATAACCCAAGGTAAATGGGCGTGCAAGACTAGATTAAATGAACCTAAAATTTCAGTCATTATTTTTTTTCCTATTTTTTTAAATTTGTAAAAATGAAGACAGTTATTCCTTTTTAATTTTTCATAACTTAAATATTAAAAAGCATCAATATATTTTCAAAAATCGTTAAAGTTATATATTGTAGTTTTGGTGGCTTTAATATTCGAAATTTAATTGAAATTTCAAAAAGTAGGTTTAAATGGTTCAGTCCTTCTATTTTGCGAGAAAATGCGAGCTTCTTGATTTCTTCAAGTATAGTGGGATGCACCATGTAGTCTAAAAAGATGGTGTGAATATAATAAAACCTGGTGTTAAAGATTAATAAATAATAAAAATTAAAAAATTCTTATTCCACTATTCTAGCATTTCATTATCCTATCTTTTTAATTATTGCCATCGATGTGTCATGAAGCATTTTAGAAACATTAGAAAGCATTTGCATTGTTTGTTGTTGTTTTTGCAATATATTTTGCATATCAATATTTCCCATTTGAGCATCATCACCCGCACTTTGAAGATCCTCCTCAAGTTGTTCTATATACCTGTTTAATGCAATAAATTTCAAAAGATCAACTTCCCCTACTTCTAAATGAGGAAAGTGCTTTATTCCTTCTTTTTCTAGCGCCTCATTGAAATTAATAGCGTTTAAATTAGGAGTTTCTTTTAATGATTTCACAATTTCATCACATTTAGTTCTTCCCGCTGAAGAGATTGATTGATCAAATTTTTTATATAATTTTTTCATGGGAGAACTAGTAAGATTTAATTTCCTTATCTTTCTTCTATAGAAATTTATATTTTTTTTATTTTTCATCTTTCTTTCAATTTAAATTAATTAGTTAATCTATTATTAAACGTATTAAACATCTAGTATAAACCTTTAGTATTATTTTTTATAAATTCTAATCATAACAAAAATATTAAAAAACATCTATAAATTTATAAAAATCGTTAAGGTTATATATTGAAGTTTTGGTAGCTAGAATATAAAATTTCCAATCAAAAATTAAATGAAATTTCAGAAAAGTAGGTTTAAATGGTTCAGCTTCCAATCACCAATCTAAATGAATTGAAAAAAAATGGCAGAATTATAGGAAAGGCTAATTACATCTTTACTCCTGAGATAGCAAGCTCTATAGGGTCTATTCATGGGAGTTTATTTACCCAAAATGAGTCAATCGTTATGGGCAGAGATTATCATAATGATAGTCTTATGCTGAAGAGAGCGTATACCTCTGGGTTGATGTCTACTGGAATAGATCTTCTAAACTTATCAGATTGCACCTTCCCTTTATTACAATTTACAATTAGGCGATTTGGAGCTAGTGGTGGAGTTTATATTTCAGGAGGGCATTTATACAGTGAAGATGTTGGAATTAGGTTTTTAGATGCTGGTGGAATTGAATTACCTCAATCAGAAATCCAACGAATAATTGATTCTTATAATACTTATCCGGAACATGTACGAAGGGTTGATCCTAATGAAATTGGGCAAATTACAGCGATTCCACAAACAGAAGACATCTACATTAAATCTTTGCAGCAATTTGTTGATAAGAAAAAAATAAAAGAAGCAAATCTAAAAATTGTAGTAGACTGCTCCTACGGACCTACAGGAAAAATTACACCTCTCCTTATAAACGAAATTGGTGTTGAAGTCATCGCTCTCAATACTCATTATCGAGAAAGGTCGGTTAGTCCAGTACCAAGTATTAATACTATAAGAAATACAGCAGATATTGTTAAAGCATCAAATAGTCACCTTGGTGTATGTTTTGACGTAGATGGCTCAAGATTATTAGTAATTGATGAAAATGGGTTAGAAATAAGTTTTGAAGAATTATTAATGCTGTTTGTCACCTTTGATAAAAGAATTCAAAATTCTAGGGCAAATACCATTATAACAACACCGTCTATATCTCCGGTTGCGAGAGAATTTATTGAAAATAGTGGATTTCCGACTAAACAAGTTGAAAATTATCCTGGAGAGATTTCTAGGCAAATTAGAGAAGAGAGGGCTTGTTTTGCAGCAGCAGATACATTGAAGTTTTGTTTTCCAGAATTTGCTCCCTTTTCGGATGGTAATTTCATTCTACTTAAGATTCTTGAAATAATGACAACTCAAAAGGACCTATTGAGCTCATTAACTAGAGGATTTCCTAAAGGTATAAAAATAAATAAAACAGTTCCAATAACTTCTGAAGTAATAGATAATATCCATAATCGATTACGGGAAGTTGTCGAAGAGAATGGGTTTAAATATCACGATATAATAAATGAATTGAAGGTCGTCAATGATGATGGATACGTTTTAATTAAAGTAGCATTACATAGAAATGCCATACTTCTCTCTGCAGAATCTGAAGACAAAAATAAAGCACAAAAAATGATTGATGATTTAGAGAAAATTATATCCGAACTCTAATTCCCACATTGATTTTTATAGTATTAATTTAGTGTATATCTTGAATATTCTTAAAATTATTCAAAAATTAACCAAAAAGATTCAAATTAACCAAAAAGATTCAAATTACCCATATCTATATTTTTGTGAACCTAATAAATGGCTAAAAAAAAATCAAAAATTCAAAGAGACTTATTTGGAAATCCTCTAGAGGATAATGATTACATGAATGGAGGTTCCTCAATTGAAGAAAAAATTGATCCTTTAGAAGAATTTGATCATGATTTCTGGGAAAAAAAGGTCAATCAATTTAAAACTTCTGGAGATAAAAAGCGAGAGCTTGAAGTATATAATATATTTATTGAGAACTCGGGATTTACTTCTCCTTATTTATTAAGAAAAGGAACTTTATTAGTGGACATGGGGAGATTTAATGACGCCTTTGAAACGTTAAAAAGTCTCTACGGATGTGAGAGTCACGACACCATTGTGGCACCGGCACAACTACAGATGGCACGAGCATCAGCGATTCAAGGAAAGAAAGATGATATGCTAAATTACTTGAAAGAAGCATTTAGAACTACGATATTCTTTGAAGGAATTGGAACTTATTATGGTAAAAGAAAATTAATTCGAGATATTACCCAAATAACCGAATTTGACAAGTATCGAGATACAAAACTATTTCAAGGAACCTTAACTTTTGAGTGGGAACGCGAAGATGAGATAGAACTTGAAAGCAAGATAAATCATTATTTAAAAGAAAAGAATATTGATCCAAATCAGGTGGATCCGGTTCGTTTAAGGCTTCTGGAATATCTGTGTGAATATACTGAAAAGGAGGTCTATCTTGACTTTAATCTAAAACTTAACTGGTTGGTGAATACTTCTAATTCTATAGTTATTGTCCATGATAAAATGCTAGACTATCGAAATAAATTTGGGATCCATTATTCTTGGGTTCATTATGCCACATTTAACTTTTCTGATGAAAAATTAAAGTGTATCCAACCTTTAGATAGCTCTCATGAGGCTCGTATTATCAATGACGTAGAATATGATAAGAATGATGTTGAATTAGCCTTGAAAATTATCGACGATTCTGTAGATGTTGATATCTTAAACACTCTCGTTATTAGAGGGATAGCGAGTTCTTTCTCCCGTTCTTTAGGAGAAGAAACTTACAGGTTTCGTGCTAAAAGACGGAGTTATGAGTATGCCGTCATAGTTTTCCCCTCTTCATCCAAGAGTGAGGAGAACATTACCAACTTTTTCAATGCATGTGGTAGTCAAGAGTTGCTCGAGGTGGAAAAAGTTATAGGAAAAAATTATCCTACACAATACCTCAAAAAATCTTTTAAAGAGCAATCAGATATTTCTCTGCATCAAGAAATCAACCCACTTAAAGCTAGCGTGAAGATCCTTCTCAATAACATCAAAAGTGAAATCGAAGAAATAAAGGATAATCATAAACGGTTAGATAATCTACTGGGATATGCCCATACATACTTTCCCCATCTTTTAGAAGAAGATGCAATTCTTTTTTCTGACTCTGTGATTGAGATCGTGACTACCATGTTTAGAGAGGCGACCAGTTCTGAAATCAATGAATTGATTACTTTTTCAGGAAATGTTCTCTATTCTTTATTAAAATCTATTGTAGTTGGGTTCCATAACTCCGTCTATCAATCTATGGGATATATCTATAATCAAGTGAATGACAAGATTACGGAGATTGATAATGAGTGTACCAGATTATTTATTCTCATCTATTTCGATAGATATGGAGTAGGCGACCCGAAAATTTTACATCCTATACTAGTAACTCAATTTATTAAAGCGGAGGTACCAATAATAAAGTCTTTATTGGAATATAACTATGTTAGGTGGTTAGAGAAGGCAGAACGGGCAGAGATCATTGATTATATTCAACTCAATAAATTACGTGAACATGCGATTGTCGAACTAAAGAGATGGGTCAACCGGGTTCCTTCTAGAGGGACTATTATGTTGTATGAATTACTCTACGCATTTAGTAAATATAAAGAACAAACAGCAAAAACCGTCTTAAATAAGGAATTAGAAGATAATGTAACAAAATTTAATGGAAAAATCCTAAGACAGTTGATAAAAAATAAATATTTCTCTTATATGGAGCCTGAACAAGTACATAGATTCAGTATGAAATTAGATTTTAAACAAATTTTCACAGAATTGAATTTTATCCAAGGAATGCATCTTGTGGAACGATTATCTAAAATGGGATATAAAAACGCTCACGATACAATTAAAGTCCAAGCGTTAAGATTAGCACTCAATAACAATGTAAATATCACTACAAAAACATTTAAAAAATATGTGAGTGATAATGAATTGGCAAGGGCGCTTAAATCACGAGATCCTAACATTTAGTCTTGACCGAATATTTAAATGAGTTTTTGAAAACTACAACGAGTTTAAATAAGAATTCCTTTAAAGTGTCTTATAATGAGGGTTTTTATCAAGGATGTTATTGTCGGGAGGAATAAATATGGCGGATAATAGAGTTGTCGTCTTAACTGGGGAGTATATCGAACCACATACTATTCCTGCTCATTGGATACCTCGTATAACCCGTAACTATTATAAAAGTATATTCAAAAAACCATGTGTCTTGAAAACTGAACATGGAACCTTTCTTCTTAATCCTTGGCATCTGGAAAAAAAAGTTCCCCTTGAACAGTTCCCTCCAAAGATAACTCTAGCGGGAATTGTCAGTCTGGTGGCATGGCATCCGTTCTGAAACCTACTTATAACCTTTTAAGTGATTTAAACCTTTTTGAGATAATCGAAATTCTTTTTCTGCTTCCTTGTAGATATCTTTAGGTGATATTCCTTTTCTGGCAAATTCCTTAATAAATTCATCAGGTCTTTTGATTCTTTTCGTGGCTGAGATTAACACCAATCTTTGTTATACTTAGGGAGCCGTAAAAAAGATTCCTAAAAAATTGTTAACTAACTTTTTTTTTTAAAGAAATTCCAATAAATTTATAAGCTTATAAATCAGATGGCTAGTCACCCAGGGTCACTAGCCAGAAAAACACTAATTTAAGTATTTTGGTTGAATTTTACGAATGTTAATAAAAAATATACTATAGGAAAAAATTCTTTTGAAAAATAACAAAAAAAAGTAGAGAACTGATCCGTAATACGATAGCGATCATGATCACAAAAGCATAACTACATCAGTTGGAGTTATGGATCAGAATCTCAAAAGTATCTTGAGGATAACAATAGGTAAGAGCGACTCCTACCAGCGAGACCTAAAACCAAGGTCAAAGACAATATAGGTAAAGACTAAATTAGAGTGTAAGTACTTACACTTCCAAAGACAAAAATCCAGGGTGCTTGGTAGGAGTCATGGTTAGGTTTTTTATCTTATCTACACTAGTATTTTTACTTCTAAACCATTTAATAGTTTGGATTTTAGATTATTTATAGGAAAAGACTGTTAGAAATCATCAAGATTTCAGAAAAATTCAGCAGACAATTGAATCTCTTTCTTTCTTAGATTTATCTTTAATTACATTCTAACTTTTAATTACTCTTCTTTTTTCCCTCCCCAGTGTTGCCCCCTCCTAATTAACTTGGATTATCTTTCTTGACTTACTTTTCAAATAAATTATGAATAAATCTTCCATTCTTATCATAATTTCTTGATCCTGGCTGATTGAAAACATTCCAAAATATGTCAAAAGAAGGTTTTAATTTTTTTTCAAAATCAACCTCAAAATCATCAATTTTTATCCCTTGAAGTAGAATCTCATCTCTCTTAGAAAGATCTGAGTATTTATTGATATACGTATCTTCGTAAGGGATCAATGAAATCTTATAACCTTTCACATGAGTATATGAAAGATAAAGATAAATTGGTAAACCCATTCCTACTTTCTTCAAAGCTTTTAGATACATTTCACACGAATCGATAATATTTTTTTCCAAAAACCACATACCAAGTACTTTTACAGGTTTAATATAATGTATACCAAGAAGTTGGGTAGTGGGTTTTAAGAGAAAACTATCTATAGCTTCTATCATTCCACTTCGGTATAATTGAACATAACCCACGAAGTTATCTGTATATGGATCGGGACCACAGGAAACAAGTAATCCGTGTAAATTTCGTTTAATATTTCTGCCAAGAGTGCAACCAGGTGGTCTTAAATAATCTTCAAACTTATTAAATACAATTTCTAGATCTATTGATTCATTTACATTTAAAGCATCAATTGATATCATATGGATTAGCATTCTTGTTGGATTTGGGATATTAATATGATATTCTCCACTATTTAAATCATTTAATCTTTTTTGATAAAGAGAATTAATTCTTACTTCAAAGTTATATGCTAATTTGAACGCTGTTTCTATCTCAAAATTTGACATTGGAGAAGATGTAAATTCTGTTCTCTTATAATATTTTCCCCGCTTTACTGCTTGATGTAAAATGGGATATTTTCTAGGAATATAAATTAAAAATACTTGTCCTTCATTTCCCTCAATATCCACATCAATAGGTAAGATTCGTATATCTAATGAAGGATCAATACCATTTCGTGCAATTTGATCAAGTTTTTCTCTTAAATTTGGTTGATTTATAGGAATAATTTCAATCGGTTTATTATTAACTTCTCGCATCCCATATATGATATTACCTCCATCATTATTTGCAAAAGAAGAAAGATCCTTAGCAATTTCAGCATTATTACCCAGTTGTTCTTTATAATCAAGATGGATGTTTTCTTCAATCCCATTTTCAATTAAACTCTCTAAAAAATCTTGATTTACTTCATTAAATCTCTCAGGTGTTATTAGCATCTTTAGTTAAATAGTTTTTATTAAAATCAGATCAATATTGATTTTGTCTTAAACTAAAATAAATGCAACATAAATATAATTCTTTCTAAATATTATTGTTCTCTTTATTATAAGACTCTAAAGTCTTATAATCATCATCCTCTAATTGCACTCCATCATATTCTTTCATAACTCTTTACACTATTAGGTCTATTAAATAAAAATATCAAAAATTTGCTCGATATTTTAAACTACATATCTTTACTAATTATTTTTCCACCATTATTCTTTAAAATGTTAATAATTTCAAGATCTGATTGGAATTAATCAGACCGTTAAATCTATTTCTTTAAAAAATCTAAAATTATTTTTTCTAAATGTTTTGGAGCATCAGGATATATAGCTGAAAAACCTACAGTTGGTAATCCTATACTTCTTTCAATTTTTTCTGGAGAAATTGCTCCTGACAAAACTATTTTACAAATTCAAATGATTACGATCACAAAAGCATAACTACATCAGTTGGAGTTATGGATCAGAATCACAAAAGTATCTTGAGGATAACAATAGGTAAGAGCGACTCCTACCAGCGAGACCTAAAACCAAGGTCAAAGACAATATAGGTAAAGACTAAATTAGAGTGTAAGTACTTACACTTCCAAAGACAAAAATCCAGGGTGCTTGGTAGGAGTCATGGTTAGGTTTTTTATCTTATCTATGATAATATTTTTTCATCTAATCTTTTTAATAGTTTGGATTTTAGATTATTTAAAGGAAATGTCTATTTGAAAAAATAAAAGCAAATAAATCTTCCATAAAAAAATCGGATCTTGGATCCGTTTTTTCAATTTATGAGATTAATTTTACTCATTCTTTTGAGATAGCTTTTAATAAACTGTGGGGATTACTCGAAAGAATTCTTGGGCATAAATTCTGGGTTCTTAACATAATGATAAATGTAATTTTTGCTTTCTTTAAAAAACTGGAATTGTTAACCGCAGGATTACTAATTTCTCCAAACCGAGAAATAGTAAAAATTAAAATTTAATAATTTAGAAGCTTTGACTCATCAATTTGTCATAATTTGATTTTCATCATTCATTTGAGTTAGAATCTTTTCTCCCAAATCAGATATTGTGTATAAGAATTTCTTTCTATTTTCACTTCCAATTAAATTATCGGCTTTCTTGTCTCTCTTAAGATATTCCCTTTTAGTAAGTCTTCTTATACTACTATCAATATTGTTTCTTGAGAGATCTGCTAAACTAGGGTGGTTTTTTATTTCCCTAAAGAACATCCCATCAGATCCATGAAAGATATTTAAAATTTTTGACTGATTTTTTCCTATTGTTGATATTAAATATTTTTCTTTTTTCTCCTTATTTTTATACATATTCTTTGAGGCTTGAGAATAAGATCTCCTCTCTATTTTTTCGATTTTCATAAAATAGATGACATTTGACTGAGATATTTCAAGATGGTCAGCAATTTCTTGGGTACTCCAACCACATTTCCAGTACCACATCTTAACGTTTTCAACAGTCAATTCTGGATGCTCAAGTTTTCTTTTTTCCCTCTTTTTTTGATTTACAGATTCAAACCACTTAATACTATCTAATCGTTTTCTTTTTTCTGGGTTTTTCCATCTTGATTTCATTGCTTCTGAATAAGATTTTCTATTGATATTGTTCTTCTCCATAAATTTATAGATCGTATTAACATTTTTACATTCCACTTTTTCCATTATGTCGTAAGCAGATAAATTATTCTTGAAATACCACTGTTTTACATTTTCGATAGTTAGATTAGGATACTTTTCTTCAATGGTTTTTCTTTTGTTAATGATACCTCGAAATATTTTTTCTGCCTGATAAGCAGCTTGTCGAACATCCTTCGCCTTCGAATATTTCCCCAAAGAAGCTACATATTTTGGATTTCTTCCTAAATCTTCAGAAATTTTAGTAAATATCCAATCAGGTGTCTGTGTAGGGAAATTTTTCCTGTACTCTTTATATCTTTCAGTAATTTTATAACTTTCTTCCATGGTTTTTTTTTCCAATTTTTTAGCTTCTCCTTTAATATGATGATTTAGAGATTCTACTGCATAAAATATTATCGATTTAGCTGGAAGATTTATTATCTTTTCAAGATTTTTTATGATTAAATATGAATCTAGAAGAGGATTTTCTGCAATCTGCTCTTCCCAATTTTTGGTTATATGATAATGCTCTAAATCATATACGAGCTTTAAAGCTATATTTGCTTCTTTTCTTACGATTTTATTATCAGATGCTTTAGCAATATGGCAAATTCTGGTTGATTTTAATAATGTTTTTTCTTCTAATATCTTAGCAATCTCATAAGGATTTAAAATCGGATTTTCTATTTTTGCACGAAGCCATCTTTCAGTAATCTTATATTTTTTGTCATCATATTCTCTTGATGCTTTATGTGCTTTTTTCCTGATTAGCTTGTTTGTTGAGGATTTTGCGACTCTAATTACAGATGAGGGGCTTAATGACGAGTTTTCAGAAATTTTCTCTACAATCTCATCCGGTGTGAGTCTTGGTAATTTTTTTTCAAGAGTAATCCAATTCTTTGTTATCCCATGCCTTTGATCAAAAATTAGAGGAGAAGCTTTAATTACTTTAGATTTTACATCTTTATCCAAGCTACACTGTAAACTAGATACGATTGTTGACTCACTTAAACCAGTTCTGCGTGATATTTCTTTAATTAATTTTAACCAGTCTGTATAATTTTCTTTTCCTTCCAATTCTTTCCATAACTCAGTTAATTTATGGGTCTCATCAAGCGATCTGTTAACGAATGTAGCCGCTTCGATTCTTACTGGTTTAATAAGTGAATCCCTAGCATAACACGCAATTGCTCTTGGATCTTTTCCAATTTGTTTTGCTATCTCTTCTACCCTTTTGTTGACATCTAAATCGGGGTTTGCTTTAATTAATTCATCCCATAATTTTGTGATGTTATACATATGGTCAATTACTCTATTAAATCCTTTACCACCTTCAGCTCGGACTCTAGGAAAGACAGATTTTTTTGCATATTTACAGACCGTAACGGGTCCAAGATTAACATGCAACGCAATCTCCTCAGCCTTTTTTATCACTGGTAAATCCGATTTTTCTTTAATATATTTATTCCAGAGAGCTGATATAGCAATTATTTTTACAGGTTGTTCAAATGGAAGTTTCCCTGCTTGTTTCGGTTTATCTTCCATCTCACAAAAAGGCAATAATTCTCTTTTAATTTTGTTTAAAAGCATCATTGCTATTGGATTGTCTCTCATAGTACCAGCTTCAAAATATTCTAGATAGTGCCTTTTTCTTTGAGGATTGTAGTCTAAACAGCCGAGGAGTCTTAATTTATAGTCACTAGAGTGTAAAGAGATATAAAAACAATCTTTAACTCCAATAATGTTTATTAAATAATTGCTTCTAAGTTTGGAATATATATAGCATTTAACATCGTCGTTAAAATGAAAAAGCTGTTCAAAAACAAAGGAAAAAGATGGTGATTTTTCATCAAGATAAATCCCTCTTGAAATCACATTAAAAAATTCTTTGGGTAGTATCTTTTTATTGGAGATATTTTTCTTAATATTATTATATTTCGTAACATTTCCTATTTTACTTTCTTTACACGATTCAGAGCAGTATCTTTGAAAATTGCTATTTACATAAAACTTCTTTTCACACACTATACAAATTTTGCTAATCTTGGTCAATTTTTAATTCAACAGTTTCTTTAATTTTTTTTTTCGAATTGATTTAGATAAGATCTCTTTTCCCTTGCCTGTTATTGAATATTTATACTGAGAATGACAATTAGGTCTACTTTTTGGATTATAATCTAACACTCTCTTTACTAATTTTCTTTTAAATAGCAGGGAGGTTGATTCTCTTAATGCTCGTGTGGTTTTTCTGTCCTTAAAATCGGGGGGAAAGGCTAAATCAGCTATAAACATTTTTTCATTTTTAAGTAATTCTTGAAGAATTATCTGCTGTCTTACACTTATTTGATCTTTCATGAGAGTTGATATTCTTTCTTTTCTTTCTTCAGATATTTTGTAGTTACTTCTCTTATTTGGAAATTGAAAAATATTTAAAGCAGCATCTTTATGATTTCTTCGAGGAATATTATTTTCTCTCATAAATTTCGATACAGTAGCTGGATTACAACCCACTTTTTCAGCAATATCTGATGTTGATAAAGGAGGATTTTTTTCCCAATACCAGCGATACACATTTTCGTACGTTAATTTTTGATATTTCTTAAATTTGATACTCTTACTAGGACATAGATGCATAACTTTTCCAGCTTCTGTATAATCCCTCCTGGGAATATTATTGTCTCTAAGAAAATCTAATATAGTTTGAGCAGAACAACCAACTTTCTCTGCAATATCGTAGA
>CAZALK010000023.1:0-38130 GCA_964486045.1 uncultured archaeon
AGAATGGTAAAAGAATATATTCATGTGTATGAAAAAATTTTATCTAAATAATTTTAACCACACGTACAAAGTGTACTATAAGATCTCCACCAGACTATTAAATTTTATTATGCAGACTTTTAAGAAAAGCATCAATTCCATCTTTATTTTTAACATATTCACCGTTATATTTCATTACAGCGTGAATCACTCTACCATAACTTGGTGAATTTAATTGGATCTCTAGTACATTATCAATAAAAATAAAAATATGCAAATTTCGACCAACTTTTTTTTCCCAACCACTACTTAATATTATTCCCATTTTAAGAGATTCATCTTTATACGTATTTACAATATTACCTGGGATCCACAATACAGCGAAGAATATTATTATGCCTATCGCGACCAAGATTCAAACCTTCAAGACCTCTTTGAGTATTACAACCCACACATCGACACTTTCAGATATCTCTACATCTCATGGGCAGACCAAAACGCATGGAACGAATGGCACACCATCGAAACCCCTAATGTAAATATTAGTACGCTTGATATAACTTTTGAGTGGTATAATGAAGTCTTAGAGGAGTATCAATCCCTAGTATATGATCAATCGCTCAATGAATTCGAGGCACGGCATGTCGCAATTGAAACTATCTATCCATATAACTCAGGAGGAGATACTGATACACTTGATTTATCACAAGATTATACCAACGCCCAAGACCTCGAAATCATGACGATAAAAGGGTACTATTTCAACGAATCTGGAATCGATTTTGATCAAGCAATGTCTAATTTACTTGATGGAAAATCAGTTCAAATTCAAGCTCCAAATAGCATTAGTTTGAAAAATTTCGAGAAAATTGTTGTCTATCTTAACTTTACTGAAGGCGCCTATTCAGATTACACTCAGTTTAAACTACTCCAAAACGCAATCGATAATCACCCCGAAGCACCCTTGTGGACCAAAAATGACAGCATCTATGTTGATTACGAATACAATGATATTGATTACTTCTTACTCATGGAAGATTATGCGGTTGGCTCCGATGATTCGCTTTTTGAACATCTCGATTATGTAAGAAATGGCAATTTTGTCACCTATGATACCTTAGGCTCTGAATATATATTCAATAAAAATACCCAGATGGCTGATTTCGATAATTTCACAAGACATGATGATAAGAGAACCGTGCTTGAGTTTTGTGACTCCAATCTCGACGGACAACATGAACTGGTTATTCAGAAGGATGATATCAATGTTGACGGCGTTTATGATGTCTTTAAGTATGGCCAAGTGGACACTTCAGGTGAAATAGCATTCCATACCACCTTAATAAAAGTAGAATCTACTAATGTAGAAACGCAAAAGAATGGTGAAACTCGAAAAAGTAAAGTTTACACTACTGGTTCAAGATGGCGGAAGATTAAAGACGGTAGGATGCAAGATTCTGATTCGCCCGTTCTTGCTCAAAGGATTATAATGACAAACACTACAACTATAAGTCAAACTACCAAGACAACGGTTGTAGTTCAAAAAGATCTTGACTTGGATGGAATTATCGATAAGGATGTGACATTCGAGGCTACAAATGTCTTTTCTTCATCAACCATGTTTACTACCGAGACAACAAACTTCTTTGAGATAGTTCCTACTATAATCGGCACTATTGTAGAATACAGAAATTCAACAATCGTCGCTTCCGATAAATCTCATACCTTTATCTTCAGAGATTATGAAGACGGAGAAGTAAACAGCACACGTATATACGATGATGTCTTTCCAAATGAACTTTCCGAAAAATACAATTTAAATAATTACCTTGAGACTGTTTACAATGATGGAAATGATGAAGATCCTTCGAACGACCTTGTGCTCCAAGCACCCGCAATGGGAAGCTTACTGAGTTTCAAACATACAACTGATGATGTACCTGCCATTTTCGACCGTAGAATAACAATCAATAGTCCTGCAGTAATAGACAATATTTTAGATACTTCAGTCACTATTTCAATTCCTGATTCAAGAACCGGGTTAGATAAGACAACCGCCACGCTTGATGTTATTGAGGTCATTCCTGAGGATGGAAAAGTAATAATTGATGGCAATCCTCGAACAAGCCCCAATAAAGTTCAGATTGATGGAGGTAGATATCTGCATTACTCATCTGCTCAAAACGGTGTGTATGACCAAGTATTTGTACTTGATGAAGATAATAACGTATTAGCAGTTTCCATGGATTATGATTATAATTTCCGTGTAGAACCCAATAAAAAAGTATTTACGGAGAAACATATCATGTCCACCGAGGTCGTAGAAGGGGATGTAGAGTACTTAATGGCTGATTCTCGAGTGTATCTACGAGACTTTGATAGATATGATGGATTTTCCTTAGATCCAACATTTGCCGATTCTTTCTACGATATTTGGAAAATAGCTTATACTTCAAGCACGAGTCAATTAATAAAGGAAGTGAAAGCGATTACATCTAGCCAGTTTGTACAATCTGTTCAGACGAGAATTGTAGGAGATGTAGTATGGCAAGTTGCATCCCAAATGATAGCATTTGCTGTTTCTTCACTTCTTCATGCTATACCTGGTATTGGTACGGTTTTGTCTGGTCTGGCTTATGCATTAGTTTACGGTCTTTTAAATGCTGCTAAATCATGGCAAGAGACAATAGCAAATGAAAATATTATCGCATCGCAGACACTCAACAATGAAAACTATGAGGGAGAGATAACACTTTCTTCTAAGGGGGCCTATTCGGACCTATGGGGTGGTACACTACCCAATATCGTTGGATTTAGCACGGCAGGAGTTTATACTGACATACGATTAGAAGTAGATAAACACATCTTCAAAGGTAACATGTTGCTTGCTCCAAAGGGTGTTCATAAAACAGACTTTTTAGGAATGAGAAATATACCAATTTCACTTGATTACACAAAGCAGAAAGGAGGATATATTATATATTCTGACTTTAATGATCCCCGTTTAGCTCCTTACATCGATCCAACACCCCCTGCACCCGGATTGTTGTTAGGCACGGCTGGTATAATAAGCTATGCTCAGCAAGTTGAGGCCTACAAAGCCAGTTTAGATACTGATGTTATTTACATGGCAAATACCATGATATTTCTAGAAAACGCGATTTCCAAGCAGACCAATGGTGAGTACTATACTGTCTATCCATACATGATGTCAAGAGAAGGAACTTTTGTACCTACATATCAATTTTCTGGATTCAATAGCAAATATCCAACTCCAGAGTATTACCATGACTATCCCGTATTTGTAGATGAGGAACATTACTCACAGTTTGAAAACGAATATAGCATTATATATAAAATATTTGATATTGAGAGTACTAAAGAGATTCAGCTTATCCCTGACGATGGTGTTCACGCGATCTATAGTGATGTCGCTGAGATCGATGTTATATTTAGAGATACTCAAGGACTTAATATACCTCTAGGACCTTTCAAGGCCTCTGCGGGATTATTTACTTATAATGAGTTCACAGGTATCTTAACTATGGGTGATGTGTTATACAATGATCTTCACGGACAACTAACCGCATTATTTAATAGTTATTCCGGAGTGCAAGATTATGATGCATATATTGTATTGCAGGTTAATATAGCAAAATATCGGTCTATGAGTGATCTCCAAGGAATGACTCAAGAAGAAGTAAATCACATTGCCACCATGCGAGCTATAGAACAATCCATCTTAGAATATACTTATCAGTTCAAGCACGCTCAGGCCACTCAACAGGGTTTATCGGAGATGTTCTACACAGTTCTTATTACAACTATTAGTACAGTAATTACTACTATTGCCACACTGGGGATAGGTGCTATTGCGGGTAAGCTTAATACCGCCACATCAAAAGCTCTGACAGCAGAATCTAAAGTATCTGGTGAAGCATATAAGAACGCTGTTAAAGCCTTAAGTTATACTGAAAGCCTAATCAATAATTTAGCTTCGTCAATAACATCAGCATCTTTCTTAAGTGTCATCTTATCCCCTATCACAGAGTCACTCCAAGAAATATTCGTCGATCCTTTCTTAGAGACCATCGTAGCTGATATAGTTGCGAAATCAGGAGGGAACATCTTTTGGCAAGTACTCGCCAGTAGTTTAGTGGAGGGTGGAAGAGAAGCGCTCACGGGCTCAATGTCCCAATTCCTCTTTAGTGGAAATACTCAACAAGATAGTCAAGGCATGGTGGAGACAGTACACAAGGCTCGAATAGTTCAATCCGACCAGAATGCCGTTGAGACTTCCCTTGAGAACAAGAAATATTCCCTCAAAGTCACTCCGAAACTAAGCTCAATCATTAAATCTGGAGCATCCCTTATACTCGGGGCAGCGCTTATCGGTATTGGCGGACCTATGTTCTTTGGCGCTACTCTTGCTACCGGGTTTGTCGCCCTCCAATCAATTTCCCAAGATGTGAAGATCCTAAAAATAATTACTCATAATATTGTTTCCGAACAATTGCCAAGTGATTATTATCTAAATGATGTTATAGCTGATAGTACTACTGCTTTAATCAATGAAGGAATAAAAGATGCCTTAAAGTGGGCTCAATCAAGTTCACCAGCAAAAGATAGTGTTCCAAATTTACCACAAGAAATGATTGATAATTCAATGAAATTAAGAATTGGATTACCTATTGGTATGACAAGTCCAATAAACGTTTATTCTGGAAAACCATTATATTTTATGACTCAAGACGGTGATCCTAATAGAATAGTAGATCTGCAAAACCGTCGACAAACATCTCCCGAAGAGGTTTTGATAAAGGAGATTGCTGATGTATTTTTAGAAAAATTATTGATTACTGTGCCTGCCACTAGATTAAGAGTTGAGTTAAGAGCCCGAGGTATAAGGGGATATGCTGCAAGGGGCATTACTCAAGAGGGTTTAACTGACCTTGTTTTAACCAATCTTCCAAGAGAATTATTGGTTCAGGAGATTTTTGGCTGGAGTACAAGTGAAAGTAGATGGAATATATTTAGAAGGAGTGCGCAGATTTTTATTGAATTGAGCCAAGGATTTTATACTTTCGGTGATAAAATATTCTCAAAGAAGTTTAATAATGAAGGTGATTATACAGGTGGTATATTGAGAGCAGACACAATTGAACAATTAATAGATTTAGTCGAAAACCTTCAAGATGATACATTACATCAGAATGACAAAAAAAAGCTTCTAGATGGATTTAATCAATACCTTCAATCCAGAGGGCTTAGGAATTTTCAGCAAGTATTAAATAAACCAGAATGGGTCCTAACAAAATCTCTGCAGAAAATCTTTTCTACAAAATTAGGTAGAAGGATTAGTATGGATGAATTATCTAGAATGATATTTGGGGAGGATTATAAAAGTTATTTCAGAGATCATTTCTCAGGAACTACAAGAAATCGAGAATTTAAACCATCTAATGTAAAGATAATCGAGACATACTCTGAACAACATTTAGGAACCGCTGAATTGGCGACAATTAAGACTCTAATCGATACATGGAGAGTGCTAAGAAATGATGTAGCTTATGGCGCTCCTACCAATAGTCCAAAGCAACAAGATATTAACCTAATAAATTCGCTACGGGATATTTTAACACCTCTCTTTAATGATAGACCTCCAAATAACTTAGAGTTAGGCAAATTCTTTGGAAAGAAAAACCTCTTCGCCGACGTATCAAACTTAGGGATATATAGAAAGTTCAAGGTTAAAGATATCGATTTCTTGGTAGATGTAATCCGCGATAAACTAATCCCTAAATCCGTTTCAGGCTCGTGGGATAAAGCTACCATTGCTAAGAATGCATTAAAAGATTTGGGGAATTTTAGAGCAAAGTTTTATTTAAAAGAGGAGTCTAGAATGCTAACACGGCAAGTTACTGGGCTGTATGACCAATATGGATACCCCGTTGGATGGAAGGGTTCAAAGATGCGGAAATTACAAACTGAAATTCTCTGGTTGCAACAACGTGGAAGATGTGCCATTTCAGGTGAAGAAATTGTTCTCGGACGTGATAAAGTTGCCCGTCATCACATCGAATTTATTAATTCAAAAAGCACAATAAAGGATTTAGTATTAGTTAAGGATAAATATCATGGGGAAATTAAAAAGCATTCAGTGAAACAAGGTTGGATTAATAACCTGCTTCTAGCTAAAAGGAATTTCGAAAAGGGTCGCCCAGCAGAGCACTGGGACAAAAAGGATCGTATAGATTTTAGTAAACTTTCTTATGGAAGAATTTTAGATTCAGGAATTCTTAAATTAGTTAGTTTATGGAGAGCTGATTTACGCCACTATGTTTAATTAAAGACCAACAAGTTTCGATCTTCGGTCTAGCCATAATTTTTTTAACTCCTCATTATTTATTTTTTCATTTGTTAAATACTTATTTAGCACTTTTCCCCAGAATTTTACTTTACTCATTCTGAGCAAAATTAATATATCTTTAATCTTATCAACTAAATGATTATAATTCATCAGATTTTTCATATAATTATTAATAGTGTCCTTAATAGCAAGGTCGGTACTTAAATCATCATCTGCAAAAAGTCCAAAAAACAATTCTACCGGATTGAATTTCTCAATTAAAGGAAGTTTAACTTCCGATTTCAGGATTTTAAAGATTTCAAACAAAGATTTTTTTCCCAAATCTGAGGAAAATAAAACATCGCTTTTTTCTTTTTTTTTTTTTGCATGCTCTAATGGTATTGCTTTTAACCATATCTGAAAATCTGTTCCATCCATTAATAAACTAATAAACTTTCTGATTTAAAAAACTCACTAAAATTTAACAGTTCGATCTTTTAAGTTTACTAGTAGTGTATACTAGTTTTAAAGGGGAGGGTAAAAAAAAATGTTTATATATTTAATCAGGCGTGAGTTGGTCGAGATCTGATAAATCTAAGCCACTATCCATTATATCCGGTGATTCAGCTAAGAATTCGTCCAGAATCTCCTTTAATTCGTCTCCGGAACGTTTCAGGATTAACCTAATTAGTCCAATGTTGATGTCCGGGTCTGAGATTAGCGTCAATACCCCTTGTAACTAATGGAAGGTAAGTCCTTCACATTTTAGGTCCGCAGCTTGACGCAAAAATTTTCCCACCGATGAACTCCGAAGTAACTATTTCTAAATTACCAAGTTCCAAATTCTTTCCTTGCTCTTCGCTCGCACAGAACACGGCACTGGCGATTGCGCCAATTCCATCCACGTCAGCGGGAAAGTAGGAAAACTTCGAAACACTTGCAATAGTTAATCCTGTTCTATCTACAAGGATTACTTTTTTAATACCACTTTCACTTTTAATTATTTTACTAAGAATATTATCGAAGCTTTTGGTGTCAATACTTATGCTCATACACCTTATTTAATATTTTTTGTATTGTGATTTTTAATATAATAATATATCAATCAATCTTTAAAACTATTATAATCATATGAATTTATAAAATTATCTTTTTAAGATATGTCATAGGAAATTAAGGAAAAACAAACTTTTAGGTTCTACTAATATATTCCATATATTAAATTAGATATGATTTTATATGTACGGATAAACAGAAATTAACAAATAAATAGAGTACGGTTTTCTTGAGGTATGAGATTGAGAAGAGATTACATCGAGTTAAAATAGACATGCATAATGAAGATGTTAATTGCCAATATGGTAAAGACTGTAATAAAGCTGAAAAATCATTCAGATGTAATATTTTTCATGATAAATGTTCTATATATGCTAATTTTGACACTAAATAATACATGAAGATTATTACCTATTGGTTTTAGAATTCTGAATTAGAAAGGATATAAGGTATTTGGTTGAATTTTTATGGTTTTATAAATTTATATGATTAAATTTTTATACTCCATATCCCCATTATTAACCTATATTTATCTGATATTATATCGTTTTAATAACGTTATTATTGATTTTAAGGAAAGCAATAGAAAAGAATTCTATAAATTAAGATAATTGTGTTAATTTGTTAGCAAAAAGAATTAAAATTCAAATAATAATTACAATTTTACTTATCTCTTCATTTACGATGATTTTTGGGTATAAAAATCATGAATTTTCTTATTTTGATGTAGTTGAGCAGGAAAATATTCAGACTGCTGCTCAAATTTCAGAAACAAAACAATGGATTCAAAATCCTAATTTTACATCTCCAATCGAACCAAAATGGTTTTGGAAAAATGGTACGGACGGGGATAATTCGGATGTAAATGCTACATCAAGCTCAGGACAAGCAAATTTTGAGGTGATGGGAGAAACCAGAACATTTACAGTAGTATCTGGAATTATTAACTCCTCTACATCTCTGGGTTGGAAACAATTTAATAAAACAGGTTTTCTCCTACCTGATACAGCGGAAATTAACGCAAGTGGAGGTTATGTTTCCCATTTTTGGGATGATGATCCCAATCAGTTTCCAAGTGTTCAATGGAAAACAAATATAAGTATGCCGATAGATATGTCTGATTATATTATCACTTCAGCGTCTTTAGAGGTAATTGTAAATGCGACAGTTAGTGATGATGTTGATACACCAAATGATGGTGCATATTGGGAAAATTTTGCAATTGGAGATTCTGTAACGTATTACTCCCAAATATCAGATTTAGATTATAATCCCCCTCTATATACAGTTGCTTCAAATAAAACGAAATATTTGGGTCAAAACTCACCTTCAAGTTTAACTTTAACAAATAAATCACTAGAAACAGTTAGTGAGGTTGATTTAATTACAGCATTAAATTCTGCTTTTGATAAAGACGTTGAACATTCAAATTTCACACTTACTCTAGGTATTGATATATACTCTGAAGATAACCTTGGATCAAATGATCCAGATACTTTCGATGAATTAATCATTAAAACCTGTAATTTAACTTTTACAGTTATGAAGAAAATAGATCAATCTACAACCTTATCATGGAATCAAGTCGGTAATAAAATCACGGGAGCTAGTGTGCAAATTTTAGATGCGAATTTTAACTTTTTGTATAAAGTTAATAAAACTTGGCCAACATCTGCACCTCTTTCTGAACTAAGATTTTATATAAATAATAAGAGTTATGATCTGGGAATAATTAAATTATCTTCTGCAACTACATCTTTTCAAGAAGCAATATCTGGGGGATTTGATGTAACTGATTTAATTGCTGCTAACGTTAATATTTCCGTTTCATTAGAAGTATTTCTTAAAGATACATTTGAATTAGATGAAGTGTATCGCATTTCAATTAAGGATGTTTATCTAAACATCTCATATATAAAATCATTTCCAGATTATGGTAGTGAATTACAATTGTTTTTAAATGATGAAAACAAAACTGCTGATCCTGTGATACAGATAGCTTATTTTGATACTCTCAATGTTACCGTTATGTATAAAGAAAATGAGACAAGAACTCATATTTCAAATTCTACGATAAACATAGAGGGGAAAGTATCGGGAAACTTAACTGAAGATGATATATTAGAACAATATTATATTCTTGTGAATACTTCAGAACTAGGACTTGGAGCAAGTATATTAACTGTAAGTGCTCAAAAAGATAATTATGAGGCTAAAAGTGTTCAGATTTATGTTGAAGTAATTGAACAACCAACAGAACTTCAATTAGTAATTGATAATATTGAAAGGAGTGGAAATGAAACTATCGATGTTAAATTCAATGAATTGTTAAATATTACTGTATTTTTTAAAGATAACCTTACAAAGACTCATATCAACGGAGTAGAAGTCAATTTACTGGGTATTGGAAATTTCAATGAAACAATCAATCATTATAACTTAACTTTAAACACTAATGAGTTAAATCAAGGAATTAATATCTTAACAATTTTTGCACACCTTGATAATTTCCAATCTCAAACAATTCAATTCTTTATAAACGTTACAGAAATAGAAACAGAATTATTGCTATTTATGGACGGCAACCAAACATATGACGGTTATATGATTAACGCTCAAATTAATGAGTTTATCAACTTAACAATTTATTACCAAAACAATAATACAAAAGAACACATAACGGGGGCTAGTGTTGATTTATTAGGTTTGGGAAGTTTAAACGAATCAAACAACCAATATAATTATTCCTTGAATACTAATGATTTAGTTCAGGGTATTAATGTATTAACTATTTACGCTCAACTAAATACCTATCAATCCCAGACTTTTCAATTTTTCATAAGTCTTGAAGAAAGAGTTACAAATTTACTTCTTTTCGTTGATGAAGATCAAAAATATCCCAGTGACACCCTAAACACTCAATTTGATGAAAACCTAAATATAACTGTTTTATATCGTGATGATAACACAAATATGCATATTAGTGGGGCGAGTGTAGAGTTATTAGGAATAGGATTTCTAAATGAAACTTCAAATCAATATAATATCTCAATTTCTACTAACATTTTAGAAAAAGGGATAAATATTTTAACAATTTTTGCTCAATTAAGTGGCTATCAACCTAAAACAATTCAATTTTTTATAAATGTTGATGATAGGGCAACAGAATTATTATTATATATAAATGGAGTTCAATTGAATGAAAGCGATACAATACAAGTTGAAATTGATGAAAATATTAACATAACTACGTTATATCGTGATGCACTTACGAAATTACATTTAGGTGGTGCGAGTGTAGAATTATTAGGAATAGGATTTCTAAATGAAACTTCAAATCGATATAATATTACTATTAATTCAAATGATTTAGCACTAGGTGTTAATATCTTAACAATATTTACTCAATTAAGCAATTACCAACCTAATTCAATTCAAATTTTTGTTGATGTAATTAAGAAGGCAACAAGTTTCATTTTATATTTGAATGAAATAGATAAAACCAATGATCCTGTGCTAACACTCCCTATTAATAGTTTATTAAATTTAACTATAAAATATTTACATAATCAAACTAGTCTTGAAATAAGTGGAGCATTATTACAGTTAATCGGTGAAGGACTCACTGAAAATATAATTGAGAATGTTAATTTTTCACAATATTCATTTATTCTCAATACTACAGAATTAGGAATTGGAATTAAGCTTTTTACAATTGTGGCTCAAGCTACAGATTATCAGATAAGTACAGTTGATATTAGAATAACTGTTAATAGAATTAGTACATCAATGAGCACATTTTCTGGAGAAACTTATATTGATATTAGTTCTGAAGATGACTTTCATATACGAATTGTTCTTAATAACACTGATTTTAGTGAAATTATTCTTAACGCAACGGTTACTTATCGTTGGGAAGGAGGTCAAGGAGAATTGGTTGATTTAGATAATGATGGTATATATGAAGCTGTACTACAGAATGTACCTGCTGGTTCATATGTTATAAGCATAACTGCTTATGCCGGAGAAGATTATGAATTCGAAATTTATGAAATAATTTTAAATGCTAGGGCAGTGCCCGGATTTGATTTTACACCTATTATAGCTCTACTATCAATTGGGATCGTTGGACTTGGAACCTTTATCGTTTTATATCAAAAATATTTTAAATATCCCTCCAAAGTCAGAAAAATAAGGAAGTTAAGAAAGAGAATTAGCAAAAATAAAAAATTAAATCCGATTTCACTTCAAACACGCGATGAAATTCTTAAAAGTAAAATACAAATAAATAAACAAATGTTAGATCAAGAAAAATTACCACCAGAAACAAAAATTCAAGATAAGGATTTAGATTTTAAAAAAAAAGGAGGAGGAGAAGTCATTGAGTAGAATGAAGTGGAGGTGTCAAAAATAAAACGAAAAAATTATAGAACTATAATTTTAATTATTATCCTTACCTTTTCCTCAGTGATATTTCCTTTCTTTAGCTTATTTAGAAACAACAATCGTAAATTTCAAGAAATGAGTTATGAGAATATTTTGCAATATTCAGGTGAAACAGTTTATAACGAAGAATGGTTGGATAACAATAATTTTTCAACTCAAGATGAATGGTTTTATTCTAAAGGAGCACAAGGTGATAATTCCACTGTAGATGCCAATATAAGTAATGATCAAGCTAATTATAAGATTATTGGAGATAATAATACATTTGATGTTCTGGCTGGTGAAGTAAATTCCTCGACGTGGTCTGGATGGGGGATATATAACAATAGTGATTATTTATTACCTGATGTTTATGATATTAATGCTACTGGATTATATGTTTATCACTATTTAGACGAAAATGAAGGTGGTGGCGCTGGTCAAGTACATAATTTTCCTTCTATTCATTTTAGGAAAAATGTTAGTTTACCGGAGGATATGTCTGATTATGAATTTACATCAGCTTCGCTAGAAGTAATTTTTAATGCAAGTGTAAACAGTAATGTAGATACTTATGGTGATCTTGTAGGTCAACCATTAAATCCTGATGAAGGGATTTTTGATTCTGCTACTTTTTATATTGAAATCGCAGATTTAAACCTTAGCTATTCCTTTAGAGTTGGTGAAAACAAAACTACGGATTTAGGACAAGATAGTCCTTCAATATTAAACATTACTGACAGAGAATTAACCTATGTAAGTGAGAATGACCTAATTACAGCCCTTAATTTAGCTCTTGAAAAGGATCCTTCTCATTCCAATTTTACAATAATTTTGGGCATGGATATTTATTGTGAAGATAACGATTTTCCCGATTATGACGAATGGAATGCTTTAATATTTAAATCATTTAATTTAACATTTAGTTATCAGAAAAAAGTAGATAAATTTTCATCAGTTTCTTGGAATCAAGAAGGAAATCAAATTACAGGTAGTAATGTTCAAGTCACTGAAGCTAATCTTAGATTTAAATATAATATCACCCCAGATTGGCCTGAAACATTATCTCCCTATTCTGAAATTAAAATTTTAATAAATAATAATCCACATCCGGAAACAGTAAGATTAAGTTCTGCGAATACATCTTTACAAGATGCAAAAGTTGGTGGTTTTGATGTAACAAATTTAATTTTGAAAAATGTAAATATTACAGTGTCAATTCAGGTATTTATAGCAAATACATTTGAGTTAGGTAGTAATATTACTATTTCTATAGATGATGTTTATCTAAACATTACTTATGCTGAAACTTTTTCTGATGATAAAACTCAAGCTCAATTACTATTAAATTCTGAAAATAAAACCGCAGATCCATATATTGAACTTCCTATTACTAATAATTTAAACATTACAATAAAATATATCGATAATCAATCCTTAAATCATATAACTAATGCATTAGTCCAATTAGAAGGAAAGGAATCTGGAGATTTAGTTGAAAATTCTACATTTGGTCAATATACTATCATTATAAATACATCCAAATTAGATATAGGTTTATGGCTCTTAGGTGTAATAGCACAAAAGAATAATTATTCAACCCAAACAATTTCATTCTACGTAAAGGTAATTGAAAGACCAACTGAATTTAAAGTCTTTGTGGATAGTGAGGAAAAGACTATTAATAACACTGTAAAGATAAAATCTAATGAATTTATGAATATTACGGTTTTATATAAGGATAACTCAAGTAAACAACATTTAAGTGGAGCAAATGTAAGTATATTAGGTATTGGAAATCTTGTTGAATTAAATAATCAATATAATCTTACATTAAATTCAAATACCCTTGGTTTAGGCTTTCATGTTTTAACAATCAATTCACAGACACAGAACTATACTACACAAACTTTTCAATTATTTGTTGAAGTATTTGAAAGAGCAACGGAATTAAGGTTATTTGTTAATGGTACTCAAAGGTTTGATAATGATATTATTAGTGTAGAGGTATTTGATTACATAAATTTAACAGTTTTTTATCTCGACGATAGTTTACAAACATATCTGAACAGTGCTGAGATTACATTACTAAGCCTAGGTAATTTCAGTGAAATTGGTAATCAATATAACTATACCCTAAATTCACTTAATTTAAATTTAGGATTTAATGTATTAACTATTTCTGCTCAATTTAATAATTATGAAACTCAAACTATCCAATTTTATATTGAAGTTATTGAAATGGAATCAGAAATACAATTATTTATTGATAGTAATCCAGTAAATGCAAGTGACACTATACAAACTGAGGCGAACCAGTTCTTAAATATTACTATATTTTATATTGATAATATTACAAAACTGAATCTTCCAGGTGCTTTAGTTGAAATCATTGGGAGAGGAAATTTTAGTGAAATTAGCAGTCAATATAATTATACAATGGATACTAATGATTTAGAACAAGGAATAACTATATTAACTGTCCAGGCGCAATTAACTAATTATAAGTCTCAAACTATCCAATTTTATGTAAAAGTAATTGAAAGAAACACAGAGTTACAATTATATATTAATAGTATTCAAAGAAATGCAAGTGATACTATAGATGTTGAAGTGAATCAGTTCTTAAATATTACTATATTTTATATTGATAATACTACAAAACTGAATCTTCCAGGCAGCATAGTTGAACTCATTGGGAGAGGAAACTTTAGTGAAAGTAGTGGTCAATACAATTATACAATTGATACTAATGATTTAGAACAAGGAATAACTATAATGACTGTCCAAGCGCAACAAACTAATTATAAATCTCAAATTATTAGACTTTATATAAATGTAATTGAAAGGAATTCAAGTATACAATTATATTTAAATGGTGAAGACAAAACATTTGATCCTGTAATAGAATTACCCATTGGATCAAGTCTAAATATAGTAGTAAAATTTACAGATAATACTACGGGATTTCACATTTACAATGCATCCGTTAGTATTGAAGGAAGCTCTATTTTATTAAATTTTACAGAAAATATTGGATTAGAACAATATTCATATAATATAAATACAACTTTGTTAAAAGTTGGGGTTAATCTACTTAAACTCACAGCCTACAAGCCTAATTATAAGATTCAGGAAATTAACTTAAGAATTACTATCAACAAGATAAGTACAATTATTAGAACAGAATTAGGAGACCCTTATATAATCACTGGATCAGGACAAAACATTAATTTAAGAATAGTATTGAACGATACTGATTTTGGAGGTACAATAAAAGGAGCTATAGTGACATATATATGGGCATATGGTCAAGGAAACCTCACAGATTCTGATAATGATGGTATTTATGAAGCAAATATTGAAGGTGTTCCTATCGGTACATATATTATTACAATAACAGCTTCAGGTTATGAAAATTATGATTTTGAAAGTTATACAATAACAATAAGTGTAACTGAAGAAGGAAGTTCAGGGGAGCTAACATGGCTGATATATGCACTAATAGGTGTAATTGTAGGGGTAGTTGGTGTTTTTAGCGTCTACCAATTGCATTTTAAATATCCACCGATAGTTAGAAAAGTAAGGAAATTGCGAAAGAAAATAAGGAAGGGAAAGAAAATAAATCCAATTATTACAGCTAAAAGAAAAGAGATTATTGAAACCAATCTTAAAGATAAATCTAGCGTAATAGATTTTGAGCCAGAATTTGATAAAATTAAAAAAAATAAATAAAAATTCTTTTTTAAAAGAGGAAGAGATGTGAATGGCCAAAGGAATTATAATAACTGAATGGACAGAGGATGATGGTTTAGTTGCCAAATTTAATTATCCTGAAGATATTGAAATTGATCTAGATGATATGATGCGTATTTTTTATGCTCACATTACAGGTGCTGGAGAAGCTGGTAATGTTATGGTAAGACTAGAAAAAGCTCGTTCGAATGTATCGAGTTATTTCACGGGAATGGAATCTGAAAATCCATTTATGATTAATTTAATACTAGAATTAGGAGAAGAGCCTGAGATGTTTGGCGAAACTGTTATACAAGACATTAACGAAACGATCTTAAGGTTTTTAAATGAAATGGGAACCGATGTTACTCATGACTATGAAATTGTCAAAGATTTAAAGTCGTATATAAAAGGCGCGCTATTCTTATTAGAGCGCTTGAAAAATTTGACAAAAGAACAGAGGTTGGCACAAATTTATGTTAGTGAAAAAGGGAGAACAATTTTAAAAATATTACAAGAAAAATCGCATTCAAGAAAAGAGTTACAAAGCATATTAGGGGAAAAATTAAACAAATTTATATCTAATATCGAAATTACGTTAGATCCATTTATTAAAACTGGCCTTATAAAGCAGGATTGGGTGGAGGGTGATACAGATCTCTCACTATTTCTCCTAACAGATTTCTCTTTCTTTAGAGCCCCAGTCACTAAATTAGTAGAAGATGCTAAAAATAACCTTCCTACTCCAACACTAGCAACAAAATACAATGAAGAAGTCACGAAATACTTTACAAATTATAAGCCCACATTAGAAGATAACTTAAGAATTGCCCAAACTATGATGAACCCAGATAAATATGATTATCTTACTCTATTTAGAGAGAGAGCATATCCTTTAAACAAAATACCAAGAGGTCCTGGAGAGAGCCTTGATCAGATAGGTGGATTTTTAAAACCAATGCTCGAGGATAAGATAATTATCGTTCTTAAAGATGAAAAAAAAATCGACTGGGTCTTATTATTTACAGATATTGTAGCACACACATTTTATCCGGAGTATTTAATTGAAAAAATTCGAAAAGATAGTATGGAAGGAAAATTAAAGAAGAATGTCGCAATAAAACACTTAGAATTTCTTGAAGAAACATATAAAAAATAGGAAGGTGAGCATTTTAATATGTCTAATGAAAAAGATTCAGCAACTATGCAAGTATTAGAGCTGATTGGGTTAGCTCATGATGAAGTCAATACTTATTTTAGGATTACAGGAAGGGGACCCGTTATGATTGGTGAAATTGCACTTTTAGCTGAAGTTGAAGAGGAGAGAGCATTAGAAATCGCAGAAAATTTGTTTCATAAGGGACTGATAAGGCAAATCCCGGGTAATGTACCAATCTATGAAGCTCTACCTCCATATGCAGCACTACTGGGACAAATTCATCAATTCAAAGAAACGATAAAAACTTTTCAAGAAGAAACTCCTCGAAATATCCAAGAGCGATTTGATTCCCTCGAAACTCATTCAACGAAGCTTAAGAAGCTAGATGATTATCGTGCTTATATTCAGTTAATGAAAACGAAACTTCCAGAACAAATTAAATCGCAATTTGAGAGATTTGAAAAAGAACTTGAGCAAGTAAATAGGTTTCGGGATGTTAGAAGATTTATTCTTAATTTAAAAGAAATAGTTCCCGCGGAAGTCACTAAGGAATTTGGAATAATGGAAAGCCGTTTAGAGATTATGAAAACTGAGATTTCGAATAGATTTGAAAAACAGTTTAGAATCGGTGCTTTGAAAAGCATGGCTGAAAAAATAGTTTCTAGAGTAATTTCAGAGCAATTCAAGGATATAACAGTGATTTTTCGTGATAAATTCGTGCAAACTACGCAAAATATGTTAGATCAAGTAGTAGAACAATTAGGAAATATTACTGAGACTGCTGGGGAGATTAGTTCCGATCTGGGTACAGTATTTGCAGACATAGAGAGTGGAATAAAAACAACTTTAGAAGACTTAGAAAATAGGGTTTCAGGAGTCTATGATGAGATAATTACAGGCATACAAGAACTAAAGGATTTATTCAAAACCGAAATTTTCGAAACAATACAAAATGACATAATTAACAACATTATTACTCAACTTGATAGCTCAGAATTAACAATGAATGAGTTTTGGGAACGATCTAAGGAAGTATCACTATTAAGTTTTAAGGATGTATGGTTTGTTAGAAGTCTTGAAGGCGTCAAAGCACAAATCAACGAATCACTTACCCGTGTGAAAATGCGGGTTCATATCGTTGCACCAAAATTAGAAGATATAGATCTTCTAGCACTTTCAGGATTAAAAAAACACATCAATATTAGAATTTCAGTTAATTTTGACTTAAGTAATCCTGAAGATCAGATGCGATTCAAGCAAATTGAAGGATTACCAAATTTTGCAATACGACATTATGCTCGTGAAAACTTGTGGTCAATTAATAAAGATTTCGAAGAAGTCATTATATGTGCTGTTTCTAAAACAGATGATGGAGAATATGAAATAGCGGGTATGGGATCTGTTCTCGAAGAACATGTAAAATTATTTGGAGCAGTTTTGGAAGATGTGTGGATTCAATCTAAGAAAATGGAGCAAGTGAAGATTCTACATGCAATAAAAAAGACTCATCAACCTGTTATACCTCCAGAGAAATTCACTCAAACTATGAAACCACAAATACCAAAAAAAACTGCTCCGACTCCTCCCGAACAACCTCCTGTTGTACCTAAAGCTATAATTCAACCAGATACAGTTATAAAAGCAGAATCCCCACGAGAAGTTCCAGAAATCAAAAGTGATGTAAGTATCTCTACAGCTGCGATAGGATCAACTGATGCTTCTCTTTCATCCCAAATTGATAATTTATTGAATAATATCGCAAGAATGGCTGGAGATGATATCGCTACTAAACTACAAAATTTACAAGATGATATCCTTGAGAAAAAAGGCTATAGTGCAATTCTAAGGCAAATTAGAATGAGTATTTCACCATTGAAATCTAATCCTAATTTATTAAACGTTGCTGAAAAGCAAGAACTAATAAATAAAATAAAGTTTTGGAGGAGCAAATTAAAAATTTAGGGTAGTTTTCCCTATTCTCTTTCTTTAATTAGGCATAACTTAGAAAAGATATGGGTCTTCTATTCCCAGATATTTTTTTACAACTTTTAAAATCTCCTCTTTTTTGCCAACATATGTGAAGAGTCGGTGTTTAGCTTTTCCGTGGGAGGTATTATCTATCGTCTTAAAAGGACTTAATTGAAGTTCAATCTCCCCAAAGTTTAATAATGGTTTATCCGGTGATTCTGAATTATACGATTGTACTACACCAATATCAGCCTCAGGATGATCTCTAGAAACATCAAAGCATTCAACTTGACTTTTTGGGATATCATCTGACAATTTTACAATGAACCCATATTCTTCGACATCAGGCAATTTAAGAACATAACCAATTTTGGCAGGTCGCTCAAAATCGATATCTTCAGGTCGAATTGCTAACTTATAAATATCCTCTACATCAATCTTAAATGACACATAATTTGGACCACTATTTATTCTCGCTTCAGGAATCGTCCGAAAATATGAAATGGGTTTTGCATTTACTTTTGTGGGTATTAAAACAGTCCCCGGAGATTCATGACCTCCACTAATTACAGTTGCTATAGACCATCCATTTATCTTCATATAAGGTCTATGAAAAATACAATCATCAAGAACTTCAACTCCACAATAACTAACTCCAGTAGAATAAGGTTCGTCGATAAGTTTGAATTGCCGAGTGATTTCTCCTTGATATCCTTGTTTAGTTCTTTAATTAATAAGAAAAATTCCACTAGAAACTGTGCAAGAACTTTTCGAACTTGCTAAAATTTCGTAATTCGCAGGATCAAGAGCTGGAGGACAAGTCCAATCTTCAAATGTTTCGGGTTTTTTATAAAAGTAATCTCTTTCTGGACTTATCCAATATCGATCTCCTCCAATTAGATGATTTCTTGCCTTTATAGCTTCCCTGATGTTTGGATTTATCCAAAGTAAGTTATAACAATTATCCTTGGGAAATATACCTAACGGTCGACCGCCATATTCGGAAATTAGAATGAATTTTTCTCCTTTATGCAGCTCTACGAGTCTTGTTAGGTCACCTATAGTTGAAATAAGCTTATTTTTTGTAATATAATCCATAATTAAATTCGAGTATTTGAAGGTTTTAAGATTTTTTTATTATTAGGAATACTTTATTTAAGATTCTTCATGTTAAATTTGCTAGAAACCAAGAAATTAGGATTTTTCTAAATCCAAGGGAAATTAGAAATTTAGATTTCAATCCTAATTTAAATATTCCCAATCTAATATAATCTAAGCAAACACTTTCGATTGACACTGTTTGTAACAATGGGGAGGGAATGATAAAATAAATGGGAAAAGAAGTTATTTAAAAAAAACAATGGTTGAAAATCAAAATAAAGTAAAAACCAAGCAATGCTCTAAATGTAAACAAAAATATCCTGCAACTACTGAGTTTTTTTATAGAAAGCAAAAGAATCTATCCGGTTTTGATTCATGGTGTAAAGGATGTAAGAAATTATATGATATAGAGCATCATAAATTAAAGAACTTTAATATGACTAATATTAAATTTAATACTTTACTTGAAAATCAAAATTATAGGTGTGGTATATGTGGAAGATTATTTGAAGATCTTTTCAAAAAGTATACTGATAAAACAACAGTCCGGACACCAAGAATTGATCATGACCATAAAACGGGAAAAATAAGAGGGATTTTGTGCAATAGATGTAATATGTTATTAGGTAGAGCTGTTGATAATACATTCATTCTGATAAAAGCAATTAATTACTTAAATAAAAAGAAGAGAAGATGAATCAGAAATAAGGCTACCGTTCAATGAAGAATCCTCAAATAATAATCGTGAAATATCGATTTCACGCTCTAAAATATATACTAGGATATCACCCTTGTGATATGTAGGTATTATTCATCTATTCCAAGAAAATTCAAAATACAACACAAGGGGTTATATTTTATATACATAACCATTTTATTATTGGTATACATCCTAAAACAGAATATTTTTAATTTAATATAATTAGAGGATACAGTATGCCAAAAATAATACATTTTGAAGTAAGTGCAGATGATGTGTCAAGAGCAAAAGTCTTTTATGAAAAAGTTTTCAAGTGGAAAATTCAAAGTTGGGAAGGAAATCCGGAATATCATGTAATCGAAGCAGGAGAGGAAAGTGAAGCTGGAATAAATGGGGGATTACTAAAAAGAGAAGATCCTGAAGATCAAATTTTAAATTATATTAGCGTTCCCTCGGTAGATGAGGCTAAAAAACAAATTGAAGAAAATGGGGGAACAATAGAGTCTCCGAGAATATCCGTCCCTGGAGTTGGCCATTTCTACATGTTTAAAGACACAGAAGGAAATAAACTTGGCGTTATGGAAGAAGATGAGAGTGCTAAGTAAATTCTTTCAAAAAATCTTTTTTTTTCGTTATTGATATGCTGAAATATGAATTACGAACTTGAAAATTTCTTTTAGTTAAAATTCATGAGTATCAGATATAAATCTTCCACCATCAACAACCAAACTTTCACCGTTAATATAAGATGAATCATTACCTGCTAGAAATAAAGCAACATTCGCAATTTCATCAACGGTACATACTCTTTGTAAGGGATATGTCTTTGATATATCATTAACCCACTTTTCAATTTCCTCGGACGTACGGTCACCTTCAGAATTCGCAATCCTAACGAAGCCAGGACAAATAGAATTTGTACGGATTTGAGGAGAAAAGTCGATAGCTAGTGTTCGGGTCAAAGCATTAATTGCTGCCTTAGTTACAGGGTATACACAAAAATTCTTTAGCACTTTAAAAGCTGCACTTGATGAGATATTCACTATAGTTCCTCCTCCGCTTTTTATTATTAAAGGAATAGAGTATTTAGCAAATCTAAAGTACCCGTTCAAATTAACATCAATAACATTATACCAATCCTCTTCAGGAGTATTAACGACATTCTGAAAGATTTTTCCTTCATACGAAGCTGCACAATTAACCAAAATATGCAATTTATTATACTTTTTCTGAGTAAGGTTTATAACATTTTTTACATCATTGGTTTTAGAGGCATCTGCCTTAATAAATATTCCTTCTCCACCGTTTTCAACAATCTTATCAATAGTTTTTTGGCCCATCTCTTCTAAAACATCAACGACTACGATTTTAGCACCTTCAGATGCGAATTTAAGCGCAATAGCACTCCCTATTGATGGTCCTCCATCTTTAAAACCTAGTGCTGCTCCCGTAACTAAAGCTATTTTATTTTTTAATTTCATACTATGACTTAAAGCAGCAACATTAATAATTCAGTAGCATGAAAGTTTTCACATTTATATACCCAAAAATCAGTGAATTTGAAATCTTTATAACTTAAAATAGAAAAATTATAATTAATTATTCAATGATTTCCGCAATCTCAACTATCTCTATTTCCTCTAAAAATTCCTCAACTTTTACATCCTCATATTCAAGGTGCCTAATTTTCGTGAATAACCAGATAATACCTGGGTAAAGAATACCAATAATTGCGCATATTAGAAGTAGGTTGACAATACCAAAAAGATTTGCTAAAGGACCAGAAATTAGCGCACCTATTGGAGCTATTGCCATAGAAATCATATGATCCAATGACATTACTCTCCCTACTTTATCTTTTGGAACAGCAGATTGTAAAATGGCCAAATAAGTTGATACAGTCATAGGGAAAATCACCGCCCCAGGAATTACCGAGATTATCATTAAAATAAAGTTTCCAGAAGGAGCTAAGATTGCAGGAATCTGCCCTATAAACACGATTGATGCACCTATTATATTTATTTTAATTTTATGGGTTATATCTTTCTTAATCGACATAATAAGGGAGCCAGTAATGCTAGCAACGCTCACCGAAGTCATATAAATAGCTAGATTAAACGCAGTTCCCCCATGTGTATTTAATATATAGTAAGGTAGAAGCACGTATTCATGTTATGATAACGAACAAAAAAGTTTTGGATAATCAGTAATAGTATTTTGATACAAAGTACAACAAATTTTGATTTGTACACAAAATAAATCTAAATCTTTAGCATCACTAAGGACCTTCAAATGGGATAAAAGAAAGGAAATGGGCTATATAGGCTTAGTTTGTAAATATTTTATGAGGATGGCTGAAGTTGCCGCTCTGCGATCTACTTGCATTAAAAGAAAAGTTGGGACTGTTCTCGTAAAAGATGATCATATTTTATCAACTGGCTATAATGGTGCCCCATCGGGATTTACTCATTGCACTCCTGAAACTTGCCTGCGAAAATCAATATCTCCTGGAAAAAAACCGGAATTATGCAGGGGTGTTCACGCTGAGATTAATTGTGTTATTCAAGCGGCGATTCATGGAACAGCTATAGAAGGGAATATTTCCCTTTATACTACAACTTTCCCTTGCATGAGTTGCTTAAAGTTATTAATCAACACAAGGGTTAAAAGGATTATCTACAAAGAAGATTATAATATGGAGAATAAGATTAAAAGCGATTTAATAAAAGATTCTGATTTAGAAATAATTAAAATTTCCATTAAATGAAACCTCTTCAAATTTGTTTTTTAGATAATTTGCAATCGCTTTTCTTTCATATTCTGCCTCCTAAATTAATCTTGACTTCAATTTTCCATTAAATAGATATTGAGAAATTTATTGAACACATTCAAAAGATTTATTAATTCGATCCATTCTATCAATAGTAGATAGTTTGATATTATCTTAAAGGAGGGTGATCAAATGGATAGAAATGAAACATGGTTTGGAATAGTTTTAACTCAGAGACAAGCAACTAGTTTATTTGTGTTATCAATTGCGGGAACATTCATCACTTTTTTCATAGTTATGCAAATGTTAATGCCGATGCTTTACATGTTTGCAATTCCTTATTACCCGGGAAATATTAGTTATTTCTTTCAATCATTGCTTATGATGTCTCCAATTTATATTGCATGTATTATTGGTTTGATTCTCTGTATCTATACACTCAGAAAAAGCAGAAAAATAGCAAAATCTTATTCAGAAAAAATGTTTTCAAATAGCCCCAAATCAAAAATGTCTATGTTTTGTCCCAATTGTGGGAATAAAAGAAGGGAAGAAGAGAAGTTTTGTAAACAATGCGGTCAGGAGTTAAGATAACAACAAAGAAAATTTTGAGTTTAAACTTAAAATTAAATAAAAATCCTAGAAGTATTCACTTCTAGGACATTTACTCAGTAGTTGGTTTAAAGGTATCGGTGATTCAATAAAACATGCTAATTCTAAGCAAATCATTGATTTAATTAAGAATAAATATCCAAATCAAAAAATTGGCATCTATCTAAATTGTGCACTATTTGAGGAAAAGTATATCCGCAAGGATTTTTATGGGTGTGATGTGGTTGCGATTAATTTGAATAGTTTGGATATTAATAATTTTTCAAAAATCAATAAGTGTCCTGAATCTGTAAATCCATTGGATGTGCTTAAGGGAATTCAAGAGTTTAAGAATGAATTTTAGGGCAAGTTGGGTATATATACAATGTTCTTAAAGGGTGTGAATGATAAATTGGAAAATGTAGAAGATCTAAAAATTTTCTTATTGAAAGTTAGACCTGATTATTATTCTGTGAGTAATTACACTTTAAATGGTTATAGACCCGTTTCGAACAACTTTAAAAAAGAGGTCGAAAAGTCTTTGAAATATCTCCCCTTTAAAGTCAATTACATGTTTTAAGAAATAATTTTAAATAGCCTTTAAAGATTCATTATAAAGCTCAAAACTCTTAAAAATTATAGTTTATTCTTCTAAGACCTTTCTTTGTTTCAACCTTAGCTGTCTCCTTGGAAGCGACACCATGATTTGAAATTTTAATTCATTTCTGTATATATCGGCATTCCATAGAATCTCTTTAGTGATTTTTTCCTTGGTGATATTATCCTTTATATGGGTTCCATTAAACATGGGTAATTCTGAATACTTTATTATTAGATTTTTTACTAAATCCTCGGGTAACACATCAGATCTATCCTTAATTGCAATACTAATAGTCTCTTCTATATGCTCATAAATTTCTCTTTTACCAAACTGACAAAAAACACAATTTAAACTTCGATTTTTAAAAATATGTAATATAATTAATCCTGAAATGAATTTGAAATTGTGTATTAAAATCTTTTTACTTTTAGTAGGATAAGTATGATTATGCTCCTTTACATATTTCTCAGTGTTGTTGTATAGATTAGAAAAGTATTTTGCTCTTCCAAAATAAGCAGGAACTATACAAAATATCCGAGTAATCCAAAAAGGTTTTATCTCATTAGGCGGTTTTTCGTTAAAAATATAATTAACACTCCTTCCATCCTTTTCCTTAAATAAAATAGACTCCTTTATTAGTGCATTCAGATATGATGAAGTTTTGTTAAAAGTTATTTTTCTGATCTTCCCTTTGAAGTCTCATTTAATTTTTAAGCTAAATTTTAACATCTATTTTTCTGAGTTCTGTTCTCAGATCAGTATCCTCCAAATAGTGAATGGTTTTCATATTCAAAGAATGGGCTTGAAGCAAATTAGACTCTACATCATCGATATATACACATTGATCAGGGTTCAAATCATATTTTTCAAGTAATATTTGATAGATTTTAGCTTCTGGTTTAACATATTTTATTTCACTAGAAATTACCTTCCCATCTACCAGTGTAAAAAAATCATGGCGTTTTTGAACGTAATCGAATGCTTCTTTAATAAAATTTGATAAGAAATATATTTTGTAATCATTAGACTTTAATTCTCGTAATATTTGTATATTTTGAGTAATGGGGGTTAGCATCTCTTTCCAATGGTTAAAAAAAATCAAAATCATATTACTTTCTTCAGTGTATCGTTTTAAATATTCATCCCGAGCATCCTGAAGAGATATAATTCCTCGATCTAACTTTATCCACAACTCCGTTTTTATCACATTATTGATAAATTCTTTTATGCGAAGATCATCATTAGTAAATCTCTTTAAAAACAGCTCAGGTTTAAAGTTTAATAAAACGTTCCCGATATCAAAAATTATATTTCTTATCAATATTGGTATGTGGAAATGACTTAATATTTAAAAAAGTAAAATTAGCGATTGAACATAAAGATTTTTAAAATATAAAATAGGAAGAAAATATCCTTTTAAACGTTGAATCTAATCTTTTTTCTATTCAAACTTCAAATTTGGTTAATAAACTTTTTAAATCTTCAGCAAGGTTACCTAATTTATTTGCTGTTGAAGAAATCTCTTCCATTGAGGCAGTCTGCTGCTCAGTTGAACTACTTATTCCAGATATTGAGCTCCAAGATGAACTAATCATAGTTATAATTTCTCCAACTTTTGTTCTTGTAGAGTTCACCCCATTTTTTGTTTCTTCTGCCAATTTTCTGACTTCATCCGCAACAACTGCGAAACCTCTCCCCCATTCACCAGCTCTTCCTGCTTCGATGCTGGCATTTAAAGCTAGTAAATTAACTCTCTCAGATACATTAGTGATTAGGTTAATAATTTCTTGAATCTCATTTGAAGACTGCATTATCTGTCTACTCTCCTCAGCAACACCTTGAGTTGTTAAAGCGATTTCTTCGGTAGCAGCATTTACTTCACTAGCACCAGCAGCTAATTCAGTAGCGATATTAGCAATATGAATCGAACTCTCTGAAGACTTGTTTATAACTTCTGTCAAACTCTCTCTTGCTGTCGTTATGATCCTTAAAGCATAAATTATCAGTAAAATTGTTACCAATACACCAATCGGATAAAATATAGCCATTGTAATCCACGAATTATCAAAAGTTCCAGCCTGAAGACAGGCAATAACTGCAATAAAAACGACAGTAGAAATTATTATTACTGATATTTTAAATTGTAAATTTCTTCTATCCTTTCCTGTACGAACATAAAAAAGAGCTGTAAGTATAAACCAACATCCTATAAGAAAAAGAAAGTTGTAATTATTATCATAATTAGCTTGTAATAGCATCTGTCTTTCACATGTAATATTTAATGTAATAATGGTGTTTCTTTATAAAAATGTGCATTTATAAAGGACGATGCACACTTTTTTTCAAATTTACATAAATAGTAATAGATTTTATTTTTAAAGGTTTTTAATTCTTGATTTGTTTGTTATTAAGCAATAGAAATATTATTAGATCTAAAATTATCTTATTTAGAAAAATGAAATTGAAGTCTTGTATTGTTATTAGTGGTTATAAATCACTCTATACTGAAACATTGAAAATCCGAAAAGGTGAAATTTTGCAAATTGGAAATAAAGAGAGTGAATGGCCTGGATGGGTTTGGTGTAAGAATAATGATGGACTAAAAAGATGGGTTCCAAGGAATTATCTGGATATCCATGGCGCTTCAGGAATAATGCTTCAAGATTACGAGGCAACAGAATTATCAGTGTTTAGTGGAGAAGAGTTAGTGATAGAAAAAGAAGAAAGTGGATGGGGGTGGGTTTCTAATAAGGAAGGAAAGAAGGGTTGGATTCCATTAGAAAAAATTTTGATCACATAATCATTACTTCAGTTTAACAGCTTATCAAGCTCGTAGGATGTAGAAATGAATTCGATTATGATTAGAGAGCCCAACCTAAGTGAGGTTCTTGAATGTATTAAAACTTTCCTTTTGTCTTTTGGTAGGAGGGATTTTGATAACATATTAGCGGAAGAAAAAACTTGGATATATTTAATTAATAAAAAAATTGCCAAATTTCTTATTGCTGAGGAAGAAGATAAAATAATCGGCGTGGGAGGTCTATTCCTATTTCAACAAGTCGGGAGTATTGGGTATATGGGTGTGCTAGAAGAATATAGAGGATCTGGCATTGGAACAGAAATATTTAGAAATTTAATGGAGATAGCTAATAGCTCCGGAATTGAAACTATAATGCTTTATGCTTCAAAATTAGGAGAACCAATCTATAGAAAATACGGCTTTAGAGGAGAATACAACGCATCAATGCATCATCTAATAAAAGAATTGCCTAATAATCAACGTATATCTAATATTGTTAAAACCATAAAAGATATTCCCAATTGGGTGTTAAGCTTTGATGAAAAAACCATGGGTTTTGACAGATCTGATTACTTAAAAGCTAGAGTTTCACTTGGTGCTAAATTACTCGTTGTAGAAAATGAGGGTTATGCCCTTATTTCTAAATTGATGTCTAAAATAAGGTTAGGGCCTTTAATCGCCAGTAATTTAGATATAGCGCTTCAAATTATCAGGAAAGGGATTAATTCAGGAGCAGAAAATATAATTATAGCAAATCACCCATATCAACAGAATAAAATACCAAGTTTAACATTATTAACCGAAAGTGAAGAAGACACCAATTTAAAAATGGTTTATGGAAAAGAAATCACAAGAAAATTAGATTATCTGTATGCTATTGGAACTTATGCTAAAGGTTGAATTACTTTACTAATAAAATAACCTCAAATATATTTTAACTAAATTAATTGAATTTATGTTTAAATGAACGGAAAGAAAGTTTCTGCAAAAGGTGATTAGATTTTTGATAAATCTATAAATTATTAGCAGGAAATACCTTCATTATCTCGTGATGTTCTTTTAGTTCTTCACAAATCTCTATTAAGTGGTTAAATAATATATTTCTTGTCCATTTTGACAACTTAATATCTACTTTCCCCAGTTTTTTTGCTAATTTTTTCATTTGGAAAATCCTTCAGTAAATCGCTTTTTAACTTCTAGACTAAGCAATTTTATCTATTTATCTAATTAACTGCATTAAAAAAAGCTTAATTAAAAAAATAGTTGTGAGTTTTATTGCTAAGAAAAAACAGAAGAAGATAAAGGTTATATTAAGACTTTTAAAATAAAAATTATTCTTAAAAAAATAATTCAGATTCCTAATTTACAACTCATTAATAGCCCTATGTAGTCTTTCAAGAGCTTTCTCAAGTGTAGATCGAGGACATGCTATATTTATGCGCTGAAATCCTTCCCCACCTTTTCCAAACATAAATCCATCATCCAAAATGATCTTTGCTTTTTTTTGCAGAAAACTTTTCAATTTGTCAAAATCTATTTTTAACTCCCTGAAATCCATCCATACAAGATAAGTTCCTTCGGGCTCAATAATATCAATCTGCGGGATATTTTTTTGAAAGAATGATTTAAGGAATTCTAAGTTTTCTTGTAAATAAATTATTAACGAATTTAACCATTCATCGCAATCTTGATACGCTGCTGTAAAAGCAACTAAAGATAAGTCATTGGGTAGATATCCAAACTCTTCAGGAATAAACACACTTTCAATAGTATTAATAAATGAGTGCCGCAGCTTTTCATTTGGGATTATAATATTTGAAAGTTGAAGCCCAGCTAAATTAAATGTTTTACTTAAGGACGTGCATGTTATCGAATTAAAGGCAAAATCATTGGTTACTGAAGCAAAATTCGTGTGTTTAATTCCAGGATATACTAAATCACAATGTATTTCATCTGAAATAATTAAAATATCATTCTCGATACAAATTTCACCAATTTGTTTTAACTCCTCTCGAGTCCAAACCCTACCGACGGGATTATGAGGACTACAGAGTATAATGATCTTGGCTCTTGGATCCTTGACCTTTTGAGTTAAATCATCAAGATTCATCTGGTAACGTCCGTGGATCAACTCTAACGGATTAGATAGACATTGTCGACCATTATTTTGAATTGCACCAAAGAAAGGATAATAGACGGGATCTTGTATTATAATCTTATCTCCAGGATTACTGAAAGATTGTATTGCGATGTTAATTGCAGGAATCACTCCAGGAGTAAAGGCTAACCATTCCCTATTTATATCCCATTGATAATGACGTTTAAACCAATTTAATACTGCATCATAGTAAGCATTATGAAAATAAGAATATCCAAAAATGCCGTGTTTTGCACGATTAATGATGGCTTTAATGATTGGCTCGGGAACTCGAAAGTCCATATCTGCAACCCATAATGGTAATAGGTCTTCTTCGTAATGATCCCATTTAGTCGATTGTGTACCATGTCGGTCAATAACATCATCAAAAGACCAATTTTGTTTCGTCACTTATGTTACCCTTTCTATTTTTTGATTTGTTCTAATTATTAACAAATAATAAAAGCTTTGACTGTAAAAATTTAATGTTAAATACATAATCAATTTCAGGTATAGCAAGAAATATCACAAAATACTATTATTTGTGAGAGCCTTTTGCTAATCATACCCATTATCATTTTTTCTAATTTAAATAACAAATTTAAACAACAAAATATTATTGACATAAATTTAATTATTTCAAATTAATTAAAAAAAATATAAAATATGGGTGAAATTGATGTCAAACGGATTTTGTGGAAAAATATTATGGGTAGATCTTTCGAACGAATCTTTTAAGGAGGAATCATTATCGGAGGAGACCTATCGCCATTATCTCGGAGGATACGGCTTAGCTGTTAAACTAATTTATGATAACATGCCAGCAAAAGCGGATCCATTAGGACCTGATGCGATTATGGGATTCTTTCCGGGATTGTTAACTGGTACAGTTGCTCCCCTCAGCGGTCGATATATGGTTGCTGGGAAATCACCGTTAACAGGAACTTGGGGGGATTCTAATAGTGGGGGCTATTTTGGTCCAGAAATTAAAAAGTGTGGATTTGATGGAATATTAATCAAAGGTATTGCAGATTCACCAAAATATATCACTATTATTGATGGCGAGAAACAAATTCTTGATGCTTCAGAGGTTTGGGGTAAAGATGCTATCGAAACTGAGATTTTTTTGAAAGAAAAATATGAGAATAGCCATGTAGCATGTATTGGGCAATCAAGTGAAAAACTCTCGTTAATTTCTGGTATTGTAAATGATAAAGGCAGACTTGCCGCGAGGTCTGGTCTCGGAGCCAGTATGGGCTCAAAAAAATTGAAAGCGCTTGTATTAAAAGGAAATAAGAAAATTTCACTTTATGACAAAGATTCTTTACTTAAACATACAAAGGATTATAATGAAGGAATAAACGCAGCTACAGGAGGTATAACTGCTATGTTTAAAACATATGGGACAACTTCACTTAATGTTTATTGCGGAAGTTCTGGAGATACTCCAATTAAAAACTGGGGTGGGAACGCGAATGATGACTTTCCAACCAAAAGGCTCAACAAGATATCCCCGGCTGAAATTGATAAGTATAAACAAGAAGTATATGGATGTTTTTCATGCCCCGTTCGGTGCGGAGCTATAATGAAAATTCCTGAATTAGGTATTGAGGAGACCCATCGCCCTGAGTACGAAACATGCGCTGTCTTTGGACCTTTAATACTTAGTGATGATCTATTATCTATTTTTACTCTTAATGAATTGTGCAATCGAGCTGGCCTAGATACTATTTCGGTTGGAGGAACTGTAGCGTTTGCTATTGAATGCTTTGAGAATGGTTTAATTAATACTGATGATACGGATGGTCTAGAATTGACTTGGGGTAATTCTCAAGCGGTTATTAAGCTGGTGAAAAAAATAATAAATCGAGAAGGTATTGGAGATATCTTAGCGGATGGTTCTAAAAAGGCATCTGAAAAGATCGGCAAAGGAAGTGAGCAATACGCTATTACAGCTTCTGGTCAAGAACTGGGTATGCATGATTCTAAGTTAATGAGATCGCTTGGTTTTGCATTTGCTTTTGATCCTACACCTGGAAAACACACGAATCCAAGCGTAGATCAAGGAGCCTCTGGAATTCTCGCACAAAATGGATTAATTGAAGGTTTTGTTCTTCCCCCTGACATTAGTAAAATGGGAGATGATAGGTCTGAAGGGAATAAATTGATTGTATCCCTCTTGCAGTTTTCTAACAGCCTCGGATTATGTTGGTTCTCAACAATATTCCATAAATATCCTATGTTGGAGATAATTAAAGCTACTACAGGATGGGATATGCCTATTGAGGAACTAATAAAATGTGGCTTAAGAATACAAACCCTACGACAAGCATTCACAATTCGAGAGGGTGTAATACTTGCTGAGGCAGAGTTACCAGGAAGAGCAATCGGAAACCCACCATTTGAAAGTGGCCCTCATAAAGGTAAAACAATAGAATATAAAGAGGAATATAAAGGGTATTGTGAGAAAATAGGTTGGAACCCCATCAACGGTTACCCTTTAGAAGATACTTTAATTGATTTAAATCTGGAATTTGTGTTAAAAGATCTTTATGCTCAAAAAGTGCAACCAATTGCCTCTAAATAACTTATTTCATTTTGAAGAAATATTTTCTCAATTTTTTTTTTATCTTTTCTTTTTTTGGATTTGTTGATCTTTTTCACCTTGGTTATCATTTCATTTTTTCTAATTTAAAAAATAAATTTAAGTGAAAAAAGATTATTGACATAAATTTTATACAAAAAAAAAGATGAAATTAATGTCAAACGGATTTTGTGGGAAAATATTATGGATAGATCTTTCAAAAGGATCTATTAGTGAAGAATCATTACCAGAAGAAACTTATCGTCATTATCTTGGAGGTTATGGCTTAGGTGCGAAATTAATTTATGAAAACATGCCAGCAAAAGCGGATCCATTAGGTCCTGATGCGATATTGGGGTTCTTTCCTGGACTATTAACCGGTACCGTTGCCCCTCTTAGCGGCAGATATATGGTCGCGGGGAAATCACCTTTAACAGGGACGTGGGGTGATACTAATAGTGGTGGCTTTTTTGGTCCAGAAATTAAAAAATGTGGGTTTGATGGGATATTAATTAAAGGAATTGCAAATTCTCCGCAATACATTTCAATTATTGATGAGGAAAAACAAATTCTTGATGCTTCGGATGTTTGGGGCCTAGATGCTATTGAAACTGAAAATTTTCTGAAAGAAAAACATAAAAATAGCCAAGTGGCGTGCATTGGTCAATCGAGTGAAAAATTGTCATTAATATCTGGCATTGTCAATGATAAAGGCAGAATTGCAGCAAGGTCTGGACTAGGAGCTGTAATGGGCTCTAAAAAATTGAAAGCGCTTGTATTAAAAGGAAATAAGAAAATTTCACTTTATGACAAAGATTCTTTGCTTAAACATACAAAGGATTATAACGAAAGAATAAATTCTGCTTCAGGTTTAGTTAGCATATTTAAAACATACGGAACAACTGCGGGTAATACCTTCTCAGGAAGTTCAGGAGATATGCCAATCAAAAACTGGGGTGGAAATTCGATAGAAAACTTTCCAACCGAAAGACTAAATAAAATATCAGGAGGAGAAATAAATAAGTATAAGCAAAAAGACTACGGATGCTTTTCATGCCCCGTTCGATGTGGAGCAATAATGAAAGTTCCAGAATTGGATATCAAAGAAACACATCGTCCTGAATATGAAACTTGTGCTGCATTTGGTCCCTTACTACTTAACGATGATCTTTTATCGATATTTGCACTTAATGAATTATGTAATCGAGCTGGTTTAGATACCATTTCTGCTGGAGGAACTGTGGCATTTGCAATCGAATGCTATGAAAATGGTTTAATAAATAAAGATGATACTGATGGTTTAGAATTAACATGGGGTAATTCCGAAGACATCATTAAATTAGTAAAGAAGATGGTTAACCGAGAAGGTATTGGAGATATTTTAGCAGATGGTTGTAAAAAAGCCTCTGAAAAAATCGGTAAAGGAAGTGAAAAATACGCTATTACCTCTATGGGTCAAGAACTTGGTATGCATGATTCTAAGTTTTCGAGATCTTATGGTCTTGCATACACTTTTGATCCAACTCCAGGAAAACATACTAATGCAAGTTTAGATAGCGCTGGAATGGGACCTCTTGCGAAAAATAATCTAATAGAAGGATTTATTCTTCCTAAAAATTTCAAAAAGATAGGCGATGACAGGTTGGAAGGCCATAAATTGATGAATTCTCTTACACAATTTTCGAGTAGTCTTGGTTTATGTATGTTTGCATCAATGTTTCAAAAATATCCTATGTTAGAATTAATTAAAGCTACAACTGGATGGGATATGTCAATTGAGGAATTAATAAAAAGTGGATTAAGAATACAGACATTACGCCAAGCATTTACTATTCGAGAAGGTATTGCACTTGCTGCGAATGAATTACCAGGGAGAGCAAGCGGGAATCCGCCTTTTGAAAGCGGACCTCATAAAGACAAAACAATAGAATATAAAGAGGAATATAAGGGTTATTGCGAGAAAATGGGATGGAATCCCATCAACGGTTATCCTTTAAAAGATACTTTAGTAGAATTAAATCTGGAATTTGTAGTAAAAGATCTTTATGCCCAAAAAGCGCAACTAATTGCCTCTAAATAATCATTTCATGCTGAAAAAATATCTTCTCAATTTTTTTTTTTATATCTTCTTTTTCTTGTAGAGAAATGTTTCTAAATAATTTAAAAAGCTCCTTTTTACCTTTCGTAAGTTTATTATTCCTTATTTTTTCATTGTTATAGTTAATTAAATCAGTGATTAAATCGAGGACGTACATATTTTTCTAAAACTAAGGCTATTTGTTGCTATAAACGTAATAAGGCTTTTTCAAAAAAAAGATCATCAACAGAATAATCAATGCTATTCACAAAAAAAAATCTTATTAATTTTATTAAGGCTTTAAAAAGATATAATAACTGTCATTTACTTGATCATAATGACAATTGAAAAAATGAAAATTCAAATGACTGAAAAAATAACTCAAAAAGTCTCATCAAATGGAAGGATTGTAATACCAAAAGAATGGAGAGACATTTTAGCAATTGAGGATAAAAATGAGGTTGAGATGGAATTAAAGGACGATAAGACTATATTAATCAAAAAAAAATCTCATCCTCTTGAGATTGAAGATAATTTATTTGAAGGAGTTACTCCGTTTACAAAAGAAGAGTTAGATGAAGCAAAAAAATCGTTATTTCCTAGCGAGAAATAATCAAAAAAGTTGCGACTCTTGATATAAAATGACAGAAAAAGCAGTAATTGATGCTCAAGTTCTATTTTATTTTCATTATGACTATGAAAAAATTCCCTCACTACTCCAACAATTGAAAAAAAAAGTGATAAATGGAGACATAACAGTAATCCTACCTACAATTGCAATCTCAGAATTACTTTGGAAAATGAGAAAGGCTGGGAAGACAAGTGCATTTAAGAAGGCTCTCAATCGATGGGAAAGCTCAGAAAATATCATTATCGATGATTTTAATTTGGAAATCATTAAATTGATGTTAAAAAATGCAAAAAGTCACGAATTACATGATGAAATCATCGCTATGACTTGTAAAAAGCACGGTACAGATATTATTTATTCTAAAGATAAAAAATTTAAAGAATTATTCAATTTACAACTAAGATCTTGGTAGTAGAGTTTTACCTCTTAGATGGAGAGATTTACTTAATCTAAAAAATTAAAAAGAGAAAAACAAAAAAAATTATCGAATTAAATTTTGAATAACTGGATTAAATCCAACAACAGCCTTATTTACTTTTTTTTCTTTTTTGTGCATTTTTTTAACCTTTTCTTTAAGTTGTTTTTATTAATTAATATCTAATTTGTAAGCTATATTTAGTTTTATTACATACACTTTCCACGAAGTTCGAAGAATTAAGAAAGTATATGTGATAGAACTAAAGTACACTGAATTACATTTTATTCATGCAAAAAAGCACTTTAGGTAAGGAGTTAGTAAAAACATTAATTATGTTGATTTGTTTTTTATCATGGAATTTTTAATAATTTTCATTTATTACTTCTTATTCTCTTCTTGAATAATTCGCGCTCCAAGCTGGTAATAATTATTATCAGCACTTTTTGTAATAAATCTTTATTTTTCAAACAAAAGCATAAAAGGAGATGAACTATATATGAAATGTTTAGAATGGAACCATATTCCACCGATAAGATAAAAAGAAGAAAAAGGAAATACTATAATAATGAAGGGGAGCTCTATCCACTAGTAAACGATAGAAGTACTATTATACCGTTTAAATTAGCTTTTCGTGAATTCAATACCATTTATGATGGAAAGGAAAAAATGCCGTTCAAGAAAAGAGATCCCAACTATCAAGCAATTTTTCGAAATGAATTTAAATAATATCGTAAAAAATTATTTAATATTAATTAAGCAATTAAATAAAGAGAAGAAGTTAATTGGAGCGATTTGCGCTGGACCAGAATTTCTAGCAAATGCTGGTATTCTGAGGGGGATTAAATACACAACTTCTCAAACACCTCAAATCTATGAAGAAAAAAATGAAGTGGATCCCTTTCCAAGATAAACTTATATAGAAACCAGAATCGTTCAAGATAAGAATATCCTTACTGCTCAGGGACATGCCTTTGTGGATTTTGCTCTAAAAGCATGGGATTGGTATAATGCCTATGAGTACGATGGAGAGAGAGGAATTGTTGAAAGAATACACACAAATTTAGCTGTAGTTATTTTTTATATCCTATTTTGATCATCAACGAAAGTGTCTCATCAAAGGCTTGCCCTTCAACTTCGAATTGAAATGCCATTTCTTCTGATTTAAACAACTCTGTAAAATAACCTAACCAGTAAGCGCTATATCGTTTATTTTGCCTATGCCTAAAGAGTAAATGAAATAGATCTTCTTCTTCCTTTTTAACATCAATTGAGTGAAAATAATTTGCGACAACCCACATTTTTTGGATAGTTGACATTATTTCTTCAGGAGATAGACTTTTAAGAGGTCTTGAGTCATTATACCACAAAATTATATCAATTGCTACATTTTTCTTAAAGGGTTTCTCTAAACTATCCTTAGGTGCTTCAGCTGCCCTAATTAATTGATTAAAAGTAGTTTTTCCAATAAGCATCATCTTCATTTCTTCTCTTGTGCGAACCCAGAGATCTCTATCCAAGTTTTTTTGGTCACCAAAATATTGAATAGCTCGTTCAAAAAAAGATATATTAGCTTCATTTTCCTCTTTATATTTTTCGACTACAGCACTGATTCCAGGTGAAATAGACTTAAAATTGTCATAACATTTTACGGCATTTTTTATTAAATCAGAAATGGTAGTTCCTTGTTGCTTATATTTATCAATTAGATTTCTGGTTTCATCACTAACTTTAACATAAATCGGTTTATCTTTAGATTCAGACTCCTTCATATCGTTTTTATCATCACTTTGATCCTTCTTTGCGATAAAGATCACCTTCCAAAGAATTAATTATCCTCATATCTAAATATATACTTTTATATTAATAAATTTTAATCTTATTTATAATAGGAATAACTAACGTTAAAAAATGTTTCTATTTGTATATATGGATATATACTACATTTTGGTCTTATTTTTTTTAGCAACTTTTTGGTTTCTATATATAGATATATATATATATCTCAATACTTTTATTTAAAAACCTCTCCGATGTATTGTCGGATACTTATTTTGATCCGAAACATTTAAATATATAATTATATATATTTATATAATAGCATTACAAAAATATAATTTCATATATAAAAATATAATTATAAAATTGAATAAAAAATCATATTTAAGTATCAAAAGGTGAAAAATAAGAAAATGGCTTGTATGGTTCCAATTGTTGCAAGTAGAAGAAATTGTCGAAAATCCAGCTCTGGAGCTGTAATTGCAGGAATGTTGATTTTCTTGGTTTTTGGAATATTCTTTGCCGTATTTTTTAATCGTTCAGGAATATTCGGGTTCAGTTTTCCAGTAATATTCGTTATTTTAGGTTTTGTCGTGTTTATTATGATAATTTCAGGTATTAGCATGGCTGCATCATCAATGAGCAAGTCATATAAACCTCCGATTATTAAAACTCATATGCAAAATCAAACCATTTATCAAAGACAGAAGGTTCAGCAGAATCCCTATATTGTTCGAAAACCCATTCAGAAGAGCCCTGAACCTCTTTATCAAGAGAATCCTTCAGAGGCGTTTCCTATAGTTAATGATATCAATTTTTGCTGTTATTGTGGCGCAAAAGTAGATAGGAAAGGCCGATTTTGTCATCAATGTGGAAGTAAATTATAATTTTTAAATAATTAAATTATTTTGAATACCTTTATAGAAAAAACAATTTAGCTTAAAAAAAATGCGAAAAAGGCCAAATAAGGGATTAATTTATCTTCGTTGGAAGAGAAAAGATAGTATTGCTATAATTACCATCATATCTATTGGCTTGGTATTGACTAGTATTGGATTTCTCTATCCTAATTTTTATAGCCTATTTATAAGCTTATGTTTAGGTTTCTTTATAGGAGGACTACTGTTATCACTCGTCTCAACCTTTTTAGCTCAAATGGAATCAAATATAACGGGTGCTGGTGAGATAGATGCTGAGGTTGACGTAGATATAGATGCTGAAGTTGACGTAGATATAGATGCTGAAGTTGACGTAGATATAGATGCTGAAGTTGACG
>CAZALK010000023.1:38230-65487 GCA_964486045.1 uncultured archaeon
TAGATATAGATGCTGAAGTTGACATGGATATAGATGCTGAAGTTGACGTAGATATAGATGCTGACATGGATGTAGAAATGGAGGTTGAAGTTGATTCAGATGCAATATCCACAATTACTCCTGCGCCTATCATGCTCTTGTTTTCGACTGCATTTTTAGTTTATGGGATTTCGAGTTTATCAATTTATTTTCTCATAAGAGCAGATTTAAGATTTATTGTCTTTTTTGCTGCTCCTGCAATTTCTTTCTTATCTATAAAATTTATTAATTTAATATGGAAAATGCTCGCAAAATCACGCTATTATAGAATTTCTTCAACTAAGAACTTGATAGGAATTGAAGGAGAAGTAATTTTGCAAGTGGATAGAAGAGGTGGGGTACTTAAAGTTCCATCAAGAACTCCTATGAAGTTTGAACGATTACATGTTAAACCCGTAATAGAAGATTCAATTTTTGAAAGAGGAGCTCGAGTTTTTGTATGTGATGTAAAGAATGGATTTTTATTGGTAGATAATAAGAGAAAATCAATCAGAAAGAGGAGTTATGTAAAAAAGTAATTTAATTCATTTATTTTAGTGATTTTATGGTAAATTATAGAAATTTAAAAAAAATTAAAAAAAATTAAAAAAAAATAAATAAAAATTTAAAAAGTAGGAGGTTTTGTAAAAAAATTGATATTTCAAGAATTTAATCCTTTATTTATAGGGATTGGAGTCACAGTAGGGATAGTTGTGTTTCTATTCGTTATCCTTCTCGCAGCTAGATATCGAAAATTCAAAACAAACCAGTTTGTAATACATTTACGTAATGGTAAAGTCAAGCATGCGGGATTGGGAGGAAGCATATTTTTACTTCCATTAATAGATGATTATATTGTAATCCCAACTACAAGTATCCAAACTGTGGTTGAAGCACATGAGCAAGTAGTTTCAAGAGAGTATCAAAATATTGAAATTGAAGGTTTGCTGATTTGGAAGGTCATTGATCCAGAAAAAGCGTTTAGCGCCGTCTCATGGAAGATGAGAGATGAAAACTATGTTGAAAAAATATTAAAAGGTGCAGCAGAAGCGATTATTCGTACAACTTGTGCTAACATGCCATTGGAAAAGATTATTAGAGAAAGAAGAGAGATAATTGATCCTATTGAGAAAGATTTACATGAATTAACAGCTGATTGGGGAGTTGTCATTGAATCTTTAGAAATTATAGAGGTAATAATAGTAGAACCGGAGTTAAAAAAGAATATGGAGGCTTCTAAACAGGCTGAAGAATTCAAAAAAGCTAGGATTGCTAAGGCTGAAGCCGAAAGAGCGTCTAAATTAAGAGAATTAGAAGTAAAAAATGAAGTAGGAATTCAAGAACAATCTGTTGATAGGGAGATTGAATTACTGAGAAAAGAAAAGGAAATTGCGATTGCTCATCAAGAAAGAGAACGTAAATTAATTGAAGCTGATGGTGAAAGACAGAAAAAAATTATCGAGGCTGATGCCGAAGCCCAACAAATTAAGCGAAAGTTAATCGCTCAAGCAGAAGGTGAGGCAGAAAATATTAAGCAACAGATGCTTGCTCAAGCGGAAGGTTTTAAAAAACAAGTAGAAGCTATGGGTAGTGCTGACGAGCGATTTTTAGCTGTACAATTAACAAACATTTTACCTGAAATATTCAAACACATAAAACCAGACAAAATGTTCATTATGGGAGACGGTAACGAAGTATTCTCTTCACTTTCAAAAGCGATAATGCCATTTTTACAACTATTGCCGGAATATTCTGATAAAATTAAAGATTTCTTTAATAATGGTGGAACCGAAAAACTAAAAGAGATTTTGGTTAAGAAGAAATAGGTTTCGTTTCTCGTAGATGAACGTAACCAACCATTTATTAATATTTTTTTATTTTACTATTTAAAAATTAAATAAGAGGAATTAAGAAGAACAATGTCAGATATAGAAAGAATGCTAATTGAAGGAAATTTGCGTTTTTATTTGAAGATTACTCAGGATATAGAAAATATAGAAATTAAAAGTAAACTGCCTAAATATCCAGTACTGATTCTTACTTGTATGGATCCAAGGATTGATATTCATCGGATTTTTCAGTTGGATCCGGGGGATGTGTTTGTTATAAGAAATGCGGGTAATCTTTGTAATCAAGACAGTTTAAGATCTACCCTACTTACTATTTATCAGTATGCTATTAAATATATTATAATTTTGGGTCATGTAGATTGCGGTATGACAAAAATTAATTTATTAGAATTAAAAAAAAATGTTCCGCATGAATTTCTTCCCTATACATCAAAAAATGCTTTAGATCTCTTTGCAGAGACTAAAGATTTTTTTCAACCGTTTAAAGATGAATTGAGAAATATTAAGCAACAAATAGAAGCTTTACATAAATTATACGTACATAAACCAGAAATTAAAATCTTAGGGTTGCTCTATGATGTAGAAACTGGATGGGTTTTTGAGTATGATAGATTAAAAGAACTTGCTACTATGGAGAATTTTAGAGAGCATTATAAAACAATATTAAGAGAGAAACAATACCAGTTCATTGATTTTTTAGAAACGATTGAAGATGAAATTATTAATACTGAAGATTTAGACAAAATGAAACGGGAAAAAGAATCAAATGAAGCGGAGGAAATGTTTATCGATACTGGATTAAATAAAAATAATGAGGTTCCAACCGACATTCAAAATCAAGACCTCAACATTCCTACATTTTTAACTCAAATTCAAGTTCCAAAAATTAATTTTCATGGAGTTAAAATACATATACCTAAAATATTTAGAAAGAGAAATGAAATTAATGATGAAACCTAAACTAATACCTGCTGGTTGGGGAAAGAGTATATGACGGTAGAAATTAAAGATAGGCTAACTATAACTAATCTTAAATCAATTAGATATTGTGGAAATTGTAAAGGAGAATATAAGTTTGAAAAATTTATTCAAAAATATTCTAAATCACATTCTGATTTCATGACAAATTTGTGGCAAAATCCAAAGATAAGATTTTATTGTCCCTATTGCTATTTATTAGAAATAATTAAATCAATAAATAAAAAAAAAAGAAGTTATTGTTTTAATTCTAAAATCCGATAATGATAAGGATAAATGCAATCATTATGACAGTTCCGCCAATTCCTGAATAAAACGGTGAGACGTAGGTGAAAATTACAAAACCGATTGTTAATACCACCCACCAATTATATGGAATCTTTATATCAATCTTATCTAATACCAATATGATTAATATAACTCCAAATATAATTCCAAAGACTGCACCGACAATAGTTATAACAGCAGTATAGAGGAGGAAGATCATAATTGATTCATAAATAGCAAAGGCAGCACCGGAAAAAGCAATGAATTTAGAAGCAACTAAATCTCTCTTTTGTACATTAATTACGAGCTCAGCTACGCCAGCAAGTGCAACTACAACACCACCAAGGTATGGTTTAGGGGCTTGAAATGTAGTGAAAAAAGCGAGTACGATTAATAATATGCCCAAGATGGCTAATATCCACCACAGATAAGGGATTTTAACCGGGGATAAGTCAATAAAAGCCACCATTATGAATATAACTAGAGCTAATATTATACTAACTAAACCATATATCAGATTAAAAATCCCTCCTAATCCTGCAGTTGAATAGATCACAAAATTAGTCATGGATTCTCCGCATAATATTAACACGCCAATGAAGGCTGCTACTTTCGATCCCGAAAGTTCTTCTGTTGATGCTGTTGATGCTGAAGATGCTGAAGATGTTTCTGTTTCTCCCATTTTTAGATCACTTATTTTATTTTTTTAATTATTTAGTTTTTATATTTAATTTTAAATTTAAATTAGGTAAAGATGTGATTCTAAGGTATTTAAATGTTTAGTATTAATATTATTAAGTTTAATTTTTCAGCTATGGGATTTCCCCATTGAAAAGCTTTTCCTTAATTCAAGAATAGAAAATATGAAGTTTTAAAGGGTTTTAACAATCGAGTTCCTTTGAGTTAAATTTTCTTGTAGTCATATATTATGAAACTTCTTACTTTGAAAGTTTCTAGTTGGAGAAAGGGTTACATAATGTTTAAAGATAAATTTGGCGTAATGTCGGTTCTCAGATGTTTAAAACATGCAAATTAATTTAACACCGGAAACTTGTTTTTCTTTGTAGTCAAAAATAAGTAAATTTTTTAGCACTTTATTTTTATACTAACAATTAAAGGGGGATAATAAGTGATCAGTCAAATGCCGAAAGAATCTCCTCATCAATAACTTCAAACAGTTTGGGTTTGGATGGTACACCCCCTAACATGATTTCCTCGGCACCTGCGTCTATATATTGCTGGATACGGTCTATTATGAAGTGTGCCGACCCATACAGTCCCCAGTCACCACGAGTCTTGCGAAGTCCAGCAGCTTTTTTCTCATCATTTTCAAGACGGAAGGGTATCAGCACAGTTTTCTGGATTTCATTAAAATCCCGGCCAAATTTTTCACAATGATGCTCAATCACTTCCAGCTTATGTTTAAATAATTCTGGAGATCCCGGAAGATTTAAATCAATATTACAGATATCACCAAATTTCGCTAGTGTACGCAGTGTTCGTTTCTCTCCGTTTCCACCAACCATAATTGGTACGTGTGGTTTCTGTGTACAGGCTGGTGAAAAATATCCCCTATTAAGCTTATAATAATGGCCATTATAATCGACAGGTCCTTCCGTAGTAAATAACATTTTGATCAACTCGACTGCTTCTTCTAGACGATCACATCTCTCTTGAACATCTGGAAACTCCCAGCCAAAGGCTTCATGCTCTTGCTTGTACCACGATGCACCAATACCAAGGATAAGACGACCATTAGAGATTTGGTCCACTGTGGCTGCCATCTTGGCGAGAAGCGCCGGATTTCTGTATGTATTGCCTGAGACGAGTATACCCAACCGCAAACGGTTGGTGACGGCAGCAGTAGCGGTAATCATTGACCAACTCTCTAGAGAAGCTCCAGACTCTAGATTTGCTCCCGGTACTGGTGGCAAGAAATGGTCTGAGAACCAGAGACTGTGCCAACGGCCTGCTTCAATTGTTTTAATAGTTGAGAGTGTTTCTTCCCATGTGGTAAAATAATTTACTAATTGTGCCCCAAATTTCATACAAATTCCACTTTTTAATTATTATCTAGCTGATTAATATTAAATTATAAAATTAAAAGAAAAAGTGTTTTTAAAATTTCTTAATGGGGATTTAGGAATATCTTTTGAATAGGCAAAATAGAATCACAAATCTGAAAATCAAAATACTTAAAATATTTCGGTAAATTCTAATTAGTAGAATTTTATCATAATTTACATCTCTTTAGTGAAAATCTATGATTGAATACATATTTTTAGTTATTTTTTTTATTGTAGCCTTAATCGAATTATTTGGTGAATTCAAAGAAAACGATAAGATTATCTATATTACTAAGCCATTTCTGATGCCTCTATTGATGTTGTTTTATATTTTTGGAGTCATCGAAACAAGTTCAATAACTCGAGTTGATTGGCTAATTATTGTTGCGTTAATTGGTGGGATGGGTGGAGATATATTTTTGATGCTTAAGGATGAAGATAAATGGTTTTTACCAGGAATGATTTCTTTTTTAATAAACCAAATATTTTATATACTATCTTTCTTCTTATCAATCACCGATTCTACGGCATTAAATTTATGGGGCTTATTTTTAATAGCACCAGCACTCTTAATACTTGTTTTTACGGTACCAAGATTCATTAAAAATACTGGAAACATGAGAATCCCAGTTTTAGTATATATGGGAGCAATCCTAGTAATGCATATCTCTGCTTTATTGCGGATAGGAGATTCAAGACTTCAAGGTTTACCATTTGTATTGATCTTCATCGGCTCTCTGTCTTTTACTTTTTCTGATGCTTTACTAGCTACTAATAAATGGGCAGGAGAGTTTAAAAATGCTAGGGTTATCATCATAACGACTTATATCTTGGCTCAATTTTACATCGTTTTGGGCGCTTTGCTTACCAGTTTGCTGTAATAAATTATTAAATTATTTAATCTTATTTTTTTTTGTTTAGAATAAAAATAATGGGGAATCCGGTAAAACTTTGAAATAATAAAGTTGTAAAAAAATTTTTAATTTAACAATAATTACTTCGTATGTTAGATAATTAATTTGATGCCTCGGTGGCTTAGCGGTATATGATATTAAATATAATAATATCAATCGAATGCGTTGCCTTGGTAAGGCAAAGGTCGCGGGTTCAAATCCCGCCCGAGGCTTCAACATAATTGCCGGTGTGGCTTAGTTGGTTATAGCGCCAGACTCACTCTCATGCTGAATAAATGGGTCAGACTGAAGGTGCTGGACTCATAATCTGGAGGTTCGAGGGCTCAAATCCCTCCACCGGCACTCTTTTTGTATCAAGGGGAATTTTATTAAAAATCGAATTCACCATTTCTAATTAAAGTTTTAGTGAAACCATTTCTATAAGTAACATTTATGGTTGGTTTATAGAATAAAAAATCTCTGTGGGTTCTTGATCTGTTCTGCCCACCCTCCATTTCTTCATTATTATCGAATGCTATATGTGCATGCAGGGTTGAGCATCGCACAAAAATCACATTGAACAGGATATCATCGTTTTTTATCCCAGACATTAAGCCAAGCATTATATCCGTCATTATATTTGCTAATAATCTTTTGAAGGTCATCATACACTTTCAAAGTTTTCTCTAATATTATAGCTCTACAAGCATCAATAATATCAGGACGTCGTTTCATAGTCAGTATTATTTCTCTTGCACCAAGAAAAGAAGAGAAAACGTCTAAAATTCCCCCCAAATCTGTCATCGAGACTTGATATTTATTCTGACTGTTCAAAATTAGTGAAAACTTCGTCTATAGCATCTGGATTTTTGGCTAATTTAAAATTGATAAAAATAAGATCATAGAGTTCAGCAATTGAACCTTCATTTCGAGGAAAATAATATGAGATGACGGGACGATCAATTATTTCATGGTCCCACCAAGCTTCTAGTCTATTTTTTGCATCATCAATATCTTCCTTTAGAACGTCCATTTAGAAACCTTTTTTATAACGGCGTATTAATTTGTTTCAGTATAATCCTTCTAATTAAATAATATTTTTTAATTCAGAATCCTAAGTTTAATTGTTATGGAAAGATTTAATTCAGAAAAAATTTCAGCTGAAGATGTGACGATTGCTGATAATAACGCTCAATGGCTAGGAATTCCTTTAATTCACCTAATGGAATGTGCGGGATACAGCATCGCAGATGAAATTGTTAAAAGATATAGCTTAGGTGATAAATCAACTGTTGCCATTTTTTGCGGAACTGGGAATAATGGTGGAGACGGATTTGTGGTAGCGAGACAATTGGCAGCATTCAATGTTAGATCTACAGTAATACTTGTTGGATCTCCTGAAAAAATAAGAAGCCATGCTTCTCGATTTAATTGGGAATTGATAACGAATCATATTAACTATTTAGTAGAAACCATAGTAGTACATGATTCCACTGATATTAAAAAATTGAAATTATTGAATGTAAACAAGAGTAAGCTGAATTTAATTGTCGATGGACTGCTAGGAACAGGAATAAGTGGGAAAATCAGAGAACCTATTTCTTCATCAATAGATGCGATAAATAGATTAAACACAGAAAACAAAATTGAAGTTGTATCAATCGACTTGCCTTCAGGTATGAATCCAAACACAGGTGAGGTTCTTCATAAAGCAGTAATTGCAGATTTGGTTATAGCATTACATCGAATTAAGAAAGGATTAGACATAAAGAGCAAATATATAAAAGAAATAGTGCTAAGATCAATTGGAATCCCTATTGAAGCGGATATGTTTTTAGGAAAAGGGGATGTTATTCCTACAATAAAAAATAGAAAAAATAATAATTATAAAGGTCAATTTGGTAGAATGCTTGTAATAGGTGGGTCTAAGAATTATTCTGGAGCCCCCGCATATACCTCCTTAACTGGTATTAATTTTGGCATAGATTTAGTCATTACATATGTTCCAGAAGTAATAGGTGATGTTTTGAGAAGTTATTCCCCTAACATGATAGTAAGGACAAACTCTGGCAACTGGCTAAATATGAAAGCTTTTGAAGAGATCTCAGTGTTAATTGATTGGGCGAATGTGATTGTAATAGGTCCAGGACTAGGGTTACAAAAAGAGACAGAAGAGTTGCTAATTGAACTTTTAGGTAAACTTCGACAAGAAAAAAAAGCATTCGTACTTGACGCAGATGCTTTAAAATTAGTTAAAAACCATCTTGAATTATTAAAGGGTCAGAGAGTTATTGTAACACCTCATGCGGGAGAGCTAAAAATAATGACAGATATTGATTTACCTGGGTATAATCTAATCGAAAAACGTAGAACTGAAATTCTGAAGTTAGCAAAGAAATTAAATATAACTCTCCTTATAAAAGGACCTTATGATTATATAAGTGATGGTAAAAATATAAAGATTAACCGCACAGGATGTCCAGAAATGTCGATTGGCGGCACTGGTGATGTCTTAGCTGGAATTTGTGCTTGTTTTTTGGCTACTGATAACACTCAATACCAATCAGCCTGTTCTGGCGCCTTTATTAATGGAATTATTGGAGAGTTTTGCAAAGAGAATATAGGATTACGTTTTACGGCGATGGATATGATTGACAATATGAATCGGGCTATTAAAAACCTACTTTAAGTTTAGTAGTCCAAAAAAAGTTATAATTTTTGACAACAAGTTAAGAGACATCAGAACGTGTTTATATTTTTTGATAAAAATTTATTAATTTCAAATTTATAATATTATTAAATTGTAATTTTGATAACTAAGTTAAGGTTCTTGAATTATTTATTTTGTGAAACAATATCAAATTAAAATATTTCATTTTACAAAATACTACTAGTAAAAAAAACAGAGGGGATAGAAAATACAAGTATTTCTTATAAATCCAGATGGAACAACCACCGAGGAAATAACAGATGGTTCGATTAAAAATATCTTAAAAACTGAGGAATGTTATGTCCTGGTTGCCGATGATGTTAGAAAAGTTTATCTTTGGAAAGGTCTTAAGAGCAGTGTAAGGTCTAAATTCATTGGAGCGAAACGATCTCAAGAAATCCGCGGGCAAGTTGGAATGCATTATGGTGTCATCCCGCTTGATGAGAGTGAAGAAGATACTGAGTTTCTACAAATGATTGGTGGAAAAACAGAAGCAGGCATCGCAAAAGAAATAAAAAATGAAGCGGTTACCTCACCGTCAGTGCATCCTCTGAGAGAAAAAAATGTGTTTGGTACGCCAAAACCTGCTGAAGGTATGAATATTGCAGGAAGTAAAACTCGTGCTACAATAAATACTGGTCCTATGTATAGAGGAGAGAGTTCAATGCCATCTCTAATGCAGGAAGAAACTCATGTAGATTTTGAAGATATTATGAAAAAATTGGAACAAATTCAAATGCCTCCTGGGTTTGAAAGAGAGCTAATAATTATTGGAAATCACGCTTATTCGGTAGTTGAAAAAGTACAACAATTTCTAGGGAAGAAACAAGTCACTAAAGAGATCTCAAAGGTAGGTGATATTCCTGAAGGAATATTTTTTGCTGAAAGCTATGCACCTCGGATTCTTTCAGAAAACGGTAAAATTTTGGCAATCGAATTCCTTAAACGCACGGATGAATCAACCAAACCAGTAGAAGGTAGATCCAAGAGAGAGTTACTAAAAAATCAAATTAAACAACAATTAGAAGGGAGTAGCTAAATTCAATAAATTCTACATATTTTTCTCTTATTTTATTAATAAATAAAATCTAATTTCTGTAGTTTCAACAATATATCTCAGAAATTACCAATAAAATTATCATCAAAATTTTGAAAAAATCTTTAAGTTATTTCTAAATATAATTTTTTAAGTTTTGATTTTTTACTTATTATTAATTAAAAAAAAAATTTAAGAATATCATGGCAGAATTAACCCCAGATGAAGCACAATCTCTTAGTAAATTTTTGGGCAGTATTACGGAGTATTCCGAGCTGGACGCGCTTGCTCTTATTACACGTGAGGGTTTACGCTTAGCTTTCAGTGCTGTACCGGGATACAATGTTGATCCTGACTTATTTTCTAGTTTAAGCGCGGTAGTTGTGCAATCCGGAAGTGATGCAATAAAAACACTCGGTTTTAAAAACATGCTGGAAATCATATTACGAGGTGACAATGCATTTATTATTCTTAGTGTAGCTGGACGATTCTTTTTAATGGGTGCTTCAAGAGAATCGGCAGAATTAGGAAAAGTCGTAAAGGTATTCAGATATTACAGTAATGAGATAAGTATGCGCTACCCGTTTGAAAAGTGATATTGGCAGAGTACACCAAGTTTAAAGTTATTAACTTATCTAAGATTATTCAAAGATTTTATTTCTATGATTCTCTTATCAGCTTGATATATGACAAAGCAAAGACAGAAGGATAAGTCTCTTTCTTAATATTAGGATAAGGAAGAAACATTGGGGGGGATTGTAAAGATATCATTCTCCGTTATTCTTCATTTATTCTATGCAAAGTACACTATTAAGTGAACTCATGAATTCAAGGGTAAAATTTGCTATCTTTTGTATGCCTATAATATTCGCGATTTAACTCATAGCAATCGACACAGAACCAGACTTTTGTTACGGGGTTGAATATCATATCTTGGTCGGATTTCTGACATACAGGACAAAGGCAAATTGACTTATCTAAAATTTTATCTATTTCATACATTTTTCTAACAGGTCTTCGTGATACCCCTACGTTAGTCTCGTTATATTCTGCTGAATTGCCATTCTTATCCCACCATACATTCTTTAATTCTTCTCTCAAACGAGATTTTTGATCTAGAGCAAATCTTATAAACACTAAGCGTAAATTATTCCTAAGCCTTCGCAATTGAGGATCTTTTATTTTTATGGTTTTTTTGTGCTTCACAGTTATAATTTAGACTCTCAATAATCTTACTCTATGAACCTTGACTCTAAAGAGAAAATTGAATTTTAATAATTTAGTTAGAATAATATTTATGTAGTTAGTTATATCAAATCTAGAATAATATCTTATACTGATATTAGGTTATTATTAATAAGGAAGATAAATATTTGTTATTAGAAATTTTAATTTTGATCACTTGTAAGGCATTTATCAATTCAGAAAAAAAAAATGAGTGAAATGACAGACCTTAAACTATTTGTTGATGCAAACAACGAAGTAGAAGATAAAGTACTAATTTGTCAATCAAATGCAGACAAATTAGGAGTCAAAAATGGAGATACAGTAGAAGTAATAAACGTTGACCACAATTTGAAAAAATTTGCTCAAGTGGAGATATCAAATACCATGTTAGATTTTGCTGGACAATTCGCAAAAAACATCCTTGATGACCTTCAATTTTCTGGGGTAGAATTAACGATTCGGAAAGCCAGTGATGCTGCTACACTTACTCCAACAGTAAGGATCCCCAAAGTCCCCCCAGCACAAACAGCACCAGCACCGACAGAACATTCAAACTTATCACCATTACCTACACCTCCTCCCGATGTACAACTATCTCAACCCGTCTCACCACCTTTTACTACTCCTGAACCAGTACCACAACCTCAACCCGTCTCACCACCTTTTACTACTCCTGAACCAGTGCCACAACCTCAACCCGCCTCATCACCAGTTACCACTCCTGAACCGGTACCACAACCTACACCACCACTACAACCTACACCAACACTACAACCTACACCAACACCACAACCTACACCACCACCACCATCAGCGCCTTTAGCACAACCCTCTTTATCTCCTTTACCCTCACCACCACCCCAACCTGCTCCAATAGATATTCCACCTTCTCCAGTAACACAAAATATATCTGAACCTTCAGCCCCAGAAGACCCATACCCAAACAAAATCGATGTTAATGTTCTACAGGGTCAAAAACGTGGAATAATCCTTAAACCTGTTTTAGATAATAATATTGAGGGTGGAAGAGTGCAGATCAGTGAAGGTGTTCTTCAACAACTAGGTCTTGGACAGGGTATGCTACTAGGGTGGGAAGATCCATTAACAAGAGCAATGGGTTCAGCGCGAATTGATGCAACAAACATTATTCCGAATGAAATAAAGATGAGTTTTGATACTTATGAGGACACAAATATTAAAGCAGAACAAATAGTTGTATACTCAACAGAACCACCTATTGAAAAAGCTTCTGAAATGATGTTAGAAGTTGAGTCCCAACCCAATTTAATGGGATATGCTTTAGTTAGCCCACGAACTCAACATTCTCTTTCAATTAAAACGGAAGATATTCTTGCTTTTGAAGATGAGCTGACTGGGGCTGTGGGTGCAGCAAAAGTAGAGATTATGGAAGATTCATCTGATAATGTAATAATTATTGATAGTGAAGTTTTAGAAGCCTCTGGCATAGGTAGTTTTGAAGTAAAAGTCTCCAAAAACCAGAGGTCAATTATTCCCTTACAGAGTATTACACTTGGGATATCACCGATATCTGGGGAAAATATGTGGGAGATTATAAGTACTGCTAGAGAGAATGTTGACTCATTAAAAGGGTGGATTTCAAATTATGTCATTTTTAAGGGCATAAAACTAAGATGGAATGCTGTAAATATCGCCTGTTCAATTCTTGATACTGTACCCGACTTGGTTGGGGATATTTTTGCGAAAGTTACCGAAAATACAACACTTTCTTTAAGTCCGATGGGTTTAATTCCCTTTAATGCAATCTTAGTAATTGATATAAGCAGAAGCATGATGGCTCGGGATGTACTAGTCACTAACATCGCCCCCGCAATAGAAGGAATTAAAGCCGCAATGGAATCAAGGGAAATTCAGGAATTTTTAAAACACTTCAAAGATGGGGTTAACATACCACGTAGGATATCTGCAGCTTTTGCCGCAGTCTTATTTTTGAGTGAAAAAGTTGGTAGGGGATTCGGAGAAAAAGTCTCCATAATTCGCTTCGCGGATGAGGCGCAGGTACTCCCCTTTGGTAATTCATATTATATGGATTCTGCAAGTGGTAAGAAGGGAATTCTTGAGGAGGCCGCCCGTATGATTGTAGATCGTGTAGGAAATAGTTATGGTCAAGCTACTCAATTAGGTGCTGCCATGCGATCAGCACATCAAGTATTAGATAACTTTCAAAATATGAATCCAGACCAGCCAACGATGATTATACTACTAACAGATGGTTTAGGGACAGATGGTGACGCTTTCATCAATGAGATTAAGAAATTTTCAGAAAATCCCAATGTTGTAATTTACATAGTTGGATTAGGTAACCCCGATGATGAGTTAATGACTCGCGCTGCTGCTCTGTGTGGAGGAGAATACTTTAAACCAGAGGATGCTGGAGAGCTTTTAATCTGGTACTCAAAACGAGCACGGGATCTCACAGTAAAACTAAAAGCTCACAAAGTCGAATAAAAATCTTTTTGTACTTCTCTCTTTTTCACTTCTTATGATTGCAAAAAAGAATTAAAGAAAATTATATAACTCTATTAGTTCATATACTAAACAAGTTATCTATTATATATATTAAGACTTCTTTACAGAAATTTAATTGCATTTTGTAAGAAATGAAGTACATGAATAATAATGAAAAAATTTAAAGTTAACACCTATCTAATGTTAAAACTGGAAAATCGAGAAACTAACATCTATATCAATGAAAAGATGTTTATGCAGTGCAAATACTTACTATTAGACATTCCAATACAAAAAATTAGCACATTTGATGAGATTGAGTCTATTGATGAAGCTGCTGAAAGACTAGATACATCTATGGAAGAGGGGAACGAGATTAAGTCAGAAATCTCTCCAGAAACAGAATTTTGGGGTCATTGCTCTAATTTGCAAGTGTGGTATGAACATGGCTATAATACCAATCTTTTACATAGTAATTTGGCTTTCCCTTTACTTAAAAAGCTCGTAGATGCAGGAGATTCGTTGGCTGAAACGGTATTCAAGGAGGAGATTGTTAAAAGGATGAAAATGGGATATGGAGCTACTTTTCTTTACCTCTTTGACGAGAAATACCATCACTATCTCAAAAGAGTGGAATTTATTGAAAACATTCTAAATCCCCATGATGTTGGAATATTAAAGGAGATTGAAAATTTATTAAATGTGGAATACGGATTAATAGATTCTCTTGAGTCTTTAAAATATGGGCTTCCAGATAAATATGTAGAACATTTTGCAATTAAAGAAGGATTTATCACAGAATTGGAATTAGTGTTTAGAAAACCTTATCAGTTCCCTAAAAATATAAAAAACCTTTCTCGACTTAGAACACTTTACGTCCATATTAGTGATATGGTTCTTATTAGGGAATTCAAACAATTATTAAAATCGATACCAATCGATAAGTTACATTCACTTGAATTATTAGAAGTTAATGGGGGCAAAATAGAAGACCTTACTAAATTTATAGAAAGTCTAATCGAATAAATTTTAAAAAAAGGAAAAAAAATTATCTTAGCCTAAGCAATCTTCCTATATACACTACCATTGGATCCATACTTGTCCTTAAATAGTTCATATAAATGGTGCCAAATTGTGAACGCCCTCCAGAGGTCATAGATATCTTAAACTTAAAGGCATCATTCCAATCCTGATTATGTTCATCGATATTACTATAAAATGTGATCTGATTTCCAGGATTATCTGGATCAGAGAATTTTTCGTAATATTTCAAAACATATTGTCGACCTGTACCGGATGCAGTGTAAATTTGTGAACTTTTCAGATACCCTTGATAAGTTACAAAAAAATAGGCTCGATGCTGGTCAAACGTGCTCCCTACAGGCTCAACAGAAAACCCAATTGGAATACCATGTAGTAAGAATGCGATATGTTCTAAAACATACATTGAATTTTCATAAACGGGAGTTCCTGGATTTCTTAGGTCTATTATAAAAGCATTAGGTTCTTGTGTAGGATCACTAACAGCTGGAAGAAGATATTCTCTTTTGATGTTGGCTTTAAAACCCTCCTTGGCACCTAAAGGAACTGCGAGTATTTTAGCGTATCCACCCACCAATTGAATTTCTTTTGCTAAATTGTTGGTAACACTTTTAACGTTTATATCTTTTATTGTATTGAACTTTTGTTGTTGAATCATTGCTTTTATTGTCTTTCCAACAGCTCCCCAAATGGTTATATCCTGCCCTATAAAATCTTCGTAATAAATAGGTATTTTATAATTGACTCTTGTATTCGCAGGATTTGAGTATGGAAGTTCCAACATAGTAGTTGCTGCTTTAGAACCTATAAAACGCTCGAAGATTCCTCTTAATTGACTTTCAGCCTTTTCACTTGAAAGACTTGACCGAATATAAACTATAGATTGAGTAAGGAGCATTTGTTTTTGAGCTGAAGTGAGAGAATTATCACTTAAGATATGATCGGTTACTATCTTTTCAAACTTCGTTATCAGATTACTCTGTTTCTTCATAAAAATTCCAGCAACATCAGCCTGAACCCTTGTGTCTTGAACAGTTGATAGTGGGGTTGTGCGGAATCTTTTTCCATGAATATCTGCAAATGAACTTGCTAACCCATAGGCAATTTCCCATGAAAGAGTTCGAGAGTCTCCCGCTGTTATTGGGGCAGTTAAAAGATTGGGAAATAAATGAGGAAATAATGGGTGAGATATAACGAAACTTTTCTCCTTTTTTCATTTTTTCTTTATATTTATTCGATTTAGCTTGATGTATGGCTGGAGATTTATTTATTACCTCATTGGTGATCTTTCTTTTTGTTCTAGTGATAGGATATGTAGTACAGACAATTCTTGAGGGAAGTGATAGGGGTCCATTTACCACAATAATAAATATTCTAGCATTTATTGGCGTATATATACATGAAATTTCTCATGCGGTGTTAGCTATTTTCTCTGGAGCTCCCGTAAAAAGTATTAAGGTTAGGTTAAGGGATGAAGACACGGGAAGAATCGCCCCTCATGGGGAAATAAACACCAGAAGACCCTACCAAATGACCTTCCTTCAATCACTTTTAACCAGCTTTGGTCCGGTAATACTCGGTACATGGATATTTTATTTTGCGATGCAATTTGCGTTCGATTTGTTAGTTGATCCCCTTTTTCGTATAATATCGGGATTAATAGCACTTTCAGTCCTTATCGCCTCGACACCCTCTCCCCAAGATCTCAGGTTAATAATCGTTTATTTTAGTTTCGATCCTCGGCATTCATGTTACCAAATTATAGTGTTAACAGCCTCTATTTTACTCTCATGGACAATCGTGGTAGCATTTCACATTGTTTTTCCCATTGAATTTTTTTATTACGGTCTCATTATCTTTTGGTATTTCACTCTCAAATACTCATTACTCCTGATTAAATGGGGTTTTAACAAGATTCGTACTCGGTTCGGGAAAGAAACAAATAGATCACGGTTTAGACGATCTTCCAGGAGAAAATATACATCTTCACAATTTAAATAATAAAAAGTAGGTGAACGAAAATAAAAGGATTAATTTTGGTAGTACTAGCTATTGGGTTTTTCATGTTTTATCAGCAGAGTCCGGTGTATGCGATAATAATAATTGGAATCTTTATCGCAGGGTATATTTTTGTTAAATCACGAAAATCTGGTTCAGGTATTGGTGGGTTTTTAAAAGGGAAGTCGGCTCAACCGAATAATCATATGGATGATCTTATAACTTTGATAATGCTCCAGCAATTGACTAACAATACAAACTCCCGTCTGGATAGCATTGAGGAACGCGATAATAATGATCATGAAAAGCATATTGAAAAAATAAAGCAAGAAACTCTCGCCCTTTTAGATGAGTAAAACAATGGATACAATGTTGCTTCAAGAATCGATTATAACAAGTATTCACGAATTGTTTCAAAAAAATACTTTAATCTCTATATCAGGAAAAGCTGGAACAGGCAAAACATCTCTCTCGTTATATTTAATAGGGAATTTTCTTACATCTACCCAACCTTATGAGAGTTTATATTACTCTTGTAGAAGAATTAATTTACGCCAAATTTTATCGAAAAAGAGATCCACTAAAAGTGTAAAATATTATCAAGCAATAGGGATAGTAAAGTAGAATGTGCTTCCTTTGTTAGAACCATCTGATTCTAACCAGATTTTACCACCATAAGACTCTACAATTTTTTTTGAAATATACAGACCAAGACCAGTCCCATCAATCCCTAAATCAATCCCTTGACCATAACGCTCGATTTTTCCAAAACGGACAAAAACCCTCTCTTTCTGATCCTCCGTAAACCCAATCCCATCATCGGTCACAGAAATCAACACAAAATCATCTTTTATGTCTGTTTTTACTACAATTTTTCCATTTGGGGGGGTATACTTAATTGCATTAGATAGTAAATTGGAAAGAACGTCGTGAATTTCTTCTTTTTCAATATTTGCGTACAATTGGTCATGTATATTTAACTTAATAGATTGTTTCCTTTTTTTTGCCATAGATTCCATTTCGTTCACACAATATTTGATAAGAAATGGTAAATCCTCTTTTTGTAAATTTGATTTTAATTCAATCGACTCTAATCGAGAGGATTTCAACAAATCATTAATGATATATTGAAGTCGTTCGCAACCATGACTTATCTCATTTAAGTGTGAAATAATTTCTGGATCCAGTTGATCAGTATATAATCTTAAAATGAGGTCAGAGAAACCTTTAATTGAAATGAGGGGTGTTTTTAATTCATGAGAAGCTCTTCTTAAAAATTCGGATTTCAATTGATTTAATTTTTGTAATTCAATTTCTGCCATTCTTTCTTTAGTAATATCTACGATTGTAGCAAAAATTGTAGGTTTCTCCTGAAACTGAAACATCTTAGAATAAACTTCTATCCATTTGATTTCTCCTGAGCTAGTAATTATTCTAAGAGGATCACTAGTTCTATCTCCAAATACTCCTTCCTCCCTTTTATTAAATCGTTTTACCGCAATATCTCGATCTTCTGGGTGAATAAGTTTAAAAATATCAGTAACATTAATGACTTTTAGTTCTTCAGACGTATATCCGAATACTCTGTATATGGCATTGTTTAAATAGATAATGCGGCTACCTTGAATTATTACAAAACCAGCAGAGGATTGTTCGGCAATTGTTCTAAATTTCTCTTCGGATTCTTTCAATTCTTGTGCCATTTGTTTGCGGTTAGTAATATCTATTAATGAAATTAAATCGGCATTTCTCCCTTCATATATGAAAGATTTTGAAAAAATTTCAAGCCAAATGATATCTCCTCTCTTTTTTACGCCACGAAATTCGTATCGATTTATAACATCTTCAATTCCTTTCTGTTTCTTTTCAGCTTGATTCTTTACGAATTCTAAATCTTCAGGGTGTACCATCTTCAAATAACCTCCCAATTCCCAATTCAAAATTTCTTCTACGGAATAACCAAAAATTTTGCCAAATTGCTGATTCACGTATTTATAATGATCATCTTGTAAAATCCCTATCCCCGTTAGCGATTGTTCCGCGAGTACTTTAAATTGTTTGTTAGATTCTGCTAATCTTTGCATAGCTACTTTTATTTCGAAAAATTTTTTTAATCGCTTTCCTAAATCGTCTAGTAAACTTTCTTCCTCTTTAAGAAAGGGTTTATCTTCAAGGTAATAAACTTCAATCATCATCACTTTTTCATTTACAATAACATTAGTTGACAATTTCCATTCAGTTTCTTTGAAATTACTTGTTTTGAATTCTTTATTATCAAAATATATTCTCGCACATGTTATTTCTGGAAATTGCAATGCAGGGAGGATCAAATCTAAGGTCCCTTGTAATATTGCTTCTTGTGATATTTCTGGATTCTCAACAAGCTTAGACAACCCATATAAACAAGTAAGTTCCTTAACACGTTCTCCTAAATTATGTTCAGATTCTATTAATTTTTGTACTGATTTTATTTGTTGTTTACTGTAATACTGAAGAACCACGCTTAAAGTGAAGATAATGCCAAATACAACAAATCGAATCAAAAATTCATGAAACTCATTTGAAAATCTATGGAGATTAAAGAATATTAATTCAAATATGATACCCAGCGTCACAATTATCAGACCCGCCATTATTATCTTATATTTGGCAAGAAAGCTTTTCATATTTTTATATAAAAAACTTTCTATATACAATAATTTATAGATTGATAGCTGAGTAAAAAATTTTTTCCCAGCTTTTAAAAATTAAATCTTAAAATTTAGGAAAGTATAAAAGATTTCAGTAAAACCGAGTCTTAAACAACTCATTTTAGCTATTAAAAATAAAAAGAGAATAAAAAAATTATAACTTTTTTAGGATTTTTTTCATTTGTTCTTCAAATTTATCAAGTCTTAAGCTTAAATTAGCATTTTCTTTTACGGCTATTTCATTTTGTTCTGTTAATTTTGCTATTTCAGTTTTTAATTTAATTATTACTTCATTTGTCTTATTTAAAATTATGCAATCAACACAGATTTCTTTTTCTACTCTGAGCCATTTGGTATAATACCATTCAAAGTTTTTAAGACTTGTTATATAAGCAGAATCTCTATAATTCGGTTCTCTTCCTTCTAAGTGTTGATTAAATCTGTCATCAGATTCTTCCATATTAGCAATTGTATTAGTAAAATACTTTCTAAATGCATGAGTTTTTAGATTTCCATTAAATCCAAGTTTTTTAGAAATAGCTTTAACTCTGGCTAAATAATCAATACCTCTAATTCTTTTATTCTTTCTACTTAAAAAAAGTTTAGTTAAATCTATTTCTTCCATTTTATCTTTTGGATAAATAGATGCTAATAATTCAGATAATTCAGTTGTAAAAAATAGAAAGTTAATAATAACTTTTTCTTTATGAGAAATAAAGTCTCTAATGAAATAATGTTTTTTATATTGCTCAATTTTATACTTTCCATTTGTTAGTTCATCTAAAACATCACTTATCCTTAATCCTGTTTGAGTTTCAAATTTATTGATTAAGTTATATTGTCGTGATTCTAATAAATTTTGAATTTGTTTAATCATATCTTTATCTAAGTATATTTCTTCTTTATTAGCACCACTTTTCCTTGCTTTCATTCCATAACTAATATTAACTCCTCTATCACTGAAAAAACCTTTAATTCTGCTTTGAATCATATTTCTGATTGATACATCACTTGGTCTTTTTCTAAAACCTAATTTCTTGATTTCTTCTTCTTCAGCATTATATAAGAAAGTAAGATATTTCTTTAATCTTGCATTTCTTCCATCTATATCTTCAGTTAATAACTCACTTGGATTATCAGTTTTATTAAAATCACAGTATTGTTGTAAATAACCTATATAACTTGTAAAACTAAATTTAGCAGGGTCTTTTCCTTCTTCAGTGTATTGGTCAATCATATTCCTAATCCAAGATTGAATATCCTTGTTATCATAGATTGAATATAATTCTTTCCATCCTTTAATGTGTTTACCTTTTGCATTAGTATAACCATTGATTTTATTTGTTCCAAATATTTTTTCGAAGTTTATTTCTTGATCAGTTATAATTTCTAACATTTTTCTTGATCAACTCCTTTTTAATTTTAGTTTGATTCATTAAGAATAATGAAAAAATTTAGACTTATAAATTTATGTATATACACAAACTTTTATATAAAAATTTATATTTAACTTTTTACTAATAGGAAATGTCTATCTATTCATGATTGGTGTATCACGAGAATTTCAAGGAAAAGGTTTTGGGGGAAAATTATTAAGAGCAGTTATAGAAAAAGCTGATACAGAAAGAAAACCTATGTATTTGGGGACTCAAAATGAAAAGAATGTTTCCCTCTATGAAAAGTATGGATTTTATGTTTATAAAAAAATAAATCTTCCAGAACCATTGAATTTACCAATGTGGTTAATAGTTCGAGATGATCGATAAATTTGAGTGCTTCGTCTCCATATTCTAAATTTGAAATAAGTGTGAATTACAACTATTAAAAGTTTATTATGTATTGAATTTAATATAGGTTAAAGTGGAGGAAGAGGGGTGCGAAATTCATATAAAAATTTATTAATTATTTATCTCCCTACTTCAAAACTCCTAGCAACCAATTTGAAGTGTTCTTTTACAAATTTTGTAATCTCAAAAAACCTTTCTTGGAATTTACTTAGTTATATAAAAGCCAAAACAACCTTTTTTGAAACATATTCAAGGGAAGATTTTTCATTTTCTAGGTATAAACATAGACGTTTAACAGTGCGAATTCTGTTATTATTTTGGTTTTTATTATTAGGTACGCTACTTTTTTTACCTTCATTGGTCAAGGGAAATTTTATATTTTATTTGGGACTGGGAGGATGGTTAATTGTCGGTTTGATATCTCTTATATTTTACATAAGGTTCAAGAAATTAAAAAAGAGAATCGTAAAAAACATAAACTTTCCGTATTATAGAAGAGCGATAAACTTTGAAAAATTAAAGCATTTTTTTAAAATAGCAGGAGCCACAGTCTGGTTTCAAGGTCAATTTATGTTTGAACATAAACCACTGGATGAGATGTAGATTCAGAGGTATTGTTAATGTTCTGGAAGGAACAAAATTACGATTTCAGTTTTCGGAAAATCCAAATGTAGTTATCTACATAGTTGGATTAGGAAATCCTGATGATGAATTAATGACACGTGCTGCTACTTTATGCGGTGGGGAGTATTTTAAGCCAGAAGATGCAGGAGAACTTTTAATTTGGTATTCAAAACGAGCTAGAGATCTCACAGTAAAATTGAAGGCTCATAAAGAATAAAAAACGAGTTTCATTTTTTCTCTTTATAATAAATTTCTTGTTAATCATTCTTTCTAATTCAAGATCTATCTCCATCCTTCAATTGCATGCTTGCTAAACTCTAGATCCATTTTCTGATGCTTTTCTGAATTTTAAGCTCCCCAAGGTTTTTGAATATCTCACCCTCGTGAAGCTTCTCGTACTGAGGGAACCGTCCACATAAGGGGCTGTCCCTGAAACTTTTCCAAACAGGTGAGATACCAAAAGATCCATTCTGACGAATCCAAGCAACCTTATCTAAATCTATGACTTCTGTCATTACTTCCTCATGAGTACCCACTGCTTGGAGCATTCTTCCTTCCGGATCAGTAAAAAGAGACCTACCTCCTCCTGTCTTGCTGATAATATTGGTGTTCAATACATAACACTGATGCATAATAGCTTGGGCCTGAGTCAATATTATTTCTGCATCACGATCTGGGGTATTGGTTGCTGATAGTTGTAGAATTACTTCTGCTCCCATCCAGGTAAGTGTACGGAAAAGTTCTGGGAACCATAGGTCATAACATATTACGAGCCCCACCTTGGTAATTCCGGGAATCTCAAAAGTTACAAAATCAGTACCATAAGCAGTGTCTTCGAATGGCATCCAGGGGTATATTTTCCTGTACTTTGCTATAATTTTTCCTTTCGGATTGAAAACGATGGCAGTATTGTAGATGTCGGATCCATCAATTTCAAGGAAGGAACCTGGTACTAGCCAACAACCAACTTCCTTAGCAATATCAGAAAGGCTCTCTGTTAATTCACAGGGAATATTGATTGCTAAATCTTTCCAGTCTCCCTTACCAAAAGGCTGAAGTAACAACTCTCCCGTGAACATTAGATCAACCCAAGGGAACTGCGCCTTCGTGATCCTAACGGTTTTTTCAAAGTTCTCAAAAGTGACCGAAGGATTTTCTTGGTCTTTCTTTAGTTGTAGACCTGCAACTCCAAGTTTTCGCGACATCTGTTCAACTCTAAACCTTTTTTATGATAAATGTTTTCGAATTATTATTTATTATATTAGGTTGATTTGTTATATATATAAAAATATTGAATTTCTTGAGTGATGAGATTTCATTAATATTATTAATAATAATTTTTTTAATATTTATAAGAAAATCACACTCATGAAATAATTCTTGATATTACTTCATAAGATAGTGAACTAAGGAATCACATAATTCATTTTTGTTGATTTGCTATATAAAAAAACTAGTTCATATAGTTATGAACAATACCAATCCGCAATCAAAAAGTTAAAAACATTTATTCTTAAGTACACAGGCAACGTTTACACCCCACTAATTAAAAAGTATAGATCTCTAAAAGACGATGTTAATTCACCGTTAGAGCAGTTTTGTTTTACCGTCGTGGATGCAATCAATACCAGTTAGAGTTCTTGAAGAAGAAAGTAAATAAATCTTAAATTCTTTTTTTTTACTTTTTTTACCTTTATTCTATAAATATAAAATAACCTAATTTATCAGATATGTATAGTAAAGATGATTACCAAGAAAATGAAAGAATTAGAAGATTTAACTGAAACAGAAAAAGCTGTTTTTTTGGCTTGTTGTGATGCAAATAATTTTAGTTTAAGATCTCATGTTCCAATTGAAGCAATTGCAAAAAGAATACAAGATTATGTTTCAGGGAGATATTTCAATAAAGCTATAAGGGTATTACTTTCTAATGGTTTTATTAGAAAACATCCGACTAAAGGCAAAACAACTTACGAATTAACGCGAAATGGATGGAAAGAAGGATTTAAATTAAAATAATATTTTTTAATAAATCATTTTAAATATCTTTTTTGACCATACAAAATATTTTGCTTCGCGAAGTTTCGCGAAACATTTATATATTTTCTTAATTATATTAATATTGAGAAAAATCAAAAAGTGACTAAAAATGTTAGAAAAAGCAAATAAAATCAGATTACTTAATTCTATGAAAAATAGGTATTTTTTGTATGAAATTATTAATAAGAAACCAGGATTAACGATTTATGACTTAACGAAAGAAGTAAATTGGACTTCTGGGAAAGTTAATCATTACATTCAGAAATTGATTAAAGATAGAGTAATCAAAAACTCTACTGAAATTGAAAATGGACGGGTTAAGAAACGATATTCTCCTGTGAGTTATAAAGAGTTCATTAATTGGGATGAAATGAACATAAGACCTGAAAAATAATTCTTTTTATCTTTTTTTATTTTTGTAGAAAGCCTCGATTTATAAGACGTTATATCTTAATAATTCTTGACACGATAAAAATTGAAGAAATTCTTGAGGGATTCTCTATTGAAGATGATGGTGTGCCCGATGAGAATGTTGTCTTTATTAGTGAAGAGGATGAGAGAATATTATACAACCAGCTCGAACATCTCTATAGTGAACTTATCATGATTCATAGACTTAAATTAAGTAAAATGCATTGCGAAAGTGGAAAATGCCATTATTAATGAGATTTTTCTTATCTTAGCAATTATTTTTTAGTATAAATTTAAATATAGACATTTTTATCAAATTCCTATTACGACAAAGAAATGATTTGAATGAAAAATAAAAAAAATCTATTATATTTTGCTCTCTCCACTATTATTATCTTGAGTTTCTATAATTTCAGAGCATTGGCATTACCAAATCCAGATTATACTATTCAAATAGATGCTGGAAATTATTGGGTTCTATATAGTGATTTATCAAATGGTGATACTTGGAGTATTGAATTTGAAGTAACGGCAGGCGGGAATAAAGATATAACTGTATATGTTTTAGATGAAGAAAATTATAATAATTTTGTAGCATTATTATCTTTTAGTTATTATAAGTATTATGAAAAATATCAGTCGGGCTCATTCGGTTTTACAGCTCCATCTTTTGATACATACTATATAGTATTTGATAATTCTTTCTCTATTATAACCGCAAAAACAGTTGAAATTAATTCTCAAATTAGTTATTATACTAGTGGTGGTGGTGGTGGTGGTGGTGGTAATATTCCAGGATATAATTTTATAATTATAATCGGCATTACAATTGGAATCAGCTTAATTTTAACCAAAAAGATAAAATACAAATAATTATTTTTTACTTATTTTTTAGTTTTTGTTTTTTGTCGGTAATCCTTAAATCTTTTCTTATCTTTATTTTAATTATTATTCCACAGCTTTAGAATGAACAAATTAGAGAGATTTTTAGATGATTAGTATATGGAAGTAATAGAAACAATTTATCGGGGCTATGCTGATGATATTGAGGCGCATGTTTTTGAATGTGTCCATGAGAATCTAATAATTTGTTTTGAATATACTCCAAAATTTCTTGGCGAGATAGATACAACTCATTGGCTTTGGAAACTCAACGATACATATTTGGTTATAGATAATATTGGCGAGTTTAATATTTGGATGGGGGGACGATGAGTGAATACTGAATTAAAAATAATGAAAGTCATAATCTTTTTCGAGCCTATTTTGATTTTGTCAATAGCTATTCACCGTTAGAGCAGTTTTGTTTTATCGTTGTGGATGCAATCAATACAAAACTTGAAAAGGTTACAAAGAAGTTTGCTATGGATATTAACGAATTATATTTTGATGATGGTTTAGAACTTAGCATAACGGTTAAGAACAGTCTATTGAGTAAATTCCCAATTAGACACCTATATTTTGACGATTTGGACACCAAGAACAAGAAAGTGATAATTCAGATCCTCAAAACCGAGTTCTGATGATAAGTTCACTATCTAATGCACTTAATAGTTGTTAAAGGAAGTTAGACTTAAATTCTTCTTTGATTTACAATTTTTCAAAAAAGCCTAATTTTATTATTTAGGAATTAGTTAATATTTATAGGATAAATTTAAGGTGTCAAAAAATCACGAAAGATGTAAAAATCATTACTATTGACAATCGGGGAAGGATTGTCTTACCATTGGTGACACGAAAAAGCCTCGGGATAACTACAGATTCACAGTTAATGCTCGTTAGTGATTCGGAAGCAAAAGAAATACGGATAACACCAGTTGGAATCACAAAAGAAGAAAAACCTATCAAGTTTAAGATAACTATGAGTGATGAACCTGGTTCATTAGCCAAGATTGCTACAATTTTTGGAGATAATGGTATTTCTTTAATGTATGGGGAAAGTGTCATTATCGAAAAATCTAAAACTGCTATCTGGACCGTAATTAGTCCAACTCCAAAACATATATCACTTGAAGAATTAAAAGAAAGCTTGATGAAAAGTGATAAAGCAGTTAATGTTGAAATTATACCTATTGATTGAGTTTATTGTTACGAATCTATTAAGATAGTTGTATGGTTATGGGGAAAAAGAAAAAGAAAGAAAAAAAGAAAAAAGTAGTAAAGAGTACTCAAAATTCCAAAATAACAGCTGCCAATTCGTTGAATGTTGCTTTACATGAAACAAAAAATACAGAAACTACGTTACAAAGCTTAATGAAGGAAGTATCTGAAGAAAAAGGATTTGTAAAAAAAGGAGATAAAGAAAAAATTCGCCCTCATTTATCTCATGAGCACCAAAAAGAAATAGCAGAAGCTTATGCTTTAGAGGGCGTTCCAATTGCTCAGAGAAAACAAACTCAGAAAAATGAAAGAACTTTACTTGTTCCTGAGCCTAAAAAGAAAGCTGATCCTAAAAAGAAAGCTGAGCCTAAAAAGAAAACCGAGTCAAAAAAATCGACCAAAAAAAAACCAGAACCTGCTCCTCTTCCAAAAATTCAGGTAGAGGTTTCGGTAGTTCCTACTCCTGTTGAAGAAAAATCTGTTGAATCTAGTGAAGATCTAGCTCCAACACCCCCAATTAAAGAAACTCCCATAGTTAAGAAAGATAATATCTATATTAAATTGTCAGATTTTTTTGAGCAGACATTGCTGGGATATAATGAGAGGTATGAAAGGTGGGAAAATTCTATATCCAATATTTTAGCGATTATGAGGAAGATGCGTAAAATAACAAAAAAAAATACCGAGGATTTAGTTACTTCAATAAATAATATATTTAATAAGATCCAAAGGGAATTGGAACTTTTTAAAGTGAAACGTAATGAAGTTGAACGGGTAGCGGAAGTTGATATAGAATCTATGTCTGCTGAATTTAAAAGAGTTTTGGGGTTGCTTGAATTGCAAGTTAAAGAATATCAATTGAAAAGGGTAACAGATGAATTGATTCACATTCCCAGGTATTAATCACTACTCTTTTATGATGAGATAAATAAATCAAAATTATTCGAATAGAGATGTCATCTGAAAACAATAAACACAGACGACCATTAATCCTCGATTTAGGTAGTAATTTTTTTCGCCTAGGGTGGGCGGGA
>CAZALK010000024.1:0-53066 GCA_964486045.1 uncultured archaeon
ATTAAAAAATAAATATAATTACTAAATTATTTATAGTAATTGGTGACTCTCTTACGTTTTAATTACCTCGCTACCTATGAATTGTGTTATAAATAAAACAAATTTTTGACTATGCAGCAATTACAAGCAAAATTGTGTGGTGATTGTGGAAAAAAAATACCTTTTCGAATATTTTTAAGAGATAATCCTACAGTTTCTCCTGAACGAGCTCGTGATCTATGGGAAGATCCTCTAATCATTCTTTATTGTCCTGAATGTTTTTTAAACAGACCAGAAAAACCATATAAACGTCGTAGAAGACACAACTACAACGATCGCTTGAAAATGAGAAAATAGTAAATTGAAATATTTTTTTAATGCTGATTTTTTTTTACATTATCTCAAAATTTAAATTTTCCACTCATGAGATTTTGATATTGTTCTCTTTCAAAAATTTTATACTGACTTGATCTAGAATCCCAGAAATACAATTGATCTTTTACTGAATTGATATCATACCCTTGTTTTCTGAGATTAACTTTTCTTAATTTGTGCGTTCCAGTAAATTCGAGTTCATCCTTGATACGAATGAAGATTGGAATGGAGTATTTTGGAAGGTTTTTTACAATGAACTGGGAGAATAAGTCAGTATCAAGGGATTTATTATCTTCTAATTTCATGCAAATCATACCTGCTTTGCCATCCGTGTTTGGAATTTCCACACCGTATACATTACAAATTTCAAAGCCACCAAATGAATTTAATATGGATTCAACTTCCATCGTGGATACATTTTCTCCTTTCCATCTAAAAGTATCCCCATATCTATCAGCAAAAGAGACCCAATGATCATCATGAAGATTCACAAGGTCTCCGGTATTAAAATAAGCATCATCTTCTTCAAGTACATTCCTTAAAACTCTTTCGTTAGTTTTAGCTTTATTTTTATAACCCATGAATGTTGAATTTTCTTCAATTTTTGCCAGCATCATCCCAGATTCTCCTGAATTACATTCAATAAGAAACCCTTTTTCATCTTTATAGAACTTACCGGTTTCTTCATTAATTTTCACGGCAATAATTAAGCCGGGTATAGTCCTTCTACCTATCATGCCCGGTACCTCATCAATATTAAAAAGACCAGCTGCACCTTCTGTGGCGCCATAAAACTCAAGAATATGTTCAACATGGAATCGAGATTTAAATTTTTCCCATATGTCTTTTCGGAAGCCAACTCCTAGCATTTTATTAAGCGTTGTATTTTCTATATATTCTGATTCAGGTCGGTTAATAAGGTATCTTGGTAATTCTCCTATGTACATAAAACAAGTTGCTCCAAATTTTTTGATATCTTTCCAAAATCCTGATGCCGAAAACCGTTTTCTAAAGGCAAAAGCAGCACCTACTTGTATAGCACCAGCCCATCCTACTACCATCGCAAGGGAGTGATATAATGGTAATGGACTATAAATAACGTCATTATGCGTTGATTCAAATGCTAACCATCCAAATGGATTAAGTATGCGTGCATTACTTTGCAAAGCGGCTTTTGGAAGACCTGTTGTCCCAGAAGTGAAGATATACATATTTGTATCACGTAAATTGGATTTAAAGGTAGTTTTAGGATTTTCTACGGGGACATCCTCTAATTCTTTATGAAAATCAATAAAATTATGATCCTGATTATTATGATTATTAACGACAAAGACCTTGTTCTTATCAAAATTAAGATCCGAAAATACTTCTGCGAAGGCGGGTAAGCTCTCACCATCAACTATAACCCAAGTTGGTTCGCTAATTTTAAAGGAATGTATAAGAGCTTGTTTTCTTTGGTTTACATTAATCATTGAGCTAATTCCCTGTATTTTATTAATACCCGTAGTTACAGAAAGGAATTCGAGCGAGTTTTCCATCATCACAGCTATTGCATCACCAGATTTGCTTCCAATTTTAAGGAAATAATTAGCTATTTTATTACTTTCTTGGTTTAAAATCTGCCAAGTCCACGAACTTTCTTCAAAAAGTAGTGCACACCCATTCGGATTGTTTTCAGCATTTTGTTCTATCACGATTCCGACGCTTAAATTCGGATTTTTAGTCCTTTCTTCAACTACTTTACTAACTCGTTCAAGATAATCAGCTTCTTTAGTTGTTAATTGAATTTCCACTAGTATTCACGCCGTCTTTTTTATTTTAAATTATAAATTATTCACACTTCGAGTGAAATAATATTAGATAAAATTATATTGAAATTTTTAACTAAGGTTTATTGAAGATTTAATCCATGTTTTTTTAAATTTCCTCAAATAAATAGTAAAAAATATAAAATTTTCAATAATGATTTATTCATGATTTTACGTATTGATCACGTTTCGTTAGCTGTAAAGGATTATGAGGCAGCCGTCGAATTTTATACTAAAATACTCGGTGCTATATCACAATACAATGGAACTGATAATAATTTAAAGTATTATTGGGAAATTTTTGCGTTGGGTGATCTTTCTAGACTAGAAATAATAAAACCTACAGGAGAAGGGAGCTTTTTGGATAATTTTCTTAGAAACAAAGAAGGAGGTATTCATCATTTAGTTTTACAAACACCAAGCATTGAAATGTCGAAGAAAGTTCTTGAGAATAATAATATTCCTTATTTCGGTTATAATAATTATGGTGATTCTTGGAAGGAGCTTTTTATTCATCCAAAAAACGCTTTTGGTGTTTTACTTCAGATTGCAGAATTTAAGGCAAAAAATTGGCTTGATCCTTCTTGGGGATTGCCCAAAAGTGAAAAATGGACTGTTACGAAAAATGAAGAGAAATTTTTTGTCACTTTTGCTCATCCTGGTGGAGGAAAAGTTAAAATTAATTTGGGACGAGAAGAAGTTACAGAGTTAATTCATGATCTTAAGAAAATACTGGGTTAAATTACCAATTTAGCTGATTATTTTTGGGAAAATTGGATGCATATTGTCATTAGAGACTATGAAAAAATAGGAAAATTTCTTACTAGAAACCTTAAACAGATAGTAGAGTAATATTTATCTTTTTTAAGTAAATTAATTTAAATAATAACAACTTTTCATTCTAATCTAAATATTAAACTATCAAAAAATAAAAAACATTAACATGACTATTGGAGAGTTGAATGGGAAAGTAGCCCTCATAACAGGAGCTGCGGGTGGGATAGGAAGGGCAACTTCAAAACTTTTTATCGTGAAAGGGGCTAAAGGGGTTGTAATGGTTGATATTTGGGATGAAATGGGTGAAAAAACTGCAAAGGAACTAGGGCCAAACGCAATCTACATTCATTCTGACGTATCTCAAGAGTCAGATATAAAAAAAGCTATTAACTTTGCGGTAGAGAAATTCAGTCGTCTCGATATTGTGTTTTCAAACGCAGGGAACCCGGGACCTGGAGGACCAATAGAGGAGGTTCCTTCTGAGGAATTTGATCATACAATAGCAATCCACTTGCGAGCGGCATATTTATGTATGAAATACGCGATTCCTATAATGAAGAGACAAGGGTCAGGATGTTTTATAACTACAAGTTCTGTGGCGGGTTTTCAACAAGGAATGGCTGGATTACCCTATTCAATTTCCAAGGCGGGAATAATACACCTTACAAGAATTGCTGCCGTAGAATTAGGAACTTTTGGAATCAGAGCAAATGCGGTAGCCCCCGGATTTACAGCTACAGGAATTTTTGGGCAAGGACTAGGTTTATCTCGTGAAGGCGCTGAAAAGTTAGCCTATCAAATGAAGAATGCTCCTTCGAATGGTCAACCAATTAGGCGCGCGGGGTTACCAGAAGATATTGCTAATGCTGTTTTATTCTTAGCAAGCGAGTCTAGTGGTTTTATAACAGGAGTAACGTTAAAAGTGGATGGCGGACTACTATCTGGGAGAATTCCGCAAGATCCTGAGGAAGGAATTGAAAGATGGGATAAAATGATTAGCAGTTTAGATCCTGAAGATAAGAAAATAATATCATCAATGGCGAAAGATGGGGCTAGGAAAGCGATGGAACGATTGAAAGACTTAACCCCACAGCTTAGAGAACAAGAAATCAAAAGAATGCAGAGACTAGCTGAGAGAAGAAGAGAAGTTTTAAGCTCAAAGAAGTGAGAATTAGAGACTTGTTCTAGAAATTTTTTATTAAGCTTTTTCCTTTTAGGATTAAAGTATTAAAAAAATAATTCATTTAGTTGATTTATGGGAAAATTAGATGGAAAAGTGGCACTCATAACGGGAGCTGCCGGGGGGATAGGAAGAGCAACTTCAAGGTTATTCATAGAAGAAGGAGTTAAAGGACTCATCATGGCAGATATTTGGGATAAAATGGGTGAGAAAACCGCGGATGAACTTGGTTCAAACGCAGTCTATATTCATGCTGACGTATCCCAAGAGTCTGATATAACAAATGCTGTTAAGCTCGCAGTAGAGAAATTTAATCGCCTTGATATTGTATTTTCAAACGCAGGGAACCCGGGACCTGGAGGAACAATAGAAGATATTCCTACTGATGAATTTGATCATACAGTAGCAATTCATCTTCGGGCGGCATTCTTGTTCATGAAACATTCCATCCCTATTATGAAAAAGCAAGGCTCCGGATGTTTTTTAACAACGAGTTCTGTAGCGGGTTTTCAGCAGGGAATGGGCACGTTGCCATATTCACTTTCAAAGGCGGGAATTATACAACTTACGCGTATTGCTGCTGTAGAATTAGGTGCTTATGGAATAAGAGCGAATGCAATTGCGCCTGGAGGTATTGCGACAGGGATATTTGGACAAGGATCAGGGTTATCACGAGAATCAGCCGAAAAATTTGGGCAATTAATGAAAGAAAATCTAGCTAATTCACAACCGATAAGGCGTGCGGGATTGCCAGAAGATATTGCTAGTGCTGCTTTATTCTTAGTAAGTGACTCTAGTAGCTTTATCACAGGAGTGACACTTAAAGTAGATGGGGGACTATTGTCAGGAAGGATACCTCAAGATCCTGAAGAAGGTATGGAAAGATATTATAAAATGATGAGCCAACTAGATCCCGAGGATAGAAAACTATTAATTAGCAGGATGCAGGAAGGCAATCAAAAGTTTGTTGAAAATATGAAATACCTTAAACCGGAAATTCGTGAAAGAATAATTAAAAGAACACAGAAATTGGCAATTAAAAGACAAGAATTAATGAAAGAATTTGAAAAGAAATACGGAAAGATTAACTGAACAAATTGTACTTTTTTAAATTTTCTTCAATGGTATAATATATAAGGGCTTGCCAAAATGTCTCAAAGGCAAAAAATTAAAAATCGCTGGACCGTTTTAATTGGAGCTATAATAATTCAATTAGCTTTAGGCACGATCTATTCATGGGGAACACTTACTGTATTCATCAGTCCTTTTTTAAATGAAATCAAAGAACTAACTGTGTACGTGTTTGGAGTTGGCTTGCTTTCCTTTGCTGTGACGATGATATTCGCAGGTTCATTGCAACAAAAATATGGTCCAAGAAATGTTGCTATACTAGGAGGACTTTTGATAGGAGTTGGATTAATTTCCTCTGCCTTCATGACTACTTTCATTGGATTATTTTTCACATATGGCATTATTTTTGGGGTAGGAATTGGTTTCGCGTACGTATGCCCAATAACTTCTGCAGGCAAATGGTTTCCAGATAAAAAAGGTTTTATTAATGGAATTGCTGTAGCAGGGTTTGGTGCAGGAGCCTTCATTTTTAATTTTGTAATAAAAGGAATTGCTAATCCTACTGGATTATCTGATGAAGCTCCTAATTTTATTGATGCAATTTCTCCGAATATTCCTGTAATGTTTATAGTTTTAGGAATAATTTATCTTGTTCTTGTCCTAGGAGGAGCAATGATGTTGAGCAACCCACCAGAGGGTTGGACTCCAATTGGATGGACACCTCCTGCACCTTCTGAGGAAAGTGGTGTTTCAAGTTTAGAATTCGTTCGAAGTCAAACAATCAAATTACCCCAGTTTTGGATGTTATGGGCCGCTTTTGCATTTAGCGCGATATCCGGTTTGATGGTTATTGGAGCTTATTCTAGCTTCGCAAAAACCGAATTAACGCCAGGTGTGTTTTTGTATATAATCGGTACCAGTGATTTTGTATTAATTGGTAGTTTGGCAGCGTTATTTAATGGTTTAGGAAGAATAATATGGGGAAGGATGGCAGATATAATAACCTATAAAAAAGCGATGTTAGTGATGTTTATAACTCAGGCTATTTTACTGTTTATTTATTTTACAACGATTTTTAATGAGATTTACTTCTATATTATAACCTGTGCTATTTTTTTCTGCTTTGGGGGTAATTTTAGTCTATTCCCTACAGCTACTTCTGATTTATTCGGTTCTAAAAATTTAGGACCTAACTATGGGATATTATTTACTGCTTACGGTGTTGCTGGTTTTATTGGTGCGGTTGGGGTGAATTTATTTGTGACAATTTTTGGTAGTTATTTAGTCTTATTTATAGTAATGGCAATTATGTCATTAGGGGCAGCTGCTTTAGCGTATCTAATTAAACCACCAAGCTGAGAATAACTAATTAATAATTATAACCACTTAACTAGCACTAATCCAATTAATGGGATAAAAATCGCAAATGGCAATGTAAATGTAGGAGTATATACAATCCATATGAAAGTAAACATTATGTAAGATGTGATTTTAGCTACCTGAAGATCGGTAATCCAAATACCCATATAAAATGCTCTATCCGTTGGAGCGCGATTTATTATATATTTCACTGCACCAGTATAAATGCAACCCCACGCGAAACCAAGTAATATTTGCCCAAGTATGAAATAACTGATTTGACCTGTTGTTGATCCCACCCAATAACATAGTAATGTCAGAGAAGATAATAAGAATCCTATAGCAAGCATCATTTTTTCTGAAATCTTCGGATTATCAACAATTCTGCCATTGATGACCATTGCTACCACCTGTAGTATTGGATTTAAAGCAATTACTATACCCCATAATTCAATAGGGATTCCAGCTCCATTAAGTAGGAGACTAATGATTTGGATAAAAGGTATTACTCCAAACTGTCGAAAAAAGACTGTAATGTAGAGCATGAGTTTAACCTTGGATTTATTTTTAGGGATGATATTATTACTTTTCAAAACTTCGTTTATTATATCTTCTCTTGGAATCTCATTATCCATTTCTATTTCCGGTTTTTGGTTTTTCTTAACATCTCTTATTGGAAGTGCAAAAATTAATGAAATTATAGTCGTGATTATTAAAAAAAGAACCAATGAATCTACTCCAAATATACTAATGAGTGTGCTTGATAATAAGACTCCAATTGCGAAACCAGCGCTTTTAGTTGCACTAAAAAGTGATAATTGTGTTCCACTAACCTCTATTGTTTCTAAATTCATTAGCACTTCATCTTTCTCATTTGATTTCTCCATAATATCTGCAAATAAAGCATTTGAGGCAGGCATTCGCATCCCTAATACAAATCCCCTAAAGAAGTTTAACCCACAAAAAAAAACTATATTATCACTTAAGTTTAATAAGGAGAGCACAATAACCTGAAGAAAAAGGGCAAAAATGAAAAATATTTTCCTCCGACCTGTGTTATCACTTATTTTACCGAAGATCCAAGAGAATAACGCCATCCCGATTCCCATAAATAACATTATGAAAATTACTTGCCCGTCTAAGAATCCTTTAGAGCTTAAAAATAATGGTATAAAAGCAAAATAAGCATACCCCGCTAAGCTCGCAAAAAATATTGCTATAAGGAGTGAGATTTTACTTACTATAAATTTCTGGTCTTTGGCATTGATTAGGATATTCTGTATTTTCATGTAATACATTTATGAAACCTTGAAGTATTATAGATTTTTTCATTTTAGCTGATCGAGAGGTTTTTTTCACAATTTAGTAAAAAATCTTGCCTATAACACGTTAAAGGAAGCTACAGACTGCCTTAAACACATAATATTTTGAAAATTTGTAGAGTATTGTTATTTTTATTCATTAGAATTATCAAATAAGATATGCCAAATGAGGCGATTAAAACTGAGCAAAAGTTTAAAGTCATAATTTACCATGGGTATCTCCATAAAATTCCAATAGATGATGAGATTATAGAATTAAAAGAGAAGGAATTGATTATAGCAAAAGATTCAATTGTAGTAGGTTAAGAAAAGGGAACTTCTAATTGTTTTTCCAAGTTCAAATACAATTTTTAGTAATTCTTTCTATTTCGAATTTTTACCACAAAATCGAATAAGGAAGGTTGATTTCACAAATTTTTAAGAGAAATTAAATATGAATATTTCTTTATGATAGTCACCAGGGAAGAATATTTTTATTCTTTAAATAGGCAATAAAGGAGGAAAAGTATCATACTTCTTGAAAAATGTGAATTCATTCAGGTTGTTGGAGAGGAAAATAGTTGTTTTTTTAAAATCGAAGGAAATTGTTTTCATATTAAGAACCCACTGGAAAAATGCCAGGAGAAAGGATGTAAATATTTCAAGACAGCACATCCTCTTAAAAAAAGGAATTAAATATCTTTTAATAATTCATTAAACAGCGAATTTTCTATATTACCCCCACTTATCACTGCTACTACATTCTTTCTAGCAAAATTTTCTTCTTCTTCAAGGAGATATGCAATAACTGTAGCACTTGCTCCCTCAACGATTTGACCTTCTTTTTTCCAAAGAATTCTGATTGCATTTTCAACAGTCTCTTCTTGTACTAACACAATTTTATCTACATATTTAGTTATTAAATCTAAAGTTAATGCTCCAGGTTCGAGCCCCCCGGACAAACCTTCAGCAATAGTTTCAAATTCTTTAAAATAAACTACTTTTCCCGCTTTCCAAGATTCGTACATTGTAGACGCTCCTTTAGTTTGAACACCTATTATCTCGATATTCGGATCTAACGCTTTTGCTGCTATTGCAATTCCAGAAATTAAGCCACCACCCCCAACGGGGACAAGAATTGAATTTATGTGATCAAGTTCTTCGAAGATTTCTAGTCCAACAGTTCCTTGACCGGCTATAACCTCAATATCATTATATGGACTAATATAAGGCATTTTTTCTCTCAGGGAAATGTCCCTCACCCTAGTTTCAATTTCATCATATGTTCCTTCCTGTTTAATCGTAACATCATATTGTTTAATTTTATCTAATTTTATTTTTGATACATTCATTGGGATAAGTATATTTGCGGGAATGTTTAGATATTTTGCTGCTAAAGCAACACCTAAAGCATGATTACCTGAAGATGCTGTAATAACTCCATGAGTTTTTTCCTCGACGCTTAATAAGGACATTCTACTAAGAGCTCCACGGATTTTAAAAGAATTCGTGAATTGAAGGTTTTCTAGTTTTAAGTAGAGATTACCACCACACAACTCACTAAACACTTCAGAATGAATAAGCGGTGTTTTCCTAATATATTGGTGTATTCTTTTTTGAGCCTCTTTAACCTTTTCAATATTCAAGCTTGTCATTATAATACTAAATTTATTCCAGAAAGAAAAATCTATTGATAAAACTTATTTACAAAAGGAGCTTCCAATTAAAAAAAAAGTGGATTTAATAACTTAAAATTAATTAATCATTAATTTTCGTCGTGAGAATATGACTAAACCTGATGCTAAACCAAACATTCCTAGAATTATAAGTAGATCGTAACCCGGAATTTAGAGAATTATTGCTGTTCGTATTTGATAGTAAAGTTAAAAATTTCTAAATGATTTAATTTATAAATCTGTTAAAATAAATCTGAGAGTGTTAAAATGGAATTTTATGATGTAGTAAAAAATAGAAGAAGTTATAGGATGTATAAACCTGATATTCCAGAGGCAGAAAAAGTCGAGAGAGTTTTGAATTCAGCACGGTTAGCACCTACCTGGGCAAATATGCAAGGGGTTCATTACATCGTAGTTAAAGAACCAGAAAATGTTAAAGCAGTAATGAATGCTATAGGGCAAGCACCAAAGTTTTCTCAAGCTCCAATGTTTATAGTTGGTATTATTTCCGAAAAAGGCTCTGGAAGAAATTTAAATGGTCAAAAATATTATGGAGTAGATTTTGGAATCTGCTTTGAACATCTACTATTAGCTGCAACCGCTGAAGGTTTAGCATCGTGCTGGATTGGGTGGTTCAATGAAGATAAAGTAAAGCAAGCTTTAAATATTCCAGATGATTATAAAGTTATGGGATTGACACCATTAGGATATTATTTAAAACCCAAAAGTGAAATAACGGAACGTAAACCTTTGGATAAAATCGTACATTACGAAAAATTCTAAAAAAACATTTTTTTATTTTTTTTGAATGGTTGGAAAAACTTGAAAGAACGACAGTGCTTCAGATGTGGAAAAATAATGGATTTTGATAGTTTTATCAAAAATATTAGCCCAAATGAGCAAGAAAAATTAACTCATATCTGGAATAGTAATTATATCGAATTTTTTTGCTGTAACTGTTATGTCTTTAAGATAAAGTATCAGCCCCATTTGGGGGATAACGATGAATTTTCTTACTATTAATTTAAATTTCTCTAAAATTACTTAATTTGTTTTGAGTTCTTTTAATATCTTTTCTAAAATTTGTATAATCCGCTCTTTATAGGTAATCTGATTAGGGTAATTATAACTGAAACTTCGCCAATAAGGACGTTTATGACCGATTTTAAACTTAACTCCCTTCATAGATGTCATATAAGAGTTCTCATCAATTTTAGTCGCTATTTGATCAGCGATTATGTACCAATGAAATTTGGTTTTTAGACTCGCCCCGGAATTCTTAGGAGCAGAATGGGATCGTGTTTTCAAACTGTTGAAGGTAAAACTCCATTTATTTGGAGCTTTTTTGGTTTCAAGCCACTTACCGTTATTATAATCCCAATTATGAGAGCCTCCCACCCTCATACCAGTATAAACTTTTTTATCATGGATCTTATATGTATCATACATCTTATTTTCAATATTGTATAAAATTCCATGATCTAAAAAATCAAGTTTATATAAATATCTTAAAAGTCTCAAAATTTATTGAATAACAAAAAAAACAATCAAAAAAAAAAATATTATTAGTTATTATTCTGATGTTTTCCATTCATATTTAGTTGGACCAGCAAATATTAAGACTATTGCAGGAATTATGACTAGCCATCCTCCCCACCAATAACCGAATAAATCTAAGAGTATTCCCCATAAAAGCATCCATGGGAGCCTAATATTTCCTATAGGCAATACCCAATTCAGCAGGGAATCCCAATCTTTTTTAGAACATTTCATGGAGAATTTGGGCAAAATAATAAAAAAGGATATCAAAATTGCTATAATCCCACTTACGATTAACCAGATAGGATTTCCCCAACCAACTATTATAAAGGGTAGAGATATGAAACCCCATAATATATTAATAACCCCACTTATAATTCCTAAAATCCAAGCATATTGTCCTAAAAGAGATACCCATGATGCATGTTTCCATTCTACACTCATATTTTAAACCTCAGATCTTATTTTTTAACTATTTTAATAGTTGTTTTGAATTTTTAAGTAAAAGTCTTTAACTTACTTAGATATAAATAATCTGTATAATATTTATGTAAAATTACAAATTCTTATTAGTTAGATAATAACCGTAAACTTGAGAATTAAATAATCGAGAAATTCTAATTCTAACTTTGTTCGAGAATTTCTCCTACGTAATAAAATCCTACGATATTTCCCCTTCTTTCAAATTTTCTCGAAACTAATAAGATTATTACATGTTCATTTTCATTAAGCAGTTTTATTTCAACAGCACTTTTTACAGATTGTTCTACTATCTCTTCCGCATCCGCATTGAAGAAATCGATATTTTCTATATGTAATGGCTGTACTCCCCAAACAAGGCTCAATTCTCTCGCTGTTCTCTTAAAAGGAGTGATTGCTATAATTGGTAAAGGGGGGCGATATTTTGCTATCATTCTTGCTCCATAACCTCCTCGGGTTATGACGAGGATTTTCCCTCTAAAGTTTAATTGTTGCATTTCTGATGCCAATGAATAAATAACATGACCTAAAGTCTGTGTATGGGTCAATCTATCAGAATCATATTCATCTGGAACGCGTTGTGGCATATTCTCAGTTGCTGTTTTGGCAATCTGATTCATAGATTGAACAGCTTTAATAGGGTACTTACCTACTGCAGTTTCTCCAGAAAGCATGACTGCATCACTCCCATCAAATACAGCATTAAATACATCGTTAGCTTCTGCTCGAGTTGGAATCGGAGCACTTATCATAGACTCAAGCATCTGAGTTGCAACTATTACTGGTTTACCTTCCTTATTACACTTATAAATCATACTCTTTTGTTTTAAGGGTACTTTATCTGGAGCAATTTCTACACCTAAATCCCCTCGAGCAACCATAATTCCGTCGCTTACCTCTAATATAGAATCAAAATTGTCTAAGGCAACAGGTCTTTCGATCTTAGAAATTAATTTAATTTTGTTATTACCATAATTTTCAAGTATTTTTTTTACATGAAGGACATCACTCCCATCGGAGACAAAAGAGATTGCTACAAATTCTGTATTCAATTCTGCAATTAATTTTAAGTCTTCTATATCCTTTTGGGTGGGAACTCTTTGCTTTAATTCTCCTGTAGGTATATTAACACCTTTTCTATCACTTATCATGCCCCCTGCTAAGACTTTTCCTACCAAATAATCTTCTGCTTTACTCTTTACCTCAATTTTAATAATACCATCATTTACAAAAAAAACTTCTCCAACCCTCATAGATTTTAGGAACCCTTTTAATGGTATTGAAAACTGTTCCTGATCTCCTTCAATTTCTTTCTCAAATACCTTTACTTCTTGTCCAATATTTAGACTAAAGGCACTTTTATCCTTAAATTTCCCAACTCTTATTTTTGGTCCTTGAATATCAGCTAGAATTCCTACTTTATTATCAACTGATCTAATATTTTTCGTAAGCTCTCTTTTTTCGGCATGAGTTCCATGTGAAAAATTTAAACGGAATATATCAACTCCTGCATCCACAAGTTTTCTAAGCATTACCTTTGAACTTGAAGCTGGACCAAGTGTACTAACAATCTTTACAGTATTTTCTCTTTGAGACATTATAATAAACCTTTTATAATCCTAAATAACCTGGTTATTCAATATAATAATAAAATCTGGGATTTAATAATAATTAATAATATTATTATGTTTATCCTTTAAAATTATTCATCTTGTAAGATCCTTCAATCTAACAAGTTTTCTTCGAAATTCTTTTCGAACTGATTGTAAAACTTTGATTGAGGGGATATAATTATTAATAGTTTGAATTTCTACCATACATAGCAATTGAATTCTTAATGTTTTGGGATAAATAGAATACTGAATTAATTTTAAATCATGTTTTAGGACAATTTCTCTTGCCAGTTGTACTAGTAAATCAGAACTGTTATTAGCAAACGAGATGACTAAGAAATTTCTGAATCTGGGTTTTTTTGAATAATTTTTTAATATAATTAAAAAGAAATTCTTTAAATTTACATTTAAATCATAGATCGATTTCACAGAAAGTGAATACTGTATATTATCTATATTTTCTGCAATTGGAGGATAATTTCCCCTGACCTTCTTAATTTTACCTATAATATCACTTTTTATAAAAGATTTTAAATCCTCTTCGTTCGAATTAGTCATATTTTAAGAATTTAATATTAATTTAAGGGATCTAGGTTAATAGAGAAAATGCATTTTTAATATAAATCTTTTCTACTAAATTCTGTTTCAAGTTCTTAAAGAATTTCTTTTACAGGAAATCCTTTTTCAAGATTTCACTGTATTTTGAGCTTTAAGAGTTGATTTATTTCTAACTAAAATTGATTTTGATAAATGAAGATTGAACCTTGAATAACTTAAAACTTCGTTTTATTAATTAAAACTTCGTTTTAGTAATTAAAACTTCGTTTTAGTAAAAACAATGATGTTATCTGAGTTTTTGGACACACAAATTGAAGATGTTTAGTATATTTGAGAAAGATTTAAATACCTTTTCTGTCATTAATATTGGTGATACATTCTATCACCGACATTAAATAATGATTTTCTGTTGGGAAATTCAGAATAATTTAAGGCGTTTAAGCGATATTTGTAATTAAGGGATTCAGTTAGATATACTTTTAGCAAAACTCAATTAAATAGTAGCATAAAAATATGTCAGTTATCTCAAATGTAAGTAAGAATCAGAAAATTATAAGAAAATTCATTGATATGGATAAACACAAGAATGTATTTTATAATAACATCTATTTAGAAAGCCAAAAAATCGTAATAAAGATGCCTTTGATTCCAACAGAGGATTCAGACAACAAAATTAAAATAAAGAAATTTGACTTAGAAAAATATATCTTTCTAGTTAACTATTAAAAATTGTTGTTTTATTTTTGAGGGGGGTGTATTTTTTTAGTTCCTTATTCCAACATGAGAAGCACAGAAAACTCCCGTTTTCCAATAATACTAAATCTTTAGTAGCACGGAGCATTCCGCAAGTAAAACATTTTTCCATGATAAAAATGATTGAGGAATTTTGTTTTGATTAAATTTAAGTCTTTCTCGATGCGATTTCTTGTATTTTATGCTTTCGATGCCTAATCCTGTCGAATAAATCATCCATTGAAGGATAGGGAGTAAATTCTCTTTCCTTTTTATTAAGTTGTATTGCCTCTGAGGGACATTTAGCTACGCAATTTCCACACCCTATACATTTCCTCCGTTTTATCGAAGATACTTCATTTTTAAGAGATATAGCATTCATCTGACAAATTTCTTCGCAAGTACCGCAACCAGTACACAATTCAGAATCCACTTCAGCGTAATAATTAGTTATTGTAAAGTTTCCCGGAGATGCTAACTTTTTCAGTGTTGTAAGAAATTCACAACAACATCCACAACAACTACATATAAAACTTAAATGTTGAGAGTCATCTGGTTGTAAAACTAAACCATCATCTTCATTATTTCTTAAGATTTCAAGAGCTTCTTTCTTACTTATAGAACGACCCCAACCTTGATCAATATACAATTGAGCAGGTTCACCGAAGCCAAGACATAGCTCTCTTCGGGATGTTGTCTTACAGGGATCCTTCATCACATCCTTCATTTGTCTACATACACAATTTACCGCTACATAAGGTCCTTCTGTTGTATCAAGGAGTTTTAATAGGTCATCATAATTACTTACATTATGTTTAGGTTCAATACTTTGTTCAACAGGAATAGTTCGTAATTGTGCTCCTTTTACTTTCAGAGCTTCAGGCCACCAACCTTGATTCATATATTCGAGAAAATCTTCTACAAATCCCTCTGTTAGTTTGTTGACTTGAAACTCAAACATTCCTACTGCTAATTCTGCATTCCCATAAAATTTTTTCCCACTTTTTCGCTTGGACATTATTGATCCTTTCAAAGCCATTGCATCTAATATCTTTTCTAATTTTTCCTGAGAAATCCCTGTTTTTCTTACTCTTTCATGAATAGTTTCTAAAGTCTCTAAATCTCGATCCCATCCAAACTTTAAAAATATGGCGATTTTGGCTTCTTCAGGAGTAAAAAGATGTTTCAATAGGCGTATATCAGCCCCAGATTTTACTGCAGGGAAGCCAATTGGCATTTTATTGAGGTGTTCTTGTAAATTTCGGTAAACTTCTACTTCTTCTTCAGCATTACTCATCTTTTTCTCAGCTGTAAAATAATTTTAAATTACATTAGTTTATGATCATTTACTTTTTAACTTTAATGCATGAAAATTTTAATTGATGATTTTTAAAAATCGATTAGAAATTCGAAATCAATAAACAAAATCTCTTAATTAAAGTGAATCCAGGCTTCACAAGTTCGAAGTGCTGTATATTTCTGAAGCTTTTCAGTAACAGAATCTATTTCTTCTTTTGTCAGAAAATATTTTTTTGTCCCATGACTTTCTAAATCTCGAATTTTCTCCCTAATCGCACTTTTAGTATTATTTGAAAGTCGTTTAGTATATTTGATACTTTTTTCCTTAAGATTAAAATCTGTTTTTTCAAGAGATTTAAGTTCTTCTATGTAACCTTGTTTGTCTAAGTTATCTAATTTATATTGTAAAAAATTTAGACTTTGATCTCGTAATTGAAACGCTTCATTAACAAAATGCCCGTGATCAATAGATTTTCCCGTAAACATCATAATTACTTCCCAGATAATTAAAATAGAGATCAATAAGGTGAAGATATCTGCTATAAAGATGAACAATCTAAATTCTGTAAATATACTAGAAGTCACTGTAAAAACTATAGAACTAGTAGCTATTAAGCTCAAGATCAACGTTAGTATCAGTTTAAATTTCTTTTTTTTTTCAGATTTATCCCAAAGTATCATGTGGGCTGCTTCGGCATCAATAGAGCGATTATAAGCTACTTTTATTTTAGCTATAGAAAGCTCTTTTAACTCTTCTAAGTCATTTTCCATTTTTTTTTCCCTTTTTAATCCCTGAAACCATAATATACGTTTACGAGAAGCAATAAGATTCCTTGAAATGATAAGTTGATTCCATACTGAGGTAAGGAAACTATCTGGTAATCGAAATTGAATGTATAAAACAGTAAGGCTGCTGTAGTAATAGATAACATTACAATCGATAATAAACTTTTACCTTTACTCTTCCACCAGCTTTGTTCTTGTAACATTAATTTTTCAACAATTTCAGCATCCGAAAGTGAAGCATCCATATCCGCAACTTGTGCTTTTAATTTTTTCTTTTCCCTAGCAGTAACAATGGATCTAAAAAATGCTCCAATCATAAAGAGGCTAACTATTAATAATACATCCACTAAAGTATTTGTTATCTGAAAAGAAATATTAGGGGTTAAAAATATCGCTATTTGAATAAAGACTAAGGTAGCTACTAGAGAAACCCTCACAGTAAATTTCGGTAGATAAAGGGGTTTCTTCTCATCTGTTAAGTTCAAAGTAACTAGTTCAGGATTTTTTATTTCATTAACAATTCTTTGTAATTTTTCATGCTCACTTCGCCTTGCTTCGAAGTAAAATGCAACAACAATAAATATTGCATTTATAATCAAGGGTGGAATAGGATCTTGATTTAATAAATACCCAAAAGGAAATGTAGCAATCATTAGAGTAATAAACGCTCTAACAGTTCCACGTGGCATTCCAAGAGGAAGTCCTTCAACTTTCCCATCTTGTGAAAAACGATTTGCTAAAATCCAGATCAGTAAAATAAGACTTAATATCCATGTGATCATAATAAGAGAAGATAAAAACTCTAGTATTTTAAATGTTTTTCTTTTTCGCTGATCGATTTATACCGACTTAAATTAGAGCAGCCATATCCTTAATAGAATGTGCTATATTTAACATGTCTTTGATTTTATCTTTGTTTTCATGTGTTAAATCTATCATCGATAAATTCGCTTCTTCAAGAAGTATCCCTTTCTTTAGCCAAGTATAATAAGCTAACTTATCATCTTTTTTTAAGAATGCCTCCATTACTTCATTAAAATATCGTTGAATTTTATTGTAAAAATCTAAAACTTCTTCGTTTAATCGAAGATCTTTTAAGATTTTCCCTATTTCCTCTATCTTTTCGCAGAACATACGATAATCCATAGCTTCGAGAGGTGTAAAATCGCTATCTTCTGAGATATAGATTCCTGTTCTTAAGTATGTTCTTATATGAATTACTAGAATAAAATAAAATTTCTTCAGTTGTTCAAAGTTGTAGTTTAAATCTTCTAAAGACCCATCTTTTAAATCATCAAACATATTAGCTACAAGATATAGTAATCGTTGAATTAATTTTTTCGTAGGAATTTTCTTATACCCAAAATTCTGGATTACTATTCTTTGTTTGTTTTCTTCAGTTATTTCTGTGTTAGGAAGACCATCAACATAGTACCTAATATCGTATTTTAGACTTCGATTAATTTCCTTATCTGATACAATTGCTATATTAGTCTGTCCATCGAAGCTCGCTTTAAGAAGCTCCCAAACAACATAGGAATTAGATTCTAGAACAATTTCATCCTTTGATATCTCATCACGATTCTCTGTTCTAGGAGAAATTGATAAGGTGCCATCATCTCGAAGTTCAATAGGTAAGGATGATCCAGCGTTTAAATCATAATTCACAGTCCACTTTTTTGGTAAACTGATTACGAGAGATCCCCCAAGTTTTTGCAGTTTTCGATACAATCTATCCATAATTATAATATGAATCTATACAATATATATATGTATATATACTTTATACGATATATTTATACATCAATCTATATATTTAAAATATAGAAAGCATAAAAATGAAAAAAAATGTCATTATTTAAAAAATCGAACAAGCCTAAAACAAATGGGCATAAATTTGATGAACTCGCATATAGACTTCAATTAAACCCTCGATATTATGAAGAACAAGAAATTCATAAGCTAACCAGGGTTGTTAAAGCGTATATGTAAACCCAAATATCTATTTTTTACTCTATTTTTGAATTTTGTATTATTTAAACTAAAATTTAAATAATTCATTTTAGTGAGTTATTATTTGCTACTCTCGTTTCCAAAACCGTATAAATAAAGGAATTTATAGTATATCTCTTTAAAGTGCCAAATATCGACGCCAGCATTCTTCATACGTTCCAAGATTTTGATCGAATTAGAGCTAAAGGAGTTAGAATCCGGGATCAATAATTTTTTTAAATTACTTAAATTCTCAAGTCCTTTTATTTCTGTTATGTTTTATCTCTAAGGGAGGATTTACTAATTAACTATCTCGTGCTTTGAATAAATCTTTTCTCTTTCAGTTGTTCTATTTCCCATTTTTTCCTTTCAGAGCGAAGTCGAAAAAGATCAATCTCTTTAAAAATTAAGCCTTCCTCCCTCTCAGGAACATTCCTTTCAACTCGTTCCTTTTCAGGGGTATAAATAAATGATTCTCCGTACTGAGCAATATTAGCGAAGAAACAGTATGCATATATCGATCGTCTAGCATCAAAATGTGCTGCTTTAAAATCCACAGTGACAGGTGTAAAGGCTGGATTAATGATAATGTCTACAGGTGGCTCAAAATTTTTCAATTCTACTCTTAAATCCATATCCAAAAAGTCTCGGCATATCAAGATTGCGATTCTACCAAATTTGGTATTACACACAATCGTCTTGTGCGGAGATGAACTTGTTAATATTCCCTCTTTGAATTTCTTCTCTCCAAAATGTATTATCGCGGGGATATGTTTTTTTTGCTCCCATAAAATTCCTTCTGGTCCAATTATTATACTCACATTTTGTTTAGATACATGATCGTGATAAGAACCGGGAACAACATACATATTGAAATTTTTTGCTAAACTTGATAAATCCTCAAGAAAGCTCTTGTAATTAAGATCAATGGACATCTCAGGAAAGATTAGAATATCAATTCCAATATTGTGAGCTTTTTGAACCATTTCTTCAACTTTAGCTTTTACCATTTCGAGCTTGTCTTCTCTTAAACTTAAAAGACCAGTATCTTTTTCTTCGTAAAATTCGGGTATTATGTCTCCAGATAGAGATAAACCAATTTGAGCAATGGCAACTTTACAATTCTTCTTAAGGATTTCTGGAGATTCTTTAACCAAATCTTTATAAATTAGCTCATATTTCTTTTTTGCTCTATCTTTCTCCGTGAAACTAATTGTTTCTTCAGATAACTCGTTAATCTCGCTAATTCTTGGAGATTGGCTTGTTTCTACTGGACATGACGGCGCAACTATACCCTCCACACTTTGTGAAACGGAGGGTTTTTTTATTGTATTTAGAGCAGAAACAATTATTTCTTCTTCCTTCGATATTCTATCTAATCTTTCTAAAACTTCATTTTTCCTTTCTATGTACCCTGATTTGTCAAAAAGCTCCGCTGCTGAGTTTAAATATGTAGATCCAATATTTAAAAACTCTTGTTTTTTGTTAATATCTAATTCTTCATCTGCTCTGATTAAATACCAAGCACCATCAAAATATGTTGATGTTGCAAGAGCCCATGCAGCTCCATTTTTAAAACCACCCTTTTCATAAGAATTAGCTGCCTTTCTAAGGAATGATTTTACTTTTGGGTATATGAGAATTTTAGCATTGATATCATCAGATTTGTCAAACCTACAACCTTCTTCCAAGGCCGTACAAAAATTTGAATTTCCCTGAGCTAGGAATTTTAATTTACTTCCAGTAAAGAATTCACTAGCTTTTAGGAATATTTTAGAAGCTTCTTTAAACTTCATAGGTTCTTCAAAGTTTTCTGCTAATTCCATTCTTTCCCAAGCACTACAAAGATGAAAAATTGCTTCAAGTTCTACTTTTTCTTCCTCAATATTGAATAACAAACAAGTATCTTTGAATTGAGTTGCTGCTAATGCAAATTTTTCAGCAGCCGCAACATGCTCTCCTTGTTTTCCTGAAATTCTTGCTTCCTCAAGATTTATTCTTGCTGAACAATAGTTGATTCTGACTTTAGCCGCTTTCCCAAGTTTTTTTAGGTCTTTTGATTGTCTCCTATTTTTTCTAATAAATCTAATCATCATCATTGCTGTATCAAAAAGATCTTTACTCTTTTCATAACTGCTTATAGCTTCCTTATATTTTTCATGCTTGCTAAGTTCTTCTGCTTCCTCCAAAAATACCCATGCACCATAATAATTAGCTTCATAATTGAAGCTTGGTAAATTTGTTAAAATTTCTGATGCCTTTTTATAACATTCTTTTGCATTCAAATGTTGTTCTCTTTTATGAAATGACTTCGCTTTTTCAATTAAATTCCAAGCTTTAACATACTTTATTTTTTCATTAACTCTATCTTTTAATAGTTTAAATTCAATTTCCACTAATGATTTATTATGTGCTTTTTCGGCTTTATCATAATATTCTGCAGAAGCCAGGTGATTTCCTAATCGATCTTCTAACCGGGCTATATATTCATAACAAGCAGCAGTATAATGATAATAATAACCTTTTTCTGATGTTTCTTCAATTATATGTAGAAATAACTCCCTAGCTTCCATCAAGGGTTTTTTCTCAGTGGTTAGAATTCCTAATTCCTCATGAAGTAAGCCTAAACGCATTTGAGCTGCCAAAAATAAGTTATAGGATTCGATTGCATATTTAATATTACTCGTAGCAGCTTCAATAGCGACCTTTAAATGTTTGATTTTGGTCTCTTTATCTTTAACAATATCTGCCATAGTTTTATTAGCTCTGTATATCGAATCAAAACCAGCTGATCTAACATTTCCTCCATAATATCCTTTAGAATAATTTTTAGCCTGATCTGCATAATAAAACATTTTTTGAATATATTCCTGTTGAGGATCATCTTCTTCGGCAAGAATCACTAATTGTGAGTAAAATCGAGTTAATGATTGAGAATCTAGGGCAAAAAAAGGTCCAAATGTAAGGTTATCTAATTCTTTTTTTGCGAAATTTATTCCCGCTTTTGCAAAGGATTTCCTTGTCTCATCCTTAAAAAAACTTTTACTGGCAAAATTAAGGTAATATATAAGAGATAGGTGAGATATATAGGGACCTTGAAGAGTATAAAAACCATCATAAACTTTACTGAAAATCTTGAGTTCATGTACGTCACTAAAAATTCTCTTCTGATAATACTCAAATCTTCCAAAAAGACCAGCTAAATAATCCAATGTATAAATTGCATAGATTAAATTAATATAATCTTTTGTAGTCCTGAAGAAAATTATTGCCTTTTCTAAAAGGTCAAAACCTTTTTCAATAAGGTTCATCCGTTTATTTTTCTCTTTAGCAAAAAGCGTTCCGTAAAAACCATAATGCGTTCCCGCTGTAAGATAGACATTCCCAAGAATCAAAAAATCATCGCAATCTTTTACTAAATCTAATGTTTCTTCACATTTGATTAAAAATTTTTTACGGATTTTTTCTTCTTTTTTATCTCCATATTTAAGCTCTGTATATCTAGTTACAAAGAACAAAAAAATATCAGTATACAATAATTCTGTTCTAAAATTAATATTATCATTTTTTTTTAGATGGACCCAAGCTTTTTCTATTAATTCACGACCCAACTGGAGGTAATATTTAAAATCTGATGGTTCTTTAAATAAATTTAATAAATTCCATACCGAATCTAAAGCTAATAAAGATAACCTTATTAGATTCTTGTTGTCATTTTTATTTAAATAAATTTTGATCAGTTCTAAGCATCCATTAATTGATTCTATTAAAGTATCCTTCCCCTTTTCAATTGAAGTAATTGTGTAGCCCATAGCATTAAGAGCTTTAGCTTTGCATTCCATACTTAGAAGTTTATCATTGGTTTGGATATATAAATTCTCTGCCTTATTATAAGCTTTAATGGATTGTGTATTCCAATTCAAATAATCTTCTTTAGTTTTTGATGCTCTAACAACTCGAAGGCAAATATCACCAAATTTAGTATAAACTTTACCTGCATCATGGAACATTTTATTATCTAAAAAAAATTTAGCAGCTTGTTCATACAGCTCCGCTGCTTCTTCCCAATTATAATACCTTTCTTCTGTTTCAGCTTTATTTAATAACTCTAATTCGTCTATACTTACCAACTCATTAATTCGCAAAATTTACCCTCATGGTTAAATAATAATGAAATTTTTCAATTTATAATCTTTTACATTATTTCAATAATAAATGGTAAGAATCTGAAAAGTAATAATTATTTTTTACTCTATTTTTAAATTTTGTATTATTTAAACTAAGATTTAAGTAATTCATCTTAGTGTTCTATCCTAATTTAAAGACTTTTACAAAAAAAATGAAAAATAATTAATTATTCTCTAAAATATGTATGCACAAAGCTGCTCCCCCTGGACCCAAGTTACCGCCTCCATTATGAGCAAGAGCTATTTTGGCATCTTTAACTTGTCTTTCACCTGCCTCTCCACGTAATTGTGTCACCAGTTCATACATTTGTGCTACACCAGAAGCTCCTATTGGGTGTCCTCTAGCTAATAACCCTCCGCTTGGATTAACTGCAACCTTCCCATCAAGGGCTGTAGCACCACTTTCAGCGAATGGACCTCCCTGACCAACGGGGCAGAATCCTAATCCTTCTGTTACATGAAGTTCGGCATATGCTGTTGCGTCATGAACTTCAGATACATCAATATCTTCTGGGCCGAGCCCTGCTGTTTTGTAAGCAATATCAGAGGCTACTTTTATTTCATTAAAGCTTTTTCTCGAGCCAGATCGTAGAATTGAAGCACGAATTAAAATTGCTCGTTCTCTAAGGCTTGGATTATCATTTAAATATTGCTCTGAGCAAAGAATGGCAGCTGCAGATCCGTCACCAGTAGGAGCACACATGGCTCTAGTCAATGGATAGGCTACTATATAATCTTCCATGACTTGTTTAATTGTCTGAGGGAATGTGTATTGAGCTAAGGGATTCATTGTAGAATTATTATGATTTTTAGCAGCAATAGCGGCAATTTGTCTTTGTGTTGTACCATAAGTTTTCATATGGTTTCGAGCTCCAGCCGCATAGAAATCCATAAAAATACTGTGATCCTTCTTTTTAGGCTTTTTTCCTCCTTCTTTCTCTCCCCCACCCTTTTTCTCAGAAGGTGGTTTGTTTCCTTCTGCAAATTGTTTCTTTAGTGCACCCATCATACTAAGAGTGTCCTCAACATCTGTCCCTGCGATAAAACCGCTCATTCCTCCAAGTCCTGGAATGCCTCCACTAGTTACCCGAGGGGGTTTATCAAAATACATTTTTTCTGTGCCAATCGCTAATGAAACATCGTATACCCCTGCTTTAATTGACATCCATGCATTATGAAATGCGGTACTTCCACCCGCGCATGCATTTTCTACATTAGTAATTGGGATTTTATCAATACCATGTGTGCTAAGTGCTACTTGTCCTCGAATGCAATGTTGGTATTCTGACTGACCCCAACCAGAATTACTAAACCATGCTGCTTCTAAGTCACTTTTACTTAAACCACAATCCTTTAGAGCATTTTCAGCTGATTCACCAGTCATGCTTTTCATAGTCCTGTCTGGGAGTTTGGCAAATCTTACCATTCCAACTCCAATAATATATACTTGATCACTCATTCGTTCATATCACTTTTTACGATATATAAGATATCAAAATTATTAGAAAAATAATAATGTTTCTCTTACGGTAAAAAAGGCTTAGTCAGAGAAAATTCTATCAAAAAATTGTGTATCCAAATGTAATAAAAAATCTATTTATTTTTAGGGTATGGTGAATTTTTTTAATAAAGCTTACTATATTTAAAAGCTAAATAATAAAAATGAGATAGTCATGACCGAAAAGAGAAATATTACAAAGGAGGATATCTTTCTTAAAGCAAGAATCCTTTCCGAAGGTGTTCGGGTGAAGGTGAAAAAACACCCTGAAAAAGGGAGTGCTTTTCGTCCTTTTGTCTTAGATGGATGTGATCTGGTGGCTATTCCTTTGCCAAATTCATACTCTCGTTTGGAGGTTATCATCGATGGGGAAGATGTGACTATTTCCGATATGAGTAAGATTCTGGCCACAGGGAAACTGGAACTGCGACGTTCTTGGCTCGATAAGTCAATGAGTGATGGGAAACCCGTGGAGAGAGCCTTTTCGATGTCAGCCAGCTCGACCAGTATTATCAATATCATAATGCACTTTCGCTGTTACAATTACGATTCAGGCAAGGGTTGCAGATATTGTGGTTTGTTTGCCACTCCTTTGAGTAAAACACTTCCACTCAATATTTCTCAAAAGATAACAGCAATTCAGGTAGAAACTGCCATAATCGCAGCTCAAAATGGCTGGCGCGGCACACTCTCTATTACTGGTGGAGCTCTACCGAAGTCACGACGCGATCAAACGATTATTAGCCTCGAAAGGGTCATGAAGCAGTTAAGAGAGTCTCTTAGTGAAGAGGTCCTTTCCCAACTGCATGTCGCACCTAACGTGTATCCACCAGATGACTTTGAAGAAATGCACAAATGGAAAGATATGGGAATAAATGCTGCTGAGTTCGATCTTGAGGTAATGGACCCCGCCTATTTTAAAGCAATCTGCCCCGGCAAAAGCAAAGCATACTCCCATGAACATTGGAAAGAAGCTCAAGAGGCTGCAGTCGAGATATTTGGACGCGGGCGTGGATCTTTCCAAAGTATGGTTACGGGAATCGAGCCTATGTCTTCATTAGTCGACGGTTTGGAAGAACGTATCTCAAAAGGTATCTATAGCGCTCCTCTAGTATTCGTACCGACCCCAGGTTCTCCCTACGCAAAATTTCGGCCACCAAATGCCGAATGGATTGTTGAAGCCAGCGAGAAAATAGCCGACATCTATTTCCGATATGCTGACACCCTTGATGTCAACTTACTAACCGATAATCGTCCTGGGTTCACTCGAATGGGCTTATCTTACCCCAACATACTCGTTCGTGACGAGATGGCGCGTCGTCTTCAGGAGCAGGGGAAATTCCCACCGGGACTGCCTAGCCAAGATTTCATAGAGTGAACACTTAAGTTAGTTTTTGCTCAAATTTTTATTAATTTGAGAGTAATTCCATGAAAGCTTCAAGTCTTGTTAAAGTCTGACCTCGTGAATAATTTCTCTCATCTACACAATCAACATCCAGATGGATAAGAGGTACACCCACCTTTTGTAGAGCATCTTTAAAAAGAACTCTGGCTCCTGCTGTTTGTCGACAGCCTAGATGGGCCGGATTAATTGCTCCATCAATATTATATTCCTTTGCTAATTGAGCTATAACTTTGAGACGTCGTTCTACTGGGCCAATTATAGGTTGTGTGATTGTCCTTTGAGCAAGACTTCTTAATGGATCGTTTTCATCCATAGGCTTCCACCAAATATGATTGAATTCTTCAATAACAACATTTGCACCATATTTTTCTTCTAATACTTCTATTAGATCAGTCTTAAACTGAATTCGGTTTTGAATCCAAAGCAATCGGTGCTTCTCCTCAGGTAAATTATAAATGCTGTTATCAATTCTGTGTTTAAATTCGTCCCGATAGGTCTTTGCAACCTCTACTCCTTCCTTTGTTCCTTGAAGTAATAAAAACATGATAAAATTTTTTAAATCATTCGAATTAGCCGGGCTAGGTACATTCTTGCAATAATTTTCCATTTCCAAGACATATTCTCTTGCTTCATTATTATACCTGATGGTTTCCTTAAGTTTGTTATAATCTATTTTTCTTCCAGTTTCTCTTTCTATATATTCAATCATTTGTTCATATTGACCGATCAGGTACTCAATAGAGTCTTCAGTGACTTCAATTGGAATATTCAATATAAATACTTCTTTGTTAAATATTTCTCCAATGCGTTTTAAAGCCTTTACACCACCATTACAGGGAACACTCGCCCCAATAAGTACACTTGGTTCAGGAATTAAACCATCCATAGCAGCTCCAATGATAGCTCGGTGGTATGTGCAACTGTCAGTAGAATAACCTTTATCTTCGGCAATTTCAAAATATTTATTTGCCATACCAGTTCCCGACAACATTGCACCAAAAAATTCTACAAACATTCCCGAGACATTCATAGAATTCAGTATTTCATATGGGACAAACACCGTGGTCCAACCGACAGACCATTGATCGTTGAAAATACGGGCACCTATTCGACCAATTTCATATATAAATTTTCTACGAGCAGTAAGTTTTAAGTCTAATTTTTTTTTAAGAGAATCTACCATTTGGGTAAAGTAAACCTTCAATATATCTGATTTATCATTCATATTTATCCACTTTAATTTTTTATCATTTCTGTAAATGCTTCTATACGAGTTTTTAATTGATTCATACTTTCTAATCCATCACTTTCAATAAACAAAACTTTTAAACCTTTCTCATTTAATAAGTCTTTTAATTGTGGCACATCATATAAATAGGTATCACAAAATTTTAAGGAGTGATGGATTATTCCGTCTATCTCGAATTTTTGTGATACTTTAGAAATGTGAGAGGCTCGTTCTTCAATCTTCATCATTCGAGCACAAGGAGATCTATTTATATAAGCCTTACTTAGTGACATTAATAGATCTTTAGATTTTGGTACATCTAAATCAAAAAACTTACTACCAGTACAAAGGTCCTCATAAATAACATTCAATCCACAATTTTCAATAAGATCAATAAATTCAATGTTGTGAATAGGGCTACCTGACAGAAGTACTCTTGGATTATAATTTTTTATATCGATCTCCCGTTTCTCTTCGAGTAAATCCTTTTTATTCTCATTCCACATTTTTGGGTCAGATTTAAAGAATTCATTGGTAAGATCCATCATTTCTTTTCCACTGATTAGAGGTGGGTTTTCAAGTCTTAAAGAATTCAACCTCCAGTATAATGAACGTGAACTTGTATATACCATAATTGATCTTTCAAGAACTTTTTCTTGAATAATTCTACCTGTATGTGTTTCCAACGCAACTTTCAATTTGTGAAATTCATCTCTAAGATATTTATAACCTAATGATGAATCTCCCATCGGGATATCTAAGAGATATACGAATTTAGTAGGAATGTACCTTTTCCAGACATCATAAAGTCTTCTCATCGCATCGCAAGAATTTACAAACACGACACCCTCAAGAAAGTCATAACCACCATCTATAGCAACATCAATTGACGACTTTACAAACTGACAATAGTTAGGATGTATATATGAGTGAGCATTTTTTACTGGATTTGAATGTCCAACTATACGATATGGCAGAAACCCAGCAGCATGAATTAATTCCAATGGAGTGTAGCTACAAACCCAGCCCATTTGTGGTTTATCTGATGTAATAAGTCATTCAAGCTCCTTGAAGTATTCTTCTTGTGTAGGTGGATAATAAACTACTTTCTCTCCATTTTCGCTAGTTTTTTCAACATATTCCCTCCCCTCATCATCTATAAAAACCTTACCGGAAGTCTTTAACATCTCAAGTAGTTCTATCCTTTTTTTATGATCTTTTACACATATGTAACTGCAGTTTCCACAGCGAGGATTCATATCTGGTAATGAATGAAAACCAGCATTTTCAGCTTGGAATCCTTCACTATAACTAGTAATAATCTGCACAGCGAGTTTTCTTAACTTTTGTGGTGTTTTGTTAGACATAACTAGATTTCCCCAGAAATTTTTCCGATATTCTGGATCTCTCCAAACCTCATCAGAATCACTTTTAGTGCAGATATGATTGGCCGCCCATGTTCCCCAAGTACCATCTTCAGACAGACCTATAATTCCCATGCATGTAAATCCACACCTGGCGGTTATCTCACGTTTTGCATAAGTTTGTTTATATCCCCCTATGACAACGGGATATTCATCTTCCTCCTCTGTTTCATGAAAAAATCCAGCTGTACAAGCCTTAACACATGTTTTGCAGCGATTGCAATAATTTTTCTCAGCCATAGGATCAGCTTCAAACGGTGCGGTGGTTATTACACCCCCTAAATAACATGAACCACCAAAATCTTTAGTTACTAAGTTTCCTGACCATCCCAAGTGTCCAAGACCTGCAGCAACGGCGCCATATCTAAGGGAAAAATCAGGATACCCTTTTTCATCTTGAATCTGGTCGAATCTCCTTCCTTCTACTCTTCTATATTTGTAATTTGGGATAACTGGTAATGATTTATATTCTGAATTCTCTTCAATAAATTTAGCGATTTTTTCTGCTGCTTTCCAAGCTGTTGAATAAGCGAAATGTTTTAAATATTTAACACCCATCCGATCTTTTTTAGAAAAAAATCTTTCTAAAGCATCTATTGAATTTGGGTAGACCCAAATAATGCAACTTTTAGCCTCTGGCAGTGAATAACTCATATCTGCAGAAGGAGGGGCATCTTTCAATCGTTCTTGGCTACCTATTCCAACCAAAGCAGCACCGGAATCAATAGCCAAATTTTTTACTTCTTCACCTAATTTAGTTAAATCCAACTGGGAGGTGGTCATATGTTTTTATTATTAATCTAGATTTAAGAGTATTTTTCTTTTAGAAAATAATCAAATTTTGAATCGTTCATGCAAAATTGGATAGATCAAAAGCATAAACCAAGATAACAACATTCTAAAACCCAATGATTTCTTTAAGTTTATCAAATTCATCTTCTTGAGCAATTTCATCATCTGTTTTCTGATGGTTGTCTTCTTGATCCCATCTAAGTTCTTTTAATTTTGAATCAACAAGAGAACCTAATTCAGTTATGATGTAATTTTTAGCAGGAGAAAATCCCTTGTAAAAACCATTCTTTATCAAGTCATTAAAAAAAGCCCGACCATTTTTTGGCATACACTCATGAGAGCTATTTAAAATTTTCTTATGAATAACACCATCCTTATCTTCAGTCCTTTTATTAAAAATAAAATCCCTATCATTTCTAATTCTTAGTAAGAACTTAAACATAGGATGTTGTTTTAGTTTTTCCTGCAAATCCCCGATGATATCATTGAAATCTTCTTTTTCTCCTTCCATTTTATCAAGATCTGAAATCGACTTTTTTGCAAATTCAAGACATTCATATAATTTCAATTCATAATCTTCGCAACCTTCATCAGGTTCCATTTCTTCTGTGAGTTTTATAATTTCGGTTTTCTTACTTCTTCTTCTCCAAATCTCGGTCTTTAATTGATCGATTTTTTCCTGGAACTTCTTATAGAAATTATTTTCTAATTTGTCTAAATTAAATATGTAACTTTTTACAGGATCTAAATCTTTGATTAAACCATTGTTTATCAACGGTTTTATCTCAGCATACTTTCTTTGGATGACACCCAAATAAATCGGGCTTTTAACTGTTGAGCCCTTAAAGTAACTTATTAACTCAAGGTTTTTTACTTTTCCTTCTTGAATCATTTCAGCTTTTTGATTGAGAGTCTCTCCCATAATTTAAGGCTATATTGAAGTATTTTTACAAATTTAGGTGTAAAACCATTTGAACTAAAAATAAAAGAATTTAAATAATAGTTTTTGGATTAAAAATAAATTTTGTTACAATAGAGAGTTCAATTGAACTTGAGTAGTCAGATTAGATAAAATTTCCTTAAATTATTCTTATGTTTTGAGTTTGTTACAAAAAGTGCTTCCAGCACTACCCCCAATTGACAAGTTAATACATGAACCTGTTCGTCTCCACATAATGGCATATTTATTTGTCGTAAAAAACACTGATATGTTGTTCTTGAAAAACCAAACTAAACTCACTTGGGGGAATCTTTCTTCCCATATAAGTAGACTTGAAGCTTCAGGATATATCCATGTAGAAAAACTAGTGAAAGGTAAAAAAACATCTACAAGGCTCAGTCTTACAAAGAAGGGTCGACAAGCATTTCAAGATTATCAGACTAATTTGTCTCGTGTTCTTGGTTGGGAAAACAAATAATTACTATAGAAAACATTAAAATTTTACATTCTTAACCAAATTCATTAGTTAATTTAATATAGACAAAAATGGGATAACTTCCTAAAAGGAATACATGAATAAAACTAGAATTAAAGATGATCTAAAAAAATAGGAAAAAATTAAACTAGATATATGAAATCTTTAGGAACAACAATTATCTTGATTGTTCATCTGATCAGCTCCACATCCGCAACCACATGCTGCGCTAGGGGGTTCAGGCTCACAATCAGTCTCAACAATTTTTACTTTAAAATTCAAAACTTTTCCTGCCATTGGATGATTTAAATCAATGATTACCTCGTCTTCCTCAATCGACTTTATTGATGCAGGCATTTGGCCTTGAGGTCCGGTAACCATTATCATTAATCCTGGATGGAGTTCAACACCTTTGGGAAATTGATCTTTTGGAACTTTATGAGTGAGATTTCCTTTGTACTCACCATAAGCTTCTGAAGGTTCAAGTCTAATTGAATATTCTTCACCTAGAGCTTTACCTAGAACAGATTCGTCGAAACCTTTAATTATTTGACCCGCTCCTACTTGGAGTTTTAATGGATTGTCACCATTTGCTCCTATAGTATCAAAAATTGTCCCATCGTCAAGAGTTCCCGTGTACTCAACTTTAACCCATTCTCCTATTTTAACTGCCATTTTTATCAAAACTATTAATTGTTATTATGATATTTGAATGATAACTTAAGAGTTAATTGATTATAATTTAATAATAGTGAAACTAGTATTTATCTCTATTTTAACTGAATATTTTTCTACAAATAAAGGATTTAATATTTACAAATAGTAGCATAAAATTCCAAATTTTACAAAATATTTTAAGGTAATAAAATTGAGAGAAAAGGGAGCAATTACAGATATAGAGCAATTAAAAGTTTACATCATTTTTTGATAATAATAATTTTGTAATATCCCCGAGCTAAATCTCAAGGATATATTCAATTTCACGAAACTCCAAATCTTGTGTATAGAATCTACGAGTTTCAAAAAATCCGCATGAAGCATACATTTTCTGCGCGGGATTAAAGAAGGGGTGCTCTCCAGTTGTAACTTTTACTTTTTTCACTCCTAGTTCCTTAAGTGTTCTAATTATTTCTAAAACTTGAGCCTTTCCAAAACCTTTTCCCCTAAATTCTGGTAAAATACAGTTATGACCAATAATTCAAAATTTAGGTCTTTGACGGTGATCATAGGACCCAAAACCAAGCACTTTTTCATTATATGTTGTTATGAAACCAGAAGCACCAATAGTTTCCGGAAATTTATATACATCTTCATCATATTGTTTCCAATCTTCTTGCCATTTGATAAACAATTCTGGTAACTGTCTCGTTAAATCCTTATAGCTTCTATGTAAGAGTGAATAAATAAAACCTTTTTTTGAAATTGTAAGTTTTTTAAACTCGAGAACAATATTACCCTTAATGTCAATTACCTGTTAATTGTAGAAAGGGATGTCCAATATTTTGTATAGCTTCCTTTCCAGCTTTATGAGCTTTTTTTATTAAATTATTGTCATTCTTAACATCCCCACGTCGATTATGCCCAGGAGCAAGTACAGTTTCAACTAAATTAATCCCTAAATAATTAAAAACATCCTCGAGTAGCCCTACAGTATGTCGTGCATACCTTTCATTTCCCCCTCCCAGTGGAATAGTTAAAATTACATTCTTACCCTTGAATTCTCGGTGTTTTGGGTGATACCATCTATCTAAAAAGGCTTTAAATTGTGCCGTTGGCCCCCACCAATAGATAGGAGTTCCCAAAATCCAAAGGTCACTTTTTATCATCTTATCTAATAGGGCAGACATATCATCTTTTTGTGCACATTTCCCAGTTTTATAACAGCTATTACATGCCTGACATGGTTTAATATTTAGTTTATTTAATAGAACTTTTTCTACGGATGCACCAACTTCTTTTGCCCCGTCTAATATTTCATCCACTAAGATTTCGGTGTTTCCACCAATACGTGGACTGCCGATGATTCCCAAGACTTGCATATTTGGACTTATGATGGTTATTTTAAAACTTTTATTGTAAAACCTAAGTTCATGTTAAAAGGGAATTGTCAAAACTAGAACCCATAAGATATTATACAAGAGGATTGCTAATTTCTTAGAAGTCTTAGCTTTTCCTCTATTTTTAAAAAAGAAATATAAATTTTATCCAGAAATATCACGCTTTTTTAGGGAGATGACTCCGATGGTTATAAGGGCTCCGGCAATTCCAATCAAAATCACAAATGAAACTACAGGATGATAATAGTTAGTTTTTACATAATTCATTTCATAACCTTCAAATTCCATTCTAGTAATACCAAACATCCAAAATATCATTCCAAAATAATTTAAGATTTCAGGATCAAAGGATTCTCCTATCCATAAAAACATATTACTAAAATGATATCCTATGTCAAAATTATATAGTAAAAAATCTTCATACCAGTTATCACCACCGAATAGCAAGAGGGGTTTAAACATCATCATAACCAGAAATGAAAAAATAACTAAAGCCAACGGGAGAAGTAAAACATTTCTTGGTCTTTTAAATATTGATGAAAGACCCATCGTGATTCCTCCAAAAAACAGCATAATAATTAACCCATAGAGAAAAAATAATCCAAAATAAGCCCCAATATCAACAAATGAATATTTTATTATTGCAATTAAGCAAATAATAGATAAACTTAGGAAGATTATTAGGATTCCGAAAATAAATAAAGCGATTAACTTACTAAGAATTATTTTTGTTCGACTAATAGGTTTGCTTACTAAAAATAACATTGTTCCTGATTTTAATTCCTCAGAAATTAAGGGTCCTGTAGCCCCTATTATAATAATTGGAAACATTATAGCAAAATTATAATACCAAGTAGCAAATCCTAATAATTGTACTGCACGGGCATCTCCAGAAAGTGGGGGTGCAAAAGCCAATATTAGGGCTGGAACTAACACCATGAAAAAAACCGAGAGAATTATTCTTTTTAATGTACACAGATCAAAAATTACAGTTTTTTTAATCAATGTGAGAGAGGGTATAGAGTTTGCTTTAGTATCAGGTTTTATTTCTCTAAGAGTTTTTTTAATTGGATTGGATTTTTGAGCATTCATTCATTTTTCACCTCATCTCCTATTATTTCAATGAAGATATCCTGTAATGATGTTTCAGGTTGATGAAACGCTCTTAATATTACGTTATTTTCGATAATTATCTTAGGAATAGCCTTCTGAAGCAATTCAATATCCTTTGATATTATATGAATTTTATTATCTGTTCCATCTATCCAAGCATTGGTGATATACTCCTTTTCCTTTAACTTTTGTATTAGTTTTTCATTCGAACTTGTATCAAGAACGACAATGTTCTGGCTCCCCTGGATTGAATGTACCTTTTTAATATTTTTAATGGTATCTGTTAGAACGATTTTACCCTTGTTGATAATTGTAACTCTTTCACACATTTGTTCTATTTCAGATAGAATATGACTTGAAACGAACACACTCATTTTTTTTGACAATTCTTTAATATCTTTAACAATGTTAGCTCGTCCTATGGGATCCAAATTCGATGTTGGTTCATCCAGTATTAATAATTCAGGATCATGTATTAGAGCTGCAGCAATACCAATCCGCTGTTTCATTCCCTCCGAATATTTTTCAATTTTTCTGTCTCGGACCTCCATTAGCCCCAGAGTGCCAAGTAGTTCAAGAGTTTTTTCTTTTGCATGGTTTCTCCTCAAACCACTTAATCCCCCAACAAATTTCAAATATTGTTCTCCAGTCATTGTATCATAAAAGGTGGGATCTTGAGGTAGAAAACCTATTAAACTTCGCGCTCTTACAGAACCTGCATATTCACCTTTAATTCTTGCTTTTCCCTCGGTAATTGAAATTGCTCCTATCAACATATTAATTGTTGTAGTTTTTCCCGCACCGTTTGGACCTAAAAAGCCGTGTATTCCGGGTTCCACTGTAATATCAATTTTATCCACTGCCTTTACGCTATTATCTCCTCTATCGTAAATTTTTGTTAATTCTTTAGTCCAAATTTCTGGATGAAGGGATTTTTCTTGAACCATATTTTAGTACCAATTTTCTTTTAATCAATCTCTAATTTTAAATATATTTTGGATTCAATTTTTCGTGGGAAATTGGATATATTGTACTTTTTTTTAATATGAAGTCCAATATAAATTTTATACTATAAAAAGTACCAAATCCAATTATTAAAGTAGCTAGTTACTACAAATAGCGAAAAATCCATAAAAATGTTATTTATTTGAATTAGTTATACTTAACTTTAAACTAAAAACCATTCAAAAGAAAATTCCCTTTTTTTCCAATAACCTTTAATATTCCCATTTTTCTAAGGCAATAGCTCATCTTTTGGGCTAATTTTAAAGGTTTTTCAATTGAATACGCCAGTTCAGCATTTGTAAACGGAGTTTTCAAGGTCGTAGGTTTTAACATTAGAAAATCAATTGGAGTATGAAAAACTTTTTTTTCAATAACCTTTACTAATTTCCTATCATAAATACTCCAACCCTTTCTTCTCCAACTCCCTTTCCCATCATTCCTACGAAATTCTTCTATTTGAACTAAAGGTAGTTCGATTGTGAAATTGGGATTTGAAATTAAATTCGGAATTCTAATCAATTCATCAAAAATATCTAAATAACTACAATGTATTGGAGATAATCTCTTGCGAATAGTTTTATTTGATTGGATATCAATGTTAATAATCCATTTATCTTTTACAATTGGATGTATTAATAGAACTTTATGATTTTCAATTAGTCTTTCAAGTTTTCTCTTAATAGTAGAAAAGTTATTGGTTTGAATCTCAATTAAAAGATTATTTCGAACAATATCTATAATGAAGTTTTCAACAGGTACTTCAAGTTGATCCTCTGATTCTTTATACCATAATTTTAAATCAGCATGGAGAGAACTCTCACGTAATGTCCCAATACCTGGTGAAATATTAAAAAATGCTTCATTCATATGTTGTAGTTATTTTACTTTTAAATTAAATGAATATAATATGGTAATATCCATAACAAAAATTGACTCGATTCTATAATTATTTATCGGAATGTTTCACTTTTTTCCACTCCGAACATCAGCCTAACAAAATCCTTCTTCCCTTCGGATTTTTTGTTCTTTAATCCACTCTTCTGAGCTGAAGAACTACCGGTGGTCCGGATTTTGTCCATACAATCGCTTTCATGAGTATTCCTTCACTTGTTCCCAGATTGGTTGCATCTAAATATGGGCTATAGTTATTACTACATTCCCCTTTTTGTGCCCTTTGTCAACATATCTATGAGCTTCGACAATTTCTTCCAAGGGGTAGGTTTTATCTATCGCCGATTTAATCTTTCCCGCTTCAACAAGCTCTTTGAGGAAGATGAGATCTTCATTTTTTAAGCCCTTTCCATTACCCGAATCTTTACCAACATTGAGATAGATTCCTTTCTTCTTTAGAGCCTTTTTACCTCGTGAAGACGGAATCTTGTCAACTGCATCAAAAACAACGTCATAAAGCTCACCACTTTGAGTAAAATCCTCTTTAGTGTAATCAATTACCTTGCTGGCTCCCAGAGATTTCACCATTTCTAAATTAGTTGTACTGCATACTCCGGTAACTTCTGCCCCAAAGTGCTTGGCAAGCTGTACCGAAAAGGTACCTACACTCCCAGAAGCACCATAGATCAAAACTTTTTGTCCACTCTGGATGTTTGCCTTTCTAATTACAACTAATGCTGTTATTCCCCCACCAGCAACAGGGGCGGCTTCCTCAAAGGTCATATTAGTTGGTTTTAGGGCCACCATCCCATCTTTTGGGAATCTTCCTTTGCCAGTCTCTTCAGGTAGACATATATACTCAGCATAAGCACCATAACGAAAACCGGGAGAAGCGAAAATCTGGTCACCTTTCCTGAATAGTTTTACATCTTTACCTACTGCTTCAACTTCTCCGGCTAACTCAAGACCTAGTATGGTTACTTTTTTAGGTCCTCTGAGACCAAACGTCAATCGCGCGAAGAACCGTATCAAGGGATTGAATCTTTTAAAGCCATTTCGAAATGTCACATCCCCTTTTGTTACTGTTGTCGCATGAATCTTCACGAGTATTTCTTTGTCTTTGGGAGTAGGTTTTTCTACTTCCTTGAGCTGAAGTACATCCGGTGGACCATATTTAGTGTATACAATTGCTTTCATAGATATTACTCCTTATTTGCTATTTTTTTTATTTGTTTTTTTATTTTTTTATTTTTTCTAAAAATATTTTGTTAAAAATAATACTAAATAAAGTAATATTAATCTTTTTGATTTTTGGGTATTTTCTATTTTATCTCAATTGGTTCGTATTTCATTGGCGTTTCTTTACCACGTTCAGCGTAAAAGAAATCAGATTTTATTGGTTTTAGATGACTTTGTAAGAATTTTATAACATTTAATCCCTTTGAAAATTCATCACAAATAAAGATATCAATACTAATATATCCATGTTCAGGCCAGGTATGAATCGCAGCATGGCTTGTTTTCAATATCGCAATAGCACTGAATCCGTGAGGTTGGTAATTATGATGATAAATATCAAGAATCACTAAATCTGCAGATAAAAGAGCATCAAGGAATACTTCTTGTATTTTTTCATTGTCTAAAAGAATTTCTTGGTCTTTAAAACGCATTTCTCCCACAAAGTGGTACCCAATAGGAACAAATGGATGTTTCACTTTAGATTTTACTTCGGATGTATATATAGGCCCTGTAGTTAGGCTAAGATTATACTTGCTGCTAGGATTATTAATTGATTGAAGGTAATAGAGATGGCTAAATTGCCCAATTATGCTTGCACCCTTGTAATGATTGAAATCAGGTATCATTTCATTTATAATAAAGCCATGATCTAATATTGAAAACTGCAATTTTTGCATTTCTTCTGGTGGTTTATTACCAAAACTGAGAAGACATTTCTTACCAATGATTGAGTAATTCTTATCGTTAATTATAATATTTGATTTTAAGACTTGACTAGCCCTTTTTAAAAATAACCTTAACCCTTCGATAGTATAAGGAGGATCCATAACTACTACATCATATTTATTTAGGATATTATTGGAACATGGTTCTCTTAAATCATGAGATATAACTTTGAAGTTCTTTATTGAGAGTTCTTCAACAGATTTAGAAAGATAATCTAAAACTCTATTATCTATATCAAGTACTGTTATTTTTTTAGCTAATTGAGTTAATCCTACTGCCAATGAAATTAAATCATCATCACCTAAGAAAATAATCTGTCTTCCCTCAATATCTCCTTTTTTTAGTAGATACAATGTCTTCTTTATTACTGTTGAAACGTTAGCATGAGATTGATCAAGTGCAAATTCAGGGGTTGGTCGATTCTCTAAAAAATCCTTTAATTTATCTAAATAAGTGAATTCCTCTGACAAGTCTTTTATAGTACTGTCGAAATTTCCGGGAACAGGGTCATAATCATAATGCAAATTTAAATTCGATTTTACCCATTTTCTTCCTTTTTCACCTAGGAAATTCCTTTTTTCAATGACATCAGCTTTAACCAATTCACCTCTAACTGCAGCAAGTGTGGGAATTGCAATTCCTGTTTTTTGCGATAGTATTTTATTTTTTAGGGAAGGGAAGCGATACATTATTAGAAGAATCGAGCGGACACCTTCGATGCTCTCAGCTAATTGTGCTCGTTCAGCCACTAATGTAAGAATTTTCTCTGCTTCTTCGCGCATTATCTTGTGTGCTGATAGTTATAATTCCTTTTCTTTTTTCTTTTTTTGAAGTATGTAATAAATCAATGAGGCTAACATTACCCAGAAAAATTTGATAATTTATACTGTATCATTAAATATCTTCTTTGCTATAAATTTTAAGATCAAAAGATCCTAAAGATGAAGAATTTTTATTTACTAAATTATTAAGATTAAAGGTATAAAGAGATTGTAAAGATGGATAAAATTAAAGTTGTAGGTGCGCGAATTCACAATTTAAAAAATATTAATGTGAATATCCCAAAGAAAAAAATAATACTAATCACTGGAGTCTCTGGTTCAGGTAAATCCAGCCTAGCCTTCGATATTATTTTTGATGAAGGAATGAATCGGTATTTGCAATCAATTGGATTTCCCCCTAAATTTGAGGATGAAAAACCATTTGATATGATTGAAGGTCTAAGTCCAACAATTGCAGTAGAGCAGAGAACTACTCGAGTATTTAATCCTCGATCTACTGTTGGCACTAAAACTGGCATTTATGGTATTCTACGGATGCTATATGCAACTGAAGGTGTTTTGATCTGTCCTATATGCAAAAAACCCGTGAATAATGACCTTGAATGTGAGGTTTGTGGAATGGTAATAAATAGACTCCAAATTAAACATTTCTCCTTTAACGAACCTTCTGGCATGTGTTTGGAGTGCAAGGGACGAAGTTATACGATGCATCTAACTGAGGAAATGATTGTTCAAGATTACAACAGGAATCTTATTCAAATTACTAAAGCAGGCTCAGCAGTTTTTGCGGATCAAATTAGGTTCGTTGAACAGTTACCAACATTTTATGATTTTGATATTAATTCACCTTATAAAGATCTACCTGAAAAGATCAAAAAGTTATTTCTGTATGGGAGTGGTAAAAAGTTAAAATTCCAGTGGGAATCAAAATCATTCTCGGGAGAATTAAAAAGAATATTTGAAGGGATTATACCTCACATTAATCGAGCACTAGTTGAAAGTAAGAGTACTTATAGAAAAGATAAGATCTTCAAAAATTACATGACTAAACATAAATGTGATGAATGTAAAGGTTACAGAATAAATGAACAGGCAAGGGGTGTCAAGATTGGTGGAAATCACATCGGGGAGTTAGCCATGATGACAATGGATGACTTAATTAAATTTTTTGAAAGTTTGACAGATAATACTATTAAAAGTCCTCAAGGAAAATCTATGACAAAAAGTTTGAAAGAAGGCTTAAAGCATATGGTTGACGTAGGATTGTCTTATTTGCATATGAATCGACCACTACCAACGCTTAGTGGAGGAGAACTTCAAAGACTTTCACTTATGACCCATTTAGATGCAGGCCTTGACTCGCTTATTTACATATTAGATGAACCAAGTATGAGCTTACATGAAAAAGAAAAAGATTCCTTAATTAATTTATTACAAAAGCTTAAAGATTTAGGGAATACAGTTATCGTTGTTGAGCATGATAAACGATTTATTAATGTAGCAGATGAAATAATAGATATAGGACCCGGTGCTGGGATTAATGGAGGGGAAATAATTTATCAAGGTTTACTTGATGGAATAAAAGATGTTAATAAATCCCATACAGGTCAGTTTTTAGCTGGAACTGTTATGCTTCCAAAAAAATCCAAGGAAGAGCAAAGGAATATCAATGATTCAACTAAGTTTATTACACTTAAAAAAGCTAAAACTAACAATTTAAAAAATATAACAGTAAAAATTCCTTTAGGGATGATCGTTGGAATTGCAGGTGTTTCAGGAAGTGGAAAATCTTCATTAGTTCTTGATACTCTCGTTCCATTATTAACACCATATTTCAAGAGAGGAGCTGATTTACCTAAAAAGAAGATGGTTATAAATGAAGAAAATGGTGAAGAATTACTTGAGTATTCAGGAATTATCGAAGGATGGGAAAATATAAATAAATTAGTTGTAGTAAGTCAAAAACCAATTTCAAGAGTAAGAACTTCCACACCTTGTTCATTTATAGGAATATGGGATAAGATAAGAAATGTTTTTGCGAAAACACCTGAAGCTAAAAAGAGAAAGTTTTCAGCAGGGCATTTTTCATACAATTCGGATAAGGGAAGATGTCCGTCATGTAAAGGACAAGGAGTACAAGATCTTCGGATTTCTTTTCTGAGTAGTTTTACAATTCCGTGCAATGAATGCAAAGGTTCTAGATACTTACCTGAGATCTTGGAAATTAGGTTCAAAGGAAAATTAATAACAGATGTGCTTAATATGACGGTTTCTGAAGCATTAAGTACATTCAAGTCTCAGGGTAGCATAGTAAATGTCTTAGAAATATTGGATGAAATTGGAATGGGATACATCACTTTAGGACAACCTGCCCCTACTCTTAGTGGCGGAGAAGCTCAAAGAATAAAGTTAGCAAAAGAATTAGGGAAAATACGTAAAGGAAATTCTTTATATATATTAGATGAACCTACTGTTAGTCTATCATTCTATGATGCTGTAAAACTAATAGAATTACTTGAACAACTCGTGCAAGAGGGGAATAGTGTTATTATTATAGAACATGACCCAGACATTCTCTCCTATTGCGATTATATAGTTGAGCTAGGACCTGAAGGAGGACCTAAAGGGGGGTATAAAATTGCAGAAGGTACTCCAAAAGAAATTAAAATGAATAAAAAATCCAAAACAGGTCCATATCTAAATTAATCTTTTTATGAGGGAGAAATTTAATCTCCTACAGTTTTTAAGTACATTTTCCCTTTATTACAAATTTCTACATAAGAAGGTTGACTGTGTTGCCACGAACCATCGTTTATTACTTCTACTTGTTGATTATTGATTGTTACATGTGATACTTCCTTATAATGAGAATGACCATATACAACATGGTTTATTTTTGAAAAATCAAATTCATCATCCTCTAAGAATTCTTTTATTCCATTTAAGAAATAAGCAGGCTTACTTGCTCGTGCCCATTTTTTCATGACACGCATATTGGCTTTAAGAAAGTTAAATTCTAAAATATTTAATTCTGAAAAAACAGTATTTATTGATTTAATTGGCTTCCTATGCAATTTAGCTAATTCTTCTTTCATGTCATCAAATGTAATAGGCTTAATTTTTCTTCCATTCCTTATAACTTGATTCCAGAAATAATCATAGGTTTCCTTCACTTCAAACTTGTTAGTTGAGATTAATGATTTCCATAATTGCCCTACAAAAAACCGATATACTTCACTCTCAAATTGATAACCATGCGCCATAAAGCAATTATAATCGCTGTCTAAATCAAGTCCTTCAATTTTCACTTTTTTAATAGGAGCTCCTTCAAATTCCTCTCGCGAATTATACAATAGGAGCATATCCTCGTTATCAATTTTTTTTAATAATAAATATTGATAGTATAACTCAGAACTAAATAATTCATTGAATTTAGAATGCTTAAATTTTTTTAAAAATTTCTTTTTTCGTCGTTCAAATTTCTCATCATAGTCTCGAGTAACAGGAATTTCATGGTTCCCCAACAAAAAAACAAGTTTCATTTTCTGTTTTAGGTCAAGTAAAAGTTTAAAAATTTCTTGAATTTTTTTCCTTTCCAAAAGATTTCTAGGAAGGTCAGTACATAAATCGATGAAATCTCCTAATATTATAAAGACTTGTAATTCACTTCCTAATTCCTCATTAATAACACGCTTTAAAAATTGAATAAATAAGTCTCTTTCACTATCTAATGAACCTAAATGTATATCTGAAACTACTAAAATTTTTGGTTTATTTTCACTCATTTTCTACCGGTCCAGTTCCGTATTATTTAGTTTGGTTTTATTAAATTAATATGTAATAGTATTAATATTTTGAAAAGCAACTTGTAATATAATAAAAATAAGGTTCAAAATTTATAAATCTCAACTTGTCTTTTCTATATTTAAGCATAAAATTTTTATACAATATACAAAGAAGTCAATTTTATTTATGAAATCAATCTCGAGGAAAGAATTTACTAAATTTAAAGACTATTACATTAAGGAATGTAAGGAATGTGGTATCTGCTTTAAAAATTGTTACGCATATAAAAATACCGGATATAAAATTCATAAAACCCTAAAAAGCCTTTTTCAGAATACTTTAGACAAAAAAAATGTAAAAAGGATTAAGAAATTTTTAAAATCATGTCTATACTGTAAGTCTTGCGAGACCTCTTGTATAAACGGGTTAGATCTATCAGAACGTCTTGCAGCTATCAAATTTGAATTATTTAAACTTGATAAAAATTATACTTGGCTTCCTCATAATATTCCTTCTATATTCGGGAAATTTGTTAATGGGAGAAGAATTGCATATTTGCTTAGGAATATAAATAATTATTTGATACCACCGAAAAATAGAGAAGAATTTGCTAAATATCGAGTCCCAGAAACACGAGATGTCATATTTTTTTCGGGTTGCGGCATTCAACTGTTAGAGAATCAATATTTTACAATATTAGAGATATTAATTAAGTTGGATATTAACTTTGGGCTAATAGATGGTTCATTTGATAAACCGTTATGTTGTGGTGCCCATTTTATTGATTATGGCCAATTTGAACATGGTATTCACCTTCTAAAAAATTTAATGGATGAGATAAAAAAATTTAATACCAAAAAAGTGCTGGTTTATTGTGCATCTTGTTTTTACGGTCTTAAAAAACTTGCTCCCCAATTCATCGAAGACTTTGATTTAGAAATTATTTATGCGGCTGATTATTTTGCAGAATTGTTGAAAAAAGATGAAAATAAAGAACTTCTTAACACTCTCAATATTAAATCTAATGTTATCACGATTCAGGATCCTTGCCACCTTGCACATAGCGGTGATACTTCAAGCATTAGAAATCTTCTTTCCGTTCTCCCAAAAATAAGTATATCCGAAATGAAACATAATAAACAGAATTCGATTTGCGATTTATACTGTATATTTAGAGAATTAGACAATCCTCTAAAACTAATCTTGAAAAAAGATATTATGCCAATAATCGATGAAGCAGTTGAGTCAAAAGCCGATGTATTATGCTCACTTTGTCCTGGATGCCATGCGTTCTTAACAATATTCGGAGATGGGTTCTCTTCTAGCCTTGGTTTTAGGAAAAAGAGGATTCTAGTAAAAAATTGGGTTACCATTTTGGGGGAGTACTTGGGAATTAGAAAAAGGGACATGTTGAGTTATAGGCTTTCTCACTTCATAACAATTCCTTTTAAAGATAGTGGACTATGGTATATATTACAGGCGTTAAAATCATTCGTAAGAGGATATATAGGATTAAAGGAGCCCAAATTTTTTAAAACTTAAATTTTTGGATTTTAATTTCCATTATACCTTTCCATTCAATTTTATCGCAAAATTTTTGAGATAAGATAGTGTTTTAGGGGGATCTGCTTTTGGCATTGCATATGATACAAGCACGCCTCCTTGAAAAGGGACGACTATCACATGTCCCATCCCACTCTCGTTAGTTCCAATAATTCCTTCATTAGTAGTTTCAACCACCGAAAATTTATAATCGCTTATAACAAATGAGCGTTCTCCTTTAATTACGTTTAATATCATGTTAGTTTTATTAGTTAGATCCCAATTATCTGTCTGATAAACTAGATCACCCGAATCCGAAATAACTGCGAGTCCAGCAATTTTTATATTAGCCTCAAAAGCAGCAATTCCCAAGTCGTCAATAATATTTTTAATTTCATCCATTTTAAGTATCCTAAAGGTTTATTGTTTTAGATATTATTTTTACTATTATCAAAAATTTTATAATTTGAATGTTTAAAAATTTATTGCTGAATATTGTACAAGGAGGACGTGTAGATAAAGAATTGATTAAAATACCTTGGTTAAATTTGTCTATGGGAATGTTCTTTACATCCTTAAGGGTCTCGATGGTTATCATTTGATTTATTAAGAACATTATCTCATTTGGAAACCAATATTGATTGGATTAGTTTAGAACCTAGAACACCTTTCCAAGAATATACTAAGAAAATCAAAAGGTTTTAAAATTAGTTAAGGTAATCCCAACAATTATTTAAATTCAAGTAGGCATAATAAATCATAATAGAATTTATTTAAAATTGAATAAAAATGAGAATTAAAATCTTTTTATTATTATTCGCAGTATTGGGAATCCTTGGGTTCAATATAATTTTACCAGTACATGCAGTCACCAGCCAATGGTTTCCCAGTGTAGGCACTACAAGTGAATATAATGTGGTAAATTACCTAACAAAATGGGATTACACGCGTGGGGAATCAAATACATTCAATATTTATAATTTTTCTGGAAACAAATATATTGTTCCCTCATATATGGATTTAAGTTTCCCTCCAATACCGTTACTTTGGGATTCAGTTGAAAATAATTCGCAAATATCAGTTCTAATTGATTATATGGAGCGGTCATCTACAGAATTGTATAGGAATGTTAGGATCAAGATAAATAATATCATTTACAACAACACAGATTTTAAATTCGTAGGTTTTAGGGACATTCTTTCTTGGCTTACTTCGGACATGAGTTTTTTTTCAGAATTGAACTACATAAATAGAAATAATTTCCTTCCTAATGATTTTGGGACTTTCTACGATTACTTTGATTGCTCACTTGGTGTAGGTAGTATACTTCCGGTTGATGTAAAAATAATATCTGTTTCACAGAATTATATAATTGCATCTAGTGATACATTAGACACAAATCATACCTATTTAGCAGACTCAAACGGAAGAGTAATCTCTTATACTTTATCTTTTTTCCACCCCGTGATGACGGTGATTGGTCATAGATCAACAGCTTTTGTTTTTACTCTTCAAAATGGTTCTTCATTAGAAATCCCAGGATTCGAACTACCTACAATTCTCGGTATTTTTGGAATTATATCTGTGATTTTAATCAGAAAAAAAAAATTAAATTATAATTAACTAATAGGATAAATATTAAAAAAAAGGAAAAAAAATTGATAGAGCTTTGGATTATACCATAATTCCTCTACTATTGAGGTAGGCTTCAAGAGTCTGAGCTGTTTCTTTTAATTCGTCAATTCCCACATCTCTCATATCTTCAATTATCCTATCTACTCCAGCTATAATTTTAGTTTCTGGTTGGAGATCCTCATCATTCAGAAGATCCAACTGATATTTCATTACATAAACAAAATCTATGAATAAATCTGGGGCGGTTTCAACACTTCTCTCCCCGGCATTGTAGACGGCTTGTATTAGGTGCATCCATCGATTTAAGGCATTTTCATCTCTTTGCCGAACAATATATTTTAGAAATGAAAATTCAAATTCCTCCATAAATGCCTGAATATTATTGCCGTGTGTATCAGTAAACGCCTGTTCAAATCGAGATTTGAATTTATTGAGGTACCACTCAGAAATTTCGTCAGGGTTAAGATCGATTGGTAATGTCATTGGTTCTTCTGTATGTAATGCAGGTGGAAAATGTTCTACTCGTATATTTTTGGTTAATTTCATCCAAAGAGAGACAGATTTAAAATTATTTAAGGTAAAAGGTATAAGTACATGATTCATAGCCCCACATGTAGCCAATTTTTGAAAATGTAATTCATTATCTACCTCATCATCTTTAAATACATTATTTTCATAATCATATACTTTTATAATAGCTTCACCTGGCTCCACCCAGCACCAGAATCCTTCATGCATTTCTTCATTTACTTTAATACTTACATAATGGGGACCTGGACTAACCTCTGAAAAACCTCTAAATCCTCCCCTAATTGGGAAATATAATAAATCTAATTGAACCATTTCTTTAGGTATATCCCTTAAAATTATATATCCATACAAGTTTATTTCTCACTCTCGCTTTCATTGTTATTAAAATTCTATTTTCTAATTAAATAATGAAAAGTTAAATATTTAAGTAACAAATGTCACATAAATAATGTGAATAAAATGAATAACTAATAATAGATTTTAAAATCCCTTTCGATAATGAAATACTCGAAAAGAGTGCATATTATACCCATAGGTGATGATGAAATAGATAGGATTGTTATTCCAGCTGAAATTGGAAAAGCTGATCGTATATATCTCGTTACAAAAAAAGGAAAGAATCTTTTTGCTGATTTAGTAAAAAATTCTAAAAATGTCATTTTAACAAATAGAATAGTGAGGAAGGAAGATCTAATCGAGATCCAATGTGATATATTTAATTTTACAGAATTACTTCAAACATTTGCTAAAATAATAAAAACAGAAGTAAAAGAAGGTAAAAATAAAGTATTTTTTAGCCTTTCAACTGGAGGTAATTTAATGAGCGCAGCAGGAATGCTTTCTTGTATTCTTTTTGATGCTGAACCATATTTTTTGGTTAAAGATTTTAAGAAAAATAAGATTCCCGTTAACCCCGAGATCTTGCCCTTCCCAAAATATAATGTCATTCTTCCTGAGAAATCTCTCATTAATTTTTTATATTCAATGAAAGAAAAAATGAAAATGGATGAAGTAGAAATATTATCAAAAAGGCAGTGTTTATATTTAATGGAGCAATTACACCCTAATGAAGTGTTTTCAAAGACTTCAGGGGATTATAATAAATTGAAATTTAGGTATCTGGATAAATTAGAAGAGAGGAAATATATTGAAATAGAAAAAAAACCTCGCGGAAAAATCAGAATCACTAACGATGGTGAATTCGCCCTGAAAATCTTTTCTATCTATTTTGGATTGGATTAGGAAATCAAAATTGCAATATTAAATTCAATATTATATTATTCTACAACCCAAAGATCTAATAAGCAACTTGAATTATAGGAATAGTCAAAGATGAATACAAGCAAAATCATTAAGAATTTTCATAAAAGATTAGAAGATTTGGGATATAAAGGACAGGTAATAAATGCCAAACGCATACCGGATTTAAGGAATAACATGGAAACACTCCGCAACCAAAATCATATTCCATTGTATGAGGATTATAAAAGATATTTCGAATTCGAGGTAAAGACAGATTTTCCTGAGGTCCATTCACTTTTTACTGTCGCTAAACCCGTCCCTCAACATAGAACTATATTTAATTGGATGGAAAAAGAATTACCTTTGATTATTCCCCCTACTTATTTATATAATAAGCAAATAACTAACGAAATAAAGAATATATTGGCAGAAGTTTTAAGTCCTGAAGGATTTAATTTTACCTATGCTAGGTTGCCCCAAAAGACTCTAGCAGTGCGAGGTGGATTAGCCGAATATGGTAGAAATAATATATCATATATTCAAGGAATGGGAAGTTTTTATCGCTTAACAACATTTTATACTGACTTCCCCGTTGAGGAAGATAATTGGCGAGAACTAAAAATGATGGAACTGTGCAATAAATGCTCTGCTTGCATTAATGATTGTCCTACAGGAGCAATTTCTACAGATCGTTTTCTTATACATGTAGAACGATGTTTAACTCATCATAATGAACAACCTAGAGGAATTCCCTTTCCTGAGTGGATTAATCCTTCTTGGCATAACTGTTTAGCTGGGTGACTTCAATGTCAAAAAGTTTGCCCAGCTAATGAAAAGGTTAAAGATTGGATTGAAGCTGGACCTGTTTTTACTGAAGAAGAAACTAAATTACTTACAAACAAGAATTAGACAATTTACCAACAAAGCTGCTGAGGAAGTTAAAGAAATTTGATTTCCCCCGCTATATTGAGGTTTTTCCTAGAAATCTTAGTGGAATCATAAAAAAATAGATAAATTGTGTAATTGCATCCAGATGAAGTGTTCTCTAATACTTCAGGAGATTATAATAAATTAAAATTTAGGTATTTAGATAAATTAGAAGGAATAGAAGGAATATTAATAATAATTTGTAAGACAGAAAAAATAATTTTTAACAAGATTAAACCCGATGGAAATAAAGATTAAAGGAGCAAGAGAAAATAACTTAAAGAACATTATAAATCTTTTTTAACGCAATTTGAGATCTCACTATAATATTTGTCACCATTGCAACACAACTTTGTCACGTTGAGGTGACAAAGTTTAAATATGGGATTTAATATGATAACAATAACAAATAAGTTTTGTTTAAGTTGGAATTCTTAAAAAGCTTCATGAATACTTACTGGTAGATGATTTAAGAAAAAATCACGGTAAAAAAATAATCTGCTATCTATAGTATTATTTATTCCACCAGCAAAACCTTATTGTGAAAGTTAAATTAAAGAGGTGGTAAAAAAATTTCAGTCAACGGGGATTTATTAAAAAAAAGAGCAATAGTTTTAGATAATGGAACGGGAATTTCGAAAAATGGGTTTGCGGGCGAAGATCAGCCACGTTCAGTATTTCCTACCGTAATTGGAAGGCCCAAATACGAAAATATCATGCCTGATGTAAAAGATTATTCGCGAGAATGGTATATTGGGGGGGAAGCAACTAAACTAAAAGGGATTATGCACCTCCAATATCCCATCGAACACGGAATAATTGATGACTGGGGAGCTATGGAACGAATCTGGAATTATACTTTCTATACTGATCTTAGAATTGATCCTTCGGAATTTCCTGTTCTCCTAACAGAGGCTCCATTAAATCCTAGATCAAACAGAGAAAAAATGACAGAGATTATGTTTGAAACTTTCAATGTCCCTGCTATGTATATTGCTACTCAAGCAGTCTTGTCACTTTATGCATCTGGACGCGTAACTGGTTGTGTTATCGATATAGGTGATGGTGTTTCTCATGTGGTACCAATTTTTGAAGGATTTGCTTTAAGTCATGCAATTCAGAGGATTGATCTAGCCGGGCGAGATGTTACCCATTATCTACAAAGGTTGCTAAGACAAAGAGGTTATAACTTTGAAAACTCAGGTGAAAAGGAAATTGTAAGAGATATAAAAGAAAAGCTCTGCTACGTAGCATTAGATCCTGAGAAGGAAATCATGCTATCAAAGAGGGTTGCCGGAATGGAAAAGAGTTATATGCTTCCTGATGGAGAAGTCATTAATATAGGCATTGAAAGGTTCTTAGCTCCTGAAAGTTTATTTAATCCAAGCGTACTTGGGAAAGAACTCGACCCTTTAGATGATGTAATAGTTAATACTATTTCTGATTGTGAAGTGGACTTGAGAAGGGATCTTTACAGTAATATTGTTCTTTCTGGGGGCTCAACGATGTTTCCTGGAGTAAAAGAACGCTTAACTAAGGAGATTAAAGAACAGATTCCTGAATCAGTCGATATTAAGATAGTTACTCCTCCTGAAAGGATGTACTCTGTTTGGATTGGAGGGTCAATATTAAGCTCTTTGAAGTCTATGAACAGGATGTGGGTCACCAGGCGAGATTATAAAGAATTAGGCCCTGAAGTGATTCACCGGTGTTTTTAAAATAACTACACAGAATTTGAGGGATGATAATGATGATGATAACAATTGTGTGGATGGATGGGATTCCATGTATTTTATTGCCTGTGGGAGCAATTTCATTTGCTGATATGGGAATAAGCAACCCTACAAACTCATCACGACATAAGAACTATACAAAACTGCAAAAAATTAAGGAGAACGATTGCCTAAGAGACCTATTAGGAGAACTAAAGGATAAATTTAAAGACAAAAAAAAATAATAACCTAATTATTGCTAACTAACAAAATTTTTTATTAATTTTTTTACATGCGGTTAAAAAAAGAAGAAGGGATGGAAAACATTGAACAAATAAAAACTGTCATAGATGAGTTTATAAAACCCGAACCAAAAATTATCTCTATGGCAGTAATAGAGGGCGAAAAAGATATTGTATTTTCCACGGATAATTGGGATATCAGTAATGATATTCAAAAAATAATAAAATTTTGGAATGAAGTAGAAAAAGAAGAGAATTTTATTGAAGAAAGAATACAGAATCTATCGAAAGAATTACAGGTTTTAAAATCCAATGATAGGGTGGGTACCAAAGAGATCTCGGAAGAGATTATGAACTTGTACAAAGTATTAACAAAATACTATAATCAGAAAATTACACATCCTACTCGTATTATTGTTTCCACAGAAACCTTCATAATATTACAATGGACTACAAATAAACTTATAGCTGTCTCCATGAGTAAACACGGAGGATTAGTTGGATTTAAAGACGAGGAGAGAAGAATAATCTATAAAATAGCAGATGAGGGGTCTTTACCTTTAGGATTAATAGAAGCGTCTAAAGAATTACAAGAGCGTAGCTTAAAAGAACCATATAAGAAGCCTAGTGCATCCTTAGGCAAAAGACCTAAATGGACGACGCCAAGAATTCTTCTCGACGATATAAGTAACCTGCAAGAATTAGGGTTACTTAAATTTGGATTAAGTATCGAAGAAGCAAAAGTATACTTATCTTTGTTAAAGAAAAGGAAGCATGGTGATAAAGTGGGAAGTTTAAATGAGGAATTAGATATTAAAAGGACAACAATATACAGAATTATAGATAGATTAATAGAAAAAGAGTGGGTAGTAAAATTACCAGGCATGTCAAAAGGTGCCCAAATTTATATTTCAAGGCCATTAAACAATATTCTTGACGAAAGAATTCAAGAGAAAGATGAAGAATTGAAAATTTTAAAAAGTTTTCGTTTTATAATGGGTGAAGAACTCGAAAACGGATGGATTGATATGTCTGGAGTAGATAAAGATCTTCAATCTTTTAAAAGAAATGTTTATGGATTTAAAACTTTAGGAGTAACAGGAGTTGAAAAAGATTGTGGGCTTCTTATCTTTGAATATGGAAGTGTTGTTGAAAATAATATAGTAGTCCAAGCAGCACTTCAATTATCATGCGAAAAACTCAAAATGGGATTACAAATAGATGATGACATAGAAGAATTTAAAAACCCAGACCTAGAAGATGTAAAATTTGATTTTACAAATATTCAGGATTACTTGGGGGCTATAATGTATCTTAAATTCAAAGAAGGAAGTGAAACGGCTAATAATGTAGGAGGAGATTGGATTATTGCTGCTAAACAAGTTGCGATTCCTATAAAAGAGAAGGTAAATGTTATCTGGGGCTCCGAAGAAAAATTCCCAATACTATTAGAAATTGTATTAAAACTTCAGTAAGTATTACACGTGCAAGGAGATTATAATGAATAATCAAATACCAGATGAGTTTGTCCTACACGATGAATCCTTTTCATTAGTTGGTTTAAAAAGTCTAGATTCATTATCGCCCGAGAATTTTGGGATAGTCCCATATTCTGGTTGCACGGCTTGTTGGCGGGGTTATGTTATGAGATATATTTTTATTAATGACCAGCTAATTCTTGACGGAATGGAAGTAAATGCTAAAAATCCTCCAAAAATTAATAGTGTTGAACCTCAAGAGGGAAATCGTCTATTTAAATATAATTATAAAAAATTGAATCTTAAAACTATTTTTACCGGAAAGCTACTCCTTGCAAAAGACTTCATACAATCAATGTATGTACATATGGGATTTCAAAGACCAATAACATTTAAGACAGTTATTGAAATAAAAGTTAATGACGGAAATGTCATCTCCCTAATGGATTTATCTAGAAAAATGGAAGAATTAAGAAGTCAAGATTCAAATAGAGGAGCTCAACCCCCGTCTAACTCTCAAAAAGACATTGAGGAATGGGTAAAGCAAACTTTTTCTTTAGATTACGATTTTTAATACTCAAATTTTTGCAGATTTGCTATGTCACTTAGATTTTAATAAAATTGTATTGTTTATCCTTCTTTTCTGATAGTTCAAATAATCCTTCAGAAGTTATGAAATCTATAGTCTCATCTTCCATCATATGATGATCATCAAAAGAAAGTATCGATTTTGGTTTTAAGACTCTATGAAACTCCTTCAATATGTCATTCCTATTTTGTGTGTCATGAATTACATCGAAACAAATAACCACATCAATGCTCTCATCTTCTAAGCCCGTATTACCCTCTGTTTGAATTGTTTCAATATTTGTTAAACCCTTTTTTACAGCTCTTTTTGCCTGTTGGTCTGATCTCTTCAGCACCTGTAATTGTATAGCTTCCTGGTCCACAACCATAATCTAAAACTATATCTCCTGTTTTGATGTTAGCTTTTCTAATTTTTTCTATAGGCGGGTGAAATTTATCACGGATTTTAAAGAAAAATGACATAACTCTAAAATCAAGATTTGATTTGTTTTTATTCTTCTTCAATTATACCACCAGCATTATCTTCCAAATTTTTCAATTTCGCATTTCTTATTAATGTTTTTCTAAATGTGTCAAGTTAGAAAAATAGTTCTTGATATTATTTAAAACATAATCTAATGCTAGTGCTTTTTGATATTAACGGAAACTTGATATTAAGTGAACTTATGATCCCCGGATTTTATTTACCTATCGTCATTGGGATAGCTACTGCAACTATCGTCATTGGGATTTCCCGAGTTAAACGAAGAAAAAAATAGAGCTTTTTTTTCATTTTTTTTATAATATAAGTATCTGTATAAAAATGAAATATTATGAAAATACGAGTTAAATCCCAAATCATTTCAATGGTGGTTTTATTACTTTTTTCCCTAAATTTCGTTGTTATGTTGCCATTGTTCTCTGAAAAAACAGAAAATCACAATAAGTTAATTATTCTAGATAGTTTAGATAGAGATTCTCTCAAAAGTTCAGGTAAAGTTCAATTCCAATAATGACACCTGGGTTAAAGCCAGCAGGTAAATGTAGGACACAATTTTGAAGGTATTGTACAAAAAATTTAAAAATATTCAATCAAATTTGTGGTAAAGAATCTGAC
>CAZALK010000025.1:0-41494 GCA_964486045.1 uncultured archaeon
TGTAGTAGAGAATAAAATTAAAGATATTGATAGGAAAATTTATTATACAAAATTACTGCTGTACAAACCAAATTTAGAATAATTTTTAATTTTATTCCTAAATTTGTAGTTTTTGTATATTACATGTTCATTAGTACTTTTTTCTATTTAGAATTGTTTTTTTCATTATTCAGAAGCATTATAAAATATTATTATTTTATATATTTATCTTGAATAATTAACAATTTATTTATTAATCAAAGATTTTATATTTAAATCTTTTTGTTCAAAAATACTCCGGTCATATAAATAATTGTAAAGAAAAATAAAGAAAAATGACTTTTTTGGTACTATACCTAAAGTTTTACACAAAAATTGATCTTTTTTTAATAATGAAAATTTTTAGATTAAAATCTTTTTACTAAAAATTGAATCTAATCTGAACCTGATTTTTTATTGGATTTATCTTTTTTATCTTTTCTTGATTTTTTCTGTCTATCTTTTTTTTGATCAAGTTCGGGTTTTTCGGTTTTTTCTTCTTCAGGAGTTTCTAGGTCATCTTCTACATCTTCAGTTTCTTCTTCTTTTGGTTCAGGTTCAGGAGGTTTAGGCTTACGTGATATAACTACTTTGGTATATCTAATAACATCTTTACCATATTTCCAACCATCTTGGATTATTTCTAATATGCTATTCTCGGGGTCATCCTCTCTTTCAACCGAAGTTAATGCTTCATGTTTACTATAATCAAAAAGATCGCTAATTTTAACTTCAATCGGTTCAGCTCCATAAGATTTGAATACGCTCATAAATTGGTTGCAGAAGCCACTCATTATATTTTTTTCACTTTCATTATCACCATCGAGAGCTTTCTTAAAGGAATCATATAAAGACAAGAAATTTTTTAAGACAGAAGCAGTATACTGAGATTTTAAATCCTGTCTAGTTTTATTCCAGCGTTTTTGAGCATTTTCAAATTCGGCCGGGAAGTGCATGTATTTTTTTTAAAACTCATCGTTCTCTTCTCTTAATTTCTTCGCAGTCGTTTTAACTTCTGTCAGCTCATTCTCAATAGTTTTAACTTTTTCAAGGACCTCATCTTTAGAAAAATATTCTAATTCAAAATGTTCTTTTTCTTCTAATAGTTTGATTTCCTCACTTTCTACTTCATCAAGAGAATCATTTTGATCTTCAGTAGTTTCGTTCTGGATTGCTTCTTCTTTTTTGGTTGAGTTTTCAGTTGTATTATTAGATGTTTCTTTTATTTCATCGTTATTGTCTTCAGCCATATCAACTCCCTTGAAATAATGATCCGCAAATATATGATTTAAAATTTGATCTAAAATTTATTTTTTATGATATTGAAGCTATTTTTAATTTCCCCACATTTTAAAATTATCTCTATTATTAATAAATTTTCAAACTCTCTTTATTTATATTTAGTAATCTCCTCCAATATTATAAACATGAGACTCACAGAACGGATTCAATTAAAGAAGACAAGACATCTATCCCGCTTATGTCATCTAGCAAAAAACCTGTATATTCTTGCGAATTATTATATACGACAGGAATTTTTTTATTTAGGGAATTGGTTGCGTTATTACGATTTATGGTATATGTTAAAAGAGAAAGAACCATATTAAAATCCTGCCTTCCCAAACAGCACAACCGAATCAAGCTGCACACTTATTAGGCATTAATTGGATCGGTTATGAAATCACCAAAAAATATAAAGTTGATATTGAAAAACGATTCAATTCAAATTTAACCTTAGCAGATTTAGGTTATGAAGAATATGAAGTAGGAGATATGATGTTAAAATAAAATGAACCGATAAAAGAAAATGAGTGAAAAAGGAACGCTTTTATGTAGTGATTGTAAGAATAAATATAGTGATCTCGATGGGTTATTCTTTTGTACGGAAGATGGAAATCCTGCAGACCAAAGTACTCTACAAGGATGTAGTTGGTTTGAACCACTCGAAATAAAGAAGAATAAAAAGTCAGAATAAAAAAGAAGTATTGGACAATTTAAATATCCTTTTTTGTTATATCTTTAAGATATTGTTCAAGTTTAACCTTATCAATCATAGGAAAAAGGATTTTGGCCATTTCATTCAAAAGATTTACTTTATGTTCAATTTTATTGTTTTGTTTAATTAAGAAATTAATCTGCTCGTCTTTTTTAGCCATATCTTTCTTAAGGTTAAAAATCTCTTCATTAGTGGCGTCATAAATCTCGCAGTCTATACAAATTGATTTTTCCACTTCTAGCCATTTAGTATAAAAGTAATCTATCTTTCTTAGTTTTGTATTATAAGACTGGCTTAAGTCCTTTGCCTTATGCCCCATCAAGTGTTCCTTAAACCATTGTTTAACCTCCTCAACGTCTTCTAGTGAACTATTGAAATATTTTCTTACACAGTGAGTTTTGATATTTTGAGTTATGCCCATTTCTTTTCCGATTGTTTTAATTCTGTCTAAGTAATCATATTGTTTAATTCTAGTGCCTTTTTTGGTTTGAAAAATCGTAGTTAAATCTAATTTTGTCAAATCACTCATATAAATTGATTGCATCAATGTAGTTAACTCTTTTGGGAAAAACATGAAATTAATAATTATTTTCCATTTTTGAGAAACAAATCTCCTTACAAAATAATGATTCTTATATTTCTCAAGTTTGTATTTTCCATTTGTCAATTCTACTAACAAATCATCAACCCTTAAACCTAATAAACTTTGACTTTTTAAGAGTAATCTATACTCTGCTCTGTGCATTTTAGCTATAAAAGGCTTTAAATCATTCCTTTCAAAAATCATCTCGTCTTTGTTAATCCCTGCTGAATAAGATTCAATTCCTTCCGTTATAGGCGATCCCCTTGCAGAGTAAAACGATTTAATTCTTGATTGCCAATTATTAACGACAGAAACTTCATTTTTCCCTGCTTTTATCATTTCTGTAAGATAATTAACCAATCTTATATTTCTGTCATCAATGTGTTCTTCTAACAATTCTGTGGGGTTTTCACACTTATAAAAATTGCAATATTTTTTCAATTCATTCAAATAACCAGTAATTGAGAACTTTTTAGGATCTTTGCCTTTTTTACCGAATTTTCTAACTTTTGATTCAATCCATTTTTTCACTTCATCATTTTTAAAAACTGAATATTTCTTTTCCCATGCGTCAATTTTAACATCACCGTAAATCTCCCTTAAGTCTGTTTTATTTATGGTTTTTATTTTTTCCATTTTATTTAATCACTCTCTCTTTTGTTTTTTTATCAGATCGAAACCTTTAAATAGTCTGTTTAAAATGTTTTTTACTCTTAATAGAATCCGTTTCCGCAGTCTTGAGGTTTCTTTTCTGATCATACTATTAATAAATAAAATAGAATATTGAAATTTCAGCTTGTAACCCAATAATTTTGTATAAAATGAATAAAATAATAAAAAAAGAGATGATTTAATAAAATGAAGATAGGAAGACGAATGAGCTTTGGATTTACGGTCTTAATTATATTATGTACGGTAATTGGTATTGTTGCAATTTTCCAAATTAATTCATTGACTGCATCTATAGATCAATTAACCAAAATAGATATGGAAACTACCGATAATATCATGGAAGTAAAATACGATATTCAGACAATGGTATTGATTATCCATATGTATGAGGATGGCGAAACTGAGGGAGCGAGAACTGTTTTTGGTGATGCATATAATGATGCAATAAGTCGGATTTCTACTCTTATAGGCTTGCAACCCTCTCATAAAGATGGTTTGGAAAATTTAGATGGACTTGTTGATCAAATTTTTAATTTAGGCAGTGCTTCGGGGGGAATATTTGATCGATTTGATTCTTATATTCTTAAACAAACAGAAATCCTCGCGGAGGATAACCTAATCGACTTAGACTTAGATAACCTAATAAGTTATCAGAATAAAAGCGCAATGATTTATAATGCGACTGCCGTTAAATACGATCTGGAACATCAGATCTTAATTACATTTCAATATTTTTCAGCTGATAATGCTTCTGAAAGAACACTCCTAAGGTCAGAATTTAATACAGCAATAACTGAATTTGACTCTCATATAGATGCAGTGATAAATGATGGGAACGCTACTTCTTTAGCAAGTAGTATTGAAACCTGGCATAATACTGATTTTTTAGTATTAATTACGGCTCCCGACACCGGATTATTTGATGCAGTAGATGCATTACATTCTAACGATGAAAATCTTGAAGGAACATATGAACAAGTGGATATATATTTAGGAGAGGGGGAACAAGGCCTAGAAACTCTAATTAACGTTGTTATCACCCAACACATTGAGGCAGCTAGACTTACTGCTACCATTGCTTTTATTGTTAGTGTAACCATTATAATAATTGCTGTAGCAGCCGGTATAGCTGTAGCTGTGCCTACTGTAAGAGGCATTGTGAGGGTTACCAAAAACATGGAAAACGTGTTAGAAGCAGGATCTAATGCAAGTGTGAATGTATCGAATATGGCTACGGAATTATCAGCAAGCGCAAGTGAAGTTAATGCTGCTTCCGAAGAAATCGCTTCAACAACCCAAGAAGTTTCTCAAAATACGCAGAGTCAAGTTAACTCCCTAGTAGAAATTAGCAGGATGGCAAAGGACATCAGTTCCTTCTCACATGAAGTTATGGGCTCAACTAAAGATATTAATAGGATAATGGATTTAATCACAAATATATCTGATCAAACGAATTTACTAGCACTAAATGCTAGCATAGAAGCAGGTAGGGCTGGTGAGCATGGTCGAGGTTTTGCTGTTGTAGCTGATGAGGTTAGGAAACTTGCTGAGCAATCACAAACCGCAGTTATTGAAACAGCTAACAAAATAGAACAAATCACTGCTAAAATTGAAAAAACTGTTGAGTTAATCGGAACTATAACTGTGGATATTGAAGCTGCAACCTCAGCGGGTGAAGAAAATTCTCGAGCAATAGAAGGCATTAGTGCCTCTGCTGAGCAACAAACTGCTTCAATGGAAGAAGTCACTTCGACAGCAAACAAATTAGGATCAGTCGCAGAGGGATTAAAAGAGGAATTGGCTAAAACAAATGGCAATGGGCGAGTTCGTAGTGAGAAATCGAAAGAAAAAAAGGCTTTAAAAAACTCGTTGGTTTCTTTAAAAAGCATTGGACGAAAAAAAAATATTGAGGAATAAAGATACGCATATTCAAGAAAATTTCATAAAAATGTGGAAAAATAATATAATTTAAATTGTGGATTAAGTTTCACACATTTTTTTCATTAATTCAATTAAAAAAATTTTCAAAATAAGTATTTCTGAGAAAAAAAAGAAAAGGTGATTTTTATATAAGAAAAATAATGATTCATATAGTAATTCTTTATCAAAATTTCAATAAATGGTATAATATCTAAGTTATTGTAAGCAAATCCTAAAACGCCTTAAAACAATGGGGGTTTATCTAATTTATAGATAAACCCCTAAAATTAAGATATAAATAAGTTAAAAATAATTTTGTACAATAGGATGACGGATGTCATAAAAACTATAAGATTAAATTAAAATAAACTAAAAAATTTGTTAAATTTTTCATAAATTTTATAAAAAAAGAAAGGAGGATTAAGAATAAATGAGAAGAAAAAGCCAGGTTGAAGATCTCTTAAATTTGGAATTAATTCTTAACAAAAAAATTAAAACCATAAGAGATATTCTGGATTCTCTAGTTCAAATCTTTATTTTGCTAGATCCTTTATTGAATAAAATGCTATTGATGGAGGAAGCAGAAATATTTTACAAAAATGGAACTTTTAAAAAAGCGATACAACTTTTCGGCGATATATCACTCCAATGCAAAGAATTAGGGTATCCTTCAATACCACCTGAAGTATTAAAAAATCTAAAAAATTAGAAAATTTGGTCTTATTCACCTAAATATGGGAGAGAAAAACAAAAAGGACAAAATGGGTGTAGCTTCTGAATTTGATTTTTTTAGTGCAATGAGAAAGGGGAATTTCTCTTCAATCTTCAAGCGCAATTTTTTGAATTGTGGATATTTAATGAATCTATCTGGAAATTCATGAATCTCATTATGTTGTTCATCCATAATATACTTACTTATAGAGATATAAAAACCAATGTATAAAAAAATCAAGATAAATTGAACAATTACCTGAAACTGTTGAATTTGATTTGATGATCGTGAAATCCCGATTTCATGAAATTAAAAAATAAAAGATCGGATGCATTGGTTCAAATTTAAATATAATATTTAATATACTGCAAAAATTAGCAATAAAAACTGGAACCTTAAATGATAAAATTATTTATACATCAAAACAAAAAAGATTAGGTTAAACTCACTTTTCAGTCTTAAACAAATCTAAGACTTTGTGTAGACTTTCTAGTAGAAAATCATTTATAATATTGCAGTCAAAAAATGAATAGGGAGAGAATAGGGCTGAAGTCCTATTTTATCTACAACTTACCACAAATTAAATTCAAATTGATGTTTTAAAAATGGCATAGGCTGGTAATATAGTGGGAAAATCCGTATTTTCTTCCCAAGAAGAGAAGGGAAAAGAAATTTGAGCCTAAATTAAATAATCAGGGAGAGATTAAACTCTATAGAGTTTAATAGAGGGCGAAATCCAATGATAGCCCAAATTATCTTTAAATTAATTTCCCTTCCCTATTTTCTATAGATATATACAAATATTAAAAAACTTGCTTTTTTGTGGCATTTCTTAATAAAATATGATTATATCTTTCTTGGTATTAGATTCAGAAGTAAATATGTTAAAGACAGTGAACGAAATTAGTGAGGGATAATTCAACAAAACATCATTGATACTATTATTTGAAATAAAGTAAGGGTAGTTTAACTCATTTTAATAGTCTGATAAAGACTTGTGGTTTAAATACATAAAGATCAAAACAAATTTCAAGCAAGCTGAGTTTTAGTTTTTTAATTTTTATTTTTTGAATAATTTTTTAGAGTTTTTGAAGTTGGATCAAAAAAATGAATGTTTTTGGTGTGATGAATTAATCAAAAACAAAGAAAAGTTTGTTACCTTAAAGTTCATGGGCAAAGCAAGTCCGTTAGAGCTTTATTTTCACCTTTCCCATTATACCACATTTGTCTTTTGGTTGGAAGAAAAAACTCAATTTGAGAAAGACTCTAGATTTAAGGAGTTTTTGAAATTATCATGCTGGGGAACGTTATGAAGAGGGGCAGGTCACAAAAGAACAAGGTTTAGATAGTGAATTCAGGAAGGATTGTTTTACCCTATTTAATGTGTTAGTCTATAACACAATTGAAAAAACATTGGCTGACGAGGAAATTTGTCCGGTTACTAAAGAATTGGTATCAATTTTGATCTGTTATGAGTGTCCAATCTCTGAATGCCCTAAAGAAGAATATTGTTTTCCAATTAAATTACTTGAGTAAGTAAGGTTATTCTATTACTTTTCGACCACCGGACCAAAAAATTAAGGAATTTATAACAGATAAACAGTTTGAATTTTTAGAATTGTTTTTCAACGGTTATGAATATTAAAGACTTTTTCTTAATCCTGATTTAATGTTTAATGATAATCAACTATTGACCAATCGAAAGAAATAAGCTTCATTTAAAATATTAAAGGAAAAATTAGAACAAAAGAGAGGTAATTCTCCATCGCTAGGTTCAATAAATAGTTTTGTCCAAAAATTAAGAAAAATTCAATTCTAGATAAATATCCAAATCCTAAAGAAAAAAAAACTTAATTGTTGATCTACACTCACCCGACAAAATCAATACGGCTGCGTCTTCATGCTAGAAAGATTTATCTTCGTTAAATCCTTATTATTATTAATGCCAGCAAAACCTTCTGATATCCAAAAAAGCACGATTTACACGTATTGGGAATCTCAGGATGGATTTATTTGTCCCTTGTGTTCTTCGCCGCTCAAACATGAATTTAATAATGGAGGAAGGAGAGTCGTAACATTAAAAGGTAATTTATGGGTTGTAACGAATTATTACAGCTGTACTAACTCCGAATGTGAGATGCAAGAAGCTTTTCCTGCAGCTTATCATTCTGCCATGCGTAGGAAGCGATTTTCGTTGGAAGTATGGGCTAAAATCATTCAACACCATTTCAAGTATCATCTTAATTATTCGACTATAGTAGGGCTGATGTGGGACGATTGGGAAGTCTCGATTTCTAGAAGCACGGTAGCAAGCATTTGTCAGTTCTTTGAGATGGCCGGTAAGCAATACACGGATGAGAAAGTATTGGAAGAAATTAGTTTGAACGGTAGGATCGTGCTTTCGCTCGATGGAGCACAACCAGTCAAGAAAGAACCGTCACTTTGGGTATTTTCAGATCGTCTCACGGGGAACGTCCTTCTTGCTAAAAACTTGGATAGCGCTTCAGCAAACGTGTTAGAAAAGCTTTTTGAAGAAATTGAAAGCCTCTATGGGGTTCCTATTGTCGCAGTAATATCGGATAAGCAAAAAAACATCGTAAATGCCGTTAAGCGTTTTAATTCTGATATTTCTCACGCCTATTGTCAATTTCACTTCCTAAACCATGTGGTAGAACCGATTGCTGCGAAGGATTCTTTCTTGAAGAAAACGCTTCGAAAGGCCGTAGCTAAACGTTCAATTATCCAAAATAGAACGCAAGCCGAGACTAATCCCTTATACAGGCTATTTGAGCCGATCAGTGAAGAGTTACGATGTGCAACAGCCACAAGAGGTGATCGATTTAACGTGTTTCCGGGACTTGAAGCCTACAAGAATTTAGAATACGTGCTAACTCAATTAGAACGCTTCGAAGGCTTATCCTTGCCTATAAAACCAGCTAATACGTTAAATTTTCTTCTCGAATTTCTACGGACGTGTCTCGAATCTAATCGTTCATTAGCGGAAGAAATAGCGACTTTAATTCCTGAATTTCAGCATGTTCGCGTCATATTGTCCAAAAGAAAGAGGAAGTCTCCCCAAATTCGAAGAGAATTGATCAAGTGGAAATATAAGCTCCAAAGTCGATTGAAGCGGAGGGGATTAGAATATGATCCATTAAAACTCAAATGGAAACAGGCTTCATATGGCATGAATTGCGGGGAAACGTGGCAGCAATGGATCCGATTGGTCAATTCTTACCAAGACGGATTATTGGTTGCCTATGAGATGGAAGAATTGGATTTCACGAACAATGCGATGGAGCAATTATTTCACCGAAGCAAACACCATTTTAAGGCCTTATTAGGACGGGATAATGTTTCAAGAGCGTTTCTAAATCATGGAGCACTGCACGTACAGCTTTTAGATGTTGACTTTTCCAAGGAAAGCGTGTCAGACGTGTTATTAGCATGCGAAACACCTCTCATTGAAGCGAATAAACGAGAATTTAATGCTCAATATGCAACCGTCAAGCGAACGTGGAGAATCAGGGATGTTGACACCGGAAACATCGCACGTTTTGAAGATAATCTAATGCAATTAGAGGGCACCTAAATGATTTTGTCGAGTGAGTGGGCTTTATCAATTAAGAAAAAAAAGAGAAACGATTGAGAACAGAAATTATTGGAATTGACAAAAATGTTATATACTAAATTGTATTCTATAAGAATAACGAAATCTAAGATAAACTAAAAAAAATATTATTATAAATATTTAATATTTTGGGGTAAATCACATGACAAAAGAAGAATTAAATCAATTTATGGAAAGTTTAGAAACCCTAAAGCAAATCTCAAGCCCAGATGAAGGATATCGTAAAATTGCTGATCTTATAATAAAATATCGCAGTGATTTTTGTGAATTACTAAAGAAACGTATAAGAGATACTATTGATTATCTATGTAAGTATGTTGATACAAAAGAGATGGATTTCTGTGATGACGAAATTAATAAGATTATTTCAACCTTGTGTAAATATTATGAACTCTATAGGAAGTACTGTTGTTTCCCTTGTTGTAGTCCAAAAATTCCCGAATGGGATTTAATAGTTATGAATCTAAATGTAATCAACCAAAACTTAAATCTAGAAACACTAGCTCCAAGTCTTAATCTGGAAATTCCTGAAATTGATCCTGGACCCATAATCCCTATCTTTCCATCAAAAATCTGCGAAGAACTAAAAAATACTTTAAATCAACTCGTATATATCATATGCAAATATCGTGAGCAAAATTTATGTGCTGATAATGAACTCACAAGAAGTATTACCAAACTCTGTAAGGTATATCCGTACTTTCGAGGACAATGTTGCGATAAGGAATTAAAATGATTAAACTCAATCTAATTTAATCAAAACCAATACCTTTTTTTTAGTCTAACTTAAAGAAAAAAAATCTTCAAGCGGAAAAACATTTTTGGAGTTTCTATTAATAAGAAATATTATAGAGTTTATTCAATTAAGCTTTCAAAGTGTTCAATTTCTTTTAAGATTGATTTCATTTCTTGTTCGAAAACAGGAACAGGGATCATTTCATATTTACTTGAGATTAAAATTACTTCCATGAGCTTTTCCTCAAATTCTATGATTTTAGTTTTAATAGCTTTATTAACATGTTTTATTCCATAGGTATTCTTGTACTAAAGGTACAAGATCTTGTGGCAACTGTTCAATAGTGAGTTCATTTGATATCTATAAGGTTTTTATTTTAACACATAATAGATGAGAACATGTTTGACCTAGGTTTTTTCTACCTTACGAATTTACCAATAAGTGGTGTAAACATGGTATTTTAAATTTTTTCAAAGATCCTTGTTCTTGGATTTTCTGAAATCTGCAAATAATAATCATTGAATATTCTTCTGGTGGATCTCTTTTTATCAATATTTCTCTTTTACACGTAAATAATGTTCCACATGTCAAACAGTAATACCACCAAAGTTTTTAGTCGTTTTCTGAAATCTAAAGTTTGTGTAGATTTTTTATTAAAAATGGCATTTAACAGAGAATATCCCCAGACAAATCATTAATTAATTAAAAAAAAGAATTATTAAATTTTTAAATTATCTCATAATTAGATGTAGTTTCGTTTAATAGCTATCTCTTTTCTTTTCTATCTCCCCCAAAACCGTTTGAAGGATTGGACGTCCATGTACTCTACGTTTTGACATGGTTTCATATAAAGTATCTTGAGTCTTTATTGCTTCTTCTCTAGCACCTTGTTTTACTAGCCAATCACTAAACACATCAACATGCCGTTTAAAACTAATATGCCCAAATGATTCAACAGCGATTTCTGGTTTATTAATTAAGGCTGTAGATAAATAATTCTGAGCTTCTTTGGTTTGGGCTGGATTAATCTCTATGTTATATAATTGTCCTCTTTTATTATTATTTCTAACCAGTAATTTATAATTACGTGCCACCGTATTACCAAGGATAAAATTAGCGTGAAGGGCTACTCGTCTTTCCGGTAATTTCTCTATAATTGCATTTAGAGTTTTGTTTCCATTGGTGAAAAATTGACTGCCTTTAAATGCAAAAATGCGACCGATATCTTCCGAAAAGAAATCTTGAGCAATTAATTCTTCTTTGTAGTTGTGTGCTGGTGTTATACGTAATTTTAGCGGATTTGAGACGATATCATTTCCATCTACTTTAGTGGCAAGATTGATTGTATAATCCCCTGGTAGGGATATGTCCCAACCGTTCCGTCCAGCAGAGACACTAAATACCTCGTATAATGATTCACCAGGTTGTAACACTATCTTCTTTTGCTCCCATAAATATCTAGCATAAGGATAAAATTGCCGTGCAGGCTTCCCTTCTGGTTTAAGAACTACAATTAAAGAATCAGACATAGATAACATATGTTCGTCAACTAATTGAGGTTGAGTAGAAATGTTAGTAAGCTTTAACTCCAAATTTACTGGTTCCAAATATTCAAAAACTGTATTCTCTCTGTTAACTCTTATCTCTAACTTATATAATGGCTCGTAAAATGGTTTAAATCCTTGGAATCCATGATCATCAAACCAATCAGCATTTCCTGGCTGTATAAATCGGGTTGGAGTATGGCGTAAAAATAGTAATTCTCCATCGCTAAATCGAAACTCAAAGTCGGAGAAAAACGCTGCTTGTCCACCTGTAACTAAGGATGGATAATTCATAAAACTACGCGCTTGTGGTTCATTAACGAGAGGAATCCAGCCTGTGTCCCATGATTTCTGCCAAGAATGTGCTAGGTTAAATGCATGTCCCATCTCATGACAAGCAGTCCAGAAAAGGTTTCGTTCAACCCAAGCTACTGGATCTGCGTCTCCTACAGGTGCATTAGATATAAATGAATCATTAAATATGGCTGTTCCTTGACGATGATTAGGGCCGATGTCATCAAACATAATCCCTCCAAGGCCCGTTCCCATTTCATGAAGGGAAGCAAAAAATACCCAAATCGCCCATTGACCTTGAGATGAAAAATGAGACCAATAAGTTTGCATGGCATCATGCATTTCTTGGTTACTCCATTCTGCATCGATACCTGCACCCATAATCGGAACTACATCACCAGATGTTGTCGTGACATCAAATCCTGCGCGTCTATAGACAGTTTCAATTGTCAAATCTTCGCAGCGTATATTATTTGGTCGATTAGGATGTGTGCACGTATTATAAGAAGTTGTTGCAGATTCACCGGTAGCACTATCGAACTCAAAATCAACACCATGAAAATATTTAGATAGAAACTTATATGTCCGTGAAAAAGTAGTTCCACCCCCACCTGTAAAAGTTATAGTCAGGGTACGTTGGGTAGGAAAGAGCCCATAATTGACAGTAATATCAACATGGGTATAAGGAAATAAGTTAACATCTCCGTCTTTATACCAAATATCTCCATCCCAACCAGTGGGATTTGTTCTCAAGTTAGCAATCCAATGGACTGAGTATTTAAAACCTATTTTTATTCCACTTACCACCATTTGTGGATAATCCCCATCAACATCCAGTCGAATTTCTTCTCTTATAAAAAAAATAGGAATCGGTTGAGGTATAGGTTGGGGGAATGGTTGAGGAATTGGTTGTGGTATAGGTTGGGGGAATGGGTAAGGAATAGGCTGTGGTGTAGGTATTGGATTAGGAAATGGTGAGGGTTGAGGTATGGGTGGAATTCGAGGTAAAAAGCGATTTAACGGCTGAATTGGTTGAATAGGTTGATCTAGAATCTTTAAATAACTATATTTATAAAGTCCACTTACAGAAGGAAAGCACAACAATGTGTAAGCGAGAGGTCCTTTAAGTACTAAAGAATCTTTTGCTTGTTCAGTAAGGTTTTTTTTTTTATTTTCTTGAATGATTTGTTCTTGCTTATTTAATTCTTTCACTCTTTTTTCGCCTTCTTTTGCTGTGTAAAATAATTCAATCTCTTTTCCTTAACTACTCTCTTTCTCTTTGATCCTTGAAAGATATAGCTAACTTTTCGATTATGAATCTATTTTTGGATTATAGCAATATAATAAGATTATGAAGTATTATATAAATCTTACCTTTTTGTCTAAGTTACATTTTATTTAAATAATTTTGATTCTTAATTACGAATAGGACTAATCCAAAAAGTTAGAATTTTATCAGATAAGGTAAAAGTGATAATTTCAAAATTCTTAAAGATATTTTTGTTAAAATTACATAATACGGATAGAAGACTAATATTAAATTTGAGAACACTAAAAATGAGGATAGAGGAAGAATGGGAGAAGGGAATATAGATAGGATAAAAGATCATGTGTTTGCTACAGTTTTTCTCCATTCTAAAAGAGAGAATTCTTCTTTAGAGAAACAGCGAAAGGAAACAAAGGATGAATATGGCTTAAAGTATAACCCCGAAGTTTATAAGATGGTAAGAACAGAGCTTGAAAAGATTGGATTTAACATAGTCTCACAGGGTGACCTTAACTTTACAATTCATTCAACGAGAAATCACTTTGAGGAGGTTTTTGGAATTAAATTAGATCAAAAAGAATTTCCAATGTTTAAAGGGAAAGATCAACCAACTGTAAAATTTTATGTTACAGAAAAAGTCATCAAAATACCTGATAATCTGAAGTATTTAGTTGAACGAATAGCTTTACCTAAACCTTACTATTATTTATAATCAAACATTTTTTCGTTTCAGAAGATAATATTGCTATAATTGCCCAAAGAGATTATTGATTTATTAAGAAAATTGTCTCTTAATATGTCTTATCAACAAGTACATGAAGTTCTTTAGCCCCATACTTCTTATCGATGATTATCCTATGATGTCCATCATCTTGCACATAATGATATTACCTTAGGAAATAACAAGGAAAAAGTAAAATTCAATTAATGTCTTCAATGAATTTTGAATTTCACATTTTTATTTGCAGTCATTTCTTTAATACATTCAACTAATAATTGAATGGATTCTAGTTATGGACTCGCATAACAATATGTAAACTTTTTCTAATTGAAAGAACGACCAGTCATTCATAGGATGCGGAAAGGCAATACTTTAAATATCAAAATGTATGTTTTAGCTATGACCAGTAATAAATCCAATTATATCATAAAAAAAATCAATTTAGATTTAGGAGAGGAGGAAATCATGAGAGGTTTAGAGATAGAATTTAACCCTAATGCGATGGCTTTGGTTCTCTCAGACGTGCACTTGGGTGCTTTACATACAAAAAAGTCATTCTTTGACTTATTTTTATCGAGTTTATGTTATAGTCTTGAAAAAGAGAAGTTAAAGAATTTAAAAGCCTTAATTATTCTTGGTGACTGCTTTGATTTAATCATGGATACCCATCAAGATCTTTTACAATTTGGGGTATATCAAAATATTTTAGATAAGTTTAATCAATTACATGAAAATCCCGATTTTAATTTAGTTTTTGCTCTTGGAAATCACGAAGTTCCGGTTGTAGATAATTATGATAACAATTTTTTTACTAATAAGGACAAGATGTTGAAAAAGTTCGATACCATGCAAGATGAGATGGGTCTGAATTATTCATTTTTCAAAAATGATATTTTTACTCAGTACGTTTTGCTACAACCAGAAGAATATGGAAAATCAGAGCCGTTAATTAAATTATTCGATACAAGACAAGATATAGTGAAAGACAAAGCAGTAAATACACTTCCTCTTGGTGTAAAAACTCAATCAACAGAATTTAATAATTATTTTATGGCACATGGTTATCAATTTGATCCAGGTTTAGCTGGTTTTGCACGAATATGGAATTTAGGATTGATGGGCTCGATTAGCTTTATAAAACAGATTGGGGACAGAATCTGGAATGGATTTATCAGAAAAATTTATAAAAGGGGAAAAAAGCTTGTTTACTTTGCTCAAGATAAAATTGACCAGATGGTTAAAAAGATAACAGACAAATATATTAAAAAGAAAAACTTAAACACGGCACAAAAGCAAGAGGTCCATGAAAATGTTAATATAAAGTGTAAATCTGAAAATCACAGAGAAGCAATTAGAGAGAATGAGGAAAGCATCAAAAAAATTGTAGAGTTCCTCCCTGATTTAATTAGTATGGGTTATGATGTTCCAATTAACCATGTTATTTATGGGCACACACATGACACGTTAAGACCGGTTGAAAAATGGTTTTCTAGGGAAGTACAGCCAAGTATAAACCAATTCCAAGTTGACATTGAATCTGAAGAACGTAAATTCTCAATCAGCAACACAGGAGCATGGCAACATGTCGAGAAACCAAGTTTTATTGAAATTCATACTGATTGGAAAGTTAACACACAAGAAATTCCAACAAAGATTCAAAAAGTTGAGAAAATAATTGAACGCTAATTATTATTTTTTTCCAATTTAGTGATGCAAATCATTTTAATACAGCTTCTTCTTTACTCATTAATGAATGTACTATAGTAGAAAAAATCCAGACCAATATCAATATTGTTAATATCCATTCAACAATTGCTAATCTTAAAACAAGGAGCAATCCAAAGAATATTACCACTAGAACACCTAAAAAATGGATAAATAGATTATACTCTTTTTTTAACCGCATTGAAATACTAAAAAGTACAATATAAGCCGAAGTACCCCCAAAACTAATAAATGCCATGATATTGTGAAACACAGCAAATTCTAAGGGGAAGTTCTTATCCGGAATTACCCCAATTAATCCTATAGCCATACAAGACACTATCGATACCGCAGTTGCTATTCTTCTATAATTCTCTCCATTAGCTACTAATTTTAATGATTTCTCTAATTTTATGTAGAAGGGAATACATAACGAACCAGCAATTATAAAACCAATACTAAATAGAGTTTTACCTTCTTCATCTGCTAATGAACTTACAGTTCTAAAAACGGGATTAAAATCTCCATCATGAATAATAGCCCCTATTAGAAAAACTATCCATATTATTACTCCTGCTAAACCAAAAATATATTCCATCTTATTTTTTAATTTGATTTTTAATTTATTTATCAATTTCATTTTTATCAACTCCTATTCATTTTAAATATTAAATTATATTGTAAGGACATGTAATTACCATTTGAATCATCAGATCTATAAAGGACATTTAAAAGGTGATTTCAATTACAAGTATTTTTATTACATTCGGTCTGATTTAAATCATTGCATTAAGGATAATTATAGCAGGCTCTCATTGATAAGTTAATCCTACAATTCTGATAAATTTCGCCCAGACATTTTTAACGATAAAGAAGACATTTTCATATTTAAATTTGTGTAAACCATTTATCATTTTAATTAAATCATCATTATCTAAATTACTACTCATTCTGTGGATTTTCAAACCAATTTGAAGTCTGTATAAAGCAAAAATCTGAGAATGCTAACTAATTGATATCCTAATAAAAAAAACTTCTCCTACAATTGAAAAGGTATTAGGAGAATATTTAGAAGGAATTCCAGAAGATTTTATTAATGATATATCCAGGGAATTAAGGAATAAGATTCATGATAAAATTTGCGAATTTAATTTTAACCTGGATTAACTAGAACAAATGTTTTTCTTAACAAAAAAATTGGGTTTTAAATGTGTAATTATTAACATTTTCTTATCATTAACTAAAAATTCTTAAATTGTGTTAATACCACTCCGAATCTGCATATTTATGGATTCCAAAGGTAGGATCTCATCTTTATTTATATAAATTTCATTTACTTTTTTAAAAAATTCCTCAAATGCCTTCTTGTCGTCTAATAAAATTCTATCACGTTCAATTTTATGAAATATCATTCCAATTCTTTTGAAATGAAGTATTGGTATTATAGGATATTCAACATCTCGAAGAAGTATTATAGCATATAATTGTTTTGCCCCTCTAGCAGATAAATCCTCTATTTCGATCTTATAGATTTGAGCGTAAAATAGATTAAAGTCCAATATTACAAATTGATTTTTAGTATTTAATGCATCTCTTAGAAGATTTCTTACAAATTTTTCATTTTTAAGGGGTAAGGAGAAAATAATGCTCTTGGTCCTAATATATGATCATATTTTCCGATGATTATAATAAAAGGATAATTTTCTAAAGCTTGTTTAAAAGTAGGAGTAATATCAAGATCCTCATTATTAGGATTATTCTTAATTTGATTATTTTGCATAATTCCTTTTATTGTTTTATTCTCCCCGAACTTAAAATATTAATTAATCTTAATAGTAAAATTAAAATTTTTGTCAGAAATTCTTACGACATAAACTAATCTTTAAATAAATTAGAAAAGAAATTGTATTTAATTTTAACTTTTTTGTAATACGATTCGTATTAAATATAAAAAAATATGATTTATGTACAAATTTATAAAAGTGAAGAATATTAATAATTTATGCCTGAATCAGCAAATACAATTATCAAGTATTTCTGTGATCGTTTTTTAGATATTGATTATTATCCATCTAGTTTAAAGGTTATTTTAGATCTTGAATTAAAAATAATAAAGAATATTAAAAAAGCAGATTTACAGAAATTCCAGAAATTTAACATAACAAGTTTTCGAGATCTTTGTAATTTAGAGCAGTCCGATTATGAAAAGTTAATAAATCATTCATTTATAGAAAAAACTATATTAACTAATACGATAATAGCAGCAACTTTAATTGCTAATGCATGGAATAAGAGAAATATCTATTTAAAGAAACCAAAAATGAAAGTTGTTGTGGTTGGTCTTGATTTTGCTGGTAAAACATCTTTAATTAATAGATTGATACATGATTATAATTACAATGATATGATTAATATTGAGCCTACAATAGGGGCAAATATTGAAGAATATCAATCAAAATGGCTGAATTTAATTTTATGGGATTTAGGTGGTCAAAAGGATAATATTAATGAATATGTAGAATCTCCTGAAAAATTTTTCGTACAGTTAGATGTTCTAATTTTTGTTATTGATTCCCAAGATGACATTAGATATAATGAAGCTGCTCAATATCTAAGAGATTTGACTGAAATACTCATATTTTTAAATGAGAACCCTTATATCGTTGTTTTGTTAAATAAAGTAGATTCTGACATAGTAGATGATCCTGATTTTCAAATTAAACTTGAATATTTAATGGATAAAATATCTAATATTTTTGATAAAAGTCAAAAAACCTGGAATTTTGAGCTCATTCCTACCAGTGTCTACAATTTCTACTCCACAGAGCCTGAAATTACAAAAAGCATTAAAAGAATTTTTTCAAAAGAAAAATCAGAAAGAAAATTGGATACATTACAAGATATTGAGAAGAAACTTGAAAAAATTTTAAATATAAATCTAAAATTAATGGATAAAGTAGTTTCTGAACTTTCTGAAATAAAGCGAGTTTTATTTAGATTCACACCTTCTGATATCTCTCATTCACTTTTTCCCATTCCTTTTGAGAACGTTCCTATCGAATACAAGGCGGTTGGTCAAGGATCAAATCAAAGAGAAGAGAAGAAAAAGAAAAAAGCTAAAATTAATAAATCAAAAAAAAAAAGAGAACCAAAAAATGTTATTGGATCCCCAAAACGGATAAAATCTATCTCACCACCAATAGAAGTTGAACAAAAAATAAAAAATAACCAAAAAATCACTGAGGAAAAATTAAAAAAAATTAAAACAGAATTAATCCCAATATCTCAATCATCTAATCTACCCTCTACACCTCCAATAGCGCCAAACAAAGCCTATATCAATATAGATTCTCTTAAACCTCCCCCCCCCCTCCTAGAATTACCTCTAATGATGAAGGTTCTTTAGAAATTACTAGAAGGCATATTATTTCAGAATTAAAGGAATTGTTTGTGAAAAAAGGATTAGTCCCTCATAAAAATCTTTAAACAAAAATAACTTTCTACTTTCTTAGATTAAGATCTATTTTTTTAGTAAGAAAATATGAAACAATAAAGAAATTGATTAAATAGAGTTTTATTTTTGTCAATTTTAATATCAAATTTTATTCAAATTATTTAAATGAAGTTTGGAATAAATCCCTATAAACTTGAGAACAGATTATAAAATTAAAGGGCGGATATTAGAGCGAAGTATACCAAATCATATTTTATACTATTATAAGGAAATCCTTGGAAGTTATAATCTTAATACAACAAACCCTAATGTAAAAATCCTCTGAAGTTGATTGAAAAAAATACCTTATGTTTATACCATGTTTTTTGGTCAAATATTATTAATTATTTGATCTTGAAGAGTATTTTTCAATTATATAATTTTGTAGGGAACATGCATATTTTTCTAAATTCAAAATCAAAATCTTTTGTTCAACTTGCCTAAGATAAGATACATCCAGTTGCTTAAATAATGATTTCAGGCGATCAATTTTTTCAAAAATTTCAACAATTACTTTCCAATCATTTTCCCATTCTATATCCTGATATTCAACCTGCATTTTTTATTGAAACTCTTTTATAAATTTCTTTATTATTCATATGATTTATCTAATAAAAGCTAACTCTTATCATAATTAAATAACTAGATTTAAAGTTAAATATCGATTTATGACATTTCTGAAGCATTTCAACATTTTGGACATCGAGTCACTCCTAGGATGATGATATCAATTCCAATTGATTCCAGCCCGGATCAAAGGAATTTTAATGAATTACCTTCACCAGATATTAGTGGAAGAAAAAATAGATCCTCATCAGAATCAGTGTGGTTAATAAACGTTAGTCATAAATTAAATTTAAAAGAAAAGACTTTATTGATGAAACAGAAAAAGGAAGATACGAATACTGTTCAACAATCTAATACTCGAAAATCCATTAATTACGATGAATATCTTAAAGTAGTTAACGAAAGAGACGATCTGGTCATGGGATTAACTCCTGATCAGTTTAAAATTGTTATGAAAAAAAATGATATACTCCCCAAGGGAGATCGTTTACGTAAAAGTCATGTAAAATTACCATGGAAATGTAAAGCTGAAAATCATGAATTCATTACATCTTATAGTAAAATTAAAAACATAGGTCAGAAATGTCCAAAATGTCAGAAGACTTCCTATAAAAATTATCTCGAATTGGTCAAAGCAAGACCAGATTTGATTATTGGGATGACTCCGGATCAATTTAAAAATGCTATGGAAGAAAATGATTTGCTTCCACGGGAAGAACGGGTAATTCCAAGTTATGTAAAATTATTATGGAAATGTAAAACGAAAGGAGACACATGGTCTGCTTCATATCATAATGTTAAAGCGGGAACAAAATGTCCGTATTGCTCAGCAACAGCTTCAATTACTTATGAGAACTACCTTGAAGTAGTTAAAAAAAGGTCTGACTTGGTTATTGGGTTAAGTAAAGCAGAATTTAACAAGATTATGGTTGATAATAAATGCCTACCCAAGAATATACGAAAAGCCCCCGCTCATGTACATAATTTAAAATGGAAGTGTAAAGCTGAAAAGCATAAATTCCTTGCATCTTATAGTAAAATTAAAAATGAAGGTAAAGAATGTCCTGAATGCCGAAAGATTTTATACAAAAATTATCTCGAATTGGTTAACGAAAGACGGGATTTAGTTATTGGGTTAAGTGAATTAGAATTCAAAGTCGCTATGGATGAAAATGATATGCTTCCACGGGAAGAACGGTTACGCCCAAGTCGAGTTCGATTACCATGGAAATGTAAATTAAAAAAACATTCATGGTTGGCTCCATATAATAATATTAAAAAAGGTCATGGATGCCCATTCTGTGGTGAACAAGCTAAAGTTATTGGTCTATTAAGTCACCCAATAATTGAATATTACAGTTTAAAGTTCCTTATTGACTTAAAAGATTGCCAAGTAAAATACGAGAAAAATGTTACTCAAGAAAGAAAATTTCGTCCAGATCTCCTTATCGATAGAGACTCTAATTTCAGAATTAACATTGAACAACTACAAAGAATTGTATGGTTTCCCAACAAAATTAGGATAGTAGTGGTAGATATCACATTTGGATTAAATATTGTTGGGATATTAGATAAATGTTACAGACAATATCAGAGCGAAGATAGATATTTATTGATAGTGATGATGCTTGAACAAAATGGTAGTAATGTAGAGATTATTCAAAAATTAATACAGGAAGCAGATGATATTAACAAAAAAGACCATATCAAGGTAATTAACTTCAAAGAGTATCTAGAATTCTTAGGGCTTCGAAAGAAGATAGATAATTTTAGCTCTCCCTCTGAAGCAGAAAAAGAAATTGCCACAAGATTTCACCGGGTAGAAAAATTAGCTTTAGACTCTTTTGAATCTGAAACAGAATTTAAAAAATTAATAAAAGCTGGTAAACGTCATTCTGATTTAATTAGCAAATATAAATAGTATATAATAAAAAAAGATTTATAATCAGACAAGAGAAATACTCAAGGGTGCAACACCAAGCGAACGCTTTAATAAATAAGTAATTAATAGTTTGACTGAAGAAATTCTTTTTCAAAAGGGTCAGTATTGGTCTAAAGAGTACCAGAAAGAGCCAAGTTGGGTAAACCCCCACCTTGAAGCAATTTTTCCTAAAGAAAAGAGAAATATTGAATAATGCACTTTTGGTAAACATTTTTTAGGTATTTTTTTTTCCAGTGAAACTTTATATTTTCTTATTAACATTTAATTATCTCCAATGTCTTCAATAATAAAATAGTATCATTATAACTTAATTTAGCTTCCCAATCTTCTACATCAAGGAGATTCCATGAGCAGAATCCTTCCTATTCCTAAGAGTTCCAATTAAATTTATCCCCGATTTTAATAGACTTTTAATTCCGCCATCAATACCTATAGATGATTTTTTAAAGAGAGAATTTATCGTCTTTTCCTTGATTATTTTTTGAGTTAATTTAGATATTGAGTCTCTTTCAAATTCTTTTTTTTGTCCTAATAAATGTTTATAAAAGTGCTCAATAGCTTTACAACAATATAAAGGAACACTATTCCAGTCTGCTTCCAGTATATGTAATTTGGCTTTTTCAAGATTCTCAATGACTTTTGGATATTTCTTTAAATATCTAAAGACTTCTTTTTCCTCTTTTTCCTCTATGCTATATCCTATAAGCATTAATTCTCCATTAATACATGATACCCAATTATAACCCATTAATTGTAATATTTCATTAATAAAATTATCAAATTCCTGTGGGGTTAAGATATTAAATTCTTTTAAGTTATGTTTGAAATGAAAAATTTTTGTAAATATTATTTCTAAAGGAAGTTTCTCATTATAGAGAGAATTTGCAACATATGAATTATATTCCATTCTTACTAATTTACATCTAAGTATTTCCTTTTCTGAAGCACTATTGGGAAGCTTTCTTTTCATTTTATATTGGTCATAACTCATTGGTAATAAGTTATAAAGGTTGGTATCAAATATGTCATCTTTCGTTAATTCTTCCATTCTTTGATTATATTGTGCAACTTTTTTTAACCTCATTTTAGCCTTAATTTTACGATATTGCTTGAAAGCATCCCCAATTTCTTTTCTTCTTCTTAATTGCTGTAAGAATTCTGAATTCCAGCCCCCCTTATTCTTAAGATAGTCAATTTTATCATACATTATTTTAATCCATATATATAACTCCTTAAATTGATTATTGAGAATTATTCTTTCATTTTCTTCTTTATACCCAAAATTTTTTATAAGCTTATTCAAGTGATTTACCAATTTTTCTCTAATTTCTATGATGTTTTTTTTAGTAAGACTTTTATTTTCAATATAATTAAGCCAATCTCTAAAGACTGGAAAACCCTTTCTATGGCATATTTCAATAATTCCACAAAAAGGTCTTTCTGGAATATCACTTTTACGAAAGAATTTTTGAGGAGTTAACCATCCTATATTGTTAATTTTAGATTTCCTAGGATGATATGGAAATAGTATTAAGAGGTTTGAAAATTTTGCAAGTGCTTCTTTAATATCAATTGTATTATAACTATATGTCAAATTATTTTTTTTCTGAGGTAACTTCATCCATTAATTCACTTATTAATAATAATTTCCTCGATTTTTTCTTCAAATAAATAGTGGAAAGATACCTAAATAAGTTTTATTGAGATATATATTAACTTTTAAATTAAAAAGAAAAAAAAAGAGTAAGTCATAATGAAGTAAAAGATCTTAAAGAACTAGAGAAATTTATTGCCACAAGACTAAACTGGGCAAATAATTAACCTTAGACTCTTTTGAAGCTGAAAAAGAATTTAAAAAATTAATAAAATTTTCTTATTTCTTATTTTTTTTCTTGAGATTTTTTCTTCTCTCCTTTCTGGCAATGAAGTAAAGTAAGAACAGTATCCCATCCAATTTCTTTAAAAAAATCTTTTCTTGCTATTTGCTTTTTCATTTTATTTAAATAGGAATCGATCCAGTTGTAATAATTCCGCCCTCTCGTTGTAAAAAGAGAATAAAGACGAAAATTAACTCTAAACTGAAAAACAACATTGAATACAATATAATTGTCTATAAAATTTGCTAAATCGATATCTAAGTAATATTCGGGAAATCCCTTGGGAAGAATTGTTGAAAATCCTAAAAATTCTATCTTAATCTCAAGATTAATTAGATCCATTTTTACAATTATTTTTTGATTGTTTATTCTTTCGATTTCAGAATTTTTTGGCAGTGTTAAGCTGAATTTCTCATAAATTATATGCCCATCTTCAGTAGGTATATTAGCCCAGACAATTTTATGATTAGTATCATTAATTTTTATATCACTTTCTTTATCTATGTTCTGATATTTTTCCTCTAGAAAATGAGATCTTTGATCCATTGGTTTAGAGAAGAGTTCTATAAAACGATTATTTAAAAGAATTTCGGGAAGTTCATTCCTTTCGAATTCTTTTAGTTCTTCATCATCGGCAAATTCATCTTTATTGAAATAATCTTCTAAATGAGTAGATAACTTAGATAAAGCATAATATTCTGAAGCTTCTTGAATAATTTCTCTTGATTTTGATTCTTCAAAAAATTCATTAACAGATAACGGCTCATTTTCCCAAATTGACTTAAGGGCTTTATCTTCGGCGAAAGCGTCCTTAAGACAATCTTTCAGCATTGAGGAAAAATCGTATCGATAAATATCAATTATTTTATTATTTTCCTTATTAAAAATAAAAAAACCTTCAAATTGTAAGTTCATTACTCTATTTGATAATAGACGATTTAGAAAATAAGAAACTGAGATTACACATATAAAAATCCCTAAGGAAAGGTAACATATCGGATTTAACACTATTATCTCTGAAATACTTTGTGAAATGATATTAATGGCTAATGCTATAAAAAGGGATAGGATAATGATTTCAATTAAATATTTTCGTTTTCCGAAAAAATCGTTTAAAAACATTTTATTATCGGATTTAACCGTTTGAATAAAACACCTTATTTTATTATTGGGTTAGATTTTTTTCTTACAATATATAAAGACCCAAAATACTTAAAAAATTATTGTTCATATTTTTTAAAATATTTACATGAGTGTTCCTATGTAGCAATCTTCCTTCTCCTTTAAATTGTGTTCTTTGCTATTGCTTTATTATGATATAACTTCAAGAAGTGTTAGGAATCCCATCACACTGGTAACTCTGAGGTGAACATTCCAATCGCTTCACCTTGGGCTCCATTGTTTATATCGTAAATTACATAACAGTTCGTGGGTTCTTGTATTATATTTCAAATAAAATATAATGAAAAAAGGATTTCAGTATTCCTTTAATCTTTATTAATTACCACTATATTATATTTTCCATCTTTTCTACCTTATATATATAACGTATTGGTATTTTTTTCATATTTAATCTTATTTAATTGTAAAAGATGCAGAAGGAACACGAATTCTTCGTAGATTTTAATTTGATCTTGCTCATTCGCAAATATCTCATCAAATGAACAGGGAAATTTATTTTTAATATCGTTGTAGAAACGATTTATTTTTTCAGTAAATTTTTGTTCAGGAACTTCTAATAAAAAATTCTGCTTTATTTTAACCTTGTCTATATGATCTATTGTTATTAAATAGCCACTTCCTTTATTTAACTTTTCTCTTGAAGTATTAAGAAAATTCAATGATAAAGATTCAATATTGAATAGCTTTATCCAACATCCATTAAGGATATTATAAATTTCTAAATCTTTTGGATTTGATTTTAAATACTGGAAAAAGCTCTCTTTTTTATCTAGGTTATTAATTAATATTTTCAGTTCCTCAAATTTTTCAACTAAAAGTTGGAAGACCTTCTTAAAAGTCAATGAATATCTTTTAATATTCTCAATGTCGAGTTTATCCTTTATATTTTCAAAAATAGGAACTAACTCTAAATCTAATAAAGTAATCTCCCCGGATAGTACTTTCTTTTGAATTTCCTCGACTCTTCTATTGATTTCTGCAGAGAAATCTTTAGATTCTCCCATTTTTCTATTTTATTTTTTCTTTATAAGTTTTGGTTTAAAAACAGAGGAGACTTCATTCTTTCCGACTCTAGCAATTCCTATTATTTTTTCAGCAAGTAAAAATAGTGAAGATGATGATTTAGGTAAAAACATGAATAATTGGATCGGATTTTGCTCCAACGTTGATTTAATCAATTGATATGCTACTTCTGAATTCTTCTCATCTAAAAACATACCAGCTTCATCAAGCATACATAGTGGAGAAGGCTTAATCTCTTGTAGAGATAAGATCAAACAAATTGAAATAAGAGAAACCTGGCCCCCACTTAGTGCAGTAAACGATTTTAATTGATCCTTGGAAGTTGCTGCTTTTATCTCAACACCTAAATCCTCAAAATTTCCTGTTAATTTAATAGAGCAAAATGATTTTACTTGAGAAATTTCAAACTTTTGGTTTACTTTTGTTTGAAGGTTGTCAAGTACAATACTAAATTTATCTTTGTAAGTTTTTTCCAATTTGTTTTCTGTTTTTATTGCAGCTTTAATATCTTCTTCTAAACTAATTTGATTTTTGTTGATTCCTTTAAGCGATAATATTATTTGATCTTTCTCAACTATTAGCACATCGTCAACGTCTAAATAATTAATTAGATCTTTATCTATCCTTGAAATATCTTTATTAATCTCTTCCATAGACCTAATTTTAATAATTTTCTCAGAAATAAGGGGCTTTATTTCAGAATTAATTCTTTCCAAATCTTTTCTCTTAATTTCTAAATCTTGATTTAACGTATTCAGCTTAATATTTTCTTGTTCTAAGTTTAGTGTAATTTGCAAAATTTTTCTATCAATTTCGATCTTCCTATTTAGATCTTGAATTTTCGCATTTTTCAAATCTAAGATATTCTTTTCAATAATTTCGAGTTTTCTTTCTGTACTTTCTAACGTTCGGTAAGTTTCAAAGGCAGTTTTATCTGCTTTTTGAAAGATCTCCTTCTTTTTTTCAAATTCTAGTTTATTTATGTTTAACTCATAATGTAAGTTATTTAATTTTTCCTTAACACTCTTTAGGGTATCTGAACTCTCATCTAATTTTAAATTCCATTTTTTCTTTTCATCATGTAAAGAAGCCAATTCGTTCGGAATTTCATTGACTCTATCACTCCATATAAAAAAATCAGGATCCGTTTGATTTTTTAAATCTATTATCTTTATTTCTATTTTTGTAATATCTTCTTTATACACTGAATTATCTTTCTCTAAAGAATGCTTTTGATTATATAATTGATTTTTCTTAGTAGTAATCCTTTGTTTTTGATTAAAATTATATAAAAGATCGTTAAAAGATTCCTTTTTCTTGAAAATATCTTTTTGAATATTATCTAGTTTAGATTGTTCAATCCTTAATTCCGATATCTTATCATTTAAAGAAGTTAAATCTGATTCTAATATGCTAGATTGTTCTTTTTGAGTTGTAGCACTTAATAAACCCTTTAATCTCTTTAAATATGGTGTTTCGAAAACATATTTATAAGAAATAATTTGTTCACCTGCTAATGTTACACATTTTCCCTTAAAATTAAGTTTATTATAAAGTCCTCTTCCCGAATGGTAATCTTTAACAACTAAGCAATTTTTTACCTTCGAGTATATAACTTTTTTAATATCAATATCATCACTGACGATTTTAATAAGCTCTGCTAAATAACCCAGAACACCTTCAGCAGATACACCAATCAAAGGTTTTATAGATAATTTTTTAGCAAGATAAATATTACAATAAGCGCCATATTTTTCTTTTAATCTTTTTAACAGAGTTAGAGTATCCCAATCTTCAGCTACAAAGCTATATAATAATTTTTCTCCTAACACAGATTCAATAGCATAGCTTAATTTATCATCATATTTAAGGTACTCAATTATAGGACCTTTAACTCTTAATTCACGCCTATTAATCTCTTCTCTCAGAATTGAAATGCTTGAGGGAAGAATTACTCGACGTTCTCTTAGCGATGTGTTTAAAACTTTTAATTTTTTTATCTTTTTTGATTTCTGAAATTCTAATTGTTTTATTTCAGAGTCTATTTCATATATTCTTAAAGATCTTTTTTTAAGTTCTATATCAAGGTCTTGTAATAAGGTTTTAGAAGGATTTTCTAAAAACCATTTATTTTTTTCAAGTTTATGCTCAATATCCTTAAAGCTTTGAAAGAGTTGGTTGATTTCATTGTTTAGAGAACTGATTGTCTTCTTATTATTATGTATATTAGATTGTTTTATTTTTTTATCATTACCAATTTTAGTATACTCATCCAATAAGGTTTTATTTAAAGTAATTTTCTTTATTAATAGGCTTTGCTCCTTTATTAGGCTCTCAATTTGTAAATTTAATCTTTTAAGTTCCCTGTCTACTATTCCTAGTTCACTATCCAAACGTTCTTTTTGTTTTTCTAAATTTACTGAAATTTTTTCAAATTCCCCTACTTTATTTGACAGACCATCTAATTCTTGTTTTGCTAATATCTTTTCATTTTGCCAATTCTGGATTTTTGTAATTAGATCTTGTCTTTTATAATCCAATTCACCGAGTTTCTTTGTAAGTTTATTGATATTTTGTTCTACAGTTGCAATTTTCTTCTTTAAATTTTCTGCTCCTAAATCACATTTTTCCTTTCTTTTTCTAATTCCAAATATAACTTTTTTGAGATTTTCAATTAGGTCATTATTTCTATTTATCTCTTTTTTTAATTTATCTCTATTTGCCCATAAGAGCTCATCATTATACTTTTTCCTTATTTTTAGTATCTTTTTTTTTTCTTTCAATCGGTTTAATTTCGGTGTTAGAAGCTCTAAACTTATATTTAACGTGTTTTTTCTACTTTTCAATGACTTTAAATCATTATTTAAAGTGTCTACGCTTCTCCTCTGTTGTAGAATTTCATCTCGAAGAGAGCTTAACCCAATTCCTTCTTCAAGAAAAGAGCATAATTCTGTAGGTTTTAAATTCTTTATAGAATCAATTTTACCTTGGCTTACAAAAGCAAATTGGTTATCAGGGTTAATATTTAAGCCCATAATTTCTTTTTGAACTTCCTGAGCTTGGATCTTTCTAAAATCCTTATCACTCTTATTTTGTATTTTAAAAAAGGGTGATTGTCCTCGTATCACATATCTCCTGATTTTTATTAAATCTTCTCCATTTTGAATATGAATCTCGACCATTGCATGATTCTGATCATTTCTAATAAAATTAGACCACTTCGTATAACGATTATCCCTTTCATTACTTCCTAAAGCAAATTTTATGGCTTGAAAAATAGAAGTTTTTCCACTCCAGTTTGGTCCTACAATAATTACAAACTTAGCTTCTCCAAAATCAACCTCATCTTTCTGAAATGATAAAAAATTTTCTAAAATAACTTTTTTGATGAAAGTTTTCCGATTTTGTTCTTCTATTACTCCTCTTTTTTGGTTCTTATTGTCTGATTGAGAAGCCAACTATTTATCACCTGTTTGTTTTATTTACCAAATGTTTGTTTTATAAGATCAACTCTCTTTTTTGCTTTCTCTAAATTGATTAAAGCCTTATTTGGTGAATTATTAAGTATAAACGGATATTCTGCTAACAATTTTCTATCATTTTTCTCCAATGGTTCATTTTTCTCCAACTTATCAATTATAATAACAATCTCAACGTAATTTTTAAAAGCAGCGTCTTCGTATAATTGATTTAGCATGAAATCTGATAAACGTGAATCTCGAATATTATTTACATAGTTATCTATTTGTTCTATCCTCTTCACACTCTCCACTTCTTTTTTGGAGATACTGTCAGGATTTAGTAGATTAATTTCACTTTCCACTGATATTTGTTGATTTTCTGTATAATCAGGAGGAATTGTAGGTATATACTCGCCAAATTCAATCAGATCAAGTAAAATTTGCGTAATTTCATTACTTGTTTCATTCAACTCTGAATTTAAAAAATGCTTCAAAATTCCAGCTTTCAATACTTGCTTTATATCTTTTATTTCCCATCTATCAGTACAATCTACTAAAGCATTGATATCAAAAACAATTTTCGGGTTCCTCTCCAAAAAGTCTCTAAATACTGCTTCCCTTTCAATTCTATTTAATAACTGGAGTTTAATAAATAAATCAAACGAATTATACATGTTTGAAGCATTCTCTATGACATCTTGAATATCGTAATTAATCCATATAAGAAGGACATTACTTCCCAAAAAATTGAAATTTTCTTCATTTTGCTCTGAAAAGTAAATTTCAAGGAGGTTTTTTCCTTTTAATAAAGTTTTGAGATTTAATTGTTGATTAATGATTAATATTCTTTTTTCAACATTTTTTTCAGAATCCATTAGACTTTTGTCGATATCTTCATTTTTCGATTCAAGATCCGTTTCGAAATTGATATTTTCCCCAAAAGCTCTTAAAATTGGAGTAAAGCTTTTCAAGAACCTTTCTGGTTCTTTCTTTATCTCATTATAGCTAAACTCAATCAATTCTAAATAATAGTTTGTTGAAATTAATTTTAGGAAATCTAATATATCAGTTCCTGGATTAACGTTAATTAGAATTGCCCCTTTTGGTGATAGATATTCTTCCAAAGTATTTTCACCATTGTATGTAGCCATAACCTTAACAAAATTGATTATTTCATTATATTTTTCCCGATAAAAGATTTCTTCTTTATTAACCTCGATTTTTGTTGGTGAAATTACACGAAAATACTTCATAAATTCTGGAATCTCGCTTAAATCCTTCATAAAAATATCAACAATAGTTTAATCGATTTTTTTAAACACTATTTTAATGACCAATTACACATATATATTTAGCGTTGAGTATATTTCCCCATAAATAGATTTCCGACAAAAACCATTAAATTTATATAATAGGATTTTTTTTCATAAACTCAAAAATCTTGTATGAGACTTTTTTACCACTGAATTCTGTTTAATTAAGTCTCATTGAATGAATTTTAAATAAAACTATCAGAGGAAAGATATTTTCTAATTTACTAATAAATGATCTAACAATTTAGTTTAACAATTTCTCTCTTTATAAAATTTGAAAACCTAATTTTTGATTTAGTTTTCAGGTTAATATGATTTGTTATCCTCATTAATGTAAGGTGCGTAAGAGCTAATATATTTAACTGCGTCATCTGGGGCAATAATAACAGCCAGTCCATCATGGTTTTTAGCATAATTTAATGCAACGGCTAAAATTGCACCTGTAGATGGACCAACTAATATTCCATTCTTCCTCGCTAATTCAATTCCAGTTCGATATGCATCATCATCACTCACTTCGAAAATCTCATCAATCACACGTTCATCTAATATTGCTGGTATTAAGTCTTTATCTAAGTTAGATATTTTTTTCAGACCAGGTATATTATGTAATGACTCTGAAGGTTCAATCCCCAAAATTTTAACCGAAGGTTTTTTTTCTTTTAAGTATTTTCCTATCCCAGTAATGGTACCTCCTGTACCTGTCGCAGCAAAGAAATAATCAATTTCTCCATTTGTTTGCTCCCATATTTCTGGACCAGTAGATCTATAATGCGCTTGAACATTTAAAAAATTTTCATACTGGTTTGGGTTAAAATATCGTTCTCCTCCTTTACCATTTAATATACCGTTGACTACACCTCTCGCACCTTCGTTGGGGAATGCCGGGCATAAATCATCATCAGCTTCCCATAAAACCTCTACACCAAGCATTTTTAAAAGTAACTTTGTTTCTTCAGGTATTCTTGTTGGCACTGCAATTTCAACGGGAATATTTCGAGCGTTAGCTAAGGATGCTAAAGCAATTCCAGTATTGCCAGAAGAAGGTTCTATGATACTTTGACCATCCTTAAATTGATAATTTTTCAGCATTGATTGTGCAATTCTATCTTTTATTGACCCAAAAGGATTATAACACTCAAGTTTTATATAAATTGGAAAATTTTTATTTGGATTAATTCTCTCATTTAATTTGACAAGAGGAGTGGGATTTTCAATATTTGAAATTAAATCTTCTATACTTTCATAAACCCTTAATTTGTTATTTACCCCATTTTTTCCGTTTCTATTATTATACGATTGTGCTTTCATAATTTCATCCTTTATTTTAGTGTTCATTTAAAAAATTCTACAATTTTAACCAATCAAGCGTATAATGAAAGCTAAAAAATTGATGGTTAGTTGAGAATTAATAAACTGTTGTTTAGCAACAACAACACATGCAACAACAAGTAGAGGTAGAAGTTCTTACCTTGTGCTCATAATTAATTCTCATCAACTTATATATGAATTGTACATTTTAAAATGTTGGGGTTATTATGTTAAAACTGCATTTCTGATAATACAAATTTGTATACCAAAAAAGTATACAAAATTTACAATTTAACAAATACATCAACTAACCTACATTTAACTTAATTTGCGATAGAGAGCTAATAATGCTATAAACTTTTAAAGGATCTTCAAATACGGTAATGAGAGAAATGTTCCTAAACCGGAATTCATCTCGAATGAGATCAAAAAACACTTGCTCCAACTGAACATTCATAAGATAATTACTGTCCCCAAACACTTCTTCAATCTGCTCCTAAATAGCATGTAGAAGAAGAAAAAATAAAAAAAAGTTTTAAAATTGAATCTATTTCGCTTCGTGAGGCATGCAAAAATACCCTTTTTCAAGCTCGTATTTTGGAAATAAACCACAACCGAAACAACTACACCCTTTGTTTTCTATTTGGTCTTGTGGTTTCTGTGATTTTCCCCTTGCACAAAATAGGGCATGGGGTTCAAATTCATTGAGCTTATTTGGTTTAAATGAGGGACACGGCCCACAAAACTTCCTACACACATCCATTGATGCTTCATCATCTGGAACTGGTATTGGCATATTTTTATCTCCTTTCTTAGATTTTAATTAATTTTTAGATTTAAACAATAGATTTTAACAATATATCTTTCAGATTACGATTAAATTAGGTAAATTAGTTTTTAAAGTTAATAATTATAAACTATTAATTTTAAACAACAAGTAAGATCTTAGAGAATTCTGATTTAAATTAGAATAAAATAGAATTTGATGATTTTTAATTTAAAAAACTATTTCTTATTTAATTATTTTTTTTTAACATGGAAAAAATAAAGCATTTTGAATTCCAAGAAAGAAGAGAAAAGTTTCTCAATAATAATTATAAGACACCTCTCAAACAGATATTGTCATATCTTTGGGAATACAAGAAATTATTTAGGATTATTGTAACTCTTGGAATTGTGCAATCAATATTATTTTTAACGTTTCCGTTATTTCTAGGTCCTGCTTTGGATGTCTTAGTAAACCCAAGCATCTTTATCGGGAATATACTCCCCATTTTTATTATAATATTGATCATTCAAAGTATCGTTGGTATTCTCTTTGGGTTACTTATTTATGCTAATAGGTGGATAGGGGCCAATGTTATATATAATCTAAGGAATGATCTTTTCTCGACAATACAAGTCATGTCTTGGTTATGGTTAGATGAAAATAAAACAGGAGATTTAATTTCAAGAACAACTAGTGATGTAAATCTTCTCAAAGAGTTTCTTCAAAGTAATTTTCAACTTTTTATTAGGCAGTGTGCTACTTTTACCTTTAGTTTAGTTATATTATTTTTTATAAATTATCAGTTAGCATTTTTTGTTCTAGGTATTTCTCCGGTGTTATTTTACACACTTTTGATGTTTAAGCGCAAATTACGTCCAATTTTCAAGAAATCTAGGGAGACCTATGCAAAAATGACTCACATTATACAAGAAAATGTACAAGGAATAACAGTGGTAAAAGCTTTTGGCAGAGAAACGCATGAAATTAAGAAATTTCGCAAAAAAAATGAGGATTATTATAAGGATTCAATAGGAATCATTAAGTTGCAGGCTACTTTTGACCCTCTCGTATATCTACTTGATAATATTGCATTTCTAATTGTAATTTTATTAGGGGGAGTATATGTGATTGGTGGTGACATGACTTTTGGAACTTTTTTTTCATTTTTAATGGTATTGAATTTCTCTGTTGAACCTTTATATTCTATCTCACGCTTTTTAGGAAATATGCCCCAAATAAGTGAAACTTGCGAGAGAGTGACCAATATTTTAAATTCTAAGGAGAACGTGATTGAAAAAGATAAAGCCTTTGAGATGGTTCCGATTAAAGGAGAAATCGAATTTAAAAATGTTTCATTTTCATTCGGTTCACAATATAGTAGTAATGTATTAAAAAATTTAAATTTTAAAATACAACCTGGGGAAAATATTGCAATATTAGGGGCTACAGGTTCGGGAAAATCTGTTTTAGTAAAATTAATTCCAAGGTTTTATGATGTTGTTCAAGGAGAAATTTTGATTGATGGTATTAATGTTAAAGACGTAACATTGAAATCACTAAGAAAACAAATTGGTTTTGTATCTCAGGAGCGTTTACTCTTTTCTCGTTCAATTAAAGATAATATTGCTCTTGGTAATAAAAATCTTACTTTAGAAGAAGTTAAAAGTGCTGCTTTAGCCTCAGATATCAATAATTTTATCGAAAAAGAATTACCAGAAAAATATGATACCGTAGTGAGTGAAAGAGGAATGACTGTATCTGGAGGACAGAAACAACGAATAGCTATAGCTCGAGCATTAGCAATAAAGCCTAAAATTTTGATTCTCGATGATGCCACATCTTCAGTCGATGTTGATACAGAGTTTAGAATCCAAAACAATTTCAAAGAAATTTTCAAAGAAGCTACTACTTTTTTAATAACTCAAAGATTGTCCAGTGTTAGAAACGCGGATAGAATCCTCGTGTTAGATAAAGGAACGATTGTTCAATTAGGGACTCATGAGGAATTGATGAATCAAGCAAATGGAATCTATAAAAAATTATATTCAACCCTAAAAATCGAAGAGAGGCAATAATTATGCGAAAAAAGAAAAAACAAAAGGGGGATCCTGAAGACGAAGATTCGTATAAAGGAAGTACATTTAAAGTTATTAAACGATTAATTCATTATGTTGGAATAAATAAGAGGCTAAAATATCTTCTTATCTTATTTATTACATCAAATGTTATTTTTAGTTGGACTACACCCCTTATTTTTAGATCTCTTGTAGATGACGGATTAGGAGGAGGAATTGGAGCTACTCAAGGAAATCTTGAAATTATAATAGTTTTAGGATCTATTTTCTTTAGTGTAACAATTGTAGGAGTTATTACTAAAATTGCTCAAGGCTATATTATCTCTAAACTTGCTACGAATACTATGTATAACTTAAGAGCCGAATTATTTACGAAGTTTCAGTATTTAGGATTAGATTATCATGAAAGTACAAAAAGGACTACTGGAAAGAAGATTAATTATCTTACAGGAGATGTTAATACAATACAGGAACTAATACAATCTGGATTATTGGTATCGGTTAGCAACTTTTTCATAATATTTGGTTCATTATCCTTCATGATAATTCTAAGCCCGGTTTTAACAGTAGTCTCATTTCTAATTGTTCCTGTTTTTTTTGTTATATCAGGAGTTCTCTTTAAAAAAGTGCGAAAGTTTTTTAATGAATTAAGGGAACGAATAGCAACTGTTACCAGTAAACTTGATGAATCCATTATGGGAATGAAAGTAATTCAATCATTTGCTGTTGAAGATGAAAATTATGCTGAATTTAATGATGCGAATGAACAAGAAAGAAAAACAACAATGAAAGCTGCTAAATTAATGGCATTTATGCCGGGAATCATCATATCAATTATTACGTTAGGATTTAGTTCTCTTTTTTTAGTTTCGGGGACACTAATTCGGCAAGGTTCTTTATCGCAAGGAACTCTTGTTGCCTTTATATTCTATTTATTTACATTTTTTCAACCGTTATTTTCATTAGTTGGATTTTTATCGCTTCTACAAAATTCTGTAGCTGCAGGTGCTAGAATAATACGATTGCTAGATGAAAAAATCTCTATAGAAGAAAAGGATGATGCTGTGAGCTTAGATACTGTTGGAGGGTTAATAGAATATAAAAATGTAAATTTCTCTTACAATTCAGAAATCCCAGTTTTAAAAAATATTAATATAAAAATTAAAGGGAAGGAAAGGTTAGCTTTAGTAGGGTATACAGGGGCAGGTAAGAGCACTTTTGTAAAATTATTGAGTAGGTTTTATGATCCAACACAAGGTGTAGTCTTAATTGATGGGAAAAACTTGAAAGACTTGAAAATAAATAGTTTGAGAGGAAAAATGGGAATTGTTTCACAAGAAAACTTCCTGTTTTCAGGAACGATTAAAGATAATATTAAATTCAGTAAATTGGATGCTTCAGATGAAGAGATTGTATCAACTGCCAAACAAGTCCAAGCACATAATTTTATTATAGAACTTGATAATGGATATGATACTATTGTTGGTGAACGTGGAATTAAATTATCAGAAGGTCAAAAACAATTGATCGCATTTGCCAGAGCTCTCATATTAAATCCTCCTATACTTATACTAGATGAAGCAACTTCATCGATCGACCCTTACAGCGAACTTCTAATTCAACAAGCATTAGAAACCTTATTAAAAAACCGTACGAGTATTTCAATAGCTCATAGACTTTCAACCATAATAAATTCAGATCGTATTATAGTTTTAGATAAAGGAAAAATTATTGAAGAAGGTTCACATCAAACTTTGGTTGATTTAGATGGTTTTTATAACAAGCTTTATCAAATGCAATTTAAAGATCCATTCAAAAAAGAAAAAATTGATGAAGAAGTTTTACCTGATATTGATATTCGAGATGACCCTTTAGATAAAGGAGACCGGTTTTCTAGATTTATTTAAGTATGATATTTAAATTAATCAATTAATTTTTTTATTTTATAATGAATATATTTCCCGCTTTTTACACCTTCAATCAATCCTGCCTGTTCTAAGATCTTTACATGATGTGAGATACTTGGTTGGGTTAAATCTAAGATTGTAGAGAGTTCACATATGCACATTTCTTTCTTTTTAATTAGATTATATATCAAAAACCTTGATACTTGACCAAGAGCTTTATGAGAAATAACCTCCTCTTTAAAATCTTCTCTCGCTAAAATTTCATCTCTGTTTTTTTCTAAACCTTTAATATATTCATAAACGTCTATATCTAATCCAATACATTCGATTAGTGTTTTGATATCATCTTTGGTTTTTTCAGTCATTCTGAATATAAAACGAATAGTTAATAATTATATAATGTCATATCGATAAATTTAAATTTGTCTATTTATTACCTAAATTAAATATTTCCCTCTAACCTAAGAAAATATCCCATGATGCGTTATGAGCGAAGAAGAAGGTAGAACTATCAGTTTTTTTGAACGCTTTCTTACAATTTGGGTAGCATTATGCATTGTGGTAGGAATTCTCTTTTCCCAAATTATACCCGGTATTGGGGTAGCGATTAACAGTTTACAGATTGGGGGAATATCTTTACCAATTGGGATATGCTTATTTCTTATGATGTATCCTGCGATGTTGAATTTACAAGTTGCTGAATTAAAAAAGTTAGGGAAGAATCCTAAACCTATAATCTTGACAATTGTATCTAATTGGCTTATCGCTCCTTTTGTCGGTTTACTTATGGCACGGATATTTTTACAAGGTTATGAACAGTTAATTGTAGCTATTATACTTCTTTCTAGTTCGCCGTGTACAGCTATGGTTTTGGTGTGGGGTTGGATGGCTAAAGGCAATCAAGAGCAAAATGTTATGAACACAAGTTTAAATACTATAACAATTATAATCGGCTATGCTCCTTTAGTTACTCTATTAACAGGTATCCAAAACATTCCGATTGATTGGGTTCTCTTATTAGTCTCGATATTAATTTTTATCGGGCTTCCATTGTTGGGAGGGGTAATCAGCAAAAAATTAATTATTCGCTCAAAAGGAGAAGATTGGTTTAATGATACCTATCGTCCGATTGTAGGAAAAATATCCATTATCGCTTTATTAACGACATTGGTTGTACTTTTTTCATTGAACGGTGATGCTCTGCTACAAAATCCAGATTTATTATTAATAATTTCAATACCCCTCTTACTTGGTTTTGTAATTGTAGTTGGATATAATATTCTGATTACAAAACTCACCAAATTGAAATACCGAGAAGCTATTATTACGGTGATTATTGGATCCTCAAGCCATTTTGAAATTGCTATTGCTACTGCTATAGCTATGTATGGAATTGGTTCAGTGGCTGCTTTGGGTACTACAATGGGTCTTTTTTGGGAAGTTCCAATTATGTTATCTATAGTATATCTAGGCCGTTTTCTTAAAAAACGAGGTTTTTGGGAATCGAAATAATTAAAAATATCCAAAAAATATATTTTTCAGAAGAAACTATATTAATTAAAAAGAAGAAGCAAAAAGAAATGACAAACAAAGATATAGATAAGACCATAAAAGACATAATGAAAGAAATGCGTAAATCACCAGATTATTTAGGACATTCTTGCAGCGCTCATTCAGATTCCTCGTGCGACCCTAAAAGCCAATGCAAAGACTCCGATAATCCTAAACGTTTAAAAAAAGGTATTAATTGTGGAATTAATCCCAATTGTGAGCAACTTAAAAATTAAGACAAGAATTACCAAATCTTCTTTAACTTATTAAATTTTAATTTATTTATTATTTTGGGGTGATTAATAAAATTAAGAACATTAAACTAACAATTTTTGCACCAGATCCAGAAAAAAAGTTGTCGAAAGGGCTTGAATACAATCCAAGTATTAATGATAGCGGAACTGTAGTTGACACACTCAGCGCCATAGATAGAATAGTTTATGCCGACTCTAAAAAATCAATATTTCCAATTTATAAAGGTTTGATACACAGTTATCTACAATTGATCTGGGATAGTGAAGAGAACAAGATTTATGATGACTGTGCTGTAAATGCATATGGTCCAAACAGAGAATTTATACCACTACAGGAAGATATTAATTTTAATCTTTATCCTGAAAGTGAAATAACAATTGTTGTTCATGCTGACTGATGAGCTGATGTTATGAAAGAACGATTAGATTTTGGATCATTTAAAAAAACCTTAATGAAAAATTATGGAAAAGATCAAGAACCTTTTGTCCACTATTTTACTATTAAAAGAACGGGTTAAATTTAAGAATGATGTCTTTCAATAAACGTTAGTGAAAGATTAACTGTAGGAATGCTTCCTATTCCCTTCTAATTTTGTTAAGATATCGGAATAATTTTTGCCTTGAACATTAATTTTTCGTTAATTTTGTTAGTTTTATTCTTAGTGGTTTTCGGTTTGTTAATATTCAGATTCTTTGTGATATTTCCCAAAATAGCGTACCTTCATTGTAGTGCTAAATTTACTTGCCCTATCGGAGAAAAAATAGGAGTACGGGATAAGTAAATAAAGTATTAAATCTTATTTCTCTTCACATCATTTAACCTAATATTTAAACTTTAGAATCGAAATGGACATATTCACTCATATAATAATGGGAACTTTATCATGTTTCTTACTACTTGGTAAAATAAGTCCTGAAGCAATAATTCTCCTTTGGATTATGGCCATTTTTCCAGATGGAGATATATTTGTGGAACCATTTACTAAAAAACGAAACCTATACTTTTTGTCACATAAAGCCGCATCTCATTCATACATTATTGGGATAATTATAACTGCCATTATCAGTGTGTTTATCTCATTTCTTCGAGGTGTCCAATTCTTTGAGATCTGGATTGCTGGAACTATTGGATTTAGTATCCATGTTTCATTAGATTTCTTTGCTGCTTCAAAAGTCCCCCTTTTTTATCCATTTTCTAAAAAAGAGTTTAGAGTCATAGCTGATAGAGCAATAAATCCATTACTAGCTTTATTTTCTGCAATTAACCTCCTAGTTTTGCTTAGTTATTATGTGATTAGCCCATATTATCATGTTTTTATGGCGTTGACTTCATTTTATTTAAATGTCTATTTTGTCTATTTTGGAACCCGGTTGACATTAAGACTAATAATACAATTGTTATTACCAAAAGGATCGCATTATATCCCTGATTTCATACCTTTTTTTTATCTTATTTATTCAAGAAATTCAACAGAAGGGAGTATTAAATTTAATTTGTATCGGAAATTTGCATTTTCCTCAAAAAGAAAGATGCTTTTGAATCAAACCTTCTCAAAGAATTCAGAAATAACTACCTACATTGAACAAACAATCCAAATTAGTCAAGAATATAGGTTTTTCCATAAATGGAATTCAATGATACCATTTATCCGTGAAAATGAGCAAAACATTAATGTTGTTCTAATCTTGGCTGAAAGTTATTCAAGAATGAGATCGTATTTTCTCTCCGTCGTTATAGATAAACAAACAAAAAAAATTCTTTCAAGAGAAGACGGATTTGGATCTTTTCACTACTGGAAAAGCATAGAATTTTAATGATTTTCAAGGAGAAAGTAGATGTTAGAAAAAAAGTTGCTTTCAGAAGTGTGGAATTTTGCGCTTAAAAATTCTGAAAAAGATGATATCCATGGTTTTTCTCACACTGAGCGAGTATATGAGTTATGCGTCAAGATTGGAAATGGTTTAAAAGCTAATCTTTTTGTTTTAAAAATCTCTGCATTGCTTCATGATATCGGTAGAGTGAGTGAAGAACAAGATATTAGTATTAGAAATCATGCCGATCTATCAGCTGAAATGAGTTTAGATTTTCTAAAATCTCAAGACTTTCATATATCTCAAGATGATCTTGATAATATAATACACTGTATTAGAGCACACTCCTTTTCAAACAAAACTATTTCAAGAACTTTAGAAGCAAAAATCTTGTCTGATGTGGATAAATTAGATGCCCTTGGAGCAATAGGACTTTACCGAGTCATTGGATTTACAATAAAAAAAAAAGGTGGAATTGAGCAAGTTATTGAACATCTGGAAAATAAAATATTGAAGCTAAGAGATCAATTATACTTGGAAGAATCGCAAAAAATCGCAGATGAAAGAAAACAAATAATAATAAATTTTTATCATAAACTAAAGCAAGAAAGCAATATCTAGATCCCTTTTTATCCTTTCCTTGTTATTTCCTTGTTATTAGGAACTCTAAGTGTTAAAGATAACTTGATAGATTATTTAACACAATTAAACGATGATAAAAATGAGAAGATTTATTCTCAAATAGCCGACTTTTTTAGAAAACTAGGTGAAAGTTAGAAAAAAAGAAAAAATATACAGAATTTTATTTTAATCTTTTTTTTAATCTGTCATGTCACTTTAAATCTAGAGGTTTAGGAGGATTAAAAAGGGGAGAAAAAATAAAAAAATAAAAAAATAATAAATTAGGTCTTGAGTCTTCTTCTTAGTTTTATCGTTATTACGGTTATTAATACACTTACAACCCCAATCAGAATTGGAAGATTATAACTGGGGATCAAACTTGTAGGCACACTGGGATCGTTAGGAGGATCATCAGGTGGATCCTCAATAGGGTCGGCTCCTGTCATTCCCGCAAAATAGATTGATAGAGACGGGTCATGTATTAATTTCTCACCGTTCCATAATGGATAGTTCTGAGTTTCCATGCTAAAAAGGCTAT
>CAZALK010000026.1:0-41446 GCA_964486045.1 uncultured archaeon
AATGCCACGTAACGAGCTAAAATAAAAAAAATAAAGATTAGATTAAAAATATATGAAAAAAAAAAATTATATATTATTTGTATCTATTCATTAAATTCAATGAATATTTTAGATCCTTTGCTAATGTCATAAAGTTGGGAGCAGTTGATATGAATGTTCCCAAGATTACCTAACTTTCTTACTAATTTTGTTTTTCTGTTTACTCATCAGTGATTGCTTTAAATCTTCAGCCAATTCCCCTAATTTATTTGCTGTTGCTGTGATTTCTTCAATTGATGCTGTTTGTTGTTCTGCTGAAGCGCTAATTCCTTGCATGCTAGTATAAGTCTGATGAATTTTATTAACTATACCGACAACTTTTTCTTTAGAATTACGTACAGCGTTCTTTGATTCTTCAGCTAATTTTCTTACTTCATCAGCGACCACAGCAAATCCTCTTCCGTGTTCACCTGCTCTACCTGCTTCTATGCTCGCATTCAAGGCTAATAAGTTAGTCTGCTCTGAAACACTAGTGATTATATTCATAATATTACTTATTTCCTTGGATGCTTGCATGATTTGTTGAGTGATCTCTGTCATTTCAAGGGTTGACATTGCAATTTCTTCTGATGCAGCGTTTACTTCACTCGAGCTTGCTGCAAGTTCAGTAGCCATATTAGATACATTTACACTAACATTCGAAGCACTGTCAATAACTCCTTTCATAGTCACAATACTATCGTCTAGTAATGCTAATTCATCTGAAGTCCTTTTCTTGAAAGTTTTTGAGGCTTGTTGACCTTCAACTTGTTGGGTTATTGCTAATACTTTTCTAATTTTTTGTGTAATGATGTTTGCTAATACAAAGCTTATGATAAAACAAATACTCATCGGAATTATCAATATCATTGCAATAAGTCTCTCTCTCTCTATTCTCACCATGCTGTCTGAAGTTTTCTTGGTTAAACTTTCGCTACTCACTGTATAAAAATTACTTATTGCCTCTTGGTATAAGGTTTTGTTTCCAGCGTATGGCCCAGTAAGAACATTTAATATCTCAACAGCGTTTATTTTAGATTCTGAGATAAACCATATTTCCATATTAATAAGATCAACATTAGCAGCATCTATTCCTTGGAACCATGTTTGAACAGTTGCAGTATAATTCGCCGTAAGGGCTATTGCTTGACTTAAGTTCCCATCTAATTGATTTGCTGCTTGATTGTAAGTTGCATCCAATTCTGTATTAAATGGTTCAAATAATAATCCTTGCATTGAACCAGTTAGTAATGCATCAAGATATCTAATATTTTCAGCAGTTTTGGTAAGATTTAAAGCCCAATTAACTTCCCAAGGAGTAAAACTCGAAAAATTTGCTGGAGTAATCATAATATTTACCCAATCATAAAACAGATTCATAAAACCAGCATAAATAGATTTATTCGCAGTATATGGACCGTACCATACATCGGTTATCTCATGATGATTATGATGAGCCACACCAAATATCCACTCTTCCATTGCTATTAAAGCATCATTGGCATCAGAAACATCGTCAAAATATTGCCATTCTTCATCTGTAGCAAGATTTTTTGCTGCCGCAAGCGCTGCATCTAGTTGATCCGCATATCCAAGATAAATATCCCAAATAGTCTCATTCATTGGATCAATCACAAAATCTTTCATTGCTCCTGTAAGTCTTGCATCCATTAATAGAATCTCGTCTGCGAGTTTAACCTTCTCCATGTGGACGTTAATTAGATTATTTAGTTCATTTTTATTATTCTCATTTGAGCTTAAGTTTAAGAATATAAGGACCCCAAAAACTAATCCGATGATTGCAAAAATAGCTGAAAATTTTACTCGTAAAGATCTTCTTGTAATCCATTTGAAACCTATCATTTTCTTAAATCACCATTAAATTATTTTTTATGGTATTCCTATTTTGGGTGTAAAAATATTTTTTTATAATAAAATACCATTATTACATATAAAATCATTTTTTTGGTTAAAAACTTTTATTTATTTAAATAATTGTTATTTTTTTGGACAACAATAATTAGTTTTGATAATATTTATTGAATTTTTATATTAATGTTTGTTTAAGAAATTTATAGGATTTACCTGCTCACAATCAAACACCATGAATACTTAGATGGTGTGATATTTTAGGATTAGTGGATTTAGTAATAATTGTGATAATAATAAAAAAAAAAACAATGTAAGAAGGGAAATTTTTTATCTTCCCTAAGTTTCAGTTATCAGATTTCAAAGAGTTTTTTAAATTCTCTGCTAAAGTTCCTAACTTATGTGCAGTTGCGGTGACTTCTTCCATTGATGCGGTTTGTTGTTCCGCTGATGCACTTATTCCTTCCATCGAACCAAATGAATTATTAATTTTGTCAATTACATTATTAATTTTTGCATTTGTTTCGCGAACAGCTGATTTTGATTCTTCGGCTAATTTTCGGACCTCATCAGCTACTACGGCAAAACCCCTTCCTTGTTCACCTGCTCTTCCTGCTTCAATACTTGCATTTAGGGCTAATAGGTTTGTTTGATCAGAAATATTAGTTATAATCCCCATTACATTTCGTATATCATTAGTTGCGTTTATTACTCCTTGAGTCTCAGTCGTCATATCTTGGGTAGATGCTGCAATTTCTTCTGATGCCGCGTTCACTTCACTAGCACTTGCAGCTAATTCATTTGCAATGTTTGCAACATTTAAACTCGCATTAGAAGCAGCATCAATCATCCGTTTCATATTTTCTGCATTCTTTTCAAGTTTTTGTCCAAGGAAAGGAATCACAGTAAAAAATAACGCAGCTACTCCGACAAACAAACCAAAACTTTCACCAAAAGCATCAGCATAATCTGCATCCCATAGCATCCATTTATCAAGAAGATTCCCTAATGTATATAATGCACCCCCAAATAGAGAAAATACATATATTGCATTTGTTGGGGTTCTCCTCTTATAATAAATAAATAGTGCGATAAAAGTTCCTATAATGAAGAAGATCATTCCTACTAAATTAAATCCCCCATCTCGAAAATCAGCAGGATCAATTTGAGCCAACACTTATTTTTTCACCATCCCGCTTTTTTCATAAATGAGTTTGGGTTGTTTGGGTAATGATCCCCTTAAAATTTTGGTATAGTATTCATATATAGCAGCGGCAAACATCGAAATCCCTGCTACCATAGCAAAAAAGTGCTCCAAAAAATTAAACTCATCTGGCGCAATAAAAGCTTCTAAGTTTGTAGCTAAAAAGGTTAAAAAGAGAGCATAATAACCTGGTGCCCACTTCATAATGTCCCTTCTTTTTTTTAAGAGATAAGGAGAAAATGCTACGGGAATAGATAAGATTATTAAAACTATTAATTCATTAATTTCTAAACTTGGCATATATCTCAGCTCCTTTATTACTTTTTTATTCAATTTTTTTCTTTTTGATTAATCTTCTCTATAATTTTTAGAGAAAAACATTATAATAAATAAAGTAATTTTGGTATATAAATGCTTTTTTTTCCACATAAATTCGAGATAATGCACATAATCAATATTTTGTTGTAAAAACCTATACAAAATATGAAAAAGCAATTATCCTAACAAATTCTCTGTGAATTCAAAAGCAGATATAAAGACGCTATATTTTTAACAAAGTTATTTAGAAGGATTAGAAATATGAGTGGTTCTTGAAAAATTCAAAACCATTTTTACATTTTATTTAGGAATAATTTTAAAAAGAAAAATATTTAAATAAACAAAATCTTTAGTTTTATGTAAAAACTTTAAAAAAAGATACTTTTCTGTTAAATATTATCAATTCTTACGATATAAATAAGAGAATTACACATAAAGTTTAATTTATGAAATAAAATAGAAAGTCTTAGGGATGGAGAAAGTGGGGACTAAATTTAAACAATATAGTAAAGACACCTTAAATAACACAAATGATAGTAAGGAATTAAAGCAAGAATTAGAGGATTTTAAAGAGAAATTCAGCGTTTTATTTAACGATGCTACCAGTGGAATAGCATTTCATAGGATCGTGTATGACAATCAAAAAAAGCCTATCAATTATATAATTACAGATATAAATCCAAGGTATGAAAAGATCTTAGCTATTAAAAGAGGAAATGTTATAAATAAATTAGCTACAGAAGTGTATAACGTTGAAAAACCTCCGTTTTTAAAAGCTTACTCTAAAGTAGCAGAAACACAAAAATCGCTTTCTTTTGAGTCATATTTTCAACCAATGGAGAAATATTTCAAAATTTCGGTTATTTCTCATAAAAAAGGTGAATTCATTACTGTGTTCGAAGATATATCACAACGAAAGATATCAGACCAAAAATTAAAAGAATCAGAGGAAAAATATAGATTAATTACAGAAAACGCAAACGACTTAATATCAATACTAGATAAAAGATATAAATATGAATATGTTAATGAACAAACTTATAAAAAAATCCTGGGTTACTCTAAAAAGGAGTTAATTGGGAATTCAGCCTTAAAACTTATACATACTGAAGATTTTACTAATTTTATTAAATCTTTTTGGGGAAAAAATGAAGTTGATGAAAGAATAGTAGAATTAAGGATTAAACATAAAAATGGACGTTGGGTATGGCTACAGGTTAACTACAAACGGTATAGAAATAATAAAAATGAAAAAAAATTCTTGTTAGTATCTAGAGATATTACACTTCACAAAAATGCTGAAAGGAAATTAAAAGACTCCGAAGAAAAATATCGTTCCTTATTTGACAATATGACTGCCGCATTCGCGTATCATGAAGTAATTGTCAATGAGAATAACAAACCAATAGATTATAAATACCTTGAAGCAAACCCTAGTTTTGAAAATCTTACGGGTTTAAAAGCAGAAGAAATAACTGGAAAAACTGTTACTGAAATCTTACCCGGAATTGAGAATGATCCTGCTGATTGGATTGGAAAGTTTGGAAATGTAGGTCTTACAGGGATCCCATTGACAGTAGAAGATTATTCAGAACCGTTGGATAAATGGTATAAGGTTTCAGGTTATTCACCTAAGAAAGGCTTTTTTGCTGTCACTTTTACCGAGATTACTGAACAGAAAAAAGTAGAACAAAAATTAAGAGAGTCTGAGGAAAAATATAGAGAACTGGTAAGTGATGCAAATAGTATTATCTTAAAATGGGGTACTGATGGAATTATTTCATTCATAAATGAATTTGGTGAGGTTTTTTTTGGATACTCTAAATCTCAACTTGTTGGAAAGCATGTTATAGGAACTATTGTCCCAAAAACAGAAACTACTGGTCGTAATTTAGAAAGTCTAATGAAAGAAATTTGTGATAATCCTGAGAAATACAAGAATAATGTTAATGAAAATATCACTAGATACGGTAGAAAAGTATGGATATCGTGGACAAATAAAGCGATAAAGGATAATAATGGAAATCTAATAGGGATTTTATCTGTTGGAAATGACATGACTGAGAGCAGACGCGCTTCACTTAAAATAAAGGAATCTGAAGAAAAGTTTAGAACGATTACAGAGCAATCTTTTATAGGGATAGCTATCTTAAAGGATTTTAAGTTTAAATATATCAACCAACAATTTGCTGACACACTCGGATATACTAATAAAAAGATTTTAAAATGGAGACCAAAAGAATTTTTCAAGGTTATACATCCTGAACATCGAGAAAGGGTGATGGAAATCGCAGAAAGAAAATATTTGGGTAAGGACGAAATAGTGACGGATGTACAATTTAGAATTATAAAAAAAAACAAGGACGTGGCGTGGTTAGAAATAATTTCTAAAATTATCCCATTCAAAGGTGAATCGGCTGTATTAATTACAACTTTAGACATTACTGCAAATAAAAAGGCAGAAAAACTCATTCTAAAAGAAAACAAAAAATTGGTTGAACTGAATAAGATGCGAAAAGATATTATTACTCGGGTCTCACATGAGTTAAAAACGCCCTTAACTTCTATCTACGGGGCTTCTCAAATCCTTCTACAACACTTCAAGCCACAAATAAGTGGAGAAGTGCAAAACTTTATTGAAATTCTGTATAGGGGGGCTCTAAGGTTAAAAAAACTAGTTGAAAACTTAATTGATGCTTCAAGGATTGAATCCGGAAAACTAGAATTAAATTTAAAAGAATTTAATTTAAGTACAATAATAAATGAATGTGCCCATGAAATGATGTACCTTATCAATAACCGCAAACTTACACTGAAACTAGATCTTCCTAATAGATTAAATTTCAATGTAGATAAAATTAGACTCCAACAAGTAATTACCAACATTTTGTCTAATGCTATTAAAAATACACCGTTAAATGGAAAAATAAATGTGGTTCTTGCTGACAACCCCAAAAATATCGATATTTTAATAAAAGACACAGGAGTAGGGATAACTCAAAAAGAAAAAAAACTATTATTTGAGAAATTTGGTAAAATTGAAAGATACGGTATGGATTTAGGGGTCGACATTGAAGGATCAGGCTTGGGTCTATTTATTTCAAAGGAAATTGTGGAGTTACATGGCGGTGAAATTCTCGTAGAGTCTCAAGGAAGAAACCAAGGAACCTTATTCATCGTAAGATTATGGAAACATGAAAATTTAAATTAAAAAGTGGGCCAGGCAGGATTCGAACCTGCGACATCCCAGTCCGAAGCCGGGCACCCTATCCAGGCTAGATTACAGGCCCATAATTGAGCTAAATTTGATACTATCCTAAGTTTAATTCTTAAAAAATAAAATCAATTAGGTTATAATATTTTCATCTTTTATTTCAAAAAAATATTTGCTATGATAAATACAGAAATCATATTCTAAATTGCAAATTGGAATAAAAATGCTGAAGTAAAATGTAGAAGTTATCTTATTTTTATCCCATTCTCTACATATTTTATAAATAATCTAAATATTTTAGTAAATCTTAAACCTTCACCCAGATTACCATCGACTTTGATTTTCCCTTTCATGAAAGCATCCGTTCCTTCCATTTCGCGTTTAAGAATTTTAATAAAAATGTCTTTTGTATATTTGACTCTAAATGTGGCGCTTCTATTAATCCCCTTCTTGTAGATTATCGAACCATTAGAAACTTTAAACCAGAAGTTAAAATTTATATCAGTCAATAAGATTTGATAAATATCATTGTAATCTATAATTTCTTCTTTTAGCTCTTCTGTATTCCTAACAAGATTTACCCCAAAACTTATGACTCTATCTAATGCTGTAATGAATTCCTCATCGGTTTTTCCTAAGTCGTGGAGAACCGAACTGAAACTTTTTGAATCGAGCATATATACCTATGACAAAAGATAAACTAAAATAATATTGTTATACCCATATAATCCTTATTATCTACATTGCCTTTAACCAATATAAATGTTTCCATTAGAGTATTAGATGTCCACTTGCTTTTTAAACGCAAAATTTTTATATTTTTATTGATTTAGTACTCTTAATTTTTGAAAAATAATTTTAAATTGCGGCTATAGTGTAGCCCGGTCCTTAAGTATCAAAATTCTGTCTACTTAGCCGAAAGCATTCGGGACTGTCACTCCTGCGACGCGGGTTCAAATCCCGCTAGCCGCGCCATTTTAAATAATAGCTTCTAGATCTCCAGATTCCATTTTTGAATTACATCTGGTTCTTCTCGTGGCCAATCATTTAAGTCATAAAATAAATCCAAATAGTTACTTTTCTTATTAGCAATATGAAATTTTTGGTTTTTATAAAAATCTTCAAATAAGTGTTTTCTATAAGTTTTAAGTAGTAATACTCTACAACCACTACTTGATCTTATGTCAAAAGATAATTTTTTAGCTAGTGAGATCATCAAACTTCCATAACCCTTACGTTGATATGCCATTTGAACTCCTAATTGTCCCATTAATTCTGCAGACCAACTTCTCTCTTCGCCTTTTAATGAACAATACAGTTTAGAATTACTTAAAGTAAAAAATCCAACCAAATTGTTTTGTTGGAATAAAAGGTAAGACATTGAATTCCCAAATTCCACATCTTCATACATTTTGGAATGGAAATATTCATTAATCTGGTCATCTCCGCAGTCAAATTCTAATCCCGGTAATACGTTGGTAACTTTTTTTAGTGTAAACTCACTTGAAATCATTTTTGTAACTTTTCAATTACGCGTTTTAGATATTTTTTTGATACTTTGAAATCCTCATCAAATTTTGAGGATTTAACAAATCCCACCCCATCATTAGTAAGTTCTACTTGTGAAACCGCTTTAGGAAATTTTCCTTTTATTGTAGATTCTTCTGAAACTAAAGAATATTTGGAAAATTCAGGATATTTCCTATATATATCACCTAGTAGCTTTCCTATACTTGATTTTGCATATTTTATTTTCCACTTAGTAATCTCTGAAATCATCCTTGGATCTTCTTTTTTAATAAATGCTAATGCCTTTTCTTTTTCATTTTTTGATAAACCATACAAAATTTCTTGACCAGATTCTTTGAAATCAATAGATTTTTGATGAAATAGGTCATTCACTCTCACAGCTAATAATGTACTATAAGGTCCGAAGTGGTAGGGAAAAAACTCAGCAATGTTATCTAAATGGTAAAAGAAATTCCGCCAAATTAAAAAAAATTCTTTAACTAACCTTGTTCTCCCCTTAATTGGTTTAAAATTATCTAACGCAAATAAGATCATTAACCATTTATCAATGAACTCTCTTTGATCCTCATTCATTTCTTTTTTTGCCGTCAAATTCATTTTTCACACCATATTTGGAAATCTTTCTTGAATACTACTTAAATTATCTTGAATAAATCTTTTTTGATTAAAATATATTTGTACTTCATCATTATCAATAGAATTCCTTATATTAACAAATTCTCTATTAGCATTAAAAGAATTATGGACTTCCAGGATTCCTCTTCCATAGGAAGCCGTTAATTGACGAACTAATTCATTAATATTTCTTGCATTTCTGCAAGCTGGACAATTGCAAAATAAATTTACCCCAAAATTATTTCGTATATCACTTGTATTTATAAACCCTAAATATGAACTTTCAAAAATATTTTTATTTTTTATGATTGGGGGAATTATCGGTTGCTGAGTTTGAGTAGAAGGAATAGATATTCCTACAGGGGTAGGCATTAGACCTCTTGATGCTAAAGAGCTCTGTTGTCTAGCCATAAAAAATGCCCCATATTTATACGCTTTTCTTTTAATTATAGTATCAATACCGTAGAGAGTATCTAAGTGTGATTCTGAGATTCCAAACCATGATTTTTTTACATCGCATAAGTGGATCCAAATATCACTTTCATTATCATTAATAACTTCTACTAAACTATCTAAATATTTTCTTCCAGAACCTGTCATTCTGAATCCTATTGCATCTATATTTCTTGATAATAGCCAATTTACTTTTTGTAATAATATTCTCTTTCCTTGATTTAAAGATAATACAGGCATAAGATTTACGAATCTTCCCGTCTCATAATGATCAATAACATGCTTTATAGCATCGTCTAAATAATTAATCCATGCTTGACTAAAAGATCTTAAAGTTGGATCTGGAATAGTAACTATATCAGAGCAATTCGCTTCTATTTGTGCATTGATTAGAAATCTTAGAGCATCTTGGCTGATAATTTTTTGATTTATACGAAATTGGATTACAGTTGGGATATTTCTCCTTGATTTACCTTTTATACTATTTATTAACGCATTTAAAGCATTATTATCAAATCGAGTATTCTGATCTATTTTTAGATCGGAAACAATTTCATGAATTCCAATATTTTGATTAATTGCAGATCTTAACACACCTTCTCCTTTTCTAAGATAACTTCTTTCAGTGTGATTTAAACCCATTCTGGGTGTTTCAATGATACTACCATTTATATTTAATTCACCCATTCGCGCTCCACGATCAGTGTGTTCTATAGTAAAATCAAAAGATATTTAATTTCACCCAAAAATCTGAATTTTTCTAATTCTAATAATATACATTGATGTTATTAAATATTAACCTGTTTATATAGGTCTTATATCAAATCAATTTTTAATTTATAAACAAAAAAATTTTTTATAAAAATTTAAGGATATTTAAAATACACAATACAACTCTATAATAAAAACCGAATTATTACTACTGGGTTTCACTTGGAAAATAGAAAATCTTTCCAACGTTTTCAGATATTTTAATGTTAGGAATTTTTGGATTTTCTATTTATTTATTTCGGGATTCATTTACTAAAAAAATAAAAAAATTAAGTTAAAATTTTCTTGGTCCTGTGATAAATTTATATCTTACAATTGGCAACTGCTTTAAATTATTTAAAAATCAGCTAAAAATATAAAAAAAAAGTAGATATAAATAGAAAATATGTTAAACAGAGAGGTTCCCGTTTCTACTTTGTTTATCTAACACTATTAAGTGCATAAGGTAATGAACTTAAAGTGAAAAAAAGATGGTTTTTGGACAATTAAAGGAAGGTGGACATTAATTTTAGTGATTTTCAACCCAAAACTCCTTTAATAGCAATTAAAAATAAGTATTTATAATACTGGGATTTCTATTTAATCAAATTTAGCCATCTTATCAAATTTATGAAATATTAAAAACTCTTAATCCTAGATATTATCCTTTAAATTTTTAGATTTATTTCACTTTATACAGTCTCGGCAATTTATCAAAATGCTACAAATAAAACCTTTTTATACTAATAAATCCTTTTTATATTGTTATTTTCAAGAATATTCAGATATAATTTCAACAACATAAAATTGAAAAATAATTCAAAAATTATATAAAAAGGTTGAAAATTAAAATGGTAGACGAAGCATTATTAAAAGAAATAAAAGCTGCTCAAGACGCAGGGGCATCTAGTGCATCTGTTGACACTATGATGAAATCTTTTGAATTTATCAAGCAAATCTCCACCGAGAATGAGGACTTGAAGGAGGAGCTCGAAGATATGCAAATAACCATCCAGATGGTAATCACGGACGCAGATAAGAAATTCTGGCTCTCAGTAAACGAAGGTAAATTAGATTTTGGTGATGGAGATGTAGAAAATCCTTCATTCACGATGTCTTCTACGCTGGAAGTGGGAGCTGGAATACTTATGGGTGAGGTAGACGCTACTTCCGCATATATGGCTGGCGACATTACAGTTGAAGGCAATCTCCAAGACGCAATGGCCTTTCAGGAAGCTTAGATAAGTCAAAAATTTTTGTGGTCTCCACACTAAGCCTGAAATCATAGAACTGGCCTTGGAAGCGTACGAAGACCTTGTCGAAGATCTTTAACAACAGCAGAGACGACCTCCAGAATAACCCATTCTTTTTTTTATTTTAACTTAATTTTTTATTTTTTTAGTAAATGAATCCCGAAATAAATATATAGAAAATTTAGAAATTCGTAAGTTCAGAGCCATTCAAGATTTAAATATGCGATTTACCTTTACTTAATTAAAAGCATGCAAGAATTCAAGGTAAACGATTATATCACATTGAGACTCGAAGGGAAGAATACGGTTATTTATGTTGCGGGAGAGAAGTTTCGGCAATGTAAGTATTTACTAATAAACATACTGGTCGATACTGGTCGATGATCCATGATTTATATGGGTGATATGACTTTATTCATTTAAATTTATTCATTTAAAGAAGAGTTTAATTAAGATAATTGGAAGTAAAAAAGATAGATGTAGAAGGATGTACGAGGAATATTGCGAATATTGTGACAAAGCGATCTATCATGAATACTACCTTGACCACTTAGTAGATTGCATTAATAAGCACATAGAAGACACTATAGAAAGGATAGAAATATTTTGTGAGTTAGATTGGTATTTCTTATTTGATGATACTGAATTCCCCCCACCTAACCCATTAAGTACCACCACAAATATGATTATTAACTGTCTTAAAATTAAAACCGTAGATGTTCTAAGAAATGGAGAACGAAAAGAACTCGCTATTAAATTTTGTGCAAAGATTAGACAAGCATTAATGGAAGAGATTCGTAGATTGAGGAGAAGACACGAAAGCCCCAATTCTTATTTAGCAGGATTAATGGGATTTTTTAACATATTAATAAAAAACGATTGTGAGTCAATTATTCCTGAAGAAATCAAGTTTGTGAAAATGGTTGTATCTGCCAATGCAGATTTAGTGGAAGACATCCGACATCGTTTATCTGGAGAGATAGGGTATGACTCAGATAAGCTATTTCTTTAGAATCAAAGCAGAATTTTTATTTCGAGGAGTATCAAAACATATAAAAAAGATTAATCTCCTTGATACGATATTACTCCTATATTATTAAAGCTTATTACATAATTCTGTAAAATTTTAGTAGAAAATGCTAAAAATTATATCCTTGAATTATTACTATTCTTCAAAGAGAACATCTTGACAAAATTAGGAGCTATACCAGAGAGATGATTATGAATCAATTGTTAGAAGCTACGAGTAATCTTATAGAGCAGCAATTCAAGGTTCCTGGTAAAGACATTATAATTGGTAGAACTCCGGAAGTTTCTGTAAAAATTAGCAATTCAGGTCAAATCATAAAAAAATTTAAAGATTTATTCAACTCTAATTTACAATTATTTATTGAGGGAAAATATCTACAATTTCTGAATCTATTTAAAAAAATCAAGGGAGTAGATGAAAATTATATCAATGAGATCTACCAAGATCTAGAACTTAAGTTAGAACATTTAAAGGATACTGAAAACATCAGTAAAGTTGTTCTATATGCCATTGTATTAAATTCACTAATTTCAGGTATTAGAGATCTAAATTTTGCAGAAACATTAAAAGAAATAAAAACCCGTGTTAAAAATAGAATCTCTACAAACGACAGTCAAATTCAGGAGGAATTGGACAAACTCTTCATGATAAATGATGATAATGTCTCAATCTTGTACAATATTACATACCTTGATACTTTAGCTGAATCATTTAATTATCGAAAGGTTGCCCATATTTGTAAGATACAAAAGAGCAAATTTATCAATCGAATTGTAAACTTAATTATTTCTCCAAATAATTAAGGAATTCTTTTAAATTGTTAAGTTTCATGTAAATTCTTAACTAAGATATCTGTAAGAGTATTTAAAACTAAATCCCTCAACTCAAGATCTTGAATTCTAATCCTGTCTGAAAATTCAATTTGTATTGCTTTACTATTAGGGATTTGAGAAGCACCATATTCTTTCGTTATATAACCTCCAGTTAATACATACTCTTTTCTCTTAGGATGACCAGGAGCTATAGGAATATTCAAATCTATAAAATTTTTGATAATCTTCCCACGAAGGTTATCTTCCCAATATTTTTTAAGTATTGGGTTATAGAAGAAAGATTCTAAATTATTCGTTCCTAGAATTATCTCCACGTCTCGAAAGCCTGGTGGACGTTTTGCTTTTTCAAAACCATGGATGTCAATCAGTAGAGAACGCGCGAATAATTTTAGATTGTCCATTACATATTCTTTAATTTTTTTATGATAAATGGTATAGATCTCTTTAGCAATACCTGAACTTTGAATATACGCTTTTGTTTTCTCCCGATTCAAATCAATTTTACTACGACGTACTTGAGAAATTACATAAGAAGGGATTCTATTTTCTAAATTTTGTTTTTTAAATTTCATTTTAATTCTCTCAATTAGCATTTTAGCGATTTCTATAGTTCTCCCATCTGTTCCTAAGATACCCTGCAATCTTTTTGGGATATTCTCGCATTCTAATGTTCCCCCATGGGGTACAGAGATGATTAAAGGTATCGTGCCTTTTTGAAATTCAACGTAATCTTTCAAATCTATCATTTCACTAAAAAGTAATAATAAAAAAAGATAATTAAAATTTCATTAAATGAAAGAGGAGTTAAAAAAGAGTAAAATATCTAAGGACGATAAAAACACTAATCCACACTCCAAATCCAATTATTCCAAAAGTGTAATATGCAAATGAATTCCTTTCCTTTTCAAAGGTAATATAGGCGAATATCCAGGTACCAATTCCCCCAATAACTCCAAATAAAACATCCGTAAACATATTTTGCCAACTATCTGGCCTATCTTCAAATTTCCAGCCTAAATCTAGGAATATTATATTTTCCATGATTTCCCAAAGTACCGCAAATATCACTGTAAGAATAAAAACAAAAAGCAACGAAAAAATGGGGACCTTACCTTTTTTCTTTGGAATCGTGTAAAACAACGAAAAGAATAAAAATAGACCAATACCATAACAGATATGACCTATGGAATAAAAATCTAACCAAGAGATGCCTACTTCACTAATCTCTGTGGCAAACAACCAATTAAGTAACATAATTTACCCCTATTATCCGTTTTTTAGATAATTTTTGTTAGAATTTTTTAATATTGTAAAATAACCAATGATAAATTTAGTTAAAAAATATTGTAATATATAACATTTTATCATTCATCGAATAATGTTTTAGGTAATCTATACTTGAAAAAAATCGCTTTCGTAATTTATTATCATCGACACAATTTTTTTAGCTTAAATGCTATTGCTGGTGCGCTCGAAACAGATATAGTATTTGAAAGTATTAATTTTTACTTTGTAAAATCTGTAGATGATCTCATGGAAACCCTTAAAGATTTAGTTAAATCTTACGAAAAAATAGTAGTGGGGATTTCTTTCTTCACTTCCCAACTTTTTGAAATTCAAGACTTGGTTCAAAAGATAAAAAATAAACACGAAAAAAGATGCTTGAGTATCGCCGGAGGTTCTCATCCAACAGGAAATCCTTTAGAAACCCTTAAAATGGGATTTGACATAGTAGTAGTTGGTGAAGGTGAGGCAACAATAATAGAAGTCATGCAGAAAATCAACACTAACGAAGAACTGAGGGATGTAGAAGGTATAGCGTACTTAAATGAAGAAAATGAATACATTTATACAGGGAAACGTGGATTAATTAATTTAAATAATTATCCCCCTTTCCCTTTAAAAAATACTAGATATGGGGCTATTGAAATAACAAGAGGTTGTCCTTATGTATGTTATTTTTGTCAGACACCTTATATTTTAGGAACTACCCCGAGACATAGAAGTATTGAACAAATTTGTAAATATGTTCACGAATTGCATCTACACTATGGAGATCTTACAGATGTAAGATTTATAACTCCAAATGCATTTTCATATGGTTCCAAAGATGGAAAAAATCTAAATTGGGGAGTCCTTGAAAATTTACTTATAAATATAAGGGAAATTATTGGTGAGAAAGGAAGGATATATCTTGGGACGTTTCCATCTGAAGTTAGACCTGAGCATGTCACCCAAGATACCCTTAATTTAGTTTTAAAATACGGCAATAACGATAATATTACTATTGGGGCACAATCGGGGAGCCAAAGAATCTTAGATTTATGTCATAGAGGGCATACTGTTGAAGATATTTATCGAGCTGTTGAATTAACAATTAACAATAATCTAAGAATTAATGTAGATTTTATTTTTGGATTACCAGGAGAAAATGAGAATGATGTTGTATTGACAATAGAAATGATGAAAAAATTATCTGATAAGGGAGCAAGAATTCATGCTCATTCTTTTATACCCTTACCTCAAACTCCTTTTTCAAGGGAACCTGCTGGCAGGATAGCTGGGATTTATAAGAAAGAAGTTAATATTCTAATTTCAAAAGGATTAGCTTTTGGGAATTGGGAAGAACAAGAAAGACTCGGAATAAAAATCGCTAAATATCTTAAATCCATAAAATAATCACATAATTTACTACTTAACAATTTGTACAGTTTGCCCATTTATTTCAATGAATTCTTCTTTCTCTAATTGAGAAAGAACGAACATGAGCTTTTTTTCGGGAGGCTTTTTCAGAATTTGCTCAATTTCAGATATTTTAAGATTGTTATTTTTTACTAGTAATTTCAACACTTCTCCTCTTATCTGTCTATTCGAGCCTTTAAACGGAGATTGTCTACGATAATGAGCACTTTGTTTATTTAAACTTGGGTATGATTTCTTGAGCATGACCCCATAATCCATTAAAGCATAATACCACTCGCGAGGGTTTGTTTTATCAATAGTCTTTTCTACAATTTGGAAAATTACTTTATCAGTTATATTCTTCTTATTAGGGAAAAAAAAGTAAATGTAGACTCTTCTAATATTAGTCTCAATAAAAACAGTAGGTTTATTAAAAGCAAAAGCTACAACTGAAGATGCTGTGTTATGTCCAATTTGTGGAAAAGATTTTAATATTTCTATTGAATCAGGTAATTTACCATGATATTCGTGAATAGTAATATCCGCTATTTTTTTTAAAGCTTTTGCCCTTCGATTATATCCTAATCCTTGCCAAGCTCTAAGAACATCTTCAAGTGAAGCTCTTGACAAAGTTAAAAAGTTTGGAAATTTTTCTATAAAATTGAGGAATTTTTCTATAACTCTTCCTGTTTGAGTTTGCTGAAGCATAATTTCTGAAACTAAAACTTTATACGGTGTTAAATTTTGCCTAAATGGAAAATCTCTTCTATGAGATCTATAAAAACTATGAATTATTCCTCTGAACTGTCTAATAAGTTCTGCTGAAAGTCCACTATTTCGATGAAGTTTATAGAATTCTGAAATGAGGATGAATCTTCGCCTACCGAATTTTTAACAAATTTTCAAATATAATAGTAAATATGTTTCTTTATATCTAATGTAAATTAAAAACCTAATTAAAAGTAGTACGAAATATCACCGTGTACCTCTTCTTTTTAATATGTTTATTTGGGATAATAGCAGAATTACCTATATATTTTTTGTCAGTTGAACATTTAAAGTTTCAAGAGAAATATGGGGAAAAAAAAGGATTGAAAATAACCAAAATTTATGGTTTAATTTCTGGATGGGGTTTTTTTATATTTTTATTCGGCATCTGGATCTCATATCAACCCAAATTTGAAATCCCTATTTTTCTATATAATTTGAATCTTTTAGGTTATTTAATTCCTCTTTTTCATTTAACAATGTCAATTCCTTTAATTTTAATAGGTGGTTGGTTTGGAATTGTGGGTGTAAAGAAAGTTACCTTAAAAGTCGCTGAAACTCATAGACCAAAAGAAGTTATTAAAACAGGAATTTATTCCAAGATTCGTCACCCACAATATTTTGGGGCAATTTTGGCTCACATTGGCATTTCATTTCTCCTTTCCTCATTATATTCCATGTTATCAACTCCAATAGTAGTATTTGTTATTTATCTCTTCTCATGGAAAGAAGAAAAAGAATTAGTGAGAGAGTTTGGAAAAGAATACGAAGATTATAAAAAGACAGTCTCTATGTTAATACCACGAGTAAGATCTAAAACTGCAGAAGAGAATTTAGAGCACAATTAAAATTTTTCCTCTGACGTAAAAAGTGTGTAAAATATATAATAATCAATAATAAATATCAAAAACCCATCTAGAATTTATAAAAAAGACATTTACATTTTCTAAGCAATAACATGCCTGGCGATAAAGTTGAGATAGAAGATTTAGAGGCATTTATTGACGGTTTAATAACTTCTTTTGATACTCTAGGAGATATTAAACTTGATCAGGCCAAAGGTTTTCAAATACAGCTAGCAAGGGCTATTTCAGATTTGAGAACAAAAAGAACAGATAAAATAGAACCTCTTCCTAAGCATATTGGGAAAGTAGATCTAAAAGCGTTATTATTAAGTGAGTTAGAAACTCTTCAAGAAGATTTAGACTCTTCTGATTACAACCGGAGAAGCAAATTTAAATTAGTAAAAAAAATTGCTTTGGTACGAGAGCAAATAAATTCAATATAAACTCTTTTTTTTTAATATACTTAAGAAAAAGAAGAGATTTTTGAAATGTTAATTGATATCCATTGTCATGCTAATTTGTATTTACCTTTAGACGAAATTATTAGCGAAGCTCAGAAAGCAGGAGTTGAAAAGATCCTTGCTGTTTCCATTAGCTTCATTAGTTTAGAAAGGATTTTAGAAATATCTAGGAGATTTGACGAAATATATCCTGCGTTAGGTATTCATCCAGAGGAAGTGCAAATGAATAAAGATATTGAAACACAATTAGATTCAGTACTTAATATTATTAAAAGAAATAGGGAAAATATTTGTGCTATAGGTGAAATTGGTTTAGATCATCATTTCGTTAAAGATAAAGAACTGTATCCTTTACAAATAAAAATATTTGAAAAAATGCTCTCACTTGCACAAGAACTAAAATTACCTGTAAATCTCCATACAAAAGGAGCAGAAAAAATTGTTTTTGATATGCTTCCGTCTTACACTATTCCAAACATAAATATTCACTGGTATTCAGGGTCAGAAGAATTTTTAAAACTCGGTATTGAAAGAGGTTACTTTTTTTCTATTACACCCGCCATTAGTTATTCACCTGCTGTAAAGAAAACGGTTTCTATGGTTAGTAAAAAACATTTATTATTAGAAAGCGACGGTCCAGTGAAATATTCTGGGAAACAAGGTACACCAGCAATGATTAGAGATGTTTTAGAGACAATATCAAAAATGAAGAAAATTCCTGCTAATGAATTAGAAAATCAAATTTATGACAATACTAAGAAATGCTTTCCAAAAATCTTTTGAAATCTTAGATTTAATTAAATTATATCCCTTATTTCTTCAGGAAATGTTTCACCTTTACTTTTCATTAGAGATAACATTTCCTTTGTTTCAGATATTGTATTACCATAAATATGGAGTGAATTACTAAAATCTAGATAGTGACCGATTTCAACATTTAACTTCTCAGCAATATCCTTCTGAATTCGTATCATACCATTTACGTTTGCTTCCCAAGCTCTAAATAAGTCTCGACTTCTCCAAGTTGTTTGCATAATTAATTTTCCTTCTTTAATTCGCATAAAAATCCTCTGGAGACATGGTGGATCAACATGAAATGGATCCACTAACGGTCGCCATGTTATTGCCTGCGCCCTGCGTGAGTAGGGTTTTTCTTTTAATTTTTGAATAATATATTCAATTTGATTAATTCTAGGAAAGCTCAAAACAGCAATAGGGATATTTTCTATGCGTAATTGATCAGAAATCTTTTTATCTAAATCTAATTCAATATCATTATTGATTTTCCAAATATTCGATTCAGGAGTACTTCTAATTTTATCTGCCCTTATTAACTTTTTATGATTTTTTACAAACTCATTATCAACAATTTCTAAATCATAATTCTTATGAATAGAATCCTCAAGAGAAAATGGAGCATAATTAAATATTCTATCGTGATAGGAATAAGGATAACTCACACCAGATTCATATAATAAATGATCATTAATTCCATGCATGATTTCTTCAATATATCCACTCTGGACGGACCCAATCAAATAAGTATCTGCCATACATCCAAAAACCTCATAAGAATTACCGTATTTTGATTTAATCTTTAAAATTTTATCCTTACGCATTATCGGATTGCTTAATGGATCAGTTATTTCTATCAATGCAGTAGCGTCTTTCGAAGGAGGGTCATCTGCTTTATCATATTCAGTTTTTATATCATCACCGTTATATAACACTTGAACGATAGCAGAAAGCCAAGCATCCCGAATATTGGTCTTAGAAATATAAAAAACTTTTGCCATATTTACACACTTCTAAAAAATTTGATTTCTACAATAAATTAATTATTAAACATATAATAAAACGTGGTTGAGAGTCAGAATTTAATAATTGGCTTTTGTTTTAGATAAGTTTATAATATCAGAATATTGATTATTTTATTGAAAATTTACTATAAGTTGAAAAAGAAGGTAAATATAATGGGTTTTGGAAAGAAATTGAAAAAAGGCATAAAGAAAGGCATTAAAAAAGCAGTAAAGGAAGGAGCAGGTGAAATTAAAGATATGGCAACTGATGCAATAGACGACGCTAAAGATACAGCTAAGGACGCTATAGACGACGCATAAACTACTTTTTGAAAAGTATCATTTTTTTTTATTTATCTGCTTTTTCTTTTATTAATCATAACGCTAAATTTTAAATTCTTATAACATATTAAATTAATAGAAAATATCAAATAAAGAGTTTCACGTCATTATGAAGTTAAATCTTGAATTTTCTCCACCTTTTAATGAAGTTACTAAAAAATTATTTGATTCCTTTGAATTTGAGGAGGAGTTGACATTATCAGAATTAATTGAGTTTTTTGGGAAAAAATTTGAAGGTTTTAGTGAACTAGTCTGGGAAAATGGAAAAATAGGGATTTTTAATAAGTTTTTATCGATTATAATAAATGGTAGAAGTTATCAACATGACAAGTTCTTAGAAACTAAGTTAAAAGATGGAGATCAAATAGTCTTTATTTACATTTATTTTGGTGGTTAATTTCGAGTTCTTCCTTCATTCAGCAAACGAAAGGGTAGAAGTCGTATTCTAAATTGATATCAAGAAAATTATCCATATTCCAAATCCCGTGAAGATTGGGTTCAAAATATTATCAGATATATTTTTAGCAAATAAATCTACTAACAAAAACGATATTGTGGCTACAATTGCCATTATGAGTATTTTTACTATGGAGACAGGCATCCATGGGTGATATATGAATGAAATAATAATAACAATTAAGAATGTTGATACACCACCAGCTATAAAGCCTTCTATTGTTTTATCCGAATTTTTCCTTAGACTATGTTTCCCAAATTTTTTTCCAATTACACATGCAGCAGCATCAGCGCCTGTTGCAATTAAAACAACCATCCCCAAAATCGGAAAGGGTGTAAATAAAAAAGGTATAAATGATAAAACCAAAGGTGTAGAGGCAATGAAGGTATTTTGTTCTTCTTGTCGCATCCCCAAATACCACTTCCTTGCCCATTTTGGGAGAATATAAAACATATTTAATCGAGCTAAATCTCCAATTTGAAACATGATAACAAAACCAAAACCAATAGTAACAATTAACCAATATGAGAAACTATAACTATCTAAACCCAGTTGAGGCAAAACTCCAATATCATCTAAAATTAGGCCTATTGTCCAGAAGAAGAATATCACAAAACAAGTAAAAAGATGTAAAACTTTCCTTTTCCATTCACTCTTCAAATCATTTACATAATTTTCATTAAATTCTTCACAGTATTTACTGTAATCTCTCTCTGCCATAATTTCAGGATTTCTTCTCGCAGTAAGTCCAATCTGAAATAGCACAATTATCCATATTCCTATTTCAATAATTAAAAGTGTTGATGTAAACAACCATAAAAAATTCAATGATTCCTGGCTTAGGGAGGGAGAGTGAAATTGGAACATAAAAGGAAACAAGATTCCTGCAATAAAAAATAAAACACCAATTAAAATCTCGTTTATGAATAAGTTATTTTCAATTTTCAATTTTCTATTCTTTAGTGTATAAATAAAAGTTAAGATTGAATATCCAATGAAAATTATAACGGTTGGTAGGTACATTTTATTGTGTATAAATATTGATTATTCTTAAAATATTATGGAATCCAAGATAAAAGTATCGTATAATAATCTAAATTAAAGAAGAATCGCATGAATATATAGACAATGCTGCACCCAATTGGTATCAATAAGTTATCTGATAAATTAAAAGGTTTATTGGTAAGTATATCAAAAATCATATATACAATGGAAAAAATTAGGGACCAGAAAATACCAATAAACAAAAAGCATATCACAAAAGAAACCAATGTACCCGTTATTGTGCCTTCCCATGTTTTATTCTTATTCCATAAAATTCTTTTTTTCCCATATCTTATTCCAATTTGACTGGTTATCATATCACTAATTGAACTAATCCCTAATATAGCAAAAAATATCATTGGGGGAGAAATCAAAGCAGCAAACATCTGTCCAATCGCAAAAAACAAATAAGAACCATAATTTTCTTGCTCCTTTTCTGTTAAATATATCATAGTAAAGAAGTTAAAAGGAAATGAAACGTAATTTGATTTTCGCGTAAATTCATTTGCTAATATACACAAACATACTAAATAAAAAAAGAAAAATAATAGATAATAAAACCAACCAAATGAGAAAAGAACTTCGATAATAGATGCTGGTTTATTTATTAAATTTAAATACTGTAAAAGCATGTTATTTTCTTCAGGAATCATTCCAGATGAAGAACCTGTTACTAAATTTACTACAAATAATCCCCCATACCAAATTACAAATAAAAAAATAAAAATAAAGATGTGATTTATTTTTCTAAGTGAGTCTTTTTTAGCCTTACTCCATCCTTTTCGTTTTCTTTCTAATTTTTTAGTTATTTCAGAAAAGTTCCTCTTAGTTTTGTATTTGTAAATAAAAACCGTTAGAGTTGAGATTAGAATCAGGATGCTGGGAAAAAGTAGGGGTATACCTAGTAATAAAAGCCATAAAGGGACGAAAAAAGGTTGCAATTCAACTTCCTGATTCATCAGCAATAGAAATAATAAAATTTGGGTAAACACGAAAACTAAAGCACCTAATGCAATAAAGTTATTTTGAATATCCAATTTGTGAGAGAGATAAATAAAAACAACAAGGATAAGAAAATAAGACATAACAATAATGAAAAACCAAAAGTAAAAATGATCCATAACAAATCATAAATATTCTGTATTCTAATTAGATCTGTAAATAATTATTAATTAATAATATATTTTTTTTCACTGATCCTCGATATTTAATTCAAAATAATCAAACTAATTAAATTTACATTAAAACTCTACTTATTATAAGTTAATCTTTAACTCCACTTTAATGGATAAAGCATTGAGAAAAATTATTTTAGCTTCAAAATCTATCGATCGAGCTGAGCTCTTAAGTCGTATTGGTATTCCTTTTGAAGTTCTGGTTTCGGATATTGATGAAGAAAAGTTTAAAAAGAAGATTTCCGATCCAATTTTATTAGTGAAAGAATTAGCAAAAGCAAAGCTGCTTTATGTAAAAGAAGAACTGGTTGAGAAAAATTCACAAGCATTAATTATCGCAGCAGATACTGTTGTAGAATTAAAAGGTTTAATCATAGGGAAGGCAAAAAATCCAAAAGAAGCTTTTAAAATACTAAAAAATTTAATGGGAAAAGCTCATAACCTGATCACAGGAATTGCGATTACCAGTACTGATGATCCAAAGATTATTATTGACCATACCGTCACATTAGTTGAATTTCTTACACTTTCTGATGCTGAAATAGATAATTATGTAAAGACTAATGAATGGAAAGGGCGTGCGGGTGGTTATTCTATAAATGATAAAGCAAGTCTATTCATTAGTAAAATAGATGGATCTTCTTCAAATGTAATAGGACTACCAATGCATAAATTATATGAGATATTAAAAACTGATTTTAAAATAAGTTTGTTTCAGACTTAGAAATCTGTTTTTTAACTTTCTGAAATTTTTCTCCAAACTTTTAAATTTTCATAAAATCTTAAGATTTTTTCAAATTTGTTTATTATATTCTCATAATAATCTCTATCTGCATAAGACAATCGAGATAACTTTTTTGCTAGAGTAATTTCACTCTTATAGCGATTAATTTTTTTATCAATCACATGGTTTTTTCAAATAAGGTCTTATTTAAAGTGAAAAAATATCGTGATAATACTTCAGAATAATATTAATCATTAAAATAATAAAAGTCTGTAGTAAATACTGCGCTTATTTTTGCTTTAACCTAGAAATATATCTAAATAGTGACCCCCATATATACTCATCTTCTCTCTCCTTAACTTCAAAATTATTTGTACCTAACCAATCGCTCAAAGCCCTTCGAGTAGCATCATCAAATTCTCCTTTTATATCTCCTTTATAAAATCCATCAATAATTAGTCTTTCTCTTACCGTTTTCATAACTTCTCCTTCGAGTTTGACAATGTCCTTGGGATCATCTCTAAGAAGTAAACACATATCATAGATTTCAAAAACCTTTCGCAACTCTTTAATTGGATTGGGATGTTCATCTACTCTTATATCTATATATCTATCTGTTCCTCCATCATACGCACCTTTTTCCCTTACGATGAGAATTGCTGCCGATTCCATCCCTCTTTTATCTCCCCCCTTTTCTTGACCAGCTTCTAATGCAGCAAAGAGTTTTTCAATTAAATCCCCTTTGGTTTTTTGAAATGATTTAAACATAGCCTTAACTACTCTTTCTGAATCTAAAATATTACCTTGGCATGCAAAATTCTCCCCAACAATATGACCTGCCCAATCAAAACAACTACTCCCTGTAAATGATGCCGCATGACCAAAAGAATCAACAACACCAACTTGTCTTCTTTCCCTCAATTCGTCATCTTTGATTAAACTTTGAATAGTTTCTTCTGCTGATAATCCCTTCCCTAATAATTCTAATCCTTTCGGACCATAGCTAGTATTAGCATGTGCTTGAGTAGCTATACAACCCACTCCTGCTTTTGCAAAGGGAACAACAGCTCCTACTGCCACAAATTTAGATTGAACAGCAATACCCCATCCATTATTTTTTGGATCAAATGCTACTATTGAAAAAGTCATAAGTATTAATTTTGTTCGAAAGCTAAATAACGTTATGATTAGGATTGAGGCTCTTGAATCTAAGTCAACCAAGATTTATTTCTTAAAAAAACAACTTATAAATATAAGATTCGCGTAATGAAATTATTAAATACCTTTCAAATTTTATAATACAAATTAGTAAATAAAATGGTGTAGAATGGCAAAACATTATAAAAATCAGCAATTAATGAAATTGTTAACAATTGTCGGCGCAATTGTAGGGTTACTCACACTGATTCTCGGGTTAGCGAATATTGAGAATTATGCATTTGTAGATCCATTAGTAACCTTCAATGAGGTTATAGTTTTCATCATGGGTTTAGTTATCGTCGTTTTAACATTCTTAGTTGGACTTAAACCTGATGACCCGATACCTTTCCACTGGATCGTATTATTAATTTTAGGCATTCTCTTAATAGTCTTTGGAGCAGGAATTTGGGCAGGAATATTGTTAATAATAGCGTTTCTAATAGGATTAATCGAAGATCTATAAAATAAAAAGAAAAATCAATTAAAATTACCTAATTTTTTCACTTTTTTAGTCTGTATGCTAAGGTCAACTGATATTAAATAAATTATTTATTTTTTTTTTAATTATTATTTATACTTACATTCTAGCTCTGTTCAAGAAGAAATTGATTATTTCCTCAGCAATGTTAAAATCTGTCACTTCTTGAAGAGCTGTAAATCCTGGAATTGAATTTACTTCTAATACGAGATAACCGCGTTCGCTTTCAATTATATCAACTCCAGAAATTTCAGTTTTAGTTATCTGAGCTGTTTTGATTGCAATATCTTTTAACTCATCTGAAATTTCTAATGGTTTTGCTTTAGCTCCCGCATAAATGTTTGTTTTCCAATTATCACCAACTCTACACATACCAGCTACAGCTTTGCCACCTAAAACCAAAATTCGAATATCCCGGTTATGATGCTCGATAAATTCTTGTAAATAAAAAACCTTGTTAAGCCGACCGAGAGAATATATTACATTCTCAGCAAATGCTCTATCATTCAAGTGAGTAATTCCAACTCCCTTTGATCCAAAAAGTGGCTTTAAGATGCAATCTCCACCCAATTCTTCAAAAGCTTCTAGAGCGGAATTAGGATCCTCACATATAACTGTTTTGGGTGTTGGAATTTGATGTTTGTCTAAAAATACTGAAGTCAAAAATTTGTCACTCGCAATTTCTAAAGATTCCCTGGAGTTTATTAGCTTAACATCGCATTCTTCAATTGCTCTTAAAACATCAAGCCTAAAAAAAATCTTTTGAGTAACTCCCGCACCAAAACCTCTTACTAAAGCAGCTCTTGGTTCAAGGTTTTTAAATCTGTCTTCAAATTTGTCTTCAAATGAGACTGAAATCTTCACTGATGAAGGTATAAAATATTCTACTTCAAAACTCTTTTTGTTTAATTCCTTCGTTAAGAGTTGAACTTCAGGATCAGAAGGATTTGGAGTAATTATCATTGATTGCATTGCAAACTCACCTTAAATAAATTACTTAGTTAAACAATAGCATTAATTTTTAAATAAATTTAATTTCTTATAAAATATATATGAAATCAATGGATCTTGAGGATAAAGGATCTGAGATTGAAAATTTAACACAAATGCTTAGTAAAATTCAGAATATTTACTATAAAAAGAAAGAACAACTTGAAGAACTACAGAATGAAATTTCTGAATTAAAAGAAGTTTTAAATTTCCTTAATTCCATGATTTCGAATAAATCTTTTCAAAGCGCAGATATAATTTACTCAAAAACTTTACAAGAGGGCAATGAAAAGCAGGTTAAAAACCAATATTTCGTAGATGATATTCCTTCCGAAAGAGTAAAAGATACTAATATTAAAAGAAAGATTTTTTCTAAAAGCGATAATAAGGATTCAAAATTATTGTGTATCTTGAATTTTTTGGATCTCAAGAAAGTACAGATAAAAATTCTCAACCCGATGGAGAGTAAGATTAGAGAAACATCAGAAAATTTCATACATACTTTTTTAAAAGAAGGTCTTCTAAAGATAAAAGATAACAATCCTAAATTAGACTTAAAATATGATTATTTTAAAAATACGGATGTAATTGAACAAATAATTGTTACAAATTTAAAATCAATGGCAGAATATGACTTGATTACTTCTCAAATGAGAGAACTCTTAACAAAACAAATAATTTCTTAGAGTTATTAGATCATTAATTTTAACTTGACCTAACCTTTTGATGTGCAAAAAATTATATTGAGATAATATATTGTTTAATTAAAGTAGGAAAAATTAATTATTCATCAATCCTATTTAATTTTATCAAAATTATTTAAACAAATGTGTCTATTTTGACAAAGAAAAACTCTTGGTTACAAATGCCCAAACTTCACTCTAAATTCCATGATGCTAAGTTAGAAGGCGTTTTAATCAAAAAATCAATAGATTTATTAACCGGAAATAAAGAAGATACTCCATCCTTCTTATTCCTCTCAGGAGCCTTTTTTGATGTTAAATCTTTTGCTTATTCTGGATTAAGAGCATGGAAAGGTGCTGTAAAACCCACAGTTTCAAATGGGGGGAGGAGACCCGTATTAGAAGCTACCTTTGCATCACTATCCGTCTATTTAAGTTCACTCCTCGCGTTACAATCAGACTTTTATTTTGCGTATGATGAGATAAAAGAGATTTTAATCGAAAAAAAAAGGGAGGATCTCTGGTCAATAGTTTCAGAAAAACTCCCATTCATTTCTGTACCTCCAAAAGAGATGTATGGTTCTCAAGTATCCCCAATTTCTCCTTATTTCGTGATAAAACAAGATGAAGAATTAACTTTAGGTGAAATTTACCCCTCAACTTATCTATCTAGCATTATAGAAAATATTAAAACAAGATTTTTCGTGTTTTACCAATATCAAGGATATTCGGCCTTTGGATTTTTTAATTCATTACCGAACCTTTCGAGCTTTGGATTTGAAGAACAAGCACGCGATTTTAATGATGAACCTACATCAGATAATTTAATAAAGTATTTGAAAAACGCTAAAAATATAAAAGAAGTCTTAATTGCGCTTATTAGTTCACATAATAACGCATTACTCGAACAATTTTTAATCCCCGATTATGAGTTACTCTTAAATAAGCTACTGGAGGGTGAAGCATAATGGTTAATATAGGATTGTTAGGAGATGTAAGTGTAGGAAAAACTAGTTTACTTCGTCTTTTTGTACGATATCTAAAAAAAGGGGATATTGAAAAGGTAGAAGGAGGTGCGAAGTGTTCCGTAGTTAAAGCTGATTTTTCTGGTGAGGCAACTGTACCGGGGGGAGAAAAAGAGGATGCTCTTAACGAAAAAGAAACAAAAACCATCCACCCTAACCGAATTGTGTTTCGGGAAGATAAAACTAACAAAGCACACACGATCTTCGCGCCAGGTGGTGATAGAGCCCGTGCAGTCGTAAAAATGGGAATTATTACTATATCACGAATCGCTACGCAAATTATTGCTGTTTTTTCACTCGATAGAGATTTAGATCCTCAATTTGAGTTTTTCAACGATGTAAGATTTTTTCCTGATAAAATTTATGTCTGTATCAATAAAGTTGATTTAATTGAAGGAGATAAGGAAAAAAAAATTGAAGAGATGAAGAAACAAATTCAGGACTTTTTTGAAGCTCGAAAGATTGCAGTTAGAGAAGTCTTCATTACTTGTGGAGAAACAATTGATACATTTGATGATGTTGAAAAATACAATAATCGAGTAGCTGAGATGATATTAGAAATCACAACAAAAAATTAAAGTTTGGAACTTTCTTATTTTTCCGTTTAATTAATCCTGGTTTTCTTGTTTTAATTTCAACGCTAACTTTATAAAGAGTTTGTTAAGATCTAACTGATATCCTATAAGAGGAGTTAATTTTACTTGTCCTAAATCATCATCAATTTCGATATATCCTCTCTTTCGTAATTCCTTTAAATCATCAAAAACAGTTTTTTTATTTCTTAATTTTTCTATCTCATGAATTTTTCCTATTCCCATGTTTCGAAGGCAGCATATCAAAACATAGAATAATGTTGCAGCAAGTCTTGGTTTACCCATAAAAGGATTTGCAGAAACTAAGTCCGATGTAGCCATTTCAAATGCAATATACCAGCGAGAACCGAGAGGATTAAACCGAATTTGAAGTCCCAACGGTTCAATGTAATTTGATAATTGAATGATAAAATCTTGAAAAAATATAGATTCATTTTTACCATTTATGTTTAGCATCTTAATTATTTCCTCTTTAGTTGCACCTATTTGATATTCATTTCCTTTTTTACTTAATAAATGCATTAAAATTGTGAGATCATTCATATTTTTAACCCTTATTTATATATATAAAAAATTCGTCTCTTTTTGATATTTAATTTTTCCCTAATTTAACTAAAAAACTTCGAAATTTTTATAGTATTAAATAAAATACCAAGAATTAAATGTATGTATATTAAAAATATTTGAGAATTGGTTTTTATATGTTAAAAAAAAAAACTTTGTTGAATTTAAAGAATTAAATGAGTTTAATAATCTTATTGGCTTAAGACTTTCTTCCAATCCTACTAAACTATGAAATAATGATATTTGGATATTATAATGAAAAAAATTTGTAATATATATAAATTAGTTTATATAATAATAATTTGAAAGAAAAATCTCGGGTAAAATGACAAATTTTGCAGCTTTTTTAATCGGAATCAATGATTATGATTATTGTGAAGAATTAAATTTAGATTATGCTGTGCATGATGTTGAGAGTTTTAAAGAGGTTATTACATTTTACAAACCATTTGATATTCCGAATCGTAATATATTTGATATTACAAGTAAGTCGGAGAAAAACCCTTCTAAATCTAACATTTTAAAACTTATACATACAAATTTACAAAAATCTCATAAAGGTGTCGTTTTTTACTTTTCTGGACATGGCTTTTCATTAAAAGGAATTCCATATTTAAAACCTTGTGATTATAAAGAAGATGAGAATGGAAATCCTATATTAGATACTGCAATTTCAGTTAAGGATTTGTTAGATACATTTGATTTAAATAGTGAGAAGATTATTTTTATAATTGATGCATGTCGCTTAGAATATGATGAAAATGAAAATTTTGATAAAAATTTAGCAAGTTGTTTTCCTAATTATACTGATATATCAAAATATAAAGTTTTATTACAAGCTTGTTCTTTCGATGAAGAAACCTTTGAAAATTCAGAATTAGGTCAGGGAATATTCATGATAATAAAAGATCATAAGTTTTAATTTTACATCAAGATCAAATTTTACCTTTGGTTTTTATATATTATTAAAGTATAAAAAATGAAGTACTCCCCAATCAAGAATCAAAAATGAGTTTTTTAAAGTTAGATATTTTAAAAATTGTATAATGATGGACTCTAAGTCTTTAAAAGATTTGACTTTCAATTTTCTTTTCTTACAAAACTCTAATCTTCAATTTCGTAAACATAATCAAAATCCTCAATGAAGTCAATAAAATCCTTTAATTTCTCTTTCTTAATTACACATTCGACATGAAATTCAATATAATGTATTTGGTCTTTGTTCCACAATATTAATGGAAGAAATAATGGGGCTATGCTTTTATTGCAATATCCGCAGATTGATGAGCCCATATAATATTCTCTTAATGAATAATTATCTAAATCATCAAGTATAATTTTAGCTTCTGGTTTTAAAAAATCTTTAAATGGGTCAAATCCTTCCTGAAACTCTAATTTTTCACGTTTTGAATATTTGGAGACCGCAATATCATCTTTATGATTCAACAACCATCATACCCTCTTTTTAGATTTGTATAGGTATTTTATATTAATTGTCTCCTTTTATGAGAGCCGTAGCGATGATATACTTAGAAGATCCTGCGTTTTTTCGTGATTCTCACTTATTTTACTATTTAGGTGGATTTAAAAAAACTATAACTCATTTTCTAATAATTTCTTTTTCTCTTCATCAGTAAACGAATTTGCCACTCCTCCTAACTCCTGCTGAGATAAGATATCTTCATCAGTTATCACACCAAGAAAATCTTTGTCAAAATCTAAATCACACTCATGGCAATGGATTGAGTCTTCAAATTCTATGATGCTTTCATTTTGACATCGGGGACAGTGATAATCTGTCATTTTATTTTTCATTTTTCTCACACTTATCAAGTTTTAAACTATTAAAAGATCGTGATTTTTGCCTTATTTATCCAACTTTGGGATATTATCAAAATTGAAATTTGGATTTATTACTTTATAAACTTTAATTATTGAATAAAATGTAATTTTTCATGTATTTATAGATTTTGTCCTAGTAATTGTCCTAATGCATTAATTTTATATTTAAGAGAATCAGTCTTAGAATTATGACAAAAATTAATATCATCCCTGAAAAAATACCACATCAATTCTGGGAAAGAAACCAATATCAAGATATTATCCTTTATGCATTGGGCATTCATGGCCCACTGAAACGAGAGGAATTTATAAATAATAGAGATAGGGGTATAAGCAACAGAATGAATAAGAACACATTTCACAAATGGGCTAAAAAGTTAAAAAGCAATAACTATATAAACGTTTCTCGGGAAAGGAAATATAGTATTTATATAATCACCAATTTAGGAGTGAAATTATTGATAAAAAGATTAAGATCCTACAATCTAGACATAAAAACAATTCTAAATTTAGAGCGAAAATCGACATCTAAAACAACTACTCAAAACACTCAGTTCCTTAGAGAATATGAAATAGAAAATGAAGATATTATGATCGAGTTTCTCAAACTCAAAAATGAAATAACAAGGGATAAATTAAAACTTTTTTCTGAGGATCGGTTTAATAGAGCCATCTTATATCTAATTCTAAACCATCCGAGGTATTTTAATAATTTTAAGAGCGTAAACATTCCAATGGATGATTTTATTGAGAAATATGGTAATGATATTTTATCCAAAGATGAATTAAAATGGTTTCTTCGCAAACTTCTTAGGAAAAAAAATACAACAATATCATTTTACAAATTAAACTTAATAAAAAGAGGGATTAACTTATATTTTAGATCTACTGAGGAATATGGTGGCATTTTTGAAATAACTATCCAGTCATTACTAAGAGATCATTATTACTTACAACATGTTTACAATGGCAAACTCCCAGAAATCATTATTAATGAAATATGTGAAGAAGCCTTAACAACGCTAATTAATAAATATCATTTATTCCACAAAGATCTTGAACCCTCCTTATATGACACTATAAAGTATTATTTATTAACACTTACCAAAGATCTTCAAAAGAAAGCGTTCATAAAGAGCTTTGGGTTGCATGAGATCCCCACGTTAATCTTGACATCTAAACTTTTCGATTATGAAAGACTGGATTATTTACAAAAACGAACTTTATTCCATCTTGAGGAAGCTGATAATGCCCTTTTACCCTTTGAATACAGAAAGCATATCAAATTTGCCAATAAATTCATTAAAAAAGCAATAGATTTCGACAAAGATGATCCCTATAATTACTCACTAAAAGCCCAAATCTTGTATTTTAAGGGGGAATATGAAAAGGTGTTGGAAACAATAAACAAAGCTATCGAACTAGAACCCAAAGTAGCTCAATTTTATTCAGAATTAGCTTTCTTTCTAAGATGGCAGAATAAACACGAAGAGGCTTTAGATGCAATAAATAAAGCCATTGAAATAGAACCAGAAATAGCGAAATATTATTCAGATTTGGCGATAGTTTATTGGTCTTTAAATCAACATGAAAAAGTATTAGATGCGTTAAATTTAGCTTTAAAAAAAGACCCTCAGAATTTCGATTATTATATAAGAAAAGTACATTGTTTAGCACATGATTTACGGAAGCATAAATTAGCATTAAATGTTTTAGAAAGTTTATCCCAACTTAAACCAAAAAAAATAGAATTGTTTGAGATTTATAAAACCAAAGCAGGAATTTTGCTTAGTATGGAGAATCGTGAAGCGGCACTCAATATAATTAGAAAAACTAGGCATTTATACCCCAATAAAGAAATTTTTCCTAATTTACACTAAAACAATTCAAATCTAAAATATAAATTAGACTTCACGCTTCTACACCCTTTCTTCAATTAAAAGGGGTATATAGAAATATATCCCCCATAGAAAATACTTTATAATACTTTACAAGGATAAAGATATAAACAACTGAAAAAATCTGCTACCCTTCTACTGTTTATGTTAAATTTGCAGCAAATCCGTGTATTTCTTATAGTTTCGTATTGATGTTTTTAAAAACAAGTCATAATGAGGATTACATTGGGGGAAAAATGATAGAATGATTTATGAAACAATCTTCAAAAAATTAAGGAAAATGATTGATTTTGATGAATTGAAAAATAAAGCACATCTGAAATTTACATCTAAAGGTTTTATGGATCTAAATTTCGATTATTTAGGTGCTGAAGATGATGGATGTTTTAAAATTGCACTGTCTCATAATTATATCCAAAATCGTGATTTAATATGCGATCCGGACATGGAAGTTCTGATTCATCAAAAAATGAAAATGGCTGAAGCCATGACTTATCAACAAAATAACCTAGGCATTTATAGAATAGTTTATTCTGAAGACCGAAAGAAAGTTAATCTTATTGCTAAAAAAGAGCTAAATAATTTTCTAAATAAATGGTTAAGCAACTTATTAACACAAAATTACAGCTTATCAAATTGAATTTTTTAAAAGGTTATAAAAATAACTATTGAATGCTCTTGGTTTTCTACACTCAATTAAGAGATTTAGTTGTCATTTTTATAATTATAGAATAAAAATATAATCGATGATAGATTCTGATTTAGATTTTGAACCAGAAGGCAGGAAGGTTAATGAATTAAAAGATTATGCTAGAAGACACAAATTAACTGGATACTCTTACTTAAGAAAGCAGAAACTAATTGAATTAGTCAACAAAGATATGAAAGAAAAAGCAAAAAGCTTATTGTCAAAACTACAAATAGCCATCTTCTTAGAAATCGTCAATCTCTATTGCAACGGAAAAGATTACGAATATATCGTCGGTGTCAATAGCGATTTCTTAGCAGATAGAATTAACATGGAAGAAAAAACGATTATGGAAGTATTAAAGCCTCTGGAAAAAAAGGATTTTCTAATTGGTGAGGCTGAAACTTATTGGAGAACGCCGTTCAACAGAGAAACAGGTCAATTTGGAAAAAGAGAGACTATACATACGCATAAATGGAAAATAACGGAAAAAGGTAAAAAACTTGCAAATGCAATATTAAGCCCCAAAAAAATTAAATGGTAAATCTTTAGGCTCAGGATTAAAATTAGCGTTAGCTTGCTTTGTATTTTATTATAATTTAAAGCAGAAGGGTAATGAGTGTTCTTATAAATTTTTTACAAATAAACTAACACATATGTAAAACTTATATTCCCATTATTATTAGTAAAATTTAATCAATAAAGACAAATTGAATGTGCGTAGAATGCGATATTATTGTCCTAGATGTGGGAATAAAAAAATTGTCGAATACCCAAAGAGTTTTGAATGCCCCAACTGTTTAGATAATGAAGGATTTCCTCTTGAATATGATAAAGAAGATTTCAATACAATAAAAAATAAATCAGAAATTTTGTCTGTAAGAGAAAAACTAGCTTTTCTTAACACCGTTAATGAAGAACTTAAAGATCCGGAAAAACGCAAAAGATTTTTAAAGTCAATTGAAGACGATTTGGAAAAAGAAAGTTATTAAAATTATATCTACTGTTGACATATTCCCCTGTAAGATATTTTAAGAGAAAATTTTGGAGCTATTATCACATTAAGTAAAAAGGATAAAAATAAAGTGAGGTCTCTCCTATCTTTAAATATTATTATAGAGATATTATAATCATGAGTAAAAAAATTAAGAGAGCTAAAAAGGTTTCTAAAGTCAAAAAGGTTAAAAAAATTAAAAAAATCAAGAAAGTACCTGAAGCAAAAAAGACCGAAGAAGTTGACACAGTATAATTTTTAGAGAAACTTAAAGTCTAGTTTATTCTTTATAGGAGAGCAAAAAGTGAATCATAATTATAAACAAGATCTAAAAAATCATTTAATTAAAGAAAAAAAAGAAAAATTAAGCGAAAAATCAGTAGAAGCAATTATTAAAGAAAACCTCTATATTATTGAAGAAAAAAGTTTTACCTTAAGGGCAGTAATAAGTCCTGCGGATTACCCATATCATGAACAATTAGATTTTAATCCATTTGAGTTTACTAATTTCTTTAACCAACTTTTAATGAGAAGCTATAGTCTAAATAAGGAAACTCAGCCAATTATCTTTTTTGATCAGCAAGGATCAATAATCGATTATTCCGCTTTTCTCATACCAATTATTCCTAACAAATGGATGAGTTTAAGAAAAAGGAATAGATATAATAACATATTAATCAAAAATGATGGGGTTCTATTGTTTATTACTTCACAGAATGTTGAAATAGATAATAAGTATATGTTAGATTTAGACTCTTTATCCCTCCAGTTAGAAATCTTCTTCTCTCATATTATTCCAGAAATCTATGAAAACATGAATTATGAAGACAGATTAAAAATTAAAATTGAATGTTTTGGTTTAAGAAAATGTTATATTCAGGATGTGGATCATCTTGAAAAGATTAAACCACTAAGAGGTACATCGAGCAGATTTAGTAGATCTTATATCTTAAATCTTCAAAATCCCATCGCAATTTACAGAATAATTATTAATGATATGCGAAGACTATTTGAATTCTAAAGTGACGAGAATATAAATTTTAATTTTATTTAGATCAAGAATTTGCGTCTCGAATATTGATAGAAGAGATTTTCAAGGGCTATGAGCCACTTTGTTACATAAATTTTTTTTCCCTTAATGGCTCCCATTAACTCTTAATTTCCTTCATAACTCTTCTTTAATTTGCTTATTTTACAGTACAAATTAACTCTTGCTTTATTATTGCTTTTTTAAAGATAATTTCATAAATAGGCCGAGTGTTAGGTTCTTTTTCTATTGTTCCTGAACAAAGAACTGCTACAAAGTCTTTTGATTCTTCATGTATTTTCCCTACACACCATAAAGTAAAAAGTCTTTTAAATATTTCTTTTGGCTTATTCCATGTCTTACCATGATCATAATGTTCGAAGTAATAAATTTTATCTCCAGGATTGATCATCTTTATTTTTACCTCCGGTTTTTTAATTCCACTCAAAAATATTATTTGCACCAGATTATTCCGGTTTATTGGTATTTTCCATTTTATCCCAATTAATCATTTCCCGCCACGGAATAGGATAATAATTTCCTTTTACCATTCCATCTTTCACGAGCTTCTTCAAATAACGATTAACTTTCCTCATAGAGAATTTTACTTTTCTACTTAATTCATTAATAGTAAGCCCGGGATTCTGATCTATTATTTCATACAAAAAATACCTTTTTTCAAAAGTCAAAACTAAAAACCCTATCTTTTTTCTTTTTTGTTTTTATTCCTAATTAATTTTTTTTATCTATTTATTTAAAGTTAGGATCTTAATTCTGTTTACAACTATTAAATACCACATTTTTAGGTTTATAACAAATAAACTTAGAAAGGGTATAAATTGTGAACCAAACCGTATTAGTTTCTAACCTATAAACAAGATATTCAAATAACTCTTAAAATCTTACACCCAAATAAGAGATTTAGTTGGTATTTTTATACATAAAAAAGAAAATGTATTTGCATAAAATGTTAAATAAAAATTGCATTTGCGGTGTTAAAGTTGGTCGAATTTGTTATTGAAGCAAAGAAAATAGATAGAGAGACCGACTTAGACATTAATTTATTAAAACAATATATAAATCGTTTAGAAGTTAAACTCAAAGGAAGTAGAAAGATAATGTATTCTGATATTATTAATCTAATAGCAAGAGAAGAAAACATAGGAGAGAACGTTAGCAAATTGATGAGATGGTGTGGAACTAAAATCAAACGAGGGATTTACTATATTAATGATTATTAAAAAGCAAAATGATATAAGAGATCAGCTTAAAATTTACTATTTTTCTTAGTAATAAGTGATAAAAAAACAGCACTTAGGATTTAGCCCTACTCATCTTTTATCTCATGGTATTTACAATTTTTATTGATTCAATAGTTGTTTGAAACTTTATAAAACTTTAAAATTATATAAAAAACCAAAAGTCTTTCCACCCTTTAGATTTAAATTTTTGTTCAACCTCAATTTATGGAACTCCGCTATAATAATCCTTATGTAAATAGCATCCTAATAGATTGTGAGACTAAGTTAGCCTAGCTACAAGCGTGGTAAAAAAATCTGCGGGAAAATATTATTACACCCTTGAAAGGATCTACGTATAGAATGATTGCAACAACAAAGGGAGACTCCTGCCAACAAGACGCAAAACCGCGTCGGAAAAATACAATAGGGGGAGGAGGGCGAAATCAGAGTGTAAGAATTTACACTACCAAAAGACAAAAATCCAGGGTGTGGGCAGGAGTCATTGCTTTTATGTTAATTTAAGGTTGGATATAATTATGCTTATTGAGAGCATGTATGTTAGACTTTATTCTTTAATACAATTAAAATTTAACAAAATGATTTTTTCTATAGTTTTATTAATATTACATATTAATTTTTCAATATTAAAAGGTTTTCCTTCAAAATTAACACCGGTTGACATTGGGACATCAGTAAATAAAGAGAGATCTAACTCAACGTAATAAATTTAGACATAATTTTAAATTTTAATAAAGAATAAGTTTTAAGACCATCAAAAAATCTTGTGAATAATTCGATCTTAAGTCATTTCCTAAAATTAAGGGCTGATAAATTTGTTAAAAGCTAAAACTTTAGCAATTAGGTTAGGAGAAAATATTGAGATCAAATTAAATGCCTGGTTATTAGGTTAAATACTTAGATAAGAATTCAGAATTTGTTAATGTTTCATGGTTGCACAACGCAACTAACCGTAACATTTCCCTCCTTAAAATCTATGAACTTTTCAAGAATTTTATTTACTGTTTTAATATAGTCACCTTTTCGCCCAATCGCAATGCCCCTTTCTTTGTACGATAAAACCGTAATACACACCTCCGGTATGGCTTCACCTTCTATAATAAACAGATCTTAGATGTAGATATTCGGAAAAAATCTATGTGTTAAATTAACTAAAACATCCTCCAAATAAATAAAGAGAATCTTTTTATGTTTGATACTACGACGAAAAGCGTCTATATATTTATTTACTTCGGCATATTCTTTACCGTCAATAAAGTAAAATATAAAATTATATAAAATTAGAACGAATTTAGGAAACACGTTAGTTTGTTCATGGAAATATTTAAAATATAAGAGTTCCTCATTAGAAAACTTATTAATATTTATTCCCACTTCTTGATATAAAATAGGGTCCTGATAAGAAATATTGACATTCCTTTCAATGTAAAGCGTGAAATCACTCATTTTTATTATCTTTATTTTTTAACTAATTAATTATCCAACTATTTCGTTAAAAATATTAAAAGTCCTCTAAAGATTCATTTCTTTTTCATTTTAACTGACACCCCACTTGTAGGGGTTTTTATATTAGATTTTAAATCTAATATTAATACTCTTAAAGTGCAAAAAAATATCGTATAAAATTAGAATCTAAAGGGGTTTAATGAATGGGTCAATATTACGGAATTTATAATTTAAATAAAAAAGAATATATGAATCCGCATAAATTTGATGATGGAGCTAAGTTATTAGAATTTGCTTGTAGTCAAGATGGCATCCTTACCCCATTAACAATTCTTTTAGCACACGGTAACGGACGCGGTGGTGGAGATTTAAATATAGTATCTCATAGAAGTAAATTACGTAAATCTGAGATTGACACTAATTTCTTTAGATTTGAATCAGAATGGGAAAATAGTGGTGAGGTGCATTGGATTACAGTCCCAAAAATAGTTGGGAGTTGGAGCGGAGATAGAATTGTTATCTCTGGCGATTATGACGATAGAGGCGTGTTTATAGAAGATGGTAGAAAACTAACACATAATGAGCTTAAACAACTTGAAAATCATTATACCGATATTTCACATTTTAAGTCTACTAAAGGTCTTTGTTTAATGGCCTATGCGGAATATTTGGGTTTTTATAAGGATGTCAGTGAAGATATTCTTAAAGCTATGATGGTTGACAGTTATTTAAGACACAGCATAAAAGAAAGCGGGATCTCTTTAAGACCAGATACCATTCTTTATTGCGATAAGTTTCGGGGATAGAAAGACTTCCATCACCACTTTTTATATTCTCTTCCCAAAATTATAGAGCACTATTCTCAGCAATTCTATATTTAACTTTTTTCTGAAGAACATAATTTCTCAACAGTAGTAAAAAAAGGACTTTTTATTCTCAAATTTGAACTTAATTTCAGTATAAAATCGAAGAAATGAAGAAAGAAAAACTTGTTAGAGGATTTAATGAATCTTTAAAAAGGAAATCGGAATGAAAATTACTGTATTGTGAGATTATTATAAACAAAATGAAAATCTACCATATTGTATGGCCCGGATGATTGAATGGAAATCAGGAGGTGTGACACTCAAGCAAAAATTCCTTGATCCATCTAAAAATCAAAAATTTAATTTCGAAAGTGAAGATGATTTAGAATGTTTACTCGAATTAATATATGGACATTACAAATGTTTAGAATTCTGGAATGCCATTAAAAAATAACAGTAATATTATGAATTGACTGGATTTGAAAGGGATTAAAAGTATGAAAGGGAATTTTAAGAAGTGGTGAGAGTCTAATGGTCAGAAATATATTAATATTTTCGCTAAGGATTATTATGAATTCGGTCTCTTAAGGGGTCAAGAGTCAAAAAGACAAATCAAAGCAACCAATCGGCTAATAAACGCATTTATTAAGGTCTACAATCTTTCTCTTGAGCAATTTCTATATTATGCTAAAAAATACACAATTCCAGATGATTATAAAGCAGAGATTCAAGGTCTTACGGAGGAAACTGGGCTTACTTATGAACGGATTTTATTACAGAAAACATGGATTGATACTTATTATGGAATTCTACAACCATTAAATGTTGTGAAAGAAAATATTGGTGCATGCACTAGTTTTGTTGTTAGAAAGGAGAAAAATCAATATATACATGGTCAAACGATGGATTTTGGGTTAGTTTTCCTTCCATCATTAAATTGGCTCAAATATAAAATATCAGGAAAAAAACCGGTGTTTTGTCTTAGCTTGGGATGTAGTACTTTTCCGATGGGCATGAATTATGATATGGCTTGTACACTTAATCTTGTCCAGACCCAGGATATGGGGGAGTTTAGGATCCCTACAAGCATTAAATCTCAGATAGCATTTGAATATTGCAGAAATCCTTTAGAGTTTTTTAGAATTATGACGGGATCATATTGCGGCGGGTGGAATTATATCTATTCTGATAGAGAAGGTAATCTTTTTTCTTTTGAAACAAAACCCTTTATAAACGCCATTTTTTATCCAAATGATGAGGATTACATTGTAAAAACAAATACTTTTCAAGCTAAGCCGTTAAAAAGATCTCTCCTTGATCCACACTACTCACTCAAACGACAAACAAAAACAGAAGAGCTAATTAAAGAAAAATTATCTAAAAAGGAAGAATTTAAAATCGCTGACGGTATGGAAATTCTTTGCGATAATGATGGTACTGAAGCAAGTGTATGTCGATTTTCAGATCAGAATGATTATTTGAAAGTATGTACAGAAGCATATTTCTTGACAAATGGCAAAGAAGGATTTTATGGAATCGGTAATCCAGTTAATGATTCATGGGGACGGATTCAATCTTAGTTTTACAAATCTAATTTTTTCTAAATCATAATATATTATAAAATGGAACATTATGATATAAACGAGATGTAAATAAAGAATCCCAAATAAACGTTTTAATAAACTCAAGTAGAGAAAAGAAGAGAAGAGAAAAGAAATCTGAGCCGAAATAAAATAATCAGGGAGAGATTAAACTCAATCGAGTTTAATAGAGGGCGAAATCCAATGATGGCCCAAATTATCTTTATATAAATTTCCCTTCCTAGTTATTATTGAGATATTCAAATATTAATATATTTACTTTTTTAAAAGATATCTTGACTTCTTAAACGTAGATTTATATGTATAATTCATCTTTATTTCAATAAGTAGAAGACAAAACATTTTGAAATTTTAATGAAAATAGACGCGTAGAATATCTGAAAGGATTATTATTTGTCGAAGTGGGAAAAAAGATAAAAATTGAAAGAGATCACACATAAACGATTAGTGGGATTATACGGTTCTTATTCAATAGATTCTGATAACTTACAAAAACTCGAATCTTCATCAGTAGAACCAGATGAAAAGAACAGAAAGGAGCTAGGTAAGGGTATGTTCGAAGCGATAATGAATTCAATCGGATGGTTAGCTGACCATACTATTAAAGCAAAGGAATTTTCGATCCAATATATCAATAAAGCCTCTGAAGCTTATAATTCTGGTGATCAGTATTGGTCTCGTTAAAAAAGAAATAGAAATGATTAAGCATAGGATTTTAGAATTCGTAGTTGAAAATGGAACTATTACAATAACAACTTTATTAAATAAGATAAAAAAGGGAATTGAGAACACACTTTCACCTTAAACTAGTTAAGATCTTTATAGCAGAGTTAATGTCTGAAGATAAGGTTTGCATTTAGACATATAATCTTCGAAAGTTTTATTTTTCGAAGTTAAGTCCAAATTATAAAATTGTAGTAGAGAATAAAATTAAAGATATTGATAGGAAAATTTATTATACAAAATTA
>CAZALK010000027.1:0-38147 GCA_964486045.1 uncultured archaeon
CAGAAATATTTCCTGGATTAAGTGAATGATTATTATTTGAAATAAAAAAACAATTTAGGACAAATATTGAAGTTAACGTTCGTAATATAATTTAATAAGAAAAATTAAATAATAGCTAATTTCTTTCCCACTTTCTCTATAGCACTTAAAGCCATGTTTAAATCGTCTTTTGTGAGCAAGGCATTCATCTGGACTCGAATTCTAGAAAGTTCTTTTGCAACCATGGGAAATACAATTGGAGTACCATATATATTTTCTTCTTCAAATAAGACTCTAGCAAGGTCTTGAGCTTTCCCTGGATCTCCCACGATTAGAGGGATTATTGGTGTTTGGGAATTTCCAGTATTATAACCCATATCTTGAACCTCTTTCTTGAAATAGTTAGTGTTTTCCCAAACTCTCTCGACATGTTCGGGTTCGTTTTCAACGACTTCTATTGAGGCAATACACGCAGCAACAACTCCTGGGGGATGAGCAGTACTCAGTAAATAAGTTCTGCTTTTGTTAGCACAAAATTCAATTAAATCCTGTGAACCAGCTACAGTTCCCCCAAAAACTCCGAATCCTTTACTCATTGAACCCCCCTCAACATGTACTTTTCCTTGTAGATTGAAATGAGCAACTATTCCTCTCCCCTTCCCCAATACACCCTCACCATGACAATCATCGACAAAAATCATAGCACCGTAATCCTCAGCTACTTTTGTTATACCATCTAAAGGTGCTATATCCCCATCCATCGAGAAAACTCCATCAGTTATTATACAAATTCTTCTAGGATTTTCCTTTTCAGCTTCTTTTAACTGTCTTTCTAAATCTCCAACATCACTATGTTTGTAGATAACGCGGTTTGCACCTGACAGTCGTACTCCATCGATAATTGAACCATGGTTTAATTCATCAGAAACAACTATGTCTTGTTTTCCAACTAACATAGGTATTAGTCCTGAATTGACCGCAAAACCTGTTTGACATAAAATTGAGGCTTCCACTTCTTTGAACTTAGCAAATTTTTCTTGGAATTCTTTTGTTAGGTCAAAAGATCCTGCTATAACCGGTACCGCTCCCGCTCCAGCGCCATATTTTTTTGTTGCATCAATTGTAGCTTGAATTATTTTTGGATGAGTTGCTAATCCAAGATAATTATTGGTGTTAAGCATTAGCACCTCTTTTCCATCAACAACAGAATGGGGTTGTGATCCTTGTTCAAGATATCTAATAATCCATTCAAGATTGCTGGTTCGTAAATCATTCATTTCTTCTTTGAGAAAAGCTTCTGGGTTTCTTTTCATTATATCACCAATTTATTTTTAATAAATAAAGAGAAAATTGATATTTTAAAGGTATCTACATAAATATATTAGTTTTTCCCCTAATAGTTGGAGGGGGTAAAAAATGGGAAAACGTTAGATAAACCTTTTTTACTTAAGTAAATTAAAAATTATACTGGATATTCATCAAGTAAAGAAATATAACAATGAGAAAAATTCTAGTTATTGGCTCAGCGGGGCAACTCGGTTCAGAAATTGTACCAGAGCTTAGAAAAAAATACGGTAAAGAGAATGTAATAGCATCTGATATAAAAATACCCTCGAATGAGAATAAAAATAACTCTACACCGTTTATACATTTAGACATTTTAAATAAGGAATCTTTATCTAAATACATTAAAGATTTTAATATAAACACAATCTTTAACATGGCTTCTATACTCTCTGCGAGTGGGGAAAAAACACCGTTAAAAGCATGGGATGTGAATCTAAACGGCTTATTAAATGTATTAGAAATCAGTAAGGAGCATAATATTGATGAAATTATCTGGCCAAGTTCTATTGCTGCCTTCGGTCCAACTACTCCTCATAAAAATACACCAAATGAAACAATTTTATCCCCTACCACTATGTATGGTGTAACAAAAGTAACAGGTGAGCTCTTGGCAAAGTATTATTATAAAAATTATTCTCTTGACACTCGATCGATGAGACTTCCTGGAATAATTAGCAGTAAAACATATCCAGAAGGTGGGACCACGGATTACGCGGTAGAAATATTCTACGGTGCCATCAGAGAAAAAAAATATACATCCTTTCTAAAAGAAGATACGGTTTTACCGATGATGTATATCAATGATTGTATTAAGTGTATGATTGATCTATTGGAGGCAGACCCCATTAAATTAAAGCGACGTGTATATAATGTGACAAGCATAAGTTTCTCTGTAGGAAAATTAGCTGCTGAGATAAAAAAACACATACCCGAATTTAAAATTGAATATAAACCAGATTTTAGGCAAGAAATAGCAGATTCTTGGCCAAAAACAATTGATGATTCTCTCGCAAGACAGGAGTGGGGTTGGAATCCTCAGTATGATCTCGAAATGATGACAAAAGACATGATTGAAAAACTAAGTAAGAGATTATAAAGATGAAAATTGTATTCCATGAAAGATATTATAATTCAAGTTATTCAAGGGATCCTGCTGCTGAACCAGGACGTTTAGAAGGCATCGTTGATTTATTATCCAAAAGAAAAGGATATGAATTTATAAAGCCAGAACCAGCAAAGAAAGAAGATATATTACGAGCTCATTCGGAAAGACATTATCGCGCTATTAAGAGAGAGCCATTATTATTTGAATTAGCCTCACTAGCCGCAGGAGGCTCAATTTTAGCTGCCGAAGAAGGATACAATGGAAGTCCTACTTTTGCCGTAATTCGTCCTCCAGGGCACCATGCTTCAGCAGACTCCTGTTGGGGATTTTGTTATTTTAACAATATAAGTATAAGCTTGTTGAAATTATTTTCAGAAGGAAAAATTGCCTCTGCTTTTGTGCTAGATTTTGATCTTCATACTGGTGACGGTAATTCAAATATTCTAAGAAATAGAAGTGATGGATTTAAAGTAAGGATATTAAATCCAAATTCAAGCGGTAATATCAATTATGTTAAAGAAGTCGAAAATTTTATGCAAAATTTAAAGGATATTGATATTTTTGTTGCTAGTGCAGGATTTGATGAAGGAATCGAGGATTGGGGTAATAAATTATATCCTGAAGATTATTATGAATTAGGGAATTTAATGAAAAAATATTCCGAAAAATTATGCGATGGGAGACGTTTTGCATTGTTAGAGGGAGGGTACAATCATGATGTATTACCTAATAATGTAGATTCCTTCTCTCAAGGATTTAAATAGATATTCTGATAAAAGATAAAAACTCAAATAATTATTTTTTCAATCCACTTAATAAGGGATGTGCATCATCACCTTCTTGAGAAGCTGAGATAATTATATTTCTTTGAATAAGCGTATGTAACCCACCATAAATTTTATCAATTTCTTTTTCATCAATTTCTTCAATTATCCTGTTTATAGTAAATTCTTTACTTATTTTAGTTAAAGATATTATAACATTAAGAATTCGGGACTCTATTGCTTGCAATTCCCCACCCTTTTTGAGAAATTTCATATAACTCGCATCATCTATTAATTTATATGGTTCATTGTAATGTAGAAATAAGAATTCATCCAAAATAGTACTAATTTTAGATTCAAATACACTCACATCACCTGTAAAATTGACTATTTTATTTCCTAATTTAGCATCAATTTCAATCGATAACCAATAGAACTGCTTCTTTAGCCTTTCAGATGAGTGTTCCCTTAGTATTAATAGAGATCTTACAGATTGATAATCACATATAAGCAAATGGAAATATTTGAAATTCAATTCGATAATATTTTTGGAATATATTTCTTTACCTTTTTTCTTTTGATCATCTGAAATTGAGCCATTAATCATCTGTTCGCCAAATATTGTAATTGCTTGAATAAAGCCAGAAAGGAGGGAATTATTTTTCTGATCAAAATTAGTGTAATTTTTAGTGAAGAATGGTAACCCGCTAAGTCTTTGAATAAACATTACCGCTTGGATATTTTTCACATCTTTAAAAACCTGGATAGTATTCATAAATAATCGATCTTTCTTTCTCTTGCGTGGTATAATCACATAACTTCTCAGACTCAAAACACCTAAAACACTAATTACAGGTATTGAAACACCTAAAACTATCAGGAAAAGATAATTTGGAGCAGCTGGTTTTGAAACGTATATACTTATGGGAAATTTCCGGTTCTTAAATTGAGATCCTTCAACTTTAATTATTAATTCTATAGTATAAGGTCCATGAGCTGATTCTGGAATTTTTATTTGTGTTTCATATATACCATCCCCCATATTTGTAATTTCCTCATTCAGATACGATAGCCATGAATAAGAAGCATTGGCATTTTCAATCAGTTTACCAGAACCTTCTTCAGTTAAGATAATACTAATGGAAAGAGTTTCACCAATATATAATTCACGAGTGCCATTAACCCCAGGAGTTTCAACAAGAATTTCTATTTGATCTATAGTTATCTTAATACTACTTGGGACAATGTTATAATTTTCTTTTTGAGCTGTAATTGAAAAAAAGTAAATATCAACAGGTAAATCGCCTGGGTTAAAGATTATTGAGTATTGTTGTCCATTTTCGGTTAAAGTTTCAGAAATTCCAGATCCTAATTCAAATAGCTCTACTGTGGCTCCAGAAATAAAACTATCGGTTATATTATCCTTATACAATATGGTTATATTTATGGGCTCATTCCCAGGAATAGCGAGAGATTTATCAGATGTTTTGTCTTCTTGGTTTAGAAATATTTCCAAGTATGTAGTCTTTGGTAAAACATTCACATAAACATTTTGAAAACCAGTTTCATACCCGGGGTGATTAAGTTGTAAGAGAATGGTATGTGTCGCCAAAGAGAGATCAATCGTGGAAAAGTTTACAATAAATCCGTTCGCAACAGGCATAATGCTATAAAATGAGACCCATGACACATTCAATGTAGCCCCAGTAATTACATCTTCTGATCCTTCCTCTGTATAATTTACGCTTAAATAGAAACTTCTATTTATATAAACATCAACAATGGTTTCATTCACATTAACAATAGTAGGTATAGGATGTACAGTTATCGATATGAACCCAAAAGTAGTACCATAATCTGTTTTATTTGCGAAAACTGTAATCGTAAAAGTTTCAGGAATACCTTGAGTTGGTACGTATCTAGTAGATAGATTGAGTTTGACAGTACCGTTCAAATAATCTGTTACTGTGAAAACTTCATGCCAATCGGTAGTGACATTTACAGAACCAGGCAGTAAAGTCCCGGAGAGTGCCCCAGTAACATTTATTCTACTAATAGCATAACTATTAGCGTCAACATTTATAACAGTTGGAGGGATCTCTAAAGCTAATGGCTGAGTAATTATTTCTAAATGAATTAGATTCGTGATAGATTGATTTATATAATAAATCTTTGAAGCATTAAATGAAAAAAAGTAATCCCCTGCTGACAAACCACTGAGATCAACATCAGCAACATAAATACCAGACCCAAGATAAGCCATTGTCCCAGAAGCACCATAAGTAGAATTGTAAGTTATTGTGGCAAAATCGATTGACTGGTTTAAATTATAATCTTTAAATTCAACTTTCATCAAATAGGGTTCTCCAGAAACTTTCACTTCCTCTGGACTTACAGCTGTTAGATTTGTTTGATGAGAAACATCAAATTCAACTTGTAAGAAACCAACTTTATCCCTATCAGATTGAGATTGATTATTTGTCCATTCTATTATTGTTTGGTAGTTACCGACCGACATATTGGGTCCGACGGTAAAATTACCAAAATTAATGTTGTAAGATCCAAGTATTTTACTTTTCTGCCAAAAAATAGTACCATTAGGATATTCAATTGTACAATTTGCTTGCGTATTTGCGAATGGGATAGTATCGTTTAATGTTGCATTAATTTGAAATGTATCACCAAGTGTAATACTCGATTCTTCATTAAAAGCTGAGCCATTCCAAACAACTAGACTCGCATTTAAGATATAATTCGAACTAATAGCCTCAATCTTCCATAAAGCTTGGTCAAAAACTCCATTAGGTATAATAAACTCAATAGATCCTGGATCAGTTCCTGTACAACTTTGTATGCGGTTCACATCATACCCATCAAGAATTTGAGTAATATTCCAATCAGCAGGTTTTGTTATTTCATCTATAGTATTTTTATAATCGCTAGGTATGGTAATGACAAGTTCTGTTTGCCAAATCATAGGTATACCAGTTGTATATAAACTTCCATCAAGTCCACTTATTGATGAATTGATTCTTTTTAGTAGATTGACATTAATATTTATATTTTCTATATAAAAATCATTTATACCAGTGACATTTTGCGAGATAGTGAAAATAATTTCCTTATTTGTAGGGTAAGATCTTTCAGTAGCATTATAATAATACCCTTTACCATATGTAGTGTTTATATATGTCTTGTTGGAATTAAATTCAAGATCTTTGACTCCGACAATATTCATCTGATTTGGCATTGTCCATAAATCAAACTTTACGTTATCAATTTGAAAAAATGTTTCTGTGCCACCGACAATTCTTTTCTCACCATGTGAATAAACTCCAACTCTAACAGTAACATTTTCCCCCGGTAAAAATGGTTCATGAAATTCTTCAGTGTCGTATGTCATAGTAAGGGATTGCCAAGAACCCACTTGAAGTTGTGTGGAAAAATCCCTTGTCCTATTTTTTTCGCTATTTCCTATTATAATGGCTAAATAAGCAGAAAAATTCTCTGGGTTGTCATCTAAATAATAATCAAAAGAGAGTACTGATAATTTACCGAAACTTAATTCTTCTTGGATTGTAATATTCTGTTCATAATAGCCATAATCTCCTTCCAAATAACTATTTTTATCATCTATATATATCTCAACAGATCCTCCAGGATTTCCGGGAGCTTGCCCTTCCTGACCAATATAATCTCCAGGAAGATTGGTATAATATATCCATCCATGATATATTGAGTCAAAAGTACCATTTATAACTCTATCTTTCTTTTGAGATACACCTTCAAAAGATATATTAATGCTTTGTGCAACCCAATCTTTCTGTAAAGTGAAACTTACATTAGAAGGAAGGCTTGGGTCAGTATAACTTTCTGTGAAATTTGCATATTGCGAAACTACCAAAGCTTTTCCATTTGGTTCATTTACGGCCATTTTTAGTTCATTAATTATTAAATCTGAAATTGGATCTAAACTTTGTTCCCCAAATAATTCAATAGTAGAATTTGGTGGGTATGATCCATTTATGAAGAATAAAAGGGTAGCTAAAGTAACTAGTATAATTATACCTTTTTTTTCCCCCCCAATCAAATTGAAGTGAGTATGATTCATTTGCTTCATACTAGATTTATTGTAACTATACATAATTAGATGAACTATTAAAAGTTTTGAAATATCTAGAAAATATACCCCAATATTTTTGACCGGGATTTTTTGAAGTTAAATGTCTTACTTTAGGAATAATTTCGGAATAAATAAAAACTTTGCAGTCTACAACTGATTTTTGATTAGTCTAGCTGAACTTATTTAGATAAGCGAAATCCTTAATTTTTATGAGCATTCAAGGATTAAAATACTATTAAAGCAATGATCTAAATCTTTAGAATTGATTCTAAGGAGTCAGTATCAAGGTGCTATCGCAAAATAAGGAAAATAGCTTAATTCTGTAAAAAATTTCCCTGAGCTTGCAGAGTTTTTTAAGAATTTTTATTGGATTTGAAATTGAAAAATTCAATCTATTGTAGGAATAAGAATGGTGAATACAGATCCCTGACTATAATCTCCTTCGATTTTGTCTTCAACTTTAATTTTACCATTTAGATTTTTGATAATTTTGTTTACTAAAGTTAAACCTAGTCCAATCCCACCAATATCATCATCTTTCTCTAAACCTCTTAAAAATATTTTCTCCTTTATTGAATCAGGAATCCCAATCCCATTGTCAATGAATTTAAATTTAGTATATTTCGTTTTGTCAATAATTTCTTTAGAGATTTCTATTAAAATTTTAACAGTTGGATTCTCATTATGAATAACCGAATTTCCTAAAATATTCTCGAAAAGGTAGATTAATCGGTTATCGCTTTTTGTGTCTACTATTTTTCCCATAGATTCAATTTCAATATTTATAACTTTTTCCTCAAAATCAGCTTTTATTTTGTTAATCGCTTGATTTAAAATGAGAATGGCATCCTCATTTATTAATGGTTGTTTTGATTTCTCTATTTCGGTGAGAATTCTAACGTTTGCAACTAAATTCCCCCCTCTATATATTTGCTGATTTGCAATCTTTATTAAATCTTCAAAATTCTCAATCTTAATGGGTTCTTTTAGATATAGCATGCATAAATCAATAAACGCTTGTAAATTCTGAAATATATTACTTACATCGTGAGAAAATAGATCTTTATATAATTCAACTCTGTTATATGCAGCTTTGGTGGTTTTTTCGGTCCTTTGAGAATAGTTCAAAGAATTCTCCAATATTCGAGAAGAAAATAAGCTAATACTTGAAAATATAATAAAACCTATCAATTCGAGAGATTTTGGAAAAATTCCAAATATAAAATGATTAAAGAGTATAAGTATAAAAATTACGATAGTTGAAAAGATACTCCAAATTGAACGAAATAGTAAGCTAGATAAGAGGACAGGAAGAAAAAACCACAATGTAGATACCCCCGAAGCTAATAATTCTGGAGTATTCCCCGCTAAAAAAAGTATGGTTATTAGAATTAAGAATAAAATACTTGCAAATTGTTTTGACACAAATTTTTTGACTGTAAATATAGTAATAATGCTAACTAACAATATTAGGCTTCCTGAGGAGATGTAGATAATTTCTTCTTCATAACCAAAAGGAAGTCCAAAAAGAGTAAAAACTGGGGGAATTAAAAATACAATAAGTGAAAGAAATCCACATATAAATAAAATGATATTTAGAAATTTAGATTTTCTAATATAATTTGAGTCACCAGCATTCAGAACAAATTTTTGCTTGATAAAAGATATAATTTTTTCTCTGACATTCATCTTTTATGGATTTAATAAGATTTAAAGAAACTAATCTATCTAATAAAAATAATTGTTTTAATATCTTTGGAGAAAATTAGGATTGAGATACTTTAAGTTGATAACGTTGTTAGATTGGAAAAAAAAATTCGTCGAAATAAATAGTAATTATTTTTAAGATTTAAGAAAAAAGGAATAAAATCTATAGATTATGGTACATTAGTTTCTCGAATTCTTAATCATAATCTATATGGGTTCACATATGGTGGTATATTCTCAAAATCTAAATTTACTTTCCTAAATGAATAATCTTTAATTGATATAATCTCAAAAAAGTTGATTTTAAATTAGAATGTCAATACTAATAAATATTTTGTAAAAAGTAAAAATTACACAAAAAAAATAGTTAAATTATTTAATTTGAAAAAAAGATTCGTCGAATTCTGGTCTCCCTTTATATTTCGCCATTAAGAACCCAGCTCCTTTGTTTACATTTTGAAACATTGTAGATGGAAGTTCTATGCCAATTGAACTAAAAGCTTTTATTACATCATCAGTTGAAGGAGGACATCCCCTAATTGGAATCATTTCCTTTATATTGGGGTGATCTTTGTTTTTATTGTATTGACACTGACCAAGAAGAATAGTTTTATTCATTCCAGGGCTTGGTTCTTGAAGTTTACCATTTAAAAATTCGACATTATCAAATGGTTTACCCTTCCTCGCTTGCCATGCACCTTTGATAATCATTAATAAAGTTCCATTAATTCCTGAGCAATAAGTGCACAAAGTACTATCATATTTATGATATTTTAATCCCTCTACCCCAATTCTCTGAAAAGGTAGTGGAAGATCTCCTGCATCATTATATATGAAATCCCATTCATGATGTGAAGCTAAACTGTCAATTGTCTCTCCTACAATTTCTACATCTGATAAATCCATAGGCCTATTTCTATCTTTTGCTGCTTGTACTAAGTGGGGTACATCTGTAGGGTTTATACCCAACAATTTAGAACCAACCAAGTCTGCCGATAAAATATCAGTGGAAGCAACTAAAATATTGTTTCTGTGGGCTTTTCCATCAATAGCAGGCCCTCTCTCAAGAGTGTAGATTCCATCAATGATAGTCAATACCTTTTTTAGTTTGTTAGGTAATTTAGCTACATTATGATGTAAATCTTTAACTGGATCTTCACTATGAAACTTTTTCCGAGAAGCATAGTTAATTAATCCCTTCAAACATTTAAATCCTAATGTCACGACGGCTTGTGAATGAGTTTTTAATACGGGTATATCAATAACAACATCAGCAGCTAAAGCATCAGAACTAAAGTTAACCTTAAACCCGGTACCCAAATCTATCTTTTCAAAGGGACGGGTAAATGTATTTATTGGTTTCACACCATACCGTTCTTTAAGGAGATTATACCCTAATTTTTCAAATGCATCTTCTGCTGTTTCAGTATCTTTAACATCCGCAGTAACAATCCCTTCTCCAATTGATATATCATCGATTCCACGTTCTTTAAGTAGAACAATAACATCTTCTATGACACGTGAACTAGTTATAACTCCCCACTTCGGAAAATTAGTAACGGCATTCCAGTATACAATGTTAGGTTTAATAAACACCTTTGCATCCTTGGGGATTTCATCGAATAAATTTGTTAATTCAACTAATTTCCTCACTGATTCAAGAGGTTTTTCATATTTTACAATTGAAACCTTTGATTTACTCATTTATTTACACCTAATAATTTGAGTGTTTAGTATTAGATGTGAATGTTAAATATTTTAAAAATTAATTTATTGCAAAAAATAAAAAAACAATTATTCAACGAAAATCATGTAAATAAGAAAAAACAGAAAATCAGCTAAATTTAGTTAGAGTTTTTAAACATTGGGATGATTTCTTCACTTAAAATTTTCGTAACGTCAAAATATGTATAGGGTGCATTTCTGCTTGAGACTCCATTCTGTAGTTCCAAAACAAAATGTTCCGCTCCAGCGTCAACAAATTTCTGTATCTTTTTAATAATATCTTCCTTTGTACCAACCATCCCACTTTCCCGGATTAGTTTATCAGGAATGTCTTCTACTATAGGTGCCAGTTTATTAACTTTAAACTTTCTCGCATCTTCTCTGTCATACACTAAGATGCTCATTTCTTCACTACCAAATCCAGTAGCATCTTTAAACAACTGTTCATAATCTTCTTTCCAGTATCCTAATTTCTTTAAAGTCTTTGGTTGTAGGGCTAATCCAGATTTCATACCGTTATAAAAAGATTCTAATCGACTTTCATCGTTATGCATAAAGATTCGAGTAAAATACCCAAAAGTAAATTTATTTATATCTCTCCCTTTTTCTTTCATAATTCTAACAATTTTTTCTTTATTAGTTTTATAAAAGTCAGCAAATGCACCAAGAGGCATCCAACCATCAGCTATTTCCGCAGTAAGTTTTATAGTTTTAGGTCCATTCCCAGCTATCCAAACTGGGATCTCTGATACAGGTTTAGGAAGCAAAACAGCGTCATTAGTTTGAAAATATTTTCCTTCGAAAGTAACATTCCTCCCTTTATTCCAGAATTCCTTCATCAACCTAATTGATTCATCCATTTTTGTTACCGCGTGACTATATGGTATGTTGTATGCCTTTAAATTCATTCCTTCTCCAGCTCCGATACCTAAAATGAAATTTCCCCCAGTTAGATGATTAAGTGTCGTAGACATTTGGGCTAAAGCTGCAGGATGCAGTCTGTAAGGATCGGTTACTGCTGATCCCAATGTCTTCCCTTTAGCCAATTCAGAAAATACACCTAGAAGAGGCCATAAGCATAAAAAGTCATCTATCGCCCCACCGGGAATTCCACTTAGGTGATCCGGGAGCCAAATTGTATCCCATGCTTCTTGACCCGCAGTAACTACCTTCTTCTTGAGAAGATCCCATGAACGAGAATAATAGAGATTATTCCCAAATTTTATGTCTGTCATGAAAATATTTAAATTTAAAATAGGTTAAGATATTTTAAAGTAAGCAAATTACAATTTAAGGTTTATTTTATCTCAATTGAAATACTAATATCTAATTTTTGGTATAAATAATACAATATCTTAAATAGTCATAGAAATTATCTTTTCGTCTACCACTCGTTTTTCAAAATAGCAAGTATGATTGAATCATGATATTCACCATTTATGTAGACAGCTTGTCGTCTAGTTCCTTCTTTTCTAAAACCAACCTTCTCATATGATTTTAATGCTCGAGAATTGAAACTATGAGCTATAAGTTCAATTCGGTTGAGATTTAATGTATTAAACCCATAATTTACAAGTAATTTCATTGCCTCAGTTCCATAACCTTTACTATGGTAATTTTTCTCACCAATAACAATTCCACATGAACCTACTCGGTTTTTCCAATCAACACTAATATCACAATTTCCTATAAGTAATTCTTCATTATTTTCACCATATATAATAATTGAGAAAAAAACATCATTTTCACGTTTATTTATTGCATTATACCAGTCTTCTTCCATATCTCTAGTGATTGGTCTGAAAATACTAAGATATTGAGTAATCTCAGGGTCAGTCATCCACTTTTGAAATTGCTCAATATATTCTTTCTTTGGGGGAACAAGTGTTACTCTATCTCCCTTTAACATAAAAAGAAAAAGTCTGTGTTTGAATAAATAATTAATCAAATATCTTAGGAAATAGAAAAAATTAGGATTAAAATGGATCTTTAAAATGTAATTTAACTTAATTGGTTTTTTTTCATCCATTCCTCTTGTAGAATACTCATAAAAATGGTATCGTGATATTCTCCATTGATAAACACAGCTTGTCTCATTCGTCCTTCTTCTACAAATCCTATTCTATTATAAGATTTTATAGCTCTATTATTGAATTCATAGACGCGTAATTGAATGCGGTTTAGATTCACAGTTTTGAATCCATAATTTAATAATAATTCCATTGCTTCTGTTCCATATCCTTTACCTTGATATTCTTTTTCTCCTATAGTGATTCCTACTTCCCCAACTCGATTTTTTAAATCTATAGCATGCAACCCACAATTTCCAATAAGCTTTTCTCCACCATTTTCTTCAGGAATAATAATCGCAAAATGAAAATTATCGTTTCGATTCTTTAGGTTGTCAAACCAATCTTCCTCCATCATGCGAGTAAGTGGTCGAAAATGGTTTAAATATTGAGTTATTTCTGGATCATTGAACCACTTGAGATAAGAATCAATATATTCTCTTTTAACTGGACCAAGTACTATATTGTTTCCTTTTAACATTAATGAGAAGAATTTGTATTTAAATAAGAAACTTACTGAAACGTCGAATAACAAAAAAGTAGGGGAAAAAGTAGGATATTTAAAAAGTGATATTATACCTACGAGCCGCGAATTTCACGCTTTCAAATGAAACAATACAAATTAATGAGATCAAAAAGCATACTAACCAATCTAGACCTGTTAAATACATGAACATAAAATTTAATCCACGTTCAGCAAGCCATACTTGGACTCCCGGGATATACATCAACAGCAAAAAGATAAAAAATAAGAAACCAATTATAAGATACATCCTTTTTGTGCTATCTTCTATTAAACTTCTAATTAATGACTTATTTGGACGTCTAATCTGAAATATGAGAAAGGATTCACAGAAAAATAATGTGACCATAAGCATAGTTAATGTTTTTGCTTCTCTTAACCCAATTCCAAATGTGTTTAAATCGTCATTTACGGTTGTGAAAAGATATTCACCATTAAGAGCACCGAAATTAAAATTTTCAGTAAAAACGGGATAAGTTCCGCTAAAAGTTATATAGTAAACAACAATCATGCTTATAGCTAGTAGTATTCCAAATATTATCATTAAAATAAAAATATTTTTAGATAGGATTTCCTCTGAGTCTCGTGGCTTTTCTTTCATCACATCGTCAGATATTGAATCAAATGTAAGAATTAAACCTGGAAACATATGTAGGGTTATTGATAGAAAAATCCATTGATAATAAAATGCTTCATTTAAAAAATAAGGCAAATTTAAAACAATTGCTAAGAAAAATTGAACTATACCTTCAAAAACGTTTATGCAAATATAGAAAATTACCACAGCGCGAATTTTTGCAAATATTCCTCTTCCTTGATTAATTCCTGTAACGATAGAACTAAAAGAATCGTCAGAGATAACCATATCTGCTGCTTCTTTAGCAACGTCCGTTCCTGTAATGCCCATAGCTACTCCAGCGTCAGCCATATTCAATGCTAAAGCATCATTAACACCATCCCCCGTCATAGCAACAACTTTTTCTTGATCTTGGTATTTTTGAACAATATCTTGCTTATGTTCGGGGCTAACTCTGGCAAAAACTTTAATCTTATTAAACTCTTCAAAATTTTTGACATTTTTGACTTCCTTGCCTTGAAGATGCGTATCACTTTCTGATGTTACAATTGAGATTTGTGAAGCAATAGCTTTTGCAGTAGCGGGAGAATCTCCGGTGATCATAACAACATCTACGCCAGCGGCATGACATTGTTCTACTGATTCCTTCACTCCTTCTCTCGGGGGATCTAAAATTGTAACAAATCCTATGAAAGTTAAATTAGATTCACTTTCTTTCCTCCCCTCATCACCCTCAGGAGGAATCTCATTCATTTCTTTATAACATAAGCTTAGAATTCTATAACCTTGATTAGCATAAATGTTGACGATTTCCATTACCTTTTCTTTAATTTCTTGATTGAATTCTATTTCCTTATCAGTATAGATTATTTTAGTGCATAATGATGTTAAAACTTCACTCGCTCCTTTAGTAAAGGCAACGTATACATGATCTTTTTTGTATAGTTTTGTCATTCTTTTTAATGTTGAATCAAAAGGATATTCTGTGATTGATTCATATTCATCGAGTAGATAATCTCCCATTCCTTTTTGGAATAATACCATTAAAGCTCCTTCTGTAGGGGATCCAATTACACCCCATTGGTATAATGTTTTTCCAGACAACTCAATTTCATTTTTAACAAGCGCAGAATTGTTATTTAAAAAGCCCGCTGTTAAAAGTAACTTAAGATGAGGATAATCTTCAATGTGTTTAATAGAAACATGATCCTTTGGATCATCCATTAAGATGATTTCTCCGTCAGGAGAATAACCACTCCCAGTAACTCTAAAAATAGAACCATTTGCCCAAACATGTTGAACTGACATTTGATTTTTAGTTAAAGTACCTGTTTTATCAGAACATACTACACTAATACGCCCTAAACTATCAACAGAGGCAAGATTTCTTATAATAACGCCGTGATGAGCCATAGCAAGGACACCTGTTATTAAAACAATAGTTACAAGTAAGGGAATATTTATAGGCATTATATCAAGCGCGGAATTTAAACTTTCTACAATTTCCAATCGAGTAAATCCACTAGCAATCCACATAACCATTAAAGTAACAAGCCAAAATACGAAAACTGCCAACCCTAACCATTTGCCAAAATTGTTCATTTTTTGTCGGATTGGAATTTCACTTGTACCGGCTTCTTCTAAACCATGAGAAATTTTCCCAATTTCAGTATTAGGGCCTATTTTTACTACAATAGACTTTCCTGATCCTGTGGTAATGTAAGTTCCAAAAAATACCATGTTATACCGATCACCAATAGAAATTTCTTTTTCCTTTATTGGTTCTCCATTTCTTTCTTTTTCTACGGGTTCACTTTCACCTGTTAGTGATGCTTCATTAATTTCGAGGTTAAATCCTTCAATTATTCTTGCATCTGCAGGAATCTTATCTCCTTGATTTAAAGTTAATAAATCTCCTACAACGATCTCTTTAGTAGGAATCTCTAGTTTTACTCCATCTCTAATAATAGTAGATGTAGGTGCTGTTAACTCCCTCAAAGCATTTAATTTTTTGGTGGCTCGAAACTGTTGGATAATAGCAACTAAACAATTTAAGAAAACAATTCCCAAAGTTACTAATAATAATGTCAGTTCCCCCTCATCAGCTAAAAGCCATGCTATAAATAAGATTAGAGAGCCTACAAGGTATATTACGATTAACCAGTTAAAAAGAGGGGCTAAATATATCTTAATGAAGCCTTTTGAGGCCTTTGGGATTTCATTGGGTCCTTTTTCCAACAACCTTTTTTGAGCTTCTTTCTCAGTTAAGCCTTTTTCTGGATCAGTCTGAAGGTCTTTGTAAATTTTCTCTAATTCCTGATCATAAAATTGTTCTTCTAATTCTTGATTATAAAATTGTTCTTCTGTAGCCATATGAAACCATTTAATTTTTTTTTATTTTAAATCAAGTATCAAATCAATCTGATAACATAACAATAATAATAATAACTTTTAACTTATTACATTTTGAAACCAGATTCTGCAATTTTTTATATTTGTAATAGAAAATTCCACTTATAATGGTCCAAAGTGTTAATTCTGATGGTTCTCTGGGGTGATTATTTGAAATTTTGAGGGTTATTAGCTATTTTATGGTATCTATTTCTTGTTAAATAATAAAATCCGATAAGTTTGTCTTATTTAACTCCATAATTGTCTAAGTTCTTTTCGATTAATCCTAGAAACCTGATCAACTGAAAAAAGGATAAAATTACAACATTTATTTTCCCAAGCTCTAGTTTTCACGTATTGTTTAAGATCAGTATTTAAATCAAAACCACACAATTCTTCACACATTACTGATCCAAATTCTTCTTCGAACCTTCTACTAAATTTCACTGCTTTACCATATACTTTTGGGACATTTAAATCTTTTATTTTGTCTTGTCCTCCCGAGATAATCCCAATAGCCGCAATAGCACCAGAAATCGCGCCACTAGGACCTTTCCACCCATTCTTTCCCTTAAAATGAACCAAATCACTGAATGGAATGGCTAGGTTGTTAAAGTAAACATTTTTTAAATCTTTTAAATTTAAAACTTCTATGATACTGTTAAGAGTATCAGCAGCACAACTATTTCCAATATTTTTTCCTAAAGGTGGGAGTACATTTTCTAATTCCATCAACTTTTCTTCAAACCGTTTAGTGATATCTGCTTGTGGAGCAGTAGAATTTGTCAAGATAAGCTTAAAAGAAAGCTCATTCTATTTAAATTTAACGATGATCTGAGAAAAAATTTGAAATTTCTTCGGTACAACACAGATGTCGTAATGAGTTAAAATATGTGGAGTTGAGAGGGAAGTAGAGACAAAAGAAAAAAGAATTTATTAGCAGGAAAATTAGTGAGTTGATTAAATATTCAAAAATAGATATTTCTTTTACGAGCGGAGTATTTATACATTTCTATACCAATTATCCCTGGTAAAGCTAGTAAAATGCATATTATCCAATCTGAGGCACTTAAGAACATGAAATTTAACTGTAAATCTAACCCTAAAACAGTGTTTATATTATAATTAACTATATTTGAAAAACAGATAACAAGGACATGTAACCCTAATGTAAAAAAACAAATAATAAACAGTGAGCTGTTAAATTCTTCTTTTATACCCTTGTACATAGATTTATTAGGTCGTCTAAAAGACCAAATAAAATTGGTTTCAACAATGAAAAGCGTTGTGATAAACATAGTTCTTGATTTTTGAGCCAATTCTTGTCCTGAAACGATATAGCTGATATTTGGATTTAAATTCCATTCATTTAATGGTATAATCCCTCCCAAAGTTAATTGTAAGGCTAACACTAATCCTAAACCCATCAAAAAAGCTTGAATTAATAACATTACCCACATGTTCTTATTTAAGATCTCTTCTTCATCTCTTGGTGGTTCTTGCATAATATCCTTTGGATGAGAATCAATTACTAGTGCCAAAGAGGGAAGAGAGTGTACTATACCAAAAATATAAATGTGTTGCCATTCAGAACTAAATAGTTCAAATGTAGGAATAAATTCATATGTAAAGAATATAATAGCTTCCATGATATTCAAACATATAAAGAAATAGATTATTACCCTAATTTTTGAAAAGAGACCGCGCCCAACTTTAACTCCTTTTTCAATAGATGTGAAATTATCATCAGAAATGACCATATCCGCTGTTTCCTTAGCAACATCTGTTCCAGTTACCCCCATTGCGATACCTGCATTTGCTAATTTTAGAGCGAGTGAATCATTTATGCCGTCTCCAGTCATTGCTACGACTTGATTTTTGCTCTGGTAATTACTTACAATGATTTCCTTGTCAGAAGGCTCTACTCGGGCAAATACTGTAATTTTTTTAAATTCATTTTCATCAAAATCTTTAATTTGTTTTCCTTCTGCTACGAGATCTCCTTCCTTGTAAATCCCCATCTGAGAGGCGATAGTTTTCGCTGTTGCGGGATGATCACCCGTAATCATAATAACCTGTATTCCTCCAGATTGACATTCAGCTACAGATTGCTTAACCCCACTCCGGGGAGGATCCATAATTGAGACAAATCCTAAAAATACCAGGTTACTTTCAATATTCTCACGTTTTGGTTGATTAGCATCAGTTAACTTTTTATATGATATTGCCAATGTTCTAAATCCCTGATTTGCTCGATTCCTTATGTCTCCTAAAATTTTTTCTTTGTTACTATCATCAAATTTTTTAATTATACCATTTATTTCAATCTCAGATGTTATCGTAATAATATTTTCAGGTGCTCCTTTAGAGAAAACAAATAATTCCTTATTATTTTCCTCTAAACTATAGATCGAGCTCATACGCTTTAATTCAGAACTAAAAGAAAACTCTTTAATAAGAGAATATTTATTTTTTACATCATATGGGATATAACCTGCCTTTTCAGATAAAACTATTAGAGCTGCTTCTGTAGGGGAACCCAAAGCGCGTCTTACTGCCATTTCTCTTTTACCTCCCACTCTAACTTTAACATCTTCGAAAACCAGTTGAGCATTATTATTCATAACTATTGAATCTATAAATTTCTGGAAAGTAGAATTATCATTTAAATTAATCAATTCTCTATTAAAAGATATTTCCCCTTCACCATCATAACCAGAGCCACTTACATCATACTCTTTTTCATTTATCCAAAATTTTTCGACTGTCATTTCATTTTTTGTAATTGTTCCCGTTTTGTCCGAACAAAGAACAGACACACGTCCTAATGATTCAATCGCAGATAAATTTTTTATAATCACCCCATGTTGAGTCATGCTTAAAACACCTGTTATAAGAACCAGAGTGCTTAACAAAGGTAAATTTATGGGGAGTACATTCGTAGATCTTAATATAGAGCTTACTAAAGCATTGCTAATTTCCGATTGAATAAAATTCAGTTCATTAGCTAAAATAATGAATTTATAAGAAACTAATATGATTAAATTAATTATAACTATTATTCCTAGGATGAATCCTAATCTATTCAGTTTTTTGGTTAGTGGAATCTCTTCAATACTTCCCATTTCATTTAAAGTAACAGAAATTTTTCCTATTTCTGTATTTACACCAGTACCAGTTATTAACGCTTTAGCCCTCCCAGTAAGTGCATACGTTCCCATGAAGATCATGTTTGATTGTTTTTGGATGGGAACATCATTTTCATGAAGAGGTTTATTATTTTTTTCAACTGGTTCACTCTCACCGGTTAATGGTGCTTCGTCTATTGTCAAATTAACTTGATTTACTACTCTACCGTCAGCGGGAACCTTGTCTCCTTGACTTAATATTATAATATCTCCAGGAACTAATTCTCTATTTGGAATTTCGGATTGATCTCCATCTCTTAAAACTGTTGCTTTTAAAGCTGAAATCTGTCGTAAAGATTCTAGTGCTTTTTGTGCTCTAAACTGCTGGACAATTACAGTTGCAGAATTTATAACTACAACGGTAAATGTTATTGCAGTCTCACCAGGGGAACCCAAAATAACTACAATAATTCCTGTTACAAGTAAAATTAAGATTAAGAAGTTAAAAATTGGCGCAAAATATATTTTCCAGATTGATTTTTTAATTTTTGGTAACTCATTATACCCATATTTTTGATAATCTTTCTCTAACTCAGAAGATTTTAATCCTTGTTCGAGATTAGTGTTAAAGTCTCTTAACAATTCGTCGAGTGATTGATGATAATAAGTTCTATTAGAGTATTTTACTTCTAACATATTTTGTATGATGTTCTGGAAAATCCAGTTAGAATAATAATTATTATAGATTTATAAGTTTTTAATGGTATGTAATTCCTTAAAAATTATTAATAGGGAGTGAAAAATTAGAGTTGAAATTCTTGAGGTTCCCCAATTATATCTCTTAAGGTGTGGTACTTTTTTCTAATTGTTGTACTTGAGAATTTGGTGTACTTTTCGATGAGACTTTGAGTAAAAATCTTGCGATTTTCAAACATTTGACCGATATAGTAGATAAGTCCGGCAACAAACGCTTTATAATTCAAACTCTGTATTTGCTTATAAGAAATCTGATTTAAAATTTTATCAGCGATTAATTGCATAGAAATCTTTTTTTTTTCAAAGTCAGAAACTTTTTCAAAGAATAGTTTAACTTCTTCATAGGGGATACTATTTACATCTTTTTGAAAAACAACTTTTATTTTTTCTTTAATATCTTTTTCTAATTCAGAAATGCTTTTTTTCTCTAGTAACATACGTTCAGTAACTTTTACTTTTAACATCGCGTTTGTAATCATTTTCTTATTAATTTTATGACCGAGTTCTTTTGCCACTTTAATGAATTCATCAATCCTTATATTTGTTGTGTCCTTTATTTTTACCCATATGATTGCGAGAAAAATTATAACCATATTTTGATAGTTATGGCGATGATTTTTATTAAATCGTAAATAGATGTCCCGAATTTCTCGATATTTTACGTTATCAATAGTCAAACCTATTCCATGGCTCTTTAGAAGTTCAATTGTCTTTTTTTGTTCTGTGAAATCAGATTCATAATCTCTAAACCATTTTTCTAATGTTTTTAACCGCTCATATTTCTCCTTGATTACTGGGTTCTGTAATGCTTTTGAATCACTAACTCTTATCTTTCTTTCATAATCGATCTGTGAATCTGGATAGAAATCACTAACTGGTTTTTCAAAGTTAAGGCTCTGTTCTAAGGGAATGTCGTTAGATTTTTTTAATTTATAATATTCCTTAATAGAAAATCTCTTACCACAATCTTGACAATAATAAAATCCTTTCCCTCTCTTTACATTCTTATGATGACACATTGGTTGTACTGTTATAATTTTACTCTTTTCTTTCAAAAAATTAATTATTTTCGTTAATTGAATAAAATAGATTTGCAGAAAAAATAATAATGTTAAAAATTGTTAAAAATTTCAAAAACAATAATAAGTAAAAATATAATAGAATAAAAAATTTACCTTGCTACTTTAGAATAACTTGTGCTGATATTTATGAACCATATAAAAATGATAAAGTTTCTAAAAATTATTGGTATTATTTTTATGAGCCTTTCTGTTATTGAAATTATTTTTGTCATTTCTTTAAATTTTACTGAATTTGATCTGAATGGCACTCCTATTCTATTATTAGAATTTATTTATGGCTCAAGTTATATTTCTTTAACAGGAACAGTACTATGGTTATTCTTAATTATTTCTATAGTTATATTCTTGATTTTAGGTTTGTATATTTTCAAAACAGCTAGAGAGAACACGATTGAAAGTAAATCACTAGCTAAATTGATGATTGTGTCAGGAATGGTGATTTTAATAGGAGCTTTTGTAAAGATGAATTACCTTGTTTTATTGGGAAAGATACCTCTGTTTTTTCCCCCACCAGTTGGAACCGTGCTATTTCGAGCTGCCTTATATCGCCCGGATATAACACCTCTTATGCCTGCGTTATTCTGGACATTTTTCATTTCCGTTAATTGTTTTTTACTAATTACATCACTTATCATTACTGCTTTTGGTATTAAATGGACTCTCGTGATAGAACAATCTGAAACGAAAGAAGAATAGTGTATCTTTAATTAACAAGAATAAAATTAGATTTAATTTAGCTCTTCCTTCATGTATTTACTTTACTCTTCAGGAAACAATAAAAAAATAATAAGAATTAATAATTTCTCTCGAAATTATAAATTTTTTTTATGTAAGCTTATTTTTAATCTGTTTAGCGCGACTTCGGAGAGTTACCTCAGTGATTTTAGCAATATCGGCAACTCTTGATTGTGTTTTTCGAATAGAGCCATTTTTTGCTGCAATATAGATACACGCAGCTGCTAATCCTTTAGGATCTTTACCTGTTCTCTGTAATCCATTTCTTGAGGCATCTTTCAGCATATTAATGGCATTCTTCTGAACTTGAATAGGTAAATCTAATTCATTTCCAAATCTAAAAACTAAGCATTCCGCAGTGATAGGCTGATATCGAAGCTTTAATTCAGGTAAAACTTCTCTTATAATCATAGCAAGACTTCTATGAACTGTTCTCCTTGGTGTCAGAGACGCTTCACATACTTCATCTAGTAGCCGAGGAAAATCATGCACACGAATCGCGGCGTATAGAGATCCTGCTATAAATCCATTGATCGAGCGTCCCATTGTTAATTTCTTCTTAGCTACGATACTATAAATTTTCCACGCGGTTTCTGATATGTATTCAGGCACATTTAACTTACTCGTAAGCATCTTTAATTTGGGTTTTGCCTCCCAGAAATTACGTTCAATGCTTGATATCAATGAATTCTGAATTTTTGATAATCGTGAGAATAATGCCTGTTCTTTAGCTCCTATACTCTTCCCTTTGCTGTCTGTCTTGGTATTTGGGAGCATAGTACGTGGTCCAAAGTCTCTCCAACGAGGTTCAGTTCGACGGCGGGTCTGTATCTCTTCAACAGTATATGCCCGTCTCTCATTCCCCACAAAAGTCCTTTCAAAAATTAAGCCACAGTTTATACAAATTTCATTTCCATCTCTAGATTCGACAAAAGGATTGTTACAACAATGAGTTTGAGAATTATCAGCTTCATTTTTGTTATCATTTCTCAAAAAGGTACGATATTGTTCGTTCATATTATTTACCAAAATATTAAATTACAAAAGGATAGGTCAATTTCGACAAATTACACATCATTATTATTATAATAATATGTTGTGATATGCATATATGGTCTAGTTGTATATTTAAATCTATGTCTTGATTATACTTTTTTTCAGAGAATAATTATTATTTCATTAATTTGTTCTAATAGTACTACATAAAATAATGTGGAAATAAAAGAATTTCACTAATGATTTTAAAGTTTCTAAATATTTTTAAATTTATTCATTCACAATTGGGTTTCTAATGAAAATAATAAGAATTAATGTTAATACCGAGGAAACAAAAGAAGAAGAAGTTTCTGAAAACTCTAAATATTATTTGCTAGGTGGTCGAGGATTAATCTCACAATTAATTCTTGATGAGGTTCCTCCTAAGTGTTCACCATTAAGCGCCCAAAATAAATTAGTCATTGCTACTGGGTTACTCTCAGGAAGTCCCTTTCCATGTTCTGCTCGTACATCAATTGGAGGTAAGAGTCCACTAACAAATGGAATAAAAGAAGCGAACGTGGGAGGTAGACCTTCTATAATGCTGGCTTCATATGGTATAAAAGCCTTAGTTTTGGAGGGAAAATCATTGAATCAAAAACTCATATCAATAAACGATAAAGGAATTAATATCGAATCTACCAGAAAATTTGAGAATTATGGCAATTATCAGCTTCACTTTGAGCTAGCTAAAAAATTTGGTAAGAATATTGGGATTTATTCAGTTGGTCCCGCTGGGGAACATTTGATGAAATCTGCTAGTATAGCAGCGAATGATTTAGAAGGATATCCAAGCCGTCATGCTGCCCGAGGAGGTTTGGGGGCAGTAATGGGATTTAAAGGGGTTAAAGCAATCGTTATAAAACCCTCAAAAAGTTCCGAGGTTAAGGTCGATGATATAAAATCATTTAGAAAGTTATCAAAACCTTTTGCCCAAAATTTAGCGATGTCAAAAAAGAATTTTTCAATCTACGGAACCTCAAATATGGTTAGACCAATGAGTACATTAGGAGGATTACCGACAAAAAATTTCAGATTGGGCTCTTTCAATAAAGCTATAAATATTTCTGGTGAAAAACTTCATGAACTTGTAACAGTTCGAAATGGATCAAAGCGTGTCCCTTGTAGCCCTACATGTGTTATTAAATGCTCAAATATCATAGTTGATGAGGATGGAAACCATTTAACTTCAAGTTTAGAGTATGAAACTATATTTGCCAATGGCTCTAATTTACTCATTGATGATTTAGATGATATAGCTAAGATCGATCATATTTGCGATGATGTTGGTATTGATACTATTGAATTTGGAGTTACAATGGGAGTTGCGATGGATGCAGGAAAAGTTCCATGGGGTGATTCTCAAAGAGTATTTGAAATCCTTAATGAAATTAAGAAAAATTCATTCATAGGAGAGCTCTATGGTAATGGAGTCTGCCACCTTGGAAAGGAGATTAATTTTGCGAGAATTCCTCATATTAAGGGTCAGGGAATTTCTGGATATGAACCACGAGTCTTTAAAGCAATGAGTGTAACATACGCAACTTCACCTATGGGAGCAGATCATACTGCTGGTGCTGCAATAGCAGGAAGGGTAGCAAGCCAAACAAAAGATTATGGGGAACTAACAGAAAATAGGGGAAAGATTGATTTGTCCTATGAATTACAACTTTATACAGCAGTGTTAGATTCAATGGGATGTTGTTATTTTATTGGTCCTAGTTGGGAGAATATGGAAATAATTACAGGAGCATTAAATGCTATGTATGGTATAAATTTAAGTCGCAAAGATGTTTTAAACTTAGGAAAGCAAACCCTTAGAAATGAACTTGAATTTAACAAAAAAGTAGGGATTTCTCAGGATGATAATGATCTACCTTCATTTTTTAGGGAGGAACCCTCTGAACCAACTAATCTTAAAGTTACTTTTTCAAAGGAAGAATTTCGGAATTTCTGGGAAAAACTAGATGAATAGTGCAAATTCTTATACAAATTTTAGTAATCCTCTTCTCATCATTCTTATCTCTATCACCAATATAACAGTTACTCCACTGATAATGAGGATAAGAGGTAACAACCCTATAATCAGGCCAATTTGATATATTAACTTCCCCAATCTTAGAAAAAAAGTGACAAGAACATAAATAATAAACCCAAATAAGAAAATTAGTTTCTTTTTCTTATAATAAGATATAGAATAATGCCAACTAACAATGATTAGGATATTTGAGCATAAAATGAATATATATTCAACATAAAATATCTTTCTAATAACATAATCAAAGCTTACTATGAATAAAGTGATTACAATTAAACAAATTAATATAAAACTCGCTAAAAAATTCTCTCTAATAAGATTCAACTCAAGTTTCAAACATAAAATAAATGAAAGTATTACGAGGTTTATAATTAGGAGAAAATTAAATATTAGCTTATCCTGAAACAAAAAAAAATCAGAAACAACTGAAAATATCAATCCTAAAAAAAAAAGTAACAATCCAAGAAAACGAATATATATTTCCCGTTTAGCAAGCACTCCCATATTATTTTTAATCTAAATAATTTTAAAAACATATGCAGATTTTCTTGATGTGACAATATGGGATTTTTTTTCTTGTTTTTAATAATTACAAATGTTAATCTCTTTGATTATCATTAAATACCCAGAGTATTGTTAGTATTAATAATGAAAAATTATTTTGAAAAACTTCATTTTTACTAATTGTAAGGTGGAATAAATTATGAGTGTAAATGACATAGTAAATTTTGCTTTAGCTGGTGCAGGAGCTACTGCTGGGATCTACGGTGCGATTCGCGCTTGGTTATCAAACAAAAAAATGAAACAAATTGAGGAAGAAAAATTATCATCGAAGCTAAATATAAATTTCAATTATGACCTAATCAAGTCGGGTGACACTAAAATGTGTAGAGGGGTTGTTAAATGGTCTAACTTAGGATTAACGAATATAAAAATAGTTAGATTAAACATTGATATTCGTGATCGTGAAGATGAGTTGCGTGAGAGCTATTTACCATCAGGAAATAGTGTAAATTCCTCATTTAATCCTTATTCGAAAAAGGTTGAAAAAATAGAACTTATGGCTGTAAATAATCATAAATTAGTAAACTTTTCGAACGATCTCAAGAAGGGAGAAGTAAGAATTTTTCAAGATGACCCAATTTATGGATTAAAATTATCGGATCGGCAAAAAAGAGAATTAAAAGAAAGCGGAGAAGAAGTTGATATGGACGTGCTAGAGATAAAAAGAAGTATTACCCAATATATAGATAGTAAGATAATTAGATTGCAAGAAGTATTTTCAAGTGAAGAAAAAAAAGGCTCTAGAAAAAATCTAAATCTCTTTTTGTTTAAAGAGACGTTGGTACGAGAATTACGTGGTATCCAATTATTTCCTCAAGAATTTAAAGATCAAGAATTTTTTCTAAAATACGACGGTGAAGGCATTGTTTATTTAAATGTAGAAAACGCTACAATTCGAATTCAATTAAAAAATATTAACGCCATCGAGGAATATAAATCTATAGGAGTTGAAATTATAGATGCTGAAGAACTCTCTGATCTATTAATTGAAAAATATAGAAAGCTTTTAAAACTAATTATTTCTCCAAGCGCATTTGAACTTCATAAACATAAATCGAACTATTTGATTTATTTGAAATAATTTTAATTCCATTTATTTTAAATTTTCATTAAATTTAAAATACAATTTCAATTTTCTACAAATTGTCCAAAATTTCATGAATTAAAGAATCCAATTTATTTGCTAATTGTTTATTAGCATCCCCACATGATTTTAGTATAATTTTTGCTTGATTTGTATATGACCGTTGCTTTTCTGCGTCCCAAACATCTCTCATGTCCATGAGGTTGTCAATTCTATCAGCTAATTTTATTATTTTTGCTTCCTTTGAGTTTTTTACTAATTCTTCTAACCAGTTATCTTTTTTACGTCCTTTAGCACCTTCGGGTTTGGTGAGTTCAACAGTAATTTCCCCAACTTCTTTACCAAATTTATCCTCAAGTTCTTTTAAATTAGTGTCAGTATCCTCGAGAAGATCATGAAACAAAGCTGCGATCATTAGATCTTCATTATCAAATTCATTGAAACCAGCTGCGCGTAAAATCGTAGTGATTCGAATTGGATGGACAACATAAGGAATATCTTTAGCTTTTCGTTTAAGGTTGCCGTACTTAACAAATGCATATGAAATAGCATTCCAGTAATTTGAAAAATCTTTCATAAATCATATATAATTCTTTTCTCATTTATATGTTCTAGAATCGATGGAGATTTTTATTATCACGCAGGTTACTTGATTTTAAAATATTTTAAATAAGTATATAATATTATAAGTAAAATACTAAAATTGTTTAGGAGATATTAATGAGAATTGGTGCACACATGAGTATTAAGGGGGGAAAATACAAGGCTCTTGAGAGAGGGAGAGAGTTAGGTTGTGAATCAATTCAAGTGTTTGTTAGAAATGTACGAGGATGGTCCTCCGGACCTATAAAACAAAAAGAAGTTGATGCATTTTTAAGCAAAAAGGAAGAATTTAGAGACGAAATTTGGCCTGTAGTAGCACATGATAGCTATCTAATTAATTTAGCTAGTTTGGATAAGGAAAAGCTAGAGAAGTCATACATTGCTTTGCTAGACGAACTTACAAAGGTAGATCAATTAAATATTGAATATGAGAACATACATCCTGGAGTTATTCCCCTCATTGATAAGGGAAAAATTTCAAAAGAAGAAGCATTATCTCAAATTGCTGATCAATTAAATCAACTAATGGATGCAACAAAATCCTCAAAAGCCATTATATTACTTGAAACAATGGCAGGACAAGGAGAAGGTCTATGTAATAAATTTTATCACCTCAAAAAGATAATAGATCAAATACAAAACAAGAATAGAATTGGAATTTGTTTTGATACTGCCCATTCCTTTGCAGCAGGATATGATTTTACAACAAAAAAAAAATATGAAGAAATGTGGGATGAGTTTGATGCGGAAATCGGTTTAAAATATCTGTTTGCTTTTCATTTAAATGATACTGATAAGGATTGTGGCTCTAGAGTGGATAGACATACCCATATAGGTCAAGGAAAATTAGGAAAAAAACCATTTAGCTTCTTGTTGAATGACGAGAGATTTAAAAATCATCCTGGAATTTTGGAAACTCCCAAAGGAAAAGATTTTCAAGATGATATAATGAATTTAGCTCTGTTAAGATCTTTAATAAATTAATTCTTCCATGTCAAACCAAAAGAGACTTCTATCATCTACAACTACTATTCAGATTTTTTTCTTTGTTCCCACACTTAATTCTATAGAATATTTCATTAATACTATTTCTAATTCCAAAGAAAAATATTAAAAAAAAATTTATTTGATTAAACGGTAGCTCCACCTATTATTCCTAATATTCCTCCTCCAATTGCTAAATAGAAACCAATTCCAAGACCCCAATCCGCCATTCCCGGAAAGCTACCAAACAAGAGATTCTCTCCAGGCAGCCATACAGTAGCCATAGTTTCAAATACACCTATTTTAGTAATTATCTCAAACAAAAGTAGGGTCGGGCCAGCTAAAAAAATGACACCTCCCAGAATTCCGAATACCTTCCTTTCTGTTAAACCAGCAATAAAAGTTAGTACACTACCACCTAAAATTAGCATAATTACAATCATCAAGATGATATCTTCAGCGAATGTAATTGGGGATGGATTGATGCCCACTTCTCCTGATGTTACTCCAAAACCTCCAAGGTATACTCTCACCATCCCCGGTGCATCAAGTCTCCATAGACAAATTATTCCGGGCGCAATATAATATAGAACCACACTAAGCACTCCTAATACACCACCAATTATAGCAAAAACTTTACCTGCTCCCATTAAAATAACCTTTTACATATGTTATTAAGTTTTTAATTATGTTTTGTATTTTTGACAAATTTTACAATTTTAGGTAAAATGTTATCTAATTATTAAAAAAGGTTTCTATAATATAATAGAAGATTTTGTTATTCTTCTACTTAGATTTGAATTAACTATTCAATAAGAGAGAAGTTTTTTTCCTAAAGGAAAAGATTTTCAAGATGAGATAATGAATTTATCTATGCCGAGATCTTTTATAAATTGGTTATTTTTCCATGTCAAACCAAAAGGGACTTTTATCATCTACAAGTGCTATTCAGATTTTCTTTATTGTTCCCACACTTAATTCTATAGAATTTTTCATCTTATTTCTAATTCCTAAGAAAAATAAAAAAAAGAGTTTTATTTGATTAAACGGTAGCTGCACCTATTATTCCTAATATTCCTCCCCCAATTGCTAAATATGAACCAATTCCAAGACCCCAATCTGCCACTCCTGGTATGTTACCCGCCAAGAGGTTCACATCACCCATAAGTGGAATTAATATGTCTCCGAAAACACCCAATTTAGCGATTAACTCGACTAAAAGTAGGGTTGGGCCAGCTAATAAGATGATCCCTCCCAGAATCCCGACAGTTTTACTTTCTGCTACACCAGCTATAAAGGTTATTACTCCGCCACCAATAATTAGCACACTTACAATCATCAAAATGATATCTCCGGAGTATTGAGGTGAGAACGGAACCCCGAAATCCTCTCCTGACCATGCTCCAAAACCTCCAAAGTATACTCTCACCAACAACATCGGATCATCAAGTCTCCAAAGACTAAGTATTTCAGGGGCAATATAATATAGAACCACACTAAGCACCCCTAATACACCACCAATTAAAGCAAAAACCTTACCTACTCCCATTAATATAACCTTATACGTATTTTTATTGTGTTTTTTATTTTTTATAAATATTACAATTTTAGATAAAATGCTATCTAATTCTTAAAAAAGGTTTCTATAATATAATAGAAGATTTAGATATTCTTCTACTTAGATTTGAATTAACTATTTATGGATATTTGTATGCATAAATATTTATATAATTCTGAGTGAGGTGGACACTAAAAATAACATTAAGCCCTATCAGACTATTATTACAAAGATGTGATTCATTCCAGCTTAAACCAGACCGAAGATTTATCGTTTACAAGTCCATTATAATTTGTGACTAATTCTTCAAATTCTGAGATATCTCTTAGCGTTTCAAATTCAATACAGTTATTGTCATAATCATAAATGTATCTAACATTGGGATCATAAGAGTGATTTATGAATTGGCTAATGCTTAATGAAATAGCGTTTCTAAATTCAGAATCATGCTTTGGATCCTCCCAAACATAGCAATAGTTATAAATCACAGTTTTCTTAATTTTCTTATAATCCTTATTTGGTAAAGGGATAACATGTGCTACATCAATAATTGTCCCTTTCTTAATTTCTTTCTTTGCGAAGACCCCCTTTCCTTTTTTTGGAGAAATAAACTTAACTTCAATTAAATCATTCATAGATTCCACCAACATTTTCATTCAATGAGGATATTTCTCCCATCAATATCTGCTTCAGCCAATATTTATGGTTCATCCTAATTATCATGAGTAATTATTCATTGTTTATTTTCATATTTTTCTGGATTCACACATTTTCTCCATTGCATTACAGTTTCTTCGGGACCTAAACCTATCAGTAAATCACCTATTTCAAAAATAACGCTTTTAAAATGTTGATTTCACTCACAATTAATAATTTCTTTAATGATATAATATATTAAAAACGATAGTTATTTCATATATAGACATAACTATGAGTAATAAAGTGGATAAAAAATTACTTTATTTTGTTTTCCTTTTAATTTTAATATTTAACATACATAGTTTTTCAATTTTCTCATATTTTCATGAAAATCACTTAAAATTAGAAACAAAAAGTGAAGTAGAATATCTTAAAATCAGATCTTCTACGAATGGATTTATATCTTCAACTGATATTGAACTTTTTTGGTTTATTCAAATATCTGATACTCAATTTTTATGGTACGACGTTAGGAAGGTTGCTGAGTTTTACAAATTTTTAAACGAAACATATAACGAAATTCGACCTCTTTTTATTTACCATACCGGTGATATTAATAATGCTAATTATGGTCTAGAACAAGACAAAGAAGGCTGGGAGTATTATAAAAAAGCATTAGATGACAATAATATGAATGCATCAATATATATGGATATTATTGGTAATCACGATGCAGCCAATGATCCTAATTTTACCTATTTTCTTAACTATTCTATAATGGGTAGAACGTTTAATACAACTCAATATTCTTTTAATAAATCTATTACTTTCGGAAATTATGCTTTTATTGGGCTCAATACGGCCAAAAAGTCCTACAATTTGTTTGAATTTGGCTATCAAGGATTCTTGAGTTCAGCAGAGTTAGATTGGTATGAAAGTGAACTAGAAAAGTATAAAGAGTTTGATAAGATTTTTGTATTTGGACATCATCCACCAAGTTACCCACCTTATTATGAAATAAAATCAGAAGAAAGTCTTAGTGGGAAAGACTTTAATGAATTAAATGAAGAACACAATGTCTCTTTTTATCTCGCAGGCCATACTCATGAAAATTATTTTCAATACTTTAATAATCTCTTAACTATTACAACATCTAATTTTGACCAAGGGGGTGGTACATACAGAATTATTTCATTAGATAATAATAAACTCTCAACATCAGTAGAATATGTAGGAGATTGGCCCCAAGCAATTATAACTAATCCCCCGGGAGAAAAATATTTATTTGGAGATTTAAATGTTAAAGGTAAAAAGTTAAGAGTTCTTGCTTGGGATCCAGAGGGAATTATATCTATAAAATGGAGTCTTTTCGATATTAAGAATGAATTTCAATTAATAAATTGGAAATCACTAGAAAAAATCTCTAATGAAGAACCGTTATGGGAAGGTAATTTGAATTTTCCAAATCGTGGGAATCTTTTAATAAAAGTCAAAATTGAAGGAGGTTCAGGAGAGATAGTAAAAGAATTCAGATATTTTTTAAGTGATGATATTAATAGTACTATTTCTTTATTGGTTATTATAATATTGGTTTCTGGATTAGTATCTATAGCAATTACATCTAACCATTACAATCCAAACAAATTTAATGGAAGATAAAAAAAAAGGGAGAAAAAAATCTTGATAAAGCATTTCTACTTTAAATAATTACAAAATTCAATCTTATGGATAAAAAAACCCTAATTTATGAGCCTTTGGAAAATAATTGTTAAACATGAAATTCGTCTCAAGACATATAGGTATAGAAAAAATCGAAAATTATTTTTAATAATTATTTATACGATTTTTTTGTATTGGGGATTTTACCTAGGTCCGAATTTGTTTGATATTATCATATCTCAAATTGCTCAAGAAATTCCAAGTGAATATATTTCTTTTTCTGTTACGTTTATAGAATATTTCTTAACGTCATTTTTTTTAATCATTCTGATTTATCCACTTTATAGCCTATATAGGAAGACAGAAATTGGACATAGTGAGGTATTACTAACCTCTCCTATTAGACCTAGAGATATTTTTCTTGGTGAATTTCTGGGTAAGTTAATTTTTTATTTTTTGCTGATCTTAGGAATGGGACCTGTTATCATCAGCTTATTGAATCAAATTAAAATCTTGAATATTTTGCAATATTTTGTGATTTATTCAAGTTTATTTATGCTATTGTCTTTTAGTTTCTTAATTGGTACGATTATAGCGAACTTCTTTGAACATAAAATGACTAAAAGTAAAATGGCAAAAGATCTCGGCAAATCCTTCCTACTCATATTGTCAATTATAGTTATTGCGATGTTTTACATATTGCGCTTCGTTTTTGATCTTATCTCATCTAATCCAGCATATAAAGTTTGGTTAATGTATTATCCTTCTTTTTGGTATTCAAATATAATTTTGTATGCTATTGATCCGTCATTAAATCTTTTTAATACCTTATCTAATTATTTGTTTGTTATAGCGAACCTTTCCTTAGGATTTATTACCCCTTCTGTACTTCTTTATTTTTCATATAAAAATGCGGATAGTTTTTATACATTAGAGGACCATGCTGAAAACGAAGTTTTTATAAGTAAAAAGGAACGAGGACTTTACAAATTAATTAGGAAAACTACTCCTCCTAAGTGGAGAGGGCTAATAATCACTCAGTTTAAGATATTCTTTAGGAAAAGGGAAAATTTGTTTAAAATAATTTATATCTGGGCATTAATTTCGGTAATTGGTGTAATAATAATTTATTCTATTGAGGATCAAGCTTTAGCACGTTATGATATTCTAAACTTAAAATTATTAATAATCGTCATAGTTGCATGGGTTGGAGGATTGTTATTTGGCGTATTAATAGGTTTACATATTTTTATTGATTCAAAGCAATTATTATTTCAATATAAGAGTAGTACAAGAGGAATAAAAGCTCTCGTATTTTCTTATATTTATGAAATTTTTTACTTAATATTGATTTTAGATATCATTCTTACATTCTTTTTTACTTTACTATTTCAATTAGAATTAATATATACATTGATCTTTTTTATTACATTTATGTTGTATAGCTTTGCAATTCAAATACAAGCAATTGGGGTTCAGTGTTTTAATCCATTATTCGAGGAAAGAGGTAAAAATGCATATTTAATCAGCTATTTTCTTATTTTTTCACAAATAGTATCTTTTTTTATTGTACTTTTTATATTTGTTCCATTTGCACCAGATACATTAAATAATTCTTTAGGCTTAACATATATACTACTAATTAATTTAGCCTTAACATCGGGATTTTCATTCTTAATATTCCATATTGGTTTAAGGAAGCTACAAAAATTAGAATAGTATTATAGCAAATGATAAGATAAAAAGGAATATTTACTATCATCAACATTTTATTTTTTTTTACAATATTTGTACACACCAAATATTCCTAAGGGAATTAACAACAGTAACAACCCTAAAGGATTAAATATTAAAAAATTTACCATTGAAACAAGACTTGCTAAAGGATCAGAAGTACTTATATAAAATAAAAGAAATATATATGCAGCAAAACCAAATATCAGCAAAACAAAATCAGCTTTGATTTCCCATAGAATGAGTATGAGAGAGATAATAAATAAAACTGCAATATTTAATTCCATAGTGTAATAAAATAATTATGGTAATTTAAATTTTTAAATTATCATTGATTTCGTGGAATTAAAACAAAAAAAAAAAAAAGATAATTAATTTATATAGATTTATTTTTTTTCTTTCCATACAGAATTATTGCTATTACAGTAAAACCTGCAAATCCTAGAATAAGAGGAATCTCATATCCCGGAATTTCCCCTTCAGCTCCAATCAAAGTAATTTCTGCTACTACTAATCCCCCTGCTTTTATATCAGCTCTTTCTAAGATACCATTTGCATTCCATTCAACTGATAATACAATAGCAGTTGGATTTTGTGTAGTTGCAAATGTCAAATCAGTTTGAACGGCGTTCCAATCATAATTATTTGCCACGATTAAAGTACCTGATAATATAAATTGATCTAGTAAAGCGAGTGGAGCAATTGAATAAGTGGATGGGTCGACAATATATGTAGGCAATGTCAATACAGGAAAAAATGAATTCATAAAAAATCCATCAGATGGTAGTGTCGTTATTGTACTAAGACTTAAACCTGTTATACTTGACATACTTTCCCATGTTTCAAAATCAAGGGAAAAAGAAAGATTCATGCCAATGGGTACGCCCATCGGACCACCTGGAAATGCAGCAACCTCAGTTCCTATTGAAATAACCTTTACTCTTAAGCCAGCTTCATAACTCAACATCCCCATTGCTTGAAAGGTTAAATACATTGTATCCCATTCTGGTATTATCATAGTGTCAAGTAGCGTTAATGCTTCAGTAAAACCATAATCAAGCCATCCTGTGAGTGTTAAAATCTGAAGTGATTGGGGCATCCCTGTCATATTCACGAGAGCTTCGCTACCGTATTTCAGTAATTCAGATGCATTAAGTGCACCATATCCTGAAGGCATTGTACTATTTGCCATTTCACCAAAAAAGTCGAGTACATCCGCCATAAGCTCAGATTCCATTCCACCGGGCATAGTTTGGTTGAGGCCTAAAAATAATTCATTAAACAGAGTTGTGGCATTCATTATAGGCATACCAAACAAAGCAGTTACGTTATCAAACAGTTCACCCATCGTTATTGATTGTATCTCAATTGGAAGGAATGAAGGTACCATGGATTCTAGCATCATATGTACCGCAAAACTTTCTCCTATAAGGGGAACACTTGCCACCATTGCTTTATAAAAGTCTATCATCGAAAGTTCCTCCCAGTTAGCAGGGATTAATCCATAATTGATCGTAGAATTAATTTCATTCATCAACATCGCATATAAATCTTGAAATGGATTGTCTTCCCAACCTGGAGCTAATGTCCCATTAATTCCATCAAAAACAAGATCATAAAAATCTGTAAAGTTTAAAGTCTGCCAATTTGAAGGAATCATTCCTGAAAGAATTGTTGAATTAAATTGCTCAATATGATCCACGATTGTGGCCTCAATCAAATCCGTCACATTCAAACTTTCCCATCCAACGGGAAGAAAATTTGAAAGTAACCCTGTAGCTATTTGCTCAATTATTTCGGCAGGAGTTAATGATTCAAATCCAAATAAATCAATAGATGGAAGATTGGCCTTCCAATCTGCTAAAAGATCTCTTACATTATCTAATAAATCATCAACATTCCCAAAATTTACTTTAGCTTTCCAAGTGAATTGGTCTCCTACATTAACCCCGACATAGTCAGGAACTTGAGCCTTTGCATTAATTCCAAATGGAATTAAAAATAATACTGATAATATCAATAAACCTGATATTCTATCTTTTCTCATAATTAATTCAATTGTATTTTTGGATTTTTTAATTAAATTAAATTACTAATATTATTCAACTACGATTATTTAAAGTTAAGTAGATATTTTTGAACTTGTAAACCAGAGATAAAAATAAACCTCTTGAGCATTTCTGTTCCAAAATTGAAATTTTTATATAGATTTAAACAAAATTATTTTGAAAATAATAACGATAGTCTTTACTCAAGAAGCTAATACTAAAAATTCCTTTAATTTTTCTAGCTTCGGAAAGATTGAACGTCTTTTTCTCGTGATAATTTTGACTCATAATATTAACTTAAATCTAACCATTATTGAAACCTGATTTTAAGAAATTAAAGAAAAGCAAAAAAGAAAATTTAAGCACTTTCCTTTAGGTATTTTAGACTATAAGTTTTTATTGGTGTCAGTTATAATTTTAAATAATTATGCGGATTCTTAAATATGAATCAAGGTTTAATGCGGGGGAAATTTTAGCAGAATTTATAAAAAGCGAAAATAAGTCTATTAGAGAAAGGATTAAGGGAGATAGCAAACAATTCTTTTGCTTTGCAATACCAAATGGGGGGGTTCCTGTAACTGAAGGCTTTTGCTCCCAATTCAACCTGAATTATGATATATTAATTGTTCGAAAAATTAAAATACCCAATAATACTGAAGCGGGTTTTGGTTCAATTACCACAGATGGAACTATTTTATTTAATAAGCAACTTTTATCACGTTTAAATTTATCTGAACAAGCAGTCAATGATTCTATAGATTTAACTAAAAAGGAGATTAAAGAAAGATTAAGGTTTTATAAAAAGGAGCATGATTTAGAAGATTTTTATAACCAGACCATTAAAAATAAATATTTATTTATTCTCGACGACGGTTTAGCTTCAGGATTTACCATGCTAGCAGCAATTAATATGATTAAAAAATATTGTCCTACAAAGATATTTATTGCTGTTCCGACAGCACCTTTAAGAACTATTAATAATGTTAAATCTGAAGTTGATGAAGTTTTTTGTCCGAACGTTAGAGATGTAATGTGGTTTGCAGTTGCTGACGCCTATAAGAATTGGTATGATGTTCCAGAATCAGAAGTATTGGAAATTATTACCAAATCAAATTATTACAATTCTGTAATAAAATGATATATAGAGCTATAATACTAAAAGAAAAGTAAAAAAAAATAGGAAATTATGCGCTCAGCAAACGGAATAAGATGGAAGCATGAGGAATGTAAAATTCGTCCTTTTTCTTGATCACAACGGTATGGAAATATTCCGCAAGACCAAGAAACCCTCGGATTACTGACTCATCTTCCTCGAATCTGAAAATTACTGTAGCGATTGAAGCTCCCGGATTGAAATTGACTTTATCATAAACCCGCTCATCTATCAATGGGATTTTAAGCTCGTTGACGATTTCATACACCCGCTTAATAAAAAGTTCTCGTTTTGGTATTTTGAACACCTATTTTATATTTATTTCAATTCTGAAGAATTTTTTGAAGGATTGAATTTTTTATAATTTTTAAACTTACTAATAAAATATATTATATAATATTATAGTTTAAGTTTTTTAATAATTAACGTTTTTATAACAATTGCGAAATTGTTTAGTACTCAAATACACTAAAGGTTGGAATGAAAATAAAAAAACTAATATTTGACTTTCTCTCTTTTTATCTCTGAATATCACACGTTCAATACTAAACCTACATAATTTTTTATAATTGAACAATTATAATGCAATCATAAGAAAAAAATTTTACACAATTACCAAGAGTGAATTAAGAAAAAAGTCTATTATATATATAGATATTAATATAATTAAAATACTAATTAATAATAATTTTAAACATAGTTACAATATAATCAGAGGAATTGAGTAGGACGTGGTCTCAAAAGAACAAAAAAAGATCGAGCGCGTAATAAATTTTATGAAAAAAGGTTTGACTAGCCTTGCTGATGATCTAGGAGAAACAGTTAAAGGAATTAATGACTTTATTAAATCTTTATCTAAAGCTCAAAAGGATTTGAAAGAAATAGATGTTGCAGAAGAAGTAAAAACCGTGAGTACCTCCTCGAAAAAGATTGTCGCAGCAGCTACAGGTACAGTAAAAACCGCAGCAGCTAGCACTTTGTTCTCACTATTAAGCGGGAGTGGTGATAGTCAAGCAGCAGCCGCTCCAGCAGCCGCA
>CAZALK010000028.1:0-28444 GCA_964486045.1 uncultured archaeon
TAATCAATTATTCACTGACTTATAAGGTTTGAGCTATTACTTTCCTTTAAAATCTAGCCACTTCTTTCGTTAATTATAAATCATTCTGTAAACTCTTTCATAATTTCTGTATTGTTTAAGGCTAAATGTAATTTAAATAGTAATGAAACCTCATTAACTTGAAAGGTTTAAGCTAGTAATTTCATTATATTGAAATTTTTAATGACTAAATATGAAAAAAAGAAAAAAAAGCGTTATTTTTTAAAAAGTCTAATTTTAAACTCACATCCTTTATTTCTTCCTTCGGATTCTATTAAAATTTGCCCTCCATGCAAGTCAACGATCTTTTTCGAAATATACAACCCCAAACCTGCCCCTTCTATATCAAGATTCAAGCCCATTCCATATCGCTCAATCTTTCCAAACTTTTGAAATAATTTAGTTTTCTCATTGTCGGTGATGCCAACCCCCGTATCCTTCACACTTAATTCTACATTTTTTTGGGATTCGCTAAGACGTACAAATTTTCCTCAGAAATATTATAATAGTAAATTTAAACAAATTTTTGAAGAAAGGGAAGATTTTATTTCTTATTATGGTAAGGATGTTAACATCTGGAATGAGTTTTACGATAATATAACAGGTAAAACAAATTTGTTAGACGTTGGATAGATTCTAAAAGAATGGATGAACAATCTTGGTACACGAAATACTACGAGGAATTTTATGCTCAAAAATACCTTGTTTTTTTACAGAGATTGGAGAGATATAAAGAAAATAGATGCGAATCCGCTATTAAACCTTTCTATGAATGGTTTTTAGATGAATATTTAGATAATGAGAGATTTCCATAGAGTTTCAGAAATCTTTCTAAATCCTTTTTATCTTTATTATTATTTTATATGTTTTTTGGTTATTTATTACAATTCATTTCTGTTTTTAGATTTTTTTATATTTACCGAATTATTACCTTATACTACTATAAGGTTTCTCTATTTATTCATTTTTAATTTCTTTTTAAATCCTATTAACATTTATCACAAATCTCTTATTGTATTATATTTTTAATTTGTCTAAACACCAAATTCCCAAAAACTTGTTTTTTTGCTCATATTTTTTTTATAACTTTTATATCAGAAACATTTTTTTTCGTTATTAAATTGTCTAAAAAATAGTTGTTTTCTATAATATGAACTAGACTAATATAATCTTGTTTCTATAAATTTCAATTCTTTCCTAAAGTAATAGAGATTGATTTATTTTATACTACTATAAGGTTTTAATTTTTTATTTAATTATACTATAAATATATTCTAAACTAATTTAAATAGCTTACTTTACAATTCTCATACAAGAGGAAGAAAAAATATTATTTTATACTTCTATAAGGTTATAAATTATTTTTATTCTTATATTTTTAATAATCAGAAACGCATTTTAAAGTCTTTTTTTTATAATTAATAATTATTAAATTATTATATTGGATATTTTTTATGCCTTAAAAATGCTTAAAAATTCGCTATAAATTATTCTTATTTTCATTTATTAAACTAACTTTTTTTTGAGTTTTCTTCGTTTTTATTTTTAGTTTTTTATCCAATCCAATCTCCCGTCGTCAATTTTTCCGGTAGGTATTCATCTGTTAGAAATTTAAACCCATGTGCAGATAAGGCTTGTATCTCTGCCTTTATTTTGAGCTTTAATGAAAGTCTTATATCATCTGACCATTCTTTATTTTTTAATACATAACCTTCATTGAGAAGCTCTTTAGATCGTTTAATATCTTGAGCTGTCATTGGAATTCTTACTTCTTTTGGAATGTTATATTTATCGAGATCACGGGTTAAAAGTCCAAGTAATTTGATGTCGGGAGTAGCCAAGAAAGGAGATTCATAACTTAATCTTTTTGAGCCACGCAAATAAACCGAAAATATGTACATTCCATACGGATCTGCATCCACAAGTGCAAAGACTGGCAAAGATAATTCTTTACTTAATCTTTTCAAAAACATTCGAACAGCAACATTTCCAACACCTTGAGCTGTCAACAGTATACAAGGATATTTCCTCCAAAATCTTGCTTCTGCTAAACGCATCATTGCAGCATCCTTTTCAATTACAAGGATAAACTCCGCGTCAGACTCAATTATGTCAATGTTGTCTAGCATTGGTGAAATGGTCCAACCCCCACTTCCTAGTCCTTCTAGATCGATTATGTCATTCCTATCCCGAATTCTTAATCTTCCAACACAAGTACCCTTTGGAGCAGCTACTACGTGTGTTGAGTTTCTAGTTGCATAAAGCATTGTTGCAACATCTTCAATACTTTTATCACTATTCTTTTGTTCTTGAAATAAATTAACATCAGTATAGAAAACCTCCCTTTTTGTAGCGTGAATATCTTCATTAAGTAATTCATTTACTACTTCCAGCACTCGCATTAATCTTGTAATATCAGCTACACTCGTTAGAGTATGAAATTGTTTTTCCATTATTTGTTTGCCAAGTAGTAATAAATCGTTTTCTTCATCCCACATTATATTTGTCGCTGATCTAGATGGTAACTCGATTGAGGGTCTCCCAGATTTATAAATTTTTTCAAGAATATCATCAACTAATTTATATAATCGATTAAGAGTATCTCTCCGGTTAAGATCATCAATTTTTACAGTATTGGGGGGGAGAGAAATACTTTTTTTTACTTTTCCCTTTTCTAAATATTCTATTAATAGCTCTTTCGCTGCCTGTAAATTATAATTATTGCTTTTTTGCTTTTTTGACATTTTTCTTCTCACTTTATTTTAATTTCCAATGTTTTCTTCCCATCTTAACTTCTACTAACACTTCTCCTTTTCGTTCTAATTCTTTGAGTTTCAGTTGAAGATATCTCGCATCCATCATATCTTTAATTTTTAGTTTAAAAATAAGATGTTTAATTGTCTGCAAATCAGTAGATAATGCTTTGAGGATTCCATCGGTAGTTATTATTGGTAAGGTTGTTTGAGTGGATTTTGGTTTTGAAGGTAGTAGCTTGGATTTAACCTTACTTGGAATTTTCTTTACAGATAATTCGACTTTTTTTAATTTTACCACTTTTGTTAGTTGCGCTAAAGGTTCTACTATTTCTGTTTTTTTATAGGTTTTTAATTCAGGCTTCTTAGTACCATCTTTAATTCCTAAAGAGTCAAGAATTTGATCAATTATATCAGGTTTCTTTGTTTTTGAGAGAATATGAATATTTTTTCTATTACAATAATCCTTAAGCTCTTTTACGGACCAATTAAGCAATGTTGTTTTAGAAATAATTTCTTTTTCAATTGGTTTCTCTCTCTTTTTAATCTCTATTTCTGACTTTTTTTCTATAATTTGATCTTTTTCTTTAATTTCAACAACTTGAGGTGTTTTGGGTTTTAAATCATTAATGGTAGTAGGAGCAGGCTTTTTGTCTATCGCTTCCTTCATTAAAGTTTCAATTTCTTTAAGATCTAACATTGCTTTAAATTTACTCTCCCCTTTAGATGCAATATTATATACACTTTCAGCGAATAGTGGGATATATTTTGCTATTAAACTTGATCTTTTTTCATTTCTATAAATACTCTCTTTCCTGTTAATGTAAACTCTTAATCTTCTTCCTATTGCTTCAAGGCAAAATTTAATTTCTTTTATTAAATCACCATCATCTGCTAAGGCGTTTTTTGATTGAGATTTAAACATTAAATGTACAAATGGTCCAGAAATGTTTACGAGTAATTTTATTGGACCTTTCGGTAAACCATTATCGTATCTCTCAAGATTGTAGTTTTTCCAGTTAACTGACTGAACTGCTTTTGTGATTGCACAATCAGCACTATCTCTTAACTTAGGTGTTCTATTCACAAATCTAGATAATACATCTCTTGAACGTTTAGGAACTTCTATATTTCTTGAATAAGCCAAAACGGCTTCTACAATATATGCTAATCCCTTTCCACTCGTAGGTGCTCTAGTCTCTGCTGATACGAAGTCATCATCTTTTGTGTAATTTTCAATAAAATATTCAAATACTTTACTATAATTTTCAATTGATTCAACTTCAGAATATGCAAATAGTTCATCAATAGCTTGCTTAATTTGTTGATCTTCAAGTTTTTGATTTTCATCAATGTAATTGATATTTCTTAAAATAGCATAACTTAGATTGATGACTTCTTCTGATTCTACAGAAACATTATTATTAATTTCAGAATGATTATTGATATCTTTATTTAATATATCAACTGTCTGATTTATAGTTTCGATTGGTGGATCAAAATCATCAACACCTTCTGAAATTTTGAGCCCAATTTCTTTTATTAGTGTGTTTTCTAAAATTGATTCACCAACAGGTATCGCTGTATCCGTTGGAGGTGCCATATATTTAATAGATTTAAATGCTAAGAATAATGAATTAAATTGTTCTTTAGTAATATCACTTGGCTTTACATTTGACAGCTGAACTTTCCTAATTAAATCCTCGAAATCACTTCGATTTGTTATTTTTTTTAATTCAATTAACCCATTTAAGTTTCTTTGAATTAAATTGTTTAGTTCCTGTTTGATTTTTTCTTTATCTTTTTTGATTTTATCAATATTTTTAATTAATGCTTTTATTTCCTTTTCCAGCTTCTTCTTTTCCTTTTGGGTATCAACCTTTTCAACACGATTATTTATTTTTTTAATTTCTTTATTAATTTTTTCTGAACTCTTCTCAATCAGAATATAATTCGAGATTAACATCCAATATTTTTCTATGAGATCCTCAGAGTCTACCCGATAAATTATTAGTTTATCCCTCGGTTTAGTTGAACGACCAAAAATTCTTTTTTCAACTTTTAGATAATGGATTTTTTCTTCTTTTTTTTTAATCTTACTAATATACCCTTCCTTGAGAATCAGAAAATTAAATTTATCCTGAAGGTTTCTTTCAGCCAATTTAATAATTTGATTGGCAGTTTTTGAGCTAATTCGAACAAAATTTTCTTTTAAGAATGATAAAATTGATTTATTTTCAGATTTTGTAATTAAATCCTGGAGATCGCCAATATTAGCTGAAGAAGGATGAGGTTTTGCATATTTAGGCTCTTGTGGAAAATAAGATGCTAATCGACGGTAAATTTTTTCTTTTCCATAAGGATCAGTGTAAATTACTGTAATGTGAGGATTCATAAAAGCAGTTTCTTCAACATATTTTTCTACGTAACCCCTTACATATTTAACGTTTAAATAATTCAATTTAATATAGGTTCCGTGTAAAAATGGGCTATCAATATCGGTTGGATGAATTAAATATTTCTTCTCATTTTTAGACGTAGTAAAAAATTCACTAACTGTAGCATAGACATTATCAACAGTCTTTGATACAGCTATAATGGGTTTTCCCGTCGTGTTTTGTGCATCACTAAAAGCACTTGGTGATCCGAATCCTTGACTCCCTCTTGTTTGTTTTAATTCCATTGATTTAGATGAAGCTAGATACTTTCCGAATTTTCTTAAATCAATTTTTGACATTCCTGTTCCGTTATCAAATATTTCAAAAGTAAAACTCATGACATTTTTCTGACTTATTTCAGATGTCAAATATGAAGGAGCTTCAAATTCTCTTATACGGACTATAGCAATCGGTTCCACATCTATAATATTTTCAACCGATTCTATGATCTCTTGCATATCATCAATTATTCTTTTAACTTCCTCCTCCACTTCTAATTTAGTTTGACCAATAACATCCCCAGATTCTTCTTCTTTTATTTCGAGTTTAAAAATGGCAGATTCCTCCAACTTAGGTGATTCTATGCCAAATTCTTGCATGAGTGTGTGTTTGGCCTCGTTATCTAATTGCTGGGTCTTTTTTTCCTCATTTGCAGCTTCTAAAATTGAAAACTTTTCTAGAAATAAATCTTGATCCAAAGAAAATTTAAATTTTGAATCAGTTTTTCTTAATTCTTTCCATTGGAAGCTTTCAATAGCATCAAGTGCATTATCAATAAATTCTGCACAATATTGAACATGTTTCCAATATCCAAATTCAAAACCTACTAATTGGGTGCGTTTTCGCATAAATTCTGCGATTGTACCTTGCTTTATTTTTCCTTCCTCTTCAGTTGAAATTTTAAACGCGCTCTTTTACTTTTTTACTCATCTATCTTTATAATATACTAGAAAATTAAATTCATTTATTCCCAAATTTTTAATATTGACATAAATTGAAGGATTGAAAAACTAATATTGAAATCATTAATACTAGTATTAATTTACTTACTGCTTCACATCTAACTGTAATTAAATTAGTATATAAATATTTTCATGAATCCGAAAACCTTAAAACGATTTTATTTTAAATAAGGGAAGAAGAAAAATGGCTTTAATTCAAGGTATAGTTAATTTTTTTTTGCTTGATATACCTCTAAAGCAACATCAAGGATTTTGGATGCAATATATCTTTTCGTATTACGCTCAACATGAGTAACATGTTTCTTTTTATCGATAATATAAACTTCATTGTATTTACTGGCAAATCCTATATCATCCCTGCCGATATCATTTGCTACAATCAAATTCACTTCAGATTTAATGAGTCTATTATAAGCTCTATTGATTAATTCTGTTCGAGATATGTTAGTTTCTGCTTTAAATGCAATAATAAATAAGTTATAATCTTTTTTCCTTGCGACATTTATTATTTTAGGAGTCAATTTCATATTGAGATGTATTTCTTTTATGTTATCAGAAGAGATTTTACCTTCGATGCATTTAATTGGTTTATAATCACTAATAGCTGCCGCAGATATAAAAAAATCATAGTTTTTATTTGAGATTTCATCCTTAACTGTTGTAATGAAATTATCTGTAGAAACAACGTGAATAGTCTCTATATACTCAGGAAGTTTAACGTTACATTTTCCTGCTATTAATAATACTTCAGCTCCTCTAGCTGCCGCTTCTTTAGCTATTTCTATTCCCATTTTTCCAGATGATTTATTCGAAACAAAACGAACTGAATCGATTGCTTCTCTGGTTGGTCCAGCAGTGATAAGTATCCGTTTGCCTTCTAAATCTTTTTTAGAGACTATTATATCAATAACTTTATCAATAATATCATCAATGCGTGCAATCTTAGCTTTACCTTCTGAAATCCTTGGACCTAATATATCAATTCCACATTCTTTTAATCTTCTTTCGTTTTCTTGCAATATTGGATGCTTATACATGCTTTCGTGCATTGCAGGTACAATAACAATTGGTATAGAGGAACCGAAAGATGTGGTAACCACAGTTGTTACAGGGGTGTCATCAATTCCACACGCAATTTTGGATATAGTATTTGCGGTAGCTGGACATATCAAAATTAAATCCGCTTTCCCCGCTGTTTTTGGTCTATCGCCAGCTAAATAAACATGTTCAACAGCCCCAGTTAATTTAGTAATCACCTTATTTCCTGTTGCCCATTCCATTAATGCGGGTTTAATTAATTCAGTAGCAGCTTTTGACATAACGCAAATCACTTCGGCACCTAACCTCATAAGTTCTCTTGCAACAATTGGAGAAGAAATAACTGCCACCGAGCCAGTTAAACACATACAGATAGTTTTTCCCTTTAAAATTGTCCCTTTGCTTTCTATTATATCTTTGCTAGGGTGCTGGAAATTATTGTTTTTCATCTTTAGAGAGTTTTATTTGCTAATTTTCAATTTAACTTACAGAATCTATTTAAAATAAAATTTATGCAAAATAAAAACATATTCATATCTCATAACCAAAATTTCTAAATTAAATTTCAAGAGGAGTTGATTTGAAACTCATTCTTTCTATTATTATAATGTTATGGATTTAAATCTATAATTTTTAAACTCAAATTCAATTTTAATGCAAAATTATGGAATTTTTTGAATTTTTCTGGGTTAAGAGATAAATCCGGTGATTGCAGAATTTCCATAAATTTTTTTCCATAATATGTTTTGTTAATTTCTGATAGATCATACCTAAGTTCATCATCTTCAAAAAATCGAGTAATTTTTGCAAATTCAAATTCATCTTTTCTTAGGTTTAAAATTGTATTAGCATATTTAAAAAAAGAAGTATTTCTTAGTTTTTTTAAATTAAATATCTCAGTACTTCCGGGAACTCGTTTACTTAAGATCTTTTTTATGAATGAGTGGATTTTGTTTAAAAATTCTTTTTTAGATTCGTTTAAATTAAGATCAAGACTAAGAATGTCTCTCAGGATTTCAGAATAATGCAAATTTATTCCATTTAATTCATTAGTTAAATCCAATAATAATAGAAGTTGATCAGATCTTGAATCAAAATCTAATTTAAGGTCTTCAAAAATAAATTCTTTTTCTTTAAAAATAAAATCAAATAAAAACTCTCTAAAAGTTTGAACGAATTGGGGGTAATTCGGGAGATAAATTTTGTTGGGATTATTTAAAACTAATTCATTCGCTTGAAATGGATTTATCTCTTTATCTAGAACTGCTTTTGCTAGAGATAAAGGATAGAAACCTTCGATAAAGGTCATTCCTAAAGAAATACTTCTTAGTGCATCCTTAAATGAGCATTTTGCAATAACATTAACATTTTTAATAATATTACTTTCGATTTTAATAGGAGTTTTTTTACAATAGCAAAGATCAAATGGTTTTAAGTCATGAAATAAGGAATTATTTTGATCAGGAATAATTATTTGAGAGCCGTAAGCACTTACTATACTACCCTGAATTGGCTTATTTGCTAAATCCCATTCAATAATATTTATATCTTCAGAATCTTTCTGTTCACCTTCATAACTATATTCAACATTTTTACTTAATAAGGAGAATCCATCTATTGATTTAATAGAAAAATCATCTTCCCCCCAAAACTGTGTTTTGTAGTAATTTACGTCCTGAAAAGCACTTAAATCATCTAAAAACAATTCTTTAATTATAAAATAATTGGTTCCAATTTCAGAGGATTTTATAGTTTGTTCATTTATACCATAAAAACCAATATGAGAAATAATGTAACTGTAAACTGGATTTTTTAAGTTATCTTCAGCATGTTTTACAATATATGCGTTTCTTTTTTTTCTGAGTTCCCCTTTGGTGATTTTTATGCCATTCTTTTCTATTAATAATTTCAGAAAAGCGAATTTTTTTAAATATACTTTTTTCTCTAATTGCTTTATTTCTAGCTTATATTCCTTATATTCACTATCATACCCCTCTTCAGGAATTTCTAACACTCTAAAATGTTTTTTTAACATTTTTAATTTATCTATTAAACAAAAATTATCGATTTCTGATATGAAATAATGCCCCAATTTCTCTCTAAGTGAAATTAGCTTTTCACTAGGTATAATCTCCTTAAAATCAGGATTAAGTTTTATTAATTCCTCTTTATTTTTTAGTATAAGATATATCGAGAAATAATTATCATTAAAATTTGTGCTTTTTATCATTGACCTCAACTTATTAATAAAGGATGCAATAATTCTGATTTCTTTAAATTCTAATATTTTGTTAATTGACTCAATGATTTTTAGTAGATTGTAAAATGAAAATTCATGGATTGTTTTTAAGAATTTTTGGAATCCTACTTTAATAATATCATCAAATTTAGCGAAATACTCGAGCAATTTGTTGACGTATCCATATTCTAAGAATTCAAAGAATTCATTAAACAAATTATTATCAATTGCGATTGTTAGAAAATCCTCAATGATTGGTTCATTATTATGTTGATTAACGATTGCTTTGTTCAAATAATTAAGAGTTTCGACACAATTTTTCCTATCAAAACAATTATTGGCCAATAGTTGAAAATTTTTGCTTTTTTTTCTAGAACCTAAATCATCGGAAGTAAGAGAATATTTATTTAAATTCATTAAAATTTTATTTGAATGCTGATACTTAACGATCATTAGCAATTTAATAAAATGAACACAGATTTTTTTGTCCCTTTCTGAATGGATTAAAAATAAGGGGCAATCGTGAAAAATTTCATAGTTTTTTTCGTCTATAATAAGGTGATATTCGCGATCGTTATCTAAAATGATGCTTCTAATCTTCAATGGTTCTTTCCGAGTAGAAAAAATGTTAATCTTATTGCTGGGGAATTTAAGAGATTTCTGATAAAAGTTTAGACCAAATTTTTCGATTATAAAATCTGATATAGATTTTTCCGTCATTTTTATTTCAAAATCTTGATTTAATGATTTCGGAAATTAATTTTGGAAACTCATCCCAATTTTTTATAGTAAGTAATTGGCCTCCTGCAACTTTTACCATTTTATTGGCTTCCTTTAAGTTGTAAGAAGATTCGGGGCAGACTAAAATGAAATCTACTCCTAATGAACGCATAATTCTGAACTCTTCTATTGCATCTTTAAGATCAAAAATTTCTGCATCCGTGAATAAAACATTTAATTTTTCCCGTGAATATGAATGTTCCTTAAATTGTTTGTTTGCCCATTCTAGAGTCTTTTGCATTTTTGTTCCGCCTCGAGCAGAAACAGAAAGAAGATCATCTGCTAATTTTTCTAAATCAATTTTTTGATTTAAATTTTTTAGCACATGAGTATCGGATTCAAAAAATGAAATACCTAGTTCATCCTTACGCATGCCATAACAAAGCATAGTTACACAAATACTCATGTAGGCAAGTTTTTCACCACTCATACTTCCTGATATATCGAGTTCGAAACACGCTGTCCTGAGACCTTTTGCGGTTTCAAAAACGAAGAAATCGTCATATTGTATATGTTCTAGTTTTTTTCCCTTTTCTAATATGTTAAAAATTGTCTCTTCAAGGTCTATATTTTCAAAATCATCCCCTATTGTATAAGGTCTTACAATATTTATTGGAATCGGACCTGTGGTGGAACTACCTAAGCGAGCGCGGGAATAATATATACCTAATTCAATTAAGACTTTTTTTGCTAATTCTTTCACTTTTTGCTTCGCTGTAGCAGGTAAATTCTCTCTATGCATAAACCATTGTTTAAGTAAATTTTCTCCACTACCTGCATGTAGGCAAGATATCATCATATCTTGCGCTTCTTTACCACCAATTTGTTGAGCTCCTTTTAAAGCCTCGCTTAAGTTAAAATTACCTAAAGCACCTAATGCTTCTCTATTATCTGAGGCTAAAGCACTAGCTATCAATTCGTTAAACCTTTCAGGGTTTAGCTGATCACTTATTTGATTCATTAAACTACTTAATCGTTGAAAATCAGCTGATTTTTTATCAATTAATTTTTTCAATAATTGATAATTTGGTTCAATTAATTCATAGATCTCTTCCTCTGGCATATCAAGTTTTTTACCAACTCTATTTATATCCTCCGCTGACGGAGTTAATCCGATCTTTCTTAAAAATTCTGTAATATCCTTTAATTGATAAGCTGCTTCACTCGACTCTAAAGTCATTTTAGTAAGATCAGGAAGGTTTTGTGCTATTTTTTGGCTACAATGTAAATTTTGACAACTATTAGCAAGTTGCTGTATTTGATGAGAAAGAGATTTGAATCCCTCAAACTTCTTGTTTTGGTTCATAGCTTCTTTTATAGCATTTTGAAGTGCTTGATTGAAAAGAGAATTCCAGGACTTGTTTGCATATGCTGTTTTAGTTAATGATTCCAATGAAAGATTCATTTTAGAAGAAGATTTTTGTTGATTAAACTTATCAAACAATGAAGCTCTTAGATCAGTTCCATAAAATTGATCTAGTGAGTTTGCTAAATTAAAGTTATGCTCAAACGAAGAATTTTGTAATGAATTATTTAAGATCTTCTCTGAATCAAAATTAGGAGCTTCTCCTAATGTTTTTGCAGCATTAAACAATTGATTTAAATTATCTATATGATTTTGCAGATCTTTCTTTAGATCTTGAAGAATATCTTTAGAAACAGCTTTTGTTTTATCAAGGTATTTAATGGTCTGAATTAAATCTTCAATTTTCCCAGATTTAACTAAATTATCTAAATCTTTGGAAATATTTTTATTATTAAGAGCATTACTTGCTATTTTTTCCCAAGATCGAATAGATCTTTTTTGAATTAAATTATCTAGACCTAATAAATGACCTGCTTTTAGATCTTCAGGATCTAAGGAGTTTATTCTATTGGTTAACCTCTTTTTTGCTTCCTCAAGTAATTTATTAAACGAATTTATTTCCTCTTTATATAATTCAGAATCATCATTAAAAAAGTTCATGGCAGCTTCAATTTGTTCCTCCCCTCTTTTCCGACTTAAAGCTTCCATAAAATTTTCCATTTGTTCAATAAGATTTGTATCGATTGATTTAGATACTTCAATTTCATCGATTAATTCTTGTAGTTGGTCTAATTCAGACATTAATTCTGATTTTTCTGCCTTATCCTCAAGCTCAGAAATTTCTCCATCATTAAAAAAAGAATTCATCATATTTTTCTTATAATTTGGAAACAAAACTTCAAACGAGATTTCTTTTGCTAAGTGTTGATTATCTGGGAATGAGGTAACTGTACTAATTTCAATAAAATCATTTGGAGTTACATAACCCTTCCGGTAATATCTTGAGACAATTAATTTTGGAATTGATAACACTTGTCGTGAAGATGGAATTTGAATTGTATCTGGATGATTTCTCATCCTCCTAATAAATTCAACAGCAAAATCACATGGATTTTCAGGAAAGACTCCCAAAAGATTATCCACCTAAGGTTTTATGTATGATATTCTCAATAACATTTTCTACTTTTACACCGGGTTTAGGTTTGATACTTCCTAATAAAACATTTTTAGCAATCTCAGATAGAAAGATATATACAGATTCTTTTTCTCCTGTTTTTTTCTTCTTTTCCATCAACCGTTTCCTTCCTAATAATTTTGCCATGGCAATTCCTGCTCTTACAGAAGCGGGTATATCAATATCGACCTTATTTTGCCTTGTTTCTTTTATAACTGAGTATATTAATTCTAATTCAGATTCCTCTATAAGAAAGTGTTCAGGTAAATTAATTCTTATTATATCTAGCTCAGTTGATTTATCAGGGTAAGTCAATTTTATCCACACTTTTATTCTATCTTTTAGTGCTTCAGATAAACGATGAGTTCCTGATAGTTCCTCAGGGTTCATTGCACATATGAAAAAGAAATCCTTATCTGCTTTTATCCTCCCTAAATGAGGTATTGCTATTGAGGCTTCTTCTAAAGGCTCTAATAAAGTATTTTGAGAATATTCTGTTGACCTGTTAATTTCATTTGCTAAGAACGTTCCACCCTCTAGCATCGCATTCAATAATGGTCCAGGGTTAAATGCTTCTAATACAAAACCCTTTTTCAACGTGATAGCAGGATCAAATGACCCAATAAAATGTGATGGTTTGATGCTTTCATCCATGGTAAGCCAATTGAAGCTTCTATTTTTGTTTTCTTTCGCTCTAAGACTAGCGAAATATCTACATAAAATAGTCTTTCCAACTCCGGGTGGACCTACTAGGGAGGGAAATAATCCAGTCGCCTCTGCGTCTCTTAGTAATTCGAGTGCTTTGCCATATTGTCCTGAAAGAACTATTTCAATTTGTTCTTCGGTAATATCTTTAATGAGATGTTGATTAAATAATTCTTCAAAATGTTGTTTATTTATCATTCTCAATTCTCTTTTGTAACGGAAAAATTTGATACTCTTCTACTTATATATTAATTACTAGATAACATAAAACTTTAAAGTTATTAATTAAAGGGTATGATAATTTCCTTTACGAATTGATTGAATAAAATCAGATATAAATAATTTTAGCTAGAGGAATAGATTACTAAGTCATTTTTTCATATATTTTGGTCCTTTTATCACCTTTTAAATTCTTATTTTTTCTGATATATTTATTTTTCCATAATTCGCTAATATAATTCTGGATTGTACTTTTCTTCTTATCAGTTTCTTCCATAATTTCATAAATTGAAATTTTTTCTTGTACTTCAAACAAAGGAATTAAAGTTTCTTCAAAAAATCTATGTGAACATTCTCTGATTTCAGGCTTAAATTCATATAATTTCAGTTTTTTTTTTAATTTATTTATTTCTTTTTGAAATTCTTCTGAGATTCTGTCTAATGTATACAAAATTTCATAAGATTCGTTTTTGTCGGTATTCACATAGATTATTAAATATTAATTATATATAATATTATCCATTTTGATTACTGTTATTTTTTAGAGTTTAAATAGGAGTTTATTTATATATAATTCTATATTAAGATTTGAATGCAATAATATTTTATAGTTCTACATAATATTATTATATATAATATATATTTAATAAAAATTTTTTAATAAAATATTCGTTTATATAGATTCGATTCAAATACTTAGCGATTGATAAATAAAATGGAGGAAAAAAATTGTCAGAGAAGGAAAAATTAGCTTTTAGAGATATTAGTCAGGATTTTTCCAAGAATACTGGGAATTATACTACTATTCTCCAAAAAAAGAATGGAAATCTTAAAAATGAAATACCACACCCATTTTTAAAATGGGCTGGAGGAAAAAGACAATTAATATCACAGATGCATAGATATTTTCCAAAAAACTTTAAGAAATATATTGAACCCTTTATAGGTGGTGGGGCAGTTCTTTTTTATTTAAAACCAAAACTTTCTATTATCATTGATATAAATAAAGAATTAATCAATTGTTACAAAGTTATAAAAAACAACGTAGAAGAATTGATAGAATTATTAAAAATCCATAAGAATGAAAAAGGTTATTATTACAGAATAAGAGAAATAGACAGGGATGATGAAAAGTTCGCCAATTTAACTAATATAGAAAAAGCTTCCAGAATGATTTATATGAATAGATGTTGTTATAACGGCTTATATAGAGTAAATAGTAGAGGTCAATTCAATGTACCTTTTGGTAAATATAAAAATCCTAATTTCTGTGATGAAGAAAATTTATTAGTCGTAAGTAAAACATTAGAAAATGTGAAGATTGTTCATGGTTCTTTTGAGGTTAGTTTAGATTATGCTGAAAAAGATGATTTTATTTATTTCGACCCTCCATATTATCCTATTTCAAAAACTTCATCCTTTACTAGTTATACAAAAGAAAGTTTCGGAGAAGCTTCTCAAATGAAATTACTCCGTGTTTTTAAAAAGCTGGATGAACTTGATTGTAAACTTATGTTAAGTAATTCATATAATGAGTATATTAAAGAATTATATAAAGATTTCAAAATTATAACGCTAGATGCGAGAAGAGTTATTAATTGCAATGCTGCGAAAAGGGGAAACATCAAGGTTTTACTTATAAAAAATTATTAACAAGATTATTTTGGGTTTTATTGAAAATTAGGATTCCAGAAATTGAATCGAAAAAATTTATTACTCTTAGAGATCCAATAAATAGTTAAGGCCATTAAAAATCATAAAAAATAAAATGCAAGAAGACAGCAACATTGAGAATTCAGAACAATCTGTAAGAAATGCCTATATTTTTTTATTAAGTCATTCAAGATCGCCTGAAGCATTTTCTAAAGAAGAATTTAAGATATTTGCTAGTTATACTAATCCAGATAATTTTGATACTTATTTTTCAAAGAAATTTAGACATTTTTTAGATGAATCCCCGAACAATCCAGGTAAATACTTAATTTCGGGTATATTTAAAAAATATTCTAAATGGGAAAAATTTAGAGCATATTACTCACAAAGTTCGAAGATAAAAGCAAGCTATATAGAAGAATCTTATAAAAATCTAATGATATTTGAATTTTTCATGCCTTTAACTAATGAACATGACTTAAAATCAGCATTAGACGAAGTTTTTTATAAAGATACAGTAAAATTGTCGTTAAATAGAATTCCGAAACAAGAGTTATTTAAGGCTATTCCAAAAGAGGAGGAAGAGTCTGAAGTTCAATATACCGAAAGAATTTGTAATTGGATCTCTAAAAGATTTGATGGGTACTCTATCGGGACAGTTAGAGGTAGGTTTAAAATAGCAGATTTAAGAACGTTTTCTGAAATTGCTCTTGTTAGAGAAAGAGGAATGGACTACTTAATCGATGAAACTACTGCTATGGTTCGCTTCATATTTCATATTGGTATCCCCTCAAAAAATCAATTATTATTTAATATTGAGCAGTTTAATGGGAACATAGATGAAGATATTCTCAACGCAGATATAATGAAAGAAGTAAATCAAATAAGATTTTTTTTTAAAAATCTATTTGTAAGAAATATATTAGACCTTGTTAATGGGGAAGATGAAATCTGGATGCTTGAAAGTGGTATAAGAAATCACTTATATATTTGGAAAAATGAGATGGTTTAACAATAAGAATTTATCTTTTAAAGACGGTTATTTTCTTGAGGAGTAGCTTCAAAACTTTTATCTATAAAATTTTTTAACTTTGAACGACCACTAAAATTCCAATACCTTATATCTTGCTCAATAAACATCCATTTTATAATTTTTAACAAAACCTTGATGTCTTCCCCACAAGAAAAAACTATATTTTTTGCCGTTAACCAATCTATTATACGATCGTCATCTTCGCAAATAAAAATTTTATTTACACTCATAAGAAGAATATTTAAATTGTATTGGTTTTCAACCTCTTTTAATTTTAAATCTTGAATTATATCTTTATAGCTTGGCATTTTATTAATATTATTTTTATTCCAATTCTCCATCCATATTTGGAAATCAAATCCCATTTTGTATTGAGCTGGTCTAATTAAATGTAGTTTTCTTCCATCTGAAAACTCTTCAACTATATATTTATATCGAGACACAAATTTTCCAGTGCCTCGTCCGGGGTTTTCTTCCATAAATTTAATTACCACACTTTTTCTCAAATCGTTTCTAGAGAAAAGTTTAGGAAGTCTCCAATTAAGGGTTATATAGGAATAAGGCATATTTTTTTCTCTTACTTAGTGATCAAAACTTTTATTTTAGTTAATTCTATTATAATCCAATTAATAAAGAATTAAGGATTTGTATTTCTTTTATATGATAAATTAGAATTTATAACGAAATTAAAGATTATCTCTGTTGCTGCTTCCAATTTTTTTTAAACAATTTGCATTAAAAACTATTAATATTTTTTAAGGTAAAATGTTATCATCATACTATAGCTAAATTAAATAAAGGTTTAGAGTATAATTTATTTTAGATATTTATCTTAGTTCAAAGAGAAAATATAAATTACTCTAATGTCCATCGAACTTCAGTGGTCATAAGAGAATTTTCTCAACAAGCACAATTTTTAGTAATCAACCACCGCGAAGAAAATATTGTAAATTCTGATAGAATTTATGGCGTATCTATGCAACAAAGTGGAATAACAGATATATTTAGTGTCGATTTGGAGGAAGAAGCTAAAAGACTATTAGAACTTGAAGAAATCGAATCCACAATTACTGAAAATTAAAAACAAAAAAGGTGAAAAAAAAATATCTGAGGAAAATAATTCAAGTAATAATTACAATTTTCATCAATGGACTGTAAAACAGTTGAAGGAGTTTGCTAAAAAGAATAGCATCAAACTCCCAACAAAATCAAAGAAAAAAGACATTATTGAATTACTTAAGAAGGTTGTAACACATGATGGATTTGTCAATAAAACTCAAGAAGTCGAAGAAGAATTAGTAGCTGGTTTTGATGATGATGAAGATTTTGCTTTAATGAGAAAAGAAAAGATGGAATTGAAATTTTGGCAAAAACCACCCTTTTCAAGCCTATTAGATTCAGAATTAGCTAAAGAGTCTGAAATAGCGTTTTACGACCTATCAAGTTTAGTTGATGAATTTTTTGATAAAATGCTTCATGAAGATTTAATCAATTATAAGATATCTGGTATTGCTCTTAAAACTTCAGCTTCATTACATCATTATAAAATATCGAGTATAATACGACAAGAAGAACAAATTCAAAAAAAAGAAGAACTGGAGCTATTTCGACGACGACATTCACGATCAATCCCAAAAGCCCTACCTCAACCTATACAACCTAAAATGCAAATTGCTACTAAGGATGAATTATTTGATGCAATGAGATCAGCAATAATTGAAGTTATGCAAAATAAAGAAAAATTAAAAAGAAGAAGAATACGACGTGAAGAATTGAAGGAACACAAAATACAAATGAAATCTAAAGCCCGATTACCAAAAGAACTTCTGAAACATATTAGTGGAAAAGAACAAACAGTTCAGGAATTACATGAATCATGGTATAATCGAATAAAGGGCACTATTAACTTAAATAATAAAGAATCTAGCTTCTATGATTTAACCCGCATAATAAAAGATGAAGAAGATAGTGGTATTGGCAGGAAATTTTCTCTAGTAAGAATGTTTTTAGCATTGATGTTTCTATCTACTGGGAATAAACTGAACTTGGCTCAAGATGAAGATTTCAAAGATATTTCCATAAATATTCGACAATAAAAATAATTATGAATGAAAATTTGAATAATTCAAATGACAATTTAGAAGAAGGTTCAGAGGAAGAGTTAAAGGAGGAGTTTGGGAAAATCACCGAAGATCTTCCAGACAAAGAAATTGATTTAAATAAGACAATTGAAACTAAAGGGGATTTTACTATTCCTTCGAATGAAAAAACAGAGGAGAGTATGAAAATTGGAGATGATGTTAGCGAAAAAGTTGAAGTAGAATCTGTAGATAGACAGATGAGAGAAGTGCACAAAAATTTGGTTGAAGCATCGTTATATGCTTCAGGTAGGCCTTTAACGATAGAAGAAATATCAAATAAATTAGAATTTCCTAAAAAAGAAGTAGAAGAACTTATCAACGAGGTTGCTTTTGAGTACCTTGAGCGTTCAACAGCATTGATAATCGCCCAAATAGGAGAAAAATATCAAATGCAGATTAAACCGGAATACACGGAAAAAGTGGCTAAATTTGCTAAAGGGGGGGCTATAGCAGAGCGATACTTGAGAACCTTAACAATTATCGCTTTAAAACAACCAATTTTAAAATCCACAGTTATTAAATTAAGAGGATCTGGGGCTTATGAACACGTTAAATATCTCTTAGATAACGGATTTATAGACGCAATGAAAAAAGGGAGAACTCATGAATTAAGTACTACAGATAAATATGCTGATATGTTTGGATTACCTAAAGATAAAACTGAGTTGAAGCGTGCTATGGTTAATCAATTAGGAATAAGCGATAACGGAAATCCCAAGTAATCAAGGGAAAGTGAGGAATAACTAAGGAAAGTCTTTATCTTTATTTATAAATATAAATCGTGATATTTAGATCCTCAATATGTTGTTTTAAATCTGGTTTTTCCATTATTTTGTTCGCCTCTGATAAATTATGCATATCTAAATTCTCAGTTCGAACAGTTTTTTTAATGTCTTTTTTTAAATTTTCAAGGTTTTTCAATTCATTTTCTTTTGCCAAAATAATCAGTTTTGTTATTTCTTGATTTAATGGTATTTGAAGTTTTGATTTAATAGTTCTTAGGATTTTTATAATTTCTATACATAATTTACCGTCTCTTACTAGATCTTCAGAAATCTCTTGATAAGGATTAGGCCAACTTTCCAAATGTATCGATTTCAAATTTATGAATTTTTTGTAAATAATGGAATAAATTTCTTCAGATATAAAAGGCATTGTAATAGCAGAAATTATTAAAATTTTATAAAATAAATTTAACGCAATTTTTAAAGAGGTTTTTCTAATCTGATCGTCATCTGAATAGAATTTATACTTTATTGCTTCAATATAGTTATCACATATATCACCCCAAAAAAAAGATCGTAAGCTCAGAATAGCTCCATGCCAATTACAATCATTAAAATATTTCATAATTTTTTCTAAATTATTGTTAAATTCAGAGTAATAGAAACAATCTATTGCCGATAAATCCTCATTTTTAATATTTAGATTAGAAATTTCGATCTTATTCAAATTTAAAAATAAAAATCTATAAGCATTCCATATTTTAGTAATGAATCTTGAAGTTCCAACTAATTGATCACACCTAATTCTATATTTTTTATTAAATTTATCTTCTGGAAGATTTGCTATTTCTTCTAAAATAATTGAGTTTGGAATAATTTGTTTAGTTTGAAGGTTTATCCACGCAAATTCAAAAGGATAATCATCTCCTAAAGAACCCATTGCTGCCCATAACCTAATAGCATCACTACCATATAATGGCATAATATCATCAGGCGAAATTGAGTTTCCAAGACTTTTTGACATATGTCGACCATCTGGACCAGCAACCATCCCATTTATCATAGTTTCATAAAAAGGATCTTTTCCAGTCAATTTTTTACAACGGAATAAGGTATAAAATAACCAAGTACGAATGATTTCATACCCCTGTGGCCTATGAACTTTAGCATTTAAGTAAGTTCTTTCATAAAAACCTAAATCTTCCTCCCATTTTGCTATTTCAAGTGGAGATATGCTTGAATCAATCCAACAGTCGCAAACATCTTTCTCTCCAATAATTTTGTTACTTTTGCATTTAGGGCATTCTTTTACAGGTGGAGTTGTTTTAACAGGATCTAATGGTAGATTTTCTTTTATAGGAGGAATAATTTCTCCACATTCGATACAATACCAAAAAGGAATCGGTGTTCCAAAAACTCGTTGTCGTGAAATTACCCAATTCCAATCTAAACCTTTAGCCCAATCTAATAATCTTTGCTTTTGCTTCTCCGGATGCCACTTCATCTTTTCAGCAGATTCAATTATATCCTGAGTAAAATCCTTTACGTTAATAAACCACTGATAAACTGGAAGATATTCGATTGGTTTTCTACAAGATGAGCGTTCTGAGTGAATAATAATACTGTGCTTGTAATCTTCTATTTTTTCAATTAATCCCAAAGTATCAAGATCTTTTACAATTTGTTTTCGTGCTTCAGGTATAGTTAATCCTTTGTATTTAGAATTTTCATTCATATGGCCATCTTCGGTGAATATCTGAATTTCATCAAGATTATACTGTAATTTCCATTTTATGTCCATTTCATCCCCATATGTACAAACATACACAATTCCAGTTCCAAAATTCATATCCACATTCTTGTCCATATAAATACGTACTGTTCTATTAGTAATAGGTACCTTAACCTCAATAGCAGAGAAATCATAATATCTTTCATCATTTGGGTTAATTAAAATAGCAACACATGCCTCCATATATTCTGGACGTGTTGTGGCAATTGAGATGAATTCATTCGCCCTCCCAACAATGGGTAACTTCAAAAACCATAAATTACCCTCTTCTTCCATATACCCTACTTCTGCTTTTGCTAACGATGTTTCACAATTCATACAATAATGTATTGGAAATTTCTCACGATATAACCATCCATTATCAAAGAATTGAAGAAGCGATAACTGAACTTTATACTTATAATCATCATTCATTGTTCGATATGTATAGTCCCAATCTGAAGAATATCCCAAATCATCGTATTGTCTCTTCATATTTCTAATATTATTATTAACCCACTCAACACATTTTTCCAGGAATTCATCTCGTTGATGTTGAGAGATTCCATATTCCTTTTGTACAGCTAGTTCCACTGGAAGACCGTGACAATCAAATCCTTGTGGGAAATACACATTATCTCCTATCATTTTATGATATCTTGCAACAAAATCTATCCAAGAATGATTTAAAATATGTCCCATATGGAGATCTCCACTTACAAAAGGGGGAGGGGTATCTATAGAAAATATCTCACCTTTTTGATTTATATCAAAAGAGTAAATTTTCTCTTCGCGCCAATATTGCATCCATATTTTTTGGACTTTCTTAAAGTTAAACCGCTTTGGATATGACATTTCTTTCAACATTTCAAATTCTTTTAAAATGGGCTTTTAGTATAAATATGTATAATATTTGATAAATTTATAAGATCTATTCAAACTTGAGCTTTTTCCGATTATTTTTCACTACTATGCATTGATACGTAATAATGGACCTGACGGGAATTGAACCCGTGACCTCTTGAATGCGATTCATGTTACTAAGCGTTCTGCTTAATGATATCAAGCAATCTTCCACTGATCTACAGGCCCTTTTTTTTCATGTTAAGCTTAATATTTTAAAAATTAGAATAACTAAAATTCTTTATGATTATTTAACCCAAAATACCATCAAGATAAGGGAGTTTAAAATTAAACATTTGATGTTAAAGAATAGATTAGAATTCTGTTCTGGCAATTATACTATCCTGTGCACTTTTTGACAATTCATTAAAAAGAACGGGGTACCCTGCGATTCTGACAACTAATCCAGGATTCTTTTTAGGATTCTTTTGGGCATCACATAAAGCTTCTTTCCCCACTACGTTAAATTGAACATGAAAACCTCCATTTTCTTTAAAATAAGACCTAATTAAAGGTAAAAAAAGTTCGAGCTTCAATACATTCGGATGGAAATCTAGTGTAACAGAATTCCCATTAGTCATCAATTCATTTTCAAGTTTCATGATTGAGTTTAGTATTGCTGTAGGACCATTTTTTTCATTCCCGATTGTTGGTCCAACTCCATTTGAAAGTGGATCTCTTGATTTTCTACCATCAGCGGAAGCCGCTGTAAAATACCCAAATGCTAAATGAAAGGATGTAGAATATATTCCAGGATTATAATTTCCCCCGCGATAATTTTTATATTTTAATATCTCTTCACAAAACAATTTTGCAATATCATGAGCAAATGAATCCGTATAATCATCATCATTACCAAATTTAGGAACCCTATTAATAAAAATCTGGCGCCATTCTTCACCCTTTTTTTCTCTATAAGTACCTCGATAATTCTTTTTAAGCATTTGGACTAATTCTTCATAAGAGAGTAATTTTTCCTCGAAAATTATTTTTTTAATGACGGCTAAACTATCTGCTACTGTAGCTAAGCCAATTAGTTGAGTTGTAGTAAAATCATAAATCGCTCCTCCATTTGTGATATCACACCCCTTCTCAAGACAATTATCTGTTGTCGCTGATAAAAACGGGTGAGGTGTTAGTTCTGCTATTGCTCTTTCTAAAGATTTCATAGTATCTACTAAATTACTTATAAAAAATCTGAGCTGATTAGTAAATTCCTCCAAGAGATCCATATAAGAAGTTATTTTCTTCGAATTTTCAACCCCGTATTTTTTTTTGGTAAACATATCAGTGCCATTATTAAGAGTTAACTCTAAAATTTTCATAGCATTTAACTGAGTTGCATTAGTGCATCCAAATGATTTACATGGGTGGACTGGCTCAACACAGCCAATCAGTGCATATTCTCGGGCATCTTCTAAAGAATAACCAAGTTTAATTAGACCTGGAATTATAACCAAATCATTAAATAGGGCAATACTAGTTCCCGATTTTATTGCTTCTCCAGTTTTCGTAATTAAATCATCTGGGGTTTGTTCATGAATACGTACTGAAAAAGCTGGTTGAACTGTTTTCAGATGATTATAAGATTCAAGAAGAAGATATGATAACTCATTGATTGTATCATTTCCATTTCTATCAATTCCCCCAATAGTTAAATTTTGCGAGATTGGTGGACCTTCAGCTGCGACTATACCTTTATTTAAAACATAGTTCCATAAAGTATTGAGTTTCAAATAAAAACATTGAATGAGGAATTTTACTTCTTTATCATCAATTTTACCTTCTTGTTTATCTTTAGTATAAAATGGGTAAAGAACCTGATCCAAACGCCCAATACTTATAGCAAAACCACCATCTTCCAGTCCAGTTATAACATGTGTGAAAAAGACTAATTGTAAAGCTTCTTTAAAATTTCTTGGAGGGTTTATAGAAATGTTATCACAAATAGCTGCTATTTCAAGTAACTCAAGTCTTCGTTTAGAATTTAATTGATTTTTAGCCGTCTCCTTGGCTAAATCTGAAAATCTTTCTATATAGGATTTCGCGCCATTTAAAACAATTATTACAGAATTTAAAAAAGTGGTTTTCTCATGATCTAGTGCAAATTCCTTCGCTTTACGTTCTGTAATTTGAATTAACCCACCGATTCCTTTTTTTAAGACATTTTCATATCCAGGGAAAAAATGTCCTACTCCATTTGTAAGATGTGTATCTACGATATATAGAAGCATCAATATAAGCTCTTTTAATTTAGGACTCAGGTATGAATAAAATCTTGATCTAACAGTATCTTCCTCATTTATCCAGTATGGAATAATTTCTTGTTTTAAAATCCGTTTATCTTCTTCTGACATTAGGAATTTTTGCACATTTCTGGTAGAATAAAGATCTATATCTTGCTCAATAGTATCAACACGAACCTCCGGATATAACGGTGTTCCTACAAATTTGGTACACCGGTTTCCTATGATAAATTCATCATCCCAGATTTTTAAAGTCATATTTGCCAATAAATAGTTTATTGCCTTCGCGTAGCGTATTATAGGATTCTCCATTTTAGTTTTTTTAAACGAATCTGTAATCAGTCTAGCTCTTTCAACACAAATTTCATGTGGTTGTGAAATAACATTGTTTTTCATTCTTTCTATGCGATCGATATTATTTTGAGGGTTAGTTTGTTTTAATTGCATTTTTATCCCTTAGTATTTCTATCCTAATACTTTAATTTTGTTTAAATAAAATTATGATAATAAGTATTAAAAAAAATTGGGATTTAAACTTATTATTTAGATTCTTAAATTGTTGACTATTTTATATATTTCATTAACTCCGGATTAATTCTAGGAGAAAATAATAATTTTCCTTTTCTTTGGTCTCTAAATCGTTTAATAGCAATATTCAAGTATTCTGCTCTCGAATCAATTCCATTAAATTTACGATTTAGAATACTACATACAATTCCAGTTGTACCAGAACCTACAAAGGGATCTAAAATAAAATCTCCTTCGTTTGATGATGCTAAAATTATTCTGTTTAAAAGTTCAAGAGGTTTTTGAGTGGGATGTTTACCAAATTTTTTTCACCTTTTGGGATTAACGGAATAACCATACACTCCTCATTTGTTTGTCATTATCATTTTTCGGTATTTCGGAAAAATTAAAGAAACATTGGGATTTTGAAGATCACAAATTTAAACACGGCAAACTCAGAAAGAAATCCATAGAATATAATTAAAAACATGCTAGCTAAAATACATTTAAATGCATCTTTGCGTGGTGTTTTGGAGCTAAAAAGTAATACATACACACTTGTAATTAGGAGAAAAATCCCGATCATAGAAGAGATTGCCGAAAAAGGTTTTAATGTCTCGAGAGTATCTACTAAATTTAATATTGTCATTTTATTTTTATTGATTTTTTTTTATTATCCTTATTTTTTCGAGTATTTAAAAGAAAATTTTCGATCAACTTTTTCTTTATATACTTACATTGCATTTTCATTTAACCTTAAAAATTTTAAATAAATGACGTTAAATGTTTGAAGAATTACCATATATAATCGGATTTATGATATTTTCAGTGATCTTTTCTTATCTAGCTTTTAAATATGTGCCTCCACCATTTTCTGACATTATTAAGGTTTTAGCAGTGGCAGGAATTGTCATCCATGAATTATGCCACTATCTTATGTGTATAATAACTCGTTCTCCTATAGAAAATGTAACTTTTGTTAAGAAATTAGATTTTAAGGAAGAAGGAAGGCTTGGATACTATGGAGAAGTAGAGGTTCAAGCACATAGAATTTCATTTTTACAAGCAGTTCTGATAGGGTTAGCTCCGCTTTATATCTTATTTTGGCTTTTTTTCTTTTTACTTGAAACTCTTCTATATTCCCAAGTAGAACCAGTATTTTTCTTTGTTTTTATTTTTATAATGATTTCTATTTCACTTTCTGCGGCTCCCTCATTTACGGATTTCTTAATTATTCCCAAAACATTTCTAAATAATTTCAATCATTCAATGTATCAGATTTTATTAATTGGATTATCAATTCTATTAACGTTTATAAGTGTTACTGTATTTTATTTACAAGGGTTTCATGAATTCCTTATATATTTAATAGTTACAGGATTTTATTTTGTGTTTAAGTACGGATTTCATTTCGTTGGTAATTTGTTCTATAAAAATATATATGCTGCAGAAAAGCTATCAAATAGAAATAATTTTAAAAGATATTCACGCCGTAGACATAATCCTGAAAAAGAAAGACATTCATATTACAATACAAACAAATAGAGGGGAAAATTTGATGGAAACAAAATTTTGGCAAGCACGAGTAAAAATTACGCAAATCCCAACTAAATTAGAAACGCAAGAATTCGTAAACCCTAGAACTCACAACGGTGCTAAAATCGACATGTCGTGGCTTTTTGATCCTTTTCTAGACCAAACTGTATATGGTTTGGAACTCACACTGAACAAGACCTTTTCATTCATCTTTATTATGTATGCTGAAACCGAATCAAAAGCCCTAAAAAGGGGGTATTCGTTCCTTATGAATTTAGAAGAAAGATTCCTTGGACTTTCGGGTGAAGTCTCAGCTCTACCAATTGGTCTATTTATTTTAAAACAAGAATTCCCCACTTATGAACTAGTTCTCCCTCGAATTCCATTTTTAAAGGGAGATAAATTTCATATCATCAAGAAGATTATCCAATTATTTAAAATGCGGGACACTAACGTATTTCAATTCTATATATTCTGGCAAAAGGATGATTCAATTCATATTCACAAATATGACAAGGTTTCTGTATTTGAAATGTATAAACTCAAGATCTTTATTAGAATTATACAAGATAATAAGCTTGATAATAATAAGTTAAAGACGGTACAACTTGAGGCTAAATTGGAGTATTTAACTATGGGTATAAGAAATTTAATAGGAGAGCGTGCTTGCATTAAAAAAACTCGTCTTAACACTTGGGAAAAAATAATGAGTTCTAACGTCTTTTGGATTAATGATAAAAATCAAAATACTGGCGCTTATTATTGTTATATTTATGGCAAATTACCTGAAGAGAGAGTTCCGGCATTTATTAGCCCTGATGAGGTTGACTTCACTTTCTCAGATGATTTACCATTACAAAAATCATATAGTCCCCCTCTCGTTAATATTAATTATTCCTCTATTAGTGATAAGAATTCCATCTCAATTGGTAATATTGTAGTTAATGGAGTAGAAACTAAGATAATCAAATCTCTGCCGACAACTCATTTTGCAAATAGTGTTTTTATTGGAGGTCAAACGGGTGCAGGAAAGACTTATCTATTAGGTCATATTTGCAATCAATTTTATAATAATGCTCCTGATATTGGGATTCTAATCTTGAACCTGGGGAAAGGTAAACAAGAGGGATTCTATACTACCGATAAAATTCTTAAGTATGGATCTTCAGATTTACATTTAAGTTATTTTTATGAAGGAGAATATTTAAACAAGTCACTTCAAGAAACTGCGACGTATTTGGCATCATCTCTTGGGCTTGGAAGTCCTTCTGATAAGATATTGTATGTTGTAATGAAAGCTTTCATAAAAGTAAATGGATCTTTACCACGATCATTAAAGACTTTGTTTAATGGGTTGAAAAAATATTTCATAGAACACCCATATCATAAGAAATATCAGACCTATATTCTAAGAGCTCTACAAAATCGGATTCCTTCCCTTCTCTCTGATCCTATTCTGAAGAAGACCTTAGAATTATTACAGATTAACAATATCCCTAAATGGTTTAATGATTGGAGAAATGGAAAAACAATTTTTATTGATTTATCCATGTGTGATATTTATGTTAAAAGATTATTGTCTAATGCGATTTTTCAAATGGTCAAAACCCTTATTCCTGATGTGGAAGCAGGTAAACTTCAAAACATAATAGTGATTGAAGAAGCCTACCAAATATTAGAATTACCAATCACGACAAACCCTAATGCGGATGATTTTATCTCACGAGAGCAATTGGAATTAATATTTAACAATTTAATAAGAGAGTTTCGGAGTAAAGGATTATCATTCTTCATTTCAGATAATGCTCCCCATCGGTTATTTAGATGTAGTTTAAGCTTACCAAGCCTTAAAATACTATTCAGCCTTAGCCATTTAGATAGCAATCTATTTACTAACAATTTAAAAACACAAGAGTACCTTATTCTCCAAAATCCCCGTTATGCGCTTATTTTAAATGGGGGTAATCAAGAAATTTTTGTAGTTAAAACTCCTGATTATACTTATTCTAGGTGATTGTTTTTGTCTGGGGAAAGTCCTGGTGATCAAACTCCTGATGAGATTCCGGAGGAAGAGAGTTTTAATCCAAATGATGAGAAACCTGATGAGATTCCGGAGGAAGAGAGCTTCAACCCAAATTATGATGAATCAGATGAGATTCCGGAGGAAGAGAGTTTCAACCCAAATTATGATGAATCAGATGAAATTCCAGATGAGGATGATTTTAATCCAAATGTAGATGAGTCAGATGAGATTCCAGAGGAAGAGAGCTTCAACCCAAATTATGATGAATCAGATG
>CAZALK010000029.1:0-640 GCA_964486045.1 uncultured archaeon
TCTAATCCAAGTGGATATTTTAATTTATCAGATTTCAATATAGCAAATTATTATTTACTTTCTAATCCATCAGGATATTTCAATCTAAGTGATTTCAATATTGCAGATTATTATCTTTTGTCTAATCCAAGTGGATATTTTAATTTATCAGATTTCAATATAGCAAATTATTATTTACTTTCTAATCCAAGCAGTTATTTTAATTCAACAACATTAGTAGAAGCAAATTTAAATGTTAATTCTTCAAATTTCTGGGATAATTTAAATATTCCTACAGATTTGAATAATAAACTAACTTTAACAGAAGCAAATATTACAGATTTACAAAATTATCCTGTAAATAATACAGGAAATTGGATATTGAATTTTACAAGATTAGCCAGTTTAGATTGGACAAACATAACAATCCCTTCTTCACAAATAACTGATTTTGATTCTTCTATAGAAAGTTTGTTTAATTCTTCTTCTTGGAATCGTTCTTCAACAAATGTTTTCTTAGCAAATACTGGAGATAGTGTTGGAATAGGTACAACAACACCAAATGCTCTTTTACAAATTGCTGGAAACATAACTGCAAATGATTGGTCTAATATTACAATAACAGAAAGTCAAGTTACAGATTTACAAACATATATTATAA
>CAZALK010000029.1:740-25965 GCA_964486045.1 uncultured archaeon
ATAATACTGCAGGATGGATTGTTAATTTTACAAGACTTGCTAGTTTGGATTGGACAAACATAACTTTAACAGAATCCCAAATAACAGATTTACAAAATTATGTTTTAATTGGAAGTTCAAACAAAATAACTTTAGATTATACAAATATTACAAATATAGGATTATTTAATCAAACAACTTTAGCCTTATCCATTAACACAACAAATAATATTCAAAATCTTTTAGGGGGTTTACCTATATTAAATAATACTGCAGGATGGATTGTTAATTTTACAAGACTTGCTAGTTTGGATTGGACCAATGTAACAATAACAGAAAGTCAGATAAGTGATTTAGTTCATACAGTTAATGGAACAAATATCAATGTCTTAGATGTCAATGCAAGTTCTGCAACAATTCATGGCGACTTGAATATAACAGCTAACTTAACTGTTAGAAAAAATATTGATATTACGAATGGTAGTTTATTCCAACCAGTTTATCCAAGTGATGATGGTTTGGTTTTATATATGCCCTTCTCAGAACCAGATGGTTCAACACAACTTGACAGAAGTCCTTATGGAATTGATGGGACTGTTTCTTCTGGAGTCAATTGTAATATTACTAATGGAAAGTATGGAGGTGGTTGTCATTTTAATGCTGTTGATACAAATAGTCGGATTCGACTTTTAGGGGAAGGTGCTACTTTTTCATCAGATATTTTTACTGCAGAAGCATGGATTAGGCAAGATGCACAATTTATTGGTTCTTTTGGATATATTATAGATAATCAAGACTCACCTAACGATGGTTGGGGTATAGCTATTGAAAGTGGAAATAGAGTTTTTTGTAATTACAATTTGCCTTCTGTAATTGGAACGACTGTTCTCTCGATTTCGGGGGATACATGGTACCATGTTGCTTGTGTTTCTGATGGTGTGAATCTAACTGTTTATGTTAATGGAATTCAAGAGGGTGTTGGAGCAGTAAGTGGAAGTATAAGTGAAACTGCAGATGCTACTATTGGTAGGAGAACTACTGCAGGTGCAAACAGTGTTATTAATGGATCATTAGATGAAGTAAGGGTATATGTAAGAGCTTTAACAGCAGAAGAAATAAGAACACATTATTTAAGAGGGCAAGGTTTTGGGGCTTCAGGTGCAATTACTGCTGATAAGTTTAGGGTTGTGAATACTTCTGGGAATATTAATTTTATTGTTGATGAATCAGGTAATGTAGGAATAGGAACAACCAGTCCTCAAAATAAATTAAATGTTGTTGGAAGTTTTAATGTTTCAAATTCAACAGGTTTTTTAGGATTGTATCAAGGTAGTGATGCAAAAGTTGGAATCGGGACAGCAACTCCAGATAGAAATTTAGATGTTGAGGGTACAGGAGCAGTTTTAATTAAAACACAAAATGGGGTTGCTAGTACATTGTATGGTGTGAACTCAGTTAATTTCGGAATTGTAGGAACATTGAGTAACCATGATTTTAGAATTTTTACTAATAATATTGTTAAATTCGTTGTAGAAGCAGGTGGCAACGTTGGGATTGGGGATACAACTCCAGATGCAGAATTAGATATTGTTGGAGATAGTTCTACTACAACAGACCCTATTTTAATAGTTGATTCCTCAGGTTCTTCATCAGTTATTTTTTTGACAACTAGTGAAATACATCGTGGAACTGTGAGAGCTGATATTTCAGGAAATATTGTTTTAAATGCACAAGGTGGTAATCCTTATATAAGATTAAATGATGGTGTTCCTAATAGTGGTGCAGGTACTCAATATTTTTGTAGTGATTCTACAGGACAAGTAACAGTCTCATCATCTTGTGGTTCTTCTGCTCTAATAAAGAAAAACATAACTAATTTAGTAATTGATACTATGTCTATAATAAATCAGTTAGTACCTAGAAAATATCAATGGATTGGAAATAATGAAATCTCTATAGGATTTATCGCTCAAGAAATGGAATTTATATTGCCAGAAGCAATAGTCTATGACCAAGGAGGGAATGTAAGCGGATTTAATTATGATGTTGTTACAGCTTTAAACGTTAAGGCAATTCAAGAACTAAAAGCAGAGAATGATCTATTGAAATCAGAGTTATGTAAAAAAGACGTTACTTATGGTTGGTGTTAAATGAAAAAACTATTATTAATAACATTAATAACATTAATCTTATTTGTTAATTTAGCTTCTTCACAAGTGCAAACAATAAAGCCGATTAAATCTGGAGATCCTGCAAACTTAATCCAAGTTTGTGATAATTGCACGTTTGTAAATTTAACTAAAATAACTTATCCAAATTCCTCTTTCGCCTTGAGGGGCCAGTTTGGAATGACAAAAAGTGGTACTGAATATAATTTCACTTTTATAAATACAACAACAATAGGGTTCTATATCTATACAAGTTGCGGAGATCTCAATGGGGTAACAACCTGCTCAAGTGTGCAATTCGAAGTTACTAAATCGGGATTCGGTCTTGATATTTCTGAGGCGGTTATCTTTTTTATTTTAATTTTTATAAGTTTTTTCTTGTTTGCGTTTTTCCTTTGGGCTTCAATAGTTATTCCTTTTCCAAATGAAATAGAAATAGATGAGAAATTTAATAAGATGGTTACAAAAGTAACAAGAACAAAATATATAAAATTAATTGCAGTTTGGTTCACGTTAGGTTTTTTTGTATGGTTTTTAAGTTTGATTTCTGCAATCGCCAATAATTTTATTAATCTTGATATCCTAGTGAATCCAATAGTTAATATTTATATATTATTTTATATGTTACTATGGGGCTATACAATTATAGTCCTTCCCCTAATGTTGATTTTATGGTTCAAGGACCTTTTCATAAACAAGGAGATTATTAAATTTGGGAAAGCTTTCATCAACCAAAAGTAAAAAGAATGGCGGAGTGCCTTCAAGAATGGGATATAAATTCCACGAAGCAATCGAAGATATAAAAGATAAAAGATTAAAGAAAGGTATGGATAGAGGGAGAATATCGACGGAGAAAGTAACAAATTTAATTATTAAGCATAATAGTTGGAAAGGAGTTTCTGATGATATTATTGAAGCAGATGAGGCGGAGGTTGAGAAGTATGGTTGATATGAAAAATAAGAGGGGGCAGTTGACAATAATGATTGTATTTTTTATTTTCTTTGCCTTTGGTTTAATATTATTCTCAGGAATAAAATTATTTATTGTAAAAGAATTTCAAAATTTACTTAGTGGGATTGAGTTTCAAATAGGAAACGTTAGTTTTAATCAAACATATAATCAAACTTTAGCGCCTGCGTTAGATACGTTTGTGAGATCCTCAGATCAAGCAGGAGTGTTTTTAATATTTGGAATGATCGTTATAATGTTGTTGATAGGGTTTTTATCACAGAAGAATAATAGAATGTGGATTGCGGCGGATATTTTTATTGTGGTAATCAGTTTTATTTTAGCTGTTTATTTATCGAGAACCTTTGATGCATTTATAAATTCAAGTAGTGCTTTTTTGAATATATATTCTGTAGATCTAGAGAGATCCTCCACGCTTATTTTAAATCTTCCATACCTAATTCCAATAGCAGGAATCTTAATTATGATTGCTACTTATGGGATTAGAACTAAAAGGAGGGAGCCGAACGTTTTTTTAGAGTGATGTTTAAATGAAAAGAATATTTATATTAATGTTTTGTATAATTTTATTAGTTGGAACCGTTAGCGCTTTTGAATGGGATAATGTTAAAAGTTATGATGAAGTAACAAATCAAATAACTATTAAAAATTCTCTTTTAGGAATTCCTTTAGACAAAATAGCAGACGTTAAACTTTTAGATAATACTTATTATTGTTCTATCCACTGTGAGGCAAACTTAGAAGTTAATCTGAATGTTGATTATGTTAACCCTTTAAAGAATATTAATATTTACGATCTAACTCAAACAACTAGAAGAGAGATAGACAGTACTCAGTTATTATTAAGGACTACGAGCTACGAGATTGATGTCCCTAATATAATTAGGGATTGTAAAAAAGGAGTTAATGAATATGGGGCCTGTGAAGAAATCCAAAACGGAACAATAAAAGAAACTAAATGGAACTGGGAAGAATACAACGGGGAGGATCTTCTGGCGGGACAATATTTCTTTAAAGTAAAAGGTAAAAAACAATTTGGAGATAGTGCGGATTGGACTTTAAGCATGATGGGAATTGAAACAACAGAATGGGCCAACTGGGAGGCTGGATGGAATGTTGGTTTACTAGCTTATTATAATTTTACATCTGTAACAGAACAAATAGATCCCCCAACAAATAATTTAATTGTAAAAACAGGGGATCCACAATTTTTAATAAACGGATCAACATTTGTTATAACAAATAATCAAAGCGGTTACTTTAATTCAAGTACCCCTGATGGTTGGGTTATCAATAATTCCTTTGGATGGAATACAACTAATAATATAAGTTTTGGGGGATGGATAAAAAAACCTTCAACGGACGGTGGAAATCGTGTCTTTTCAAAAGGGGCCAACGGCATGGGATTCCATGATAGCGAGTATATTTTTGAGGACAGTATATCAACGACATTCCTAGGGGGTGCGACAACATCTTTTGCGGGATTTAATGAATGGATATTTTTCATTACTGAAAGAAATAGCACTAGCACTTGTATTTGGGTTAATGATACTTTAACAACTTGTGGAGTAGCGAGGGCTAGTCCAGAGAATACAGCTTTCATGGATTTAGGATCAACGTCAGAGGACGTTCATGTCTATGTGGATGAATGGTTTATTTATAATAGAACTTTAACAGCTACTGAAAAAACAGATATTTATGATGGCGGGACTGGAACAAGTAGAGATCTTCAATTAAGTTTAACAACCTCTTTAGTTTCTCCTGCTAACGATACAAACTTCACAATAGGGGAAGTTAATTTTGAGGCAAATGCTACACCAAAACAAATAAGCATTTCTAACATGACTTTATTTATATGGTACACTAATAATAGTTTGTTTCACAGTAACTTTACAAATGTAACGGGGACAGTTGAGAATGGGACCAGTTGGAATATAACAAATTTAGGACAGGGGCGTTTTCTTTGGAATGTTTTCTCAGAGGGGACCTCTGGTTTTTCAGATTGGGATATAAATAGATCCTTTGGAGTTGATACAATCCCCCCATTAATTAATGTAACCTCTCCTCGAGAAACGTTTAACTTTGGTTTTGTTGGACAGAATCTTTCATTAAATTGGACTATTGCAGATACAAATCTAAACGCTTGTTGGTTTGAATATAATTTAACAAATACTACTTTAACTTGTGGAGATAATAATCTCTCTTTTATTTCAACGATCCAAACTAACTTAACTGTTTATGCTAACGATACTTTTGGGAATCTTAATTCTAATTTTACTCAATGGGATTTTAGAATTTTAGAAATAAATCAAACCTTTAACAATCTAACAATAGAAGGATCGACAGAGACATTTAATATAACTGTCTTAACTAATGAAACAACTTTAACAGTAGTAAACTTAAATTATAATGCGAGTATCTTCTCTGGAACTATTTCTAACCTCGGGGATGACTTTTATTTTATCACAAGAACAATGAGCATACCTAATTTTAATGAAGAGTCTAACGTTTCTTTCTTCTGGGAGTTTACAGATTCTAGTAGTTTTGAGGCCAACTCGACATTAAATAATCAAACTGTGCAAGTAATAACTTTAGATAACTGTGGATCTAATACAGTTTTGATTTATAACTACACTTTAAGAGATGAAGAAAACCAATCAATAATAATAAATAATTTTACAGAGATAGAAATTAATATAGATTTCTTTAGTGAGGATCGTAGTGTTGATATTTTAAATTTTTCTAGGAAATATGAAGAGATAAATCCTGCACAAGTTTGTTTAAATATAAATCTTTCAAGCACTAAATACTCTATTGATTCAATAGTTAAGTATCAAGAAACAGAATCTTATGTTATTGAATATTATAATATCCAGGGGTTTATTCTTCAAAATTCAACTATACCTCAGGATATAGGTTTGTTTGATCTTACTACACCAGACTCCACAGACTTTCAAATTACTTTTAAGGATGAAAATTTTGTGCAAGTTCCAGATGCATTAATCCAAATTCAAAGACAATATATTTCAGAGAATAACACTTTCAAAATAGTGGAACTTCCTAAGACAGATGCTAATGGGGAAACCATAGGTCACTTTGTTAGAAATGATGTTGTTTATAATCTTATTGTTATAAAGGAGGGGGTTATTTTAGGAACCTTTAATAATATTATCGCTTTCTGTGCAGACTTCACTATTGGAGACTGTCAAATTTCTCTAGATGCACTGACTTCATCGACGTTAACTTTTAATTATGATGAAACAACAGGGTTAGTCTTTCCAAATTATCCACTCTTTAACTCCACTACGAATCAGGTAACTTTCCAGTTCTTAACTGTTGATGGTAGTGTGCAAACAGTGAGGTTAAACGTTACTAGGAATGATGTATTTGGAAATATTACTATTTGCGATGACGTATTAACAACAGCAGGGGGAACTCTTGCGTGTACCGTTCCAAGTGTAGGAGATACTTTATTAATTGCAACAGTTTCCACAGGAGGGGACTCTGTATTATTATCGAATATTGATATTGATAATGTAAACTTTGGAAGTACAGGATATATAGTTTGGTTCTTCTTGAGTTTGATATTAATATTAATGGTTGGGGAAACTAAAACAGGAGTTTTTATTGCGATGTTTATAAGTTATTTAGGGGCCGTGATGTTGGGAGTGATAGAGAGGACACTCTTTGGAATAGGCTCTGCGGGAATCTGGATCATTGTAATCACCTTAGTAGGTTTATTTAAATTAAATAAGGATAACAGACAATAATGGCGCAATTCGAAGTAACGTTTAATAATTTTCTGTGGCTAGGTTTATTTGTAGTTGCCTTTTTTAGCTTTGCTATTATTATTCAGGAAGATAATAATGCACCTCAAAAGTTTGGGGATGATCCTCTTGTTAACATGTCCTTCCAAAATCTAAGACAGAATATAACAACGTACCAGAATGATAGCGAGATACAATATAGTTTATTTAACGACGAGAAACCTAGACAAACTTTAACTTCGATTGTTCTATTTACAATTATCTCCTCTGGAAAAACCTTTGGCTCAATAATTATTCAAACCTTTTTCATCTTAATTAAATTCCCATTGCTGCTTTTTGGTATTGATCCAACAATCATATCTATTCTAGTTACATGGTTGTCAATATTATTAATCATTGGGCTATGGGCCTTATATGTGAGGGGATCCTAAATGGTGTGTCAAGGTATAGAGATAATGGGGATTACGATGAACTTTGCAGATTTCTTAGTCTTTCCTACAACTTGTTTCTATCATTTCTGGTCTGTAATTTTTGCAGGGCTTTTTATTCTTCTAACTCTATTTTTATATAACAAGGAAAGGGAAGATATAATTAAGCCAGATATTATAAGCAGTGCGGGAACTGCGGCGAGTGCAGTTTGGTTGTTAGCATTGATTGGAACATTGATAACAAGTACCCAAGATTCTATCCCAATGGTACAAGTAGATATATTTATTTACATAACTGGTATTTGGATAACTATATCAGGGATCTGGTTCTTTAAGAAGTAATTCAAATCGTTAAGAGATCTTACAGTCACAGGGTTCCTATGGCCTGTTTACAAGAAGATTTTTAAACAACTTATTCTTAAATATAACATGGGCCTTTTCAGAAAGAAGAAATCTATTAAATTTGAATTTCCGCAATCATCTATAAAAACAAATCCAAATATCTTGAGAAAAGCCACCACACGATTTAGTTCTACGGGAAATAATGTTTTTGTAGGTTACAAGGTTGGTGCGGGAAAATTCGCAAGAAGACTTAATGATCCAAAAAAAATATCTGAATATTCTAGTAAGTTATTGAAAATGAAAAAAGGATTTACGGGTAAGGGAGAAGATAGAGGAGTCCAATCAACACCATTATATATAAATAGAAATAAATTATCTAAATTAAGATCACGGCGCTCCTAGAGCCTATTTCTCGTATACGTTGTTTACAAGCCTTTTTAAAGAAAACCTTATTAAATAGTTTATGAATGTTTATTCTATGAAAGGGGGTGGTTTAAGTGGTTAAAGGAATGGATGTTAGAAAATCAGTATTGTCCTTCGCGTTCATCGCGTTCACATTACTTGGTGTTTTATTTGGAATGAATATCATGGCCTTCATCTTTGGAAATCTTGGACCTACCCAGGCAGGATTAACAACTGGTACAGTTGCCTTTAATGTTAGTCAAAGTATTCAAAATTATTCGCTTGTTTCCATTGAAACATATGCAAGTAATTCCAACACCCAATTTACTACTTTATCAGTAGCTATAACCTTGGTTATATTGTTAGCTGTGTTTGCGTTCTTCTGGTTCTTCTTCATGGGAAGTCAGGGAGGAAAAGGTAGTGGTAATTTCGGGAGTTAAACACACTTTATTTTTTTTAATTTTTTTATTTTATTGAGAGAGAGAAAAACAATCAAAACAAAAAATGGTTCAAGGAATGGATGTTAAAAAATCAGTATTGGCTTTTGCAGGTATAGCCTTTCTACTGTTAGGTGTCTTATTTGGAATGAATATCATGGCCTTCATCTTTGGAAATCTTGGAAATGTTAATAATTTTAAGGATCTAACTGGTACGATAGACAATGAAACAGATGCTTTTCTGAATAGCACTTTTGCCGCCGTTTATAATCTCTCTGTTAATGCAGATTCTAATTTTGCAGGGGGTTTCATTGTAACAGAAGCTTATTCGATTAATATTTCTAGTGGAGCCACACTCTTACTTATCCCTGCCGCTAATTATACTGTAGAGGCCACACTTGGAACGTTGACAAATGCAACGGCTACGGCTTACCCTAATGTTACTTTTAGCGGAACTTATTTATTTAAAGGGACTCCAGAACTTATAAGTCAGGGAGTTAATAATTACTCGCTTGAATCAATAGAAACATATGCAAGTAGTTCCAACACCCAATTTACTACTTTATCAGTAGCTATAACCTTGGTTATATTGCTAGCTGTGTTTGCGTTCTTCTGGTTCTTCTTCATGGGGAGTCAGGGTGGAGGAAGAAGTAAGGGAAATCCTAGAAAGGGGAACTTTAATTAAGATGGCGAGTAAAAGTTTAGATCAATTAAGAAAAGAAGCTAAGGATTTAGCAGAAAGGAGAAAATTGATGGATGAAATAGGGCGTTTAAAAGCTAAGCCTGTTAAGCCTAAACCACCAACAAAGGGCCAGAAAGCCTTTAGAACATTCTCCAGGGGAATGGATAATTTTGCGAGATCTATGTTTCAATAGGTTTAGTTAACTTTAAAAATCTTATTTGTTATATTTTCTAATGGCCACAGACTTATTAGGTACATTAGGACTAGGCGGGGCGTTTAATGTTTCAGGGGTTTTTTCTATAATCTTAAATATCATTCTTATTGTTGGAGTTGTTGCTATTTTTGGAGGGATTTTTTATGCAATGTATAAGTTTAAAGGATCTGGAAAATCAGATCTCAAACAAATATGTTGGTATGAGGAAGTTGCAGATAATCTTTTAGAGTTAGACATAGATAAAGCTAAAGAAATTACAGTTCCAGGAACAAATTTAAAAGTATTTTATGTTAAGGCTAAGGATCTTTGGTTGCCTCGTTTCTCGAGGGGAATGTCAAAGAGTAGATATTATGTTGCAATAACTCCAGATAGAGAAATAGTTAATTTTACATTAGGAAGTCTTTCAAAAGATAGAAAAAACTCTGGCTTACATTACGATCATACGGATATGAGATGGGCCGCAGAAAATACCAGGGAGTTTATTAAAAGAAATTATAGAGATAAGGCTACGCCCTGGTGGAAGGAGTATAAAGAAATTATCAGCGTCGCTATTTTATTATTATTAATGACGTTCTGTTTTGTGATTATAATATTCTTCTTTAGAGATCTTGCAGCCGATTTAGGCCAGATAACGGGAACTGTTGGAGGTTATATTGATAAATTAAACGCCTGTAATCCTCTGCAAAGTGGAATAACATCTGCACCAAGTTAAAATGATTAAAGAAATAATATATCTTGCGATAATTTTTTCAGCAATCGCAATAGTTTATAAAATAGTTACAAAAGAACTTCAAGATAGAAGAGAGAATAGACAAATTGATAAAGTTCTAAAAGATCCTAAACTACTATTATCAAAATTGAAGAATCCAGAAATAAGGATAGGGGGAGAGATGGTTCAGATTAATAAGATTGTCGACGATGGAGAGGTTATTAAAATTGAAGGTAATGAGGCCAATCCAGAGCCGCAAGAACCAGAAGAGATCCGAGACATGGGCTTTAGGGCTAGAATGAAAAGGGGATTTAGGAAAACATTTTATAAAACTCAGAAGATAAAACCTATTGTTTTAGAGGGGCCTATTAAAATTACTAGAACAAAAATAGAGGTTCCCAAAGAACCTAAGCAAAATAAGAAAGATGAAAAGCCAATGAAGGGGAAGGTTAAAGGAAAATCAGAGAAGAAAAAAAAGACGTAAATGAAAAATATATTTAAAATTATTAGTGAAGAAATGTTAAATTTTTTTAACAGGGATTTTAAAGAAGAGAATAAAAGATTTTGGAAGTTAACGCAGTTAGACAGAATTGAATATAATCTTTGGTACAGAACTATTGAAGAAAGATTTACTTTTCATACTATCTCTTTAATATATACTTTTATTTATTTACTTTTTTACTTTTTTACTATTTTGCTTTTAATTTATGTTGCTTTTGAGAATGTGGACTTGTTTGAAAAGATCCCTCTTTTAGTAACTGTAATTAAATATGTTATTTTCTTCTCGATAATTTATGATATTTTTACATTCTATAGGAGATATAGGGCCTTTGAGAAATTGAGAAAACATTATAAATTATCATAGGAGTAAGAAATGAAAACAAAAATAGAAAGAGAAGTTAGATCCGCAGCTATAACCAGGGCATTAAGGGAAGATCCAACAATGCCCGAGGACGCTTTAGATGTTAGTGATAATGATTCCTGGATTCCCTGTTTAAAATGCGGATCTGAATTAACCCAGGAGAGAAAAGCTTTTTTTGTTTGTGTAAATTGTGGCCAAGAATTTATTGGAGATGAAGAGGACATGAGGAAATGATAAAAATAGAAATCTCAACAGACGGAAAAAGGGTTTATGATGGTTATGATGAGGATAACCCCACAATGAAAGAATGTTCTTTGATATTATATCGTCTTGAACAAATTAAACTTAATTTATTGGCCAAGGAATTTAAAAGTGAATTTGAAGTTAGTGAGGATTAATAATGGTAACAAGTTCTACAAGGCAAGGTTTTTATTTCTTATTTATAATTTTAATAATGTTTGTAAGCCAGCTTTTAGATTGGTTTGGGTTCTATGAAGCATTTGTTATTATTGCTCTGTGTGGGATGGTGCTTAAGTTAACGGATATTGAGGAAGCTATACGAGAAAAGTAGGCCATAGGAAGTCCGTGAGTGCATGTTCTTCTATCGAGTTGATATATTACTAAGGGGGATTTATCCCTAAAAACCCTAACCTCACTTTCCTATGGAACTTATGAAAAATTAAAATAACTTTTATTGAAAATATTTTTTATCGTCGATAAGAAAAAGTGGCCAGAGATCTCCTGGAGATCTTGCAGCTGCAATCGAAGGACCATAATCCTTAACCATGATTTCGTGTGGAAAGCAGGAGATTATTATAGGGCCTGATAATCACAGGCCCCAGTGGTTTGGATTCGCAATACATTTGGGGAATATTATTTTTTATTTATCTTTTTTTACAAATTGTTTAAACAATTTAGATACTATAATAATTGCTCCAGAAACATTCAGAAAAACTAATACAATCTTAATTAAATATAATTTATCTCCTGTAAGTCCAACAATAAATCCAACAATAAAATTTAAGATTAATAATACTGATGCTACAAAAAATATCTTATTTATTTCTAATATTACTTTAAACATTTTATTCTCACTTTTCTAAGAACTCCAATTCTTACCTATCCTTTTTAATTCAACTAATCTTAACTTTTTCCATTCATCAGCTTCCATCACATTAGGATTTTTATTTTTTTAAGATTTTGATATTGCTCTTCATCAGTTAAATCTTTATGTATTGACATCTTCTTTTGGTTCAAAAGTAACTCCCTCTTCTGGAACGTATTCTTCTGAATATTTATTCTTTTTATGTAAAACATCTCTTCTCTCTTTAAGTATTGATTCTGGCGAAGGCATCTTTCCATTAAAGTCTATGAAAATACTAAATCCTAATTTCCTTAAGACTGTTATCATGTAGAGCCACAAATATTTATTATCTCTGGTCCTCTTATCCTCTTGCAGTGTTGCCTCAACAGCCTCGATTAATTTCATTTTCCACACTCCTTAATCATATTTTCTTTTTCTATTATAGCATCCTTTAAAATCTTATCAAGTTCTTCATTAGTAACATCATGTTTTTCAATCAAACCAGATAGTAAAGTTCCATATTGGGTCACTTTATCTTGTAGAAATTTAATTACTCTTATTGTTCTTTTTGCTTCCTGAATAATTAAATCACTCATTGATATTTCCCCTCTAAATATTTCATTGCTTGATAATCTGTTAGATAATTTTGTAATGTAAAATATTCTAAGATCAGGGGTGTTACTAAGTTATCGTCCCTGTTGTGGCTTAGATCCAATAATTTATTTAAAGTTTTCATTCAACATAATCCTCCAATACACAACATAAATTATAAACAAAGCTTCCATCTTTTTGGGAATCTTCATTCTCAAATAAAACCTGGCCTAACTTTTTGAATTGTTCTTTAGTAAGTTGCAAATATTTTTTTCCTTCAATTTCTATAATTTTCATTTGATTAATTTCTTTTTTAATTCCAAAAAATCTTTAATCTTACATTCAATATCCTGGTCTTTATTCTTTTCTAAGATCCCCATAGCAAAATGTTTAGAAAACCAATCATCAAGAATTTTTTCTTTATTTTTTAATTCTGGAAGTTGTAATAAAAAAGTTCTTGCGCCGATGGTAGATCTCTTCGCGATCAGACTAATAACTTCATCCCTATCTTCTTTTGTTAAAATATATTTTTTCATTTTCCTAACAGTATTGTTATTCTATTTCCAGATCCTCTCCTTCTACCCTTTGGTTTCAAACGCCTAAAGCAAGGATCACAGTGAGGCACTCCATTCAATACGGCCTCGGCAATCTCACCGCATTGACATATCTTTTTTAACTTAACTATCTGTAGGTATTCTTGTCTATGCATTTTTATCTCCTTTAACTTTTTCAAATGCTTCCAATATCAGAGTCATAGCAGGGATCCCTAAAACTATTGATTGATTCTTAGCAACAACTTCCGCATCGACGTTTCGCCCCTCTTTTATCATTCTTGAAAGATTGTCTATAATTATTGGCCTTCTTTCTTGCTTCTGTTTTCTCCACTCTTCTAACTTCTGCAAGTTATCTACTATTTCATTTTCCTTAACTTCTAGTTCTGAAATTTCATTTATCATATGTTTTTTATTTCTTCTTAAAGTTTTTAGCCTCTTAATTGGATTAATATTTTCATCCCAAGAATTAACTAGGAATTCAATAAACTCCCCTTGCTTCATACCATTTATATTTGATGCTTGTTCTACTAACCTAATAACATCATTATTCAAATTAAACGTTTTGTGTGATGAATCAGGTTTTTTTCTCATTGTTTCTTGATCCTTCTTTTAATATCTCTATCCAATATCAGAAATGCAATAAGAACAACCAACAAAGCTCCAGGAATAGCTAAGAAAAAAAGTTCAGTCATTTTTCTTGAACCCCTTTGTTTTTCTTTCGCAAAATATAATTTACACTCTTCACAGAAATAACATTCTTCCTTGGAATTAGGTATTTTTATTGTCTTAAATTTTCCAATACATCTTGGACAGTGTATCTTTCCAGTTTTCTTATTCTTTAATAACTTATACCTTTTAATTATCATTTTATTCATCCTTCTCCTCACTCTCTTCTAGATCTGTTGTTTTCCATCTACACTTAAGGCAGAGATCATTTAAAATCATTCTAGAATAATCATTGCAGACCTTACATCTCCCTGTATTGTAAGAGTCCCCTGGATAAAACCACCGCATACTTTTTTTAAATGTTCTCCCTCGATAGAGGGCTACCAAAATACCTAAAACCCAGAGACAAAATATAAATAGGGAACCGTTAATTAAAATAAATAGATCTGTTTGAATCATTTGAGTTTCTTCTGCTCCCTTCTACCTTTTATTTCCATAAGTTCTTTATGTTTTTTTGAATTCAAATGGACATACATTAATTTTTCAGCATGCAGTTTAGATTTTCCCTTGATCCTTGCCCCACATTTACAATCTATAAATTTATCTTCCATTTTTATTCTAAAATAATTCTACGAATTCCCCCTTTATTTCCTATCAAAATAATCTCACTGATTCCTTCAACTCTTTCAAAGCTTTCTATAGAATCCCCTGTTAATTCAATCAAATCTCCCTTACTATTTTTTGCTTTCATTTTCTTATTTATTTTTTATAATTCTTTTAATTCTTCTTTTAATTTTATGAACATTATTTTTAGAAATGGAAAATTATAATCATCAAAACGATCTCTGTAGTCTTCCCAAACCTTATTTAATTTTTCATCAATATGATCCAAGATTTCTATTTTTGTTTTTTCACGAGAAAATTTAGTCAAACGCAATAATTCTTGAAATTGTTTTGGTTTCAGTTTAGGGGAAAAATTCTCTTCAAATAAAATTTCTTGTTCAAACTCTTTTATTGTTTTCATGTTATTTTTTCCTTTCCTGATATACAATATTTAAACCAATTACTCCTAGAAGAATTGTAATAGTTCCTAAAAATTTGTATACCGTTTTATAATAATGATTCTCTGGAACCAAAATAAAAATAGTTCCTAGGCCCATGCAAATTAATAAAACACTAACTCCTAATTTAAAAGTAACTTGTTGTTTCATCTAGCAAACCCCCCTAACCTTGGACGCAAACCAGGAAAGAAAGCCTGCCTCCAATCCTCGGCAGTATCTATCCTAGTTGCATCATCACAATCATTTAAGATCTCTTGTGCAGATTCATTCATTGTCTAGCTCCTGGAAGTTCAAAATAACAACTTGCTTATAGTCAGATGTTTTCTCTATCTCTTCCTTCATTGCTTTTGTAACGTCAGAATAACTCTTTCGGGTTATTCTTTTATCTGTGAAAACTGTTGCATTTCCAAAGCGGCTTCCAATCGCAACATAACTCACATGATAGCAGTATGTTTCTTTATTTAATCCCATAACCATTATAGTATTATAGGGTTTATAAATCTTCTGTTTCCATTGGAACTCTCACTTCTTCCAGATCTGATTTTGTATTGTATGTATTATACGTATAGTAATACATATAATAATAATAATAATAATAAGGGGTTCTTCCAATTCGGTAACTCATTGATCTCATAATGCTAACATTGTAAATACAATACTCTTATTATATGATTTCTCTATTTTCCATAAGAAACAGAGGTTAGACAATACTCACTTTCTCAAGATCGTATGTATAATTATCTCTAATATTTTTCATGTGTTCAAGTGTTAATGGCTTTAGTAAAACTGATCGGTATACCAGTAATAAAACCTTCTTGTAACAATATCTTTTAACAATTCCTTCTTAAAGCTTGTATTAAATACAAATGATTATCATTAATGCTTATCTTCCCTTATTTTTTTGAAGATATAAGCCTCAATATGAAGGTCTTCGGATTTGTGGCCCTGGATCAATTAAGAAGAATTTGGCTCACTACGTTCGCGGATTTGGAGATAGGGGGGGTTCCTCGCGCATGCGCGAGGTTTGGAAACGGCGAAGCCGTTTCTTATATGACTCCGCCACAAAATCCGTATTAATAAAAAAGAATAAAAAGGCCTGGTAGTTCTAAAATCTATGAGTGAAACAATCCATTTTGACCATAAAGGGAAATATCTCTGCAACTGGGCCACGCTTGCAAACAAGGATAAGCTTTCAAAGAACTGGCGAAAAGTTACTTGTAAGAATTGCCTAAAGACTAATCTCTATCGTTAAGTAGATCTCCTGCTTTCCATACGAAATCATGGTTAAGGATTATGGTCCTTCGATTGCAGCTGCAAGATCTCCAGGAGATCTCTGGCCACTTTTTCTTATCGACGATAAAAAATATTTTCAATAAAAGTTATTTTAATTTTTCATAAGTTCCATAGGAAAGTGAGGTTAGGGTTTTTAGGGATAAATCCCCCTTAGTAATATATCAACTCGATAGAAGAACATGCACTCACGGACTTCCTATGGCTTATTTTATTTCTTCATAAGCCTTTCTTTTAATTTTTCTTTATCTATATGCGTGTAGATTTCTGTAGAAGTTATAGAGGAATGTCTTAATATCTCCTGGACTTCCCGCATATTCAAACCCTTTTCATTTAGTAGATATGTGGCCCATGAATGTCTTAACCTATGGGGCCTAACAATAGTTTCCTCAATAAGTGAGCCTTCATTTCCTTTTTTTGTAATTCCCGCAGTAACACCCGCCTCCTTTAGTTTTTTTCTCCATGAGAGGGCTTTATTAGCCAAATAAGTTATATTGTCTGGAAGTTTGTCTATAAACAAAAATGATTCAGGAGATCTCAGTTTATTATTTTCTCTTATGTATCTTGCAATTCTAACCATCAACTCAGGGGGAACTAATGCAATTCCTTCTTTATCTCCCTTCCCAAATACCCTACACTCGCCCATCTTAGAAACATCCTTTTTCCAGGCTTCCCAATCGAATGATATAACTTTTATTTTTAGAAGTTCTCCAAGTCTTAAACCACAAAAGAAAGTTATTAGGATCATTATTTTATCTTTTTCATCTGTGAATATTTTCTCCAGTTCTAGAACCTCTTCTCTAGTAAGTGGTTTAACTAGCCTGTATTTTTTATGTCCTGTTATAGAGGGCAATTCTATCTCTAGAATATTTTCTAATGCTTCAGAATTAATATTAAGTTCCTTATGATTTCTTAATAGATATGCTTTTAAGTTTCTTAAGAAACTTCTGGAAGATGGGTTTTGATTTCCTTTCTCTGAAATGAAACGCCCAACAGTTTCATTATTAAATACATCATAAGTATTAAACTTTGTAAAATAATAAAGGTACTCTCTAATAGTTCTTTCCTTAAGATTTTTATTAACTAGCCAGGATCTAAACCTATCTATAGGCACGTTCACTTTCGAGTACCATCCTTTTTTTACTTAAGATCCTTTTCAATAAGAAGATTCCAACAACTCCAAAGATAATGAAGAGCCAGTTTTTTATAATAAATCCAAACATGAAATAGAGAGACTTGCCTAGTAGCCAGAAAACCCCAAAGATTACTAGGCCCAATAAAATAGCCATGATATAATATGCTGTAAAGGATTCGTTCTTTGGATTGATTGCATCGGGGCTAAGGATCCTCATGTTTTTATTGGGAGTTTGTAAGGTAACTGTTTAATTTGTGCATGGGATTTTATTTCTTTTATCTCTATTTTCTCTGTTGGGGGAATATTAATTTCCTTAGTGTACTGGTTTTTTGTTTGTTTTTCTTGTGGTACACTGGGTTTGGGTACACTGATTAAACGTTTTATTGTATCTTCAAAGTCTTCCCCTTCCTGTTTCTCTCGACGGAGAAAGGATTTAAATTCATTACTTATTTTTATCTGTCCTTCCTTAGGCATCAGTACACCAGTACACTATGGTATTTAAATATGAGTACACCAGTACACCAAGCCCTTTATCCTGTTAACCGATTAACTTCTGAGGCTTTAGAATAAATAGATTGCAGAATAAAAATAGTTGGCCGTCCAAAAAAGTACATATATAAAAACTTATTGAGTTAAGTTTGATATAAAACTAAACACTGGGGACTAATGATTTTATGGAAGCATTAAGGTTATTATGGATGGCTTTATTTTCACTTCTAACTAATTGCATGACAGTCTTACCTATTTTTTTATCCATAAGCATTATATTTAATTCAGTGTTTACTGAACTATACTTTTTGCCGTTGAAGTAGCATACATGAATCAATCCTTCTTTTGTAAATTTTCCTTCAAGTAATTGTTTATAAATTTTTTCTATAAATGTTAGTGGTATTTCCCCTGTTTCCTTGTTGAAACTCTCTGCACGCCTTACCTTCTTAACTTCCTTATAAACTATCTTCTGTTTCACAGTCATATCATTAAAATATAAATAGCCTCTAAAGGTGCTAAGCTTGTGATATTGTGGTTTAAAATCTGGATCCTTTTGAATTCTCTTACCCCATTTCTCCTCGACCTTTTTATTATAGGGTGCATCCCATTTATCTTGACTATAAAGTCTCCCTTGTAGGGGCATGTGAATAATAGCAACTCCCCTCTCAACTATATGTAAATGCATAAAATACAAATCTCTTAGATCTTTATCTAGAGAAAAGAAGTTTGGAATGGCTGAACCAAGAACATTAAAGTTATCTCGATAATTTGTTATTATTTTTATAAGTTCTTGCTGAACCGATAGATTGAAGTTCCTTTTATAACTGGAATTTATTGCCTCATCATCCCAACAGGAACCATACATTTGATTTTTAAGGAGTTTGATTATTTGCTCCCTTTGATAAACTTGATGTTTCCAAGGATTAAATTTTGGAATTCTATGAAAGATTTTTCCCGCGCATGTACTTTTCCCATTACCTCTATCTCCACTGAAAGCTAAGTTAGCGTCGAATTCATTCCCTTGTCTTTCTTTAATAATATCAACTATCTCTTTTATTGTCCATGTAATTTTCATTATTAACCCCTAGTTGTTGCGTTTTTTATAACTTGTTTTTTATAAGCTATTGGATCAAATTCTTCTTTATCTGTGAATATCAAATGATTTTTATTTAATGGATCATTTAAATCCGCTTTTATTTCACTTAGTCTCTCGAGAATCTCTGAAAATAAAACCTCCTCAATTCTAATCGTACTAATTTTAGTAATTTGATTATAACTTTTTTTATAGAGTAGGGGGGATATTCTTTTTATTATGTTAAGTTTCTTTTCGAAATCTTCAAGTTTTTCTTTAGTTCCAGATTTTTTCATTGCAAATCTGCAATTTTTACATATCTTTCTTAACTCATGTATTAGTCTTTTTAATCCAGAGAGCCTTAATTGTTCTTGAGGCATCCCGTAACTCATCAACTCTTCAAAGATATCTTCGTAACCAAATGCAGCAATGTCCTCGTAAACTTCACATCGGACCATAGGTTTCATTATTTTTTCTTTAGAGAATTCGGCAGCAACATTCCAGTTTCCAGTTTCAGAAATCATAAAGCCTTCATCAGAATCTCTTTTTCCCATAATTATCTATATTAGGAAAACTTTTAAATGTTACTTTCTTATGGAATAACATGGAAAAAGAGGGAATGATAGAAAATAAAATAAACGAAAATCTTATTTTCATAGTAATTCTAATCTTATCTATAATTTTAACTTCTTATCTCATATTAAATTATAGTAAATCTCAATTAGAAAGTGAAATAGAGGGGATAGAAGAATTTAATAAATATTATTTTAAGGGTGTAGCAGAATTTAATGATGGAATCTTTGATAACTTTAATGCTGAATCTAATTACAATTTATGGTCTTTTTATTATGATGAAGGATATTTCTTAGATTCTATTGAATATTGTGTTAGTGCAAGGGACCTATATGCTTCTGCAAATTCATACAATCAAGATTCTATATCTAATTTTGAAGAAGCAGATAAAATAGCAAAAGAAAAATATAAAGAATTAATATTTTATTATATAAAGGCGTCAGACCAGGCTATTGAAATTAATTGGGCAATGTATGAAGCTTGTGAATATTTTGAAGGTGCATCCGATTCTTACTCTAAAGAGTTATGGGATTCTGGAGATGCAGAATTAGAAATTGGTAATGAAAAAATTGAGTTACATGATAGTTTAATTAGAGATTATAATAAATATGTTTCTAAAATAGAAGTTTTAGAAGAAAAAATTTAAGGAAGGAGACTTTAAATAAATTAAAATGGTATCATTAAGAGAAAGAATAAGAAGAAGGTTCAAACCAAAGCCTAAGCCAGAACCAATTCAGAAAGGTAGACCTGTTTTTAAAAAAACTGAAAAGCCAAGTCCTAGAGGGATAGTAGCGCCTGCAAAACCTATTCAAAAATTTGTACCTCAGAGAGATGTTAGAACATTTGTTTCTGGAGGGGGAGCCTCGCGACCTAGACAAGATGCACCAGTTCCAACTCCACCACCCCCAATAAAACAACCTTCTCTCACTGCTGCACAAGCTACGGGCGTAGAGGCTGAAAGAATGAGGGAAACGGCAAGAGGTTTAACACCTTCGCAGGCAGTAGCCTTAGAAGCTAGAAGAAGAAGATCATTAAGAATAAGACTGCCTCCTGCAAGACCAAAAATAGATTTTAAGAAGGCAATTAGTAAAGGAGTTGATGTATTGGGGACAAAAGCATTAGTGTTATCCTTGAAATTAAAAACGAGAAGAGAAGAATTAATTCAAGAAAAATTAGAATTGATTAAACAAAAAGGATTAAAGGCGCCATTTTCAAGAGAAGGAAAAAAGATTGATAAACAATTACAAAATATTGCTGTTGCAGAATCACTTGTTCCTTTTGCGTTATTACCTTCCGCTCTTAAATTCCTTGTTAAAAATCCAAAAGAGATAAAAAATATCCCCTCTGGCGCTAAACAAGCTCTTATTAAAGAGGGTAAGGAAACTGGAAGACTTTTATTAATAAGTCCTTCCGCAGGATTCGTTAAAATTGGAACAGAGATTTATACTTTTAAAGGAACTGGGAAAGCCATAAGTCTTACTGGAAAAGTTTCTGGGAAAGCAATAACTAGAATAAGTCCTAAATTTAAAAAGATAAAAAATTCAGAAATAATAATTCCTTCTAAACAACCTGGAAAAGCTATTTCTTTAAAAATATCTGGTCCAGTATCAAAAATAAAAACTTCCTTAAGGGAACAAGCAGAGTTAGCGGGAAAACAGACCCTTGCAGTTTCTGCACAAGCAGACAGATTAGTTAATTTTATCAAAACAAAAAGGGTAGTCAGAAAACCAATACCTAATGAAGAGTTGTTAAAACCAGTTACTAGAAAACTTTTATCTAAGTTTGATGAGGGAAAGATAAGTAAGAAACAATTAATAGACCTAGACAATAGAATAAGAACAGAAACAAGGGGGGGAGGTTCTTTATTGGAGAGATCTTTTTTTGCAAGCCCTAAAGGAAAGTTAAGAATTTCTAGGTTAGGGCAAGAATCTAAGGATGCTTCACTATTAGATATTTTGAAAGGAGATTTTACATTTAGAACACAGAAGCCACAAATATTAATTTTTGAAGATATTAAAGTTCAAAAATTTCCAAAAGAATTAAAGACTGTTGAAAAGAAATTAAAAACTGGAAAGGCCCTAACAAAATTAGAAACACAAAAATTATTAAAATTCCAATTAAAAGGATCAGGGAAGTTTAAACCAATAGGCGCATTATCAAAAGAACCAGAAATTACATTATCTCCCCGTGAGATAATTAAAAAGGGAAAAGTAGTGGCTGTTACAATAATAAATGGAAAAAGAGTACCAATAGTTCGTGCGACAGTTATAAAATCTAAACCAGAAACTAAGAAATTATTAAAAAAAGCTAATGAAGGAAAAATAAAAACTTCTGAATTAAAAAAACTGAGAAAGAATTTAAGAAAGGAAACAGGGTTTAAATCATTATTATCTCGATCTCCAAAACGAAAGCCTATTGTCCGTGTTAAAAAGATTGGTTTAACTACAATTTCAAGATCAAGAAGGGGAAGAAAACCAAGAACGGGTAGTAGACCTAGAAGAACTATCAGACCTGGACTTCCAAGACTTCCAAGAGTTCCAATCCCTCCAAGAAGACCTAGATCTCCAAGAGTTCCAAGAGTTCCAATCCCTCCAAGAAGACCTAGATCTCCAAGAAGGTTAGGTAGAATTTCTAGACCTTCTTCTTCCACTAAAAGGGGGGTTCCTCGTGGTGGGAGGAGAGTTGAGGCAATTAAAGAAAAAGAAATAATAACCATATCTTCTAAGAAAAAGAAAAAATTCTCTAAGCCTTCAAAACTTAAACAAGGTTACCAGGCATTTGGAAAAGATAGGGGAAGATCCATAAACTTAAACCCTAAGAAGCTATTAAGTAAGAGGCACGCTTTGGATAGGGCTGCAAGAGCAATAGACAACACAACTTCTAAGACATTAAAAATAGTTCCAAAAGGAAAGGTCAAAAAATTAGGGACTATAAGGAAAAGTGAGAAAGGATATTTTGGAAGAACAAAAAATAAATTCAGAGAGTTTAAAATTAGAAAGAGGAAAGGAATCAAAACCCCAAATAAATTTATAGAAAAAAGAAGATTTGGAATTGATACACGTGGAGAGAAAAGACAACTATCCCTCGCTAAGTTTGCTAAACAACAAGGATTCACTAGAAGGAGAAAAACATTTAAGAAAAATAAACAAAGTAAGAGATCAAGAAGGGGTAGAAGATGAGTGAAGGAGATCCCTATGAAAACGACGAATTTGTTCAGGAATTATTGGCCCGTGAAAAAAATTCTCAAAATGAAATACTAAGATTACAAGGCGTCGTTAATTCTTCTGGCGTTGCAAGTCCACAGGGAAATTTAATTCAGTATCAACTAGATTCTTCAGAGATGTTAGAGAAGTTAGAACATTTCTATAGGGGCGATTATATTGGAATCTGTAAGGAAGGAGAAAATAAAGGGGAACAGATGTGGATAAGTCCAGACAATAAAGATTTAATACCTCTTAATGAATTTGGTGTTAACTCCATGATGGAAATCGTAACAAAATATATAGATAAAAATACATCGTTATCTTATTATTCAGAAGAGAGAATTTATGAGATCCTTGCAGACTTAGGGGATGAAATGGTTTTAGTTCTTTTCTGTAATTATGAAAAGATGGGGATGGATACTTATTTTAAGAAAACTAAATTTAGGGTTATGATTCTCACAACTCTCCACATGATTGAATCTAATTATAGAAGAGCAATAAGGGGAAAAACTATGGAAGATCTTAACCAGTCCAAAATAGTGACTCAGTCCGACATGGTGGGCGCTAGGGCGGGGATGGGTGTTGGAGGGCCTGCTAAAAAGAGTTATGGCTTTCTTGATCCTCGAAGGTATATGAGGTAAAAATGAAAGGGGTTAAATTGTTTTCTCTAATTTTTTTATTTATTATTGCAATGTCTTTAGTAAGTTCCCAGTTAGGTTATAGCAATCCAACACTCCCAAAGTTAATTTCAAATCTTCAAACTTGTTCTGGAACTGATAAAGTTTCTTCAATTAAATTAACAAGCTCAGGAATAGATATAATTTGTTCTTCAGATAGTGTTAGTGGCGGGGGATCTAATACTACTGAATTTTGGGATAACCTAGACACACCTTCTGATATTAACATTAATGATCTATCCTTTTCTTTTACAAGCGGTTCTGTTATTTTTTCTGATGGTGTTGGATTGCAAGAAGATAATGCTAATTTATTTTGGAATGATACAAGTAATAGATTGGGTATCGGTACAACTTCACCCCAAACTCATTTACAAATTGATACTGATTCAGCAGATAGTACTGTTGATGTTTTGACTTTGCATAATCCTTCTAATAATCCAAATGCGGGAGTTGCTATAGTAATGAGTAGTGCAGATAATGATAGAGCAAAACTTTCAATCGTTGCAGGTTTAGTGGGGGATGGAGAACTTCATTTTATTAATGATTTACCTGCAACAGCAACAGATAGATTTACAATCTTGGAAAATGGTAACGTTGGTATAGGTACGACAAATCCAACTGATTTATTACATATAAATGATGATATTAATAATGCAGTATCGATTCAGATTTCAGGTAAAACAACAAGTAATGGTTTAACAGTTGGGATAAATTCTATAGACCAAGTTGCTTTTATCAATAGGGAAAATACAGATATGTATTTTGAAACAAATAATACAGAAAGATTGAGAATAGATAAAGATGGAAATATTGGTATTGGAACGGATAGTCCAACCACACTTTTACAGGTTAAAGGGAATATAAGTGCTTTAGATTGGACAAATGTATCAATAACAGAATCTCAAGTAACAGATTTACAAGATTATTATCTTCTATCTAATCCAAGTGGATATTTTAATTTATCAGATTTCAATATAGCAAATTATTATTTACTTTCTAATCCATCAGGATATTTCAATCTAAGTGATTTCAATATTGCAGATTATTATCTTTTGTCTAATCCAAGTGGATATTTTAATTTATCAGATTTCAATATAGCAAATTATTATTTACTTTCTAATCCAAGCAGTTATTTTAATTCAACAACATTAGTAGAAGCAAATTTAAATGTTAATTCTTCAAATTTCTGGGATAATTTAAATATTCCTACAGATTTGAATAATAAACTAACTTTAACAGAAGCAAATATTACAGATTTACAAAATTATCCTGTAAATAATACAGGAAATTGGATATTGAATTTTACAAGATTAGCCAGTTTAGATTGGACAAACATAACAATCCCTTCTTCACAAATAACTGATTTTGATTCTTCTATAGAAAGTTTGTTTAATTCTTCTTCTTGGAATCGTTCTTCAACAAATGTTTTCTTAGCAAATACTGGAGATAGTGTTGGAATAGGTACAACAACACCAAATGCTCTTTTACAAATTGCTGGAAACATAACTGCAAATGATTGGTCTAATATTACAATAACAGAAAGTCAAGTTACAGATTTACAAACATATATTATAAATAATACTGCAGGATGGATTGTTAATTTTACAAGACTTGCTAGTTTGGATTGGACAAACATAACTTTAACAGAATCCCAAATAACAGATTTACAAAATTATGTTTTAATTGGAAGTTCAAACAAAATAACTTTAGATTATACAAATATTACAAATATAGGATTATTTAATCAAACAACTTTAGCCTTATCCATTAACACAACAAATAATATTCAAAATCTTTTAGGGGGTTTACCTATATTAAATAATACTGCAGGATGGATTGTTAATTTTACAAGACTTGCTAGTTTGGATTG
>CAZALK010000030.1:0-22102 GCA_964486045.1 uncultured archaeon
CCGTTAAATAAAATATTTTCAAACACATCTAATAATAAATTGTCCGCTAATACGATTTCATATTTTTTCTATAGTCTCATTATGTGATCTCCTCTTAGAAGAATTATCAATATATAATAATCCAGAAATCCTTGAGTAACTGAATCCACTGATTGAACGACTACTAAAAATTGCTGAAGAAAATCATTCATTCTCCTTACTATCAGAAGCTTATCTACTCCAAGGTAGGGTAGCATTAATAAAATTAAATTTAGATGACGCTAGACAAAATTTAACAAAAGCTCAACAGATTGCAGATGAACACGATCTCACCTTACTTGCCCGTAAAATCTCACATGAACATGATAAGCTAATAGAAGAATTTGAAACTTGGCAAAATTACAAGAAAACCCAAATTTCTATAAAAAAACGTATCAAATTAGCTTCCATTGATGGAGTAATAGACCGTATGCAAGAAAAACGTGCTATAGACCCTCCTGAATTAGTTGATGAGCAATCTACGCTCCTATTGATCATTGCTGAAGGAGGAGTACTTATATTCTCATACCCCTTTACAGATGAATGGAAACAAGATGATTCCCTTTTTAGTAGTTTCTTGTCAGCATTTACATCTTTCAGTGATGAATTCTTTTCGGAAGGGCTCGATTGGGGGAAATTCAACCAGAATACCGTACTCATGGAATCAGCTGGGGCTTAACAAAAATTATCGAAATTTGCTGAAGCTATTCAAAATACCACTCCCATATGGCAAACTCTCGAAAAGTTTTATAAAACTAGCCAGACTCTTGAAATCAAGGATATGCCTCCCTTAAAGAACTTAATTACAGAAATTTTTCTCAGCTAAGAACCTTTTAAAATTAATACAATTTCAAATAGTTTTGTTCAAATTTTGAAGAATTAAACTGTTATGTGAAGATAAGTTCAAGAGCTTCGGATTAAAGTATAGCCATTTTATAATAAACCTAATTAAAAACTGACAGTAAAAAAAGAACTAACCGCAGAATTTATTATTACACTATATAGATTCAACAAAATACTAATGATATTCTCAATCATTTAATTTTATTTATAATTCTTTTTGTATAGAATGTAATTTAATTAAACAAATATCTAAGCAATTTAGCCTATATTGTTATATCCGAAATAGATCAGTTATTGGTGATAAGTGCTGGTAAACAGAAGCATAATAAAAAAAAAATCAAGCAACCCTCGATTCTTTGAGGGGTTGGAGATCGGTTCAGTTTCTGTTAAATGGGTTCGTAGAACACAGAATGGAGAAATTATAAGTGAAGTAATACGTCATGAGGGTTCCCCAAAAGAAAAAATAAAACAAATATTCAACCGATATAATGTTGATCAAAATTCAAAAGTTGTTATAACTGGTCAAGCAACAAGCAGTTTTCTAAATTTACCATACATTTCAGAAGCGGAGTGCTTAGAAAAGGCTTTATCCTACCATAAATTGAAACCTGATATTTTATTATCGCTTGGTGGGGAAACTTTTAGTGTCTATCCAATGAAAAAGGGTATAATAAAAAATATTATCTCTACTACTAAGTGTGCTGCGGGGACAGGTGAATTCCTTATTCAACAACTTCAAAGGATGGGAATGACCATTGAAGAAGGTATTGAGGCCAGTTTAAACGGAGAACTTACCCAATTGGCAACTAGATGCTCTGTGCACTGCAAAAGTGATTCTACCCACAAGCTTAATAAAGGTGAATGTAAACCAGAGGATATCGCAAAAACCCTAATCCACGATTTAGCTAGTAAGGTTAGTAAAATGATTGATTCAGCCCAATGGTCAACAAATTTAATTGTGATTTCAGGAGGAGTTGCTTTAAACAAAATATTTATTGAAAACCTGCAAGATATTCTTAGTTCATCTGAGATCAAAGTTCTTCCAGAAAGTCCTTATCTTGAAGTTTTTGGAGCTTTATTATATGCATCAGAGTTACAGGAGGAGTACCCTCTAATTGAAAAATGGTTCAAAAATTCCTCTGTTGAATTTGAAAGACATAAACCACTTAAAAATGTTGAATCCTATTTGGATTATCGTGTGAACAAGAATACCCAAGGGAAAATTAACAAAGGTGATTCTTATATCCTCGGAATAGATGCAGGATCTACTACGACTAAGGCTGTTTTATTTAATATAGTTGATGATTCAGTGGGTGCTAGTATTTATTTAAGAACCTTGGGCAATCCTGTACTAGCTACAAAACAATGTATAAAAGGTTTGTTAGAACAGCTGGGAAATAAGACTGTTAAGGTTGTCCAATGTGGAGTTACTGGATCAGCAAGAGAGATGGTTTCAGTTTACTTAGATAGTTGTCGGAGTTTTAATGAGATATTAGCTCATGCTCGAGCTGCGGTTGAAGAAGTCCCAGATGTGGATACTGTATTTGAAATCGGTGGTCAGGATTCGAAGTTTATTTCATTTTTAAAAGGAGTTCCTATCGATTACGCTATGAATGAGGGATGCTCAGCGGGAACAGGAAGTTTTCTTGAGGAATCTGCATCAGTAGATATGGGAATTGGAGTTGAAGAAATTAGTGAAGTAGCTATGAAGAGTCTAGAACCTATCTCATTTGGTGAGAGATGTGCGGCTTTTATCAATACTGATTTAAGGAATGCACTTCAACAAGGTGCTAAACAGGAAGATGTTGTAGCAGGTCTTGTTTATTCAATTGCTGAGAACTACATTTCTCGAATTATAGGACCTCGTCAAGTAGGTAAAAATCTCCTTTTTCTTGGGGGTGTAGCTTTAAATAGGTCAGTAGCCTTAGCTATCGCAGCTCATCTACAACAAAAAGTAATTGTTCCAGCTCATCCTGAACTAATGGGTAGTGTAGGAACTGCTCTCATGTCTCGCGATCTTTTACAAGAAGGTGTAATCTCTGAACGAGATTTTGACCTTAAGAAACTTGAATCTGGTTATATTAACCTAAGAAAAACATTTAGATGCAAATCATGTGAGAATAATTGCGAAATTCAAAATATTTCCATAAGGGGAAAAATCTATCCGTTTGGAGGGGTGTGTTCTAAATATAGGTTACTACGCCAAAAAGGGGAAAAAATTAAAGAAGGTCAAGATTTGGTGGCGTTTCGAAATAAAATGATGTTTGAAGAGTTCGGAGTTCAAAATTTTGATAATCCGCGCGGAACGATTGGTCTTCCTATGGCACTTACAGTATATACTTTATTCCCACTCTATGCGAAATTCATCAATGAACTTGGATTTAACGTAGAAATTTCTCACGGCTCTAACGCGGATGAGATTAAAGCCCTAGTGTCAATCTGTTATCCTTGTGAATTAGTTCATAGAGAAGTTGATTACCTTATCAAGCGTAACGTAGATTATATTTTTATACCTCGTGAAATTGAATTTGAAATTCCTGATGGATACTTACACAGTTATACCTGTCCCTCTACAACAACTATTTCAGATGTTGTTAGTGCGCAATTTGAGGACATAAGTGAGAAGATCATTTCACCGCATGTGGCAACTTCTAATCATTATATACAAACAACGCTTAATGAATTCGGTAGAATAGCAGTAAAAGTAGGTAGGAATTTTGAGGATGGTATAGAAGCAGGACAAAGAGCATTTACGCATAACAATAATTTTTGGGAGAAATATCGAGAAGAAGGAGAAATTAAATTAAAAGAAATAATTAAGGAACCAAGTGTTATTATTGCAGGGAGACCATATGTCGTTTACCCACCAGAAGTCAATATCGCTCTCCCTCGAAAGATTGTCAGCAGAGGTTACAACGCAATACCAGCTGATATGTTAAATATATTACCAGATGGAGACCATAGATATGAGAGAAATGTATGGGGTTATACTCAACAAATTGATAATGCAGTACAATATGTGAAAAATAATCCCAATTTATACATTTGTCTTGTATCTTGTTTTTCTTGTGGTCCCGATGGTAATATGTATCATAAATTTAGGCACGATCTTTCTGGAAATACATTTTGTTACCTTGAAATAGATTCTCATACTGCTCATGCAGGTTTTGAGACACGTGTGGGCGCGTTTCTTGATATTATTGAAGAACGACGCCTAAAAAAAGTAGAAAAATTACCAATGCTAGTTAAGTGAGGGATAAAATTATGATCGAAACAGAACAAACGTCTAAAAAAGTAGGGAAAATTCAGTTTTCAGAAAATTTTGAATACATGATAGACAATAAAGGCAATAGAGTAGATTTTGATAATCCACGGATTGTATTCGTAGAACCTGCGGCTCGAAATCCATATGGAAAACGCCTTGTAATAGATTTATACAGACAACATAACAGAAATATCAGAATAAGCCAAGAAACTGATGATAATATATTACAATATGCAAAACGAGTATGCTCAGGTAGAGAATGTATTCCTAGTCTAGCAATAGCAGGAGCAATTTTAAAAGATATTAATGAATATCGAGGAAATGATGAAATTACGATTTATCGTGATCCTTTGAACCAACACGGCCCATGTCAAAACGGAGCATTCCCTGTTCTTTGGGATTTATTGTTTAAAAAACGACTAAATATAGAAAACGCGTTTTTTTGTATTGCTCCAGGTTTTAAAAATAATTACTTAGGACTAAGACCTAATATGATTTTACTGGAAAACGTAAACTTTATAATCGGACATTATCTCGTTGAGGCAAGAAATGCTCTGCAATGTGTCGCTGAAAATAAAAATTTGGCTCTTGAGCAATTTGAAGTTATTACTGATGATTTTATTAACAATGTGAAAGAGAAAAAAAAAACACAGAGAACAGGATTGGTGAGATGGGCACGAGATGTGTCGAAAATCCCATTAAAAGCTAAAGTAGAAAACACTCCAAAAGTACTGATCTTTGGTGGTTTAAATTTATTGTTTAATCATTATCCCGTGGAGGAATATTTTCTTGAGAAAGGAATAATTGTAAAGGTTGTCGATCTTGTTGAATCATTAAACTTTATTTTATCTGAGTCAGTGTTGCGATACGGTTTTAGAAAAAGTATTCTAAGCCCAAAACAACAGTTTAAGGTAGCTTCATTAGATCCTTCTGTTGTAGAAGAAGAATATCAAGGAGATGCTGAAAAAGCAAAACGAAGTTTAACCAAAATAGAATTTTTAGCTTCACAGTGTTTCATATTTAGAAAAATAATGAGTAAATCAGGCTTACTATTTGATCCTCATGTTGATTTTGTGGATCTCATTGAAGAGGGGAATAAATATGTAACATCAAATAGCATTACAGAAACACCAATAATTACTGGGAGATTCATTCATTCAATTAAATCAGGATTATATGACGGATTAATCAATATGGGAGCATTTAACTGTCAACCCGCGATGAATTCACAGGCAATTATCCGTCCTTTGGCAAACAAATCTGATGTTCCATACGCAGCAATAGATTGCGAAGGGCCTCGGATTTCAATAAATCAGCGTAGGCTTCTAGAAACAATAGCAGTCCAAGCTAAGAGAGTACGGAAAGAGAAAAATGATAAATTAATTCAAAATAGGTTTAACTAACTTTTCTCTGGATCTTTCCTTTCAACCAACCGATTCTTGTTGTTTTAATATTATCAAATTGAGGAATATAGGGTTTTAAATCCAAAATGGGTGTCTTATCTAAGATGTCAATGTTTTTTACATGAATTATTTTGTTATTAATTTCGATAAGCTCTAATATCGAAATGCCTAACGGATTTGGTCGGAAAGGAGTACGAATAGCAAATACTCCTCTTATTTCATTATCTAAAAAAGGTCTTGATTGAAGTGGAACAGGTAATTTCACCATATCAAAATAATATATACAATAGATATGAGAAAAATCGGAAAGATCTTTCAATCCAGTCTTATATTCAGGAAAAATTTCAATTGTCCCTTTCATATTTGAAATTACTGATTGAATGGGGATCCCTTTAAGCGATTTGAAAGGAGTATGAATAATACCGATTGGTTTAAAGCAGACTTTCTCTGGGAATTTACGATCTTTAAGGTTAATAATTTCTCGATTCATGATTTTCATGATCTTCATATAACAATGATTTAAAAAAAAGATTTTCTAATAAAAAGGTCTATCCATAAGCTAGTCTAAGGTTGTAAGGATAACTAAAATCTATAAAAATGGGTAAAAGAATTGCATGAAAAACTCTTTTCCTACTACGTTTCTTTCAAGGAAATCCTCTTTTAATTTTGAATAATCATAAGGTATGTTTTTAAAATTGATATTTAGTGAATTATCGCCAATTTCCATTGTACAAAAGGAAGTCAGAGGTTGCATTGTGATGCTAATTGACCCAGGATTCACAATCGTCTTTCTTTTCCATTTAATATATAGTTGTTCATGAGAATGACCCACCAATACAATGTCAACATCTTTAGGGTAAACAGCTATAAATTCTTCTAAAGGTTTTTCCTGGTATATTAGAAGATTATCTTGAATTGTTGTACCGGGAGTATCATAGAAATGTGAATGTATCATCAATATTTTTTTATCATTTATAGTTAATGTTTTAAATTGAGGAGTATTAGCTATTTTATCAATTAATTCAGTATTAAGCTGATCTACAATCCAATCGCGATGAGGACCTACCCCTTCAGGCCACTCCTCTTTTCTTTTACCTAAGACAAACATTTCATTATTTCCAATAATATTTTCAAACCTTTCATCTGCGAATATAGTTTCAGCTACTTCTTTTGGATGAGGGCCAATAGAGGTAAAATCACCTAAATTTAAAATTTTATCAGCATGAAAACTTTTTTCATTATAACGGAGAAAACTCTCTAATGCATACTTATTAGCGTGTATATCTGATATAATAGCAAGTTTAGTATGTTCTACCATATTTTATCCCTTAAATTATAATAATATGCAAAGGATTGTTTTATATTTTAATTTTTTATAAATTAAGAAAATATCACTCCATCAATCTAAAATATTTTCTGTTTGAAATGGATTATAAATATGGGTAAAAATATTTAATAAGAAATTCTCTTGCCACTACTTTATTCTTTTGATAATCCTCTTTCAATTTTGAGAAGTCATAGGGGATATTTTTAAACTCAAAATTTAGGCTAGAACCATCAATTTCTAAAAAACAGAAGGATGTTATTGGTTTCCATGTAATACTGATTGAACCAGGATTTATAATACATTTATCTTTCCATATCAAGTACAATTGTAAGTGGGAATGCCCAACTAATACGATATCAGCATCTTTAGGGTACATAGCTAAAAATTCTTCCAGAGTCTTTCCTTGATATACAAAAAGGTTATCTTGAATGGTTGTACCTGGAGTATCATAAAAATGTGAATGGAGCATCAATACCTTTTTCCCATTAATATCTAAAGTTTTTGATGTGGGTGTATTTTCTATTTTTTCAAGAAGATCTTTTCCAATATGGTTAGCTATCCATTCATGATGAACCATCTTTTCTCTACGCCACTCATTTTTTCTTTTTCCTAGGACAATCATTTCGTTGTTTCCAATTATATTTTCAAATCGCTTATCTGTGAAAATTGTTTGCGCCACTTCTTTTGGATTAGGACCAATAGAGGTAAAATCACCTAAATTTAAAATTTTGTCAGCTTGAAAGTTTTCTTCATTATATTGAAGAAAAGAATCTAATGCATATTTATTCGCATGAATATCCGAGATAATAGCAAGTTTAGTTTTGTTTCCCATATTTTATTCCCTAAAAAAGTAATAAATAGTAAAAAGAAGATTGGCTTTTTAATCTAATTTTTGAAGAATCTTTAGCAGAAATTTCCAAGTTTTTTCAACAGAATTGATATTTAATCTCTCATTTGGAGAATGAACATCTTTAGCTGTAGGACCAATTGCTATTGCTTCCATATTCTGATTCAAATTTATTAATAGCGTACTCTCTAAACCCCCCTGAATTAAAATGATTAAAGGATCTCTATTCGATAACTCTTTATACGCATCTTTCGCCAAATTTAGAAGTCTTGAATCATTGTTAGGTTCCCAGGCAGGATAACTACCTGTAACACTACTATTCATTTCAAGACCAGACATTTCAAATAAAGCTAAAATTTTTTCACAAGTACTTTTATTATAATAATTATTGAAACTTCGATGCAACATCCTTATTTTAATATGTTCTTTTTCAGTTTTTATTATTCCAAGGTTGGTCGATACAAAAGCGTAAGTTTTTATCTTTGGGTGTATTGATAGTGGCCCACAAGGAAGGATAAACAGTAAGTTGAGTAGTTTTTCCTTAATTTTTTCTTGTATGATTGTATCACTATTATTATATTGTAGGATCACTGTTGAAATTTGAATATTTTTTTCGATTCCTTCATAGCTCTTTTTAATTTCAGAAAATAGGGAATTAATAATTGATTTGATTTCTGAAATTTGTTCTTCTTTCACATATATTATTGTGTTTGCTTCCCGCGGTATTGCATTAGCAGCACCACCCCCATTGATAGAATTAATATGAATAACATAGTTTTTACTTAGCTTCCATAAAATATGGATTAAGATTTTAATCGCATTAGCTCTTCCACGATTAATATCACCTCCAGAATGCCCCCCCATTAGACCACTCAGAGTAAGTCTCAATGGTATAACTTTTTCCTCAATGTGAACAATCGATATTGGTTTAGTTTTTATATTAGTAATAAATCCAATACCCCCTGTACATCCGTTGGTTATCATTCCCTCTTCTCCAGAATCGAGGTTTATAAGAAGATTGCCTTCTACCATATTTTTATCAATTTCTTTTGCACCCCCTAAACGATTTTCCTCAAGAACAGTGAATAACAATTCTATACTTAATGTTTTTAAATTTAAGGATCCATCATGAATTTTTTTCATTACTGTGAGATTATAACATATTCCAGTTCCATTATCTGCTCCTAATGTAGTCCCATCAGCAGTTAACCATTTCTCATTATTTATTTCCACAATTTTCAAATTTAAAGGATCTTGTAAGAAATTATGCTTGACATCATTATTTTTCTCGCAAACCATATCCATATGGCATTGTAATATTAATTTTTCCTTGACTGTTGATTTTGATGGGATAGATATAAGAAGATTTCCAATTTTATCCACTTTAGTTTTAAACCCGAACTTCTCTGCTTCGGTTTGGATAAAATTTCTTATTTTTTCTTCATATCCCGAACAATGCGGAATTTTAGAAATCTGTTCAAAATAATCCCAAAATTCCTCAGGTTTCCCCAGATCTTTTAATTTTGACATTCATATCACCATAAGTTGATAAATAAACTAATTGATTTATAAGAATTGCATAATAATACTCTAAATATAATTAAATTTTAACTTTTTTATAATTAAATAATAAAAAGGTAGAAAACCGTGGTTGAAAATTTAAAAATTGGCTTTAGAATTGTAGGTACCATTAAAGAGGTAAAAGGAAAGTGCAATGCTGGTCATAATATTGGGGATAAATTGGAATTAAGTGGACATAACACTGGCGGATTATGTGGCTTTTTTTATCACGATATTTTCCCCTATATCATAATGCTTCAATTCGGAGGGTCATACCCTAAAGAATGGGTTGCAGATCAGGATGTTGTCGAGTTCGAATGTATGGATAAATCCAACGCTGTTAAAATAGAATTAAGAAGGATAAGAGAGTAACGAGGAGAATTCATAATGCCCTACATTGACAATGAAGGAGTCAAAATTTATTATGAAATAGAAGGAGAAGGACCACCGGTAGTAATGATTCATGGTTTTGCATCTAGTCTTGAAGGTAACTGGAAACAAACAAATTGGGTAAAAGTACTAAAAGAAAACTATCGTCTAATACTTATAGATTGCCGAGGTCACGGGAAAAGTGATAAACCTCATGATGAGGCGAATTATGGACAAAAAATGACTGATGATGTGGTCAAACTTATGGATCACTTGTCAGTTGAAAAAGCAAATTTCTTAGGTTATTCAATGGGCGCTTATATGACATTTCGATTATTATTAAGCAAACCTCATCTCTTTATTTCAGCAATTTTAGGTGGTTTTGTTTTGAGATTAATGCAAGATGAAAAAGAAAGATCTAATTTTAGAGAATCCACGATACGGAGAGTAGAAGCATTTAGAGCAGAAAGTATAGATGATGTTAAAGATCCTATGGCTCGTGGATTTCGACAATTTGCTGAATTGGGGGGTAATGATCTAAAAGCTTTAGCGGCTGTAACTGCTGGTGGTTTTCAAGAACGTTCTGAAGCTTTAGAATCTCCAAAACAATTAAAAGAAGCATTGAAAAAGATTGAAATACCTGTAATGACTGTTGTAGCATCAAATGAACTTATACCCGGTGACAAAACACTAATCGCTCAATTAGTACCTAATGCATGTCACTTCCAAATCCAAGGAAGGGACCATCTTACCGTTGTCCCAGATCCTAAATTTCATATGGTTGTTAAAGCATTTTTAGGCTATATAAATAAGAAATAGATTTGAGGAGATTTATATTTTTTTTTATTGAGCAGTGGAAAAGTAAAAAGAACGAGTTTGTTATGCATATCAAGCATGTTTATTCGCGCTTCTATCTATACCCATCTCTAATTTATTTGCCTTTTTCTTCTGATAATGAAGAACTATAAAACTACTTATTAATTAGGGGTATTCCACTAAGGTTCCTGTTTACGGCAGACCTATTAATAATCCCAGAATAGAATCTATAAAATTTAAATCATCACCACATTTTTCGGGTAATGATATAAATGGATTTATAGATCGGACTTATTATTTAAATCGATTATTGATTTAATCCAGAAAATTGGATTATGATTTATGAATTTCCTTCAAATTACTCACTTTTTCTTTTTCGTGTTTTTTAATTTCTTCAAACATTTCCTTCTCCCATTTAAAAGCCTTTTTTTCTTCTTCGAGATTCAAGCTCTCTTGTTCAAATTTCTCTTTTTCTTCTTTGAATTTAAGTTTTTCTTGGTCAAATTTTTCTCTTTCTTCTTTAAATTTAAGTATTTCTTGTGCAAATTCGTCTTTTTCTTGAATTTCTGTTTCATAATTATCTAATTCTTTTGTCTCGATTCCCTTACTCACATTTTTTTTATTAAGCTCCAATTCTTCTTGCTCTTGAATGGCACTATTTTGTATTATTTCTAAAAATTTATTCTCTTCATTCACAATTGATTTTAAATTATTGGAAAATGCTAAAACAATTATTTTTCTAGCAATTTTGATAGCTTTCTCATAATTCCCGTCAGAATGGTATCTAATTTTGAGATTCTGCAGATCGGCAATCTCTCTTCTAATTTTATTTGTTCTTTGCTCTTTTTCCTCAGAGATTTTTCCTTTGCCCGATTGTTGACTTTTTATTAGTCCACTTTGCAATTTCGCTTCTACAACACGGCTTTCTTCCCTTGCTATGTCATCGAGGTTGTCTAACTTTGAGAGGATACTGTTCTTTTTATTTCCTTCTGGAACTTCATTAGTAGTTCCCAATTTCTTTTCTTCTGATTTTTTCTCCTTTAGTTTCTTTTTCTTTTCCTTCTCTTTTTTAGTTTCAGAATTCAAATTTCTAATTCATTCCAGATTTTTTATGATCTCTAATTTTAATTTCTCTTTTCATCCATAATAAAATAATGTGAATATAAAAGTTTGGTATAGTGGACATCCTCGTTGAGTTTAGCGTTAATCCAAGGGAAATTTAAAATATGGCGCCTTGAACCTAATTTGGTTCGAATTTTTAATGTAGGATTTCTAGTATCTTCACAAGTTTAAGAAGGAGGATTATAACAAGGTAAATTTATTTTTGAATAACCAATCATTTTTATTACAGAAAAAAAAATTATGTAAAATGTCAAAATTTTTAGAGAACATACGGGGGAAGATTAAAAAGCTTCCTAGTTTATTAGTGAAACGCTTAATGAGCATAAACTTATCGGGGGATCTGATAGAAATTACATTCCCTTCAATTCTTATAAGCCATACCATTAAGGGTTTTCTTGAGGATCTGATTATTAAAATAGACAATGATACTATTTATGATATAAACATATTTCCATCTGATTTTGAGGTAAAATTCAATAATACATTATATCAGAATCAAGATTTGTCAGAAATTTATTATAGATCTTTAAAGATTGGAGATAAATTACACATCATTATTCCTAATCGATTTAGTATTTCGGTTGGAACATATAAAATCCTAATTGAAACACCCAGTTCAGGTAGGAGGATAAGCTTTGATAGAAATATTTCTTCCTCAACAGAAAAGATCGAAGAACAAAAACCTCAACTTGTTCTTAGAGAAGTCCATAAGAGATGTGATTATTGTAGAAAAGAAATTTTGGACCCAAATCAAACCATTTGTGAATACTGTGGTTCCGAATTAGAAAATTAGTGATCTAATAACATTTTATTGAGTTTTTCCGTAGTGTTGTTTGTGATACTGATTCATTTGAAAACTTTTCCTAAATAGGTATATTTTTTATGCAATAGTATTTTTTTTTCTGTATGACTTCCGAACTAACTCTTGATCCAGAAGATTGGGAAAATTTAAAGACTTTAGGACATAAAATGCTTGATGATATGTTAGATCATCTCAGAGATATTAGAAGACACCCGGTATGGCAACAAATACCAAAAGAAGTTAAATTAAAATTTAAAATGCCTATTCCAAACAAGTCTCAAGCTAGAGAGGAAATATATAAAGAATTCAAACAGAATATATTACCCTATCCCTTAGGAAATATTCACCCTCGCTTTTGGGGATGGGTAGCAGGATCTGGGACACCTTTTGGGATACTGGCAGAGATGTTAACTGCTACTATGAACACAAATGTTGCTGGGGGAGAACAAATAGCCAATTATGTTGAGACTCAGGTTATAGATTGGACAAAAAAATTGCTTGGATATGATCCTAGTGCTTCTGGCTTACTTGTATCAGGAGCTTCCATAGCAAATCTTATTGGATTAACTGTTGCTCGAAACACAAAAGCAAATTATAACATTATTAAAGACGGTGTACAACCTAGTCAAAAAAGTCTTTTATTTTATGGATCTACTGAGATGCATAGTTCAATAGATAAGGCAATACAGCTGTTAGGATTAGGACTTAATTCGCTAAAAAAAATAACTGTGAATAATAAATTTGAGATTCGATTAGATATACTTAATGATACAATAGAAGCCGATATTAAAGCAGGACATCAACCAATATGCATTATTGGGAATGCTGGTACAGTAAATACTGGATCGATTGATGATTTAAATAGCTTGGCTGAAATCGCTAAGAAATTTAATATGTGGTTTCATGTTGATGGTGCTTTTGGTGTCTGGTGCAAACTTTCTCCTCACTCAAAAAGTCTTGTAGACGGTATAGAACGTGCAAATAGTATCGCTTTTGATTTTCATAAATGGATGTATGTGAATTATGATGTAGGGTGCATACTTGTTAGGAGTAGAAAAGATCATTATAATGCATTTAATTTTAGTGGAGACTATAATGCCCATCTAGAAAGAGGGACAGGTAGTGGTGATGTTTGGTTCTCAAACTATGGCCCTCAACTATCTAGAGGATTTAGGGCACTAAAAATATGGATGACTTTTAAAGAAAATGGCATTAGGAAGTTAGGTAAACTTATAGAACAAAACATTCAACAAGCTAAATATCTTTCAGATATTATTAAAAGTGCAAAAAAACTGGAGCTTCTCGCTCCAACTAGAATGAATGTAGTTAATTTTAGGTATAATGATGAATTAACTAAAGTAGGTGCTCTCAATAAGCTAAATAAAGAAATATTATATCAACTTCAAGAAAAAGGAATTGCAGTCCCGTCAAATACATTGATCAATGGAAATTTCGCAATACGAGTTGCAATTGTAAACCATAGATCCAAGCGAGAGGATTTTGAAGTATTAATCAATTCTGTTTTAGACATTGGAGAAAAATTAGAAATTTAAGCATTTTAGGTCTTTAATTCACTAATTAGACAATCTAAAGTGAACTTGGATAAATACTTTAAACTAAAAATAAAAAAATTTATAAGATTTTTTATTAAAAGAAAGAAAAGAGAAATAAATGAAGAACAGAAAAAACAGCTCCAAATTATTCTGAATAGTGCAAATCATTTGCATGAATTGATTGATGATGCGATTGATACAAGTAAAATTGAGGCCAGCAAATTAATTGTAAGAAAGGTTCAATATAATCTAGTTGAAGAAATATTCAAATTGAAAGATACGTTTAGTATTGCTACTGAACAGAAAGGGCTTCAATTTTTCATTGATGCTCCAGAATTTCTCACAATTCGGAAGGATAAAAAGAGGATAAACCAAATTTTAGTAAATTTAATTGGGAACGCTATCAAATTTACTGAAGAAGGAAAAATATCTATAATAATTCAAAAAACTCTTGGAAATGTTGAAATTTCAGTTAAAGATACCGGTTTAGGAATTAAAAAGGAGGATTTAGTAAAATTATTCAAACCCTTTAGCCGGATTATCATACCGGGAATAATTACGGAGGGCACTGGTTTAGGTCTTTATCTCTCACAGAAGTTAGCTAATCTATTAGGTGGAGAATTGTTCGTTGAAAGTGAATTTGGGAAAGGAAGTACTTTCAAATTAGAAGTAAAATTACTTGTTGAGAAGAATTAGGCATTATTAATAGAAATTAATAAAACAAGATTTTTTTTTCTATATCTTTATATTTTATTAGCATTTATTTCAAACCAAAATTATTCTGATTTAGTGCATCAATTTTTCAATTTTTATATCATACACTTATGTGTGAATAGCGGTCTTCCGGGATTTTATAACATCACAGGGTTACCGTAGTCTCACACCGCACAAGATTTTACAGTAAAGTATAAAAAGAAAGTATCAAATTATCACATTATATTTTTATCCGGTGGATTAAAACTAGGAGCCACCTCAATCATGCTTGAGAAAAGAATTAAAAGTGAAGAATTATATTTAACTATACTCAAAAGTATAGGAGATGGGGTTATTGTCACAGATATTGATGCAAATATAGTTTTTATGAATAATATTGCCGAACGTTTAACAAACTGGTCAAAAAGTGAAGCTATAGATAAACCAATAGAATTAGTGTTCAATATAATTAATGAAGAAACTTTACAATCTGTTGAAAATCCAGTTAAAAAGGTCCTTAGAGAACGTCACGTAGTTGGACTAGCAAACCACTCCATTTTAATCGGAAAAGATGGAAATGAAACATTTATCGATGATAGTGGATCAATGGTGACGGATGAAAATGGAAACTTAATTGGGGTTGTATTAATTTTCCGTGATATAGGGCAACGCAGGAAAATTGAACAGAAACTAAAAATGAAAAGTCATAATCTAGGAGAAAGAGTTAAAGAGCTTTCATGTCTCTACAACATCTCTAGATTAGCTCAACAGACTAACCTTTCAATAGGCCAATTTTTTGAAAAAATAATAGAGTTAATTCCCCCAGCTTGGCAGTATCCAGAAATCACTTGTGTAAAAATAGTTATTAAAGAGCAGGAATTTAAATCTAAGAATTTTAGTAGCACAAGATGGGTTCAAAAATCTGATATTACAGAACATGGGAAGATTGTTGGGAATGTACAAGTGATATACTTAAAAAAAATGCGCGAAATTGACGAAGGTCCATTCTTAAAGGAGGAAAGAAACTTAATTAATACTATATCTGAACTCTTAGGAAGATATTTCGAGCGTAAAGAAGTAGAGAAGATAGTCATAAATTCAGAAAAGAAATACAAAGATTTAAGTGAAGAAATGGAAGTGATTTTAGATCATATTCCTGGTTTAGTGTTCTATAAAGATGCTCAAAATCACTTTCTCAGAGTTAATAAATATCTTGCTGATGCACAAAACATGCCTAAAGAGGCTTTAATTGGAAAAAGCTTATTTGATCTCTATCAGAAGGAAGAAGCTCAAGCTTATTGGGATGATGATTTAGAAGTTATTAGGAGCGGGAATCCTAAATTAGATTTTGAGGAGCCATGGAATACTCCAGAAGGAGACAAATGGGTTTCAACTAGTAAAATTCCATATAAAGATAAGGATGGCAATGTTACAGGAATTATCGGAATATCCAGCGATATCACCAAGCGTAAGAATTATGAAATTCAATTACTGAAATCAGAGGAGAAGTATTTTGTGGCATATAATCGAGCAGAATTCTATAAAGATCTGTTTGCTCACGACATAAATAACATTCTTCAGAGTATTATAACTGCATTAGATATACAAGATATAAAATTTAAAGAATTAAAAAACCCAAAAGAATTCATTGAAATTAATAATATTATGAAAGAACAGGTTACTAGGGGTGCAAAATTAGTTTCAAACATTCGAAAATTATCTTTAATCGAAGAAAAGGAAATAAATCTTCAAAAAACCAATTTCATTCACTTATTACAGAAGTCAATTAACTTCATAAAAAAAAGTTTTAAGCATCAAGATATTGAAATTCAAGTTAAACAAGAAGAAAATTCACAATATGTTAAAGCAAATGAATTATTGGAGGATGTTTTTGAAAATATCTTAATTAATGGAGTGAAATACATTCAAAATCCAAAAAAAGAACTTTTTGTAAGAATATCAGATGAAAAAAGAAATAATATAGAATATGTTAGGATGGAATTTATTGATAATGGTATAGGAATTCCAGATTCAATAAAAGGAAAAATTTTTGAAAGATCATTTAATGAAGGAAGAAGTATTAGGGGTATGGGCTTAGGTTTATCTCTTGTAAAAAAGATTATTGAAACCTATAGTGGAGATGTGTGGGTTGAAAATAAAGTAGAAGAAGATCATACAAAAGGGAGTAAATTTGTAATTTTAATCCCTGTGGACTAAATCTAACAAAAATTAAATTTATTTTGAGGTGACTTAAAACGACTTCAATATTTATAGTCGAAGACGATTTCTCACTGCAAAAATTATATACTAAAGTATTAAAGTTATCTGGTTTTGAGGTTATCGGTACTGCAAATAATGGATTAGATGCAGTTACAAAGCTTAAATCTTTTTCCAAAGAACCTGATGTTATTTTAATGGATCATAGAATGCCGATTAAAAATGGGATTGAAGCGACAAAAGAAATATTAAATTCTAACAATCACTCAAAAATAATTTTTGCTAGCGCTGACAATTTGGTTAAGGAAATAGCTTTATCAATTGGAGCTTTTCAATTCATAGAAAAACCTTTTAAAATTCATGAATTAGTAGAGAAAATTAAATATGTCTTAAGTTGTTGATGTAGCAAAATTATAATTAAATTTGTTTCCAACATTAGGATTTCTTTTTTCAAATGAAATTATCATGACTTCTTCTTTATGAATTTATTTAATTTGCGAGTGTATGTTTCGATAGTCTCATAATATTGAAGTTCAGATGCTAGATCAATTATAGAATAACACAATTCAGCAGCCCGTTCATAATCCTTATTTTTAGAGCTAATATTGACAGATTTTATTAAACTACCAAGTTTTTCTTTTTTTTTATCTATAAGTTCAACACTTTTTTGCAGAATTGTACTTACATCTGCATTATGTATGTTTATCAAAACTGTTTCAATTTCCGTAGCTAATTCATATATTCTGACAGGGTCTTCTATATCCCAATTTAAATAGATAGGTAAACTAGCGTACAATTTTAATAAATCATTATTAAATAATACCAAGACTTTGGCAGGGATATCTAAAATAGGGCGCTCGGGGTATTTGTAAAAATTAATTCCTATAATAAAATGATCTTCAAGAGTAATAGATAAATAGATTTTGGCATTTGAGACAGATTCTATAAATTCTGTTTGAAAGTAATACATTAAATCCTTTGCTTCTTCTGCGATTAGTATTTCCTTATCAACAAGCTCAGAAGTGCTAACTTCTACCTTTGTAGGTCCATCTTCTTTTGGAATAGATTCTTTTTCTATTTGAGTAGATTCGTCTTCTAATTGAGTAGGTTCTTCTTCTAATTGAGTATGTGCTTCTTCTAATTGAGGATCAATTTCTTCAATTGAAAGGGACTCTTCAATTTTTTGAAAGGAAGTCTCTTTCTCACGTGGAGATTTCTTGAATTCCGTTTCTTCTTTTATTTCAGCAATTTGTTGTAAAATATTTCTTAATTCTTCTTCTAGCACAGTTTTTTGAGTTTTAAATTCCTCCAAAGAAATTGCTGATCTTGCTAATTTCCCCTTAATACCTTGTATGTCTATAACAATCTCCTTTATCCTAATTTTTAACTCGTTGATCTTTTCTAATAATTGTTGTTCACTCATTCTATACTAATCTCCGATTTCTAACTTCTTTTTTGCTAGGGATTCAAATCCAATTGCATTAGAGAAGATTGGATCTTTAACTTTAACAATTTTATCAAGCTCAAGAGGGTCAATTAAATTTTGTTCTAAGATTAGCATTTCAATTTCGGTCCAAAAAAGCTTCATAGCTTCCCCCGTTATAATGTAATACTCAATATTTGCATCTAATGGTAGCTTATTTAATACAGAGACTAAATTATCAACAATTTCTTGTGAAATTTGGCGCATATAATGCTCCTTTAATTTCCCTATATTATAAGATTTTCCAGATAGAATAACATAGCCTTTATTTCCTCTAATATTTTCTAATATTTCATGAGGATTTATGATTATACCTGTTTTTTGTTGAAGTGCGATTGCGATTTTGTTTGATAAAACAAATAACGATGCGTTAGTTAAGTTACGAGAGGCGTTTCTAATTAATTTCCCTTCAAAAATTGTTAATATTTCTGTTAACAAATCGAGTGAAATTACTATTGCGTCTATGGCTGTACCTGTTTCAGAACTAGAAATAACTTGATAATAAGTTCCATAACTTTCCGGCATTACTAATACTTGTTTGATTGAAATCTTTTTCTCCATAATTTCTTTAGTAGCGTCATTTATCACTTTAATTTTAAAATCTCCTTTTAGTTTGGAACTCAGATATTTCATTTTCTCGATACTTGTGGAAATTGGAGTCCCAATTCCTAAAATTATATCTTCTTGTTCCTCTTTTAATAATAAAGGTAAGACAGCTTTAATCAATAAAAATATATCTTCAGTCCTCTTCAAATTTCCTTGGTTCAGAACAAAATTCTTAATATCACTTTGAGTTCTCGCTAATTCTCCTACATAGTATTCCTCTTCTTTATCCACAATAATTAAATTGTTTTCCCAACTTTTATCTGTAGTCAATTCGCCCCAACCAACAGGATTGCTGTTCCCAATAACATTTGGAATTGATAATTTTTTCTTATTAAAAGAGAATTTAATCTCTCCTCCGATATCAATCCCTATTGCTTTCATGATCGAATCAATAATAATTATTTTTTTGAGTTATCTTAAAGTAAAAACCTAAAAATGCAAAACGAAATTAATAATTTGGCTATATAAAACTATAAAATTATTACATTAAAATTAGCAGTATTTGAAAATAAAAAAGAAAATTAAAGTGAATTAAATATGATTCTACCTGTAGGAATAGATTTAGGAACATCTACAATCAAATTATCATGCTTAGGAACAGAATTTCTAATTCCTTCGCTTATCGGGGAGGCTAACCCGGGGTGGTCTGGTGGCACTCTAGATACTTCATTAGAAAATAATTTAGTGCTCATTGACGGGCGAGAGGAGTGGTATGTTGGCGAATTAGCTCGAACTCAATCTGAAGTAAAACGTGCTCTAGCAAGTGATGGTCAAATGAAATCTGCTGAAGAAACCTTTTTAGCCCTAAAAGCGGCCTTATCATTAATTATTGCTGAGGATGATCAAGACGTTGTTATGGCAACAGGTGTACCAGTTGCTACTTCTTTAGAAGTTATGAAAAATTTGAGTCGAATGTTAAAAGGAAACCTCGAAATAAATGTCAGGAATGACGCAACGGAAAAAACTCAACGAATAAATTGCAATATTACAAAATGTTTAGTTCTCCCAGAGCCTTACGGGACTTATTACTCAACTTTAAAAGAAAGAGGCGAAGATGAAGCTGTTGATACAGTATTAATTGATATTGGACATGGAAGTACGGATATTTTAACAATGTATGCTGGACGCCCAATGCGTACCGCGAGTGGCTCTTTAAGAGAGGCTACAGATACTCTTACGAACCGTATTGCTGCTAAACTTCAGGAAAAGACCAATATGATTGTTAAACCTTTTGATTTAATGACAACAATTCAAAAACAGAAAGAAACCGTAATGTTAGGAGGACAGACGTACTCCATCAAGGCGATAAAAGATCATTTTTCAGCAGTGATCGCTAAAGTCATGGTAGATGAGGTTATGCGACTAATTGCCACATTGCCACCTGATGCATTTGTTGAATATTACATAATATGCGGCGGTGGTGCTTATTCTTTCGGAGATGCAATAAAAAAAGCTTTAATAGATGGGAAATTAGTTAGTAGTCCGGAGGCTGTTGTGATTCCAGATGATCCTGTAATGTCAAACGCAAAAGGATTCGAGTTAATTTCCAAATCTCAAAACTAAATTTTTTTTCCTATTTTTTTATAATTCTTGAATTTAAAAAAAAAGATAAATAATAATTTTATCATTATCTTATAGAGATTTTAATTTTTGGATTAATAAACGATAGTAATCCCATTATTACAATTAAAATTTGGAAGATTAATGTGGATGAAAAATCACCTAAAAAAGAAATAGATGAGCTTGAAGATACTGTTAAAGGTATATTAGGTAAATATTCTAATGTAGATTCTTCCAGCGACATTGAAGTAGTTGATCCATTGTCGAGTCTAGATAACTTAGTAAAAGGTGCGTTAACAGAATTAACAGAATTAGAAGGAGATATATTAGATCTGATAAAACCTTCATCAGAAACAGGACTTAACAATCAAGAAAACAACGTAATTATGGCTGTTAGACGCTTTCAAAATGCGATGAAAGTAGCTTTATTTGATGGTGCCAGCAAAAGAGATTTAAATCTATTTGAAGAATCTTTTAATTTTTATATCAATGCAATTGAATTAATATCCTCTACAGGAAACCAAGGAGAAATCGAACAGGTGAAAAGTGAATTTGCTCAGGCTCTGCTTAAGATTGCTTCATTAGGCGATCAAATTAGAGATGAAGCATTTAATCCGTTTCTTGTAAAAACCTTCCAAACCTTAGCCGAGATTTATGATAGTTTTAAAGACTATAAGATAAGTATTTCATATCATACCAAAGCAGGAAATATATTGATAAAGGACCCTAACCTCGTGATTCAAGCAAATTTAGAATATCTTTCTGCTATTATAGGTCATCTTATAATCAATGAAATCGAAAAAGCCCAAAAAATCTCATTACTCATAAAAATTAAACCTGTTAAGATGGTGGCAGATGAGATATTCTCATGTTTGAATGAAAAAAATCCTACACCTATTGATAAATCTAAAAGTAGAGTAGAAGCATTGGGGGCTCAGAGAAGAATTACAGTTAGAAATGTAGTATCTTTACTCAAAACTTTTAAATCTAAGCTAAGTGGAGCAACAAAACCTTCCCCTGTAGAAGAATTAGATGTACCCGTAGCAGCGATTCCGTTATCAAATGAGAAAGTTACAGCCATTAAAGATTCAGTTTCAAAAGGTATTCTTCAATTTCAATCGGCTCACCCGAATCTAAATGTTCCCGTTGCTCACATTGATACCAGTTCCATTGTGTCTGAATTAAAACAAGCCATTTCTGAGGGAATTAGTAAAGAAATAAGATCGGTGTCTGATGAAATAGTTGCTAAAATTTTGAAAAACATGCCTAGTGGAGGTTTGACAACCTCAAGACCAAGATCAGCTGGTCCGATTTCAGATGAAGGCGCTCCAGATATCGAAGTTGTTGAAGGCGGTTTACCTCCTGGAGAAAAACCTAAACGTCCAAAATTAGACGATATGTTGGACTCGGTAATAGTAAGTGAATAGCTGATAGCGTCAAGGTTGATTTAAACTAAAGAGTCTTGATCCCGCGGATGAGTGAGAAAAACTTCTAAAATTAATTCGCTGTAATTGGAGAGTTATAAAATGCTTGAGTCAAAGAAATTTCTAATCAACTTTTTTGAAATCTTTGAGCACGTTCTCATAAACTAATGATATTCTTGAATTCTTGAAGCATG
>CAZALK010000031.1:0-18024 GCA_964486045.1 uncultured archaeon
AAAAAGCAAGCAAAAAAACCAGCGGAAAAATCTGAAAAAAAAATTTCTTCTGAAAGTAAAAAGGTTGTTAAAAAAATACCCAGTCAGAAAAAAAGGGAGAAATCTAATGAAAAAAAGGATGAACTTGTAAAAAAGGAAATACAGGTACAAAAACCAGCATCAAAAAGCAAGGTTATAGCTCAACATCGTCAAAAAAAAAACCAGAAAATTCAAAAAAATATAGAAATGAAAAAAGAGTTACAGCAGAGATACCGTCAGGAAACAGGTAAAAGACCTCTTTATGCTAAAAAAGAAACCAAAGAATTTTTAAAATGGTTGGAGAAACAAAAGAATTTAGCTCAAAAGAAGAAGGTGAAAAAAGAAATTGAAAAATCAAAAGAAAACTGGGAAGTTCTACTAGAGAATTGGATTCAACAAGCTAATGAAGATGATATTTCAGGGGAAAACAAAAAAGAATTGATAGATATAATTCAGAAATATCGTTACTATAGACTGTTATACGAGAAATTAATTAAATTATTGAATAAAGCAAACCCTACAAATGACGACATTGAAATAATTGAGAATTTAAGTAAAAAGCTTGAAAAAATGACTAATATCCAAGAAGAAATGTTTAAAAACCTGAGCGCTTTTCAAACATTTTATAATAATAAAATTAGGTGGTTTAAACATGAAATTCTTGCTGAAAAACTAAGATTCACCACGCATCTAACTCAAAAATTAAAGAAACTTAAAGAAACTGAAAAAAGAGGAAAAAATGAAAATCTATCCTTGGTCAGTAAAGACTGGAAGGAATTATTAAGACATAAGCTAACATCTATAGAAGAATTAAGTGAAGAGTCTAAATCACAATTGAACCAAATAATACGAAAAAAAGACCTTACTGACAAAGATATAAAAATTATAGCTTCAATTTTGAAAAAACTTCATATTAATCAATTAATCGGAATTTTTGGAGATGCATTTGAAAAGCATACTAAAAACTACGTAAAATGGGGCTGGGATTATTATGAATATATAAAAAAAAATATGTTAATAGCATATTTCAATAAACTTGAATATAGAATTACAGAAATTTTAAAGCAAAATCTATATAAAATTGGAGAATTGAGTTTGAATGAAAAATCTAAGATTATTAAGATTATTCAGAATGAAAACTTTGATGAAGAAAATAAAGCAACTCTAACTAATATATTAAATAATCTAAGCATAGAAGATTTTAATTCTTTATTGGGAAAGGATTTTAAACCAGAAAAGAAAAGCAAAATCAAAATACCTAATTTTAAGCAAAAAGTAATGGGATTTCTTGATGAATTGATTAGCAAGATTAATGGCACAGTTAAGCAAAAAGATTTTTTAGGTTTAAAAGCCTCAACCGCTCTTAATGGCCTTATAATGAGAGCTAACTGTTCTGAAATAATTATCCCTAGTTACGCTAACCTTAAAATAATTGCAGGAGCTATTGTATACGCCATAATTCAATCAGAAAAAGACATTCCTAGACTTACTACCGGTAAAGAAATAATGGAAAAACTGAATATAAAACAAGGAAGTGTGCACGATTATTACCACATCCATTTGAAACATTTATATCCAAGAGCGAAAAAACAAAGTCAGATAGATAAAGAGATTAACAAATTGAAAAATATAAAATACTCAAAACATTATTTTACGAGTATTAGAGGAATCCAAAGGATAAGAGAAATCATTTCTCTTTGTTTTTTTGATATATTAGTCAAAAGTGAGGTTGCAACAAAAGATCTTGTGTCTTACTTAAAAAACATAATAAAGAAGAAGACTAAACTTCCTATACAATTAACTCATGATGATATTTTAATTCTACAAAAACTAAGTAAACATCCCGATTTTGATGATTATTTTTCTGATTTAGGTGAGATTGTTAAATATTTAATTACTTCCAGTAGAATGCATAAAAAGATAGGCGCTCATTTAATAATCTCTTATACAGCGAAAACATTGATGGAAAAAGGTGTTAATTTATTTCAAACTGCAAAAACTTTTCATATTACTCTTATAAATATATTTGATTGTTTGAAAGAAAATTACAATGATTTTTTACCAACGCGTTCATCTATTGAGTTTACAACCATAGAAAAGAGGGAGCGCTGGGCGATTGACAGAGAAAGAGCATATATAATTGGGAGTAGAATAAAACTATTTATAATTAAAAATATTTATAGCGGAAAATACAATAAAAATGGAAAAACCCAATGTTCAGAATGTAATAAAGAAGGATTTACAATAAATACAGACATTTCAAGGCTAGAGGCCATGGAATTTAATCATATAAGTGGAAATAAAATTTATGAATACACCAAAAAAGTCTTTTATGATTTATTTACTCAAAGCTATGGAGATCCTGATTTTTTAGAGAAACTAATTTTTAAAATGGAATCCGAAAAAGTTGAATTAATATGTAGAAATCATCATAATTTACATCATAGTAAATATTTTAAATATTTTAAATATCTTATCAACTGGAATGAAATGTTTTCATTATCGCCTGTATTAATTCATTTAGTTATCAGAATTGCTGTAAACAGTTTTCATTTAACTAAAAACTTCCCAAAACAATTGAAAAGCAATATTCGGAGATCTATTATAATCGATTTAAAAAGGAGATATATAATAAATACATTATATTCTGGAAAATGCCCAATTTGTGAAGAATTTAATGCAAAAGATCATATATCTGTATTTCAAGGACATCATGAAATTCATGGTATCAAGAAACGAGAAGTTTCTAATTTGTTCTATATCGGTCTTTCTTGTTCTGAGATTGTAAAAATTTTAAAAGCAGAACATGTAGGTTTTATATGCGGAAATTGCCATACTGTTATTCAATATGTCAGAGATGAATCTATTTTAAATCAAATTTATGATAATAAAGAAATTGTTAATAAAATTATTGCTGATTATAAACAAGTTCACAGAAAATTTAAAACCATAAATGATGAAAAATCATTAATTAAAGATCCTTTAAAGAAGGCGCCTTTGATTAATGACAACTTTATCAAATACTTATTTTCAATTAATGAAACTTCTAAATCTGAACGGGAAATTAATGCTAATGTTTTATCAAGATACTTAGGAGTATCTACCGGCGCTGTACGCCATTTTCTTTATGATAGAGGTGATCTCCTCAAACCATTTATTAAAGTTGTTCAGGATAAACCGAAGACTCTAAAGCGATATTCTTTAACGGATTATGGTAAAAAAGCGATTGCTTTATTACAGCATTTTAGAGATTATTACAGATCATCACAATAAATATCCTTTCATTTACTCTTGTGGGATTAAATCTCTGCTAGCAATAATATTAATTTCCAGACCTAACACATTTTCAATCATGACATCTCCCATTTTAATTGGAGCTTTTACTTTCATTTTTGCTATTTCTCTTAAAGCTGCGGTTAATTTTTCTTTGGGAATAGCACTATTAGACCTGACTGGTATCAAGGGTAAAAATCCATTTTCCACCCGCATTGTTGTCGTTAGAATCCGTTTTGGGGAAATAAATTCATCTCGCGAATACACTTCACCTCTCTTACAAGAATGACCCTCAATTATTAACTCTCCGTTCACATTTTCAACATGGACAAGACAGCCTGTAGGACACACTATACAACGGATTTCTTTACTTCCTTCTGGAATTTCTGACTCTGACATTTTCTTTACCATCAAACTTAATTTTCTTCAATTAAAACCTCTGGACGAGGTATAACCTCTATTTCTATATTTTTGCAACCAGGATCGATTTGTAATTCGCTTAAATTTAATTTTAATTCAAGCATCTCACTGGGGATCACATATCTTCTCTTCTTTTTATATAAAACCTTGTTATTCTCATCTTTAAACTGAATTTGAATTCTTCTGTCTGGTCTTTTTACTCGGAATGTGAATATTATATCCTTTGATAAATTTGCTTTATTTATTAAATCGGGTTTTACGTACTTAACATTTTCTCCTGGGTGGCATTTTATCTGCGCTTTTTTTCCTATTTCATTACTATATCGTTCTTTAACATATTCAATGGCATTAAATCCCGCTCGTTTTGCTTCAGCAGTCACGAGGTCAACTAGATCATGAACTTGCAATACATTACCACAAGCAAATATTCCCTCTATAGTAGTCTCCAAGTTATTATCCACAACGGGACCACCCATATCCGAAATCTTAGCGCCTGCTTCTCGTGTTAACTCATTTTCGGGGATCAAGCCTACAGATAATAATAGAGTATCACATTCAATAAATTTCTCAGAGCCTATTACTCGATCGAAGTTGCGATCGACCTTACTCACGGTTAAACCTTTCAGCCGGTCCACCCCATGAATTTTAGTTACAGTATAGCTAGTGATAAGCGGAATTCCAAAATCCTCTAAGCATTGTACTTGATTTCTAATTAAGCCACTTACGTAGGGGAGAATTTCAACAACAGCTTTTACTTGACATCCTTCCCATGTTAAGCGTCGAGCCATTATCATACCAATATCTCCACTCCCCAGGATTACATAGGATCTCCCCGGGAGATAACCTTCAATATTTACGAATCTCTGGGCTTGTCCAGCAGTATATATTCCGGCAGGACGAAAACCAGGCATATTAATTGCTCCTCGTGTTCTTTCACGGCACCCCATAGCAAGTATGATTGCTTTAGCTTTGATTTCAATAAGCCCTTCTTTATTATTTACAGCATATACTGTCTTATCCGGTGTTACCTCAATTACCATTGTATCTAATTTATATGAGATTTTCAGCTCTTTAACTTGATTAATGAATCTTTGAACATATTCTGGTCCCGTTAATTCTTCTTCAAATTCATGTAGTCCAAATCCATTATGGATGCACTGAAGGGTGATTCCTCCTAATTCCTTATCGCGCTCCAAAATTACAACATTTAATTCGGCTTTTTTCACAACAATAGAAGCAGCTAGACCCGCAGAACCCCCTCCAATCACTAGAACATCTACTTGGTAACTTTTCATTCTTGAATAGCACCTCCAGGAGCATCTCTTAAAGTAATATCTTTAGTTTTTCCAATGAGAATATTCGTGTCTTCCCCTCTTTTTGTTATTTCTTCATATCTCAAACCTAACTCCCTTGCTAGTATCTCAATAACGCGTGGGCGACAAAAACCTCCTTGGCATCTACCCATACCTGGCCTACAACGGAACTTAATTCCATCAACAGTCTTAGCCCCAACAGGAGCGTGGATTGCATCAATTATTTCTTTTTCAGGGATTGTTTCACAACGGCAAATAATTTTTCCCCAAGCAGGGTTATCATGTATTTTAGCATCAAGTTCTTCTTTAGTGAAATCTTTGAAGCGATCTGGTTTAGGACGAATAGGATTATAATCCTGGCGTTTTTCTAATCTTATTCCTAACAATTCGAGATAATCAACGACTTTTTCAGCTATAGCAAAGGTTGACGTTAACCCAGGTGATAAAATACCTGCAACATTAATGAAACCAAAAACATCTGTATTGTCTATGATAAAGTCATATGTATCTGGAACAGCTCTAAGACCAGCAAAATTTCTAATAGAACTCCTCAAAGGTAGAGTGGGAACTAAAATTTTACCACCCTCCAAAATTTCTTTTAACCCGGCTGTAGATGTTGACAAATCTTCACGATCAGTTATGTTTTGGGCATTAGGGCCAATAAAAGTATTTCCATGTAGTGTAGGGCAGACCAATATTCCCTTTGAGACTTTGGTAGCCATAGGGAAAAGCACCTTGTTTAGCTGGATAGCATTTCTATCAAATAATATATATTCACCCTTCCGGGGTAATATACTGAAATAATCTAATCCTAGCATTTTTGAGATTTGTGAAGCGTATAGTCCTGCTGCATTAATTAAATATCTTCCTTGGAACTCTCCTTCAGAAGTTTTTAAAGTAAATAAATAATCTTGATGTTTGATTTTTATAACTTCATGATTCCTGAAAAACCGAACTCCATTAAGAGCAGCGTTTTCTGCTAAAGCAAATGTTAATTCGTAAGGACTTGCAATGCCTGCAGAGGGTGCGTGCAAAACACCAACAACATCTTTAGTTAAACTTGGTTCCATCTCCAATATTATATCTTTATCTAAGATTAATTCTAGATCGGGTATTCCATCTTCAATGCCTTTTTTCCTTACTTCATCTAATTTTTTAATCTGATCATCTTCTAAAGCAACTACAAAAGACCCGATTCGTTTAAATGGGAAGTTCAACTCCTTTACTGCTTGGGTATAAAGGTTATTTCCTTTGATACAGAGGTGGCGTTTAATAAATTCTCTAGGAGAAGAATAACCAGCATGTATAACCCCAGAGTTAGCTTTAGTGGTCCCTGAAGCAATCTCTGCTTCTTTTTCTATCACACATATCTTTAGATCGTACTTTGAAAGAGTTCGAGCTATACAGCAACCAGTGACTCCACCACCTATTATGATAACATCGTAAATCAAATGTAGGAAACCCTTTCAACTAAAGTTGTTTTTTCAATAATATCTTTAAATAAATTCTAATCTTGAAGAATTTAAATACCTTTTAAATTTAGCATAAGGAAAACTAGATATATTTGGATCAGTATTTTTATCCCTTTAAAAAATATAAACTGCGAGAAACCAGATTAAGTTAAAAATAATGACTGATAATATCAAAATTTTCGTTATTGGATTAAACATCGTATTTTTTAACGAGCGTGTAAGGTTCAATTCATGCTCATTAGCCAGTAGTTCTTTAACTTGGGAATAACTAGGATTCATTTCTTTTTTCAGATGAATAGAGCCAACAAATTTTGGATTCGATAAATTATTGATAATGTGAGCAATATTATTGAAAGGGTTTAAATTTTTTCTATTAACTGACATATATTCCTTATTTTCCATAGAGTTTTTCTTTTTGTTTTCTATCTCTTTCATATTTTTTTTCCTTTAACGGAAATTCTTTAGTATCTGATTCAATATTAACATATCTAAATTCTCTTAAAATTTTTGTGGTTATGAAACTAAAACACAAAATATTCATGGAAAAAGAGTTGAAAAATATAGTCAACAATGCATTAATACTATTTTTTGTTATCTTCTAATGATTTCTTAATTGAAGTAGTGAAAGTATCGAAAAGACCTACATTACTATCCCATTTCTTTAACATTTCTTCTGGGTATAATGCAAAAAAATTCTCCGAAACATCATCTAATTCTTTTTGAACTTTTTTTATCTTTATCTTGCTTGAGGAATTCGCAACAAAAATAAAATGGTTTTTTTTTAATATTGAAAAACGAAGATTACTTAACTCGAAATTCGAAATCCCACCTTCAGTAAGTTTTTCTGCAAATGTATTTAGAGCACTCATGAGAGCTCCAAATAGTTGAGGATTAACTCTTGGATCTATCACACGGCTATAGACAGTCGTGCCACTCTCAGTTAAAATCCATAAATCTCTTATTAGTTTTGCCATATTAACTACCAGATAGAGTACGATTCCACTTCATTTCCTTGTGCTAAGTTTTAGCTAATTTTAGAATTATAATCTTATGCTGACTAAAGAATTTAATGATCTACAAAATTAAGAATTACTTTTTTTGAATGGTATTTAATTTTAGTAGAAAATTAGTTTCTTTTATAATAACGTCCTTAGTATCTCTTTAATATGATTTACAGCTGTAGAAAGGTGTGCTTCACCAGCATAAAATTTGGCTTCGCAGCTAGGAATTTCTTGACATAAAGCTTGTGCCATCTTTTTTGGAACGCTTGTGTCTAAATCACCATGCCATAGATAAACCTTAACCTCTGGAGAAATTTCATTTAATCTAAATTCCCAGGGTTTGACAAATAATTGGGCTTCATGAAAAGGACCCATTATACCTTGACGAAAAGGTTCAGTCATTAAAGGCAAATACATGCTAAGTTTTTCTCTATCCTCAAAAAACTTCTTATCTGGCTCAGGTAAATTTTTACCTCTTTTCCGGAACATTTTGATTATTTTTTCGATGTCTTTCTTCACCAATTTTTTTGAAAATTTTGCTTGAAGTTTAAACAATAATTTCAAACGTTTTGGATGTTTTTGCGCTAGTTTTAATTCCCTTCTATTATTTTTAGCCATACCTTCAATTCCTAATTCAATCGGTCCTAATCCCGAAATAATTCCACAAGTAACTACACGTTTTGGATTCTTATAAGCACAAGCTAAGGCAAAAGGAGCACCACCTGAACCTCCTAACACCGAAAATTTATCAATATCAAGTGAATTTGCAAATTCTATTATGTCAGAGGACCAACTAAGAAATGAATGGTCTGGTGTAAAGTCCGATAAACCAAACCCCGGTCTGTCAGCTGCTATTATATGGACCTGATTTTTTATCTCTTCAATATCATATATTTTAGGCTCAAGTCGAGAAGATCGATGACCATGAAAGTAAAAAATGGGTTTTCCAGTAACGTTTCCATACTCCGCATATCCAATTTTACGTCCATCTCCTAAAGTAAATAATTGATTTAATAACTCTTCTTCTATCATTATGATCTCATTATATTTTTATAATATCATATTTTACATTTCAGTTTTTAAATATTTTTTCAGTTGTCAGAAGATGTTTTGTTATAAAATTGAACAAATAAAAATATTATATTCCTAACTTTTAAAATTGTAAGCATTAAGTAAAGATCACATCCTTTTATGATTCAGATCTATAAAATGAATCAATTGAAAAACAAGAATAAAATGCAAAAATCTTAATTTTACCAATAGGACTTTACATTCTTCCTCTCTTAAAATAAAAATTAAATTATTTTCAGATCTTAAATTGGTGTAAAATCCTTAAAATATCAAAATTTACGCTTTCCATTTAAAAATTTATCTTTTCTGTTAATTTTTTATAGGAAAATTTGAATTAATTAATAAAGCTTTAAACCTTGATTCGAAAAGGAATCAAATCGTATAAGAATATATTCATCAGCCGAAAACATAGAGCAATTATCAGTTTCAATAATGCTACACACTTAGTTAATTATTTAAAGACAAGTAGAAAAGAAAAATGCCAAAAGATTTAGTAAGATTGAGGAATATCACAGCGATTAGCTACCTCACGGTCACCTTGAATATATTTTGTATTGGATTTGGCATTATTTTTATTATAAAACCGTTGTATTCAATATTATGGGACATCTTTGGTGTAGTTCTAGTTTTATCCATATTCGAAAATCTTTTGTTTATTTATTTTACTCTCTATAAAAAAAATATTCTGAGAGTAAAAACACAATATATCAGCTATGGTTTTTTACTATTCATAATTATTGCTATTCCTTTTATGATGTTAGGTAATTTACTCCTATCCGTAATATATTCAAATATGTTAATCGATACTATAGGTGCCTATTTATTATTATATCTTGGTTATTTCGGGATATTTATTTTCGGGACTATATTTGCTTTATTTGAACTCAAACTCCTCTCGAACATTGATTTAACCCTCTTCAAATTTTCACTGTTTACTACAGATAGGATGAGTCATAACCGAACAAGAAATATTTCAAGAAAAATATTAGTTACATTTTCAAGAATTACATTTATATTTGGTATTGTATTTGCTGTTGTTATAATTTTTGGGTCATTTGAAGTAGTAACGACTTTTATAGCTATAATCTCCGGTCAATTTGGCACTTTCTTTTCCATTATATTTCTGGCAAATACATTTTTGCTTTTAAAGTTAAAGCGTCGTAAAAGAACCACAAAAAAATATTACAGGACAGCGCTTATTGGATTTTTCGTCTCTACTTGTTTGTTAATGCCATTATTTTTAACAAATACCACTATAAAAAATGCTGAAAATACTTTTTCGAATGCATTTGGTAGTAATTGGAGAGATCAAATCCCTTCTAGGACAAATAGCTATTTCTTACAAACACCTTTTTCTCTCACTAGTTATTTTTTAGGTTCTAGACCAAAGGCATCAAAAATCGAAACAAACACTCTTTTTTATAATGATGAAGGCATTAGACTTTATTTTGATGTTTATAAACCCTTAGATGGGGGAGAAGATCTTCCAGGAGAGAATTCAGTTATAATTCGTATTCATGGAGGGAGTTGGGTTTCAGGTGACAAAGGAATGACGAATATGATGCAAATGAATAAGTATTTCGCAGCTCAAGGGTATGTTGTATTTGATATACAGTATGGACTTGACCGAAATCCTTTATTCGAGCTAGATCCCTTAACCCCAGATTATAAAAAGGGAAATTTTAATATAGATGATATGATACGTCATATTGGAGTATTTACACAATACCTTACTTTACACGCAGAGGACTACGGAGTAAATTTAAATTCTGTATTTGTAAGTGGGGGTTCAGCCGGTGGGCACCTTGCAAGTGCTGTTGCTCTAGCTATTGCAAGCGGTAATTACACCGATATTTTTGGGACAGGTTTAACAATTAAAGGATTAATTCCATTCTACCCCGCAAATGGTCAAATGGTTTTCTTTGGGATTAGTGGAAGTAATGAATTCAAGAATCCTGAGAATTTAATAGACCAAAATAGCCCACCATGTTTAATTTTTCAAGGTACTCATGATATCCTTAATTATTTTAGCATCTCCGAAAGAATTAGAGATATTTACCGCGCTAAGGGCAATAACGAAGTTGCTATTTTGTGGATGCCATTTGGTGGACACGCTTCCGATTTTTATTTCAATGGGTATTATAATCAGATTTTCTTGTATTTTATGGAACGGTTCTTGTATATCTATCATTAAATTTTGTATTCTTTAGGAATATGGGATATAAATCCCATAAAATTGTTTGTACGGCAACAAGTCACAACTCTGTATAAAAAAGTTTTTATATGGTGGACTAACTTACATTAACTTATAAGTGTTATATCAAAAACAGATCACATTTATAATTTAAAACTGATAAGTTTTTCTACATAAATGTTCACGATCATTTTGAGACACGAGTAGAGAAATTTGTAGCAAAAGGATCGATCACCGATCACTACAATATCTTAATAAAAAACACATTAAGTGAACAAAAATGAGCTATAAGGATCGCTTACGATCAACCAAAGCACCGGAAGAGGATGCCAGTAATAAAACTGAACCTCAATGTTGCAGTAATCCATGTATTGAGCCACGAGAAGGTGATGCTGTTTGTACAAGTTGCGGTATGATTCTTGGACGAAATTTAGTAGGAAATGAACGTCGCGCATATACTGTAGAAGAAGTCAATAAAAGACGTAGAACAGAACCGAGATGGAGGGAGTTTGGACCTCGTACTATGCTCCCGAATTCAAAGATTGACTCTAAAGGAAGATTGATAAACGCGCGCGGCAAAACGTTATTCTCTCGCCTATCCAAGATTCAGAATTCATTAATCTCAAGCATCGAAAGAAATTTCTGGGAAGCCAAGCCCAAACTTAAAATGCTAACCAGCAAGATGAATATCCCAGAGTACATAAAAGAAACCGCTTGGAAAATCTACAGTGTCGTAGCCAAGAAAAAGCTAACGATGGGGAGGAGCATTGACGGTTTCATTGCAGCCTCTTTATACGCTGCAATCCGCGTACATGAGTTCCCCAGATTGCTTGAGGAAGTTTGTGAAGCCTCCATGACACCTCGAAGAACAGTTCACCGTTCTTTAGGTATGATTGTCAAAGAGGTTTTACCAGAGCTTAGCCTTAAGTACAAACCGATTACCGCAGAGCAATTAGTATTTCGGTTCGGGAACGACCTAGGATTACCAATGGAAACTCAGAAAGTAGCAATAAACATGCTTGTAGAGGCTTCCAGAAATGGATTATTACGTACTGGCAAAGACCCAAAAGGATTAGCAGCAAGCGTTATTTACATGGCAGCAAAAGCTGGAAACCACCGGAAAACTCAAGCTGAAGTATCAGAAGTAGCCAAAGTCACTGAAGTCACACTTAGATCAAGATCTAAGCAAATAAGAAACAAACTTCGATGATCCGGTCAATCTGAGAGATAATATCTCTGTTTTGAGTAAACATAACACCTTTTTTTTTCTTTATTCTTTTTCTATTTAGATGCCATTTTAACCTTAATCTTTATATTAAATTTTAACAAAGTATAGTTTAATACCAACAAAAGTGTTGAAACTTGGATTTTTTCAGTATAGTAATCGCAATATTAAGCATCTTAATAGGGTATTTTCTAGGTGGGATCTTACCTGCCTTTATATTTGGCAAATTAAAAGGTATTGATATCCGAGAAGAAGGAACAAAAAATGCAGGAACATCAAATGCATTTAAAGTCTTAGGGCTTACATATGCTATACCTACGGCATTATATGATACCTTGAAAGGATTATTAGCTATGTTAATTGCTTTTTCATTAGGAGCTGATCATATCTTTATACAAATAAGTGGATTAGCAGCCATCATCGGCCACGTCTTCCCTTTTTATTTAGATTTTCGGGGAGGACAAGGAAATGCAACAGCAACCGGAATTCTCCTTTTTTATCTTGTGAATTATTTAACGGTTAGTATGAGTCAGTTTTGGCAATTTTTCTATGTGATTATACTTTTGATAGTTTTAGTAATTATCTTTTCGTATATATCTAAAGCCGGTAGTCTACTGCCTATGGTTTTATTTCCCTTGCTGGGTTATTCTGTATTTAATATCTACCCTACAAGCGGTTTTAATCTCTTTTTTGTCATAATCCTTGTTCATATTGCTACTATAGGGATGTACAAGGTAATTACAGAGAAAAAATTAGTAATCACTGATGAAGAATTTTTATCGAGTTGGTGGAGAGTTGCCATACGCCCCGTTTCGTTGTTGTTTCTTATTTTTTATTTAATTGATCTTCAACTTGGTTTAATTGTTATAGGAATAGTAAGTCTATGTTTTATTGGTCTAGATATTTTCAGATTTCTTCATAAGGGTACGAATATATTATTAACTGAAAAAACTACAGCGATTTTCAGAAAAGGAGAAGAGAAAAAATTCTCAACGATGACAATATTTTTAATTTCGACATTTATCATAGTGCTTATTTTTGATTTAGAGATCGCAATAACGTCGTTAATTTTCCTAATATTTGGAGACATGTTTGGTAAAATATTCGGATTGGCTTATGGGCGACATAAGATATTTGAAAAAACTCTTGAAGGCACTCTCGCTTATTTTGGATCTGTTATTATTTTTGCGTATATTCTGTATACTGGGCTAGATGTGCCCTTACTCATACTTATTTCTGGTGGGATTGCCGCTCCATTAATCGAGTTATTACCTATAGGAATAAACGATAATTTTACTGTCCCTATAATAAGTGGTGCAGTTATGACAGCAACAAAAATATTTTTTCTTTAAATTGGGTCAAATATAGTAACTATTTTAATAATTTGAATTATACCATCTTATCTATTCTTATCATTATTATACTTTAAAATAAAATTATATAGCTGGATTTTTATCTTTTATATAAGTGTATGAGCTATATAGAAAAAAAATATTACTACAAAATTCAAGAGACATTCGATAGTTTATTGATCTTAGAAAACTCTCTTTTAGTTCAATTAACCAAGAAATCAGTGAAAAACATCAATGAAGTAGCGAAGTTGTGTGCTAATTTTAATCACAGTATAAATCTTATTCTAAAAAGGTATTACCCTGAGATAAAAGGAATGAGTGATAAGCTAATTATAAAATCTACTTTAAAATTTTATTATGATTTGATTCACAATTTAACAAATTTGGTGAGAAACATAGAAGACTTCCAGAAAATTGACCAAGAATACTATGATACGCTGATAGATTTTATTAAAGAGAAAAATAATTTAATTTCTGGTAAATATAAAAGAATATGCGCTCAGGAGTTAACTGTTTTTTATGATCCAAATTCAAGAAATAATCTAGAGAAAGTTCTTTCTGAAAAAATAGAAAGAAAAAGCAAACAATACTTCACATTTGGCTCTTTGGAGGAAGAAATTAAAAAAATTGCAGTATTATCAGGTGCAGGTTCGGTAATCATCTTGGTTGCTGATCAGCTAAGCAAGGAAGTATTAGATTCTGCTCAATCGATTATCATGTTTGATATAAGTTCCCTTCAAGATTTTAAAGGATTAAATAATATTGGGTTGAAGATAAAAGAATATTTAGAATCCAAAAACTATCGGTGTATACTAAAGGGTGACCATATTATTACTGATGCTAAACTCCTTCCTGATTAGTCATAACGTATAATACTTCTTTTTTTAACTTATTAATTTACTTAAAAATATGATTTTTTTCCTCATAAAATATTTATCTTTTAAAATATTATTTTTGATGATCTCCTATGGCAAAAAAGAAGAAGGAAGCTCCTATAATGGGAATGACGGTATCGAAGGAAGAAGATTTTTCTGCATGGTATACAGAACTGATAAATAAAGCAGAATTAGCAGATATAAGATATAATGTGAAAGGTTTCGTTGTCTATAGAGAATGGTCAACTATTACGATAAGGAGAATGTATAAAAAGTACGAAGATCTGTTAGAAAAAAAGGATCATCTCCCATTAACTATGCCCTCTTTGATTCCTGAAAGTAATTTTTTATTAGAAGCAAAACACGTAGAGGGATTCGCACCTGAAGTGTTTTGGGTTACGGAGGCCGGAAATTCTGGTCCTTTAAGCGAAAGATTAGCACTTCGACCAACTAGTGAAACAGCTCTATATCAGATGTATTCGTTATGGATTCGTAGCTATAAGGATTTGCCCTTTAAACGTTATCTCTCTTGTCAAGTATGGCGTTACGAGGGTAAAGCAACAAGACCGTTCTTTAGGGGCAGAGAGTTTCATTGGATTGAATCACATAATGTTTTCGCTACTATGGAGGAAGCAATGAATCAGGTTAAAGAAGATATGGAAACCACATACCAGATGCTTCAAGACGAGTGTTGCATTCCTATTATCTTTTTCCAAAGACCAGAATGGGATAAATTTGCAGGTGCGATTCACACATATGCTGCTGATGCATTAATGGGTTCTGGAAAAGTCCTTCAGTTACCTTCAACTCATCTCTTAGGTCAAAATTTTGCTAAGCCATTTAACGTAAAATTTATTGATAAAAATGGTGAAGAAAAATACGGATATCAAACCTGTTATGGTCCTGCTCAGAGCAGAAATTATGGAGCTATGATCGCTTATTTGGGGGATAATAAAGGCTTGATTCTTCCATTTGATTTAGCCCCAATACAGATAATTATAATTCCGATTATTTATAAAAGTAAAGAAAAAGAAGTTTTAAAGAAAGCAGATGAGATCTTTAACATTTTAAAAAGAAAATTCATTGTTAAAATTGACGATTCCGATGAATCTGTGGGTAATAAGTTCTATAATTGGGAATTGAAAGGTGTCCCTATTAGAATTGAAATTGGACCTAAAGACATTGAGAATGGACAAATTGTGATTGTTAAACGTCATGATGCTAAAAAATGCGTTATTAAAAATGCGGAATTAGAATCAAAAATAAATGAAATTGCTCAAAACTATACAAACGAAATAAAAAATAAATCATTAGTCGATTTTGAGTCTCAGGTTGAGTTAGTATATGAAAAGGATGCGGCTGTTGAAGCAATTAATAACGGTAAGATAGTCTGTTGTGGTTTTTGTTCAATTGAAATGGAAGCATATAAATGTGCTGAAGTGGTTGAAAAAGAAATAAGAGGACTTGTTCGTGGGAAAAGAGTCGATAAGGAAAAACACGAATTTGCAACTTGTATAATCTGTGGGAAACCTGCAGGATGTACTGTTTATATCGCTAAGAGTTATTAGAGTTTTTGAAATTATTTTTGTTAATAAAAATTAATATGTATTAATATTTTACCTTCCAAGCCCGTTTTAAATCCCAATCATTTCTTCATTTATCAAAAGCATATTCTTTGATTTTTTAAAAGTAATCGAGTATAAAGCGATATTTCTCGTGTTGTTTTTCCAATTTCTCTCTCAGAAGGTTCTTGAAGTTTAAACATATCTAATTTAGGAAAAAAATACTATTTTCTACCTCTTATTTTTTCTATACGTTTTATTTCTTTTTCACTAGATTTGTAGGATTTCTTCCTAAATTTTATTATTAGCACGGTCAGTATCCCTATTATACTACCAATACTTATCATTGTTATCGGGTTTGTTAAGAATGATATTAAATTAAAACTATCCCCAGATGGTATTTCTACAGTTATCTCTATTTGGTTGGAATTATTGAAACCCACCTCATTGTAAGACCGAATTAAGAAATAATATTCACCGCTTTCAAGAGACATGGAATAATTTAGATCGGTTATACCTGATGCTATTAATGTTACACTTGCATTGATTTCAGTAATTGTGCTATTATACATATAAATAGAGTAATTGTCAGCTCCTATAGAAATAGTCCAGTTTAATTCAAATTGACCATCAGTGTCAGGAGAATCCGCATCAGATGACAAAATAAAAGAATCTGGTCCAAGTTGTAGGTCTACAGTTACCATTATTTGATTTGAATCTGTGAAACCCGTCTCATTATAAGACCGAATTAGGAAATAATAGGTACCACTACCAAGCGACATGGAATAGTTTAGATTTGTTAAACCAGATGTGAAATTTGTTACACTAACATTAATTTCTGTAATTGCGCTAGTATGCATGTAAATGGAGTAGTTATCAGCTCCTATAGAAATAGTCCAGTTTAATATAAATTGGCCATCAGTGTCAGGAAAATCCGCATCAGATGATAAAATAAATGATTGTGGAGAAAGCATATCATAACGAATAGTAACTTCGTTATAACCAAGATTTCCGAGTGTGTCGTTTGCATAAAACCTGATTGTAATTGTCCCATTAAGCAAAGCTGCTTGATTTAACGTCCCATTTGTTCCTATAAAAGTATAATTTGTTAAACCTCCATCTATCGTGTACCAGCTGGTATTCAAATTCCCCTCTACAATTGTAAGATCAAATTGAGGGATATCATGAGTAAAGAGCTGGTTAGAAGTAGGGGAATTGACTGTTATTATTGGTGCCAATATGTCTTTTTGAACATCAATCTCTTGATAATTCAGATTCCCTAACGTATCATTAGCATAAAATCTTATAGTAACGGTTCCATTAAGAAACGTATCCCAGACGGTTTGATTTATTGTGCCAGTTGTTCCATTAAAGATGTATTTCGTTAGTCCACCATCAAGAGTATACCAAGAAGTATTGAAATTACCATCCGTGATTGTCACATTAAAATTTGGAGCAATGGAACTATATAATTGATTCAATGCTGGAGCATTAATTATGATAATTGGACCTGCATTATCGACATAGATGCTCACCGATCGCGAGGTTTCATTTCCAAAAGTATCGTTCGCATAAAATGTAATAATAGTGAGTGTACCGTTAATTATTCCATCCCAGTCATTTTGGTTAAATGCCTCGTTCCCCGTGAATGTTCGATTTACTGATGATCCCGCTATAAAGTACCACATGGTATTGAGATTTCCGTCAGTTATAGTAACATCGAATACTGGAGCTGTTCCGTTGAGCATATCATTATCACTGGGTGAGTTTATGGTGATGATTGGACCCAATTTATCAACGTAGATGCTTACCGATTGCGAGGTTTCATATCCAAAAGTGTCATTCGCATAAAACGTAATAGTAGTGAGAGTACCGTTAGTAATACCATCCCAATCGTTTTGATTAAATTGCTCATTCACCAAAAATGTTCGATTTACTGACGATCCTGCTATAAAGTACCACATAGTATCGAGGTTTCCGTCAGTTATAGTAACATCAAATACTGGGGCTGTTGCACTGAACACATCGTTATCACCGGGTGAGTTAATGGTGATGGATGGACCCGATTTATCAACGTAGATGCTCACCGATTGCGAGTTTTCATTTCCTAATGAGTCGTTCGCATAAAATGTAATTACAGTGAGTGTACCGTTAGCGATACCATCCCAATCATTTTGATTAAATTGCTCGTTTACCGTGAAGGTTCGATTTACTGACGATCCCGCGATAAAATACCACATGGTATCGA
>CAZALK010000032.1:0-1148 GCA_964486045.1 uncultured archaeon
CCACGAGTTGATATTCTTTTTCAATACCTCTAAAATCATGATTATCTCTTCCAAATCACACTTAACAGTTTTTCCTTCCCCTTGAGTTGGTTTTTCCCACGATCCATTCTTTTTTTTCTTGATAAATTTCAGAAATATGAAGGGCTCATGCTTAGAAGAGCTCTGAAGAAACATACCTGTAGATTGCCCAAAAAAACTTTGGTTATGGTTGTCGGTCATTTTTTTTTCACTTTTTTAATTAGGGTATTAGTACAAAAAATATCGAAAATATATAAAGAAAAAGAGACAATAAAATTTTTGTCGGCATATAAATAAAAAGAAAAATCTTATCTTTTTCAAAGATCCAAGAATCAATGAGGAAGATTTGGGCGATTTTCTTTTCAGGAGAATAATGAGATTTTATGGTCAACTTTTTATTATAATCTCTTTCAAAAGCCTCTATCGGCACTCCCCCACATGTGTGTGGACAACTTGTAATCGCTTTAGATAGCTCTACCTTATCCCGGTACACCCCCACGTGTGTGGGGACAACGCGATCATCTCTTGTTAAATTTAATTCGGATCCGGTACACCCCCACGTGTGTGGGGACAACTTCAAATAAAAGGATTTTGCTTTGTCTTGATCCGGTACACCCCCACGTGTGTGGGGACAACTTTTATGGGTTTTTGAAGCTGTTTGAAAACTACGGTACACCCCCACGTGTGTGGGGACAACTTTAATTGGCTTTTTTTGTGGTATTTTATCGACGGTACACCCCCACGTGTGTGGGGACAACTTCACTCATGGATAATGAGCCTCTATAATTTCCGGTACACCCCCACGTGTGTGGGGACAACATAAAAATCAAACAATAGTGTATTAGCTTCTACGGTACACCCCCACGTGTGTGGGGACAACTTTTATTATGAAAAAAACTAAAGTATCAGGACGGTACACCCCCACGTGTGTGGGGACAACAATACTCTCGTGGTTGATCAAGTTGATGTTCACGGTACACCCCCACGTGTGTGGGGACAACTAGCAATCACTGCTTTTTTAGAAGATTCACAACGGTACACCCCCACGTGTGTGGGGACAACGGTTATTCCACTGATCTTCTTTCCTAAATCTGCGGTACACCCCCACGTGTTTGGGGACAACGCTATAT
>CAZALK010000032.1:1248-16131 GCA_964486045.1 uncultured archaeon
ATTCTGTTTTATCCATGATTTTCACCGGTACACCCCCACGTGTGTGGGGACAACGCTATATATTCTGTTTTATCCATGATTTTCACCGGTACACCCCCACGTGTGTGGGGACAACGATCCTCCAAATATTTCTTTAAACCCACCAGACGGTACACCCCCACGTGTGTGGGGACAACTTATGAATAGAATGAAAGCGGAGTTTAAGTCCCGGTACACCCCCACGTGTGTGGGGACAACTTTATTACCAAGAAAGCCATTACGCTTTATTACGGTACACCCCCACGTGTGTGGGGACAACGTATTAAACATTACATCGATTACCCCTTTATCCGGTACACCCCCACGTGTGTGGGGACAACGTAAGGGATATAAGATAGGTGATTAACAATCGCGGTACACCCCCACGTGTGTGGGGACAACAAACCAACGATAATTAAACCAATTACTATTTCCGGTACACCCCCACGTGTGTGGGGACAACTTTTAATCGCTTTAGATATCTACTCCTTATCCCGGTACACCCCCACGTGTGTGGGGACAACACGACATTTTATAATTAAATCTATTTGAGCATCGGTACACCCCCACGTGTGTGGGGACAACAACTGAGTACGCCAATAAGCTTGATCTTCTTTCGGTACACCCCCACGTGTGTGGGGACAACAATACAGCACCACCATATACCACCCAGATTCCCGGTACACCCCCACGTGTGTGGGGACAACACTTCTTTTTTCTTCCGAATTGATAATTGGGTCAAATCTAGGGAAAATAAAAAAATTTGGTATCTAAGAGTTCTAAGCACGACTATTCTCGTATTTTTATTTTTATGTGCCATTTCTATATCAATTTTTTCTCTTTTTGTAATAAAAGATAAGCGTACAATGGAGTTAGAGAATCTGTTAAATTATATACCCCGATAGGCTCGATACATTTATTAACTCCATTCTTTCCTTTACCCTTAAAAAGTTCATAATATTCTGAATATTTTCCCTTCGCAGAATTAACGCGCTCAATTCCTACTTGGATTTTTAAAAATTGTTCCAGTGCCCTTAAATTGGGAAAAAATTCGTTAAGGTCAAGAATTTTTTTTGGAAGTGTTATGTTTAAACCGAATTCTTTAATTATGTTAGTAAGTATCTTAATATCAAAATTTTTGTTAAATACTATAAGTGTATCAATATCTTCTAAATAAGGGTACGCTAATTTTAATAATTTCGGAACGTCTACTTTTTTTCTTGTCATGTTAAATGCTTGAAAAAGCAAAATCGAACTATTTTGTAACACATGATTTTTAAAATGTAACTTTGAGATACCAATGATATTGACAAATCCTTCATAAGCTTTAGGTAAGAAATCTGTGGTTTCTATATCCAAACATGCGATTTTATTATTTTTTAGCAATGAATTATAAATTTCATTATTCTTGTCCAAATAGGATAAAAGTGATTTTGTAATCGTTTCAAGATCATTGATCCATGGTTTTTTCCATAAGTTTTCTGGTGGATATTCCTTATAAGCAGAAGTACCCATATACTTGGTGCAAAATTGGGAGTCTTCATAGTTAAAAAGAGCTTTTCGAGTAATAAAATTAACTGGGGTATTTTTTGTATCCCAATCAATTTTAGGTTGTCCAAGCTTTTTTTTTCCCATAATTTTTATAACCTCACTTTTAGTTTTACTACTTTCCTTGATTTTCTTTTTCGCATTAATAAATTTCCTATGAGGGTGGGTAATTAATTGTAATCCGTCAAAATCACTTAAACTCCAATTAATGTTACCACTTGTGGAAAGTTTAAATTTTTGTTCATTATTAGTAGCTTTTACCCAGATAGCTCCACCTCTATTTTGTTTTTCTTTGATTTAACCCATAATTTTTCCCACACCATAAGATTAAACAATCATTTTCTACAATGTTTTTAATAGCTGCATTAGTTATACTTGTTCCTGGACCAAGCATAATGATATTCAATGTTGCACAAGGAACTGGAGTCATTCCTTCTTTATTAAAAATTGCAATAGAATGCCCATCTTGTTTAATTTTTGCATGTTCAATATAGATATAAGATAAACTATCTTTCACTTTTGGTAATTCGTGTAAATCTTTCACCATATGTCTCTCAAGTTTCACTTTTCTTTTTTGCTTTGGTCGGATTTTTACCGACTGGATGTTATATTATTTCATCACCATTGCAAAGGTTTTTTCAGTATTCAATTTTTTAGTAAGGTCTTGCAAGAGTGATTAATCCGAATCCGAAGCTTTTTCCACTTCCGATGCCTTTTTTCAATGCGGTGACAAACTTTTCTTTATTGGCTACCTCCAGTAGTCCTTCGAATACAACTGAATAAAAGGTTAATATATGAGTTTTCTCTCCGACTTTTTTTCTTCCCTGGTATGTAATTTGTTCTCGCACACTTGCATTTTGAATATTTTGATTCATCGAGAGTATCTTGAACCCATGCAAGGTTCCCTTTCGGAGTAACCAGTCTATCTGGTCTTGTTCGTTTACAAGAGGGATGCGGATTCCTTTTTCTTTTTCCTCATCAAATTTTTTTCGAGTAGGATTGGCACGCAATTTAAACCTGAAAACAGCTTTCTTTATAATTTGTAGTGGTAAATCTTTCAGATTTTTAACTGTAAATCCATCATCGTGATTATTTTTCAATGTATACCATTTAGGTAAGTATGACCAATTAGGTTCGATATTTGATTGAACTAATAAAAAAACTCTATTACTGTGACTACTTTCCTCAATTCTATATAATATATCAAACTGAGCTCGAGCGCTTTCTTTTTTATTTTTTCTTTCATTTTTTTGAGGAAATCCTGTTAACACCGTCTTATGCATCTGATAACAGTTAGCAAGATCTCTTCGCACTTTAACACTTTTGGGGTTTAATATAACTTTTGATAAGAAAATTCGATATCACCACCTCATTATGATTCTGGGATTTCAACCCAAAACTCAGAAACTCTTCGTGTTCCATACATTCTTGCAGGATTTGTTTGAATAACATCTTGACGTTGCAAAATTCCCCCACTATCATCAATTAGACACCGTACTCTTTGAGGCTTTTGTAAATAGGGATTCTCACACTCCCAAGGAATTTTGTATAACGCTTCTTCAATAGATGAATATAAATGTGTTAATTTGTCAAACACCGGTCTAATAGGAAGACAAGATTTTCTTCCAAGATATACAGGCCACTTTGGATGGTGGAACGCATCCTCAATTTTGTGTAAAAGATTTAACGGTCCCGCTACAATTACCAAAAAAGAACCATCTTGAATATACGACTTATATGTTAATTCCGTTGTTTTTCTTTTGTCATATTTTCCTTCAGCAGTTTTTAATGGTTGTATCATTAATCGATTATTGATATACTGCCATCTTGACACTGTATGAAAATCAACCTCAATTTTTCCCGGTTTTTCCACACGAACTCCGATTGTTAATTTCTGTGTGAGTGCTTCTATTCGAGGATCATTTCTTTTATATCCCATGGCACAAGCTATCAATCCAATTATCCCACTCTTCGTTGGTTCCATTGCTGTGTCTCGTACATTCCACTTGCCGCGAATACCCCATGATTGCATGGGTCCCTCTAATCGTAAATGTAATAATGGAATTTTTTCCATTTGTGAGTCACACTACAAGGATTTTTTTAAGCTTTTCTGATAAAGCATTAAAAGTCTCACATTCGATCGTGTTTTCTATTTGAATATCTTGAGTGCAAAACCATAACCTTGATTTTGAGTTTAGACCATATTTTATATTGATATCCTTCACGTAGCCAGAAAACTTTTCCAAACTTGTCTCAATTAAATCTTTACCCCCTATAGAAACGACGGGCTTGATAAACGCATTTGCATAACTTACAGGTATTTTTTCATCTCTAATTTCAATTAGGATAGCATCTGGTAATTGGTGAGCAGCAAAAGTATTTTGTTTACCTGACGGAGTAGTAAATACTGCAGCATTAAGAAATGCTATCACCACATCAGCAAGCTCATCCTTTTTTAGTCCAGAAGTATTCATATTTTCGATTAATTCATCAAAATCCAATGAAAAATACTTGTAATAACAAGCAGAATTATACTCGACATCTCCGATCATACCCGCTCCTTGAGATTCGATACTTTCCGAAGTACTAATGAGATCATCCACTGCGGTAAAGTAATCAAATTCGTGTTCGATCTTATTAGTTGATAGAGCATGAGCAACCTGGATTGAAGCCTCAATGTCAGGAAAGGCTTCTGATGTAACCATTCTGCCAAATAACCCCATATCTGGGGTTATTGGTTGGAGCCCTTCTTTATCCATTTCCTTCTCAAAATCGAATTTGCTAAGGACTTTCTCTGCCTTATCGAGACTATTAACGTCTCCAATTTGGTTCTTGAAAAGTTTTGCGAGCTTTTTCAATTCACTAGAAGAGAAGAACATGATCTGTTTAGTAATTAATTTTTCATCAGAACGTGCTTTTTTAGCTCCGAGCCCACTTATTACTTTTGCTGCGACTTGTGCAATTTCTTCAGGAACCTCATCTTCGATTAAAAGGTTTTTAACCAACTCAGGGAGTAATCGAGTACGATAACTTTCTCCCATATTTTCTACCACTTTTCTAAATAGTGGTGAGAAGCGAATAGAACGTTTTATACACTGGCTTGAAATCCGCGCTCTTCGAACACCCCCAAAAATACAACTTTTAGGGCTGCCAGTATCATCTCTATTAAGATTTGAAGGCGCGTGGTTTTGAATAATATGCATTTCTACTAACATTTTTTTTACCTCACATTTTTTTTAATTTTTTTTTTTTTTTAACCTAATTTTTTATTCTTTAACTTCGGATCTTAATTCTTGTTCATACTCTGAAAAAAAATCCCGAGCCCACTTTTTTTGGATAAATCCATTTTCATGGGTCCAATAGATTATATCATTCAACAGTTCCTTCCAATTGATTCCTACATCATTACTCGATGCAAGTCTCACACATTGGCGGATTCTAAATGCCGTTTCACCACCTCCAGGATATTTATTGTCAATTAGACCGAATTTACTGTTAAGAAGTGACATCATACGCTTTGGAATACTATCTGATCTTGTCTTTTGATGCACTCGACGCATAGATTTTCCAAAACTTCCTGAAAAGGGAAGATTATTGAAGCTCATTAGAGTGGCTACTAAAAAATAGATTTCTTCGTTCCATGGATTATGCAATTGAGGAGGTAATAGCTTAAAAAATACTCCTATTGCCAAACGCGATTCCGCTAAGGTTACACCACTTGCTCTTTTTAAAATTGCTTTGTCACCAGTTCTTGCTTTTTTTACTTTTCCAATAAAAGCTTCATGGAACCCATTTCTTTCCTCTTTATTCAAATTTAATTTACCTCTTTTTTAGATTTTTTATTTCTTTTTTTTTCTTCTTTTTTTGGAAATAACGTACTAATTAATCTCTTCATGAAAAAATCCATAGTTTCCACCTTTCTCTTGAGAAAAGTCGCACTCGTTTCCATTTCACCTAGAAAACGCTCTAATACATCTTTTGCTATGTTTCTCAACGTTAATCTCCAACTTTCTTGTAATTGTCCTCGAGCATTAATATCCTCCTTATTTTGTTTTTCTAACTCAACTAAAAAATCTTCTTTAAAACTCTTTTCTAATAATCCCCAATATTCAGCAATTATCAGAGATTTTAGGTTTGCATTAATTGTGTTATTGTTTTGAGCAAAAAATTTAATTGTACTAAAAAGGATTCTCTCTACTATATTTGCAAGGTCTATTGCTGGTTGGACTTGAATCTCTAAATAAGGATCCATAAAGATCTTTAGGGGAAGAGAGAGCGTTTCAGTGTACCATTCAAGAAATTTTGCTTGATCTGTTCGAACACCATATGCTTGGATAATTAAAGATTCTCGCTCAGAGAAAGATTTATGTTGGTTTAATCCTTTAAATTGTTTTACGACAATAGGTATTTCATAAGGAGTGTTAACTGTATCTTCTGAAATTAACATGAGTGGTCCAATATCTCTCCACAGACTTTTTCCTTTATAGGGAATAAGAGGCATCCACCCTTTCTTACCTTGTTTGTATGATACATGTGGATCCATCCAGCTACCTTCAAATTTCCAAGCCTGTTCGAATTCGATTTCTGAAACTAGTATATCTGATTCTTTTCCCGAATAAGTACAAATGCCTTTCTCCCCAGGATATAAAAATATATATCGAGGAAGCCATGTTAGTCCTTGGAGGGTTGAAGTTTGCTGAACAGGTGTATCTTTAATATTATCGGTTTCTTTCCATAATATAGGAGCTTCATTATCATTTATTTCAACATAAATTCCAGTACAGTTCAAGATGATGGTTTCGAATAGGGTTTTCCCCCTAATTAAGATGTACCACGGAGGTCTTCCATTTATACTAGCTGTGTAGCCGCGTCCTCCGATAGTAGTAAATGGTGTAAGGGTGCATAAAGCCTTTGCGCACACAGCAGGAGATATTGCATGTTCATCTTCGAACTTGTGATAAAAATGGATTATATTATTACCCGATGGTAAAAATTGAAACAATATCGAGATGGATTTTTTCTTGTTTTTCTCCTTGATCATTGGATTTTGGTAAAAAGGATTATTTTCACTGAATAAATAAAATTTATTATAATATTCAGTACAATATGATTCAATTATGGTCGATGGTAGATAGCCTTTATCTAAGATTTCCTCGATACTTTCAACGGTGCTTATATTCATCATGTCAGAAACAAACGCAATTAAAAACCGGTAGATTCCATATTCCATTAGTAATGAACCATCTACTATCCGCAAAAGGTTATGTGCTTCTAAAAGAAGCTGTTTGACGCTAATTATGTTTCGAGTGTTATCAAGCCCAATTACTTCAATCCAATTTTCTTCCAATAGATTATAATTATCATTCATTTTCATCAACCCTCCAAATAAACTCCGAATTCACGATGATTTTTTATAACTCTTTTTACTATTTTATTATATATATTAACCTCAAATGCAAACTTATTATCTTCAAGGTTGATAATTAGTGAATGTGAGAGCCATTTGACTATTTTAAATTCAAAATGACTATTAGCAAACCAATAACTGGGTAAAGATACACTTTTTTTCATTAATTCTTTCTGTATTTCTGCGCTTGGAGGTTTTTCTTTGTCAAGAATGTCATCATATGTATTATCTTCGAGAAGGATTGTTCTACGAGTCATATCTCCAATGCGTGTTTTTGCATAAAGGAAACTTTGAGCTCCAGTATCTTCTTCTTCAAAAGGTTTAGTAAGGTTTGAAAAATTGAATAGTTTATGGTTAGGTGGTGGGATGAGATATAACTTCGCTTGATTTTTCTCTTGTTCAAGTGTGGTAAGCATTACTTCTAACGCATCCTCTAAAGTTTCAGATTTAACTGGTTGATTTTTGTTTAATTCCTTTGGTGATTTTTCATATACACTTTCGATTAAGTGTCTAATATCATCAGGAAATATCAAATTGAATTTATCCCTCTCTTTTGACTTTAGGATTAATTCATTAAGTGTCATGTATAAAATGTAAGGATGGTACACAAGTTCACTTAATCCAAATTTGGGTTTTTGAATATTTAAATCGGGTATTAATATTCTGAATACTGCCTTAATCCCGCTTGGTCTATAAGGTCGGTAATGTCTGTGCAATCTTCCCATTCTTTGAATAAGAAGGTCAATTGGTGCAATCTCAGATATAATCTCATCAAAATCCAAATCTAAACTTTGTTCTACTACTTGAGTTGCTATTAAAATAGCTCTTCTTGGTCGTAAATTGCGGGGATCTGAAACTTTAAGCTTGGAACTCCTCTTATCAAACAGTTCCAGCACTTTTTTTTCAATCTCCATTCTACGCTCAACCGGAAATCGTGCGTGAAAGAGATAAGTTTGAATACCGATTTCCTCCCTAATTTTTTCCTTTAACATTCGGTATATCGCTTGGCTATTTTTAACCGTGTTGCAAATGACACAGACACAGTTTTCTTTTAAGGCTGATGAAATAGCTAATTCAGCAATTTTATGATATTTTTCAAGTAAACCTTCTTCTAAAATTATTGTAATGATTTTTTCTTGAGATTTTTGCTTAGGAGGAATAATCTCGATTTTATTTTCATTTTTAATGGTAATTAGAGGATAAAGAGATTGTGAATTTAATATCCCATTAATAGGAGGAACCTCAGAATCACCGGAGTATGCATTAATCAACATCTTTTTTTTTGAAAAGGGTAGGGTCGCAGATAGTAAAATTACAGGAATTTTGAGAATAAAAGCCCAATTAAGAAGCCTTGTAAGAATTGTAGACATATAAGCGTCATAAGCATGTACTTCATCAATAATTAATACTTTACCAGTTAATCCTAACAACCTTAAGAACCCGAATCTTACCCATAATACACTCATCAAGCTTTGATCGATTGTACCTACTCCAAAAGGTGCTAATAACGCACGTTTATGTGGTTTAAACCAATCGTAAGCATGATTGGTTAAAGATGAATTTTTATTTGAGAGATGGTCAATCATCCATGCCATTCCGTGCACTAATTGTACACTCTCTTCTATATTCGGATTGCTTAGGAGGAGGAATTCCTTAAGTCTCTCAAACATTTGATTACTCGTAGCACTGGTTGGTAGAGCAAAATATATACCTCGCCACCTTTCTAATAGTTGAGAAGTAATATATAAAGCCGCTTCTGTTTTCCCCTCTCCCATTGGAGCTTCAATAATAATTAATTTATGTTCAGATATATTTTGAAAACTGTCTTCAGTCATGCGTTGGATTGTCGTTAAAGAATTAAAACTCGGATAAATGTCAGAAATTTTAGTAAATCCTTTCCAATCAAGGATTTGATTGAATCCAAGAACGTTTACAGCATTTTTTGCTAGTTGTTTGCTTTCAATATAATAATCTTCCATGGTGGGATGGTTTACTATGTCATATTTAAAAAGATAATTATTCGATGCAATCCAATCACTCAATACTAATAATCCTGACAGTAACAAACCTACTAAGCTGTGATTGATGAAATCTTTTACCCTCCATTCTTCTGGTTTGAAATAATTAAGGAGTAACCTATTAAGCTCTTGTCTGAAGGGTTCCCAATTTTCATGGATTTTAGGATGGTCTAATATGTCACTTTGAGAAAATTTCCCATGGTGACCCAATATCACCTCTGAAATCGTCCTTATTATGCTACTACTCCATTTTTTGTTTTTGAATAGGTTTCTTATCCATTTTGCACTATAAAGTGAATGATAATACTTATGATGAGATGATTCTGGGAAAATTAATCCCTCATTTTTTAACCTTTGAATAGATTCGGTATTTTTTATTTGAAAGTCAGGATGACATTTTCCAATATCATGAATTGAGAATATGTAACCTACCAAACTTTCAAATTGCGATTCAGAACAATTCATTGCTTCAAGCAACCTTACTTTTACTGGAAAAAATACTGAAGATTTAAGTAATTCCTGACCTACAATACCGACATCGATCATGTGAAATAATAATGGATGAAAAGGGTCTGTTTTTCCCCAGATATATAAGACATTTAAAGTTTCCAAATCTTTCATCATACTTTTTTATGGTGGATTTTTTAGTTTTGTTAGGAGGGGATATCTTTCAAGTTTTTACTATTTTGTCTCCTAATATTCTTTACTATTTAATAGCTAATAACGCCCATTTTTGGTTTTATTCCTTGCGAGAACTTCCTTAAATTTTATTTCTTAAGAGAAGTTAATTAGGGTATTAGTCCAAAAAATGTCGAAGATATATAAAGAAAAAGAGCCAATAAAATTTTTATCTTCACATAAGAAAAAAAAAGAAATTTAGAACTGAGAAATTACAAATTTAAGCAATCTTATCTTTTTCAAGTATCCAAGAATCAATGAGGAATATTTGGGCGGTTTTCTTTCCAAGAGAATAATTGAATCCACTAAAACTTTTCCATTCACATCTGTCGTATAGTTTTCAATTGATTCCCAAGTGCCTAAGTTATTATAGAACAATTCCACATCAAATCCAACAACTGGTTCATTATCTTGGCTCCATAAATACTCAATTTCTGCTGATTTTGCTATTAAATCAACTTCTGTTAATCCATCATTAGTAATGACGAAATCTGTAGTTGCTGTCCCAACATAATCATATACCCTAAACTCCCATGGACTATCTTGAATATTATATACTGTGATTATACCATTTGAACTATCAACAATCATTCTATCACAGTTTTAGGTCTAAGTCTAAGATAAATGCTCCATAATGAATATCCCAGGTAATTGTATTTAAATCAAATGTGTAGTCAGCTCCCCAGATTGAGTTTTCATAATCCACATCAATTATTGTTTTCACAGCATCAAAATATATTTCAGTTGTGTATAAGACTTCTTCCTGTGTTAACATAAAGCTATTTTCTGCAACAAAAGTTCCTTGTTCACATACTATGAATTCACCCATCAAGAATCCTGAAAATAGAGCAATTCCATTTATATCAGAGATAATTGTCTCTATTAAGGACCATGTGGCTCCATCATAATACCAAATTTCTACTACAATTCCATCAACAGGTGTGAAATTCCTGATATGAATATCTTAAATACAAATGATCAGTAAAGAATTTTTATAGAAAAAAAAAAATGGGAACAACCATATTCTAAGCATTTTTAAATACCTATAAAAAATCTCGTGAATAAGATCTTTTTCTATATACTCTATTTCAGATATATCCTGTTAATTTGTCTATAAATTTGTTTCGTTTAATTTAGAAATATTTCCTGTTCTTTACATCGATATCGTATTAAATCTAAAAGTTCATTTAGAATATCTTCATTTTCATCTGGAATTTCAAAATCATAGGTTTGAGAGTCCCGATTTATATATTTAATAAGTCTCAAATGTCGAGATGAGCCTGTTTTAATTGATAAATTCCATTTATTATGTTCCATTAACATAGTTCTTTCTTTACTATCTATAATATATTCCATTCTCAGAATTTTTCCTAAATCGATCTTACCGATATCTTCTACTAAGGTTTTTACATCGATAATAACATATTCAGGATTTTTTGAAGCCAATCTGTTATACAAATTCTTAAATTTTTCCCCTAACTGCTCCTTCTGAGATTTGTTTCCCCCAAAACGTTTTATTGAATAATCGGCCAATTCTCTCCCTTCTAATTGGATAGTAGTTGGACCATTCCTTAAATAAAAAATCTTGTCTTCATGAAATACAGGTTCATCAGAGGGGGAAATTTCAATTAATATAATTTCCTCTTCCTCTACAGTCTCGTAGGAAATGGTTAAAAGACCAATTACTCGTGTTCCCAAATGTTCTCTACAAGTAGAATTTATATCTTTTAGCAAATTATCTCGATTTTTAATAGCACTTTCTCCTTTGTATAAATTCAAATCTTGACTTAATCCCTTAACCTTACAATCATCACTGACTCCTATTAACACCATCCCACCTTGATTGTTCAGAAGACCACATATTGCCTTAGTAACTTCTTTTTTTAGGGCTTTATTCTTGGATTGGATATTAATATCATATCTAAATGTCTCTTTAAATTCTATTCTCTCGTTCTCCCCTTTCTCTATAACTTCCTTAAGCATGATTTGATGAAACCCCAGATTTCTAGTATTGTATTCCAGTAATTCTAAGATTTATTAAGCGTCTAAAAACTTATATATCTTCCCAAAAATTAGATTTCTAAACTAATTAAAAATTATCTACCATTTAATCCCGCTAAAATTCAATGGGCGTTAAATAGTTTGGATTAACTATTAATAAATCAAATCCTTCAGTTCTTCCCAACGTTACTGTTACGATGCAATTATTCGCAGAAAGGAGATAGGCTATGAAATATTCCCCTACATTTCCTATATTTTGTCTTGCTACTTTCATTTAAACCCTCCCTCTGTAAATAATTTATGAAGAAAATAGGCAATCCCTATATAACTAATCTCTATTGTTTTCTCTTTCTTATCTTTCGGATTTGGAAAAATGTTGAGAGCAGATATCCTATTTAGTTTTTGAATAAAAACGTTAATAGAACCTCTCGATAAAGATTTACCTCTCTTTTTCTCTAAACTTTCCTTTAATGTTTCCAATGAAGTATAACACTTTCGATCATTTAATATCTATAAACAAGTATTTGAAGTCTTTACTAAATATGACAAGATTCCCAACAAAGTCTTACTTCTTGATTACAAAATGGGCATTTCATTCTACAATTTAACTAATTCATTTTTTACATTTCAATATTACGCTCAATTACTTAGAAAATTTAGAAAATTTTCAGTTTATAATGTGGTTTATTAGATTATATTTCTTATTTTATCATTATGACATACCAAAGATTTATTACAGCAGAATCTGTAACTGAAGGACATCCTGATAAAATATGTGATCAAATTTCCGATGCCATTTTAGATGCCTTTTTAGAAAAGGATCCAGATGCTCATGTTGCTTGTGAAACTTTTGTAACAACGGGGCTTGTGTTAATTGGAGGAGAAATTTCTGCTAAAAAGGGAGTGATTATTGATTATAATAAAGTAGTAAGAGAAACAATTAAAGGGATTGGGTATGATGATTCATCTATGGGTTTTGATTATCAAGGTTGTGCTATAATTAATACAATACATCAACAATCCCCTGACATTAAACAAGGAATAAAAAGAGATAAAATAGAAAAACAAGGCGCAGGAGATCAAGGAATTATGGTAGGCTATGCTATAAATGAAACCCCTGAATTTATGCCCTTGGCAACTCACCTTGCAAATAATCTTGTTAGAAGGTTAGCAGAAGCTAGAAAAAAAAATATTGTCCCCTTTTTAAGACCTGACGGGAAAAGTCTCGTTTCTGTAGAATATGAAGAGGGAAAAGCAATTAGAATTCATGCAATAGTTATAGCTGCTCAACATACAGAAAATGTCTCAAGTGAGGAGATTGAACAAGAAATACGTGAAAAAGTAATCAATTGTGTTATACCAAAAGAATTGATTGATGATGAAACCAAAATACATATTAATCGAACTGGAAAGTTTGTAATAGGGGGTCCTCATGGCGACTCTGGATTAACAGGAAGAAAAATTATAGTAGATTCTTATGGTGTTATGGATCATGGGGGTGGGGCATATAGTGGAAAAGATCCTTCAAAAGTTGATCGTTCTGCTTCATATATGGCCCGATATGCAGCAAAGAATGTTGTAGCAGCGGGTCTAGCTGATAAATGTGAAATTCAAGTTTCTTATGCTATTGGAGAAGCTGACCCTTTATCAATTGATATCGATTGTTTTGATACAGAAAATTTATCTATTGAAAGACTTTATAATGGTATTTTAAAAATATTTGATTTTAGACCAGGAGTAATAATAAGTGATTTGAACTTGAAACGTCCAATTTACAAAAAAACAGCAGCATATGGACATTTTGGCAGAATAGATCCAGATTTTACATGGGAAAAAATTGATAGGGTTAATATATTAAAAAAGATATTAGAATCATTATAACATTGTATGGAACAAGTGAAGCAATCTAGTTATATCTTTTAACATTATACATAATCATCTTTATAATGCTCTCCAAAATGTTCTTCTGCATTCCAATCATCCCAATCATTATTATCCTCATCACAGCGATATTCTCTACATACTATTGGTCTAATATCAAAAATTTCACAAAATCAAATATCTTTTTCTTTATTATATCTAATAAAAGAACACTGACCGCCATCCAAAGCATCCCATAACGGACTATGAATGTCATTTTTAACCCTCTGGGAATATTACTAGATACATAGTGTAGTAATCATAAAGATTATAATTAAACTCTTCTATATTAGAATAGAAGATACCCAGAGGGATAAGAATAAAATGGATATCAACAAACGCGTGGAGGAGTATCGTGAGTTTCTTCTCGATGTCTACGATGATATCATTGTAAATACATTCACTACCAGAAAAGGCACTTCTTTAGAATTTAATGACGATCAAATAGAACTAAATAAATTATTAATTGTGTACGAGAAATCTAGGTCGGTGTGTCGAGATTGCCAAAAGGTCTTCAATGATTATGGAGTTAGATTACGAAACCAAAATTCAAAACTTCGGCTCGATTTTGAACAACGCCCGATGGAGTTCCCGAATTGGTTAGGTTCGCTTGATTTTAAAAGTCCCCATAGAAAAGACATCATGATAATAGGACAGGCGGCAGGTCCTGACATTCAAACCGATATCAATATATCATACGGTTTGGGCAATCTCTCCTCGTGTATTGAACACAATGGCACAATGAATAACGAAAAAATCAATCTACTATTTAAGAATGTCGAAAAACAGCTCAAAGATTACCCTAACTTTCTCAGACTACGAGAGAAAATTCAGAAAACACAAATTTCAGTTCGCAATAATCTATGGGAACGCCTTTATGACGTATTCGATGACAATCTCGAAAAAGTTATGAATATGACCTACCTTACCGATTTAAGTAGATGTAACTATAAATCGACTGATATTTGGAGAGAATGTGCAATAAATTGCCAAAAATATTTATTTCAGGAAATAAAGTTCATAAATCCGAAACTCATCATTTTCTTAGGAAGCGATGGGTATAAAAAGGTAAAGAAATCAAAAGAATTTAAGGTAGAAGATGATAAAAAAGCAACTGAAAAATATAAGATTTCTAAGAATTTCCCCAAAATCGGCACAATTACTTCTCACGAAGGGGATATGTATATCGAATTCGTGAAGATTTATCATAACCAACCCTTTCGAACTTCCCGTCGCTGGAATGCAAGTATTCATATTTGGAAAGAATTATTCAGGAATGAGATTTATCCTGTA
>CAZALK010000033.1:0-15886 GCA_964486045.1 uncultured archaeon
GCTTGATTCAATCGTCACAAGTACCGTTATTTGTAAAAATATATAAAAGAAAAATTTAAATCTTTTTCAAAAGATTTAATCATATCTACTGCATAAACAATGACTCGTAATGGCACTTGGTGTTTTTTACCTACTTCTTGACAGAAAATTATTTTTTCATGGGCTTTACAAAAAGTAGTTAGATACCAAAGCTTATTAAATGTTAAAACAGAGATCTCCCAGAATTAAAATCTTTTTCTTTATAAATATTCCTTTCAATATGAAGACAAAAATAGAATAAAATTATAGGAGAAAAATGAGTCATAAACAAATAACTGATCCTCTACAAAAGAAAGCTATCAACGATTTACAGAAAATGAGACTACATTTTGATGTCGAATTTAAGGTTAAGAATGGAAATATAAAAGAGCTTTTTTTTTGGCAGAATTGGATTGATAGACTTCCTGAATCTGTTGCCCATTTAGAACATTTAGAAAAGTTAACTTTAGGAATGAATCATCTGTCCAGTTTACCTGAATCTTTTGTAAAATTAACAGAATTAAAAGAATTATTTTTAGAGGGAAATAATTTTGAAACGTATCCCGAAGTACTGTTGAGCTTACCTAACTTAGAATGGCTTGATCTTAGTGGAAATAAGATTAGTTCGATACCAGAATCGATATCTAAACAAAAAAATCTCAAAATCCTCGATCTCAGTTATAACCATGAATTAAAAACACTCCCAGACTCGATCACGAGCCTTGAGAAGCTCTTTGTTCTGGATTTAACACAATGTTATGATGTTATTGTCCCTAATTCACTTAAATCTATGAAGCAATTGGACCTTAGAGGGTTTGATGATTTAAGGGTTGACAAACAAGGAAACCTTACTATTGAATTAATGATTAGAGAGTATGGAACACCTCCTGTTGACTATTATCAAGACGAAGAGATGAGAAAAAAAGTAATAGATCCTGATCAATTAGTCATTAATGATGAGAAAATAAAGATCCGCTTCACTTATCCGCTTTCAAGCGAACAAATTTTAACCTATGAAAATAAAGGAGGATTTACACGGTTAGATGTGTATCGATGCATTTATGAGGGATATAAAAAAATTTATGATGAAGAAGAAAAAGCGGTTGGTGATCCGGGGATATACGGAAATGTTCTAAACCGGAAAAGGTCTGATGGTCCATACGGCATCTGGGGGCATTATATTGGTGAATTGTGGATAGAAAGTATAACTTACAACACTCAAGCAAAGACTATCGATATGTTTATAGGATCATAAGTTAACTTTTCTTAATTTTCTAGAAATAAATTTTTGCATGGGCTTTAAATAGGTACTTTTTCAAAGTTCATTGATCATTATTTCACTACTCTTTCTACATGTTATATCTTAAGTCAGACAAATCGCCTTTTAGGGGTAATGAAAGTTACTCCTCTTTTTCTTTCTTTTTTCTTTAAATATTCTGAACATATTTCTCAAGCAAAAAATCAACTAAGGTTAAAACATGGAAGAAAAAGTCGAAAATAAGGAAAATAACGCTGAATCCCTACCTTTAGGAAAAAAATACGTATATACATGGAGAAATAAATTGATTACTTCAGGAGCGGGATCCATTGAAGATTTCATTGCGACTTATAAACATATAGCAGAAAAAATGAGACGCTGGAAAGAAGCAGGGATCATTCTTGATCCGGATATCGATGGTGGTATTGGAGATGATTATTCTCAGTTTTGTACCCATGATGAAGGGATTGCTATTAAAGAGGGTTTTGAAGAAGAAATTATTGAAGAATATGAAGAAGATTTAAAAAGTGAAAGGTCAGCTCCTCCATCTCTCGAATTTCAGATTAACGAATATCTTTCATTAAAATTGTATGATAGGTTTATTAAAATCTATGTCAACGGAGAATCTTTTAACCAGTGTCGTTATCTTCTCATAGTCGATCCCCTTAAGCTTGAAAATCAAGACGAGATCGATTCCATAGATGAGGCTGAGTCAATATATAACAAAGATTTAGAAAGAAAAGTCACCCCTGAGGAATTAGGGATTACCAAAGAGCAGGAATTCTGGGCACATTGTTCTAATTTACAAGCATGGGCAGAAAACGATTATGACACTCGACTGCTACATAGTAACCTATCGTTTCCTCTGCTTAGAAAACTAACAAAGATCGGTGATGCTAAGGCACTAAAGGTGTTCAAAGAAGAGATTGCCCAAAGATTTGTGAGTGGATATATTCCAGTTATGAAGTATCTCTTCACAGAAAAATATGTAGATTGTATGACTCCAGAAGAGTTTGAAGTAATTTTAAATGAATTAGATTATAATACTCTTGATCTAAATTTACTATTAGAAAATATTGGGGATTATAGAGATTCAAAATATGGAACCCTTTTTCTTTTGCGGATAAGGGGGGAATTTTTGGATCACTTTACAAACAACAAGATGTATGTCGAAGCAGTTTTCCATCATTTGGATGCAAGTGAGTTTAGCCCAATTGTAGTTACTCCTAATAGGCAGTATTTTATCAGAGGTTCAAATGATGGCAAACTCAAAGTGTTTGGGATATTTAACGCTGACTTGGTGCGAGTCTTCGGTGACCATAAAGGACAATGCGTATCTACTCTTGCAATTTCACGTGATGGCAGGTACGTTGCAAGTTCTTCGGATACTCTCGTGAATGTATGGGACTACGAAACAGGGATCTTATTACACTCTTTTGAAGGCCATGAAGATTATGTAAATGCTTTAACCTTTGATCCTGAAGGGGGATATCTAGTAAGTGGCTCGGGAGGTGACGATTGGAATGAAAGTGCCATAAAAATCTGGGATCTGAATAAAGGAAAGTTAAAAAGAACTGTGAACTCTCATTGGAAATCTATTATTTCATTATCATTTTCACCGAACGGGAAGTATCTAGTCAGTGGAGCTCGTGATAAAACAGTGAATGTATGGGACACAATAAATGGGAGACTCCTCACTACGTTGGCTGGACATAAAAATAGTGTAATTGATGTAGCAATTACAAATGAGAAAAAGGTAGTAAGTGCCTCGTACGATGATACGATTAAAGTCTGGGATGCTGATAGTGGGGAAGTACTCAGGGAAATGGAAGTTTATCAATCAAAAAATTCGGAGACAAGGTTTGAAATTGTAAGTTTTGTGTTAACTCCTGACCACGAATTTGTTATTGGCGGATTACAAGGCTCCCTCAAAGATGGGGGAAAATTATGTATTTGGAAGCTTTCAAATGGGAAGTGTATCCAAGCGTTGCCCATAAAGCAAGATTTCGCCGGAGCTTATGAAGAACTAAATCAAATAGCGATTTCTAGTGACGGCCTATTTGTCTTTTCAGCATCACGGGATAGGATGGTAAAAGTATGGATGGAGTTCATCGAATATATGGACTTTCAAGAATTTATTCAAGACTCATAAGACCTTTTCTTTCTTAATATTTGTAGTTTTCTGAATCAAATTTTGTTCGCTTTCATGACAAACTACGCACATTTCCTGATATTGCATGAATTCCGTTTCATCAATTACTTTACTACACTTTGGGCAATAAATTTTCAAAATATATCACAGGTAATTTTCTAAGTTTACGTCTTATTTTCACCAAACATATAAAAAAGAAAAAAAGTAGAATCTTGTTTAGTATATGTTAAAATTTTAAATAGGTAAAGCTATTTTTTCTTTTTATAGTATTAGTTGGAGAAACTTAAAAAAGGATTTTCTCACAATCTTAAAATAATATATTTTCCAAAAGAAAAGATGGCAAGATTACAATTTTTAAGTTTTACGACCAATCAAGACGGGTTCGTAAGTTGCCCAGATTTTATTAAAGGATGGGAATCTACAGCATTCCTCTCTAAAATTGAGGAAAGCCCATTAGGAAAGATGTTCTTTCAACCTTCATGCAAGTATTGTAGACACATGAAGTATGATGAATGTTATTTTGAATCGGCAGAGATTCGTGAGGTGAGTGGTGAGGTTTCTCCTTTTTCACTGAACCCTTTTAGCAAGTGGCATAAATATAGATGTGATATTTGTGGTCAGTCCCTCTCTCAGACGTTTCTATTATTAAAAAAACGATACATTAAGAGGAAAGAAGGAATTGATATTCCGTTAATTTGTAGTAGCTGTTATAAGCATGTTATACAGCGTGGAAATATTGACAAAAAATTTGTTAATTCTATACTTTTATATGGCTTGACCTTGTTTTTACCGGTGTTCATGGTTACGTTAGTTACTATCCTTTACTTTCTATTACGTCTCTACGCTCAGCCTAATTCTATCACTTATGCTGTACTTATAATAATTCTTGATTCAGCAATGGGATTTGTTATCTACAATTATCCAGTAAAAAGACTGCGGTTATTGGCTCATGGTAAAGAGATCCTTATGATGTCTCTCTCTAACCCTGCGGTAAGGGAGTTAATGTTGAAGTAGTTGTTATTTAAGACTAAGGTTAAATGTAAATCATTTTTACTTCTTTCTCCATTTTTTTCCGAAGTTTTATTATGGCTCTTAGAATTAAGTTTAAAATTTCTTGTAGATACGATTTCTTTTTCTATTTCTATTTTTAGACATATGATATAAAATTGAAGATTTAAAATAATTCCAGTAATTCTTATTGATTTTATACAGTTCTCGTATACATTGTAAAAGACTTATATCTGATGGTTGGAATCTTAATCCTTTCTTGAGCGTTTCTATGGCTTCATCAATGTTTCCTTTCTCATGAAATAAATCACTTAGACCAACCCAGGTGCTTACAGAAAAAGGATCTGACTGGACTGCTTTCCAATACATCCACATAGCTTGATTATCCTTTTTCTCTTGAAGGTAGAGGAGAGCAAGGTTAATAAAAGCATATCTTCTAACTGAACTATATCTTCCAAGTGAAGCTTTTCTATACATTTTCTTAGCATTATTAATTTGACATAGATTGTTGTAAATATCTCCAAGACTCAAATAATCATCACTTTCTAACTTGTACATCCCTGCAAGGGTATTATAATATTTCAACGCTCTATGGTAATCCATTTCAATTATGCAGACATCACAAAGCCTTTTTAATACAGTCTTATTTATTGGATTAATCTCGAGAGCATGCTCCAAAGCTTCGATTGCTTCCTCTCCTTGTGAATTTAATAAATACTCCTCAGCAATAACTTTCCATAGATCAGCATCTATGACATATTTAAATAACTCAAGTTTCTCTGATTTCGAGAAATTGTCCAAATATCCTTCAGAAATCAAGAATTCTTGCACAGGACCATAAAAACTTTTGAACCGTTTCGTTATTTCTTCCTTAAAAACAGTAATCGCTTGGGGATCTCCAACTTCTGAAAGACGGCGTATCAAGGGAAATGACAGATCGCTACTTAAAAGACGAGTATCATAGTTATTTTCCACCCATACTTGAAGATTTGAACAATGACCTTTGAATATTTCTTTAGGCTTTATTTCGAACTGATGAGAGTAGAAAGTTGATTCTTTTTCATCACCATATCGCTAAATTACATGATCTAAGGTGTCTACAGTATTTATGTCTCCAAACGGAACATCTATTATTAAATGTTTGCAGATCATATACAGTTTCTTGGCAATATAGATCAGTGTCTCCCCTCTCCTCAATTTAACAACAATAAATTCGTTTATCCTAAATGAAGCTCTTCTTACTCCCGAATATAGAGATGGCATGGAAATAATTCCTCCAAAAAATATAATCACCGTTCCAGGTCCTTGCCCGAATCCTTCTATAGAGAATAAAAGAATATAAATATAAGCAGCTAACACTCCAAGCAGGATAACTGGACTATAAATTATCCACCATAGTAATGTCTTTTTCCTATTTTTTAGATCATATGAAAAAATGATGAGAAACACACAACATATACAGAGCAGAAAAGCGGTTATAACACCTAAGCTCATAATAAAAAGAAATTGGAATGCAAATGTATAACCATACAACAGTTCCAAGTATTCCAAGATATTTGGTTCCACATCACCAATTCCTACTATCCAGAAGTCCAATTTCCCATATAAACTTCCTGTTGGGAAAAATAACCCTAATAATACGACCATAGCGCCAATAGCTGGAAAGATAAACTTGTATTTCAAAAAATTCAAAATTATGACTCCATTGAGGCAGTTGGGGAACTATCAACGAAGACAATTTCGGAGAAGATGCTTTTACCTGTTATTGCATCTATTAGATCCTTGACATCTCTCTTCCCAATTGTTTTATTATAAAAATTATTCACTTCAATAAGCCCATTAAAGGGTGAGACAATCTGATTATAATCAACTACTCCAATAATCCATTGAGCAGTCTGCATATCATCCTCTTGAAACCAAATTCTGCAAATTAAGTCATCTTCTAACATAATACTGATTTATCAAATTATGAATATTTAAAGAAAAAAGAAATTTAGTCTCAAAATCTTAATCTATACATCCCATCTAAATTTGATCACTCTTTTTCTTTATATGGATAGAAATATTTTAATGTATCATGGTTAACCATATAATACCTCATATTATAGTAGACAACAGAGAAGGAAAGTTAATGGAAGTTCTTGATAGAAAAAGTGATGTGATAACCTATGAGTCTAAACAACTCGATATAGCAGATATTATTATTACTTCTGAAGTTGCAATAGAACGAAAGGAGGGATATGACTTCGTGACTTCAATTATGGACAATCGACTATTTGAGCAGATAGTTAGATTGAAAGACACTTACAACACTCAGATACTTATCTTAGAAGGCTTAAATGATAAAGTATTTGAGAGAACTGGTATGAAAATTAGTTCTATATATGGGGCACTCTCCGTTGTATCCTACAAATTGGGAATGTCAGTAATACCTACTCGAAATATTGAAGATACTGCAATTGTTATTGAGGGAATTGCCGTAAGAGAACAGGGAGGAGATGAAAATAATCTTCCTCTTGTCCGCAGATCACCTAAAACAATGGATAAGTCTGCAAGGAGAACTTATATTATTGAAGGATTGGTTGATACCGGTCCTAAGAAAGCAAAGATGTTAATTGATACTTACAAGACTCCACATAAAGTCTTAAAGTCTATAAAGGATACTGAAATAACGTTCACCCGCACTGGAAATCCTAAAGGTATTAAAGGCCCGCTTGAATATCTGACCGGATTTGGTTGGAAATATGTACAAAAGAACAAAAAAATATTGTTTGGTAGTAAAAAAAATGGTTAGGTACTTGTTTTAGCAAAGTCTTTTTATTTAAAGTATTTAAAAAATTGAATTGTTATGAAAGATCTAAAAAGAATTAAGGAAATATGTAGGTTGTTAGAAGAAGCTTGGTCTTTTGATCCCCACCAACGGTTAGGACAATTCCTACTTAATTATGTTTTTGGGAGTTTTGGGAAAGATAGCCACATCTATATGAAAGAAGATGAGGAGATTACAATAATTCTCCAAAATTTCGTTGAAAAATTTAGAGAATTTAATAATATTCTGAAACCTGAAGTGATTAAGAAAACTAGAGAAATATTGACTGAATTATCCAAGGCAACCCAAAAATTATCAAATAAGAAGGCTTGCTGTGTTTGCCTTCATGATCTTTCTGACCATATTGATGAGAAAGAGGGTTGGAGATGTCACATGTTAGGACCTGACGGATTTCAATGTGAGTGTTTCTTAAGAAAATCAGGATTTGATTCAATAGAGGGATACGAGTTAAATAAACGGATTTCGCAAGTGAAAGAAGAGCTAGAACTTGGTGAATAATTATAACTTAAGTTTCCATTGCCATGGGTCGAATAATCGCAAGGCTGTTTTTATCAATAACCACACTCTCATATTCCTTACAAATTACTAATCTTTCAATATCTGTCTTTGCAATTACTTTATTGCCATAATTCTTCACTACAATGAAACTGTTCTCAGATTAGAATAATTGCTCTTTATCTAAAGAAAAAAGAAAATTTAAAGAAAAAACAAACAAAATCGTGATAGTATTAAGACCTATAAAACAAGATGAGAAAATAATCAAGAGACATAAAATTACGACACTATTAGGATTTATAACAGATGATTGTATGCGTATCACAATGGGGTAGTTTATAGGATCACTAGGATACATATTTATATAGGCATAAATACCTCCTTTTGTTTGATCCTATAAACTAATTCCCATTCTTTTTTTATTTCTCTTATTTTATTATTATTTGATTTTTCAAGTAGTTTAAATAGGAGAACTAAGATTTAATTTTGCCTATATAAGATGTAATAAAACACGATTATAAGAATGGAGGTATATAAATATTGATATTTTCTTTAAAAATTATTATAGATGAAGATAAAAACGTCTCCTTAGTAATAAGTAAGACTCCCGAATTAGCCAAACTTTTAAAGAGTACAATAAACGTCTTAGAGATTAGCTTTCCTCATGTACGGATCACATCCCGTAATGATCATTATCAAATTGCAGGGATTGAAGGTACAGGTGCGTTTTCCACTATTAAATCAATAATCGAGGAGGTGTTTATCAGGTATGTTGATGATGTTGATGACTCCGAACCATCTGAATTTGAAAAGTTTTTTATGATTTAACACTCAAAGATTTATAATTTTGTCCAGTCTATGTTATAATAAGGTAAGAATGAAATCAGAATACTAATCTGAGGTAATAATCGTTGATCTCACTTACAACTCTATTAAAACGGATACCTGATAGATCTACTCTTTCAGAGTACCTTCCCCCCCTTAAATTTCCGGTATTAAGCCACCCATTATTAAACCCTTATCCAGATTGGATAAACCAATTTAAAGCGTGGGGAATATTTGGTACTTTTTCTGATTATGTTATTCGAAAGATACTGTTAAATCTATTCCCTACCAAAGTTAAAAACTTAAAGACTATTGCAGAAGAGGGTTATTATACTCTGGTTGCCACCATTGGAGCAAAAGATAATTCATTTCTTGATACTGTTTTACCCGATATCCCCGAAGAAGATCTATTGAGATATGCTGAGGAAATGGAACGATCTTTAGATAATTTCTATGATCGAGAAGTATATTGGAAATCAGAGCTCGATGAAATTTATAGAATGTCCTGTTTAGATAAGATAGAAAGAAACAATGAGTTGGTGATGCCCCAATTTTCAGAGAGGCAAATCAAAGAATGTGTTCCTTTTTTCGAGCATTTAGAACAGTGGCTTGAATATAGGTTTAAAGACTCCAATAACTTTTTCCTCAATCCAATCTTAGGACATACGAGTACCATAGCTGCCGATGCCGACTTGTTAATAGACTCAGCTCTTTATGAAATAAAGACTGTTAAATACCCCACTTCGTACATAGAAAATGAGTATCATCAATTATTTGGGTATGTAAGTCTCTTCGAAAACCAGAAAGAAAATAACCTCAGCTCATTTCGAGAATGGGAGGATCTGGACACTATTGGATATATTTTTCCATTACATCTGCAATTAATTACCATGGATATTTCTTCATGGAAAAAAAAAGAAAGATCGGAGTTTTTGTCTAGGTTATTATATTATGCTAAGATTTATGCATAGTCAGCAATTTTCGCAATAAATAGTCTCGACTTTTTATTTTTTGATTTAATCCCATTTCGTGAAATTCTCTAAATGCATCTACAATCTGATTAACATCCTTACTCAAAATAACAAATAATAAGGTTATTTTCTCATTTCATAAATACTCTTAAATAATTATGTAAAAAATCTTTCTTTCATTCTTCTTTAGTCACTTTTTTCTTTATATACTCCTGATTTCATGATGAAATAATTATCAATTAAATAGAATGGAGTGATAGTATATGGCAATTTTAACCTTAATAGCTTTTATCAGTTATATATTTAGTCCACCCGATGAAGATGCTGAGTAGTGTGAGTCAATTCGACCGGGTGAATATTAGAAATAATTGAATATTAAAAATAAAAAAGAAATTTAAACCCACAATTTTACTATACTTTCAGGTTTCACAACAAATCTTCTCCAATCTTATATTTTAAGATATTTTCTACCCGCATCATTAGAAAATCATCATTCATCATATATTTGTTAAACAATACATTATAAACTTGCAGTGTTCTCACATAGAAATTCAAGAGTCCATGAGTTCTTTGATTATTGCCTAAAGGCATTGGTTTTGCTTCCAGTTCCTTTATTATACACTCGAATTTAGTATCTAGATCTTTGATTAACTCTAATTGTTGTGGTTCTAAAGCACTTACCCTACTTCTCATCTAATTATCATCTCGTTATAAATTAATTTGTTTTTTTTCTTGTCTTTCATATTATATGACACTCTTATATCTAATTCCAGTTATTCACAATATTAAAATTTTGGTAGGTTACTAATCTTATATTTTTATTATCTTTCTAAATCTCATCTTTTTTTCTAGATGATCTTCTTACTACATTGGGTGCACGATGGTCCAATTACCCATTTGTCATCAGTAGAGATGGGATTAAATTCCTCTTTTATTCTTTCAGGTATGGAATTCATTCGAACATACTCAGAAAAGCACCGTAAACAGAAGATGTGCCCCATATCGATGTTTCTGTAGCCCACTATTTCCTTTCTTTCTTTTTCCGTCATTTTCTTAATTATTTGGTCTTAATCAGGTTAACATTTGCGAAAGAACACAGTTATCACATTTAATTTCATCAAATTCTTCCCAATCGTTTCTAAACACTTCAATTATCCCCCTTCCACCACGCTTAGAACAGGTTCGGGGTTTTCGAATAGTTAACATTTCTCTAAAATGTATCATACTAGACAAAAACACATTCTTATATAAAGAAAAAATCTCAAAAGGAATTGTAAAAATTAAACGGTTTTGGGCATAAGCCCCCATTTAATGGCTTCCAACATAATATCATAAAAATCGATATCATTTTCACTCTTCTCTGTTTTTCTATTCTGCTTTTTTTTATCCTTCATATCATATTTCACCTTTAATCTACTTTCAGTTATCCACCTATTTAAAATTTAGTATGAGTTGAATTTTAAGTTTGGATAAATTAAAATAAAATTTTACAGCGAATTTTTCTTTAAAAGTGTCAGATACAATAATAAAATAATTTATTATGACTTGTAAAAAAATTGAGACTCTGAGGTGTGTCATAAATGAAAAAAATTATTGATAGAAAAATAATATTTCTGGGAATGTTAAGTGTTATAGTGTTTTCAGGGATTTTCTCACCCACAGCAAAAGCCCAAGAATGGACTTACATTGGTGTTGATTCTCAAAAAATCAAAAACTTTTCTGTTTACCCTTCTGAGTGGTATATATACGATCAGGGAGTTCCTGATGACTATAGGGCCGTTGAGATTTCGCATGGTAATATTTCTACCATCGGCTTAGATCGTGGTGTTTATGTCTGGGCTAATATGTATTCTAAGAATAACACATCTGGAGAAACACAATTTATTGCTCAAGTAAATTGGGGTTATTGGAATGATTCTACATGTGTGTATAAAGGTGGGGTTATACCTGTTGAAGACGATGGAAGAATCTCAGAACGGATTTTTGGAAATGTATCTCTTTTTTACCAAGATGCATTTAGCTATAGTAATTTCGAGCAAAATTATACTGATTTTAATCTATTATCAATTACTTATTGGAATGAGACCTATAACGACTATTATGCTAGAGTCAATTTTTCAGATAACGGCATTTTGCTTAGTTTTGAAGCGTTCCCTGTAGGAAACTTTGCTTTAATTTCCCAACCTTCTCGATTACCACCTATGTTCAGTTTCACTACTAATGACGGATTCTTGGATATAAACTCCACTAACATAAAGCTCAAGATTAATACGACCGATGCTGATAATAATAATGACGAAATAACAGATACTGATTATTTATACCGCACATTCATAAACTCGGAATGGACTGATTGGCTTACAATCCCCCCACTAATCGATTATGACTTAGGTTCTGTCTCTTCAGGTGAATATAATATAACATTGGAAGTGAAAAATATGTATGGTACCACACAGGAGCAGATCACCGTGCATTACACTGAAAATATCCCCCCTATTGAAACGAAAGATACTATTATCCCTAGCGAATCGATCTTCGGTTATTCTGCCATAATAATTATCGTTGTATTGTTCTTTAGTATTTCGGTTAAACTCTTGAGAAGCTTCTTCACCTCCAAATATTGCCATTATTATCCCCTATTTTAAGTAAGATATTTTAGTATAATACCTTTATTATCACTCATGTTTTAAGCCATATCCCTCCACAGTTTTTTTAGTGGTGATAGTCACTTTTAAGGTTTTTATTATTACCTTATCTAAAGTTTCATGCTCTGAATATTTAAATAAAAAAATGTAAATATAGAGTCTAATTAAAACTGTTTTTCTTTATATAGGTTTGTTGAGATTGGTTTTAATAAACATAACTGATACAGATTTGGCAAGTGTGAGTATAAGCAAAGATGCTAAAATAATTGTATGTAGGGACTGCTATGAGGGAATCATAGTCTTTGAAAATAGTAGGGGTGACGTTCTTAATCTAAAATTTGTTGATAAGTTCCTAGACAACCACCATAAAGTGGATGTAATGATTTACGAAGATTTTGTAAACAATGTCGAGAGCCCCTAAAGTATTTTACTCAGTAATTTCTTAAGGACTCCTTGTTGCTCTCTCAGAACTTCATTACCAATCAATCCTGCACAATCTTCTGAAAAAGCATATATAAAATCTTCAATCTGTTGGTTTTTGTTCTGGAAAGGCTCATTAGTGGCTGTCTTTTGCTTTACTATCCTATTTATAACATCGTACATTACTTCTATAGTCCTCTCAACCAGCTTGACTCTCAATTTAGCTCCAGCGTCAGTCAATTTAAACTCAGTCCGATCATCGCCAGCATGATCACCTTTCTTAGTCTTTTTCTCAATAGATCCTTCTTGGACTCGTTTGTTTAATTTATTACGAATTGTTTCTGGAGCAATTACGTCAAATTTTTTCCGAATAGCTCCTGATGTGATATACTTTTTCGGAGATAAAAATAATAGTAACTCAAGGGTATCCAGAGATCCAAATAATATCTTTTCACTCATTTTAAGGCAATATTGTGAAGTTCGTTATATACTTCCGTCTAGATCGTAACAAATGGTTATCTAGAACCTATCATATTTCGATCTAGATCAAACTATACTATAAACTTTAAATACTTGAGTAACTAATTACCTCTTAGATATATATAAATTTGTATATCAAGGAAAGACAATTATATAAAACGAGGGTTTAAAAATTAGTAACTTAGAAAATTACAGGGAGGTTTTAAGGTTTCTTGAAAAAGAGCCAATTTTAAAGGGAAAGTTTGATAGGTTAAGAAAGTCTTTAGAAGATTTATCGCATGATTTTTCTAAAAATAGGTTTGAAGCACAGTGTGATAAGTATCTATATTTTTTGGATTTTTTAGGTGAGACTGTTACGCATTATGATGAGATTTTGAAATTTCTTGAAGAAGAGCCGATTCTAAAGGTGGAGTTTGATAGGTTAAGAGATTCCTTGGAGTCTTCCTCAGATAATTTTTCAGAACAAAATTTTGAAAGATATTATGAAAATTATCAAGAATTACTGAGCTTTTTATGTGAGATAATAGCACTTCCGAAAAATAAGAAGTTTTTAGTTTAAGAATTCTAGAATATTAAATAGGGAATTATTTCAAATTATGCGGCTTACAAAATCTGCCTTATTAAACACATTTAAGAAAAAAGTACAAAGATTAAGAAAAAAAGTCTCAAAATTTAGTTATGGGATTAACCTCTTCTCTGGAAAGCCTTTAATATTAGAGAGCTTTCTTGATGAAGCAATCACATTTCAGCCAATAGGGAAGGGAGATATTGATGTTCCATTATCTATTCAGAAGGCTCCTAAAGTTTTAAGGGAGGCAATAGAATATTTATTTGACATATCGATTCAAGAAGATGAGCCTCAACAAGACGGAAACTTCTATGGAATTTGTTATCATGATAAGGAATTAAAATCCAGAATTAGTTTTTCTTTATACGGGTTATCAGAAGATTCAGAGCGAAACTGTTATGTTATAGAGTTACCTGAACCTAACTTTGATTTTAAAGCTAAAAAGTCAATATATAATCAGCTTTTTCAAGGTCGGTACCCCAATTCAAAATATACATCCCCAGTATATAGTTTCGCTAGTGATGAATATATAGATTCCCTAGCATATAGTTTCAATTCCGGTTATATAGAAACCTATAATTTCAGAGAAGATAATGATTACAGTACCATTACCGATGATTCGGAGAGTTTTGATTTTACGATATTAAAAGAATTTGTTATAAATAAACACATAACATTAAAGTTGATTCATAATGAGGTAATGGGAAGCTATACAAAGATTTTTGTGAACAATATCCCATTTTTACAGTGTGCTTATATTTTACTTAAAGATCCTCAAAATCATGAGTCCCAATCAGAAATAAATTCTATTGATGAAGCTGCTGAAAAACTCGATAGTCGTTTGGAGCTCCCGCTTGAACACCCAACCTTAATTTCTCCTGAGACTTTATTTTGGGGGCATTCTTCAAACCTACAAGGATGGGCTGAATTAGAATATGACACTCGTATTCTTCATTCCAACCTAGCTTTTCCACTATTAAGAAAGTTGGTTAAGGTCGGAGACCTTCAAGCCAAGAGAGTTTTTAGCGAAGAAATTGCAAAGCGTATCTTAAGTCAGTATCCCCCCGTACTTATTTTTTTAATAAACGAAGGGTATTTAGATTACCTAAACGATTCTGAGTTTGAATTCGTACTAAAAGAGTTAATCATACAGATTAATATACCACACTCCAGGCTTATTGATGCTAATTTTGCTAAGAGTTTGCTAAATTTGTCTCGGAAATATTTGGAAGAAGGTTCAGACCGCATCCAATTGCTTTTAAAGGTATATGCCGAACTTAATAAGTTTCTTGTGACAAACGACAATATTAATAATAAGTTTGAATGAAGAATCTTTCCCAGAGTATAATTTTAAATTAATGATTACGGAATTTAAAATTGAGAATTTAAATAAGTAATTTTTATTGATATAAGTTTGATCTGATGATTGAAGAATTGTTGAATTAGAAAATTCCTTGTCCCATTTTCATTATATTTCCATTAACCATCTTTATCTATATCCCATAATTAACTTTTTAAGTCAGCTCGTAATAATAGACTTAAGACAAAAGTGGTGAGGGCTTTAATGCCTGATAGACAAAAATCAGAACAAGAGCGGATAAATCAACTTATTGGGGAGATTTCACGCCATCGCTATCTCTATTATAATGAACAACCAGAAATCTCAGACGCAAAATATGACTCCCTTGAAGATGAGCTTCGAGAAACCGATCCTGAGAATCCTTTACTATTTAAAATTGGTATAGATTCCTCAGAGCTATTCACTAAAAGGGCCCATATCATTCCAATGATGTCACAAGATAAGGTTACTCAACCTCAGGAATTTCTTAAGTGGGCCAAAAAACGCAATTATAAGACCTTTCTCGTTCAATTTAAGCTGGATGGGGTTAGCATCGAATTACAATATGAGAACGGAATTTTTCAGTATGCTTTAACTCGGGGTGATGGAAAGATCGGGGATGATGTTTCTGCCAACGTTACTCGGATGGATGGGTATATTTCTAAACTCAAGAGCAATTTTATAGGAGCAATTCGCGGGGAGGTGTTACTATTTCATGAAATTTTTAACAAAAAATATAGTGATAAACAGAATTGCAGAAATGCGGCTTCAGGTCTTGTCAGGAGAAAAGATGGGATCGGCAGTGGTGATTTAAACCTCATATTTTATGATGCAATCAGCACTTCTGAGGATGTCATCTTCCAAAACGAAATTCAAA
>CAZALK010000034.1:0-13897 GCA_964486045.1 uncultured archaeon
ATATAAGAATAAGCTAAAAAAATAATAAAATTAAAAGTTAAAATTTAGTCAATTACTCATTACTTTTTTTAGAATAGAGAGAAATTTAAAAATTTAAAAAATTATTACTTTATGATAGACATGAATGATTCCTTAGATCAAGAAATTCTCTCTCAAGATTTCGAATACTGTCTAAGAGCATTTGAAATTGATAAATTCACCATGATGAATATTGCTGCTAATCGTCTGATGGAAAATAGTATTTTTCTTGAGAATAAAGAAATATTTCTGTTTGCTGTTATACTTAAGGATATTGCAAATGATTATATGGGAATATTTCAAAACAAAAGAAATATATTAAATTCTGCTAAGGTTTTTGGAAAGAAAGCAATTGAATTGATTAGAACTAACTTTTATAATGGTATTAACCTTGGAAATCTTTGGCAAAGTTTTCAAGAGTTTACTATGAGTATTAATGAATTTCATAAAGATGAATTAGAATCTAAAGTTTATTCTAATAACACAAAATTTACCAGACTCGTTTTTGAAATAATACTAAAATTCTTTTCAGAAAATAAGGAGAGTTTAAAGAAGATAAACAATACATTATTCAATGGAATTATAGGTGTAATGGTAAGAATTATGAAAAATCATTCATGTACACTTAAGGAAACTATGGTGTACTTATATTTTAAGATGCTTGTTCTTGTTTACACTTATGTAATTGAAAAAAATTATCCTGAAGAAGAAATTGAGGAAGCCGATTATCAAGAATATATAGAAGGTCATATTAGTTTCATCGTTGATAATTATCTTAATGATAGTATAGATTTCATAGAATATAATTCTGAACTTTGGGAGATTGGGAAGCAGTTCAGAGAATTATATTTCTTATTTAATCCTCCCAGAATAATTGCTAAAACATCGTTTCCTGAACAAATTCCAGCTCTTGTTCGAGTTCCTATAATACCTTCTAAGAATGGAATTGAAATTAAAGATAAAGAAGAAAAAAATTAAAACATAAAAAGAAAAATGGAATCTGTTGACATAAATCTTAAAACATCATTGGATGAGCCTAGAACTTATCATAATAATGATACTTCTAGTGTTAAATTAACATATGGCACTAGTGATACGGGAATTATTGGTGCTTCACAAATAGGTATCGTAATTCCTGATATAGAAGAAAGTACTTATTTTTGGAAGGGATTTCGACATTCTGCTATGACACCGGTAAGACTATCACTGCAGTTCAGTAAAAAAGTAGAAAGATTAATTATTCATGATTATATTTTTAGGAAGTTTATAAGCCATATAGAGAGGGGATTAAACGAATTTATCAAAGAAGAAATTGTGTTTTTAGAGAATACGATTACTTTTGAGGAAGATTGGGAAGTTCCGAGTTATGAAAAACTTGTACTCTCTTTAAAATTTCAAGAAATCCCCTTTAATCAAGAAATGCGATATTGGAAAGAAATAAACACCATAGTATATGGAAAGATTAAATCGATGATTCTAAGCAGCTCAGAAGAAGATTCTAGAAGAATACAAAATTTAAAAAGAAAATTTTTCATTAAAATCAAGATGTGACAAATTTTGGTGAGATCATTGTTTAATCCTCTAATTTTCCTGAGTCTTGCAAAAAAAATAAAAGATGACGGTAATATGGACGAACAAGGTAAATTTAGAACCGCAATAGGGCGAGCATACTATGCTGCTTTTTTAACAACAAGAGAATATTTGATAAGGCACAAAGCAAAAAAATTTGATAAAGATCACCAACATAAAGATGTTCTTGATGTTTTAGATGAACTTGATGCTAATATTCTAAAAAATATGTTAGATAGATTAAGAGATAATCGAGTTAAAGCAGACTACTACTTAAACACAATTTTAAATAAGGATTTATGTGAGAATAGTATAGTTCTTTCTGAAGAAATAATAAATTCTATTGAGGGGATTTAATTTACTACCTATTTAGAATAAAATTCTTTTTATATTACAATGAGTCGAAAATATTTTATCTGTTATCAGAAAAAAAAGAATTGTTCTTTTAGAACTCTTGATGTTAAATTAGATATTTTCATATGCAATTTTCATAAGGAATATTGGGGTGTTTTCAATGATGGAAATTCTTTTGGAGTAAAAAATCTACTTAATAGAGCATGTGAGTGGATACAAAAAGAAGATGCACGATTGAAATTTATTAGTGAAAATGCTAGTAAAGAGACAATAGAGATGCTAAAGAGTATAGATGTAGGGGATACACTATTTTGGACGACTCAGTCAAAAGAGTTAAAACTCGCTGAAAAGCCTACTGAGTTTAGTTAAATTGCTAGGATTAAATGTCAAAGATCTGATAGTAAAATTATCAAGGTTCCAGCATATTTTCTTCGTAAGCTTTCAAAAGGCAATTATAGTAATGAATATTTAATTGAGGGGGCAGAGAATGGAAAGAGAGCTCAAGATCTGGAATATAAAGCAAAATATCATGGCTTTAAGGCTGAAATTGTGAAAAAAAATAGTGGATATCTTTTAAGGATTTATGGAGATTCACAACAAGAAGTCGATGAGTTCGTAGATCTCCTCGCAGAATTAGGTAGAAAAAACAGAGAAAGAAAAGTTGAATTTGTAGAGAAAGAATATAAGGAAATTTACATGATATTCACAGAAATGTCAAAGTCTCAAAATATCCCAAACTTTGAAGAGTTTAAAAAAAATGTGGATAAATTTATTGAAATAACATTTGATGCTTATATCTCTAATATGGGATCTAAGGATGAAGCTTACGAAAAATGGGTTAATTATATTGGTTCAAGAGTTATTGCTATTGACTACTTTAAAGCAGTTGACAGATGGCACGCTTATACATAAGTATCAATTATCAAATCAATAATTTAATTCACTTTTGATTTTTACATTAATCTTAATGATGTAATAAAGATTTTCATCTCTATCCGATTATATAAACATATTACATTCAATTTTTAAAAAGCTTAACTATACACTTTTTATACATATAACTTTTAAACGTTAGAAGCCATAAAGAAAAAATAAAGTTAGAAAAACAAAATATAGGCTAAAAAAGGGATTATAATTTATTGCTCTATATTTTTATCATACTCTTGTTTGAAGTCTTCCGATTTCTGATTTCCGTTAACCTCCGCTTACTTAATCGGACGGCTGTTGGCCTGGAATATAGGACCTATAAACTGCGAGTATAGCTTGGCATAACCTTCCTGATTAGAAACAACTGCTATCATATCCGCTTCTTTCTCCGTTGCAGGAGCAAGAATAACTTCTTCCGCATCTCGAGTAACAGCAAAAAACTCACCTTTGCTTTGTAATTGTCTAAATTGTACATTACCGAGTTGTTTCATCTTGTTTATGATCCCAGAGTATTGATCTAAAGGAAAATGACTGGTTAACATAAACCTTACAGCTTTCTTCTGAAAAGCATATTCAGAGACAACCTGGAGGATTTCAGGAACCACATAAGGAGTAACTATAATGATCGAAGATTTGACACGATAGATCGCATCTTTAATAACAGCAACCATCGCATCTTTTCCTATAACCTGCCAGGTCGTAACTTTAGATATTTCTGGAATTAAGCTAGAAGCTTTTTGTATATCCTTCAGTTTATCTTCATTAGTTTCAGCAAGCTCGGTTGCATCATCAATTGAGTTCATAAATTGAAGGGTAAAATCTGCGATTGCATCCTTGAGATTTTGTGTGGTATCTTTAGAGGTATTTGATAGACTACTTTGAAGAGTTTTCGCATTTTGTTCATATTTTGTTTTATGATCAGAAAGCATATCAACTAATGAGTTATTCATATCCTTAGCTTCGGCATCCCATAATTGAATCTCACTATTAATTTTATCGGATGTTTCACGTTTTATTTCGGAGAATTGAGTATCAACTTCTTTAGTCCAACTTTCATTTATATTTTTAATTTCAGTATCGAAATTAGTATAGTGTTTCAGACTGGCATCCTTATGGTTATTAATCGCCTCATCATATTGCCTATGGTGTTGTTTTAACGAATTTTCTAATGAATCTTTTAATTTGATATTAGTATCAGTACAATCCTTTACTCCACTTTGTAATGTAGAGTCAACCTCCCCTGCTATATCCGTTGCTAAAGTTTCTAACTGCGCATCAATAGTTTCTTGAGCTTTATAGTCTAAGTCGTTTGTTATAGATGCTAAGCTTTCATTCTCATTTCCCATTATATCAGTAACATCAGTCTTAATGGTATCTGTTGTTCTCCTTGTGTTATCAATATAATCATCACATGTTTTAGAAAATTCCTCTTTCATAGGTTTGGTGTATTGTAAAACATTTTGAATAGTAGTTTCGTGTCGTGCTTTATATTTTTTCTTTTTTCCAAGCCAAAGGAATCCTTTCTTCGCCATATCATTAGAGAAATCAGTAAACCTATTTGCATGTTCAAGCAAATTATCAATTAGGGTTAGAGTCATAGATTTAAAATCATTTGTACGATCGGTTAGATTTCTATGTCGTTCATCGACTGTAGCTTTTAAATTAGTCTGAAGTGTATCTGTAGTATTTTTTATATGATTTGTATGCTCTTTCAATAAATTTGAAATCCTTTCTTTCAAGTCAGCTATAATTTTATCCATACGTTCAAGATATTTCTCTAAGATTTGTTCTATCTTTGGTTTAAGCTGATTAGAAATTGTTTGATGTCTTTCAACATGTTCATCTAACTCCATCTTCAATTCTCTATCAAGGTTTTCTACCCGCGTTGAAAAATCATTTAAGAGATCTGTAATCAGATTAACTAAATTGTCCTTTGTATTATTTATTTCATTTTCGTTTTTATTAACTTGTGATGTGGAAGTATCTTTTAAATTAGAGTTTAAAGTATCTACCATTGAATGGACATTGCTTTCTAATGTTTTAGTTGTTTCAGTAAATCTATTTGTTGCCTTATCAATTTTATTTTTTTTGGTAGAATTTTTGGAATCTGAATCTTCAAAAAAGGTTTTAACTTGAGAATCTACCGCGTTTTCTACTTCTGATATACTTTTATTTTGAATGCTTTCGAGTTTCTCAAAGCGATGTGATTGATCGGTTAAAATAGTATCTTTAATTTTAGCAATTTCATTTCTGAGGGTTTCCGACTCATTTGTAAACAATTCAAAAAAAGGTTCTAAAGGAATGTATCTTGAGACGATTCCTTCAATCTTTTTTAAGAATCCTTTCTCTACAAGCCATTCAGTAATTTCCAGGACAGTTTGATAATCCAAACCTTCATGTTCTTCCCCTAATGTCATAAAAACTTCTGAAATTGTAGCACGTGGTACTCTCAAGTAATTTAAATAGATATTGATGTGTTCTTCAGTGAACCCATATCGTGTAAACACTTCTTTAGTGAATTCTTTTAATGACATAAATCTATCTCCATAATCGGTATAAAATTCGTTTTAAAATAATTTTAAGTTGAATTCTTTATAAATAGTTTAATTTGAATATGTTTAATAATATTTTCAAAATTGTAATATAAAAACTCATAGTTCATAAGATTTGAATTTCTCATGGACTTAAACGAATTTTGTAATTGAGCTTATTTATTACGAGATTCCTTCAAAATGGTATTCTTCGCATAACTAACTAAACCACCTGCAGATATAATTTCTTGTAGAAAAGAAGGGATACTTCTTATTTGATATTTTGTTTTTGTGGAAATATTTTTAATGATTCCTTTCGCAATTATTACTTCAAGATCATCATTCGTATTTATTAGTTTAATATTTTCAAATTTAATTATTGGTAACCCAATGTTTATAGCATTACGAAAAAATATACGAGCAAATGAAGCTGCGATTATACAATTAATTCCTGCTGCTTTAAGAGCAATTGGTGCTTGTTCTCTGCTCGATCCACATCCAAAATTAGCTCCCGCCACCATTATTGAATAACCGAATTTTTTCTGATTTTGGATAAAATCTTCATCGAAGTCTTCCATACAATGTTTGCCGAGATAATCCGGGTCTATTAATGTCAAATACCTGGCGGGAATAATTAAATCTGTATTTATATCTTTTCTATCATACTTTATTACTTTTCCAATCAATTCTTCCACCTTAAATGAAGTTTGGTGAAGTAATATATCCTTTTAAAGCCGAAGCAGCAGCAACTGCAGGATTTGATAAAAATACTTCACTTTCTTTATGTCCCATCCTTCCTGTAAAATTTCTATTTGTTGTTGATATAGCTTTTTCTCCCTCAGCAAGGATACCCATGTGACCTCCCAAACAAGGACCACAAGTTGGGGTTGAAACAATGGCTCCACTATTAATGAATATCTCAAGTAATCCTTCCCTTAACGCTGTAAGATAAATCATTTGAGTTCCTGGGATAACAATGCATCTAACCTTAGGATGAATCTTTTTATTTTTTAATATCTTAGCAGCAATTCTTAAATCCTCCATACGACCATTTGTACAAGAACCAATTATTGATTGATCAATCTCAACTCTCATACTATCAACTTCAGAAATTGGCTTTGCATTCTCAGGTAAAGAAGGTAAAGCAACTTGTGGTTCTATATCCGTACAATCAACTTCTATAGTATCAACATACTCTGCATTTTTGTCACTTTCATATATTTTATATTTTGAATTACCACGGTTTTTAATATAATCTAATGTTATTTTGTCAGGAGCAATTATCCCATTTTTAGCTCCTGCTTCAACTACCATATTGCACATTGTAAATCTGCTATCCATCGATAAGCTTCTAATAACTTCCCCTTCAAGTTCCATAGCATTATAAGTAGCACCGTCAACACCTATTTCACCAATTGTATGCAAAATTAGATCTTTTCCTGAAACCCATTCATTTAAAGTTCCAGAATAAATAAACTTCAATGATTCTGGTATTTTAAACCAACATTTTCCCAAAGCCATTGCTACTCCTAAATCTGTGGAACCTACACCTGTAGAAAAAGCACCCACGGCACCATAAGTGCAAGTATGCGAATCCGCACCAATAAATACATCTCCAGGTTGTACTAATCCTTGTTCTGGAATAAGGCAATGTTCAATTCCTCCGCGACCTACTTCAAAATAATTCAAAATTTTATATTTATGAGCAAATTTTCTGAGAATTTCACACTGTTTTGCTGAAGCGATGTCTTTGTTTGGTGTAAAATGATCAGGGGTTAAAATTACATTATTTATATTGAAGATCTTTTTCTCTGTTCCTTCAATGACTTTTTCAAAAACATTTATTGCAATTGGAGCTGTAATATCATTTGCTAGACATTTACTAATCTTAGCTGAAATAAAATCTCCTGCACTAGCATTCTTATTTTCACAATGCTCTCTTAAGATTTTTTCCGTAATTGTCAGTTCCATTTTCTTTTATTGAAATAAGTAATTTAATATTTCATGAGTTTTTTTGTTTTACTAAAAGATTCAAACCTTTTATAAGCGAAAGCACTGAGCTCATTATAATATCTTCGTTTGTAGCACTCGCTTTTACAATGTGATTAGTATCAATATCCATGATTTCAATTGTAGTTCTTCCTAACGCTTCAGTTCCCCCTGTAATTGCATCAATTTGATAATTCAATAATTTTACTTTGCTCATGGGTTCAAAACACTGGATAATTGCCTTAACACATGCATCAATGGGACCCACTCCTATGGATGAGGCGACTTTTTCAATAATATCTCCATTATTTATAATTTTTAATCTTACAGTGGAAGAGGGGGTGACCGATCCCGTAATGACAGTCAATTCTTCAAGTTTTACAAATTGATCTTCCTCAGGTAATTCATCCAAAACATCTTTAAGTATCGCATAGAAATCTTCTTCTGTGACCTCATGTCCTTTATCTCCAAAATCTTTCACGTGGTCCATAATGGTAGTGAATTGTTCATTAGTGGCAACAATGCCCAATTCGTGCAATTTTGCTTTAAGGGAATGCCCTCCTGTATGTTTTCCTAATTTAATCGATTGTTTTATAATCTCTTCCACATCATCGGAACGATTAATTCCAATTAATTCTGGTGTAATAGGCTCATATGCTCTTGCATGTTGAATCATTCCATGGGCATGTATACCTGATTCATGGGCGAAAGCATTTTGACCTATTAAAGGACTTAAGCGGCCTATAGAAACTTTACCTCCACACAAGCTTTCAACTAATTTTGCAGTTGGAAATATCAATTTAGTATTTATTCGCATTGGAATTTGATACAAAGCGTAGAGAGACATAGCAGTTTCCGCAAATGAAGCATTTCCTGCGCGTTCGCCTAATCCCAAAATTGTTGTTTGCGCTTCAGAAGCTCCATTCTCAAAACCTGCTATTGTATTTGCTACAGCTAGCCCAAAATCATTATGGCAATGTACCGCAATCCTAATATTTTTTGGTAATGCTTCATAATTTCTTCTTATAATATGTCCATATGCAGTTGGAGATATTGTTCCGACAGTATCTGGAATATTTATTCTAGTGACCCCACTTTCCACAGCAGCCTTATTTACTTTAACTAGATAACCTAAATCTGACCGTGTGGCATCCTCAGCAGAAAACTGAATTATAGAAAAATGATCTTTAGCATAACTTACCATTTCTCTAACAATATCAACAACTTCTTCTCTAGTCATTTTTAATTTTTTTTTTAAATGTAAATCTGAGGTTGCAATAAATAGATGAATTGAATCCATATCAGCTTCAATAACTTTATCTATATCAATTTTTGTTGGTCTTGCTAATCCTATGATCTCTGAATCCAAACCTAACTTAGAAATTTCCTTGCAAGCATCAAAATCCCCTTGTGATATAACAGGAAATCCTGCTTCGATCACATCTACCCCTAAATTATTTAAGGTCTCGGAAATAGATATTTTTTCTTTAAGAGTAAAACTAATACCAGGGGTTTGTTCGCCATCGCGGAGTGTGGTATCAAAAAAATACGCTTGCTTAGGTAGAATTAAAGTTTCACGTATTTTCTCCATCATATCAGAAACCATAATATCGCTTTTCTCATTCATTTTTTTCCACATTTTTAAATTTGTTCAAGACATTACAACCTTCTTATTATTATGAAAGAATCGATGAAACCTCTTTCAAGGATAAAGAAGGTCTACTATAATAATAGTAAGTGTAATTCTAAAACACTTAAACTCAATTCTATTGAAGAAAAACACTTCATGTAATTTTTAATGCAAGATTCAAATGATTGGTGAAGTGTTCTCATATTTAATAATCTCATAGAATTGTATATTATAAAATACATTGATTGTAGTTTTAAAAATATTTCTATATCTTCTACTGTAGCTCCTAATTGATCCAAAGTAATTTCAAAGTAGTTATATTAAGGAAAAATAAATAAAATTAGTGTTAGTTTCTTGTTAACTTATCTAATATGCACTCTTTCTTTGGAATAGAAACCCGCAAACAAAAGAAATATTCCTAAAAGAAACTGAAACTTATTTAACTCAAAGAATAGGTCATAGTTCTTTCAAACCTGCAACTGGTGTAGTAATCCTATTATTAAACAAGAAATTAAAAGAATTACATTCAATTTTTAAAGTGAAAAATAATTTATAGGTTATTTCATAAGCAATTTTATTAATTTATAGATTTTAATAAATATAGATTAGCTCTTATCGGTGTAGTTTAAAATGGTTAACCCAGACGTGTTATTAAATTTTATTAAAGAAAGAAGAAGTATCAGAACATTCCAAGATAAACAAATTCCTGATGGGGAAATAGAAATGATTTTAGAGGCAGGAAGATGGGCACCTAGTGCTTCTAACCGTCAACCTTGGAAATTTATAGTAATTAAAAATAGAGATATCTTAAAAAAAATAGCAAGTGTTACTGGTTATGGTTGGTTTATCGGCGAAGCGTCATTTGCCGTAGCTATTGTTGGAAAACCGCGTACTAGTCGTAATTGGCATGTCATTGATACTTCCTTAGTTTCAATGAATATGATGTTAATGGCTTGGTCTTTAGGAATTGGAACTTGTTGGATAGGTTCAATGAATAAAGAAAGGGCAAAGGAAATACTTGGTATACGCAGTAATGATTATCTTTTGACTGTTTTACCATTTGGATATATTCATGGGAGTATCCCGGATCCTACTTATAGAAAACCTTTAAATAAAATAGTAAAGGAAATTTAATGTCTTGACAGAATGGTAGTTAAAATAGCAATTCTGGGAGATACTCACATAAATTCCTTTGAGGAATTACCTAAAGAAATATTGAATGAGTTAATAGATTCAGATTGGATTATTCATGTTGGAGATTATACTTCCAAAGATGTTGTACATGGTTTAATTAATCTAAAAAGGGCGCACTTCCGGGGGGTTTATGGTAATGCTGATCCTATTGATGTCAGAAATCTACTTAAATCGAAAGAAATTATACAAATTTCAGGAAAAAAAATAGGTATTATCCATCCCGCTATCGGTGGTCCAGATGAAAATTTAGAAGAAAAAATTTTAATTGAGTTTGCAAATGAAGATCTGGATATCATAACTTATGGTCATTCCCATGAGTCTAGGATAATTACAAAAAAAAACATAGTACTAGTTAATCCTGGAAAAGGGTATCTTGAAATAAATCACTTTGGTCCCCCAACTACAATTGTAGTACTTTTAATAGATAACGAAGAAATTCTGGGGGAAATAAAAGAAATCAAAACCTAAAAATTAAGAAATAAATATCGCAGCGGTTAATACTGTTGCCCATTCTTCTTTAACAATTGCCATTTCAGTAATATTTTTGGTTTTAACACTTTTATCTCTAATCCTTAAAAGTTCCTTATTCTCATCAAAATTAGCTTTAGAGTTAAAGGGAATTCCAAGTGAAGTTGCTAGCATTTCTAAAGCGACATTTTCAGAAATTCTCCCTAATATTTCTGGTTTTTCATCTATAGCGTGTATCTCACTTAAATAACCATAAAGGTCTTGATCTGCAGGTTGAGCTACTCCAATTGAGGAGCAAATTATTTGGTTTTTGATATTTGAGCTGATTTTACTTAAAACGGCATAAACAATTTGACCAGTTTTAAGATTTTTCAATCCTTCATTTTTACTAACTTCTTTACAATACGGAGGAATAATCGAAGAAACACTGACAAGATTGAACTTTTCTATACCAGCTTTCCTTAAAGCTTGTTCGAAAGAAAGTAATTTTGAATTTGGGGAAATCCCCCATCCTTTTACGAAAAAAATCTTTTTAGGAACTAATGACATAGAATTGCATTTGTTTAATACTGATCTTTTTAACCTACTAACATAAATGACCAAGAATAATTTAAAATTTCTAGAATTTTGATGCATAAAGTCAAAGAAGTAGCTGTTATTATCAAAGTATAAAATGCGATTGATAAGGAAGGGACAAATCCCTAAGCAAGATTAACTATTACAGAGGAAGATCTTTAATAAAATCTCAAAATATATAACAACCAATAACAAATAAACATACACCCTAGGTTAGAATATATCCATCATCTTTAATTGTTATTAGATTTTCTTTTAGAAATTTTTCAAAATGCTTTTCGATCATCATTATTTCTGAAATTACTTCATAATTTTCATGGTTATACCGTCTGTAAATTAAATTTTTACCTTTGAGATCAGTGGGTTGAACTGGTTTCCTTTCACTTAAATTCGATAATATCCTTCCATCTCTTTTTTGTATAACTGATTTAAAATTGTCCAATTCATTTTTAATATTGGTATTACCAACTACAGGGTCTCTATGGCCTACGACCGCGATTTCAATATCATAAGTTTTTAGTCTTTCAATTGAATTTTCAAAGTCTATTAAATTTGCGTCAATGGTTGCGTAATATGGAAATCTTGTTAAATCCATATCTCCTAAAAATGCAATTTTTGTATTCATTTCATAAAATCCGCAATGTCCCGCTGTATGACCTGGAATATGAATGATCTTTAATTTAAGACTATTCTCAGTATAGATAATGTCATTATCTTTGAAGGACTTTGAGATCGGAGTATTTTCCATATCGTATAAACCAAATAAAGCGAGGAATTCTTTTCCAGCTACTGTGTTTTCAACATTATAATAGGTTAGCATTTTATCAATATTTTCTATTGGGAGTCGATCTTTTTCATGACACATGAATTTTGAATCATGTAGCAAGTGATTTCCAGAAATATGATCTTCATGCCAATGAGAAAGTAATACATGATTTATTGGATATTGTTTTTTTAACTTTTTTATGTAAGTACTTGATATTCCAGTATCAATTAAATAATCTCCTACTAATAAGGAATTTGAATATGGGTAGTTCGCATTCCTTTCACCTTTCACAAAAAAAATGTTATTAAAATCACTTGAAAGCTGCTGAACAAACTCTAGCATATAATCCCTTTTTTTAAAAATTCTAAATTGGTAAAGGTTTAGCATCTCATAAATGTGTGGATTGTAAGATCCTTTCATTTAAAATTGTTAGAGTTTTTATTCCTTTTTCTAAATTTTTAATTAGATATGCATTATGACAAAATATAAAATTAAACTTTCAATTTCAGTTGGATGAGGTAAAAAGAATTGTATTATAGCTGTCCGGAATGTTCTTCAAAAAAAAAACCTAGAACGGTAAAATATTTCCCTCCTATAGCTGTGAAATGTTTAGATTGTGGATATACTAACCTAGAACCCAAATTCATAAATCAAAAAGATATAAAATCAGTTGAACTTAATTATTTACATCAATAGTTCCATATTTCTAATTATTTTTTAATTTAAGAATAGGTTTCTAAATTAAAATTATTGTAAAAGTTTAAAATAAATTTCTTTTTTATCATTCTTAAAAAAAAGTCTATAGAATGCTTATTATGAGAAAATTAATTAAAAATAGGAAGTCAATAATTTTTGTATTAATCTTAATCAACATTTTGCTAATACCATTTATTTCACAAATCACAAATAATTTTATTCCTAAAAGTAAGCTTAATACCGAATTTAAACCAAAACTTAGTGCTCCCCCTTCAATTGTAATAGATATCCCGAGTGGGAATGATCTTTTTGGAAGCACAGCACCCGATTATAATGTAACAACAATAGATGGAGGCGATGGAATAAATGAAACATGGTATACTATTGATGCTGGGAGTACAAATATTACATTTTCAGGTAATGGAACCATAGACCAAAATGAATGGAACCTGCGCCCTAATGGAACAGTTACAATCACATTCTATGTAAATGATACTTTAGGAGTAGAATCTTCAGATTCTGTAAGTGTTTATAGAGATGTGTTAGCACCTTCAATTACAATTAATTCCCCTAACGATAATGATGTGTTGAATTCCACAGCTCCTGTATTTGATGTTACCATAACCGACGGCAATCTCGATACCATGTGGTACTTTATCGCCGGATCATCAGTAAATCGAACATTTTTGGGGAACGGACAGTTTGATCAAAATGATTGGGATGGAATTGCGAATGGTACACTTACTACAATTACGTTCTATGCAAATGATACACTTGGCAATGAAACCTCACAATCGGTAAGTTTCTACGTTGATAGATTAGCACCTTCAATCATAATTAATTCCCCTAACGATAATGATGTGTTGAACGCCACAGCTCCCGTATTTGATGTTACTATAACCGACGGTAATCTCGATACCATGTGGTACTTTATCACCGGATCATCGGTAAATCGAACGTTTTTGGGGAACGGGCAATTTAACCAAAATGATTGGGACGGTATTGCGAACGGTACACTTACTACAATTACGTTCTATGCAAATGATACCTTTGGAAATGAAACCTCGCAATCAGTAAGCATCTATGTTGATAGATTAGGACCATCGATCGTAATTACCTCACCGAGTGATAATGATGTATTCAACGCAACGGCTCCTATATTTGATGTCACTATTACAG
>CAZALK010000035.1:0-13879 GCA_964486045.1 uncultured archaeon
ATTACAAGTATATTTAATTGGCAGTTCTAATTACACCGATTTTTATCTTTCAGGTTTTTTAAATTGCAATTTCTAACCTATAATCGATTAATTATCTTTATTATTTATAAAAATTAAGGAGTCAGATTTTCAAATGTCAGAGTCTAAAATGCATAAATTTATTCTATTTTTCTTAGAAATTCCATCTCATCTTCAAACTTAGTATTTAAAAGTTATCCATGAATTTGAGATAAGTTTTAAATTAGCCATGTATGGAAAAAATTAAATGTCAGAAATGCAAACTTATCTAATATCTGTATTGATTGTCTTTTTCATCATTGTGCTTTATTTATATTTAACTTTAGTTTGATTCCTTTCTCTTTCCGCAAAACCTACAGAATTGAGCAAATGGTTCCAAAAATTCACCACATTTTCCACAATATTCATCATTTGATATCTCCAGATTATTAAGATCTTTATCTAGTAATGCCTTATATCTTTGTTTTGGAACGATTTCATATTTATCTAATAAATCCCCCCAAGCATGTAATTCATGATACCCATTCAACCATTTATTAGTTTGATTTAGTATAAAAAAGGATGAGATATTTAAAGGGACAAAGAAAATCAAAATAAATATTATCCAAATATTAAAACCAGACATTATTATCGGGGGTAAGAGAATGGTAGTCATAAATATATTGTATAATACATAATACTTTTCATGTTTCAAAATTAATCCCACTTTTACTGTCATTGATACATTATTATCTTGAAATAAGGGATCCCGCAGTTTGCGCCATTTAACAAATCTAGATTTGGTTGTATAAATCTTGACCATCATCAAGATTTCTTCAGATAAGTAATTTAAATTCTGTTTTTCTTTTAAAAAATATTCTCGACGAATAACAATTGTCTTCTTTATAAACCTAATTAAATTGTATAAAACAAAACTTACAAGTCCAATAAAAGGAGGAAGTGTGAAAAATAAGAATACAATAGAAAATAGCATAGATCCTAATATCAGAGAAAATAGCATAGATCCTAATATCAGAGGAAATATCAGAGAAAATACCAACATCAAACCAAATATTTGCTGAAGTATTAAAAATGTTTGGGTCTTACGGATTTGTCTTGAGAGAAGATTATGATTTTTCTTCAATTTTTCATCAATTTCATCAGGAATTTCTATTTGTGGATTCATAAGTAAAATAGTAATTTTGAGTATATAAGCAAATATGGAACTAAGGTCCTTCTGTTCCTATTATTGAAATTTTATCCTTTAGTAGAAGTAATGCTATTAAAAAATAAAATATTAAAAATCCTAGAGAAATCCAAAAGAAAATAAAAACACTGTTAGAAAACCAGACTAACAGGAATATAAAAAAAAAAGGCAATAAAATCATTTGAACAATTAAAATTTCAAAGATAATTGTTTTAAAATCTTTTTTGTCTTCCGTTTTTTTGTATTTGTCTTTTTCACTTTTGATCTTGCTCTTTTCCTTATGAAGAAAAAATTATTGCCCAGATGAATTTAGAGAACTTGTTCCATTGTTTACAGAAATGTTAAAAGAGATTTCTTGATTAAATGATCTCCATGGAAAAATAACATATTGTAATGTTCCAGTATGCTGATCTAGATGTCGAGTCTCTTGATTTCTCAGGAGGATTAAAATAAAAAAAACCAATAAGTAGTGATGCGATACCAACAATTATCAGGTTTAGGTTAATTGCCGTACTAAAAAATGGGTATAAGTTGGAGACATGATTGATAAGTATTCGAGACACTAATGTTATTTTTTATCTCAATATAGTAATCTTGAGTTTTTATAGAATTTAGGTTTATTATTCTCCTCTCCTTTAGTATTATTTTATGATAAATTCGTAATAAAATTTTTTTAAAAAAAAAAATAGTTAGAGTATTATTTTAACCTACAATGTCATCAGAATCCATAATATCTTAAATTTATTCTATTTTTCTTAGAAATTCCATCTTATCTTCAAAGTTAGTATTTAAAAGTTATCCATGAATTTGAGATAAGTTTTAAATTAGCCATATATAGAAAAAATTAAATGTCAGAAATGCAAACTTATCTAAGGAAAGAAATTAATATTGACAGAAATGGTTTCAATATGGATTCATCAGAAGTAGATATTCCAATAATAAAAATACATCTTAAAACACATTGGTATTTAGTATTACTATTGTCTTTAATACCAATGATCCTTTTGGTGTTTCCCCCCTTTTTTTTACGATATGAGTTATGGTATTATATATTTATGGGAACACTGGGAACCATATCTTTTGTTATTGGTTTATTATGTAAAAATATAGAATTGATTTTCAAGATTGATAACGCCAACAATATTTTAATTTATGAGAGATTTTGGACTAATTTACGTATCAACCAGAGATCATTTAAATTGCATGATATCAAAAGGTTTAATGTTTTCACCCGTAATATTCCTTACACGGGAGGAATTAATTTTTTAACAGGAGAATATAATTTTTTAGCCCTTGAATTTATTTCTCAAAAACCAAAATATCTTTCATACTTAAGAGACTCTCCATTTACAGTTGATTATGCGCAACGATTGAACCATTTTTTAGAATCATTCACCTCATTAAATAAAATTGATTTAAACAACCCAATAATACCATCTAAGTACTCAAGTGCAAAAAAAATGAGGATATTTAATTAAGAATTTCATAATCTATTCCTATATTAACTATATTGTTAAGATTAGCTAAATTTTTAGATGGGATCAAGAATGGGAAGGAATAAAAAGGAAATTAGTGAAATAAAGAAATTTAGAAAGAAATACAATGAAGATCATGCAGATAAATATGATAACGAATGGTGGAATGATGAAAATGCTTTAGAAGAATTTGAAGGTTTTAGAAAATTTGTCAAAATAAAACCTGGTGAAGTTATTTTGGATATTGCGACAGGAACAGGGACTTTCTTAATCGAGATGGCAAAAATGGGTGCTATTTGTTATGGACTTGATCAATCTCCCAGAATGCTCGAGAAACTGAAATTTAAGGTAAAAAAAGAGAAAATTGAGGGAAGAGTAGAGAATATCAAAGTAGGCACTGCGGATAAATTACCTTACCCTAGTGACATTTTTAACTGGATTGTTTGTATAGGGATGTTTGAATATTACCCCTTAGAATATGTGGAAGTTGTTTTATCAGAAATAATTAGGGTCCTCAAACCTGAAGGAAAGTGTTTCATGGATATTCCAAATCCCAATAACTCTTATGCTCAAGAAAGAGGCTATATATTTAGTTTTGATCTTGAAGAATTTGAAAAATTAGTAAAATCTTTGAGTATAAGAATTTTAACTACAAATAGTGCAGGTTACATGCTTCAATATCTCCTGGTTAAACTCTAGTTTTTTATGACCAAAATATCAGAAAAATTTAGCAGTTGAGGATATAAAATTTATTTACCTTTTTTATGCGTGTACTGTTCATTTTACTTCCAATTTTAAAGGTAAAGAGAGCTGAAGAGATAAAATGTTATTTTAGGAATAAGAATTAATTTATTTACTCTTCTTCTTTGTTATTTGTAACATAAAAATCAGATGGTCATCATTTTAAAAAAGACAAAATATATAATAGGATTGGAAGTAATATTCGGAATTGTAAGCTTAGTCTCGATTTATACTGCTAATACCAGCTTAGCATGAGGAACAAGACGACCAATAGAATTTGATTATGTAGCAGGTATAAGTTTTATAATCATGGCAATGATACTATTAATATATCTATTATCAGAATATTTAAACCGAGAAAAATGATTCCAATAAAACAAATTTTAGTTATTGGATGATTATCCCGGCAAAGGACTCGGAAAATTTGTTTCGTTTTTAGATTGGGAGTTATATCAAATTGATATAGGTGTAATAATGAAGGTATATATTAGATTGCTGATTTAAGCGATTACGTTATTGATCAGAAAAGTTACGAACTTCTTTGGCATAGACGGTATGATAATCTACATAAAGAATTAATGAAGAAGAGGGTTAAGAAAAAGAATTGATCCTGAATCCTATTGTACCGATAGACTTGCTCCAGGAATATAAACAACCATAATTTGGAAATTCGAATTAAAAATTAAGTATTGTTCAATTGTTAGATGTTCAGATTCCCAAAAATTATAAGCAAAATTATATTTTAAATTCATTTTAACTAGAAAAATATTGCTTAATATAATCGTAGAGTTATAATTAACAGTAGAGGGTATTTCTGTAAAATTTAAATACCAATTTCCCGACCAAAATGAAGGTCTATCTCCCCAGTGAGTCCACTCAGCGGCAAATATCTCTGTGTGGTCTGCATACTCTGCTTTAATGATTGCATCATTGTTATAGTTCAGATATATCAAAGATTCATTGGTGACTTCTAATGAATAAATAAAATTTTGCTGATAATTTGAAACTAAGTGAAATTTTGTTTTATCTTTATCAATTTTCAGCTTTAAGGATTCTATGAATCCTCTGTCGATATGATATTTATAATTATGAAAAGATCCACTTAAGTTTTGAATTTCACCCCAAATGTCGCGAGATTTACAATACTTTAGATAATCAAACAATTCACTTTTTTCTACTATGCTCTCAAAATTTTGAATGTTTGCTCCATAAGTTATCTTATAGTAGATTCTAATAAGAATTAAGGAATTATTAACAAATAACGATAAAGGGGTGATTGTACCTGTTAGAAAGATTATTATGATGGTAATTGTAAGTTTTCTTTTGATTTTCACTCTCACCTTTTATTGGAATAAATTGCTCTTACATCTTTTATATTTTACATTAATTTTTAAGAGTTTTTATCGATGTATCCCATTCTCTCAAAGCTGATACAATGTTTAAGAAATGCTCTTTAAAATTAATTGGAGTTGAGTATTCATAGAAATACAAATATTTTTTTATATTATATGTTGAACGAGTAAATCTTCCCTTTCTGGGAAGCCATCTTTTTTCTGATATCTCTTTATGGATTTTGAATCCTGAATCATTTGATTTTAAACATAATTTATCGGAAATCATAAAAATTCTTATCATTTGTGACTCCACTTCTCTCCGCTTTATTAGTTTACATTGTAGATCAAATTGCACGAAGTAAGGGGATTTTAATTTGATAATAAATTTATCATGTAATACTCCTAATAGGATTGGGATACTAATACTTGAAAAAATATAGATTAGCAGTAATCTAATATTGAGAGAAATAATCACATAATCTAGAGAATATGAAATCCCAATATTCATTACAATAAAGAAGATAAGAGAGAAACTATTAAACAAATAAAAATTTAGTCTTGTTTTGTACTTTCTTCGCAATTCAAAACCTAAGTGATGCAATTCTTCCTTAAGAAAATTAACCAATGTTGGAGAAAACCTGTTGTAGGATAATAAGAAGAAGTGGATGAATAAAAAGATTAAGAAAAGAAACCAAAAAACAATTTGATCAGATAAATATTTTCCAGAACCTTGCTCATAAGGTATCATAAATAATTGGTATATCATATATAAACCAATAAGTGTAATTATTAGAAGATATACCTTAAGTAGATTCTTTAAATATTCAGTTTTGATAATCGCAAAAAAGTTTGGACCCAGATCATTGCTCTCAAGGTTTAATTCGCCGTGTGTGTCATTTAAATCTTTCACTTTTTATCACCCCACACTTTTGTTTTATTTTTTTCTTCCTCTGGGGATGTCCAAAACTTTTGAATAATTTCCCGAAATAACTCAAAATCGGGATTATCTTTTTCATTCAATTTAACCATATGAAACTTACTTGTTTTTTTCTTGATTTCAATATAGTTTTGCTCTAACAAAAAATCAAAAGCATGGATTAATTTTTCGTGTCTATCTATATTTAAACATTTCATTATATCAGTCTTAGATATAATTTCTTCAGAAGCTTGTAACTTTGCTAAGCTCATTAATACTTGACCCCCTCTTAGAGAAAACACAGTTGTTAGTTTATCAAAAATTCTACAAATAGTAGTCATTAAAGCCTCTAATTCATTATAAAAACTGATTTTATCGCGATTTTTAAGCTCTAAGGCTTCGTCAAAACGATCTAAGCCATATTTCTTAATAAAATCATTTATTGAATTCATCTTAAATATAAATCATGGAATAAAAATTATTAAAACCTTCTATACTGAATTTTTGTGATTTAATCTATATATTTTGATTATACATGATTCATGTTTAATATTACATACTTCTTGTATTACATAACAAGGATTAGTGCTGAATCTTTATAAACTAACTAAACTATTTAGGATTATCAAAGTTTTAACTGAAATTTAACACTTAAAAATACATTTAATAACGGTAGGTAATTAAATACTAAAGATGAATACAAAAAGACTTATTCTCATTTTATTTTTTACCATTATTATATTTGGGAATCCTTTTCTTATTATTGAAGGTTCTGCATTAACTTATTCAAATCCTTCTACAACTCCAGTATGGTCATATTCAACAGGAAATAGATATATTTCTGCGGTTGCTATTTCTTCAGATGGTAGCTATATTGCAGCTACAGATGAAAATTTAGTATATGATATTTCAATAAACGCAAATGGAACATTGTTTTTATTTGATAATTCAAACTCTTCGACAAAGCTTCCATTATGGAATTATTCTATTTCAAATAGTTTTTCTTCTCTAGCAATTTCTGGAAATGGTTCTTATATTGTAGCAGGGGGAAGTTACATAGATAAAACAGTTTACTTGTTTAATAGTTCAATTCCTACACCTGAATGGGCTTATTCTGCCAATGGAAGGATTTATGATGTAGCGATTTCAGATGATGATGATTATATTGCTGCTGCAAGCGGTCCACGGTATAAATCTTTTATTTTTAATATTACTGAATCTACCCCTATTAAGGGCTACTCAACAACGGGATTAACGCTTCGAGTTGCGATCTCTTCAAATGGGAGTTTTATGGCGGCAACCGATAATGCTGGAAAGCTTTATTTCTTCAATACTACTAATAATTCACCTGAATGGACCTTTTCTCTATCTGGAGATATGAGTACTTCCCTATCTATATCGGCTGATGGTAATTATATAGCTTCGGGGGGTGATAAAGTGTATTTTTTTAGGAGACAAAGCTCAATTCCATTATGGACCAACAATGCACCGGATCACGTTAGTTCCATAAAAATTTCTCAAGATGGAAATTATATAGTCGCTGGTGGTGACTATCGTGATACAAAAGTATATTTTTTTAATCGAAATAATTCAATTCCCGAATGGACATATTCAACAAAATCAGAAATTACCTCAGTTGCTATCTCATCTAATGGGGATTATATAGTTGCCCTAACCAGAAATTATCGGATTTATTTATTTAATAAATATAGTTCAACACCAATATGGAGGTATAGATTGGATGGATATACTAATGCAAATTATGATTCTGGTTTAGATATTTCTTCAGATGGTAAATATATTGTAGTAGGAGGGAGACACAGGATTTATTTATTTGATCGAGATATCGTTACTGCTCCTAAATTAATTATCCCGGGATATAACCTTTTTGTCATAGTTTTGATGATAGGTATCATGCTTCTAAGCAGTGTAATATCTTTATTTTTTAAATTTAGAAAAAATAAAGCAACCTTTCTAATCAATTCAAAATAATAACAATTCAAAATTAATGGATGTTTCATATGGAAGAGAATGAAAAAAATAAACCGATTATAAGCAGTTCTCAATTAACGTTGTTTAAATTTGAACTAAGTCGTTCACAGGTCAGTTTATTCCTAGTTTTATCTGTTATGGGTATCTTTATGGTCTCATTCCTTATATCTGGAGATATTTTCATCAATTTATTCCAATTTATATTCTCTACAGTCCCACGTTATTTAGAAAATCCAGGAGTCTATCATGAAGACTATCTATTCTATAATTCTATACCAATCATTATACGAATAGTTGTCAATATCATATTTATTTCCTTGAGTCTGTATAGTTTGAAAAGAATTCTAAAAAATAGAACAAGTGAAAATAGACCTAAACAGAAAATTATTTCACAAAAGAGAGTTGTAAATTGGTTTGGTTTAAAAATTTCTCACGGTCAATCCTTATTTATTTTCAGTGCATCCTTCGCAGGATTAATCTTCATGATACAACTTATTTTGGAACATTTTATATATCCTTTCTCCATGTTTAACCTCCTGACATCTATTAGTACGATTCCAACCGGTCCAAATCAAGGGATAGGGAGTACCCTATTATCAGACAATATTCCTCTTATAATACAATCAATATTTTTGATAGTATGTCTTTACAGTCTCTTTATAACTCGAAGAGGTAAACCTATAACTCCTTCAACAAAGGTTACAAAGAATTATGCTCTCCTTATTTTTATTGGTTCGTTTATCGTATTCATAATCTTCTCAGCCAGAATCTTTTCCCACCTTGCTCTATTCAACAATTTTGTATCGAATCTTTTAGGGATGTCATATACTGCTCCTAATTCATATCAAAATAATGACTTTATTAGAACAGTACTATTTGTTAGTGTATCTCTAGTTCTTATGATCTCTAGTTTTTTTCTTAAAGAAAGAAATCATAAAGATAGGAAAACTCTTGATGAGTTCTCATGGATTCGTATAAAATTAAGCCCCCATAGAACCACAATCTTACTCTCGTCAGCTCTTATCTGTGCTGTTTTTTTTACTCATTTTTATCTGACTTATGTTTTTATGGTTGGAGATCTGCTTTTCTTCTCAATTCTTGATATTTCATTTCATGTTGTTTTTATTCCGATAATCATTTTTTCCTATTATCCAATTGGGAAAATATTAGCAAACCATCGTTTTGAAAAAGCTGTAGAAAGTATTAATAATTCTGGGGAATTTAAGACTAAATGGTTTAAATTTCGCTTAGACAAAATAAATTCAGTTATCTTACTTTCTGCTAGTAGTGCATTAGTTGTTTTTTATCTTATTGAGCTAATATCCATGAATATGAGTGCTCAAATATTTTACTCGAACATTGACCTATTTGAATCATATACACTATTTAGCTTTCCCTTTATTATCATTTTTATATTCCTAGCGATTATTGTTAATATTTATACTATAATAAAAACACTTCCTTCAATTAAGGACTCTAAATCACAAAAAATAGAAAAAGTAGATTAATAGGAACCATCATCCGGTTTTGATGGAAGAGAAAAGGTAAGAATAAAATGAACATAATCACTGAACTCTTGCGTTATATTATTATCATAATAATAGGGATAATACTTATCAGATGGTATGAGAGAAAAAAAGGGTGGAACCCTCGATTTAGAACCTCTCTCCTTTTTATTCTTGGTTGGAGAACTCTAATATTCATCTTTGTATTAATTATAACCTTTTATCTTGATCTGGCTTTTTTGAATGAATTTAGCCTTTATTTTATTTATTCGATTATTTTGGTAATCTTATCGTTTTTTATAAGCATCTTTCTTGGAGTGAAGATTTTTAATCTTGTTTTTAGACAAAAAATGCAGGAATCCATAGTCATTATTCTCATAATCACCATCATAGAAATGATCCTTGAGAATTTTATTTTATATTCTATCTTAATTCCTGAAGCTATAATCTTTAGCTTTAATCTCTAACTGCGCACAGCGCTAAATACGCTATATAATTCAGATTTTATACTTCCCATTAATAATGAGGAGAGATGCTAGAAGAGATAAGAAATCTTCTGTTTGATACGGTATAAGCTCTGAGACTTAAAAATGAGGACTAGTAAATTTTTAATTATTCTAATTCTAATATAATTAGGTTTTATTTTTATCTATTCCAGCAATGTACGAAATTAAAAAGAGTACTATAAAAGGAAAAGGCGTGTATGCAACACGAGATATTGTGAAGAATGAACACTTATTCCATATTGACTTAAATCAACTTCCGAGTTATACTTTGGATGAAATCGCTGGAAATCCGAAGTTAGATGCTAAAGGTGATCATTCAGATTATGTTGGTAATGGAAGGTATGTTATTGATTTTTCTCCACCATCATATATTAATCATTCTTGTTCTCCGAACTGCTATGAAAAAATGAAGACAATTGTTATAAAAGACATTTATGCACTAAGAGATATTAAGAAAGGTGAGGAATTAACTACCGATTACACATTAACCGCTTTAGACCAATTTGCCGGTAAAGGTTTTTGGGTGATGGATTGCAAGTGTGAAAGTAAAAACTGTCGAGGAAAGGTTACTGGTGACTTCTTCACCCTATCAAAGGAGATTCAACGAAAATTTTATGGCAACCTTCCATCATCAATAATTAAAAAATATAAAGATCTTTTAATAAGTTAGTAAATCAAAAATAGAAATTAATCCTAGATTTATTTAACTACTCGTAAAAGACAGAAAGGTAGTGATCTCTGCCCAGAGTCTCAAGAGGAGACTAAGCCAATACAAAATGTGAGATTAAATTAGCGTATGGAAAACCATACTACCAAAAGACAAAAATCCAGATTGAAAAATGAATAAATTCACACCAAATTGAGAAGATTTAAAAAGAATTAATACTATATAACATACAATATTAGTAAATAAATAGTATAAGATTCTCACTATTTTAAGAATTTAAAGTTGACATAAAGATTGTTAAAGCAAATTAAAGATTTCAATCCAAAAGCGTTAATTAATTCTGAGATATACAGGCAGTATGTAGAGAATTTTGAATCAGAAATCTTAAGAGGGATCTCTAAGTTAATTACATTACATACTATCAAGCAGAAGGGGGAAGAGGGAATTTATGGTTACAAATTAGCTCAAGATTTAAAGAAGGATCTGAAGAAGGCACTAATTATCAAGGAAGGGACATTATATCCCATTCTACGAAAGTTGAGAGCAGATGGATTACTTTTTTCAAAAAAGAAAGAATTTAATGGGCGACTCCGGAGCTACCATATAATTACTCCCAATGGGATAGATATATATAATCATTTAATGGGTTTTTTGACGAATTTAATCTCTTCTCTTTCCCAAATTGTAGAAATTGAAATAGAGTTGAATAATGATAATTATCTCATTTGTCCTAATTGTTTTAATCGTATCGAGAGTAATAAAAACAGTATAGGATATTGTAAAGCGTGTGGATTGAATTTGGATCATTTTCAACATAAAGAAAAAAAAATAGGACTTGATAAGAAATGACTATTAAAGAAGCTGAAATCATAAGTAATTACCTAGGTTTAATCAAAAAAAACCTCCCTTTATCCATTAAATTGAAGAAAAATGAGATGAGAGACATTTTAGATGAAATCGAGGAACATATATGGGAAAAAGTTATTGAAAGTGCAGGTGATAAAGAACCAACTGAAATTGATATTCAAATTACACTCTCTCAAATGGGAGAGCCAAAAGAAATAGCAACCAGCTTCGTAAGTAAAAGTACTCCCTATGTTTATATTAGCGAGGAGTTATATCCCACCTATAAAAGATACCGTAAAACGGTTTTTTGGTCATTTCTTTTATGGGTAATCTTGTTTTTCGCACCACGGCCAATGGGTGTTGGATATATGTACTTATATGAATTGGTAGAAAATCCCTTGTATAATTATATTTTGATTATGCCCATAGTAGTAATTTCTATTTTAATAATAATAGGAATCATATTTTGTTATTTATCAATCACCGGATACGTCCCGTATGAAATAAGAGCATCTAAACTAAAAAAAAGATATATAAACCATAAATATTGGCATAAACTTGTTTTCAAACCATATTTTCAAAATGCAATCTCAATTTTATTTTTAACATTTTTATTTAGTGCATTGTCCATTTTTCTAGTGAGATTTTCAATTTTTACGATTCTATTTGTTGTGCTTTCTATAACCAAATTTTTACGAGGATTTTATAGTAGAAAATCTGTAAATTGGCAAAAATTACTAATCGTAATTGATATATTTCTTATAAGTGTTGTTTTTCTGGATCTGCTTCTTTTGAGGAGTGATTATTATTATCACATTCAGAATTTTCTAATTATATGTTTGTTCTTCTATATTTACTATGAAATACTCACATTTACAACATTTAGAGATAGAAAAGATCTTTATTTAAAGGAATTGAGTATTGTTGATCGGTTACGCAAAAAGGAAAGTTTAATCGGGGATTTAAAAAGTAATATTATCCCTAATACCCAAAAATTTTCAGATTCAAATAATGCTTTTGGTTTGGAACTTGAAGAAAAAATAAGAACCTTCTTGAAAAAAGCAAGAAGGAAACTCCCTTTATGGCTGAAAATGTCAAAAAAAGGTGAAATAATTCATAATCTCGATGATGAAATAAGAGAAAACATTCAAGAATTTGAAGCAACCAAAACCCTTACTGAAGAGAATTTGAATCAATTAATTTCGGAATTTGAAATCTATATCTCAACTGAAGTATGGCCTTGGTATGTCAAAACAACTCCAAGAATTTATATCTCAAAGGAAGTATGGCCTTGGTTTGTAAAAACATTAAAAGCGATTTTTGTATACTTCATAATTCTCACAATCTTTGTAGTTGCTTTGTCAAGTCTAGTACTCGTGGTGATTTCTTTATTTATTAGGATTTTATTAATTTTGTTGACATGCACAGTGATTTTAATTACCAGAGCCTTTATATTTTTCTCACTGAATGGTTTCAATTTTAGAAGAAAAGAATCTTTACGAAAAGTTAGTATTTATCGTTATCCTATCTGGGAAACTCTCTTTGCAGTAATTTATGTAACAAGTGGTATAATAATACTTTCTAGTGAAATTAATTCAGGAGAATTATTTACAAACTCTCGGAGTTTTACTTTAATCCTTATAATTGTTGTGTCTCTTTTGTTATTAGGGCTAGTAAAATCATTAAAAATGGTTTTTAAAAAAAAGGGACTAGTATTAAAGTCATTTCTAATAATTTCTAGCCTTATACTTGGTCTAGTTATAAATTTTCTTATTGAATATCAATTCAGCACCTTTAATCCCTTTATTCGTTCTTATCATAGTATGTATGTGTTCTCCTTCCTATTTCTTCCAATTAATATAGAAATAATATACGAAATCTTCCATCTTTTCTTCCAAATAAAACCTTTGGAGAAGAAAGTATTTAAATAGATTAGGGTTTTTGCAATTTTAAGTTCAGAAACATACATTTAAATTAAGTATGATAATATTACTCTTAAAGGATTCATTTTGAAAAGATGCAGGGTTAGGCAGTGAGCACCATAATTGTCTGTAAATTCTTGTCTAATATACTAAAAATATGAAGCCTATTTATTTGCTTGTTTTTAAAAAACAATTACGAAAAATCTGGACTTTAAAACTCTCTCCTGTAAACAAAAAATCTTCTAAAAAATTCAGAATCTTTAATAAATCAATCTTTGAAAATGTTAAAGGTGATGCTCACTACCCAGAGTCTCAATAAGAGACAAACCAATATAAGGGTGAGAAATTGTAAGTGTAACAAGTTACACTACCAAAAGACAAAAATCCAGGGGCGGATAGTGAACATCATATTTGATTTTAAATCTTTGTCTATGCATTATATACGCCTTAATTATTTAATTCCTTGCATTTTAAAAAATAATGGGAATATTCACCCTCAGAAATCTGTGTGCTCCTTAAATTTTTTCACTTTAGAGAGATATTCAGTGCAGAGCACTCGACAATCGGGAACTTTGCATAGAAACCTATGTTTTGGAAGGGTACATAAATTAACCAGTGGACATTTTATCAACTCTATTTCGGGGACAAAAATTGGTTTTGATTCATTTGAGTCAATTGTCATTATAACTATCTTTTATTGAGGGAGTTTTTAAATAAAAAATTATTTTGAATCCTTTAAAACAGAAGGGGGTAATAAATTAGTTAGCAATC
>CAZALK010000036.1:0-9540 GCA_964486045.1 uncultured archaeon
AGGCGCTCCATCAGAAGGTACGGTTGAATTGAACCTTATTTCCATATTATCCAAGACCATTTGATTGAGATTTAAACCTGACCACGTATAGGAGTTCCAGCCGGGGTTGGGTCCCATGTTAAGTTGTTTTTCTACCAACCAGCTTCCCAGATATACATTTATTGTGGAATCGATACTTGATTCGTTCCCGTATACCCATAATGTTACTTCAGTCACATTTCCAGAGCTAATATCTAAGGTGGACATATCCAAATTATCAATTATTGAAGCGCCTTGATATTTACTTGAGGTAAAAATATACCCACTACCAGTATCTGGCGGATCTGTACTTTCGTTAATTAAACCACTATGAGCAGATTGAGTGGAAGCGTTCCATTGAGTGGAAATATCACCATTTGGGCGCGCTATACCATCGCCTTGGTCTTGAGTTGTCGGTTCTGTGTAGTAGATCTTAATTTGAATAACGTCTACGGAGGCAGCATTTGTCGAACCGTAATTTTTTACAGCAACATCAATCCCGAAGGTTATGGCATTTATCTCATTAACAGACCAACTCGCACTCCAGTTATCGGACGCACCGCCATAGAGTGTGTAACTATTATCATCGAGGAGATCCCAGTCACTTGTTAATGATTTATTAATTCCAACTTGTCCTGAAGAATCTCTTAACCGAACATCATAGTCTTTAATGGAAGCTAGTGTCGCATTTCTATCCATTCTTACTTCGATGCCATCGACAATTGATCCTGGAGCAATATTGAAGCCAAAATCAGAACTTTGAAGCCAGTCTGATTCTGGATTTCCTCCACTGCCACTTGTATAGACCATACCCCATACTTCCTTCACTTCATAGTCTTGTACAGAATCATGTCCCCCTGCCTTTGTTCCGTCGAGGCGTACTTCGATGTTTCCAACTTCAGCCCAGCTCCAAGAGCCATCACCTGGTTCATATACATTATTGAGATTTATGTAGAGATTGGTCCCTTCATTACCAGAATTAATACGATACGTTGCGTTCGATTGGGTACCACCTACATAAACATCAATGTCCAAGTAATCATTAGAAAGACCATTTAAAGTTAAATTTAAACGGATATCCACACTATCGATTGTATCTGAACCCGCGTTGTTCCAATCTTGCCAATAGATATCATTTATGATTCTACCTTGATCTTCTGTAGCTGAAGTTCCATTATCCCAATCATACGCATTTGATTCAGTACTCCATTGATTAGAAACGTCGTTAAACATACTTGGAGTGATAAGATATTCGCCTCCACCACTACCGAAGTTAACAGATGCATAACTGTCATTCTGATCTCCCGCATTTTCTGGAGTTGTCCAATCGACACCAGATCGATCAACAGAAGAGATCGCTTGAGGGGACAACCAAGCTGTGGAAGTACTGCTTCCTGCAACTTCATACTGGTATGACACATTTGCATAAGCAGCATAAACCGAAGAACCCAAAACTTCTTCATAATCAATAGTACCGGTTCCATCAAATAGTAACGCATAATCGATTCCGGTGTGTCCACTTGTCCATGCGGTATCCCCGAATATAATTCCTTCCAGACTTTGAACTTGATCAAAAACAGAACCACCTCCGTTTTCCTCGAGATTAGCAAAAAACTCTAGAGCTTCTGAGCCCGTGCTAGTAATATCTGGGAAAAAGGTGGTATAATCGTAATCTTGACTCTGTAAATCACCTAACCAATCAGAAAGACCTTTAAGTAGATTAAAGTCACTTGGCTGGGCTGGCATATCGAATGAAGAACCTGAGCCTTCATCTATATATTCATTAATAATTATTGGTGTTGAGAACGAAGAAGGAAAATAGGTAGAACTTAGTTGAGTATAATAAATATCTTTCTTAATATAAGTGACATCTTCATTGTTTCTATTTCCCTCAACTAAATCGGTCCACGTTGATTCAACAAAAGAAATGTGAACCATGTTTTCTTGATGAATTAAGTTAAGATTTGAATCATATACATTTCCTAAAGGAATTAACGCGATATCAGGTGACATTCTTGCCACTTTATCTAAATCAAAAGCACTATAGGTTGTAACGTTTTTTACATCCTTTAGTGTAAAGTCATTAATGCTAATTCGGCCGTACATAATATTCCATTCAGTCTCACCGCTAGGATGTGCATCCCTATTCCTTTGTTGCCAAACAACATATAAATCAGAATCGCTCAAAGCGATAGAGGGAGCTAGCTGATAAATATTATCGTCTCCTGGATCATAGACACGAGTCGGTGTAGAAAACACACCATCAGGTCGGAGGGCATAGGTCATATATATTTTCCACTGATCATCTTGAGAAAACCTTCCTGTAAACACAATAAAAATATATTGGTCATTGGAAATAATTCTCGGAGTTACGAATTTTTGCCGTATTTCCGAAAGATATGAATCTGTATCGTTTACGCTAGTAAATTCATCTTTTATTACACTTTGGAAATTACTAGAAACATTAACCGGAGGATTTATACTTAGTAAGTCAAATACAGTCATTCCGTTGTTATTAATATCTCTCCAAGTAGGATCCAAATTGAGATCTTCCCTTCGATCAAATTGAGGCCCGGTATTTTCGGAAAAAAGTCCTGAAAACGTTTCCCATGAAGCGTCTAAACGGAAATCTTGGGAAAACATATTATTAGTTATTATGCCTGGATAGTAAGAGGAGGAAAGAATATCATTACCCAGAGCTACTGGGTTATTGACGTCCCAATATAAAGGCTCACTAGTCCCCAAAGTTGGAGAGCTAAACTGGTTAAATCCATCCTGAAAATCAAAACCCCTATAATACACTGCAGGATAGAAAGCTTCTAATGTGGCATAGTCGAAGCGAATAGAAATATAATCGGTGTAGCTAGGATCAAAATTAAAATCTGTTTGAATCTTTATTTGGAATTGTTGTCCTGCCTCTGTAAAGTAATCGGTTAAATTAATATTGACATATTGCCAATTAGTATTGGTATTGTAAAATCCTTGATAATCATATTGTTCATAAACAAGCATACCATCTCTATAGATCTGTGATTTTAAATCAACCCATATTTCATTGTCTGGGCTACCAGAATTGAAAAGTTCGTACTTATAACTAAAATGGGCGTAATCCGCTACAGTACCTAAATATCCTATGATTGGGCTTTCGATATATGTATTTAAATCACTACTAACATCGAGATATAAAAGATCTGGTTGTGGATTATACCTAGGAGAATAAGTCGGAGATGATGTCCATCGTATGTCTTGGAAACTAAACTCTGTGTGGTAATAGAGATGAGTGGTGGTCCGGAATTGATTGGTATTATAAAGGTTAAAATCAGTCCCATTATAAGTATACTCCGGTCTGTCAGGATAATATGAAGTATGAAGAAACTTATTCTTTGCTATTTCTGAGTCTTCATAATGGATGGTTGTCTTATAAAATAGGCTTTGGTCACCATTATAAGATATTTTTCCTCGCATATATTCCTTATAATGTGTTCGAGTAATTGTATTGTATGAAATGAACCCGTCTGCCTTAGTGACGTAATCCGTCATTTTTTTGTATACAGGAGCATTCCCCTCTCTCTGGGTTAAATATAATTCAAAGTTACCTGCTATTGGTTCTCCTAGAGAATTCTCAGCTCTTGTCTCAAAATGATTTCTCCACCCTAATATATCTTCTTCATACACGGAATAGATATTTCCCCTTCTAGAGATTCTTAATGGGTCCATAGAATAATAGGGATTGAAAAATACACCATCTTTTTCAACGGTGATATTATAGGTAAGGGTTTGAGAAAGGCTTGTCTGAAGAAAACTTCCTCTGGCAGTATAGAATAAATTTAATTTATATTTTCCTGGTAATATTGGTGTTGCTGAACTATCTAGATCAATTCTGAAATATACATCTTTATCGTTAAAACCTCCTCTAATGAGGTTTGAACCAAAGGGATGAGTCTTAATTAAGGCGTTTGTCTCTTTAGAATTAGTTGGTACATCTTCAGGGATAAATTCCGCACGAATTCTTATCTCTTTCATGGGAGGTAGTGACATTCTAAATTTTAGCACTAACAGTGAATTGAATGTGACATCCTCTAAAGATTCTAAATCGCCTACAAAGTTTAAATCTTCGAAAGAATAGTCAATATTATCTTTGCGGTACCTTTGAGGGACAGTTCCAAAGAGAGGATCTGAGAGACTCTCGTTTGTCATGTAAAAAGAAGTCCAACCAATAAGCATAGGCATAATAAATAATACCAATCCAACCCCCGTTGCTCTTAATTTCTTCCATTTTAATTGTCTATTTTTGGGAGAACCTGGCATGAAAATTATGAGTAATAAAACCATAATCGAAAATGTTATGATTGCATCAATCATCAGATTAAAAATAAGTACTTGAAAAAACAATGCAATTGAAAATCCAAGGTACACGATCGTTGATAAAATACTGCCAACTTGGTCGGCAGGGGTATTTCGAGTCCATGTGATCATATTTTGTATCCCTGAATATACTTTTGGGATAATTATGAATAATAAAGGCAGGGAAAACATGACAAGAAAGGTCACCAACCCAAGCACCAAGTTCTGTTCAGATTGTGTATGCAAGGTTATTAAAGGAATCAGAATAAGAATTGCAATAATTACTATGAAGGTTCTAGTAAACCTTAAAGACTTTGAAACCCACTCTTTTTTACTTTCTATCATTTTTCCTTACCTTTTTCTAATTTAATTATTTGTTTAATTCTATTTTTGTAAAATTGACAAAGTGCAATATTTTCAGGGTGGTAGTTCATTCTCCTATAGAGTGATAGCATCTGATTACATGCGATTATATACCTCCTTCGTTGAATATTTGGGGGGTTGTCTATGAAGTTTAAAATGACTCTCTTAATCCCAGTCACTATTTGTGCTCTTCGCAATCGATCCTCCCTCTTTAAAGGAAGATCATCTGAATGATATATACTACTATTCTTTGCTGACATGGTAACTTATCATCTTATTTGTTATTATATCATACACTCAACATATTTAAAGAAAGAAAATTGATCCGTTACTGAAGTATCCAAAAACACCATTCTCAAGACCATTCCTCTTACTTTGCAAGAACGAAAGGCTGACACCCTTCTTTTATGTACATTTTGATTTTTGATTAATCTTTATATTATTTAATTTAGTATTTAAATCTTTCAAAATTGGAAGAATTTAGCTATTGGATTTTTTGATAACAACACGACTTTCTCTGATAATTTTCTTAGGGGTGAGAAAAAGTTTTTGTACCAAACGGAATAAGTTTTTTCATTTAATTTTTTCTTTAAATAGACCAATTTTTAATATCGCTAAAAAATAGTAGGAAGTGGTTTATCTGATAGTTGAAAAAAAGATTCCTAAAAGCAGAGAATTGCCACTATATACAGAACTAAAAAGATGTAGATTAACTTACCAAATTTATAAATACATTGTAATGATGGGTAAATGTATTATAAATGATATTAAAATTAATACAGGAGCTAACCTCAAAACTATATATAGAAACATAAAAATGCTTCAAATGAAAGGTCTTATAAGTAAAGACTTTTCAAATGAAATGCAAAAAAATGGGGCACATTTTCTTATAATTGCTAAACCGATACTAAAGATAGAGTTGCTTAAAATTAAAAATGTGATTGAAAGATTCTAAAATAACTGCCGATTAGTGTTATCAAAAAAATTTTATAAAGAGTACCGTTTGTACAAATTCTCATAGGTGAGAAAATCACAAATAGGTAGTGGGTAATAAATTTTATATATCTATCTAGTTTACTATTTTATCAAAATATATTAGACAAAAAAAAATTAGAAAAAGGTTTTGGAAGGTGAAGTAAATAACAAATTACAGGAAAGGTGCTGAACTGTTGCTTTTCGGGGTCTTAATCTTATGTCTGTCATTCATGACTCCTCCAATTAGTAGTAATAAGGCATTACAGAGTGATAAACTTGTTGATCTTAAGTTTAAGAATCCGAGTGTTTCAGTTTCTTGGAATGTATCGGAATATATCAACTTTACAGGGCCACCAATTAAATTAGATCCTTTGTCAGAGTTGTATTTTAGAATATTTATTGATGACACTGATCCAAATTATAATTGGAGCGTTACAGCGGCAAATAATAGTTGGTGTACGGGATCCGGTACATTTGCGGACCCTTACGTTATTGAGGGGCTATACATTGATGCAGGGGGATACGGGGGGATGATCTCAATTTGGAACTCTGATAAGTTCTTTGTCTTGAGGAACAATTGGTTCAATTTCTCTGGCCCTTATGGAGGTGACGCTGGAGTTCTACTCAGATTTGTTGAAAACGGCCTAATAGAAAATAACATTTTCACCTATACTAAGCTAGGTGTGAAAATCACACAGATTTCAAGCAATATTATGGTGTTAGATAATATAATGATTAGTGACCATACTACCGCAGGGTTCGGGACAGGAATAGATGTGCAACTAAGTGAAAATGTCACTGTGAACAATAATAAGGTTCGAAATTACTATTCTCCGATCGGGGTTTTAAATTCTGTTAATGCAACCATTGAGAATAATTATCTAGAAAATAATATCTTTGACGTTTATGATGCACCTCCGTTAAAATTATATCGTTGTAGCAACTCCACCATGGTAAGGAATACATTTGCTGGAGCATATGCAGACGCCGCGTTCCTAATTAGTGAAATTAATAGTACCGGAAACATAATTACCAACAATACTCCCGTAACTGGTGAGTTGCCGACTTTCGGTCCTGAAACTTCAGCAGCACCCAAACTTCAAGCAGACTCCGTCGCTCAAATTCTTATAGATAATAGTAATTATAACACTATAGCTCACAATATTTTGCTACGAAGCGACAGTAGTCTTGCTGCTGTCCCCGGATTTAACCCACTTATCGTTATAGGAATGATCGGAGTAATATCAGTATTGATGGTGTTGTTAAAGCGAAAGCATAATAAAAACTAAAATCATAACTCTCTTTTTTTTATTTTATCAGGTGAGATAAATCGGTAGTAACAAAAATATAAAAAAAGGATTGCGGGTTGGTATACCGATAATCAGTATTATTACTGTAATATTTATTGTAGTTGTAATGTTTATCTCTACTCCTGTTGTCGTGGATAAATATGATTTAGTTGAGTTAGATTATGTTGTTTGGGAGTCAGACGAGACTGAAGCTTATGATACTCTAAATCCTTTGTTTGATGCAGTAGTATGGATTTTTTATTTTTAATTTTATTTTTAGTTGGTGAGTAAAGAATTGTGAGTTTTAAGAATACGAAAATTTGGCTAAAGATTGGTATCCCCATTATCTGTATTGCACTCGTTATCACAGTTATCTTTTTGTTATTTATCCCTGCTCCTTTAATCATAAATAAGTACGATTCTGTAGAAATTGACTATACCGTATGGGAATCAGATGAAGCCCAAACATATGACCTGTTAACTCCCGTATTTGATGCAACGGTTTGGGTGAATATGATACCTATTACTGAAAATGATACCACAGGGCTTACATTAGGTTTATATAATAACTTATTGGGGAAGGGAAAATTTTATGAAAGTGGTCTTACTTGGTTAAATAGATGTATTGATCAAAACCGAGATGGGATAGATGATAACACCGGTCAAATGGCATTAACGTATGGTAATAGCACAGACCAATACTTTAATACCTCTTTAATGATTCAGTTTACAATCCTTGACATTCTAAAATTTTCTCCCTCCGTCCAATTCGATAATGCTAATTATATCCTAGTATTTCGCATTATCATAATTATTATCCTAATAATTTTAGTGGTGGTTGTAGCTATTTTAGCGAGTTATTTTATTCGGGGAAGGATTCGAAAAAGTAGGGAAAAACCCCAATTTCATTATCGAAAACGGGGATCCTATAAATCGATGGTTTTTAAATATGGCATTCTTGCGGGTTCTCTCACTTTAATTTCGTATCTATTTTTGAGCGTTTGGTTGAGTTACTCCCCAGGCGAGTTCAATATGATGATAGTTAGTTACCCTTCTTTGATTCCATTTCTAATTACTATAACAATAATCATATGTGTTGGTTTTAGTTTTGTCTATTTATTCGTATATCGAATTATTATAGACAATTTACAAAAGAGAAGAGAAGAAAATTGAGAATTAGGCTAAGAAAGAGTTACAAATTATGGCAGTAAAAGAGGAAAATATCTTACCAAAAGAATTTTGGGATGCATTTGAACGAGGCTTGTTTATGAGTAAAAAAAGCCTAAAATTATCTAAAAGATTGGCATGTTATCGGGAAATTGTTGTTGGTAAGGCTTATATAGAATCTCTAACCCAAGGTAAATATAAAATAAATATTCTTTCAATAATGAATAATTTCTTAATAACAATAACAACTATGGAAGAAGAAAAATTATGTGGTCTTTTACATCATGATCCTGCGGAGAAAAAAAGTGAAGCTCGTTATTATAAGGTGTCTATTAGAAAAAATCACCCAAAGGCATTAGAATTAATAGACAGGATTATTAAAGAAGTAGCTAGGAAGGTCAAAATAGAAAGAAAAGAGATGTTACGGGGAGGAATTGCAAGTTCTGGACCCATTAAAAAGATTATAATATCAGCATTGTGGAAGGATTTCATTTCTAGGGAAAAAACACTATCATCTCTTGAAAAAATTGAAATTATTGCAAAAAAAGTTAACCTATATATCTCCACTGTAGCAAACTATGCATTGAAGTCAAATTACTTAGATGTTCAAGAAGAAGCAAAAAATACACGAAAAATATTGAGTAAGCAGAAATATGAAATTCCTGATGAGATGTCAACAGTAAAAAGAAAATCAGGACCATATTCATTGGAAGAAGTAAAAGAAATTGCTATATCATTTAGAAAATTAGGGAATATTAAAGAAGTTCAAAAATATTGGTTAAAGAAATATAAATATAAAATCCCAGCGAGTACAATTTACTCCAAGGCAAAAGAATATAAAAAGTGGGAAAAGAATATAAATAGCAATAGAGACTATGAAAGAGACCATGAGCCAAAAGAAATATTACCTGATAATTTTTGGAAGGCGTTTAGGCATGGTATTTATCCATCTGAAGTGCCATTAGATATTGCTTATCATATAGAAAAATATGCTGAGAATTTTAAAGGCTTTGGTTATGCTCGAACAATATATAGATCAAATTATGTTATAAACATCATAGCAATTAAAGGAGCTTTTTTTATTTCGATGCATTCAAAAGGTAGATATTCAAAACAAATAGGTACAATCAACTATAACCCAATTCAATTTGGGAGAGGCAATAAGCAAGAATTAAGATATTTGGAGAATTTAATAAATAGAGAGCATCCTATTGGATTAAAGTTATTGTATAAACTCGTAAAAGAGTTATTTGATAGACATATTGTAATTGATGATAGACCAATTGAGATAGGTTCTCTTGCGTTTGAAAAGCCAATTAAAACGATAATTATTACTGTTAAATGGCTTGAAATTAGAATGAATAACTCAATTCTAGCACTAGAT
>CAZALK010000037.1:0-8698 GCA_964486045.1 uncultured archaeon
ATGAAAGTGACCTAACGTGGTTAAATAGATGTATTGATCAAAATCGAGATGGGATAGATGATAACACCGAACAACCGGCATTAACCTATGGCAATAGCACAGACCAATACTTTAATACCTCTTTAATGATTCAGTTTACAATCCTTGACATTCTAAAATTTTCTCCTTCCGTCCAATTCGATAATGCTAATTATATCCTAGTATTTCGCATTATCATGATTATTATTCTAATAATTTTAGCGGTGGTCGTGGCTATACTTGGTGTCAATTTTGTTAGAAAGAGGGTTCAAAAAAGCAAAGAAAAACCTCGATTTCATTTTCGAAGGCAAAGGTCCTATAAGTCAATGCTTCTTAAGTATGGTATTCTTGCTGGCTCTCTTGCCTTAATTTCATATCTATTTTTGAGCGTTTGGTTGAGTTACTCCCCAGGAGAGTTCAATATGATGATAGTTAGTTACCCTTCTTTGATTCCGTTTCTAATTACTATAACAATAATCATATGTGTTGGGTTTAGTTTTGTCTATTTATTCGTATATCGAATTATTACAGATAATCTACAAAAGAGAAGAGAAGTAAATTGAGAAAAAGGCTAAAAAAGAGTTACAAATTATGGCAGTAAAAGAGGAAAATATTTTACCCAAGGAATTTTGGGATGCATTTGAACGAGGCTTGTTTATGAGTAAAATAAGTCTAAAATTATCTAAAAGATTAGCATGTTATCGGGAAATTGTTGCTGGTAAGGTATATATAGAATCTTTAACCAAAGGTAAATATAAAATAAATATTCTTTCAATAAGGAATAACTTCTTAATAACAATAACAACTATGGAAGAAGAAAAATTATGTGGTCTTTTACATCATGATCTTGCGGAGAAAAAAAGTGAAGCCCGTTATTACAAGGTATCTATTAGAAAGAATCATCCAAAGGCATTAGAATTAATAGACAGGATTATAAAAGAAGTAGATAAGAAGGTCAAAATAGAAAGAAAAGAGATGTTACGGGGAGGTATCGCAAGTTCTGGACCCATTAAAAAGATTATGATATCAGCGTTGTGGAGGGATTTCATTTCTAGCGAAAATACACTATCATCTCTAGAAAAAGCAATAATTATTACACAAGAAGTTGACTTAAATGTTTCCACTGTCGTAAACTATGCATTGATATCAAATTACCTAGATGTTCAAGAAGAAGCAAAAAAGGCACGAAAGCTATTGCTTAAGCAGAAATATGAAATTCCTGATGAGATGTCAACAATTAAAAGAAAATTAGGACCATATTCGCTGGAAGAAGTAAAAGAAATTGCTAAATCATTTAGAGAATTAGGGAATATTAAAGAAGTTCAAAAATACTGGTTAAAGAAATATAAATATAAAATCCCAGCGAGTACAATTTACTCTAAAGCAAAAGAATATAAAAAGTGGGAAAAGAATATGAATAGCAATAGAGACTATGAAAGAGACTACGACTCTAAAGAGATATTACCTGATAATTTTTGGAAGGCATTTAGGCATGGTATTTATCCACTTAAAACACCATCAAATATTGCATTTCATATTGAAAAATATGCTGAGATTTTAAAAGGACTTGGATATGCTCAAACAATATATAGATCAAATTATGTTATAAACATCATTGCAATTAAAGGAGCTTTTTTTATTTCTATGCATTCAAAAGGTAGATATTCAAAACAAATAGGTACGATCAACTATAACCCAATTCAATTTGGGGGAGGTCATAAGCAAGAATTAAGATATTTAGAGAATTTGATAAATAGAGAGCATCCCATTGCATTAAAGTTATTGTATAAACTCGTAAAAGAGTCTTTTGATAATCACATTGCAATTGATGATAGACCAATTGAGATAGGTTCTCTTGCATTTGAAAAGCCAATTAAAACGATAACTATTACTGTTAAATGGCTTGAAATTAGAATGAATAACTCAATTCTAGCACTAGATTCAATTGCGGAACAAATCGCGTTATTAGTAGATCTAGATCCTATAACAGTTACTATATATGGGAGAGATTCAATTGTCAAATCCGTTAGATCAGATGTAGTACATGCATCCGGTATACTGTTAGAAAAAAAACATGATATTACAAATCTATGGTTAGAGCAATTGAATCAATATCCTTCTTATCAACCATTTGAAATTGCCGAAGAAATTGGTTTGAAATTAGAACTTGAACCTATTACTGTAGTCGGTTATGCTCGATTTGCAGAAAACCGTTTAGTTAAATCTCAAGCCATTAATTCTCTCAACCCGATAATGGAAAAAAAGCATGATATCACATACAAATGGTTAAAATTAAAAAAAAGAAATCTCTCAATAACTACAGGTCAAATAATCGAGACAATAGCCTTCCAACTTAATCTTAATCCAATCTCTGTTGCCGGATATGCAAGAAGTTCTGATAATTCATCTATTAAAGGCGAAACTGCTACTGTATATAATATTTTAATGGAAAGAAGACTGAATATCACAAAATTATGGACTCAAATTAGGAATCTTAACCCTGGCTCTGATATAATGAACCCCGTAAAAGAGATTGCTAAACTCCTTGGTAAATCACAAATATCGATTGCGAGTTATGGAAGATCTTCGTTTAATGATATAGTGAAATCTGAAGCTATAAGGGTTTATAATATACTTATGGAACGTAAATATCAAATTACTGAGAAGTGGCTTGAAATATCGAAAAATAATCTTGACTTAAATCCAGCCGAAATTTCACTTAAGATTGCTCAAAATTTAAAAAAATCTCCAATTTCCATTTCGAATTATGGGATTTCTTCGCATAATGACTTCGTAAAGTCTGAAGCAAGCAAAGCTAAGTATGCATTAAGTAAATTAGTAAAGATATAACTAAAATTAATGGTTAAAAGGTCGAATAGAGATTGACAGATAATTTTCCTTTATTAACTGTAGATAATGTATATCATTGGTATTGGTATAGTAATCCGCAGTATTCCATAAAAGATATTGCAGAGGAAGTAGGGTGTGGTACATCAACGATACTTCGATTTATGGTTAAAAATGATATTCCCAGGAGAACTTTATCTGTTGCTCAGAGAATCAGTTGGGATGTTAAGGGAAAGCGAATAAGACGTTATGAGCAATGGGAACTGCTTACCATTGAAAATGTAATTAGATGGTACTGGAATTCTACACCTAATTGGTCTCTCTACGATATTGCAGAGAAAGTTGGTTGTTCTGCTCAAACTATATTAGATTTTCTAAGAGACAATAATATTATCAGGAGGGATTATATAGAAGCTGGAAAAGTTATGCATCTATGTCCTAGTAAGAGTATCAAGTTTAAGAAATATCCAAAATTAACATATGAAAATGTGTATCACTGGTATTGGGAAGAAAATCCTCCTTTGTCAACTACGGATATTGCAGAAAAAGTGGGTTGTAATCCCGCTACTGTATCAAAATTTATGAGAGAAAATAACATTCCTCGGAGAAACCATAAAGATGCTGCTTTAAATATTTTTCAATTTCCCAATAAGAAAAGTAACTACAAAATATCCGAAGAAAGAAAAGAAAGATTATCAACTCTCATGAAAGATAAAGATAAAATAAGTAGAAGACAGCAGATAATTCTTCAAGAATTACTTAAAAATGAAAAAATGTTTATAGCTGATTTAGCCTTTCCCCCCGATTTTAAGGACAGAAAAACCACACGAGCATTAAGAGAATCAACCTCCCTGCTATTTAAAAGAAAATTAGTAAAGAGAGTGTTAGATTATAATCCAAAAAGTAGACCTAATTGTCATTCTCAGTATAAATATTCAATAACAGGCAAGGGAAAAGAGATCTTATCTAAATCAATTCGAAAAAAAAAATTAAAGAAACTGTTGAATTAAAAATTGACCAAGATTAGCAAAATTTGTATAGTGTGTGAAAAGAAGTTTTATGTAAATAGCAATTTTCAAAGATACTGCTCTGAATCGTGTAAAGAAAGTAAAATAGGAAATGTTACGAAATATAATAATATTAAGAAAAATATCTCCAATAAAAAGATACTACCCAAAGAATTTTTTAATGTGATTTCAAGAGGGATTTATCTTGATGAAAAATCACCATCTTTTTCCTTTGTTTTTGAACAGCTTTTTCATTTTAACGACGATGTTAAATGCTATATATATTCCAAACTTAGAAGCAATTATTTAATAAACATTATTGGAGTTAAAGATTGTTTTTATATCTCTTTACACTCTAGTGACTATAAATTAAGACTCCTCGGCTGTTTAGACTACAATCCTCAAAGAAAAAGGCACTATCTAGAATATTTTGAAGCTGGTACTATGAGAGACAATCCAATAGCAATGATGCTTTTAAACAAAATTAAAAGAGAATTATTGCCTTTTTGTGAGATGGAAGATAAACCGAAACAAGCAGGGAAACTTCCATTTGAACAACCTGTAAAAATAATTGCTATATCAGCTCTCTGGAATAAATATATTAAAGAAAAATCGGATTTACCAGTGATAAAAAAGGCTGAGGAGATTGCGTTGCATGTTAATCTTGGACCCGTTACGGTCTGTAAATATGCAAAAAAATCTGTCTTTCCTAGAGTCCGAGCTGAAGGTGGTAAAGGATTTAATAGAGTAATTGACCATATGTATAACATCACAAAATTATGGGATGAATTAATTAAAGCAAACCCCGATTTAGATGTCAACAAAAGGGTAGAAGAGATAGCAAAACAAATTGGAAAAGATCCAAGAGCAATTGCGTGTTATGCTAGGGATTCACTTATTAAACCAGTAAGAATCGAAGCGGCTACATTCGTTAACAGATCGCTTGATGAGACCCATAAATTAACTGAGTTATGGAAAGAATTGGAAGGAAAAGAAAATTATACAGACTGGTTAAAATTAATTAAAGAAATATCACGCAGAACTGGTTTAAGTGAGTCAACAATCGTATCTAGTTTACAGTGTAGCTTGGATAAAGATGTAAAATCTAAAGTAATTAAAGCTTCTCCTCTAATTTTTGATCAAAGGCATGGGATAACAAAGAATTGGATTACTCTTGAAAAAAAATTACCAAGACTCACACCGGATGAGATTGTAGAGAAAATTTCTGAAAACTCGTCATTAAGCCCCTCATCTGTAATTAGAGTCGCAAAATCCTCAACAAACAAGCTAATCAGGAAAAAAGCACATAAAGCATCAAGAGAATATGATGACAAAAAATATAAGATTACTGAAAGATGGCTTCGTGCAAAAATAGAAAATCCGATTTTAAATCCTTATGAGATTGCTAAGATATTAGAAGAAAAAACATTATTAAAATCAACCAGAATTTGCCATATTGCTAAAGCATCTGATAATAAAATCGTAAGAAAAGAAGCAAATATAGCTTTAAAGCTCGTATATGATTTAGAGCATTATCATATAACCAAAAATTGGGAAGAGCAGATTGCAGAAAATCCTCTTCTAGATTCATATTTAATCATAAAAAATCTTGAAAAGATAATAAATCTTCCAGCTAAATCGATAATATTTTATGCAGTAGAATCTCTAAATCATCATATTAAAGGAGAAGCTAAAAAATTGGAAAAAAAAACCATGGAAGAAAGTTATAAAATTACTGAAAGATATAAAGAGTACAGGAAAAATTTCCCTACACAGACACCTGATTGGATATTTACTAAAATTTCTGAAGATTTAGGAAGAAATCCAAAATATGTAGCTTCTTTGGGGAAATATTCGAAGGCGAAGGATGTTCGACAAGCTGCTTATCAGGCAGAAAAAATATTTCGAGGTATCATTAACAAAAGAAAAACCATTGAAGAAAAGTATCCTAATCTAACTATCGAAAATGTAAAACAGTGGTATTTCAAGAATAATTTATCTGCTTACGACATAATGGAAAAAGTGGAATGTAAAAATGTTAATACGATCTATAAATTTATGGAGAAGAACAATATCAATAGAAAATCTTATTCAGAAGCAATGAAATCAAGATGGAAAAACCCAGAAAAAAGAAAAAAATTAGATAGCATTAAGTGGTTTGAATCTGTAAATCAAAAAAAGAGAGAAAGAAGAAAACTTGAGCATCCAGAATTGACTGTTGAAAACATTAAGATGTGGTACTGGAAATATGGTTGGAGTACCCCAGAAATCGCTGACCATCTTGAAATTCCTCAGCCAAATGTCATCTATTTTATGAAAATCGAAAAAATAGAAAGGAGATCTTATTCTCAGGCCTCAAAGAATTGGTATAAAAATAAGGAGAAAAAAGAAAAATATTTATTATCAACTATAGGGAAAAATCAGTCAAAAATTTTAAATATCTTTCATGGATCTGATGGGATGTTCTTTAGGGAAATAAAAAACCACCCTAGTTTAGCAGATCTCTCAAGAAACAATATTGATAGTAGTATAAGAAGACTTACTAAAAGGGAATATCTTAAGAGAGACAAGAAAGCCGATAATTTAATTGGAAGTGAAAATAGAAAGAAATTCTTATACACAATATCTGATTTGGGAGAAAAGATTCTAACTCAAATGAATGATGAAAATCAAATTATGACAAATTGATGAGTCAAAGCTTCTAAATTATTAAATTTTAATTTTTACTATTTCTCGGTTTGGAGAAATTAGTAATCCTGCGGTTAACAATTCCAGTTTTTTAAAGAAAGCAAAAATTACATTTATCATTATGTTAAGAACCCAGAATTTATGCCCAAGAATTCTTTCGAGTAATCCCCACAGTTTATTAAAAGCTATCTCAAAAGAATGAGTAAAATTAATCTCATAAATTGAAAAAACGGATCCAAGATCCGATTTTTTTATGGAAGATTTATTTGCTTTTATTTTTTCAAATAGACATTTCCTTTAAATAATCTAAAATCCAAACTATTAAAAGGTTTAGAAGAAAAAATATTATTGTAGATAAGATAAAAAACCTATCCATGACTCCTACCAAGCACCCTGGATTTTTGTCTTTGGAAGTGTAAGTACTTACACTCTAATTTAGTCTTTACCTATATTGTCTTTGACCTTGGTTTTAGGTCTCGCTGGTAGGAGTCGCTCTTACCTATTGTTATCCTCAAGATACTTTTGTGATTCTGATCCATAACGCCAATTGTTTCGTAGTGTAACTTTACAAAAGAGGGAGTAGGTTGAATCTTAGTTTTTAAAACGGAACCGATTTCCTCTTTATTTACTTGATATATTCCACAATCCCGTCGAGGATCAGCCTTTTGCCATCTACCAAACCCATGCTTTGTCTCGGGATGATTTCTTTCATGTTCTTTTTTTAACCTGCCCAATCCTATATAAAATTCATAAGAAGAAAAGTCCTTCCGATGATAACATAAATCTACGCCCTACACCTGGAACGATAATTAACTTAGTCTGGTTTTCTAACAGTGTTTTTATTTTCTTTTGGATTTCTCTAGGATTTTTAATATTTTATTTTTTAATAGCATTACTTCTACTAAAGGATAAAATTTCAATAATAGGAACAGAAGGACCTTAGTTCCATATTTGCTTATATACTCAAAATTACTATTTTACTTATGAATCCACAAATAGAAATTCCTGATGAAATTGATGAAAAATTGAAGAAAAATCATAATCTTCTCTCAAGACAAATCAGTAAGACCCAAACATTTTTAATACTTCAGCAAATGTTTGGTTTGATGTTGGTATTTTCTCTGATATTTCCTCTGATATTAGGATCTATGGTATTTTCTATTGTATTCTTATTTTTCACACTTCCTCCTTTTATTGGACTTGTAAGTTTTGTTTTATACAATTTAATTAGGTTTATAAAGAAGACAATTGTTATTCGTCGAGAATATTTTTTAAAAGAAAAACAGAATTTAAATTACTTATCTGAAGAAATCTTGATGATGGTCAAGATTTATACAACCAAATTTAGATTTCCTAAATGGTCTAAACTGCGGGATCCCTTATTTCAAGATAATAATGTATCAATAACAGTAAAAGTGGGATTAATTTTGAAACATGAAAAGTATTATGTATTAAACAATTTATTTATGACTACCATTCTCTTACCCCCGATAATAATGTCTAGTTTTAAAATTTGGTCTATATTTATTCTAATTTTCGTTGTCCTTTTAAATATCCCATCCTATTTTATACTAAATCAAACTAATAAATGGATAAATGGATATAATGAATTACATGCTTGGGGGGATTTATTAGATAAATATGAAATCGTTCCAAAACAAAGATATAAGGCATTACTAGATAAAGATCTTAATAATCTGGAGATATCAAATGATGAATATTGTGGAAAATGTGGTGAATTTTTGGAACCATTTGCTCAATTCTGTAGGTTTTGCGGAAAGAGAAAGGAATCAAACTAAAGTTAAATATAAATAAAGCACAATGATGAAAAAGACAATCAATACAGATATTAGATAAGTTTGCATTTCTGACATTTAATTTTTTCTAATATGGCTAATTTAAAACTTATCTCAAATTCATGGATAACTTTTAAATACTAACTTTGAAGATGAGATGGAATTTCTAAGAAAAATAGAATAAATTTAAGCATTTTAAACTCTGACATTTGAAAATCTGACTCCTTAATTTTTATAAATAATGAAGATAATTAATCGATTATAGGTTAGAAATTGCAATTTAAAAGACCTGAAAGATAAAAATCGGTGTAATTAGAACTGCCAATTAAATATACTTGTAAT
>CAZALK010000038.1:0-7576 GCA_964486045.1 uncultured archaeon
CAAGCTCTCCGTATTTAGAGGCTTAAGAATATAATCTTTATGATATCAAATAATATTAGGATCAATTATATTGATAATCCATTCCAATTCGGACTCAGGGTTTATACCGTTTCAAACAGAAGATTTCTTATCTCTTCTGGTATCTCTCCTCATTATTAATGGAAAGTATAAAATCTGAATTATATAGCGTGTCTAAAGAATTTGAATATTCATACCAAGTGGAGATAAAAGTATACCTACACAAAACGTGATAAGAAATTTGAAAACCACTATAATTAAAGTGAAAAGAAAAGTTTCCCCAATTTCTTTCTTATAGATAATCTTAATACTGAAAGCTACAAAAATAGCTTCCGCAATTAAAATTAGAATATTAGCTATTGAGGAAAAAGTACCAAAATCATTAATCCGAAAATAATCAGGTAATGCTATAAAAATTAACGTTAAAGTAAAATAAAATATACTCCAAATAGAGACAAAACTATAAGTTTTCCCATATGGGCTATCCCACCCTTTTCTCTCTGCTAAATATTTCACAAATAGAGTTAAGATAATTGGAAGGATAATAATAAATTCTATAAAGATAAGTATTAGGTAAGGTGTATTCATTTTTGCTGCAAGTCGATTAATTTTATTAATAAAATCAATTACAAAATTTAAATGATGTTTACAGAAAATATGTATAGTAAATGGTATTTATTGTAAACCATCACAATAATTCTGAAATATAATTTATATACGAATTATTCTATTTTCATTCATAAAGTTTTTTAGGTACTAATCTAAAAATAATTTTATAATGACAATTTCCATCGAAAGTTTCATTGAAAAATATCAATTAGATAATTTTAAAGGAATTTTTCAGTTGAAGGGAAAGGAAAAAGTGGAATTTTATAATGATTTCAATAAAATATTGAGATCAATTTGTAATATATTTGTTAAAATATCAAATTTAATGTCACTTCGAGGAGGACAAGTTTTATTAAGTTTAGCTAAACTGGAGAATTCAGAAAATATAATTAATAAATCAGACATTCAAAAATGTTTAAATTTAGATAGATTTGAAAAGTTATATTCCGCTTTTGAATATTTAGAAGCCCAAAAATATATTAAGGTCCGTAAAAAGAATCCAAAATTTCATGTTGTGGAATTAAATGATAAAGATTATCCTGATTTAAAAATTTATAAAGAAATTATCCAAAAATTTTGGGTATCTCCTCAAGAACTAAAAAAAGAATTCCAGCAGTGGAGAGAAAAAAGTAATCATGAGTGAAAAAGCTCCGATAAGTATTTTGAATTTTGAAAATAATGAAAACACTTTAAAATCTTTACAAGTAATAAGAAAAGAATACAAAAGAAATTCTATAAAAGTTTATCTTTCTTTAATTTCTTTGGCAGGAGCATATTTAATCTATTTTATCTTCAATTTCTCAAGCCCTCTTTTGAATTACAAACTTCCATATAATCCATTTATAATCGAACAAATTGCAGTATGGAGTTTTTTTACTCTATATCTTTTATTTCATTTTTTCATTCTAAGTTTTATAAGATTTTCTCCAAGCTTAATTCGGTATTTGAAAAATGAAGTAAATTACATGGGTTTTGAATTAAAGAAGAAATACAAGATTAGCTTGAGTTTCTTCTTATTTCATAGTTTTTCAATACTAGTTTTCCTAATTTCGTATTCAATTATAATTTATTTAGAAGATTTTTGGCTCAAAATTATTGCAATAAGATTTCTAATAATTTTTATCTTTATCTATATTCCATATCCAATTATTAGAGGTCTAATGCACGATAGATTCATTGTAAAATTAACAAAAGGTCATTATATTAAACTTCATTTACAGTTCAGAATTATTAAGCCTAAAGGTTTGGAACCTCAATCTATTAGAATTTTTTTATCTTCTAATCGCTTATGTTTTAAATTTAATAATGAAAAAAAGAAAATCTATAACAGTATTATCGAATCAGAATGGCTTCCTAAAAATGAAGGGAAAATTTTTCCAAGATTATCGCTTAACCCATATTTATATTTTCATGAATTTGCCATTCCGATTAATTTTCAAACTCAATTCATTAATTTGGTTGGGGCCATTAGAGATTGGGATCTTTCATTAAAACCACAGTAAAATTCATAATTCTGAAATTCCACTATGGTTGAGTTTTACTAATAAAAAATGAATTTCCCACCGTCTTCCCATCAAATTTAAACGGTTTACCCAAGATCTTTACAGAAAACATGTAAAGTTAAAGGTATTTGTTGTAAACCTTTACAAATCAAAGGAGGAAATATTTAAATAGCTTTCTTTGACTATCAAGAATAATAAATCTGAATATTTTTATTCGGTGGAATTTGATGACAAGATTGAAAAAGAGAAAGAAAACAATTAATGTATTGTGCATTATCATCATTTTAATTTATATTTATCTTTCTGCTGGTGTGTTTGGAGTCTATTTAACTGAACCAGTTATACTAGGAATGTCGACAATAGAGCGTTTAAATTACATGAATTATTTTAGCTCTGGTGTAGGTCAATTATTCTCTCTATTAATTATTCCTGCAACGACTATTGTATTATTAAATATAAAGGAAATAGAATTAGAGAAGCGTTTTCTTCTATGTCGGATATTAGTGTTAATTTCAACTATAGTTATTTTAATTAATTTGGTACTTCTGAATCTCGTGTATTATATTTGGGCAATTAGTGAATGGGTAGATACTACTATAATATGGGGACCCTTCTTAGGATATTTTATAATTTACTTTATTGAATTCCTACTAAGTTTAGTAATTTGTGTATTGTTAACTATGAAATTAAATGAAAAATAGTTTTTTTTTTTTTTTTTTATTTTTAATTTTTGTTATTTCCCTTCCCCGTGTGCCCCTCCTAAAAAATAATTTATTTAAAAAAAAAATAATATTGTACTTCAATTTCTAACTTTCTTAAAGCATTACCCCACCCTAAAATAATTAATAGAAACAAATTTAACCCTCAAATCCAGAAAAAAACTGCTTTAACTATCCTGTTAAAATTACTACAGACATTTATAACTTAAAAAATAATAATATTCATCAGAAATTGTCATAAAATTCTAATAATCATATTCAAATTTACCTATTTTGATTTTTTGAGTTATTATCTCATTAAGTAACCTTTTGCGAACTTCTATAAGATTCAAAACCTTATGTCCATGCTTTTTTAAAAAGAGAATGATGTGTCGGTAAAACTATTAAAATTAGAAATTGGTTGGGTTCGCAAATATGTATTCAGAAATACATCGCAAAATTCATAAATACCTATAGAATAAAGCTTAGTGAAATAATGATCAATGAAAAATTATTATTTAAATCATAATGTCTAAGGTTGAAATCTCTCTTCTAACTTGACTCGAAACAAAAAACATTAAGAAAACTTAAAAGGTTTTAATAACATCATTTAAAGAGTATAAAGTCACTATACCATATTCAAATGAGTTGAGCGAGTAGTTTGAAGATACTGCAATATAAACAAAATTATGAAACTCAATTAATAGCTCTTATTGCCAAAAACCGAATCGCGCTAGCTGAGTTAAGGAAAAGAGAAAAACAGCTCGATATGGATGCTGCAAGAGAAGAGCTGAATTATTATCTCAATAAGGATTTTCCCATTTTTTTAGCTGTCAGTGAAAATCAGGACTTAATTGGATTTACCGTATGTAGAGTGGATGAAGAAATTGTTTGGGATGAATTGTTATTTGTCATACCTGAAGAAAGGCGAAAGGGAGTCGGATCTGCATTATTTAAAAGGGCTGAAGAATTTGCGAAAGAATTGGGAGGATATACATTATATAACTGGGTTCTTCCAAATAATTATAGGAGCATTCCCTTTTTAAAAAAGCATGGATATGAGGTTTTGAATCTTATAGAAGTTCGCAAAAGGTTACCTAATGAGACTTTAACTCAAAAAATCAAAATAGGTAAATTTGAATATGATTATTAGACTTTAATGACAACTTGTTTTAAAAAGGATCCATCTATCATGAAGCCTGATTATTTATAGGATCTTTTTCTTTGAAATTGAAGATTATATGATTCGACTAAAGGTCTATCTTTAACTTCAAAATCTATTCTCTCTTTGTATTTTTATACTTTATTATTCTATTATAGTTATATGATGGAGCCTGAAATGGATTATCTGTGCTTAAAGTGTGGCAGAGAGTTTAAAAATGATTTGAAATTAGCCATATGTCTGGCTTGTTTGAAAATAGAAAAGGAGAACTATCAAAAGGGTATCCCCACTAAATATATCACAGTCTTAAGGTTTCTGAAAAGTCAATCTAAGATGTGTTGATAGCGGATATGTTTGCTAATCAAATTATTAAGATTTAATTAATACCGATTTTAGAAATAAAAATGATTGAATGATTTATAAATTACAAGATAAATCTTCGAAAATGATATTAAGAGCAGCCTCTTTTGATAATATATCATTACGGGTTTCGAGTAATTTTTCGATCATCTCCTGAATATTTGCTCGCGATAATCCCGTGTTTTCTATAATCCTTCTTATACACTTTTCAGTTTCCATTTTCAAAAAAATTAGAAAAAATTGTTTTGTTACAGCTATCTTTGAGATTGTCCTAATAACTGAAATGAGTATCGTTAATTTTTAATTTTTCAGAAATAGCAGAAAGTTAGGAGAATGCTAACTGCAGGTGAAGGAGCTGTTGGTATAACAATTAAATTTATAATTTTAATAAGGGTTTTTCTTAAAATGTCTAGATTCCTATAATAAGATAGGACAAATACAGATAAAACACAAAACTTCATGACAAATTCTCTTGAACTCCCTGAATGGCAAGTGAAATATAACACTCAGCTCTCGATTTTAAATGAGATAAAGGAGAATCAGAACCTTCTTCGATTTGACAGAAGATATGTAATAATCAGCGATATATCAAGTCAATACTATTGTGAAAAGAAAGTGGAGTTACAATATGTTTATGGCGATATTGATACTGAAGAAAAACTCCTTGGGAGAGAAGGGCATGATGAAATAGCCCAAGAATTTATAGAAATAACGGTTCAAGAAGGGTGGAAAAAAATTTTTACTTCTCCCCGTTTTTCACTCTCAGAGTCCCTTTTTTTTGCAAAGTATAGGGACCTCTATTTAGTATTTAAGCCAGATAGCGTTCTTTTCCTTGACGGGAGACCACGGATGCTTATAGAGTTTAAGTTTAGTAGATATTCGAAACCGTTTATCTCTCACCATGTGCAATTACAAACAGAAGGATATTTATTAAAGAAGCTTGGATTCGATGTAACCTCACTTTATTATCTTATCATAATAGCTCCAATAAACGCTGATAGAGACTCAAAATATTTGAGCGATATTCCGAATAGGATTTTTGAGAAAATTAGACCAACCTTTAACGTAGAACATTATATGTTTAGGGATGTTAATGCCTATCTCTATAAGTTCGACAAAGAAACGGCTAAGAAGAATTTCAAATGGGCGCTTGAATACTGGAAAAAAGAGAGAGATGCCCAACTGACAGATAATAAGAATAAATGCAGAGGTTGCGAATATAATAAATCTTGTGGTATAAAATAAATGATGAGAGTGGGGATGAGCGAAGAAAATTCAATGAAAACTAATTACCCTCTTGTGGAACAAGTTTTCGGATCAAAGACAAGGATAAGAATCCTTAAAGCTTTAGCCATAAATGAGGAACTTACTATTTCACTCATTATTAAGGAGACTAAAACAAATCATACGAGTGCTATTAAACATTTAAATTACCTTATAGATCTCGGATTAGTGCAAAAAAAAATGTTTGGACGTATAGCAATCTATAGGTATAAAGTTGAAAATATAAGAGCGCGCAGTCTAGCAAAATTTATCAAGATTTGGGAGTCGGATATCGAATGAGTGATGGGAAGGTTAAAAAGGTTCAAGGAAGTATCATAGCCGAAACCGAGAAGGCCGTTCGAATAAGATTCAAATCAGGGCAAGAATCGTGGATTGCTAAATCTACCATCCCCTCCAAGTTTAATCCGCAACGCGACAGCTTTCAACCATTTGAAATTCAATCTTGGGTATTAGAGAAAAATAAAATCCTCACTTCTGAAGAACAAGTAAAAAATAATATTGTAGATAAGGTGAAAGGATATCATGCTGACAATCTAATAGCGATTTATGGCATTGGGAGTTATTTCGATAAAAACCTTCCTGACTCCTGAATAAAAAATGATATAGATCTTATCTTGGTGGTAAAATCAATTACTAAAATTCCCAAAGAAAAGTGGAAAAAAAGGTTTTTTCCAGAAGTTATTGAAGGATTTGACGTATTTACAGGATATAATACGATGGAGATGTATCAAGATAAAGAGAAATTTAAGAAGGATAGTGGGGCAAATTTTAAGTGGGCATTGATGGATATTAAATATCCTGAGAATTCAACACTGCTGTATGGAGAAGATATTCGAGATAAACTTCCCGATATTACCAAGATTTCCTTTGACTACAATGATTTATTAGCACGAGGGGTGTATCATCTGGAAAAGAGCTTCAAACAAGACGACATTGAAATGCAAGAATTCTCGAAAGGAATTTTTAAAGTCTGCTTTTTTGTATGTGTCTATTTTGTTGAGAAGTTCCATTTTACTTCACTGATTGAAATTGAGAAAAAGCTAAAAGAGATTGTTACGGTAGTCTCAGCATTAAAAGAATTTGAGACGTATTTTGAAGAGGCAAAACATTTCAGAATGAAAGGTAAATTTAAAACTGAGTTCGAATCGCTACGTTCAGATTTCATTATTTATATTATTAGATTATTAAAACAGGGTGCTTTTCATAGAAGATTTGACAATGATGAGATTAAAATCTTTCTTACGAGATATTTCGGGGGATTTCTACGAGAAAATTTCCGTTCTGACAAGTTCAAAGTAGATATGAAGCAGACTGGGCTTATTATAAGTATATCGAATATTAAAGACTTAGGTTATACGCAAATAAGAGTCAGTATAGAAAAGCTTCAAAAAGGTAAGTATCGTCTATCTTAATATATTGTTATCTAAACATCAAAGAACGATTCCTACGCCTAAATCCCACTCAATTTGACTATCATGATAGAGTTTTAATGAGCCCTCAATCGAATAGTCATCTAAAGTCAGTTTTTCCAACTCTTTGATTTTTGTAGTCATATTTTTACAATTCCATTCCATAAGTTTTCCATATAGCTGATCTTCCATACAAGTTTTAAAATCTTCAAGAATACGCGCTCCTCGGACTCTATCAGTAAGTAATACCCTTCCGAGAGAATATAACAATACTTTAATATCTAAAATTGGAAGAAAGTCTCTTTTTAATTCAGCTAACACCTCCCTAAATAATTTTGATAACATAAGATCAGATAGCACATAGGTTTCTTGAATTCGCTCTTTTGTCGTTTGAAATTCTACTCGTTCAATACTAATTAATTCGTCAAGACTCATAATACTCAGGTAAATTAATGAGTATATTTAAAGAAAAAATCCGAGATTGCTAACTAATTTATTACCCCCTTCTGTTTTAAAGGATTCAAAATAATTTTT
>CAZALK010000039.1:0-7555 GCA_964486045.1 uncultured archaeon
TTTTTTTTTTTTTTTATATTTCTCTGTCAAATTCTTCAGTAATAAAACGTACTTTTTCTCCTCATAAAAATTATGTAGATGAGTCTTAAACCATGCTTGTCCTAATAGGTTTTCATCATTTACCATTTGAGTGTTTAATTTGAATTCATAATTTTCTTGATTAAACTCTTTTAACTTATGTTTAAGGAGGGTATAAGCAGGATAAGATACAGTTAATTTATTATTTTTTATTTTTAATTTTAAGTTAGTACTTTTTTTGATAGAAAACCATCTTTCAAATTCTTCATCCCTTAAGCCTGCCCCCCAATCATAATCGGAACCATCCATGCTTTCCATTATCATTTCGGAAATTACTTCATTAAGAGTTATTATTAGTTGAAAAATTATGATAATTTTTTCGATTACTGAAGAAATATTAACTGAATAGCACCCAAAAATAACACATTTTAATAATTCATCCAATTCTTCGAATATTTTGTCTAAATAATTTCTGTATGAGAGATTGATTATATTTATAAATTCACCCAATTGTTGAATTAATTTTTTGGTATTGTAGTTACTAGTTTTTAATAAAAGATTTTTAATATCAGAAAAGATCTTTTTCCAAGAGTGATCTTCTAATATCTCTAATAAGGCAATTACAATTGATTTATCATTTAAGTATGATAAAAAATTGAGATATTTCTTATGAGAACTAGAAATTCCAGAATTAATTTGCATCAGGATAATCTCTTGTAGCCAACTTTTTATGCTCGTTTGAGAAATCCCTTCAATATGTAATGATTTACTAGGAGAAACGCCAAAATCCTTTTTTATCATTTTTACAAATATTTTATTAAAAGCCGTCCAGTGTTCTTCTAAAAATTTTTCAAATTCTCCTACATTAAAACAATTTAAATAATCATTTTCAAGATATTTAGAAAAGTTATAGTAATCTCCTGAATTGATAGAGTCTAACAACATCTCTTTCATTATTTTTGCCGTAGTTTTAGATTCATATTTTAAGAATTCTTTAAGTATTTTAGACGTACCGAAATCTTCCATAATTTTATTTTTAATTTTTGGATCATTAATTAAGAATTCGATGCTTTCATGATCGATACATTTCAAAAATCCATGCTTAATAATTTCAATAATTGTTTTAGGATCAAGAGATAAAAAGGACTTTCCAATTATTTTTTTGTCATCGTTAGAAATAAAGTGTGCATTTGAAATTAGAAATTCAATAAAATGATTACTACCATAATAATTTTCTAAATGAGCCACTATTGAAAAAATGAAAAAAGGTTTGTAATTTTCATTCTTAAAGAAATCTTCTATTGAATGCTTATCTAGGTTTTTTATATAAGAACTATCAAGTAGAGTATTCACAGAATTCAGATCTCTGACTCGAGCTTTATCAATTAAAACCTTGAAGTATACGTCTTGAGCATCAACATCATTTAATTCAGCAATTATTTTTAGTAAGAAGATTTCTTTTATACTTAAGTCTTGGAGTTTACGGTTAGCGATTTTACCTTTTAAGTTAATATAGTCTAACTCTTTAATGAATTGATTAGAAGGAAATTTATTACCATATAAGGTAGCATCTTTTAATTTAGGGAGCTTTGTCAGTGGAGTTACATCGATTATCTTATTTTTAGGTATTGAAAGATCTTCTAACGCTTTCAACTGACCAAGGATTGTTATATCATTGATTCTATTATTCCCTATATATAGAGTTATTAATTTTTGGAGTTTTTTTAAATTAGAGATGTCTTTAATTTTATTTTCAGACAGATATAAATGTGTTAAATCTTCTAAATTATCCAATCCTTCTATTTTAGAGATTTTGTTGCTCCCTAATGCAAGAGATTTGAGGTTCTTAAGCTTAATTAATCCCTTGATTTCTTGGATGTTATTTCCATCAAGCCATAATTGCTTTAAGTTACTTAAATTATCTAAATTTTTTATTTCTGAAATCCGGTTATCACTCAAACCAAGATATTCTAATTCCTTTAACTGACCTAAACTGGTTATCTCTGAAATGAGATTTTGGCTTAAATCTAACTTTTTCAGTTTTTTGAGTTTTTCCAGACCCACTATTTTCTTTATATGGTTTTTCAACAAATAGAGGGTTTCTAAATCATTTAATTCTTCGAGCCCTTTTATTTCGCTAACTTCCTTTATTCCTAAATCGCCTAAGTACAAAATTTTATCATTCATGTAATATGGTTTCTGATTAACATACACAACCTGTAAAAAACCATTCTGTTTATCAAAGCAAAATTTTACTAATTTCTGGGGATCCTTTATTGTTGATGTACGAGATTCAAACCCTCCTAGTGTCCAATTAATAAATCTAACTGGAAACTTACTTTTTATAAGACCATATTGTTTGAATACTAACCTTTTCAAATTTATAAGGTTCTCAAGACCTGTAATTTCACGGATATTATTTCCATTTATAATTAACTCTTCAAGCTTTGAAAGGTTTTCCAAACCCTTTATTTCTGTAATTTCATTTCCTTCAATATTAAAAAAAACTAAATTTTCAACATTCTCTAATCCTTTTATTTCAGTGATTTGATTATAAGCAAGACTTAAACTTCTAAGATTCTTTAGATTTTCCAATTCCTTGATTTCTATAATTTTATTATCATTTAATGATAAAGATTCCAGATTATTTAGATCAGACAAACCTTCAATTTGAGCTATGTCAATTATCCCTTTCCTCGAAAGATTTAACTTATTATCTATTACCGATATATAAATCCCATTAAATTTCACATATTCCAAGCTACTCACTCTTAATAAATCATTTTCTTTATATTTTCATGTCTTCAATATTTCTAAATTTAGGGTTTTGAGCTTTTGATTTAACCAATCGTTGAGTTCAACTAAGTTCCCCGTTTTTTTTATTCTAGAAGACTATCTATTTTTATCAAATTTTTGCCTTATTATTGGATAAGATACTCAAAATAATAAAGTATTGGAGTGTTCAATTTTTTTGGAAATTTTCGTTAAATGCTTTCATTCATAATAATTTAGCAATAATTAATCCGGAAATAGTGTCATCTGGAAATTAGGATGAATTTAAATTTAAAAGCAAATTTATAAACTTCTTAATTTATCAATAAGTTTTTTCAAATAAGATTTCATAAAATACCTCTCACTTTCTTATGTAAGGTAATATAATTTTAGAATTTATAAAAATTAATTTAAATACCGGTTTATTACTTTTTTTTGAATTCTTCTTAAGTTCACTACCCAATGCACTTAATTAGAGTACGGTACGTTGAATATAATAAATAATAAATGGCTTTCTAATCTACGAATTTGTTAAAATATGAATTAAAATTTATAAACTTTAAAGTTACACATAGAGTATTCCCTATTTATAATTATTCCACTTACATTTGTTTTAAATTAAGCTAAAGATAATTTTAATAACGGAGAATTAACTCTTATTTTATGTGGAAGAGATTTATTTTGTATTATCCATAAAACACACAATTATAAAAATTTTAAAGTAGAAAGATAATAAAAGATAGAACAATAAAATAAAATAGGAAATTCATATGGCTAAAAACGACTATTTTATAGGTGAAGCTTTGATTGGGGAAGCACCAAACCTAGCTCATATAGATTTGATAATTGGTTCAAAAGATGGACCCATTGGGATTTCATTCGCAAATGCGTTAAGCACCCCTTCAAAAGGTCATGGCGCGTTGCTGGCCGCTATACGCCCAAACCTAATATCTAAACCAGTTAGTCTTATTGTACCTAAAGTCACGATAACTGATATGGCAGATGCCAATAAGATATTTGGACCAGCCCAAGCAGCGGTAGCGAAAGGAATTGCGGACGCCGTTGAGGAAGGACTTATACCTATGGGGAAATTGGATGAATGGTTAATAATTGCCAGTGTGTTTATCCATCCTGAAGCTAAAGATTACCGAAAAATCTACCAGTATAATTATGGTGCCACGAAATTAGCAATTCAGAGAGCTTTAAGGTCTTACCCTCCAATTGAGAAGATTTTTTATGATAAAGACAGAGCAAAACATCCTGTTGCAGGAATTCGCGTTCCTAGACTCTGGCGTCCTCCATACATACAGGTAGCCTTAGATGCACCAAATCTGGAGAAGCAGGTTAAGGTTGTAAAACAATTACCAAAAAGCGATAGAATCATTTTGGAAGTGGGTACTCCATTTCTTAAGAAATATGGGGTTGAATCCATTAAACAAATTCGGGAAGTTGCCAGAGAAAAATTTATTGTTGCTGATTTAAAGACCCTAGATGTCGGGAAATTAGAAGTTGACTTTGCTTTTGATGCTACTGCTGATGGTGTCGTAGCTAGTGGATTAGCTGCCACTGCTTCGATTAACAAATTCATTTTGGAAGCCCATCGACTTGGAATTCATGCTTTCGTTGACACAATGGAAGTCCAAAACCCAATTGAGAAATTAAGTACATTAAAAGAGACTCCTGATGTCGTTATCTTACATAGAGCAATTGATGTTGAACAATCTTCCGAGGGAGATAAATCTCCTGATGCTGAGCAACGGCAACGTTGGGCATTAATTCCGAAAATTAAAGAATTATATGCGAGTAAAAAGAAAGCCTCAGGGAAAGATCGGGTATTGGTTGCTGTTGCGGGAGGTATAGAACCAAAAACTGCGACTTATGCCTTAGAACAAGGAGCTGACGTTTTGATAGTAGGAAGGTTTATTGCGTCTGCAAAAGATGTTGAGTTTGCGATGAGGAGAATACTTAGTGTACTTCCAGGGTATCAAGATATTGATTTAAAACGTATTCACTCAGAGGACGATGATAGTTCAGTAGAAAATGGTGGCGGTCCTAAATGGGACTAATTTAATTTTTTTTAGACCTTATTTTTTCAAATTCAATTATTTAGTTGAGTGAACCCCAAATCAACTAAAATTTAAGTTAGAACCAATTTGAAAATTTTATCATTTTTTTTAACTGGTTTATCTACAGTAATTCCAACTGTTATCCGTTCTTTCTTGAAAGCTACGGTAGGTGTTTCCGTTAAATTCTGTTTCTGTTTAATTTGAATTGATTTAACTTCTTGTTTTAAGTATGTGTCAGTATGAGTACCTAGAATAAAAATTTCATCCTTTAACTTTAATTTACCTGATGTTAAAAGAATTTTTGCGGCTTTTTTTTCTGGAAAGTAATTTAAAACCTTGCCAATCTCAATTTTTTTATAATTCGAGATGTTCCCGTCAAAATTCCTCTGAATTTCACTGCCTTTGGGGAATCCAAAATAAAATCCAGTAGAAAATCCTCGGTTATAAACCTTATTTAAGCGAGAAATCCATCCTTTAACTTTTTCTTGAGAATAATTGTTCTCGTAATAAGCATCAATAGCTTCTCTATAGCAAGAAGTTGTTTCTTCTATGTAGATTGGATCCCTCATTCGACCTTCAATTTTAAATGCATCTATTTTTGCTTCGATTAATTCTGGAATATATTCAATCATACAGAGATCTTTAGCATTAATAAAGAAAACTCCGTCATATAGAAATTCGTTATTTTGATCATCATAGACTCGCCACTTTCTTCTACATGGCTGAACACATTTTCCTCTATTTGCTGAATAATCTTGAGATTGGCAGACTTCAGCAGAAAAGTAACATCGACCTGAGATTGAAGTACATTGCGCACCATGGACAAAAGTCTCAATTTCAGCTTTATTCAATTTACTTTTAATTTCTTTAATTTGTTCAAGTGATAATTCTCGCGCCAGAATTAACCTTTCTGCTCCTAATTCTTCATAATATGTTGCTGCTCGAGAATTAGAAATATTAGCTTGGGTAGAGATATGAAAATTTAATCCCTTTTCTTTTGCTAGTTTAATCGCTCCAACGTCATGAATGATAATGGCATCAATTTCTGCCTCCACTGCTCGATCTAATATTTGGTTTAATAAAAAGAATTCATTTTCATAGATTACTATATTTGTTGTCAGATATGCATGAATATTATTATTATGACAAATTTTTACAATTTCGTTTAGCTCTTCTAATTTAAAGTTGTCACTATACATCCTCATATTCAATGATTCGACGCCAAAATATACAGCATCTGTTTTGCCTAATACGGCATTTAAAGATTTAAAATTCTTTAAGGGAGTCATTAGTTCGACTCTTTTGTGAGAGACATTTTTCATTTTTTTTCCCTACAAACATTTTAATTACAATTGAATTAAATGAAAATAGTTTTACATTGTCTAAATATTTTCTATTAATTTAAAAATGCAATATTTGGAACTCTTACCAACTCTATCTTTGAAGAATAATTTCTTTGTACAATGCCAGAACATTGTCAAAAGAGGATACTTAAAAAAGGTTTTTATCGTTTAAAGAATTAAAAATTACCATCAAAGTTTCACTTTGAAATTATTGAATAAAAAAAATGAGTTACCAAAAAATGCCAGATAAATTTTCAGTCGACATGACTCTTGGTGATCTGTTAGCAGATCCTGTATCTGAAAAATTCATAAAAGAAAATCTAAAAGCCCTTGTTGAAAGTCCGCAGGCTCAAATGGCTATGGGTATGTCCTTACGCCAGATTCAAGAATATTCTGAATCGATGAATCCTGGACAGTGGACAAAGGAACAGCTTGACCAATTGGATACTGCATTAAAGGCGCTGTAAAAATAGATGTTTCTAAAATTACTTCAAAAATTTCTTTATATTTTTTTTTCTTGTTTTACGCTAATAGAGTAGAAGAAAAAATAAAAAATAAAAAAATATCTGTTTATTATTTTCTATTTAAGGTAGTTCTGATCGGGGCTTTTAGTAATCTTTTTGGTCAGTTTTACTTAATTTGAAACTCTTACTATCATTATCTTTGAATAATAATATCTATTTAAGGTAAGGGTCAGAATTTTATCATAGATGATCTTAAAAAAAGGTTTTTATCTTTTAACGAATTAAAAACTACCATCAAAGTTTTACTTTGAAATTTTTAAATAAAAAGGTGTATATTAAAAGTGCCAGATAAATTTTCTGTCGATATGACCTTAGGAGATCTATTAGCCGATCCAGTTTCTGAAGCATTCCTAAAAGGACTTCCAGGAATGGTAGCAATGATTGATAGCCCTCAAGCTCAAATGGCTATGGGAATGTCATTACGAGCGATTCAGGAATTTTCTGAATCTATGGCTCCTGGTCAATTTACCAAGGAACAGCTTGAACAAATGAATGAAGGTTTAAAAGCATTATAGATATTTTATAAAAAAATACTTTTTTTTTTTGATTACTTTTTTTTTATTCTTTTTTACAACGATTTAAACCTAAATCAAGGTAGTTTTATTATTTAACAAAGACTTTAATAAAGACCTTCATATCTACCCGATTATATCAACCTTTTACTTTCAACCTGATATCCTTTAAGATTTTAAGGTTAATTTATAAAAGGTGTAAAGAAAAAATGTGTATAATAAATTACAATTTTATTACATTCTTAATAATAAGGAAGAGTGATAGTAATTGACTAAATTTTAACTTTTAATCTATTTATTTTTTTCTATTTGTTTCCAAA
>CAZALK010000040.1:0-372 GCA_964486045.1 uncultured archaeon
TGATGCGCTGCTGCTCGACGACATCCAAGCTGACTCGATAGATGAGGCAGTGGAGATATTTTGTGAAGATGAGCCGGGCATGGGCAATATCCACACCGCCAAGAAACTCTTCGCTTACATCGATAACATCGGTGATGGAGCATGGTGTTGGATCGACGATCCAAACGGCTATCGCATGGAGACCGAGCACGCCCCCTGATTCTCCGCCCATGCCCTCCGCGCGTGCGGAGCGCTCCGGGACTAGTTACCCCGACACGACCTGACGCGATAGGGCAGGCCACACACCAGCGCGAGAGCCGGAGGTAGTGGAATGAACAGAGACAACAAGGGAGCCATTATGCGGCGTTGGCGCTGTCCAGTGTGTAAGAAAGT
>CAZALK010000040.1:382-1595 GCA_964486045.1 uncultured archaeon
GGACCAGGAAATGAGCCGTGCCGACATCCACGATGTCGTCTTGTGGTTCCAGTGGGAAGCGCCCAATGAGTGCCACGGTTCCCCGGAGATTGCGGCTCGCTGGAAGGAAGCACGGAAGAAGGCAAGGAGCGCAGTGGCATGAAACCCCAACCCATGCCGAAGCCCCGCGACATACCGGTGCTGCGCTGGCTGGCGGGCGACAAGAGTTTGGAGGCGGTCATGGCTGAAGTGGATAAAGCACGGCGGCGTTGGCGCTGTCCAGTGTGTAAGAAAGTCTGGGACGAGGCCGAAACCATGCGAAGCATGAGGCACTACAGCCGAATTTGCGGCGATATCTTCTGCGGAGCAACGGTTCAAGAGGTCAAAGAGGAGCAGGAGCAATCAAAGTAAAATATGCGCCGCGCATAATTCGTGGCAGCGCCGGCAACAGATTTTTGCGGGAACAGGGGGAAGTTGATGCCCCGCACCCGCGGGAGAACAAGAACGTGAGAGAGTTACAGCCAACACTAGGGTTACTGGTCAGCACCCATGGGGAAAGGTTCCCGGCACGGGCGGACAGATCCAGGGATGTCGGTTTCGAGAAATCCCGTACCATCAGCCAGAGGTGGGGGGATCGAACAGGCGACATTGAGGTGTACTACGAGGATGTGTTTGTCCCCCAGCTCCAGATGTATTTTGACGCTGGCTTGGGGCATCCCCGCTTCTTCCGGAACGTGGACGGCAATGAGCAAGGGCGTTTCCCTGAGTACCCCTGTTCCTGCCTCAAGCTGCGGTCCCATCCAGTCTTCGCCAATCAGGGTGAGGACTACGACGGTGATTTTGATGTCATGACAGCGGAAAACTCAACCGCCGCCCAGACCGTGATCGACGGCGCCCAACGTTTCTGGATACGCCGCGCCCGCAAGATCCGGGACATCTCGCTGCTCCCCTCTCCCAACCTGGTGAAGCACCCCAGGAACGGCGCCTTGCTGCGCCAGGTGACGGAGGAGTTGAAAGCGCTTTGAGGAAGCCCGGGCGCTAAAAAGGGGGGGACCCGACCCCGCCCGCCACCCAAAAGGCGCACCAGGTCCCTCCCTCCAGGGGAAAAACAAATGGAGCTTTCTCCCGAGAAGACTGACCCGCGATTTCAATTGAATTCAAACAAGGAGACTTAAAAAGAGATGGCAAAAAGAAAAGAGAATTCACCATCAACCACTCCCGCCGTTGAGAAGTA
>CAZALK010000040.1:1605-3008 GCA_964486045.1 uncultured archaeon
CTGGACACGTCCAAGATTACCGTTTTGGAGCAGTTTAACTCCCGCTTTGACCCGACCGAAGCCGGCGATCTCGAAGCGGACATTTTGAGGAGGGGCCAGATCCATCCAGTCATCTGCCGCACGTTCGGCAAGGAGATCATCCTCGCGGCCGGGTACCGCCGTTATGCGGCGATCAAAAAGATCAACGAGGTCCCCGGGCTGCTGGATACGCCCATGCAAGTCAAGTGCCTGGTGCGCGAGATGGACGAGAAAGAGAGTTTCCTGGTGTCCATCAGTGAGAACCGCAACCGCAAGAACGTTTCCATACTGGACACCGCCTGGCAGGTGAAACAGCTGCTGGAAAAATATGGCATGAACCAGAAAGAGGCGGCCGAGCACTATGGCAGGGATCAGAGCTGGGTCAGCCGCGTTCGGAAACTGCTGGAGCTGCCGCCCGAGGTCAGGGCTCAGATAGCCTCCGGTGATCTTGGCTATACCGATGCTCTTGAACTGTTGAGCATGGACAGGGGGGAGCGGCAAGAGACCGTCGGGAAGATGACGGCCCCTGCCAGCGCCGGGAAGCCGGCCCGGCGGGAGGTCCGCTCCCAGACGCGCGGCGGGAAGAAGAGAGCGGCGGCGAAGGGGGAATCCTCAACTGTTGACAACACGGTTACCGCCGGGGCTGTCATTCGCTCCGAGCCCGGCGAGAGGCGCACACTCAAGCAAAGCCGGGAGGTGTTTGAGCGCTGGGGAGTGCCAAACAAAGAGAAAGGGGAAAAGAAGAAACCAATTCACACCATCTGCGGCGCTATTGCCTCTTTCCTGGACGGCGTGATCCAGGAGAAGACTCTCAGGAAAGTCTTCACCAGTTTCCTGAAGTGAGGGCGGGGTGACGGACCCGTGCGACTCGCAGCGGGCGGCAGGCGAAGGTTTGGGCACTCGTGAAATGAACCCTGCCATCGCCGGCCGCTTCCGCCGGCCATCACGGTGGTGGTTTCTTTTTCTGTTAGGGTCTAAGTCGTGGCACCATCCACGGCAGCTTCCCGGCTCGCCCCAACAGTTTCCTCCTCGCTCTCTTGCGCTCCTTGCTGTGCCGCCGATTCTGCCTCTGCTTGTGGATGATCATCCGCCTGGTTTTCCTTTTCATCTAGGGTCCCCTTCTCGTGCGACTGTCGCTCTCCCTCGTCAAACATCTTGACCACTTCCTCGTCTTCGGATTCCCTGATCTCTTTCCAGTTGATGAACTGCTTCAGGAACCGCTCCAATTTATCTTTGTCGCGCGCCATCTCCGTATACAGTTGCGGGTAATTATCAGCCAGCAGTTTTGCAATCCCCTCCACTCCGCCGGCCCTCAGTTGGCCGTAGAGAGCAGCGTCGTGGTATTCCATGAACAAGTCGGCGAAATCAGCTCCCGTGCTGGTGGG
>CAZALK010000040.1:3018-3616 GCA_964486045.1 uncultured archaeon
TTCGTAGTAATATTTAAGCATCTGCCGTTGCAACGGCCCCAGGATGGGTTCTCCCCGCACCCCGTTGCCCGGCACGCCTTCCGCGGCCGCCTTCTGCTCTATCTGCTCCGCTGTCGCCTGAGCGGGCGGGGCTTGCGGGTTGCCCACTCCTCCAGCTGTCTTGGCCACGGCCAGGTTGTAGGCGAGGTTGGACCCCACCGATACCAGCTGGTTGATATAGGGCAGTACCGCGAGGACCTTGTCCGCCGTGCTCTCACCGCCGCCGCTATCACCGGCAATATCTTTCATGGCATCGGCCAACTCGATCGCTTCTTTGACATAAGATATGGGGGAGGGCTGCTTGGCTTTCTCCTCTTTCTTGTCCTCCCTCTGCTGAATCAATTTCATGATCGCCTCGTGGTGCAGTTGCTGCTGTTTCATCATGTTCTCGGTGGCTTTGATGGAGTCGGTCATCCGCTGCTGCTGGGCTTCATGAATCTGTGCCTGCATCTTGGAAGCCGTCTCTTGGGACTGGGCCATGATGGCGAGAATGGGAGCCATGGAAACCGCCGGGTCGGGCGCGGCTGCCTGTTTTGGTGTCATCTCTTTCACCATGTTC
>CAZALK010000040.1:3626-5449 GCA_964486045.1 uncultured archaeon
TGCTGGATTCTGCTTGTACGTTGATGGCGGCCTTGGTAGCATCCGCCATGATGGAGATGGAGCTTTTCTCAGCTTCCAATAAGGCTTCCGCCACGGGGTCTTTTTCTTGCGCCCTGTCGGTCAGAGCCTGCACTGTTTCCGCCAAAGCTGTCACTGCCGTGTTGTCCACGTTGCCCTCCTCGTTGCTGAGAATCCCGCCTGGCTTCTTGGCCCATCGCCAGAAAGTGTTGTTCACCGGGTCGTCATTGGCCACAAACTCGGTGTCAACCACCGGATGGTTGATTTCCAGGTCCCTGTCTCCCAGGTTCTCGATCTTAGCCCTGCATATTGTCTTTCGTCCCTTGACGTCATGGAGATCCAGGCGGTAGGACCCGCACCCGAATCTGTGAAGCATGTCCTCTAGCCGTAATTGGTGGAACTCCTCGGAGTCTCCATCCATACGATCCCCCCCTACTTCGTAGAGGTTCAGGCCGGCTTCCCTGACCTTGTCCTTGTCGAGAACGGGCCAGGTGCGGAAGATGTAAAGCCGGGCGTGTTTCAAGAGCTTCTGCGGTATCTTCTCCAGGTACTCGAAGAACTCTTTGGGCTTCAGCGTGAAGTTGTCCGGAGTGGGTAGCGCGTTCCGGTAGACTTTGGTACGAGCCTCTCCTGGCGGTGATCTTCGCCTCTTCTTTTCAGTCAGGGGGGGCTTCAAGGGTCCAGATATGTGCGGCACATAATCTTCCCGCTCCGCCCCGTCTTGCCCGTTGTCTTCCCCCTCGGGGGAGTCAACAGATATGTGCGGCACATAATCTTCGCCCCCTCCGGCTGGAATTACCATCTGTCCCACTGGTTCCGTGCGTTCATCGCGCAGGACGTCGGGGTCGTCGCCAATGTTATCGCCGTCTTGCGATCCAGTCGCGCTAGTTGTCGGCAGCTCTTCGATTGTCACCTGGTTTGTATCCTGTGGCATCTAAATATCTCCTTTTTGGCACGTTCCAGCCACCACGAGATCTGTAAACAACCGGAAATTTCCGCAGACAATCACAAGTCCGTGATTCCTAAAGGGTTCCGTGGGTTGACAACAGGCGGGTGGGGCGCGGGACACACGGCTAGAACTATGTATACCACTCTTCCCCCTGTGGTGCACGCTGTTATATACCCAGTGGTTGGGGGAGGGGTTGACCGCGAAGGCGGTCTCAGGCATAGTTCCTTCTGGAGCCCCCCCGGCAAAAGCTGCTTCCCTTGGCCCCTCTGTCCCGTCTCAGCGGCTCGAGGTTGAGGCGACATCAGCCGGGGGGCTTCTTCACCGAGACGGCAGCTTTGACAACGGCCACTACATGCGCTCCCCGGTCAGTGCCGGGAACCAGTCCCATGTACCACCCCGACTTTGGCCTCCTCCCCGTCAACTGCAGCATGGAGCTGGTCGGGGATGACCCGGAAGAACAGGTAGCAAGGACTGTCGCCCTGATGGGGCGATACGCGCGGGAGGATCTCCGCGATCCTTTGATACTGTCGGCCGCCGCCGAACTGCGGGGCCCGACCGAAACCGCCACGGCCCATAACGTTTGGGAGTTCGTCCACGGGCTGATGCGGTTCCAGGAGGACCAGGAGACCGCCGCCAGGGGAGGGGGACTTTCCAGCCCGGGCTACCCGGTCGTGGAAGTTCTCATTCGCCCCAGGGACGTACTGGATAACTATGTCAATGGCGGCGCCCGGAACCCGGTCGGGGACTGTGACGATTTCACCATGCTGGCGGTGGCGTTGCTGGGGGTGAACGGGATCCGCTCGAACTTTGTCACCGCCGCCCACGAACCAGGGGAAGACCGCTTCTCTCATATCTA
>CAZALK010000040.1:5459-5821 GCA_964486045.1 uncultured archaeon
GGGGCGGTTTCCTGGAGAAGGGAATAGACACCGCCTCCGATATTTTCACCACCAGGTGGGGGCAGCCGCCGACAGGGACCTACATTCAGACCAACCCGGACGGGGGTCAGACATTGATTCGCGCCCCCGAGGGGGGGAGTCTGCCGGTGAACGTTATCTCTGGGCAGGCGACGGTAACGGCTGACCTCTTCCCCCCCACCATGCTGCCATTGCTGGTGGGAGGAGCGCTGTTCGTGGTCGTGATGATGATGATGAGCGGCGGCCGCGGACGCGGGAAGGGGTGAGCTTGAGAAAGAAGAAGCTGAAGGGGAAGCTGACCGCCGCCGCCAGGGCTGTTAAGGAGGAGTTGGGCAAGCGGGGCG
>CAZALK010000041.1:0-5429 GCA_964486045.1 uncultured archaeon
TTTTGTTCCAATTTTGTATTGTCATTTTGTTTTTTTTAGAGAAAGAAAATTCTAAGTTAAATAAGGAAGAGGATATTACTATCCTCTTCCTCTTTTAGGAACCCCGCGTGCGAGTTTCCCCGCACGGGGCTCGCGCCTCAAGAACCCTTGATCACATTGGCGTTGTTTCCCGCCAGGTTTTACCATAACGATTACTCCAATATTCATGCAAACTCGCATCATAGGGACTATTATATTGCTTTACGGGTACATATTTCACACCCGTTCGAAAGGAACGGCAAAACAATAGCACATTTTCCTTTTGTTCTCCGAAAATCCATTTCTTATTGGCTATATTCAAGAAATAACGGTGTCGAATCCATTGTTTTCCCTTATTATTATGGCGTCTTAAACACCATTGCCATAATATCTTCCATAATCGATAATCTATATAATTGAAAGTTTCTTTTGCACTACTATAGCAGTAGTAATTAGCCCAACCTCTAATAATCGGGTTTAATTTAGAGATTAGCTCATCTGCTTTCATTTGTTTATTCTTTGAAATTACCGTTTTAATATGTTCTAAATGACGTTTAACAGCTTTCTTTGAAGGCTTTGCTAAACATATTCCCCGAGTATTATTGTAGTATTGACGGATATTGAAACCAAGAAAATCAAATCCTTCGTCTCGGTGCACGATCTTCGTTTTGGCTTCATTTAACTCCATTCCCCTTTCCTTAAGAAAGGTTTTAAGCTTCGGAAGCACATAACTTACGATCTTTTCCCTCGACGGTGCCGTTACTACAAAATCATCAGCGTACCGAATTAAATTAAGCCCCTTATTATCTCCTTGTCTTTGGCTTGGATAGGTATAATTTCCTTTGGAATTTTCCACTCCAAAGAGTCGTTCCATGCCATCTAAAGCTATGTTTGCGAGTAAAGGGCTAATAATTCCACCTTGCGGTGTACCCGCTTTTGTCTGATAGTACTTACCAAATTCAAATAATCCCGATTTAAGCCATTTCCTCACTGGTTCCCGAAATACGGGAATTCTTTTAAGCAATGCTTCATGATTAATATTGTCAAAGCACCCCGAAATATCCGCATCCAAGATCCAAGCACTTCGTTTTTGCTTTCCTTGTATTTTAATCGATGTCCAAATTTGCCAAATCGCATCCATGCATCGGCGTCCCGGTCTGAAACCGTGCGAATGTAGTTCAAACCGAGCCTCCCATTCAGGTTCCAATGCCAATTTCACGAGCATTTGCATGACTCGATCCTTAACCGTTGGAATACCTAAAGGTCGTTTATCTCCGCTACTTTTAGGAATATATACACGTCTAAGTGGTTTGCATTTATAATTAAATATATTGGTTTGGTGGACTTCTTCTGCTAATTCAGCACGTTCCTTTGAAGTAGCATATATTTGTCCATCAATCCCTGGCGTATATTTGCCATTATTTTCCTGCGTAACCCTTCTAACTGACAAGAGTCTTGCAGAATGTGATCTAACAAGGAGTTTCTGAAGGTTTTTAACCTTCGCCCACTCTTTATTACGAGTTGCTCGAAAGATCCGTTCTTGAAGCTTTCTTACGTGTCGTCTGAGAATATCCCATTGGATACAATCCCAATCTACCACACGTCCTTTGTTCTGTTCAATGCTTTCACACATCGTCTAACTTCACCTCCAGTTAAGATTTCTCAATATGTTTCTTTCGTTGAGACCTGCTTAGGAAGTCAGCACTCTTTCGAGTCGGGTATTTCTATAGTTTATACATTACTATAGCCCTATCCATACCATTACAGCATGGCATTCGCTTTTTCCAGCATCCTCTACCCACTAAGTCTTCCCCTTTCCTCACGGTCAAGATACCATGATACATACGTATATGGGGCTTATTGGGTTTACCAAGTTCCTCATGTCCGACGTTCAACAGAACCCTTAGGGAGGTACTCTCCCCCGGTTACGCAATAAATGACAAAGAAATGAAAAAAAACCATTCCTACCCGGCAACTCACCTTTTGGTCTCGGCGTATCAGCTATATTTCGCCGACCTATAATAACGAGGTTTATCGCACCTTCACGTTAGTTTCCCATAAGTTCCTTGGCTAGCCCCTCAAACCACCTTATAGCTAAGTGCTGAAGGTACGTTGTCCCCAAAGCTTCACACACCATCATTACTAACGATGCATGTTTGGGTAGCCATTATCGGTCATCTCGATATTAGTTTTTGAAAACCACCTTTATGTGTTTTTATTCTCAAGTCCTAAATTCGGGCATAAAGCTTTACTTGTCGCACATTTTTCTTTATATACTCTCATTGCATTTTCCTTCAATCATAAAAATATTACAAAAAATGATATCAAATGTTTGAAGAAATACCTTATATAATCGGATTTATGATATTTTCAGTGATATTTTCTTATCTAGCGTTTAAATATGTGCCTCCACCATTTTCTGACATTATTAAGGTTTTAGCAGTGGCAGGAATTGTCATCCATGAATTATGCCACTATCTTATGTGTATAGTAACTCGTTCTCCTATAGAAAACGTAACTTTGGTTAAGAAATTAGATTTTAAGGAAGAAGGAAGGCTTGGATATTATGGGGAAGTACAAGTTCAAGAACACAGAATTTCATTTTTACAAGCAGTTCTGATAGGATTAGCTCCGCTTTATATCTTATTTTGGCTTTTTTTCATTTTACTTGAAATTCTCCTCTATTCCCAAGTAGAGCCAGTAGTTTTCTTTGTTTTTATTTTTATAATGATCTCTATTTCTCTTTCTGCTGCCCCTTCATTTGCGGATTTCTTAATTATACCCAGAACATTTCTAAATAATTTCAACCATTCAATGTATCAGATTTTATTAATTGGATTATCATTTCTATTAACATTTACAGTGCTAACGGTATTTGATTTAAAAGGTTTTCATGAATTCCTTATATATCTAATAGTTACAGGATTTTATTTTGTGTTTAAGTACGGATTTCATTTCGTTGGTAATTTGTTCTATAAAAATATATATGCTGCAGAAAAGCTATCAAATAGAAATAATTTTAAAAGATATTCACGCCGTAGACATAATCCTGAAAAAGAAAGACATTCATATTACAATACAAACAAATAGAGGGGAAAATTTGATGGAAACAAAATTTTGGCAAGCACGAGTAAAAATTACGCAAATCCCAACTAAATTAGAAACGCAAGAATTCGTAAACCCTAGAACTCACAACGGTGCTAAAATCGACATGTCGTGGCTTTTTGATCCTTTTCTAGACCAAACTGTATATGGTTTGGAACTCACACTGAACAAGACCTTTTCATTCATCTTTATTATGTATGCTGAAACCGAATCAAAAGCCCTAAAAAGGGGGTATTCGTTCCTTATGAATTTAGAAGAAAGATTCCTTGGACTTTCGGGTGAAGTCTCAGCTCTACCAATTGGTCTATTTATTTTAAAACAAGAATTCCCCACTTATGAACTAGTTCTCCCTCGAATTCCATTTTTAAAGGGAGATAAATTTCATATCATCAAGAAGATTATCCAATTATTTAAAATGCGGGACACTAACGTATTTCAATTCTATATATTCTGGCAAAAGGATGATTCAATTCATATTCACAAATATGACAAGGTTTCTGTATTTGAAATGTATAAACTCAAGATCTTTATTAGAATTATACAAGATAATAAGCTTGATAATAATAAGTTAAAGACGGTACAACTTGAGGCTAAATTGGAGTATTTAACTATGGGTATAAGAAATTTAATAGGAGAGCGTGCTTGCATTAAAAAAACTCGTCTTAACACTTGGGAAAAAATAATGAGTTCTAACGTCTTTTGGATTAATGATAAAAATCAAAATACTGGCGCTTATTATTGTTATATTTATGGCAAATTACCTGAAGAGAGAGTTCCGGCATTTATTAGCCCTGATGAGGTTGATTTCACTTTCTCAGATGATTTACCCTTGCAACAATCATTCACACCTCCACTCGAAAATATTAATTACTCCTCTATTGGTGAAAACGAGAAGAATTCTATCTCTCTTGGACCTGTTTTAGTTAAAGGAGTTGAAACTAAAATAATAAAATGTATACCGACAAGCCATTTTGCTCACAGTGTTTTTATTGGGGGTCAAACAGGTCAGGGAAAAACGCATTATTTAGGACATATTTGCAATCAATTTTATAAGAATGCTCCTGATATAGGGGTTCTAATCCTGAATCTAGGGAAGGGGGAACAAGAGAAATTCTACTTAACTGATGATGTTCTTGAGTATGGATCACCAAATTTACATTTAAGTTATTTCTATGAAGGTGAACATTTAGATAAATCACTTCAAGAAACCGCCACATATTTAGTAGGATCCTTAGGACTTAGTAGTCCTAGTGATAAGATCATGTACAATGTGATGAACGCTTTTATCAAAGTAAACGGGAAGTTACCGTTATCTTTAAAAACTTTGTTTAATGGGCTGAAAAATTATTTTATAGCCCATCCCTATCATAAGAAGTTTCAAACTTATATTCTAAGAGCCTTGCAAGTTCGGATTCCCTCACTTCTTTCAGATCCAAATTTAAGAAGAACTTTAAAATTATCACCGGGTAATAGTATTCCTAAGTGGTTTCAAGACTGGAAAGCAGGAAAAACAATTTTTATTAATTTGGGGAGTTGCAATATCAATATAAAAAGATTATTAGCAAATGCGATTTTTCAAATGGTCAAAACACTTACTCCTGATGTGGAAGCTGGTAAACTTCAAAATATAATTGTAGTTGACGAGGCTTCTAATATATTAGAAGAAATAGTCACGAAGAATTTTTGGCAAGATGATGCGATATCACGAGATCAATTAGAGTTAATATTTAACAATTTAATCAAAGAATTTCGGAGTAAGGGATTATCCTTCTTCATTGCAGATAATACTGCTCATCGATTATTCAGCTGTGCTGTAAGTCTACCACGCTTAAAAATATTATTCGGACTTGGTCATAAAGATAGCAGTCTTTTTACAAATAATCTAAAAACTCAAGAATACCTTTTGGTCCAAAAAAAACATCATGCGCTTATTTGGGATAATGAAGAAATTTACGTTATTAGATCTCCCAATTATACGTATTCAAAATAGCTTTAAAAGAGAACAATGAGAAGATACTCGTGATTAAAATTCAAAATTATTACTATTCTAATAAAAATATGAGGTTTTTGTTTGTCAAGTGAGGATAATGAGGGCGAAGCTCCATCCGAGGGTAGAGGGTCTAATTCTACCGAAGAAGTAGAAGAGCAGTGGGATCCAAATTCTACCGAAGAAGTAGAAGAGCAGTGGGATCCAAATCCAACCGAAGAAGTAGAGGAGCAGTGGGATCCAAATCCAACCGAAGAAGTAGAGGAGCAGTGGGATCCAAATCCAACCGAAGAAGTAGAGGAGCAGTGGGATCCAAATT
>CAZALK010000042.1:0-3984 GCA_964486045.1 uncultured archaeon
AATGAATATAAGTTTATGAATGTGTCACTCTTTTGCAAGTCCTGAGATTTAGATCCATACTCTCACTAATAATAAAAAAATACTTCTGAAAAACGAGATGATCTATCAGAGAACTCAAATGTGCGCAAAAAAGGATTTAGACTTTTAGGTTTTAAGTTGTTTAAAATTCTTAATAATGAGAGATATATACTCTGTATTATTAACTTTTTTCCTTTCCAACAAATTAAATTTGTCCATTTTATTTATGTATTTAGAAATAGTGTTAAAATGCATATTAAGTGCCTTAGAAATTTGATTCTTAGATCTACCTTCAGTATTTATCTTTAAAAAGTTGATAATTCTTACACATTTATCTCTTGAAATGGTATGAAGTATTAAATCATTTTCCTGTCTTTTTGATGAATCAAAATATGCAATATTATTACTCAAATTTAGTTGTCTGATTAAATTAAACTTAATCAACATTGATACATGCCACTTAATCAAGTAAGTACTGAGATCCAATTTTCTAGCGAGTTTGTTTCTGTATACTCCTGGATTTTCTATAATAAAATCGTATATCTGTTTCCTGTTTGAATTTAGTAAAATTTCATTTCTTGTAAGTTTTGATCCTTCCACAATGATATTCTTTTCTATTAGTGAATTTATAACTGCTTTTATTCCGTTTTGGTTTAGATTACCATTAGCTTTATCATATCTTGATTTAATGTATTCAACAGCTTTTTCTTTGCTAAAAACCCTATTTTGATTTAGAAATTCTAGGATTAATATAAAAACTTTTATCTCTTCTCCATTTATTTCGATTCCCTCTATTTCTAAACACGAGTCATCTTTAATTTTGTCCCTCCTCGAAAGATTAGAATAAAGCGTAGGGATTATGAAAGAAAGGGATGCTCCTATGGAAAATACTGTTGTAAAAAGGGTGTTATCATCACTGAGAAGTAGACCAGAGATAATATTAACCTCAAATATATCAAATGAGCTATCATACTCTATTTCATGAGACATATCTATGATTAAATCATTATAGCTTTGTTTTTGGTCTAATGTGAGACCTTCATTTCTAAATTTTAACTTATCTATTGTTACTTTATGCAGAAATGAAATAAGTGAAGTCGAAAGACCTACAAAAATTAAGAAGATGATGATGAAAATTTTCCTACTTTTCTTCATTTGAAATAGCTTTAACTTGTATTAAATGAATAATTGGTTTTAATTATAAATATCCAAGTTAAAATTATAAATTTATTGATACAATATTCACTTTTTTGAATGATGGTTTTAAATTGCGGTGATTAGAACATTTTTATATGATAGAAATCAATTTTTTGTACTAAAGCTATATGATAGAGATCTATTATTATGCTTGCTCCTAAAAAACCCATCATCAAAATCCAAGGTTTATCAAAAGAATATAACACTAAATTAGTTGTAGATAATATAAATTTGGAAATCTTTGAATCTTGTTTCGCATTTTTAGGGCCAAATGGGGCGGGAAAGACAACCATAATGTTAATGCTCCTAGGTTTAGTGAAAGCATCAAATGGAACTGCATCCATTTTCGGAACAAATATTCTTGATAGTTCAGGTAAATTAAAAAGAAATATTGGATACTTACCTGAAAATGTGGGTTTCTACCCAAAACTCACTGGAAGAAAGTTTCTTAAATTAATAACGGGTCTAAGAAATAATAAATTAAATAACAAAAATCAAATCGAATCATATTTAGAGTGGAGTGGGATAGAAAAAAACTATTGGGATAAACCAATTAAATCATACTCTAGAGGAATGCGACAACGGTTAGGCATGGCTCAAGCCTTTGCCGGAGACCCTAAAATCGTTTTCCTTGATGAACCTCTATCTAATATTGACCCATTAGGGAGGGAAGAATTTATTCAAAAGATACGAAAAAAAAGAGAAGAAGGAATCACTATAATTATATCAAGCCATATAGTTCTTGAAATAGAGCAAATAGCTGATTATGCCTCGATTATTGATGAAGGTAAAATAAGAGCTTCAGATAAGATATATAAGCTTGCTCAATTTCATGGATTTAATGAATATGAAATAACTAGAATTAATCAAAATAATAATGTAACTATAAAAGACCTCTCTGAGTTGCTATACACTGAAAAAGGTTTATTTTCTGACTCACCCAAAATATTAAGTGAAAAAATAATTTTCCGTACCAACAATCCAGAAAGAGTATTCGATATAATATCGGATTATCCGGATTTCAATTTCATTCCTATTACTGGAACTTTAAATAAGATATATAAAAAAATTATCAGAGGAGAATCATATGAAAAAGGAAAGTAAACCACGATCTTCTCTATTCTTTGAAAAGCATTTATTTTTCTTTTATATGAAAAAAAATATTCTTTCCGTAAAATATATTGTTTGCTCCATTTTAATATTGATTCCAATTTTCCAAATCTTTAATGTTCTTGAATATAGGATTATAAACAATCAAAGAGAATTAGACTTGATAATATTTTGGCAAGAATTTATAAGACCAAGTAAGATGCTGTTAATATTATTTTCTGCTATTATCGCTGCGGATACAGTTTCAGGGGAATTTTCTAATAAATCTGCGATGATAATTTATGCTACTGAGTCTAGATATAAAATTCTTACTATTAAGGCATTGAGTTTGATAATTAGCATATTTATTTTGGTGCTGTTTTATTTTTCTGCATTTTTTATATTGATTTCCATTAAAACTAATTTATTAATTTCAATCCATTTTTACCTAATGGGTTTTTTAATTATTTTTGTAGAATTGCTTTTATATTCATCACTTACTTTTATGGTTTCAGCACTCACTCGTAGCATTACACTCTCTTTCATCTTCCCTTTTTTTTATATAATCATTGATCCCCTTTTGGAAGGTTTTGAATTAGGACTTCTTTCATTCAATTCTTATACATTAAGAGTTATCGACTTCTTTGAGAATTTATTTTTTTATGAAACAATTGACTTACACGTAACTACTACCTTTTGTCTGATATTTTTTTTTGGAGCATCGCTATTGATCATACCACTAACATTTTATATCTTTAACCAGCAAGATATTAGGATTGATTAGATTAAAATTAAATAATATTTTAAAGAAAATTAGAAAAAGTGAATAGGATATATGCCTCGAAAATTTCCATGGTTAATCTTTTTAATACTTTTATTTAGCACCTCTAGTATTTGCATTTTGTTTATACCCTATCAAGAGACTAGACATCTAGATCAGGGATATCCTATTGAAGAACATAATTATTCAAATATTGGTTTCAGCCAATGGGACAAGATTGAATTTCCTTGGAGAACCTTCAACCAAGATATCTATTTTAACATTTCTGTTTTCAATGCAACAATCTCTATCCAGATTATATATATTTTTGACATGGGCTCTTATATATTGGAAAAACCTTATGATCCTTACTGGGAAGTAAATAACATAACTGTCTTTGAAAACACCATTCAAATTACTCCATCATATCAAGGATATATATATATTATAGTTTCTGGTGATGAAATCACTGGTGATGAAGCATCGATTCTTCTTTATAGTGAGATAACAGTGACATATTTGCGTTATGCTTCGAATTATGGGTTTGTCTTTCTTGGTATTGCTGTTATTTTGATTTCTTCATATGGGTATCGTAGATATAAATGGAAGTAGAAAGTAATATCCATCCGAAATTTTAATACTGCATCTTATACAATGAGCCATATCATTACAATTTTTGGGTTTATCTAATGGTTAAATTTATTCTTATTCATTTAAATTTGATCCTCACCTCAAATTTCACCTATTGTACCGCTAGAGCTGAAGTAGGAATAAATACAAGCATAGTTTGGAAATTAGAATTAAAAATTAAGTATTGTTCAATTGTCAGAAATTGAGAATCCCAAGAATTACTTGTAGAATAATAGTGCAAATTCATTTTAACCAGAAAAACATCATTTAATATTATCTTCGTAGAATTA
>CAZALK010000043.1:0-2934 GCA_964486045.1 uncultured archaeon
AAAAACTTTAAATACTTAAGTATCTATTTATCTTCTTAATATATTTAAATTTTAGGAAAGACAATTATTTGAAACGAGGGTTTAAAAATTAGTAACTTAGAAAATTACAGGGAGATTTTGAAATTTCTTGAAGGACATCCAATCTTAAAAGGATTGTTTGATAGGTTAAGAAACTCTTTGGAAGACCTATCTAAAAATTTTTCTGAGAATAAGTTTGAAACGCAGTGTGATAAGTATCTAGATTTTTTGGAGTTTTTAAGTGAGATTGTTACGCATTATGGGGATATTTTGGAATTTATTGAAGAAGAACCGATTCTAAAGGTGGAGTTTGATAGTTTAAGACATTCCTTGGAATCTCCCCCAGATAATTTTTCAAAAGAAGATTTCGAAAGACAGTATGATAATTATCGAGAATTACTGGGTTTATTACATGAAATTGTGACTCTTCCGAAGAAGAAGAAGTTTTTTGTTTAAGAATTCTAGAATATTAAATAGGGAATTATTTCGAATTATGCGGTTTACAAAATCTGCCTTATTAAACACATTTAAGAAAAAAGTACAAAGATTAAGAAAAAAAGTCTCAAAATTTAGTTATGGGATTAACCTCTTCTCTGGAAAGCCTTTAATATTAGAGAGCTTTCTTGATGAAGCAATCACATTTCAGCCAATAGGGAAGGGAGATATTGATGTTCCATTATCTATTCAGAAGGCTCCTAAAGTTTTAAGGGAGGCAATAGAATATTTATTTGACATATCGATTCAAGAAGATGAGCCTCAACAAGACGGAAACTTCTATGGAATTTGTTATCATGATAAGGAATTAAAATCCAGAATTAGTTTTTCTTTATACGGGTTATCAGAAGATTCAGAGCGAAACTGTTATGTTATAGAGTTACCTGAACCTAACTTTGATTTTAAAGCTAAAAAGTCAATATATAATCAGCTTTTTCAAGGTCGGTACCCCAATTCAAAATATACATCCCCAGTATATAGTTTCGCTAGTGATGAATATATAGATTCCCTAGCATATAGTTTCAATTCCGGTTATATAGAAACCTATAATTTCAGAGAAGATAATGATTACAGTACCATTACCGATGATTCGGAGAGTTTTGATTTTACGATATTAAAAGAATTTGTTATAAATAAACACATAACATTAAAGTTGATTCATAATGAGGTAATGGGAAGCTATACAAAGATTTTTGTGAACAATATCCCATTTTTACAGTGTGCTTATATTTTACTTAAAGATCCTCAAAATAATGAGTCCCAATCAGAAATAAATTCTATTGATGAAGCTGCTGAGAAACTCGACAGTCGTTTGGAGCTCCCCCTTGAACGCCCCTCCTCAATTCCCCCTGAGACCTTATTTTGGGCACACTGTTCAAACTTACAAACGTGGGCCGAAAATGGATATGATACCCGTATTCTTCATTCCAACTTAGCTTTTCCACTACTAAAAAAGTTAGTTGAGGTTGGAGATCATAAAGCCAGAAAAGTTTTTAGCGAAGAAATAGCAAAGCGTATATTGAGTCAGTATCCCCCCGTACTTATTTTTTTATTAGAGGAAGGGTATTTAGATTATCTAGACGATTCTGAGTTAAGATTCGTGTTAGAGGAATTAATCGCACAAATTAATAAACCACACTCCAAGCTTATTGATGTTAATCTTGCTAAGAGTTTGCTAAACCTGTCTCGGAAATATTTGGAAGAAGGTTCAGACCGCATCCAATTGCTTTTAAAGGTATATGCCGAACTTAATAAGTTTCTTGTGACAAACGACAATATTAATAATAAGTTTGAATGAAGAATCTTTCCCAGAGTATAATTTTAAATTAATGATTACGGAATTTAATATTACACTTAAAATGAGAGATCATTTTAATTGAAATAGTAGTTTTGTCAAGGAACAAGAAAGCTTCTTTAAGAATTCAAGAGTATTAAAATATTAAATTTGGAAATAAATATAAAGTAAAAATATTAACTACTAGGATTATTACAAGAAGAAGAAGAATCAAAAATGCACCCTTTTAAAAAGATCTCAAACGATCCCAGGAGTTCTAAAAGAATTGGGCGCTATAAAGGTAAAGATGGATATTCTTTACATGGTATTTTTCAAAGGAATTACAGAAAGATACAAGACATTCTTTTTATCAATAATGGGTATTTACTAGCCAAATATAAATATCCAAAAATTGAATCCACATTTGAATCACCTATGCTAAACCTATTTAATTTACATCTATGCGGAGGTTGGTTTTGGCCAAATATGAATAAAACGGAAGAGATTTTGAATCGTGTGGTAATAGGCTTAAAACCAATGGGAGATATTGTTGATAAAAATCACAATATTAAGACAATTTCACAGATTGCTGAAAAGGAAGGATTAGTATACAATATTACTCCTCATTCTTGGGAGAGTCATGAGAATATACGGTTTTGTAGGGATATACGATTCGATGAGCTTTTCAATCTCAAAGCACTTTTCTCTGATTATTGTAGATATTTTTTAACAATTTTTAAAAAAACTGATGGTGAATATCAAAAGTTTCTAGCAAGAATAATGAATCATAGACTCAGTGATTTTTTAGATTTTGGCATTTCCACACCTCGTATCGATAGTGATGTTATAATAACAGGTCTGATATTAGGTTATCCTGTCTGGTCAACCGTATCAGTGATGTGGATGAGATAATATATGTCGATAAAATATCAAAAATTGGTATCAGAAAGAAATCTTAATAATCCTCAGAAAACATTTTTACATATAAATGCAACTAATCATGGAAACATCTCTAGAAAATATATGGCTGAAGGGTCAGACCGCATCCAATTGCTCTGAAATGTTCTACGATTATTACGGAGACTTTCTAGAGTTCTTGAATGAGATCGTGTCTCTCCCAAAGAATACAAATTTTTTAGATAATTTAA
>CAZALK010000044.1:0-2781 GCA_964486045.1 uncultured archaeon
GGAATCATGATTGCTGGATTTATTCTTTTTATTATACTATTTTTTTCTTTTTATTATGCCATATTTTTTAACCCCTAGAATCTTTAATTACATTCTAACTTACAAAACCTCAATTAGACTAACCCCAAGATAAAAGAATTAAATACTAAAAATATTTATAGTAGAAGAGTCTAATGTTTCTTTAGAAGGGAAATTGAATCAAAAAGTTCAAAAAAGCCAAATATTAGACAAAATGAAATTTAAATGAGAAAATAGCATGATTTTTCAATCAACTGTAATGATAACACCCATAATGCTAGGAATAATTATAGCTTTAATCATCTTTTGGATTATTGCTATAGGATTGGCCTTATGGGTATATAAAGACGCCAAGAAAAGAAAAATGAATGCATCTGTCTGGTTATTGATCGTACTCATTACAGGATGCATCGGTTGTATTATTTATGTAATAGTTAGAGAATAATTTGAATTAAATAAAAAATAACCTACCAGTTCCCGATAAAAACCTCTTCTTTTTTGTTGTGTTAGATCAAACAATTAAAATAGTTTGGAAAATGTAATAGAGCGGTTTGATAACAATGATATTGACTTATTTTTACAGTATCCAAATTACATCACAAGGGATCATATCCGAGAATTACTTAGACCTGACAATCTATACCCCTCATTTGAGATATTGCTTCGATTTGGAGTTAAGTATGCAATCGAACGCAGTGATCCAAGTTTTGGTTTTTGGCATCGATTTTATGAATTAAAAAGTTTTTATAATTACACTGAGCAAATTGCCTTCTCTTTTGAACTTGAGGATCCCGAAAAGTCAAAGCTAATAAAAAGCGAGCTAGAACATATTGAAGCAATGGGAACCCGCTTACAGATTAAACAAATTGATAGTATTTTGATATTATTTAGATTATATCTTTCTGAATCCAAAATTTCATTTCCGATTTTAAAGCAAATGCTTAACACGCTATACTACACCGAATTCTTTTTCGATTTAAAGTCAAACATTTTTTTGAGAAAGAACCAGGAGAATTTAATTACGTTATTTACCAACGAAATGCAGTTTACCAATTTTTTACAACAGACTACCCACCTTTTCAATATAGCAGCAGATACCATAACTCGAATCGTATTAGGAAAAAGCACTAATTATTCAAGTGGGCAATTGACAACATTGCAGCAATTTAATGATAACACGCTTTCCTTACTGGAATGGGCACGATTCTACTTAGGAGATTTACGTCAGGATTTAAACTCTCCCGATAAGGAAGAGAAGCTTCTCTGTACTATTTATTTTGTAAGCAATCTGTATTTTGCAACCAGAGATTTTCTTCGTGATTTTCATAATATAGGCGAGGAGGAGTGGAAATGGAGATAAATGACTTACAAAAGTGGAACATTGCTTTAGACATACATGACGATTTTGATTTTGAGGTGTTGATAGTTCAGCTCGAGACATTAAATCTCCCTCCTGAAGTTAAACTTATTGAAAGGAAGATTCATTTTTCCCCTAACGACCTCTACTCACCCATTGGATATAAACTTGGGATTATTGATTTTGAAGGATCTCCGACATTCCTCGTTGGCCTAATGATATATGACACAATTTTGACTTATTACATTGACGATCACGAACATCTCGACGCATTATGTAAGACACTCTTTGAAATACTCTTTTTTACTCAGAAGATCACACTGTTTTGCTTTAGTGAGTACGAACAGCAGGAAATCTTAAGGATCTACACTACACTAAGCGAACAAGGATTTGATCTCTCTAAATATAGTTTCATCTCCTCTCTTTCCTTAGTTAATCTTCAGAAACATAGATTCGAATCAGTAACTGAAGCTGTGTTCTCCACCAACTCTAAAATTAACTCTACAGGTGACCCTCTCTTTCGGAACATAAAAGTTATTGATAAACTCTTTACAACCAACCGTCTTCAAGAAATTATTGCCCACAATTATACTTGTCTTCTTAATGAAAGTATTATATTACGGAGATGGATAAAATATTATAATATATCAGAAATTAACGAAACGAGGTGAAAAAGAGAACAATGTCAAAACCAGAGCCAACACCAAAAAAATATAGAACTGTACGATTCCCTGAAAATGTAGTCAAAGAAGTCCAAACGTTAATTAAGAAATATCCCATATATCGGAACCATCATGAATTTTTAATAGATGCTGCGATAAAGATGTTAATTAAGTTTATTGATACTATTCATAAACGAAAGATTCTTATGACAGAGGAAAAAGATAAAAATTCCAAATGAACTGACTATATTACAGAATTGGGATCTATATTTGACCTATTTTTCTTTCCAAAATCTTCATGTCATCTATATGCGACATGGATGTCCTAAAAAGACTTATAAGATGTGCATATCTTTATAGTTGGTATAAGGAATAAAAATTTTAAAAGATAAAGTGTAGAAATTCGGCTATTATGTCGACATATTTGTTTCTACAAGAAAAGAAGATAAAAATAAACGATAGAAAAATGAATGGCATACCCTTTAAAGTGGAACAAGAAGTCTCAAAGGTCTTGGTTGGTTTAGGAAACCAACTAGCCGAAGGTTTTAAGCATTTTATAGTAGATAAGGTAATGCGAATTCATTATAATGTACACACAAAATCTAAGTTCTTTCGTGTGAAAAAACTAGTTCCGCTGGTTATCTATGTCTTTTTAACTCTCTACGATTTTATAGTCAGTAAATCTGATCTAGCGAGAGTGTCTGACATTTTTTATGAAGAGCTAAATTGCTTTTTTCGTCAACT
>CAZALK010000045.1:0-2376 GCA_964486045.1 uncultured archaeon
GGATGGTGTGTCCCGGTGGAGAGAGCCACTTTTCAGCTTCCTCATTGGTCTCGCAACTTTTCACGCAGATGAGATCCAGCTGTGGTCCAGTCCATTGACCAACATAGAAAGGGCCGATGGGGAACCAACCCAGGATCTCGCGCTCGGCGCGGTAGTTGCCCCGTTTCCATAAATGTTCCCAGCGCTCCATTTCCCACCACCAGGAGCGGGTCCACCAGACAGGTTTTCCAGCATCTGGCACCCAAATATCATTGAAACCAATACGCTCTAGTAGAAACTCAGTGATCATTTCAACTCCCCCCATCTCCCGGCCACGTGCGCTTCCACTCTCACCGGCACGTCCAGCTCCACCGCTGACTCCAAAGCCTCAATTGACAATTCCTTGTACTCCTCCACCGAACGGTCCCTGACCTCCGCGATCACCTCGTCATGGATCTGGAGGATCTCTTGGCTCTCGCCCCCCTCCCGCATGTAGCGGGTGGACTCATCGAGCAGCGCCATGCCAATCTTGATCGTGTCCTGCGCCGAACCCTGGATAGGGGTGTTACCAGCTTGGCGCTTGGCTTCTTCCCTGACCCAGTAGAGGGCGCTCCTGATCTCCGGTATCAGACGGACGCGGCCGAAAGCTGTCCACACCATGCCATAGCGGCGGATGCGGTAGAGCTGCTCTTCCTGGTATTGGCGTATCCCGGGGTAGGCTTGATAGAAAAGGTTGATGAATTTCTCACACTCGTCAAGGTCCCAAATCTCTTCAGCAGAATCAGCGATCGATTTCTGGAGGCCCATGGCCGACATGAGGTAAAGAACTCCGAAGCCCACCGTCTTGGCCGGTATACGGTGACGGATAGGGTCCACCTTCGCCGGGTCCCTGATGCCAAATACCAGTTGGGCCGTGTTGGTGTGAAGGTCGCGTCCCTCGCGGTAGACAGAGAGCAAATTGGGGTCCTGGGAAAATTGAGCGGCCCAGACGAACTCAATCTGGGAGTAGTCACTGGCCACCAGGGAGTGCCCTGGCGAAGCGATGAAGCCGTTGCGGACCCTCTGACCCCACTTACCGCGGATGGGGACGTTCTGGAGGTTGAGAGGCTTGCTGCTGGTAAGTCTGCCGGAAGCCGCCCTGGTGTAATTGAGGGAAGTGTGGACCCGGTCGTCGGAATCAGCATAAAACGGGATGGAGTAGGCGTAGGTGGTCTTGAGCTTCTCGACCTCGCGCCAATCCAAGATAGCATCCACGATGGGGTGGTTCTTGCGGAACAAGACGAGGTCGTCCTCCTTGGTGCTCTCCCATTTGCCGGACTTGGTGAAACGTACCTTCTGCTCACCCTGCACGCGGAGCTTACGGTAGAGAAGAGCTGCCATAGCTGGAGGGGAAGCTAGATTGGGCACGGGGAGCGGGTCCAGGATGGACTCAATGCGGCCCTTGATGGCGATTGACTCTTTTTCCAGGTCACGCTGCAGCTCCAGGAAATGTCCCCTGTCGATGCGTATCCCCCGCTCCTCCATGCGACAGATCATGGGGAGGGCGCCCAGGTCGATCTGGCGGATCTGGGCGATGTTGGGGAACTTGGAGAGGTGATAGTTCACAAGTAGTCAATGAGCCTCTTCACCGCCATGGCGAGGTACTCATAATTAGCGTCCACCCCCACGGATCTCCTGCCATGCCCGGCGGCCACCAGGGAAACGGTGCCGCTGCCAGAGAAAGGATCGAGCACCAGACCGCCCTGAGGGCAGCCGGCCAGGATGCAGGGCTCGACCAGTTTCCGGGGGAAGGTGGCGAAGTGGGCTTCGGGGAAAGGCTGGGTGGCAATCGACCAGACAGAGCGGCGGTTGCGAGTCATGGTCTCATTTGGCGTATTACCACTGGAGTCCCGTGGGACGACATTAGAATTATTGAAAGACTGACCCTTCGTGTAGGCCCCTCCGCCACGGAAGGTCTTGGCGTTTCCTTTAGCTCTCCTCGTGAATCCTTGCCCATGAGGGGACTTGATCGACTGCGGACTGTTGGGTTGGAGGTAGGCTGCCAGTTCCTTCACCGCCTCGTGGTCGTAGTAGTACCTGGCTTTCTTTGACAGCAGGAACAGATACTCGTGCGACCGCGTGGGCCGGTCCTTGACGCTCTCCGGCATCGGGTTCGTTTTGGCCCAGATGATGTCCGAGCGCAAGTACCAGCCATCGGCTTGCAGGGCGAAGGCGACGCGCCAAGGTATCCCCACAAGGTCCTTGCACTTAAGTCCATCCGGCGGCGGTCGCCAGCCTTTCATGGACGACCGCTTCTGCCACGAACCGTCCTTGCGCTCTGCCATGAACGAGCCGCCGCCGCCCTTGCCGCCCGCCGCATAACTGTCCCCCAGGTTCAGCCACAGCGTGCCGTCGTCC